>DFGT01000009.1 GCA_002371265.1 Bacteroidales bacterium UBA3743 | reverse complement strand
ATGTTCATAAAACGCTGATATTTAATCCCTAGGGCTCGCACCCTAGGTTGGGGTGTTTATCGCGTAGGGCTCACGCCCTACGCTGGGTTGTGTCGTGCCTTCGGCACTGGGAGATTCCAAATTTTGCATTTATATTGCGTAGACATTCTATCGCGTAACGTCACGTCGCGTTGGGTTGAAACCCTACGCTAGGGGATGTCGCACCTGCGGCGCTACGGGAAAAAACAAAAAAAGACGCGATTTCTCGCGTCTTTTATAAGATTGCCTTCAAATGTATCATTATTTTCCTATCAATGACTTTACTGCATCAAACACCTCCGACAATGACATCAGTTGTTTGTCTACACCGTTCTGGTTCAACACATACATCAATGCACCAAAACCTATGGCAAATAATATGACTAGGAAATATCTTACTCCTGGCTTTAATCTTGAACTCATAATCTAATCTTTAACTAATTGACAATTAAAAATATCTTCGTTCAGATGAAGACGAGCTAGATGAACTGCTTGCCTTCTCTGGCTCTGGTCCTTCTGAGAAAACCGCATCAGACGCTGACGTTCCAAACTTTGATGACGACGCTGACTCTTTCTTTGAAGAGCTAAACAATCCGTCAATTCCATATGTTTCATAACGCTTCAACAATTCATCTGCACGTGCAGACGCCACAGCGTTGTCTACGTTGATCTGACTCAAGATTCCTCCCGTCTCCTCGATGACTGTTGTCATCTCTCCCAAACGCTGAGAAATATCATCTGCCATATAATCCATCGCACGAGTGAATGTTTCCATCTGATCTGGATCGCCCTTCAAAATAGACATCATAGACGAAAATGCCTTATGCTGCTCCTTTATCGAGCGGTACTCGTCCTCTCTCTCCTTCACTTCATTCTCTGTATCCTCCACAGTAAGATCGGCAGCACGCTTCAACTGCTGCAAGATGGCATACCATTTCTTCGACTCTTCAAGTCTTGCTGTACGACGTTCTACAGCTTCCTTCAAACGGACGATCTGACGCTCTGCGACAGCAGCACTTCCTTTGTCTCCCTGTTTATTGTAGACCTCAAGACGACGGAAGTTTGTCATCAGCTCCTCTTTCTTAGCGGCAAGCTCTTTTTCCGACTGCATCATCAATCCTCGCATTGTGCCCATGTGCTTCTGGATTTCCTGGATCTTTTTCTTCATCTCAAGAATCTTCTTGCGCACAATGGCAATTGGATCGATCTCGATGATCAGACCTGTTAGTTTTCTCATCAACATGAAATATGCGTTTGAGCATAGTTCTTGAAACTTTTTGTTAGTCAATAAGAATCCGAGTCCTGCAATCACACCGACCAATGCAGCCAAAGTGATAATATTCGACGCTAATGTAATCAAAAACGGAAGAACCGAATACAATAGCATACAACCTCCTACAGCAGCTACGGCCGCAACAATTTTTCCTAATGTGCCACCTGGTTTTTCCCAAGGAGATACCTTATGCTCCTCGTTCATTGATGGTAAATTATTAAATTCCATATTTTTATCTTATATTTTCTATTAATCTTTCAATGCATCTTCTAGTTTAGCTCCGTCCATTCTCAATTTTCCGATCATATAGTCGACGGTAGCGTTAAACTCCTTCTTCTTCCTTCCACAGTCTGCCTTGACAGCCACAACCTGACCTTCCTGTTCCTGTGCGAATGTTTTCAGTTTTTCCAATTTTGCCTCCAACTCAGCAATTTCAGCTTTGGCTTTCTCTATTGCCTCCTCACGAGCGACAACCTGATCCTGCCAAAGTTTGTTGAATTGCTCTGTGCCCCGCTCCCTCTCGTCTTCTATATATTGGATATACGTAAGTATACTCTGCAAAATTTGCTTTTTTGATAATGAAGGCGACGCTGCTTTCAACGTAGCGTAACTCACAGAAAAACGCATTTTCTCGTCAGGAATACTTTGCAGAAGCACCTCATCGTTAGCTGCTTTTTTCAATTCTAGATAATCCGGACCAGGAAGATTCTTTTCATCGAGCATCGCAATTATATTATCCAACACACCTTCGTCAATCTCTGAGATTTCCGAATTATCATTCGCCTTAAATTCGGTTCCCATAGACGCTGCACGTGAATCAGATTTTGCATCTTCCGTTGGCATTTCCTGAGTCGAAGCAGAGTTCGCAGGTTCTGCCGCAGGAGCTGTTTTTTTCTCCTCACGCTTTATTGGACGTCCATGTTCATCGACTTCCTCAAACAACAGATTTTTTATTCCCTTAAAAAGTCCCATATTACTTATTTATAATGCAAAAAATCGCACTATGTCTAAAAATTTCTCAAAAGTACATATTTAAGCAAAAAAGTCAAAAATTCGACATGCAATTTTTCCAAGAGCACCGTCCATTTTAACTTTTTTATACATATATAGAATATTCTGCCATGTCATCGCATAAAAATACAAAAGGCAAGAGATTGCTCCCCTGCCCTTTTATACTGTGGAAAAAAAATCCTTAATTAATGGTGGAACAGACGAATTCCTGTAAATGTCATTGTAATTCCTAGACGGTCACAACACTCTATAACATTATCGTCACGCACTGAGCCTCCTGGCTGAGCGATATACTTAACACCACTCTTGTTTGCTCTTTCGATATTATCTCCAAATGGGAAGAATGCATCCGAACCGAGAGCAACATCTGTCATAGTGTCTAGCCATGCACGCTTCTCCTCTCGTGTGATTGGCTCTGGCTTCTCTGTGAAGAAGTTCTCCCAAACACCGTCGGCAAGGACATCCATATAATCATCCGAGATATAGACATCGATTGTATTGTCACGATCAGCACGTTTGATTCCAGGCTTGAATGGAAGAGCCATCACCTTTGGATTCTGGCGAAGATACCAGATATCAGCCTTATTTCCAGCAAGGCGAGTACAGTGGATACGGCTCTGCTGACCTGCTCCGATTCCGATTGCCTGTCCATCCTTGGCATAGCAAACCGAGTTCGACTGAGTGTATTTAAGAGTGATAAGAGCGATCAAAAGGTCACGCTTAGCTGATTCAGGGAATGACTTCAACTTTGTAGGGAACTCCTTGAACAACGACTCGTCGATTTTCAACTCATTTCTACCCTGCTCAAAAGTCACACCAAACACTTGCTTTCTCTCAATTGGATTAGGACGGTAGTTTGTGTCCATCTTGATAATGCAGTAAGTGCCCTTACGTTTAGCCTTCAAAATTTCAAGGGCCTCTGGAGTATAGTCTGGAGCAATCACACCGTCGCTCACCTCACGAGCTATCAAATCAGCAGTCTGCTTATCACAAGTGTCAGACAATGCGATGAAATCTCCGAATGAAGACATACGGTCAGCACCACGAGCACGAGCGTATGCAGTAGCCAACGGACTAAGCTCCTTATCGTCTACGAAATATATTTTCTTCAATGTGTCCGACATAGGAACAGCGACAGCCGCACCAGCTGGACTTACATGTTTGAACGACGCTGCGGCAGGAAGACCCGTAGCTGCCTTTAGTTCTGTGACAAGTTGCCAAGAGTTGAATGCATCAAGCAGATTGATATAGCCAGGACGGCCACACAACACCTCGATTGGCAACTCTCCCTCCTCCATAAAAATGCGGGAAGGTTTCTGGTTGGGATTACAACCATATTTCAATTCCATTTCTTTCATCAGGAAGTATTTTAAAATTTGAGTGCAAAGATAGAAATAAATGCTAAAATTTAAATGAAAAATTGGAAATTAGTATTTAATCAAGGAGTCTTAACATATCTAAATAATACAATAGCGGTCTCTTTATTGACATACACCACATGTGAAACAAAAAAATAAATTTTGTCTCTTCGTTCTTTTTACGTGATTAAACAATATATTTCTTTATCCCAAAGATTTAAAAATCAACGCATACGCAAACAGCATACATTTTGATACTCCAAATGCCAAAATTATGTAAAACACAGACAATAGAATATATCCATTTCTACGGCCATTAATCATCGGCAAAACAAGTCTTGATACTAAATACGTTATCATAACAAAAAATGTCAATACAGCCAAGACCATAAATATCCCGATTGCGACAAAAACATGTTTTTCTTCCATATTTTGAATAGAAAAAAAAGGAGTCCTTTATCGAACCCCTTTATTTGTTAGTGGCGGTATGGACGGGACTCGAACCCGCGACCCCATGCGTGACAGGCATGTATTCTAACCAGCTGAACTACCACACCATTTTGCGATCTCTCAATTGCGAGTGCAAATGTAGTGCATTTTTTTGTTTCTGCAAACTTTTTCTCGATTTTTTAACAAAAAAAATTGTTCCAATTATTCATATGAATTGTTAAGAAACTGTCTTAATTTGAATTGGGTTATATCGTTAAGGATTGTTTTGGACTCATGTTTGATAGATATTGGACATTTCTCTCCTCTACAATGATAGCTGAAGACGAGCACATATATAATGCTCGGTCTGACGGACTCGCAGATGTGGTGGGGTTAAAACGTTATACCTTTTACATTCTTCACTTCATGCTCACTATTTCCCATACTACTTGTTATTCTGCCTTTCTGCACAATGATTTTAACTATTTTTAACAGACAGAAATGCCCCTCTAGAGACAAAAATACCAAACAATTCAACTATAAGTACTAAAAAATACACCATTTTGGAGAAAAACTTCATTTTTCTTCATATTTTACTTTGCAGTATAGAAAAAATGTCTACATTTGCAGAAGGAAGTAAAACAAGAAGGATTTAATACTGTTATAACATATAAATATTTGTTTTAAAATATACAGAAATACAAGCGATAATGCTTAGTTTGTATATTAAATCCAGATGCCGTACTATTGATTTAGTTTTTCCTGCGGCAAAATTTAGCATTAATCTTTTCAAGTTTACACAAAGTGAAACTAAAAGGTTCTTATTCCATGGAAAATCTTCTTGACAGAAGAAAGAATTAGAACTGGGAAAGATTCAAACTTTAAGGACTAAACAATAACATTCATAGAAGTAACTTCGTCGTGACGACGAGGTTATTTCGCTTTTTAAACGACACCTTTTTATTTCTCATCTTTCACCAATCGTACAGACAAGTTTCTTTTTTATTCTCTCTCCGCTTTCCGAAACAGCCTCAAACAGCAGGACATATATTCCCGTCGTCAACATTTCGCCATCGCCGTCCGTCCCATCCCACTTGTAAACACCTTCCCTGTCAAGCAATTGATATTCAAACAATGTGCATATCTGCCTGCCAAATCTGTCATAACAAGACAAGGTTCCTTTGAAATTAGGTTTCGAAAATGAATATGTTATAATTATCTCAGGATAATCGGATGTAATAAAGCTTTGAGTGCAAAGTATTTCATCCGCTTTTGATGACGACGCTGAATTTTTCCGTCCCGGTGTTGCCCCTCCACATTCGTCTGAAGCAGAAGCCCACTCATCACCATCGAATGACACTCTCTCCAAACTCCTACCCTTGTCGACAGCTGAAAATTGGCTGTGCGTCTTCGGATCATATACAAACTCATCCAATACATTATCCTTTTTGTCGAGCAACACGACATTTCCTCCACTGTTGCTCAAAGCAGCCATTTTGGGCAAATTGAATAAGACAGCACCGTCGTCACACCCATATTTTGCACAAACATTTTCAACATTCCTGCTCAATATTATATATGTATGCGGAGGAATGGCATCATTCACGTCGCTTGATAACGGAGTGATATAATTGAGATTTCCGTTTGCTTTTCGTGTCGCAATCGACAATGATTTAGCAGAAATCCACTTCTCACTCATATTATATAGCTCCACAAATTCACTTTCTCCCGTCGCCACATCAAATAGAATCTCATTCAAAATCAAATCTCCCCTCTTCGCATCATCTGAAAAATAAATTTTCAAAGTCGTGTCAGAAGAGCAATTGCCACGGATATCGCAAGCGGAAACTGAAATCTCATACTCGCCAGACAATTCCGTCTTCACGATGCTGAATTGCGATCTTCTCTCATCTCCATCCAAAAATTCAAAAGCATCATCAGGTGCGACGGAAAGGCTTCCAACATTTATCTTCTCACTCCACAACACTGTGAGAATTGAGTCGTTCCGCTCAACGCCCGACACATACGGGGGATCATTGTCAACGAAATCCGATTTGATTGAGATTGAATCGAACACAAAATTTTTAGTGCGAGTTTTGGAGAAATGCGGATTCAGAATAAAATATGAAGAGGTCTCAATTTCATTATCATAAGCGATAAAGTCGACGGAATAATCCTCCTCATCATTAATTTTACTTTTCACCGTCCAATTGCCATCACTGTCCGTCTGCACGACAATATCATACCGCACCTCACTGAAATTCAATCTTTTCTTCGCCGACGCACCCAATTTTTTTTGTGTTCCTCCCATAGATTTCCACAATGCAATCTCGTCGTTCGATTTTCCAAGCAAAAGATAGTAGCCGGAAAGAGTGGAATCGGCGGCATCAGCAGAAGATGAAGCCAGATAGACCGCAAGATAGTTGGAAGACGAAGGATTCAGCTCCATTCTTCCACACAAATGCCACGTGGCAGAAATGATAGCGTCTGATTTTGTGGAGATATACGAAGAAGATACCGTCTTCTCAGCATTAAGTCTTAACGATTGATCTTCAACAGAAAAAGAAGCAGTGTCGCCCGACCAAACATTTTTCCATTCCATATCTGCAAAATGCAGGACAAAACAACAAATTAAACCGATAAATAAATCCATATTATACAAATTTTACTAATTTTGCACCCCAAAGGCTAATCCGCCTGCAAATATAAGAAAAAGTTTATAATTAAAGAATAAAAAATGAAAGTTGCAATCGTTGGAGCCAGTGGAGCTGTAGGACAGGAGTTCCTAAAAGTATTGGCTGAGAGAAATTTTCCAATGGATGAGTTGGTGCTATTCGGATCAGAAAGAAGCGCCGGTCAGAAATATACTTACAAAGGCAAGGAGTACACCGTACAGCTTCTAAAGCACGGTGACGACTTCAAGGGTGTAGATATTGCTTTCACATCAGCAGGAGCAGGTGTTTCAAAAGAGTACGCAGCAGACATCACAAAGTTTGGTGCTGTAATGATCGATAACTCAAGTGCATTCCGTATGGACAACGACGTTCCATTGGTAGTGCCAGAGTGCAATGCAGAGGATGCGCTAGTACGTCCCAAAGGTATCATCGCAAACCCTAACTGTACAACTATCATGATGGTTGTTGTGCTTCAGCCACTTGAGAAGTTGAGCCACATCAAGAGAATCCACATTGCTTCTTACCAGGCAGCGTCAGGAGCAGGTGCGGCAGCGATGGCAGAGCTTGAGCAGCAGTACAGAGAGGTGCTTGACGGCAAACCAGTTACAGTAAACAAGTTTGCATACCAGCTAGCATACAACGTGATTCCTCAGATTGACGTGTTCCAGGACAACGGATACACTAAGGAGGAGATGAAGATGTTCAACGAGACACGTAAGATCATGCATACAGACGCAGCATGCTCGGCAATGTGTGTACGTGTACCATCACTTCGTTCTCACTCAGAGGCTGTATGGATTGAGACAGAGAAGCCAATCGATGTTGAGACAGCAAAGAAGGCAATCGCATCAGCAGAGGGAGTTCAGCTAATGGACGATCCAGCAAACAAGGTTTACCCAATGCCATTGTTCCTAGCAGGTAAGGATGATGTATACGTAGGACGTGTACGTAAGGATCTTGCAAACGAGAACGGTTTGACATTCTGGTTGGTAGGCGACCAGATCAAGAAGGGTGCCGCATTGAACGCTGTTCAGATCGCAGAGTACCTTATCAAGGTTGGCAACGTAAAGTAATCAATTACTTTTCATAATAAACAACGAGGTTGTGTCTTGCGATACAACCTCGTTATTTTTTTACGATGGACGAAAGACGGTTGACGATAGACGATGGTAAAAAATTGAAAAAAATGTGAATAATCGCGTCTTTTCATTATTTTTATCCTGTAATTCAAAATGATATGAAGATGACAATCAAATATATTCTTACACTAATCATCTCTATATTTGTAGTCAGCATCCAAGCAAAAGGGGAAACCGACTGGGAGAAGGATGAAGTTAAAGGGGAAGTAAAGGAAATGCGTGTATATAACGTCCATGAAACGACCTCAGGAATAGAGAAAGCTTTCATCCGTCATAAAATCAAATATGATAAAAAAGGGAACCGTCTGGAAGAAGAGCACTACAACGAGAATGACGAAAAAAAAGAACCAATAACATATATATATAAATACAAGAGCAAGAAAGACCGTTTATTCAAATATAAATACAAATATAGATATGACACAAACGATACTTTATTGTTAGAAAAGACAATATACATAAAACTAAGGGACGGTAAAAATCTTAAATTAGAAGAAACTATTTTTTCTTATGATATTGACGATAAATATATTGAAAATGAAGTGAGCAAATATAAATATGATAAAAATGGAAATATCATCGAGAAAATACGATTCGCAAACGACAGTTTACGAGAGAAAAACATTTACAAATATGATGAAAAAGGAAACCTTACAGAGGAGAACACCGATTCTTGGCTCAGATGGGAAAACAGAAAATTCGTAAACAAATACGACGACAATGGGAATTGTATTGAAGGAACAAGATATGACCACAATGGAAAATTAGAAAGTAAAAATATTTACACCTACGACGACAAAAACAATTGTGTTGAGGAATGTCTATTCGGCCGTAATGATTCATTATACCAAAAGACAACATATAAATATGATGAAAAAGGAGAAATAATAGAAGAAACAGTATACGATTCTAATGAGAAAATAATCTCAAAAGACAGTATAAAATACGATGAAAATGGCAATTGTATTGAATCAATAAAATATGAAACAAATATTTGGAACGGACGAGATTTTACACAAATAAGTGGAGAATATATATCAAAAGCAGTAAATAAATTTGACCCCCAAGGGAACATAATTGAAAATATTTATTTTTATTATAATAAATTCAATTTCGAATTCAATTTCGGAAGCATCATAGAATACGAATATTATAAATGACACATTGACGTAGAGAAAACACAGAGATGCAAAAAATTGATTCACCTTCACCATTTTTTATTATTTTAGCGTAAAAATTGGTTATAGAGATATGAAGTCGTCCTTAAAGTACATATTTTCCGCACTGTCTTTGATAGTGTTGTGCATGTTCTGCACCGTCGCACAGGCAAAAGGAAAAACTGATTGGGAGGAGGATGGACTGAAAGGGAAAGTGAAGGAGGTACGTACATATAATGTGAAGGAAAATGCTGGAGCATTGGAAAAATCATTCATACGCAGAAAAATCCAATACGACAAGAATGGAAACCGTTTAGTGGAAGAGCATTACAACGAATATGATGAAAAGGACGGTGAGTTGTCGTCGAGATTAGTATACAAATACAAACGCAAGAAGAATTATATAGAGAGATTAGAATACGACAACTATAAGAAGCTGATCGAAAAAACTTTATACGACAAAAACCGAATCAAGATTGAGGATGAAGACTTTATTTACGGTGTAAATTATTGTTGGAGAACCGTCAACAAATATGATCAAAACGGAAAAATAATCGAAGAGATCCACTTTGTCAACGACAGTCTGCTAGAAAAGACGATTTATAGATACGACGACAAAGGAAATCTCACAGAGGAGAAACACTCTGATTCACCCACCAGATGGGAAAACAGAAAATTCATAAATAAATACGATGAAAATGGGAATCTAGTCGAAATAGAGGAATATAATTCTGCAGGAAAATTGAGCTACAGCACCGTCTACAAATACAACGACAAGAAAAAATGCGTAGAAGAAACCATTTTCGACTCAGACAAGAAGATGTGCAGCCACTTGACAAACAAATACAATGACGAAGGGAAGAAAATCGAATCAATCCATACGGTATCAAACAATGAGTTGATGCAGAGAGATGTTTATATAATAGACGACAAAGGAAAAACCTCCGTATCCTTACGTTATGATCCAGACGGCGAATTAGGAAGAATTGCGGTAAGCAAATTCGACAATGCCGGCAATGCCATCGAAACAAACATCTATGTGGGATTCGACAGAATTTTCTACTTCGGAAGCATCATTGAATACGAATATTATAAATGATGACGTTGGCTATTGGCTTATAACTATTGACAAATGGTAGGTTCTAAATTCCAAACATTGCCCACAAGGCAGAGCCTGCCAACAATGTGCCCAACACTGCCAGTATAGCAATCACTGTGCAACCGATCTTGAACGGTTTCAGTATCTTTTTCTTACGTCTCTGACGCTCCTCTGCCCTAGCCTCCGCGATTATCTGATCCGCCTTTTCCTTTGATATCAAAGACGGAGTGATCCAATCTCTGAACAACAGTTCATTCCTAAATTCTACAGCAACCCTAACAAGATCAGATGGTTTGCCCAAATCAATCTTCTCTGTCGGATTCAGTGTCAGAGAAAGTTCATCTATCTTACTCATCAAAGCCTCATAACATTTCTTAGATACATTCGTATGCACGTTGTCCGACTTCGGATTGAAACACGAAGAATCATATTTGCTTTTAGGAAGTGAGATATTGCGGCAATTATCTGTAGAGACAACAAGCACCGACTCCGGAACCTCAATATCCGCACAATCTTTCATATATAGGAAATGGACGGAAGGAGAAATCTTCACGTCTCTGCATCTGTATAATTCTAGGAACACAACACCGTCGTCCACACTTCCCCCGTCGAAATTTGTCAGACGAGTGGCATAATCCATCTTTGATTCTGAAGTAGACGCGATTGCTGGAAGCTCATGTTCGCCGACATAACACACTCCATTCCTGTCTGTTCTGAAATCAGTGGCATAAAAAGCATTGGTGATTGAATACCCTTGTTCCGTACCCAACCTCTCATCGTATGGTTTTGTGATGCAGTATCCCATAAAATATATTTTCAAAAAAGTATAAATCTCAGCACCGTCTTAGCCGAGCAACGACAAAAATATAAAAAACTATCTCAGATTTTTCCTTCTCTCGGCATTTATTTTTCCACTCTTACTTTTGGACCGCCTATAAAATCCATCCTCGAGCATTTTCATAAAATCAGTAAAAATACAAATAAGTTATATCTTATTTGATACAAAAGCATTACATTTGCATTTGATTATGAAACAAACGGAATCACAAATCAAGATATTTGATTCCATTACTTTTTACAATAGTTGTTAAAATTGATTATGAAGAAAAAATCATTTGTATTTCTTGCGACATGTGTGCTAGCATTTGGGCAAGTCCACGCCGGTTCCATCTACGGCATCACTGCGGATGGCGACAAAGATGAATTCAGGATCGGGGATGTAAGGAGCATCAAAATTGCCCCACAGAAAGACGGAGTGAAATCCTATCCAACGGTCAAATTCGGAGAAAGCAGTGAGCCAGGCTCTTCAGAAGATGTCGCATCACCCTACTTTATCATGACATATCCTAATCCAGTAAGCGAATATCTCATGATCTCAGGCATTGAGGACAACACTGAAGTTTCTGTTGTGAATATGCAGGGAATAGAAGTTTTGAAAACAAAAGGGACAAAAGTGGATGTAAGCAAATTAGAGAAAGGCACATACATCCTCGTCGTAGAAGGTAAAAAAGTAAAATTCTTAAAGAAATAAACACACGAAAAAATGAAGAAATTACTAATGTTTTTCGCCATGGTTATGACAAGCATAACCATGATGGCACAAAGTCAGTTTTATGTGATCTTGAAAGACGGTAGTGGAGCGAGCTACCCTGAAAACATCGTCGACAGCTTGACATTCGACAGCCTAAACGGAGCTAGGATCTACGGATTCAATGATTTGGCAAATAGCATTGACCAATTGAGAAAAGAAGTTGATTCATTGAAAAGAGTCTTATCAATGGTTCCTATTGACACATCACTTTTCATACACGAATATGTGGATTTAGGGTTGCCATCAGGAACTCTTTGGGCGACGTGCAACGTAGGAGCAAAAAAGCCATCGGATTATGGATATTACATCTGCTGGGGAGAAACAGGTCCAAAGTCCACTTACGGACAAACATCAGGCAAATGGAATAATAAGGACATTGCTACTTTGAAAACCCTAGATGTGATCGACCAATACTTCAATCTAACTTCTGAATATGATGCTGCTACCGTTCTATGGGGAGAGGAATGGAGAACTCCAACAGAAGAAGAAGTTGATGAATTACTTCGATACTGTGATTATGTATGGATTCCAGAAGATATTTATCCTTATTATGGATTCTGTGGTATTAAATTCACTTCTAAAACCGATAATAGAAAAAGTATATTCTTGCCTTGTGCAGGAATGAAAAGAGACAATGAAGACGTCATGATCGGAACTAGAGGTTACTATATGACAGCAACAAGTAAAGGAAGTTTTGCAACAGATTTATACTTGTCGCAGGAAAGAGTAAATACTGGCTCTCGATCAGTAAACCAAGGCATTTCTATCAGACCGGTACGCAAAAGAGCAGACGACCGTCCATTTATTGATCCTAACGACACAATTATCAATGGTCATTCGTATGTTGACTTAGGTCTTCCTAGCGGAACATTGTGGGCAACTCAAAATATAGGTGCAGATTCAGTGCAAAATGTCGGAACCCAATATCTATGGGGGCATACTTCTGCCGGACCTGAAGAAGGAACTGGGTGGATAGAGGTTCCACTTGAAAGACTGATAGAATATGGTGTAACTGATTCAACAGGTACTCTTTTACCAAATCATGACGCAGCAACTAAGAATTGGGGTGGTCAATGGAGAATGCCTACCCATGAAGAATGTGAGGAACTCCTTGCAAATTGTGAGACCGAATTTGTAACTTACAAAGGAACTCTTTGCTGTAAAGTGACAGGAAGAAATGGACACATAATGTATGTTCCAAGTACAGATGATAATGGATGTTCAGCTTGGTCGTCTTCTATATACCCTCCATCTAATAACTCACAATCATATACATTCCATATCTTCAATCCTGTATTAATAGATGACTGGACAAATGATTTTGCAGAACGCAATAAGCATTTACCTATCCGTCCTGTAGTCAACAGATAAAAGAGACAAAAAACATTCTCTTACAAGCGTAGCCGAAATTCTCGGCTACGCTTTTTTTATTTCTAAATTAAACACACATGTTTTTTTGCATAAAGCCGAGAGGAATCAACAAAAAATCTGCTGTTTTTTGGGAATTATCTGCCATTTTTAAGTCAAAACTAAATATTTTTTATACATTTGAAACGCAAATTTCACACATTTGCAACACAACTAGACAAAACTAACCATACAACTAATAATATAAACGACTCAGGAACCAGGCATTGCAATACCTGATTCAGAGACAAAATTGAAGAATCAAAAACAAACAACTATGCTTAAATTTTTATCTAATTGGATTCTTTGTGCTTTAGCAATAGGATTATTCAGCTCTAGCATCAATGCACAAAACTATCCGGCAAACTCTCCAGTCGCACTTAACGGAAAATTAAAAGTATCTGGAACTCAACTTGTGAACGAATGCGGCAACCCCATCCAGCTTCGAGGAATGAGCACACACGGACCGCAATGGTTTCGCAACTGCTACTCTGAAGAATCATTGGATGTCCTTGTAAAAGACTGGGGAATATCCATCTTCCGTCTTGCCATGTATGTGGAGGAAAAAGGATATGTCACGAATCCCAGCGGCTGGAGACAATGGATCGACCAATATGTGGACTACTGCGGACAAAGAGGTATCTATTGTCTTATCGACTGGCACGTGTTGAATCCAGGAAATCCCAACGCTCACAAAAGTGACGCTATAGACTTCTGGAAATACATGTCGCAGAAACATGGAAAGAAAGCCCATGTACTTTACGAAATCTGCAATGAGCCAAACGGTGTAAACTGGAGCGACGTCAAAAACTATGCTACTGACGTGGTCAAAGCCATCCGCGACAACAATGACAACACAGTAATTATCATCGGCACACCTACATGGAGCCAAGATGTCGATATAGCAAGTTCGGATAAAGTCAGCGGCACAAACATCATGTACACTCTGCATTTCTACGCAGGATCACACAGAGGTGAGTTGAGAAGCAAGGCCCAGTCTGCACTCAACAACAATGCCCCTATCTTTGTGACGGAATTCGGAACTAGCCATGCCAGTGGCGACGCTAATTACAGTCCAGACGAGACAAAGACATGGATCAACTGGCTTAACGAAAGAAAAATAAGCTGGATCTGCTGGAGTTATTCAGACAAGGGAGAAGTGTCAGCAACCCTTGTGCCCGGTTCCTGCAATTCAAAAAACTGGAATAATGTAAGTGAATGTGGACAATTAATCAAAGGATTAATCTCTGCAAACAAGATTCCTTTCGAAGCTTGTAATGGTCAGAATAACAATCAAAACAATAACGAGAACCATAACAATCAAAACAATAACGAGAACCAGAACAATCAGAACAATAACGAGAATCAGAACAATAACGAGAATCAGAACAACCAGAACAATAACGAGAACCAAAACAACCAGCAGCAACAGCAGGAAGATCCTGTCGCATACCCTACTCTTGTTCAGGAAATCACCCAAGGAGACGTTTACCGTATCGTAAACAAAAAAAGTGGAAAGGTGATGAGCATAGAGAATGGTTCAGATTTGAAGCAGGTCAAGAGAGACGAGAATGACAAAAAGCAGTTGTTCCGTCTAAAAGAGACTGACGGATTCTATTTCTTACAGAATGATGACTCTAAGTTTATGCTGTCTAACAAATATGTCAACAACGACGGCACAAAAATCAGCCAGGAGGAGAAGAGTGAATACGACAATCCGAGCCAAAAGTGGTCGTTCAAAAAGGCTAACGATTGGTTTTCAATTTCCAACAAGAGCGACTACAGCGGAAGCAAGGTGCTTTCTGTGGAAAACGCATCAAAACAGGACAATGCAAATATAGTGCTCTATTCATCCAACAATCAGGATGAGCAGTTGTGGGGGCTTGAATACGTATACACGCCTACTTCCGTCGACAACATTCTATTCAAAGATTGTGTTTTGACACCAACTTTAATAGAAAACGAATTCCACATCGAGACATCCACAGGAGAGGCTACGATTGTAGACATCTACACTCCTACTGGTGTTCTCTGCAAACACTTCGAAGACGAGTGCACATATAATGTGAGCGACCTTGCAAAGGGCAACTACATTGTTGTGGTGAGCGGATTGGACGGAAAAAGAATTCTTACCCAACTAATAATCAAGAAATAACAACCACATAAAAAAGTCAGAAAGGCATCTTCAGAAATGGGGATGTCTTTTTTTTTGCAAAAAAATTTAAGTAAATTTGTAACAACCTATGTTTTTCGCCTACTTCTAATAAAAGTTTAACCAATAAATACGAAGAGCTATGAAAACAAAGGTTTTTAATTTGATTATTCTAGATGAGAGTGGAAGCATGTCATGCATCAAGCGTCAGGCGTTGAGCGGATTGAACGAGACGTTGCAGACAATCCGTAAGGCTCAGGAGAAATATCCGGAGCAGGAGCAGTTGATAAGCATTGTGCCGTTTGAGTCATTCAACATCCGTTTGTTGAGAGACAAGGTTTCCATCAAAGATGTTGAGGATCTTAAAGAAAACGAATACAATCCCGGTGGTTCGACACCTCTTTATGACGCTATCGGATTCGGCATCAGCAGCATAAGGAAAGAGGTGACAGACAACGACAGCGTGCTTGTAACCATCATCACAGACGGAGAGGAGAACAGCAGCCGTGAATACTCAGGCAAAGCCATTGCTGCATTGATCGACGAGTTGAAGCAGAAAGGTTGGCTGTTCACCTACATTGGAGCTAACCAGGATGCTGTGAAAGTGGCAAAAACAATGAATATCAGCAATGCGTTGAATTTCGAGCAAGACGAAGAAGGAACAAAGGAGATGTTCAGACGCGAAAGGAAAAGCAGAGAACGTTTCTTTGAAAAAACTGCGAGTTTCCTCGGATTAGGCAAAGCCTTTGCGATAGAAGCAAGAAAAGAGATAGCTTGCGAAGATTCTTATTTCGAAGATACAGACAAATAAAAAAACAGATGAAACAAAAGATCTACAACCTGCTGATGGTAGACCATAGAGGTTTGCTCGAAAGCTGCTATCGGCAGGTTTTCTTCACAGACTCAGTGATTCCGGCAGTCAAGACATTTGATGATTACCTGTCGGACTTCTATCTGTATCTATATGAGGCAAAGCCCAAGCATGTCCAGGGCGACGTGAGGGGGTACTATCTCCAGCAGATACGTGATGAGAAAGCCATACCGGGATGGCTACGTACGACATTCAGACATTTTCTGCTGGAAGAGAATAAGATTATGAGGGAGATGCAGGAAACTCTGGCAGAGTACCGTCAACAATTATCAACTTCATCAAACAGTCGGACCATTGATCTAACGCTTATGCACGTAGGTTTTGCCATAGCTTGGTTTTATCAGCACGAGACGAGTGAAGACAAGTATCTTTTCTTTCGTAATGCTTACAAACATTACAAAGGATTCTATTCCTGGCCGGATGATGAACTCGACGACAAAGAAGTCGCCAAGATATTGGGTATTGAGTATGGCACACTACGTACACGCACATCCAGATTATGGATGAAAGTGAAAAAATTGGTGAACGAGCTGAACGATGCCTACATCGCGACGCTTAACAAACGATCTCTGGAGATAGCAAAGGAAATATACGAGACAGACAATCCAGACATAGAATCAATACTCGAGAAACTGTTAGATGAAGCAGAAAAGGAGTTGCCTCAATACGAAGATATAGTCAAACTCAGAAAGAAGAAACGAGTATCAACAGATAGTATATTCGGCAAATTGAAAGAATACACATCTGTATTTGGATCCATCAGTAATAAATGTGCTCATTGCGTAATTGCAGAAGAGAAATTGTGTGAAGAGATTGACATCGAGTCTACACCAGCTATCACAACAAAGCCAAGCAACAGAATTGTGAAAATATTCATGAATATGATCGAAGGAAACGAAATATAGAAGATTTCAAAAATCAGATTATTGCATAGAGACGTGGGGATCCGCGTCTCTTATTTTTTATAAAAAAGAGCCGGCACAGATTGCTGTACCGACTCTCAAGGTAAAATGTAATAAGATATAAAATTATTTCTTTACAACAAGCTTCTTAACAACAGTCTCACTTGGAGTTGTGATACGAAGCATGTATACTCCACTAGCAACATCCTCAAGAGAAATCACCTTCGCGTTTGAAGTCTTCACTACAGAACCTGCCAATGAAATGAACTCAGCCTTAAACTCGTCACCTGCACCGATGATCTCGATCTTTGAAGACGCTGGATTAGGAAGAACTGTGATAACATTGTTGTTAGCGAAGTCTGCCACACTTGAAGGGTCTTTCTTGAATGAAATCCAATCGACATCAATCCAATCCTTGTCGATAGAAAGTTTCATTACCTGCTCACCCTTAGTAAGTTTCATTTTACCAACCTCAACATCAGCGAATGTACCCCATTCTCCTGTCTTGTCGATAGAAAGTTCCTTTGTGACGTTTCCTATAGCGACTGTCATTTTTCCACCATCAGAGTTACCAGTACCAACTCTCAAGACAACATCATACTCACCATCAGCCTCAACATTGACTGTGTAGTTCATCCACTCACCCTTTTGGCAATGTCCTAAAACCACGCTACCATCTTTAATTTCCTTGATATCAACATCATCCGAACGATAGAAGTTAGTGAAATCATCACATACATTACCGTCGCTCAAATCATTGAATGCTTTTCCAGCGAATCCATTATCATAGTTCTCAGCCTCGATCTTGCCAGGGATAACAGCGGCAGTACCACCGTAAGGACCAACCTCAACAACCTTGATAGTCACAGAGCTTGTCACAGTCTCTCCATTTGCTTTTGCCGAAACCTCCACCTTAAAGTCACCAGCCTCATTTGGAGTCCATTCAACCTTTGAACCAGTACCGATCTGAGTACCACCAACTGAATAAGTGATATCATTTGCACCCTCCATCTCAGCAGAGATAGTAACGGACTTACCCAACTCAATTATAGACTCAGAAGCAGACACCGACAATCTTGGTCCACTTGCAGACTTACCACAGAATTTAGCCTTAGCATTCTTAGCTTCATCAGATGCCATATATTGCTTAAGCCACTTCATACCGCTACGATCTGCACCAGAGCTAGTCACCAAACCAGTGTTGTCTCTCCAAGTAGCGCCATTCACAAATCCCCAAATAGTGATACCAGATACGAACTCAGCCTCCCACATTGGTTTGAAGGTATTCTTCATGATTGTTTCATAAGTATTTTCATCACCTTGTGAAATATCAAACTCAGTGATATAGCACTGCAATTCTTTACCAGCTTTTTGAGTGATGCTATTGTGAATTTCCTTCAAAGTGTTACCAAAGTTAGTAATCTGATTGTTTTTGTAATAGTCATCCAAGTCATGACTCTGGTGTCCATAAGCATCGATTGGAGCACCTTGCTGTACCAAAGAAGAGACAAGGTCGACAAAATCATTTTTTTGCCAAGTGAAAGTGTTGTAGTCGTTATAGATCAACACCGCTTTAGGGAATCTCTTACGAGCCATTTTGAATGCCTCGGCAATCCACTTATAGTCATATGGATTAGTGCTGTTGCCCAATGCCTGACTCAAAAGTTTCTTGAAATCAGCACATGAGTGACCATTTTCTGTTCCTTCCGCATGTCCTCTTATAGCCTCATTGACAACATCAAGCACTGCCAAATCTGGATATTTGATAGCGACAGCATCCATCCAATATTCCACCTGCTGCTTCAATTCAGAAGCGGAACAATTTGCCAAACATGAAGGCCACTGGCTAGTCCAAAGAAGACAGTGGAACTTAAACAACACTCCATTCTGCTTACACCAATTGTAATGAGCATCAGAAGACTTCCAGTTCCATTTTTGGATACCCTCTTGGGCACTGTTCACCTTACAGTTAACAATTGATCCCCACTTGGACTCATTCTCACACGTAAGCTGATCCCATAAATCCTCATACTTCAGGCCTCCAACATTTGGCTGAATCTGTCCACGTGTTGTGATATTTCCCAAGAATTTACATGTGTTCTTGTTTAATTGTGCCTGCGCCTGACCTATTAATAATAGCGACGCCACGATTGAGAATAAAATTTTTTTCATAGGCGTTTTCTTTTGATTAGTATTAGATTCGGTCACAAACATATCTATTATTTTTTTCCATTACTTATCATTTATCTTTTTTTTCCCTAGTCTACATTCACTTTGACGGAAAATATATTGTTTTGACGGAATTTTCATATTTCAGTCAGTTATGAGCATTATTTTTTCACATTTCCTAGGCACATTCTGGCTTTTAAATCAAATAAGTTAACATTTTACGTTCGTGAAAAAAAATGATAATTTTTATACTATCAGCCATAAAAAAAGTACAAAATACAGAGGACAACCGACAAAAAGAGCCGGCTCCAAAAAAGAACCGGCCCCCAAGGTAAAATGTAATAAATATAAATTATTTCTTTACCACAAGCTTCTTAACTACTGTCTCATTCGGAGTTGTGATTCGAAGCATATAGACACCGCTTGCAATATCGTCAAGAGCAATCTCTGACTCATTTGCGACCTTCACAACAGAACCAGCAAGTGACACGAACTCTGCCTTAACGTCGTCGCCAGCACCGATAATCTCAATCTTTGAAGATGCTGGGTTAGGAATCACAGAAATAACGTTATTATTTACATAGTCAGCCACTCCTGTTTTATCTCTGTCAAAAGAGATCCAGTCGATATCGATCCAATCTTTGTCGATAGAAAGCTTCATCACCTGTTCTCCCTTAGAAAGTTGTATTTTTCCAACCTTAACATCAGCGAATGTTCCCCACTCACCAGTGCGATCTATTGCAACCTCCTTAACTGAGTTTCCAACAGAAATAGTCATCTTTCCTCCGTCATCATTTCCTGTACCGACTCTCAATACGACATCATACTCACCATCCTCTTCGACATTGATAGTGTAGTTCATCCACTCACCTTTCTGGCAATGTCCTAAAGCCACACCGTCATCGGTCTTCTTGATATCAACATCATCAGAACGATAGTAGTTAGTGAAATTATCACATACATTACCGTCGCTCAAATCATTATATGCCTTTCCAGCGAAACCATTATCATAGTTTTCAGCCTGAATCTTTCCTGGTACCACAGCTGCAGTGCCACCGTAAGGTCCAACCTCAATAACCTTGATAGTCACAGAATTCTTCGCTGTGCCCTTGCTTGATGTAGCTGAGACCTCAACCTTAAATTCACCAGCCTCTTTCGGAGTGAAAGTGACCTTCGAACCAGTACCGATCTGAGAACCGTTGACAGAATATGTGATCTGATTTGCATTGCTCATCTCTCCAGAGATAGTCACAGACTGTCCCAACTCAATAGTTGAAGCCGACGCAGAAACAACCAAACTTGGTCCACCTGCAGCCTTTCCACAGAATCTTGCTCTTGCGTTCTTAGCCGCATCAGAAGCCATATACTGTCTCAACCAAGTCATAGCAGGACGGTCCTGACCATTCTTGATCAATCCTGAATCGTCCACCCAAGTAGCTCCGTGGACATAACCCCAAAGAGTGATACCTGCTACGAAATCAGCCTCCCATGCGACAGGGATCTGCTCTGAATAACGAGTTTTCTGACCATTGTCTCCCTGCTTAGCAATATCATACTCAGTCAGATAACAAGCCAACTCACGACCTGCTTTGTTTGTAATCTGGCTGTGGATATCGTACAAACGTGACTTGAAATCATTTCCGCTCATGTCATTCAAGTCGTGACTCTGGTGACCATACGCGTCGATAGGAGCTCCTTGTTTTACCAAAGTAGACACAAGATCGATAAACTCATTCTTCTGCCACTGGAATGTGTTATAGTCATTATATACAAGGACAGCGTTAGGGAAGAACTTACGAGCCAACTTAAATGCCTCTGTAATCCACTTATAGTCACTCGGATTAGTACTTCCACTCATTGCCTGACTCAAGTTTCTCTTAAATGTCTTCGCCTGACCATTGTTGTCGCCCTCAGCATGTCCTGGGATAGCCTCGTTAACAACGTCGATGATTGTCACATCAGGGAACTTTCTCGAACAAGCCTCAAACCAAATCTCAACCTGCTTTCTCAATCTGTCTCCTGTGAAATCTTTCAAATAACCTGGATACTGAGAAGTCCAAAGCAAACAGTGGAACTTAAACTGCACACCGTGCTGCTTACACCAGTTGTACTCGTTTTCCGCAGAACGCCAGTTCCAAGAAGACAGAGCCTGTTCAACAGTCTGAACCTCTTTATTAGCAATAGATCCCCACTTTGTCTCGTTTTCAGGAGTCAACTGCTCCCACATTGTTGCATAATCAGAAGGAATGCTTCCTCTTGTTGTGATGTTTCCGAGGAACTTACAAGGATTTCCCTTAGATAACTGTGCCTGCGCCTGCCCTATTAATAGAAGAGACGCCGCAATAGAGAATAAAACTTTTTTCATGTGTTTTTTGTTAGTTAGTATTAGATTTTCCGCAAACATATTCTTTTTATTCTTTCGTACGGTTATCTTAATACCATTTTTTACTTAGCATTTCCCCGTTTTTACAGAATTAATGCGAATTTGGTACAAATGACGACGTTTGAGCAAAACATATGGACAAATATCACATCCATGTTATAACTATCCATATCTGCCATAATTTGGCTTAACATTTTTATGCTTATGATTGCCAAAGGGTTTACCCCGTAACATTTTCCGTAGACATACGTACAAAAACAAATGAGCCAGCCCATTTTAGTGAGCTGGCTCATAAATTAAATTTAATAAGATTAAAACTATTTCTTCACCACAAGCTTCTTAATCACAGTGTCATTTGGAGTTGTGATTCGAAGCATGTAGACTCCGTTTGCGACGTCGTCAAGAGAAATCTCTGAGCAATTTGCAACCTTAATCACAGAACCAGCAAGAGAGACAAATTCAACTTTAACAACGTTTCCAGCTCCAATAACCTCAATTTTTGAAGACGCTGGATTTGGAATAACTGAGATGACATTGTTGTTAGCATAATCAGCCGCACTTGAAGGATCCTTCTCAAATGATATCCAGTCTATGTCGATCCAATCCTTGTCGATAGAAAGTTTCAACACCTGCTCTCCCTTAGAAAGAGTCATTGTACCGACATTAACCTCAGCGAATGTTCCCCAACCGCCTGTCTGATCAATAGACACCTCCTTAACCACGTCACCAACAGAGACTGTCATCTTTCCTCCGTCTGAATTACCAGTTCCAACTCTCAAAACTACATTGTAGACTCCGTCCTGTGCGACATTGATTGTGTAGTTCATCCACTCACCATTCTGGCAATGTCCAACAGCGACACCATCATCAATCTTCTTGATATCAACATCATCAGAACGATAATAGTTATTGTAATCATCACATACATTACCGTCGCTCAAATCAAAGAATGCCTCGCTTGCAAATCCCTTGTCGTAGTTTTCGGCCTCAATCTTTCCTGGAATAGATGCCGGCTCACCACCGAAAGGTCCGACCTCAACAACTTTAACAGTCAATTTTGCAGTTGCACTCTCATCTTTACTGTTGTAACCAGTAGCCTCTATATTATAGACACCAGCCTCCTCTGGTTTCCAATAGAACTCACATGGGAACACCCATTTATCCTTGATTTCTATACCATTAGCATTGAACTTAATATTCTTTGCGTCCTCCATTTCTGCAGTAAACAATACCGAGTCACCTAGAGCGATTGTAGTGGAAGACACGCTCAACGACAAACGGACATTTGAACCGGCGTCCTTACCACAAACAGTAGCTGAAGCGTTCTTTGCCTTATCTGTCGCCATATACTGCTTTAGCCAAGTCATAGCAGGACGTTCATTTCCATCTCTATACAAACCAGAATCGTCGACCCATGTTTTACCATAAATCCATCCCCAAAGAGTGACACCAGGAACATAGTCTGCCTCCCACATAGTTGGGAACTGCTCAGAATAACGAGTCTTCATGTTTTCGTCTCCCTGATTTGCAATATCATACTCAGTGATATACTGAGGCAACTGAGTCTTGTTGTGAATCTCTTCCAAAGCGGATTTAAACTGAGCTCCACCCATCTCATTCAAATCGTGAGCCTGGTTTCCAGCCGCGTCGATTGGACCACCACAAGCCTTGATTCCGTTGACAAGATTTATAAACTCAGTCTTCTGCCACTGGAAAGTGTTGTAATCATTATAGATCAAAGTCGCATTTGGCCAACGTTCACGTGCCAAACGGAATGCCTCAGCCAACCATTGGTATGAATTGGTATTTGGATATCCATTTGTATTGCAATTATAACTTGGACGTGTGCCAGTCTCCCTTTCTGCTCTATCCTCCGCTAAAGAACCCAACGCCTCAATGATTTTTGTCTGCTTATAAGGAGAATGGTAATCTCCGCCAGTATAGATAGCCTCGTTCACCACATCAATTATTGTCAAATCAGGATAATGTTTCTGCACCTCATTATACCATTCGATAATAGCTTTTTTGGTGTCGTCCACACTCAACGATTCAATGAATGTTGGATGCTGGCTTCCCCAAATCAACGCATGGTATTTAAAGATGATTCCATTCTGTTTGCAATAGTTGTATGTTCTGTCGGCATTATCCCAATTGAAACGGCCGAATCCCTGATGCACAGAGCCCCACTTAGTGGCGTTCTCACAAGTGACCTGATCCCACAGATCTTTATATTTATACGCACTCTCATTTTCCTGAGGATCACAATACTCCTGCCAATTATATGAAGTCGTAATGTTTCCCAAGAATTTGCATTTATTATCTTTGGCTAGTTGAGCCTGCGACTGTGCGACCACTAGAAGCACAGATGCAATAGTGAATAAAAGTTTTTTCATAGCATTTCCTCCCCTATTAAATTAAATCCTTTTGTTGTCTTAGTTGTAAGGGTTCACCCCCTTTGTACTGGCAAACTTATCCTTTTTCATTTTAAATCCAAATTCATTTACCATTTTTTTTCACGATTTCAGTTCAAAATTGTCGTAAAACATATTTATCGGCACTTGAATTAATTTAACATTTTTTAACATATTTAACTTAAAATATGTTAAAATACACTGCCAATTATGTTAAAAAATATAAAAATCTTAAAATTCGAACGTAGAGACAAATACTTTTGTAACGTCAAACGTAGTAAGATGTGCACAAATGTTTGATAACAGTCGTCGACGACAATGATTTTCAAAAAAAAAGAAAAATAAAAAATGAAAAAAAATTTTCACTCATTGACATCTGCAATAAGATGGAAAAGATTTTCAAATCTTAATTTTGCAACTTTTAAGAGTATGCACAAATCAATCTCTATCGGCGTTCTTAGCATTGCGACGCTACTGTCTGCCGACTTAAAGGCTCAGGTCCAACCTGATTCAGTGTCCACAGAACTGAATTATCAGCTTCAAGACATTGAGGTGACGAGCGAACGTGTGCCTCTGACATTCTCTGTAGCACCCCGATTGGTGACGGTGATGACCAAGGAGGATGTGAGTGCGGCGACGGTACAAAGCATCAACGACTTACTTGAATATGCAGTTGGTGTTGATGTCCGTCAACGTGGCGAAATGGGTGTGCAGTCCGACATTTCTGTCAGAGGCGGCACATTCGACCAAATTACCATCCTACTCAATGGAATCAACATCTCGTCGCCCCACACAGGCCACTTATCAGCGGACTTTCCTGTAAGCATGGGCGAAATCGAACGTGTGGAAGTGCTTGAGGGACCAGCAGCACGTCAGTTCGGAACATCCGCTTTCAATGGAGCGATAAATATCGTCACCAAATGCGACACTTCAAGCCACATCGCCGGTCACGTTTTCGGCGGAAGCTACGGTTACGGAGGCGGTGAGATGTCAGCTAACCTTTCCACAAAAAAAGTTCACCAACAAATTTCTGGAGGATTCCGTCGTGCTGACGGAGATCAGGAAAACAGTGATTTCAAGCAAACCAAGTTTTTTTACCAAGGCAATGTATCCAACTCATCAGTCAATGTGGATTGGCAGACAGGCGTGAGCAATCAGGATTACGGAGCAAACACTTTCTATTCCGCAGCCTACCCCAACCAGTGGGAATCAACCACTAAGTGGATCACTTCGGTGAAAGCAGAAACAAACAGTCGACTCCATTTTGTGCCGGCTATCTATTGGAACCGATCAAAAGACCATTTCCAGCTCATTAGGGACACTCATAAAGGAGAGAATTTCCACCAGTGCGACGTGTATGGCGTGAATCTTGGAGCGTGGATTGAAACAAAAGTCGGAAAAACTGCTTTCGGAGCAGAGATGCGCAGCGAAAACATCATATCCACAAATCTGGGAAAAGAGACATCCGACTCTGTAGCTGTACGAGGAGTTGACGACATATTTTACACAAAGAAGGATGGCAGGGACAATATCTCATACTATGCAGAGCACACATTCCTGCTAAAGAAGTGGACGCTTTCACTTGGAGCGATGGCTCACAAAGTGACAAATCTCAACACAAAGATGAAAGTTTATCCTGGAGTAGACGTTGCATTCCGTCCAAACGACTATTGGAAGATTTCGGCATCGTGGAACATGGCTATGCGTCTTCCTACCTTCACCGACCTTTATTACAAAAGCCCGACAAACGAAGGAAATGTAGGGCTGAAGCCAGAAGAGACGTCCGCAATCGACTTTGGAGCAAGATACCGCAACAGAGGTGTGGAAAGCAGCGTCGCTCTATTCTATCACCACGGCAAAAACATGATCGACTGGGTGATGTATTCAGCCGACGACATTTTCCATTCCGCAGCATTCGAGCTTGACAACAAGGGATTGGAAATCAACGCGGCGTTCCTTGGAAGAGAAATTTTTGGCGAGAAATGCCCAGTAAGAAAAGTTTCTTTCGGATATGCTCATATCTATCAAGAAAGAGAGGATGACGTGGAGATATACAAATCAAACTATGCTCTTGAGTATCTGCGCAACAAACTCTCCGCAAGTTTGGAGACGAGAGTTGTGAAATCACTGAACGCCACCCTCTCATTACGCTATCAAGACAGAAACGGAAGCTATATCAAATATGATGAGAATCATAAGTCGACGGGAATGCTTGTAGACTATGAGCCATACACACTGGTCGATCTCAAACTTTCATGGGATGCCGACAAATGGAGCATATATGCGATCGCCAACAATCTTTTCAATGTCAGCTACTACGACCTTGGAAACATTCCACAACCAGGAATTTGGTTGAAAGCAGGTGCTAAATTCAAGATCAGCAAAAAATAGGAGGTTACAATTAGACATACTGATCAAAAGAAGTGTATCAAAACGGAAAGCCGTTTCAGAGACAAAATCTGAAACGGCTTTTTATAGTGTTCTAAAATCAGCCCACATTTTTACCGGCTTTGACAAATTGTGTGACTGTTCAATCTGTTTCGGTCTCCACTATGGAGTCCATAAGTCGCTCTAATCACTCAGATTTTAGCAATCTTATAGATTTTCCTACTGTCTTGATTATATAAGATCCAGAGATCAAATGATTTGTGTCAACAATCGCACTGCCAGAATAGTTTCCTTCCATTATCTTGGCTCCAAGTGCATCATACATCTCGTAATGCTGTGGTTCCTCACAATCTGTATATATAGAAATGTGGTCCGAGAAATGAGTAGGATAAACTTCCACATAACCAAGAGACTCTCCTGCCAACTCAACATAATCAAACAAATCATCATCAAAAGTAGCAGCTCTTAAATATGTTCTCGTAGCGTCACTTATATACATCGCGGTGTCGGAAACTGTAGCAGAGCACATACCATCCGTAACCTGCATTGTGATAGTGTACGTTCCATCATTGTAGAAATAGCATACTGGGCTTTCTTTTTCCGATGTCAATCCATCTCTTCCAGCACTGCCTCCATATCTCTGATAATATTCCACATTCAACGGAGCAATCAGATTCCACTTGTATGTCTTGTCTTCCAAACCGTCTGTAATCTCAGGAGAGAACACTACTCTGCTACCCTGATTCAACTGAACAGACTTTTTCTTTTCTCCACTTTCATGAGATTCTACTCCATCAACGACATAGTTGTATTTAGCGGACAATTCATTGACGTAGAAATGGACAAGTTTAGAACTTCTAGCTCCAGTCTTCTTCACCCAACGTGTGATCTCAACGTCAAAAGAATGTTTTGGAGACATGAATATCGCACCATAAGAAACCTTTGTGGAATCTGTCAAAATATTTTCTCTTGACCAAGAACTTCCATGAGAATTAGAATAAGGGAATGCCCCCTCTCCCTCATAATTGATAATTCTGTATGAATATTCATATACTTCAGGATAATCCTTCTTGTATCTAATATATACATCGCCACCTACACACACACTGTCTCTCAACACCAGTTCCTCATCCAAGATTACAGAGGCATACAATGTCGTCACCTTGTAAGCCTTACTTGTATATTCACCGCAAGAGCTAATTGCGACAACTCGGTAGTATACATTTTCTGTAGTATCTACAACAGACAGTTTATAGATGTCATTTTCGTTTGACTCCTGCATCTCCACGTCTTCCCATTCTACATTGTTGTAAGACTTCTGCCATGTCACAATATCAGAATCTGAAATAGTATCTACCAGACTCAACTCCAAAGACGGAAGTTTCTCCACGCTGTACTGAGTAGATTTCAAACTGTATAATTTCAAGATACTATCGCTTACTGAAGGCACTATATCAGTAGTTTTTGGCAATGGTCGGATGTTCACCTTAATCACATTCGACATAGATGTATACTCTCCATCAGTAGTCAGGCGACGATATGAAGTCTCCACACTCACAGCTTTTGGTGTATAATCCTTGTCTGTAGCCCCGTCTATATTAACGTAGTCGGCGGTATAGATGTTCATATACTGCCACTGGTAGGAGTAGTTTCCATTACCTCCTTCAACAACAGTCGAAACAATCGCAGGTATCTCACCACCTCCGCATAGGATAGAATCACCGTCGAATCTTATGACTCCACCACGAAGAGGATTGAATCTGTACGTGCTAACGCAATGATCCAAGTTTGCTACCAGCATCAAAATACTATCCTTGTAAACATCAGTCTTGTAAGGCAAAGTTGTATTGTTGCCTGAAACAACCGGCATAACACCGTCGCCCTCAAAATAGTAGTCAGCAGCAAACTCCTTTCCTCTCTCTATTGTCATCGAGACGGAAGAATCCTGCATATTGCTGATCACCTCCAACGCCATCTTTCCAACATAATCATACTGATCGACCTTTGTACCGAAGATAGCCACTACATTAGATGTATCTGTTTCACATCCGTTGCTTGCAACTCTTCTGATGTACATAGTGTCCTCTGCTATAAGCGACATATCCTTGCCTGTCTTGAATTCCTCCATCCAAGTTTGGTTGTCGTGGCTCACATACCACTTGTAGTCTATCTTATCTGCATGTGGTCCTCCCTGTCTCTCGCCCTCAATCTCAACATACCTTCCGTTGCATGGAGTGTTGTGTTCGCAACTGATGTGATTGGCTTCTGGATCCAACGCAATGGAATGGTGTGCATACACTGTAACTTCATCACTCTTACAAACCATTCCCGTAGTGTCGACGATGGCATGTGCCATTCGTATTTCAAGAGAATCCCCCTCAAACTCGTCCATTGTGCGGAATGTCATGTTCTTGGTGTCGAAAGTCTCGTCTGTAGCTGAGTTCCATACAAGATAGTAGTCGTTGTCTGTAAACACGACACCTTCCGTTGTATTGATATTAAACTTGCGGTTGGCACATTTGAAGTCGTTGAAGACAAGCACATCCTTTGTGACATCAATTTTCTCTCTTACCTCAATATGGACAGTGTTAGATGTATCAACCCCACACATGTCAGATACGATTCTTCTGTAAGAGATTCCTGATTTCGGTTTGATCACTTCCAAATCTTCATCCGACTGGTTGGAGAGAGTCTCCCATTCAACCTCATCGTATGAATACTGCCATGTGTAAGTCTTTGATCCATTACCACCTACAACAGTTCCTCCCTTCACTGTATAATCTTCTCCATAGCAAACCGCTGTTGGAGCTTCAAGAGTTCCTTGGCTCAAATCAGGAAGACTGTCTACGTTAAACATTGTTGTCTCACTATGGCAACCTGTCTCTTGGTCCACAGAGTAAACCCCATATTCGTCGACTATCATAGTTGATACTCGCTGGATTGTCTTCTCAGTAGCCTCACTCTCCCAAGTTATGGAATCACCGTTCTCTGTGAAAACATATGTTCCAAAAATGTAGGTTTTCTCAGTCTTCTCAGGAACAACCTTCACCACCACTGTATTAGCATCACAGCTGTCATTATCCTGATATATACCAGGAGCGTCATTGCGTCGGTATAGAACATAGTTCAAAGGCTCGCTCTCCACCGTTCCGCATCCGAGTTTTCCGTCTGAATATTCGCAAATGACACTTACGGTCACATTCTTGTCAAAAGTCTGATTATAAATAGTGTCCACGAATGCAAGGTCAAGAGTCGTTTTCCTTGTTGGCAACTCCACATAATCACCGCCATTAAGAGCCAACTTCCATGTATAGCTTATTCCGTTCTCTTCAAATGTTCCTCCTGTTGGCTCAGTTGTAGAGATTACAGGAAGGTCGTCTCCTGTGCAATAACCAGTTTTTCCATCCTGATCGTCACTCAACACACCGGGTTTCATTTCTTCATAATATGACAAGACAGCCACATTCGAATATCTTACTCTTGACGAATCATTAGTCGCCACACGGCGGAAATAAGTTGTCTTGCCTGTCATAAGTTTCAATGGATCGACATATGTATTCACAAGTTTGGCACTCAATCCAACGCTGTCTGAATTTTCAATGTTCACCCACTTGACACTATCCTGTGACCACTGCCAACCATAGTGCCACTTCATTCCAACGTGTTTTGGAGCAATCCATTCTCCACTCGCCTCCTCTACATTGTCGATGCCCTTAAAGTCAGCGCCGAAACATACCTTCTGTTTTTCAGAAATCTGTCCTCCCTTGCTTGCTGTACCAAGTGCGATAGGAATCTGCAAAGAAGAAGACCAGCATTCTCCGTATGGTTTGCTCTTTCTCTTCAAATAGATATTTGGATCATCCATAAGGCTGACTGCAGCATTATCATCAAGTGAGAATCCTACAAACATTTTTGATGTTGCAAAAGTGTCGTTAAACAAGCTGTCAAGACTCCACTTGCAATCGTAAGATTCCATTGTTTTGTCGCCTATAACAATACTGTCGCCAAATTCAAAACCTTTCATTAATCTATCCGAAACGCCTGATTTGCCTGGTTCATACGCATACATGGATATTGAAGACATATCCGCGGCCTCGTCACTTACTGTCAAAACCAGTTCATTTGTGTAGACGCTGGAACATCCGTCAGACACTCCTCGGCGTACTCGGTAGGATTGGTTCATCAATCTTTCCAATCCCTCCCCTGGATTGAACGTGCTTGCGAATTTTTTGTTCTCTACAGAATTGAATATACTTACAGTGTCAAAATTGATTCCGTCCACACTGTACTCAAACCATGTGTTTACTCCTCCTTTATATCCAGGATCATACAATCCAGGTCCAAAATAAGAGTTCGGATTTCTCCAAATGTCCAACACTACACTTGACGGATCCATATCGTCACCATATACAACCTCTCCAATATCACCCTTGCAGTAATTTACCTTGCTGCTAGATATTGTTCCTGTAATAAGTTCTCTTGATAGAGGTATCGACTCCATTGTGGGAACGATGTTGATTTTTACAACATTACTTTCCATTTCAGCAGTTTTGCCTCCTACTTCGAATGTGGCAACCCTCTTGAACTCGATATATTTTCGTCTTCCCTTTACGTTCTTAAGAGCATCCCTTTTCAATCCGCAAGTGTCAAGATTGATGTTCTCCCCTGTAGCAAAAGACTCTATAGTGCCTCCTACATTCTCCCACAGACCTGTCACAGCCTCGTCATCGGCATTATATTCTGTGATTCTATAATGCCATGAGTATCCCTTTGCATTCAAAGGATTGCTTTCAGAAAGGATCTCAATGTCCGTTGTTCCTGAGCATACCCAGAAATTATCCTCGTTCTCTGCGTTCACAAAGATATTTCCGCTTGTGTTCTTGCTCGCTGTGATAACCAAGGTGTCGCTGTTGTAGCTCAAACATCCGTCAAGATATTTCTTCGCATAATACACATACAACTTGCTGTGCTGGTTTAATCCAGGCACGGTCAATGAATTTTTAGTCGCATACAATTCCCTTACCTTTGTTGTGTCAAGAGTCTGCCAGTTCTCGTTATACCAGACATATTGGCTTGCGTCAGCCTCACCATTTGGCATTCCCCACATTGTAGCGACGTTACCGTTTGATACGATAGACTCATACCTGATGTCTTCTGGCTTGATTTCAACCTTGTCGTTCACTCCAACACGTTTCGACACACTTTCAAGTTTGCTTCCGCATCCATCTGTCACTACTCTCTTGTAGAACGTTGTCTCATACAAAGTGTCTCTCTTTGTGTAGTTTTGCAATGTAGCCGACGGGATTGCTTTCCATAAAGTAGAATCTTCCCTGTTTGTTGTCTTATACCACTGGTATCGGTATGGTGCATATCCTCCAGTAGTAGATTTTCCTACTATTCTGTCATTTATAGATCCGTAGCATATCTCTTCCTCAGAAATGTCGATGCCATCGTCTTTCAATGATTCGTAGAACTCTATCTTGTATTCATTCGATACTTTCGTTGCTCCCTTATAGTCTCCTGTGCTTGCGATTATTGCTCGGAATGTTGTTGTTGTAGACAATCCTTCTATTTTAAGTTGGAACAGAGTATTTCCATCTGCCATAAGAGTCGGATCATAAATTATGACATTAAATGGCGACTTGCTTGTGCTGCTGAATGGGATCCAATCCCCTCCCTCGTTCTTATACTGCCATGTTATATCATAAGAGCCACTTCCTCCACTCACGCTTGGAATTAGAAGTGTCAATTTATCATCATTAGGACATCTTACTTTAGATATACTTGTTTCATCCAATTTTCCAATGCTCAACTCCTCATACAATTTAAAGCCATAAGAAACCACAGCACTCGCACAATGGCCGCCTGTAGTAGACACCTTGCGCACATAGACGGTATTATCTCCCACCGCAAAGTCTCCATTAACAACCGCCTGTGCTCCTCCTGTAGAGAAGAAAGAGATATCATCCTCGCTCACTCCCCACTCATAACGATAGCCAGCATAATTGTTTTTTGGAGAGAAATTCAAACTTGCCACACTTTCGTTGATAACGTTGCTGTTTCTCAATGCCACAACTGGCACGTCTGGGAGGCTTTCCACTTCAAGAGTAAACAGCTTACTGTATGTTTCTGTGCCACAATCACTTGTACCCATAACTCGGAAATAGTGTTTTCCTTTATTTCCAGTATAGTAAGAGCCTTTCACAACCAATGTGTTGCCAACCTGCTCCTTTATGTTTGTCTCTGGCACAGGAATCCATGTCTTTCCGTCTGTGCTTTGCTGCCAGCTTATCTCATCCTTAGCCTCATATTCTGCATCAACATTCAATGTGACCTCTTTGTCACTGCCGACACACAAAGCGACATTTCGTGATTTGTCACCCTGCTGGTAGACGTTGCCTAACACAACTCCCTTCTTGCCAATAAGTCTAAACTCGTTGCTGAACACATAAGCCGGCTTCATTGCTTTGTCATACACATAGCTTATCTTGCACTGATAAAGTGTAGTGTCTCCAGCCTTTGCTGTCGCCATATAAGAGGCTCCGGCTCCTGGCACCAACATTCCGTTTCTATACCATGTGTATGTCACATCCTCTGATGTCAACACTTTTGTACCATACGATGGTAGCACTGAAATGGAAAGTTCCACCTCTGATCCATCACAGACTTCAGCTTTATCGTCGTCTTTAGCCTCTTTACAAAGAATACTTGGCTGATCCTCAAATCCAGCTGTCTGCGATATTGTGACACTGTTTGTTGCCTTACATCCTGTGCCATCCACTGTCCTTTCTACATCGAATGTCAAAATTCCATAAGCATTGAAATCCGATCCGTCGACACTTACCTTGAAGTTTCCTGTCGCCTCATTCTTTACCGTTCCTTCACCATTGGTATACCAATATGTGAAATTGTCTGTCGTAACCTTGTCTCCGTTAACCGCTGTTGCTGTGATGATAACCTGAGTAAGACCAGCGTCTTCTTTGATTACCGATGGTGTTGCTGTTAGATTAAACTCCGCTGTTTCAGCCTGATACACCTGTATTTTATCGGTCTTTTGGGAATAAGTGGAGTTGTTGTTACATGTCGAAGTGTCGCTCACTACAGCATAAAGATTATGCATTCCGGCTGTTCCTAATTTGTCCACATTTTCCGTAGCACTCTCTCCAAATCCTACAATATTGCTTGCGACGACGTCTGTTCCGTCATAGATTGTGTATTTGTACACTCCCTCACTGGCTCCCTTCACTCCGCTGATTGTCAGGTTTAGTCCATCGCCATAACATACAGTCGTATTGTCCACTGCCAATTCGGCACCGCTGATATTGTTGTATGTCACCACCTTGATTGAGTCGAGGATAGACTGGCATGTTTCTCCTCCCTTTATCTCCTCACTCTTTCGCATGACAGTGTATGTCTTTCCCTGTGTCGCCAACAAATAAGAGAAAGAAGCGCTATTGCTGTACGCTTGCGATTTGCCATCCACATACCATGTGTAAGTATTGGCGATGTGGTTAATACTCTCTTGGTCTATATTAGCAAAAGAGTGTGTCACACCAGCACATATCTTCTGTCCTTCCGAAAGTTTGCTTCCGTCCACAGCCAGTTCAAAATGCCTCAACGAATCGGTCAATTCTCCATCCTTCACTTCCTCTGTGAATGTTTTTGTACATTTAGAGTCGCTTACTGTCACATTGTATGTGAATCCTCCAGATTTAGGGATGTCTATTTCCGCCGAATATCCTTCAGTTCCGTTGATATTGTATGTGTAGTCGGCATTGACAAAAATCACGGAGGCAGTCATCTTCTTTCCCCTCACTCTACATGCTCCGTTAGCCATCCTAGGTTTAAGATTGTTTCCGCTTGTGATCGTAACCCCTTTGCTCGACACTCTCTTGCCACAGAATTCCACATTCAAGGAGACAAGAGTGTCTTTTATAACAGTGAGATGATACGGAGCAAGGGTAGGAATTGTGTCAAAATTTGATTTTCCACCTGCATACCAATATTTGACATCTACATTCGTTTTCTCTATCTGATCCTTGAAATTAGCATCCACACTTCCGTTTAAAATCACTTCGTCTCCATAGCACACATAGTTTGTGTCGACGTTCAATGCGACTACAGGGTCGGAATACGGAATGATCACCAAAGCGTCGCTGGTGTCACTCAAAACACCTGTTCCCTTCTTACTTGTGGCGATTCTTCTGATGTACACTTTCTTGTCCACCACTTGGTTCCATACTCCCTCGGCAACCTTTGCATCTGTCAGAGGCTTGGAGTCGTCCATCATCAGCGTATAGTCCTTGTCGTCATAGCTGTATATCCACGAATAAGAGAGAGTCGCATCGTCTCCAAATCCACCACTAACAGACTCCGCCGTGATAAGCGGATTGCCTGATTTTTTGCAGACATATATCGTGTCTTTGTCAATACGGTTTCCTACAATAGAGCTGACCTTCTTTACTAACACCGTCAGGTCTTCGCTTACACATTGGTTCCCTCTTGTATCAGTCTTTCTAAAATAGTAAGTCTGCTCATTTTGTGAAGTTAGCATCACATCCTTGCCTCGGCTCGGAAGCTTCGAATAAGTGTTTCCATTTGTGCTGTACTCGTACAGGCTTGTCGAATAGTTGGAGTCGCTCTTGTCGACAAGAAGATAGCCCACAACTCCTTCGGGAATGACCACCTCCACTCGTTTTTGCAGCTCATTGTACTCGTATGTGGAGTTTGTGCATATCACATTGTTAGGATCTATCTTTGGCTGCTCCTCAAGTATTAGAGAATCTTTCAGTTCAACCTTCGTTCCGCATCCGTCGATGACGGCTATATTTGCGTCATATTTTTTTACTTCATCGGCAAAGATATTGTATGTTGCGTACAAATTAATATCCTTGTACTCTTCCGTTTTTCCTAAGAATTTACAGTCGTACTGGAAAGCGGCGTCATCAGACACCCATTTATATCCGGCCAACGTTGCCGAACTCTCAGCTTTGGTGAAAGACACATTCAACTCCACTTCCTGTGAAGTTCCGTCAGCGCATAGTGTGCCTAATGGTTGAACCTTAAAATCACTTTTCTCTATGATATAGTAAGGGGTTACCTCATGTAATTTCTCAGAAACAATTTTTCTGTTTGAGAAATTAGTCAAAGTCACAACCTGTCGGAAATAACGAGTCTTACCATCAGCGAACATATTGTTTGGAACCAACAAATCCTGTTCCTTTACTGATGTCCAAGACAAAAAACTACTGGTATAGTTATAGTCTCCGTTTGGAAGGACATTCGCCTCTGCATCAGTTTTATCAATTAACAGAATCCAATTCTCCCTATCAGTAGAATATTCCCATCCGTACTTGATTCCATATGCGTCATACATAGCGTCGCTTAAGGTGACAATTCGGTTGTCACTGTCTCTGAACTTGATTTCCTCTCCCTTCAAATACATCCAATCCGGATTTTGATACTCCTTGGATCCAGAAAATTGCTGATCTTCTTTTTTGGGACAGACTTTTACAGAATTCACACCCTTCTCTGAAAGGAATGCCTCAGGCACGATTTCGAAAGTGAGAGCAGGTGTAGCACAATCCAACTCATTCTTATATTCGTTGGTCAAGCTGATGGAACGAGTAAGAGTGTATTGATCTCCAACCTTATAATCTCCTAAATCAGAATATTTGAAGTTTGCGAATTTTCCAAGTTCAATTTCATTTGATTGGGCAGTAACTAATCTATTATATTCGCTTACTTTTTCGTTATCTTTATTGTACAAATTCCAAGAAAAATACAAATCCCTATCGTAATATCCAGGACTTTGAATATTTGTTATCTGCATAACATTATCAGAAACTGATCCAACAGGCGTAGGATAAATACAATATTTAGCTGTTCCGTCCGACTCTTCAATTTTTGGAGTCCTGGCTAGGTTGGCTCCGATTTCTCCTGGTTCACATACATAGAAAGTAATATTAGTGGAATTTCCGGCTATAGTATGATCCCTATCATTTCTATCACTATCAGTTCCTCTTAATACGTTAATCCAAGATACTACCTGGAATCTAATGTTAATTGATGATGCTCCAAGTTGATTTAATTTCTTACTCTTTTTAAATTCATAAGACTCATTCAACCCTTTGTAAGTGACAGTTTGGGATATAGAGGCTATTTTTTGATCCATGGTACTTTCCTCTTTTCTATATCGACCTGTATTGAAATCTTTCTTTTGTCCTCTTTTATCCTTAAATTGATTATATTCAAAAGGTCCCTCTTCTGCACCGTCAGGCAGAGTCCGAACAAAGAAATATAGTTTCTCATTAAGGTCATATCCCAAAACGTCTCTTCCCCATCCGCTTGGTCTATATGCATAAACATTATATGACTTTCTTGTAACATCAACACTTGTGTTAGGCGTTATGTATGTCTGATTTGTGCTAAGCGAGATGCATTTAAGATCTTTAGGAAATTTTATTTCTCCATACGAGTCACTAGTCGTATAATGCCAATAGCAGCCATCTGCTTTTTCGTAAAATTCATCACAAAATGCGAGTACTGGAATAAAAACCAATACTAAAGCAAATAATTTTTTTTTAGTCTCATCGATTTAATTTTTATATTGTTACTATCTTATATCTCCATACACTCCACAATCCTAGATTGTCCATACATCTATAAAAGACTATATGTTCTCCTTTCTTTTGGAATGCATGTTTGATCTCACTCTGTTCAGTAGATGTGATGTATGTTCCTCCGTATGCTGCTTTTCCTGCTGAAACTCCCGCAGGATCACAGTCGAATGTTGGCAGATCATACTCTAGTATTTCACCGTCGATGCAATACTCGTACTTCACTACACTTCCATCCTTGTCGTGGCTTTTGCTAAGATCAAATACCTTCTCCATAGGTTTTCCATCCACATCTTTCACCTCCATTACAGATATGGGGGCCATATCACCCAAACAATTAATCTTCACATGGCAATAATACTCGTTTCGGAACACGTCCTCAACCCTCACAATCATGTGTGCGGTATTCAATACAGGGGCTTTTGTGGTATCGTTACTTGTCGTTGGAAAATAACTTTCACTACTACCAAAAAATCTAAACCTTCCTTTATAATCAAGTGCAAAATATGGTTTCTCTCGGTCGGTTGTAACATTTCTATCTGAATATTGAGATTTGCTAACCTTCTGTCCTAAACCCTCCACATCAAGATTTAAGAGTTCACTGTCATAAGAAGCACCAGGATAATATCGATCATCATCCCACTCAATTTCATCAAGTCTCAAATTGATCTCGACGACCTGACTGTTGTCACTGTAAACAGTGTCATTTCTAAACTCGTACTTATTGTCATCAGTGTCAAAATCCTTAATAGCAGTCTTGCATGATTTGATAATGAAAGTAGCACCTACCCCTTCTTTTGCAAACCAATCTTCTCTAGTGTCGCAAGAGGTTAACCCTATTAATAGAAATAGAATAAAACTTAAATATCTCATGGTCAATCTATCTTTTTTCATTACTATGTGCATTAAATAATTGTTTTTGCCTTGTCTTACCAATTCACCTTCACACCCAAAGAATAATCTGGTTTTAGATAGTTCATTCCTTTGCCATAAATCATGAATTCTCTGGCTTTCAACACGAAAGATAGGAAATGCCAAGGATATAATTCAAATCCTACACCCGCGTTGGCTCCTCCTACGATATGTTTCTCCTGCCAATCCATGACCGTACAGTCCCACTGGTCATATCCGATGTTGCCTGCCAAATCCAAATTGATATAAAACTTTGGAGATGGATGCCATACCGCTACCTCACAACCCACACCTAGCAGGAACTGATTGGTGAATTTGCTAAACTCAAACTCGGCTTTTTCCCTGTCGAGCTCAATCAGAAGCCCAAGCTTCTCGCTTGTATACAGATTATAGAACAATCCAATGTTGTAGTCATTTTTGTAGGCTTTACCCCAACGGAATCCCAATCCCATTTGCCCCTTTGTATGGATTAGCTGAGCGTTGCAACAATTAACAGCACAAAACAGTGCCAACAATATCATATATATCTTTTTCATGATCACATATATTTTTTCATATTCGTTTATACATCTTTCATTATCAATACAATACCAGGCCCCTTACTATTGTATACAATCTTCCATACTGAAGTCAGAGGAAATTCCTGCCAATAGGACTAAAATACACTTAAATATCTCATGACTTTAATCTATTTTTTCCATCACTTCTGCATTAATAATAGTCTTGTATGGAGCGTTGAACCTTAGGTTTCGTCCTCCATTCTCCTCATACAACTCAAAGTAGAGGATTTTTTCCTTTGAAATTGTAAACTTCTTGTAGAAGAACACGATATCTATATCATCCTTGCCGTGGATGACATTACCGTCGCCACTATAATAACTATAAAATGGATATAGTTCCTCCTCTTGAGTGAGATATCTTTTTCCCGTCTTCTTGTCGGCAATGTGAGCTTTCACAAAGTCGATTGGGTAATCGATTTTGCTTTTGTTTTTGGCATAAAGATGGAAGGCTATAATGTCCTGATCCGTGAAGACGCTGCTTAATAGAAACATCATCCTATTCTCTTCTATTCCTAAGTCGTTGATATACTGTCCTTTCTGTATGATCCATTCCGATAATTTTCGCATTTTGTCATCGTCGACGTTCATGTCGTTAAACAATGCGTTGCCGCCATCCGAGAAGGAGATACTCATTTCCTTTGGGTTTTTCGCATATCCTACGGTCATTGGATAAATATTCCCGTCGATGGAGACGACGGTGATGGAAGTTTCGGTGAAATTCTCCTTCTTATCCACCACGCTTTTCACTTTCACTATATTGTCGGTAGGATCAGCTTTTTCGCTGATAACCTCTTCATGACCGAGGGCGATATCAGCCACTTTTGTAGGCAGGATGACATGTGTAGTGTGAATATCGCTCACTTCTATTTCTGTAGACGGAATAATATCCGTCGACATGATGCTGTCCTTCACGTTCGCCATGTCGACGGCGATGTATGATGGTTTGGAATAGTACTCGACTATAAAGCTGTAGTATTTTCCGTCGGTTGTGACAACACTAAGATTTGTTTTGTCGAAGTGAGGTGTGGTTGCTTTCAGTTTCAGAATTTTGTTGAGACATTTCTTAGCCGTAAGATCGTAACTTCCCATGTCGGCATAGTTGATTTCCGCTGGAAACTTGATAAACAGATATTTATTGTCGTTCAACTGAAGATTGATCGGCCGGATGTTGTTTTGGGCTTTTGTACTACTAATGCAAAAAGAAAACACCACAAAAAAGAGTGAAAACAGCAATAGACGCAAATCTATTTTTTCACAGTAGATGTCATGTTTGTTGTCCATTCTTAATTTGACAAATTATTATGATACAATTTCCAATCAGTTACTAAGTTGAAAAATAAAATTGTTATGTGATCAAAAAATCGCATTTTCTAAAACAAACCGCATCAACAACTCTAAGGACCTTCTGATAACTTCTTTTTCAAACTTTTACTATAACCGGTTAAGGTTACGGGGTGCAAAATTACGCAAAAGTATATTTTCTGCAAAATAATTTCCCTATTAACAAAGCAATTATATGAAAAAAAGTGAGAAATCCATTTTGTGATATCATCAAACCATTGCGTAACGAAGTTGACAGAACATTGCAACACCCATCATTGGAACTTGCAAAAGAGAATAGAGATTAGAGGCAATGTTAATAAAACATGCCCCTTAAATCCCCATTATTCATTCACTTGCAACACTTGATTCTCAAAATCAATATCTATGTGACGACCCAAACATACAACCCGCTTTATTTTCATGGCTCAACCATTGCTTGATTATGGGCGTCCCTCATGATTTGTTCGAAACCTTCGAGATAGAAATAGTTGTTTTCCTTCACGTAATTTTCAAAACGGGCATCGTTGTTTTTCAGATCCTCACGCAAGTTGTTGACCAACGCATTATGCCAGCAACGGGGATCGCCATGGCCGTATGAAACAAATTTCTCGTGTGCTTTTGTGAGATAATATGCTAAGTATGCGCATACTTGGTAATAGTGATATCCATATGATTCATAAGTTCCATAAGAATTTTCATAATATTTCCCATTTGATTCTTTGTATTTGTCTCCTTGCAGAACATATTCAAAGAGATAGTCGAAACAGTCCTCCATGATGCATATAAGTTTGTCTTTTCTTATTCCGAAGGTATCCAAATCTGTCTCATCATAGCAATTATCTACTACATATTGCATCATTCCTGTGCGAACTTTGAACTTGAAATAGTTATAATACTGACTCTGAGAACAACTTTCCACCTCTCCAAAAAGACTTTTGTAAGCTGTAGATTTTAACGGAAAACCTGTACTTATGTCGAAACGGAAATTATTCCTGTTTATCCTCGGCTCTTTATCGTAATTAAAAAACTCAAACAGAATATTAAGGAAAGGGGTATCTATACATTCTGGTGTATTATTTAACAGCCAAGAAAGACTTGCTTTGCTGTCATGGAAGACGTAGTTGTTGATGTGGAAAAGATACTCCATCTTTTGTTTGGAACAGTAAATGGTGTATTTTTTCTGGGAAGCCTCATTCAGATACTCCTTATAAAGACTTACTTCGGTGTCATAATATTCTATAGATTCTTGGTCTAAATTTTCCAGTTTCTTATAAAATCCATCCCAATCCATTTCTTTTTTAAACATTAGTGGCAGATTTCCAAATGTCACGATATGATTTTTAAGGTCAATATACGTACTATAAGCAAATTTATTATCCATAGAATGGTTTGTGAAAAATGATGTTCCGCGCATCGTTCTGTCGTTAATGTCTATATCAAACACCTTTTTCATCTTTTCTTCAAACAATTCTTTGGAAACAGGTTTGAAGATAGGATGATTTTTCAATAAAATGCGGTAGATTACATCCATATTCTCTGATTTTTCTTCGTCGGAAATCTCATGATTAATAAAGTCTTTGTCTTTTGCTTCTGATAGTGGAGCCAATTCGTATCCTATACTAAAAGACTTGAATTCAAAACGCAATTGACTTATATAATTATATCTAATTTTCTCAAGTTCCTCACTTGAGAATAAATCCGAAATATCTATCATATCTTTTTCTTTTTCGTTATTATCATTTGTTTCTGAGTCGTCAGCAGACTCTACCACGTCTTTTTTTGCGAGACAAAGAGAGTCATTTTGATTGTTGTATGGATTTTGGCTTTTCTCTGCACAACCAGAACCGATTAGCAGAAAGATTGCATATAAAACAAAATTTTTTTTCATCTTATTTCTCATTTATTATCGTTGGTTTGTTGTACTCTTGGTCGAATGGTCCCAAATGGATATGATTATTATGGTCGTCCCTGGCTTGCGATGAGAATGCTTCACGACCTCCTTTTCTGTTATTCCGTGTTCCAGTATACCTTGTCTTACATTTGAACTTAATTCCAGCTTTCAACAATGCAATATCTTTGGCTAATCTAACTTTGTCGGAATCGTCCTCATCTTCACTATAGCAAAAATCCAAGGACATGCCATTCACATGAGTCTGACTTGGATAACCAGTAGCATGAATCTCAGCATTTCCTGTGCCTTTGAATTTGATATCGTAATCATCATTAGCACCCACCTCTGCCAATATACCAATCAGAATTGCAAATGTGTTCGGATCACTATAGAAACGAACGGTTTGGTTGGTATCTATCTGATAATATAGCTTCACACCCTCTTTGTTGAATTGGAAAAGTCCTCCTGTACATCCTTCGTCTATTCTGACCAATTCTATCGCATCTCCACATTTGGCATACCTGTAATTACCCACTGATGGCTTACCTTTGACAATTCGATCTCCGTTTGGCATGAAGTAAATAACTCTTCCGTCAACATTCTCAGGTATCTTTCCATCCTTAAATAGACTTGAGTATTCCCATGTTCTAATATTGTCTTTTTTGATTGTCTTCTCATCAGGAACTATTGCATTTTTCTTTTGTACACAATTCATTTTATACAGCCCATCATTTTTCACGATTGTTCTTCTGCAAATCTCCACACATGTTCCATCTTCTTTATGGTAATAGAAGATATAGTGAGTTGCTGTTTTCTCATCACATCCCTTAGGGATATGTTTTTCCACACGGCCACCAAAGAAAGTATGGTAGGAAGGAACATCATCAGGACAGTCAATCTTATCCCAATCACATTTGTCTAATTCAAATATCTTTTCGGTACATCTGTCATCTTTCGTCTCATTTCCGTTTTTATCTTTTTTGATGCCGTCGAAGGCTAGTTTTCTTGCGGCCCAATCGTTCTGTCCGACTTGTTTGCTTATTTCGTTGACATTCATGTTGCCATTGCAAAGACTATGCATATTGCAATTCTTATAGTGGAAATAAGCCATAGATGCAACAACTGCCAATTCCAAATTGGAAGCGACTAAATCTCTGTTGTTTACCAAATCGCACTCAAAACCTTCTTTGTCCATGCCAAACACTTTCATTATCTTGCCAACATCTCTATATGTATTTTTAAAAGTCAACTGGATCAGACCTCTACCTCTATAGTTCCAACCGTCGTTGTCTTCTTTGTTGCCATTTTTGTCCCCATAAGCATGATTGGCTATTTCTCTTTGATTCGCTTCTTGTTCATGGAAATCTTTTTGTTTATCTGCTGGCAAATCATCATATATGCCATCTTTCTTCTTTTGTGAAATCCTACCATATTTTTTACATCTATCCCAAATTCCTTTAAAATATGACAAATTAGGGTTTCCTATAAAAAGATTTTTGGCACTATAATTTAGATTTTCTGTTTTGCCTGTCAAAGAAGAGCTCTCCACATATACCTGTGCGAAAAAATGAGCCTTGATCCAACACGAATCCATGCCGAATCTACGCTGGTACTTGCAATATGTTTCTGCGACTGTCTTGATCGCGTCTGAACTAGCATTAACAAACATCTTTTTCAATCTTTTCTCCAATTCTTTCGCCTCTTCATTACATCTCGGACACTTGCATCCTTTCTCCTCCTTCTTCTCCTCCTTCTCCCAATCTTCTCCCACTACAACAGGAGCCAAAGAGTTGTATGAGTTGACATACTTCTTGCTTTCTTCCGATTGTTTGGAGATCTTTAATTGGTAATAATAGCTGCGGACAGTATTAAGTTTGTCAGAATTGTAGTCTTTGCCAGCAACATTTTCCGACAAATCTTTCAACGCTTCGTCCTGAACCGTAGACATCTCTGCTTGCACATTGTAGTTGTACAGATCGCCAGGAGATTTTGGATATGCACAAACCTTCTGCCAAGTTGATGTCGAACGACCGTCAATCAAACTATAACTTATTTTTCTTTCAAACACCTTAAAATAGAACAGACGTGGAAGTTTTGAATCTCCGTGATCTTTTTCCTTTATATTCCCTTCATTCAAAGGAATGGATATTTCTACAACTCCTGACTCATTCAAATTAAAGTCTTCACTCTTGAAAACAATTGGATCTATTCCCCACTTGTTTTCGTATAGGCAGAACATTAGATCTTTAAGATTTTCCTTGCTATAATTCAACACATTAAGCCTGGCAGTCACTTTATTGTTGCTGCTTCCGTCAACATAATTCACAATCTTGACTAATTTTTTCCCATTCTTATCCGCGAAATATCCGTCAATAAACGGCTTGGTCTTTACCGTTAGGTTCGCTTTCGTTGAAAACAAACCATGACCGACTTTACTTATAGACAAACCTTTCACAATCTTCGATGGACTATCATTCACCACAAAATTAATTATTAAATCCTGAATTCCATCAAAGGAGACGGCATTTTTTGCGTTTGCAACGATATCTTTTTCAACATCTATATTGTCGATATGGAAACTTCCTGCCTCATCGAGTTTTGTCTTGAACGACTGAATCGCTTTATCTTTACAAAATATTGATACTGTGATTTCCTTGTTCTGTTTCTTCTCATCACTGCTATTTTGTGCCCAAGCTGGCACAGAGGCGTTGATGCCGAACTTCATATTCCTGCCTATATAGCTGATTTTCTTTTTCTCCGAATCGCAAAACTCCCATTTCGAGAATGTGACATCCTGAATTGTGAATGGCTGCGATTTACATTCTTTGCCGTTAAGAGTGGCTTTGACGATATAATCGCCTGGCTTGGTGGCAAGGAATATGCCTCGTTTCAGGCAGTCAGCATCCGCCCCTTCACATGTATATACGACGTTGTTTCTCTCATCCCTGTATGTTGCGTCACCAAAGAGAAAGGATGGATCTATTGTGTATCGCACACCCACGTATCTTTTGCCGTTGGTGGCTCCTAATCTTACTCCTGTGACTTCATTGCGTGAAATTTTCAATTTGTGGGTTATGACCCTTTCTTTATGGTTCTCTCCATTTACGGATTTGCCAGAGTCTCCCTTTCCTTCTTCATTCACCAAACTTTTATTCAATTCATCTAATACGACCACGTTTTTGTTTTCGGGATTCGCCGACTCTTCATCAAAATCTGTAAGGATATTCTCTTTCACTCCTCCGTTGGAGAGCAACGTATCTTTCAGGTCGGCTTCAATTGTGTATACTCCTTCCTCCTTGAATTTGTACAGGATCATCTCGCCTTTAATGTCCTTCTCAAAAAGTTTGCCATTCTTTTTTACGTTCCATACGATTTTGTCAAGGTTTTCCGCTTTGCCGTCCTTTTGTTTGACAGTGAAAATCAAAGTGTCTCCCGGTCTTCTTAATGTGGTGTTCCCGTTTGCTGAACCTTTGGTCGCTCCAGGTATATATGCGTAAAGCACAGCCTCATTATATGAATGGACGAGAATGCTCTTTTCACTCATCGGAATCTCTTCGACAATTTCATCTGTCTTTTTGTATAAAGAAAATGTGATTCTATAATCCACTTCCGCGCTCGACGGGGTTAGTGTCAGACTGTGTCCGCCCTCGTCGAACTTATAGTCGCCATCTACGACACCTTCTCCGTTCTGCTTTGTGACCGAACATTTAAGCTGTTCAAAATCAGGATTGTAATCCAACTTGAATTCAGGTGTGAATACGGCTGAACCTCCTTGCTTGACATATACAGTTACAGTGTCGGAAATAGCTTTTTTATCCCCGACTTTTTTGATGCCGGTGATGCTGTTACCACAAAGCACTTCCACGACAGCTTTGCAATTCACATCAAACGGAGGATATTTATCGCCAATCAGCTGTTGACCTGTTTTGAGTACACTGTATTTGTTCGCCATATTATCAGACCCTCCCTCAATATAATAAATGCCTGGCTCATGGAAACTTATATTGAACGGAGTGCAAACTTTTTTGATGAGCGTCAGCTTGTCTATACATTCCTTGCTGATTGTTTTGCCTTTTACTGTTTCTTCAGTTTTTTCCCTTGTCGTGACGGCCCAGTTTACGATGTCGGTGGGCTTCAATTCTTTTTTCCCTTTGTCGAGAGCATGTAAGGTTATCACCTCATCAGAACGGACTTTATATTTAGATGCAGAAACGGAAAGAACACTGGAAGCCTTTTTTTCTTTCTCTTCCTGATTTTTGGCAGGTGAAGTCACAACCAATGCCAAAGGGAAATTGCTGAGTGTCTCTATCTTGAATTCAGCTAACTCTGGCACGGATACGGATTGTACTTGTCCTGGATATATACATTTTATCTCTCCCTGATAAACAGGACATTTCATAACGCTCTTTTCTACGATGGCATTTTGGTCGCCATGCTGCACTGTCGTTTTGGTTTCCCATATTCCATTTGCATAAGCACATGTAGGAACTTGCGTGTTTTGTGAGCATGTTACAAAAGGAGCGGTCGGAATCATGAAAGTGACGTCTTTGTCCGTCACAATTGGTTTGTTCTGAGCTGTTACCTTTTGGTTTGAAATCGCCCTTATCTGACATGGTGCGCTTCCATACTGACATTTGAAGATTGCACCGTCCACCACATACTGCTGTCCTTCTTTTACACCCGTTGCCATACCTGTCTGTTATTTCCTGTTTACAATCAAACAATAAATTCTTTTAAAGTCACTTTCTGCTAATTCTACTGTAGCTTTCAAATCTATCTTTTCTATGAGTCCGGAGTCGTCGGTCAGACATACCCCTTTCAGATTAATGGTCAAACCATCGGTCTGTGTCTCGTCCATGCACAATGTCTCTGCGATCGCAGTCATGTCTGAGGCTTCTCTGTTCAGACTTCCGACTATATCAATTTTTCTTTTGCCTTCTGTCTCCGATACAGTCAAAACTTCGGTCAACACGGTTCTCGCATTCCCAAAAATGGCAGGAAAGATTTGATTTCTAACTAGTTGGTTATCATCTCCGTAATCGAGCCAATAGCCATAGAAGAAGCGGTTGTATAGCAAATCGTTTTCGACGGAATGCATATACTCCTCTTCATCTTTTATTACGGAGTCAATCTGTTTTGTCCACCCTTTTATCGTCGACTCCACGTGTCCGTCTTCGCTGACAAAATAGTTGTCAAGATATATTTTTGTGTATTCCCAATTCTTTAGAATCTCATCTCTGTTCACCACTTTTATAATTCTGCCATCCGCTGATAGTCGCAAATCAAGTTTGTTTAATGCTTCACCTGATTTGATGAAATAATGGTCGATGGGGTTTTGTGGAAACGCTTTTCCATCCTTCTTCACGTCGCATCTCTCCACTTTGGCTATTATCTCCTGCGGCTGGGTATTGTCGACGGTGATGGTCAAATCTTCCGTATATACTACGACTTGGGTCTCCTCGTGTTGCGCATCCATGAGTTCGATGCGTTTCTCCACGGAATATTCCTTTGCCGATGTATCTGTTTTCAACTCTATTTTCATGTCGTATCCGCTTTAGAAACAATTAGAACAAATTGACTTTACCTTTAGCTTTTGTTTCCACGTCGCCGCCTGTGGAAAGGACGAGATTTTCCTTGGAACTGTCGATTCCGACTTTCTTTGAAGTCATCTCTATTTCGGTTTCTGTCAATAGAGATAGAGTGTCGGCATTATGTTTGGAATTTTCTGATGCTATCGTTGTGATGTTTTTTGCAGACACAGAGACATCCTCGCCAGCCATAAAAGATATATTCTCATCCGAATATGAACTCAAGCTTTTGCTTGCGTTCAGGACGATGTCTTCTCCAGCGTTTATCGACACCGTTTGCGATGCATCGATAGTGACATTGTTGGCGAGCAAAGAGATGGTCTCCCCTGCCGACACCTGTATATTTTTGCCTTTCGTATCAAATTTGATGACGTTGCCGTTTTTGTCGGAGATGGTGATTCCCCAATCGTTGTCGTCGTCCTCAAACACTATCTGATGACCGCTCTTGGTAAGGATGCTTTTTGTGGTATTGCCTGAGCCTCCACCTTTTCCGTTGCTTCCGCTGAACACACTGCCAGTGACGTATGGGCGGTTAGGATCTCCGTATTCAAAACCGACCATCACCTGATCTCCCACTTCCGGAATGAACACCATTCCACGGTTTGTCATGCCGCTACCTCCCGCATCAGGTGTCTGCACACGGATCCAGTTGGTGCACTTGCCAGATCTTTTCTGCCAGTCGAACTGCACCTGCACTCGTCCCATTCCCTTGGGGTCGCTGTTGCTGCTCACCACCGCCATCTCCGGATATGCCTTGACGCTGCCTGTGTGTCGCTGGGTGATAAATTCTCTGTTTGCCGGAGTGCCGACGAAATGGTTGCTGTAGTTGCCGGACTTGTCCACCTTATGGACTATCTCCACCACACGGTATCTGCCCAACGAAGGCACGTTCATCCTGCTTGGGAATATTATCTCCACTATCCCTCCCAACACCACCTGGCATGTGCGTGTCTGACCCTCCACACTCAGCATCGAGCCTCCGACAGTCCTGCTCTTTCTATCTGCCAACGTCTTTAGGTCGGTGTCGGATGTCACTGGCGACGAGCTTGCCACCAGCTCCTGATCGTCATACAGCCGGTCGGCTCGTTTTTTGATGTCTGAAAGAAGTCCGGCTCCTGAGTCTTTCGTTCCCTCCACACTCACCTGCCTGTCGGACTCATGGATATACTCGTATGCCGCGACGTTGCTGGGAACCGCTGATGCACGTGTGCAGAGGCTGAACACGTCGTGGTCGAAGGTCAACGCCACCTCAGGCGACTTCTTTGGCTGTCCGAAAACCAGAGTTTTTCCGTCGTAGAAAAACATCTCGTTGTATGTGCTCGAGAGTCTGTTGAGAAATTCAAACACACTCTCCTGATATCGCATCACGTATGGGATGACACCGTTGAAATTCGGATCACACTCCAGTGAGATGCCTGAATTTTGCGTCACCTGCGACACGATTGTCTTTAGCTGGCTGTCGACAAACGAATCCATGCCACGTGATCCGTTCAGCTTCACGATTCCGCCCTCACCGATGATATGGACGCGGTTGCTCCTGTGGTTTATCAGATAGAAGTCCGGCTCGCTTTCCCACGCGTCTATACGGACATCAGTCACCCATCCTGAAAATTCGTACGGTGTGCCAGACTCTCGGTGTTCGAACGTGATCAACGCACGTGCTCCTATACGACTCATTAGTTTCTGCGGGGTCTGTTGCCACATCTCGTCCTGTGACATGAACTCACACACCACTTCGAAACGGTGGCATGAATTCATACTCTGCTCCAAGACCAGAGACTCAAAAGGTATATTTTCCCCGTCGAGCAACACTTTCGGTTGTACGGGATTTAAATTCTGTGACATTTAATTATTTTTCTATTTTTATATTGTTCTAACCCTGAAAAAACAGTCAAACAATTCATTGGCTATTTAGAACCCGTTTACGCTTTGATTGCCAAATTTGCTATGTGATTGATTTTGCTATAAAACAAAAATTTATTTATTGACTGCTCGTTCTTGCGAACTCGCAGAAGAGAAGGGAATAAGGGCATTCGCCCTTTGGAATCCTCAACTCAACAACCAAAATTTAAACAAGTTATTAATCAACAATAAAAGGAGAAGGCCTAAACAAGCCCTCTCCTCAGTTTTCATTAAGCCTTTGGCCAATTCTCCTCATATTCCGCTCCACCGATCTTGATGATCTGTGCAGAAATAGTGATGCTGATTGACATTGGGGCAGTACCGACAATGTCGATGCCCTCGGCAAACTCGATGATGTAGGCGTTCTCGAAAGTAAGCTCCTTCATCATGCCCTCCTCGTCTCCTTTCTTAAACACAACGCTTCCGTTGAACGGCTTAAACTGGTTGACCATTGTCTCCAAAATGGTTGTGTCCTCAGTCGACTCAACTCTGACTGTGATTTTGCCTCCGTAAATGTTGGATGATGGACGTCCTTTTGAATCAACGTCACGCTTTAAAGAATAATTACACTCGAGCACATCGTACTCTTTTCCGCCTAGATTCAAAGATGATCTAAATGCCATAACTTTAACTTTTAATTAATAATAAAAATAACTAAACATACGAAACTTTCGCAAAAAACTAATCCTGTCATACAAGTAGTTTTCCCCTGTTACCGTAATTGTTTGATGCAAAATTAATAGTCGTATACATATTATCAAATAAATAAGACGCAATATTTTCTTTATTTTAAGGAATTTTAACATTAAACATATAAAAATATTTCGCAGCAGGACATTCCATCGACTTGCATGGCATTTATAACAAAAAAGCAGGAGAATCGACCGACTCTCCTGCTTACATATTTCACTAAAATTTTGCTTAGAACTTCATCACAAGCGCTAGTCCATTTCCTCTAGCCTCCATGTCGAATTCTGGTTTCCAGCTAGTCTCAGCTGGAGTTTCAGCTGGGATTTCTGTTGGATCAACATTATATCTGTTGACAATCTCGTTCACCTTCTTGTGAGCTCTCTTCTCCTTGATGATTCCCCATACGAGCAGTGCAGCTCCAGAGGCATAGCATCCGATCATAGGATACAACGTCGTCTTCTTATAATCTTTTGCCTTATCCATATCAGATTTGAATGAAGAGTTGTAGAAAAGAGTATTGAAATTATTATCTCTATTGTCTACGCTATCAAAAGATTTGTACGCATTGTAAGCAGCATTAGCCTCTTTCTCTGCATCGTTTAATCCAGCTTGTGCATTTTCCAAACTTGCTTGAGCGTTTGTCAAACTTGTTTGTGCAGCATCAAATTCTTTTTTGGCATTTAGGTACTCCTCTGCAGTTTCTTTGTATTTCTCTTCTATTTTTTCAAAATTACTTTTTGCAGTATTGAACTCACTAGTTGCATTATCTACTGCATAATTTGCATTATTCAAAATACCCTCTGCCTCTATTCTCTTTGCATCAGCAGCATTATATGTTGCATAAAGATCATTTACCTTCTCCGCATATTTTGCGTTAGCCTCAGCCACGTGGTTTTCGTAAGCAGATTTCTTGTCATCGTAATCCTTCGACGCCCAGATATATTGAGCAGTCCAAAGTCCTCCGCCTACAATCAAAGCGCCACCTGTGAAAATCATGGCTCTGCCGACACGCTCACTCTTGTGGGCACGTGTGAAATCAGTCCAATCCTTGCCAAGGACAGCGTGAGCCTGCTCCTCAGAGATGCTTCTACCCCACTTCAACAATCCTGATTTTTCTTTTCTTGCATACTCCAAAAAATCATTTGAAATAGGCATTGTGTCGCCTAATGCTACCGAGTCGACGGGAGTTTCTGCGACAACAGGAGCTTCTACTTGCGACTCTCCGACTGGAGTGGAGAAAGAGATCACCTCCTTCTGACCGTTTTCATACTTAAGCATAAGGACATCCGTTTTCTTCTCCACGAATGTAGGACCATCCTGGTTCTTCCACTGCTTGTACTTAACTTTGTTTGTGCTGACTTCCAATATTTTACATTGGATTTCTTCTCCGTCGCGCTTCACTATAACATCTTGCGCGATTGCCGATACGACTGACGCCATCGACACTAGGACTAAAAATAGTCGTTTCATTGTTTTTTAAATTTCCCCGATTCCGTAAGGATTATACACAATTACATTATACAAACGTCGGAATCTTACTCATTTATAGTGATTTACCATAGTTAAAAATTTGACTAAACGAGTAAACGTTCGTAGGATTTAAATATCGTCCGCAAAAATAATTATTTTTCGGAAATAATAACAGATAGCACAAAAATAAAATTATGAACATCTTAATAACAAAAACGCATATGGAGACGTGTTTTCACCTCGTCTCCATATAGCATTAAAAATTCATAGTTAACGACATCGTATTAACCCCGGCCTTAAATTCAAATTCCGGATTGAATCCGATTGAAGATGAACTATGTTGCTTTGCCAAACGTTTGCAACCTCGTTGGCCTTTTACAAAATTCACTATTCCTATCGCCAAAAGAGGATAACTTGACACTCGCATTCCACCACCTACAATATATAATGGAAATGTTTCAGTGGCGATTCCAACAATTCCGGCTCCTGTACTCAGAAAATTACAGGCAATACCACAAACCAAAAGATTTTTTCCTTTCTTTCTTTTATCCTGATACATCTGAAATTCACTCCAATCTGTGCCCATAATAGTTTGTGCATAATCTAATGGTATTTCAGTATTGCCGGAATACAATCCAGATATTGAGCCTTTGTCATATCTCAAATTTGGAATTGTCATTGCCGACGACGGGTTGACAGCAACATTATTTTGTTGCGACGCTGTTTTTACCCCAAACACGTCTTTCTCTCCGTTTTCATACTTTATCATGAAAACATCGTCTCGCTCTTCCACAAAAATCGGTCCGTTCTGATTCGACCATCTTTTGTATTTGACACTTTCCGTCCCGACTTCAATAAGTTTACACTGGATTTCATCGCCATTCTGTTTGACGATTACATCTTGTGCCATTGTCGACAACGAACACAACGCACTTAAAATCAATAATATCTTTTTCATATTTTTAGAATGTCAACGTGAATGCTAGATTATTTCCTTTTGACCCGATATTAAACTCGGGCTTGGACATACTTGTCTTCTTTGTGTCCTTTTCATACTCATCTTTGTACTTATTTACAATTTGAGTGGCGTTTTTGTGACCTCGTTTGGCTTTGATTATACCTACGATAAGCAAAGCTGATCCTGTTGTAAGACCGCCTAACATGGGGATTAAAGAATGCTTTTTTTCTGACTCATACCACTCCATATACCATCCTAATTGTTCAACATACCCAACAGGCCTATATTCCTTATTACTATAAAAATCTAAATATTCGAGACGTCTAGCGGCTTCTTCCATATCATTTTCTGCTTTCCAGCACGCTTCCCTAACCTGATAATATTCATCATAAGTATACTCCCTCATACTGTTAAGTTGTCTGTCTAATCGTAAATATTCAGATCGAGCTGTTGTGTAATCTTCATAAACCTGTAAATATTCTTTATGACTTTGATCGTACAGCAATCGTTCTTTTTCAAACTCCTCATCATACTCCTTTTCTGTATCAGAATATCTCTTGCAATAAACGATATGATATACCGTCCACCACAATCCACCAAGAAGCAAAGATCCTCCAGTAATAGCCAACACTTTACCTGTTCGCTCTTCTTTTCTTGCAGTTTTATAGTCAAGCCAGTCATTGGTCAGAAGAGACTGAGCCTGTTCGTCAGACTGCATGTGTCCCCACTTTATTATTCCGGACTTTCTTCTTCCACGAGTAGTATACTCCAAATAGACATTTGAGATTGGCGTAGGATCAGCAAGTGTCATTTTGCTTGGCACTGAAGTTGATAAGCTTGGAGTGACGGAAGGAACCGCCAAAACAGGAGACTCATAAGCGACCACTTCTTTTTCGCCATTCTCATACTTGATCATAAAGATCTCTGATTTCTTTTCCGCAAATGCAGGGCCGTCTTGATTCGTCCAACGCTTGTACTTCACCTCATTTTTGCTCACCTCCAATATCTTACACTGGAGTTCTTCACCGTTACGCTTGACAATCACATCTTGTGCTGATGCATTCACACCGATAAATGCCATCAAAAGAACTAATAGTTTTTTCATTTTTGTACAATACTAAGGCCCAACTCCCCAAAACCTTATAACAACAAAAAGCGCAGGAATCGTACCCGTAGTGTGTTCGTCTTACAGGCTCGGCAAAGCCCTCTCCCTAACACACAACAAGAGATTCCTGCGCTAACTATCATTCTATAATCCACCGTACACCTATAAAATAGGCATACGGAGGACACAGATATTCTCTTTTAGCACAGGCATCCACTCATCGTCTGCTTTGGGATTTTCAAATTTTGCCGATTTGTAAGACAAAGCAAAACGAGTAAACGCTCGTAAAAAATAATATCAAAGTATCTTTTTGCGATACCAATTGCAAAATTAGCAAAAAGTTCGACAAGAGCAATACAAAAGACGAGAGAATCTAAAGACCCTCCCGTCTACCCAATTTCAACATCTCAGCGGAAATTTTATTGTAAATACGCGTTTTTTTTCCGCTGATATCAGTTTGGGCAGGTTTGAAACCTGCCACTACGGAACTATAAACACATGGTTTTCAACAACATCAAGCAACAGACAAAAAAAAAGCGAGAAGACTTTTATCCTCTCGCTTTGTCTATAAGTTCAAAGTTTTAGATCATAGAACTCTGCTCTAACCTCAAAGCCCTAACCTCTAACCCTTAACTCTCATTATTTCTTGCAACCTGGACACCAAGGCTGTAACTGCTTGAAGAAGTCGTTACCCTTGTCGTCTACCAAGATGAATGCTGGGAAGTTCTCAACCTCAATCTTCCAGATTGCCTCCATTCCTAGTTCTGGATACTCTACGCACTCAATGCTCTTGATATTGTTCTGAGCAAGGATTGCTGCAGGTCCACCGATTGAACCAAGATAGAATCCGCCGTGTTTCTTACATGCATCTGTGACTGCCTGGCTACGATTACCCTTTGCTAGCATGATCATGCTGCCTCCGTGATCCTGGAACTCGTCTACGTATGGATCCATACGTCCTGCTGTTGTAGGTCCCATTGATCCACATGGCATTCCTTCTGGTGTCTTAGCAGGTCCAGCATAGTAGATTGGATGATCCTTGATGTACTGAGGCAAATCCTCACCAGCATCAAGTTTTGCCTTTAGCTTAGCATGTGCGATATCACGACCTACGATGATTGTTCCGTTCAAAGACAAACGAGTCGCAACTGGATACTTAGAAAGGATCTTGCAAACCTCGCTCATTGGCTGGTTAAGGTCGATCTTAACAGCGTCGCCCTCACCTGCGCTTCTCAACGACTCTGGAATCAACTCGTATGGTTTGTCGTCCATCTTCTCGATCCAAATACCGTCCTTGTTGATCTTACACTTGATGTTACGGTCGGCCGAACATGACACTCCAAGACCGATTGGGCATGATGCTCCGTGGCGTGGAAGACGGATGATACGAACGTCATGAGCCATATACTTACCACCGAACTGTGCTCCAAGGCCAATCTTATGAGCCTCCTCAAGAATCTCCTTCTCTAGCTCTACATCACGGAACGCGCGTCCTGTCTCATCTCCTGTTGTTGGAAGAGAGTCATAGTAGTGAGTAGACGCTAGTTTAACTGTAAGCAGGTTCTTCTCCGCGCTTGTTCCACCGATTACGAATGCGATGTGGTATGGAGGACAAGCAGCTGTACCAAGGCTCTTCATCTTCTCAATCAAGAATGGGATCAAAGTGCCACGGTTCTGGATTCTTGCTTTTGTCTCCTGATATAGATATGTCTTGTTGGCAGAACCACCACCCTTAGTCACACAAAGGAACTTATATTCCATACCCTCTGTAGCCTCGATATCGATCTGAGCTGGAAGATTGCACTTTGTGTTGACCTCGTCGAACATGTTAAGCGGAGCATTCTGAGAATAACGTAGGTTCTCCTCTGTGTATGTCTTGTAAACACCCTTAGATAGAGCCTCCTCGTCGCAGAATCCTGTCCAAACCTGCTGTCCCTTCTCACCGTGGATGATTGCAGTACCTGTATCCTGGCACAATGGAAGTTTTCCCTTTGCTGCCACCTCTGCATTGCGAAGGAATGTCAAAGCGACATACTTGTCATTCTCTGAAGCCTCTGGGTCGTTAAGAATCTTAGCAACCTGCTCGTTGTGTGAGCGACGTAGCATAAATGAAACATCACGGAATGCAGCGTTCGACATTGCTGTCAAAGCTTCTGGAGTGACCTTTAGAATCTGATGTCCCTCAAATTCGCTTACTGATACACCCTCTTTTGTAAGCAAGTAGTATTCTGTGTCGTCCTTGCCCAACTGGAACATAGGAGCGTACTTAAACTCTGGTGCTTTAGCCATAATTTATTTTAGTTTTAATGGTAGACGGAATTATCACCGTCTACATATTTATTTATCGATTTCATTGCAGCGACGCGAATATTCCCGTCGCCACGGATGTTTTCTCAATTACCAAGCAAGCGCTGATGCTCCAAGAATAGCAGCGTCGCCATCCTTAAGTTGAGATGTCAACACCTTGATTTTGCCACGGAATGTTGGCATCAGGTTGGCATCCATTGTTGCCTTCAAATCGTCGATGAAAAGATCAGCGCTCTTCACTGGTCCACCGAACATAACAATTGCCTCTGGAGAAGAGAACTTAACGAAGTCTGCGAATGCCTCACCAAGGATGACACCCACGCTCTTCATCACCTCCTTACCAATCTTGTCGCCCTTGCGAGCCGCGTTGCAAACATCAAGACCTGTGATCTTGTCAAGAGGAATTTCACGAAGAACAGATGGCTCGTTTGAAGCCTGAAGAAGCTCCTGTGCAGAACGGATAATACCTGTAGCAGAAGTATATGTCTCAAGACATCCTTTCTGTCCACAACCACACTGGCGTCCACCACGGCGAACAATCACGTGGCCAAGTTCTCCGGCATTTCCGTCGTGACCATAAACAAGCTTTCCATTGCAGACGATGCCCGATCCGACACCTGTACCAAGAGTGATCATGATGAAATCCTTCATTCCCTTTGCTGCTCCATACATCATCTCACCGATTGTCGCAGCATTGGCATCATTAGTAAGAGTGCAAGGCACACCAAACTTGTTTGTAAGGATCTTGGCAAACTCAATAGTGCCTTTCCAAGGAAGGTTGGCAGCATTTTCGATATTGCCAGTATAGTAGTTTGCGTTAGGAGCACCCACACCGATACCTTTGATTTTGTCAATTCCACCGTTCTCTGCAATAAGCTTTGAAAGAGCAGAATGAAGCTCGTTGATATACGCGTCAAGATCAGCTCCAAACTGCTGAGTCTTGATAGAACTACTTGCGATCACTTTACCGTTAGCGTCTACAATTCCGAACGCTGTATTCGTACCACCTACGTCAATTCCCACAACGTAAGGCTTTACCATATCTGTCATAATATATTTTGTTTTTTTATTTATTTCAATTTTGTAGCAAAGTTAGCACTATTTGCGAATTGTGCAACCCTTAAATCCATACCACATCAAATAAACATAGCAGACAATTGGCAACGCGAATGCCATGTGCACTCCTATATTATCCGCCAAAAGTCCCTGCAACGGTGGAACCACCGCTCCTCCAAGAATCATCATCACCAATAGAGACGATCCCTGAGCTGTATGCTCTCCCAATTCCCTGATGGCCAATGTGAACACATTTGAGAACATGATGGAGTTGAACAAACCGACTGCCAAAATGCACCACAACGACAACATTCCGTCAAACACCAACATCGCCACCAAAAGGGCAATATTGATTGTAGCAAAAATGCCCAAAGTGCGAGACGGAATACTTCTTGCGGCAACGAAAGCAAAATAGTTGGCAACCAAATATCCTAAAAATGGAAGTACCTCTTCTATGTGGAATCCAGTGATTGAGAAAATCAAACCGAATCCTAATACAGCTACAGAAACCATTAAACCATACTTTTTCGCATTTTCCATGTCACTCATTGAAAGAGATCCTACAAATCTTCCGATCATCGCGCCACCCCAATAGAATGCCAAAAATCTTCCTGCTGTAAACTCCTGAATTATTCCCACACACTCCTTCATATATGTGACAAGGTTGCTGCCGATCGCCACCTCTCCTCCGACATAGAAGAATATAGCGAACATTCCAAACACCAGATGAGGATACTCAAGAGCACTCTTCTTTTTACTTGCAACCGTTTCTGAATATATTGAGACGGAATTGTCCGAATCTAACGAAACTCCTTCTTCATCGGCCTGTTTAGTTTTTCTCATATCTGGAATGTCAGACAAAAATATAGTCACAGCCAAGAAAAGCAAAATACATGCGAGAGCCAAATAAGGAATCTGCACAGCCTGTGCTCCACCTCTGTATGGATCCTCATCATTGAAGAAATTGAATATCACATACGAACCGACAATCGGAGCGATTGTTGTGCCGAGAGAGTTGAATCCCTGAGAAAGATTCAGTCGGCTTGACGATGTCTCCGGAGTGCCTAGCATCGACACCAACGGATTGGCTGAAATCTGAAGGAATGTGAATCCTGTGCCAAGCAGGAACAATGCGCACAAAAAGACAGGGAAACTAGGATCCATAGACCCTGCCTCCTCAAAAAACATCAGACATGCCGCCGTCGACGTGAGCAGTCCCGCTATGATCGCATTCTTATATCCAACTTTGTCTATCGGATCCCCGATGTGTCGGCTAACCAAAAAATAGATCAGTGATATCACAAAATATGCTGTGAAGAAAGCAAACTGGACCAGATTTGCCTGAAAGTTAGATAACTCGAACACAGACTTGAAATAAGGAATCAACATATCATTCAGACACGTGATGAATCCCCATATAAAAAACAAACCTGTAAGGATTGTCAACGGATATTTATATGACTTTTCTTCCATCTTAATAATGTATGTTAAAAATCTACTCTAAGTTTTAAATTCAACTGTCGGCCGGTCAGATAATTCGGCACCGGACATTGGTGTCCATCCGCAGTCTTAATCCAGCTGTAGCTGCTCACATTATTTATCGCAAACAGGTTCAAGCAGTCTAATGACAATCCAATACCACGCAGTTTGCGGAATACAGGCTTTGTCATAACCTTGTCTCTACCCTGTTTCAAGCTATACGTAGCTCCTATATCGGCACGCGTGTACGAAGCAGAAGTGTATAGGTCTCTTTCTTTTTCTCCTGGTTTTCCATAACGGAATCCTCCAGCAAAATTCAATGTCAGATTCACCTCCAACTGATCTATGTTCGGAAATTTATCCTGGAAAAACAAAGACACATTATATGTACGGCTGTTTGGAGAATACATGTAGCCTTTTCCGTCGCCATAAATATTCTCTCTTGCACGAAGCCATCCCACACTTATCCACGAATCTGACCCTGGGACAAACTCTCCGAATAGTTTCACATCCGCTCCAACGACATAGCCTATTCCATTATTTTCTCCCTCATAGAGAATCTCCACATTGTCGACCGTGTATGGAATCAGCCTGTCTATGTACTTTCCATAAATTTCGTATGTGAACTTAAACGGACGTCTCCACATTGAGAAATATTTATCAGCACCGACCACAAGTTGCCAAGACCTAGGAGACTGGATTTTATCGTTGAGTCGGACCTCCACGTCGCCATCGGCATTCTTAAATGTGTCCCTCAACTCTTTGTAGAATGGAGACTGGAAATATCGGCCTATCGCCCAACGGAATCCCCAGTTTGAACATTTTTCAGGAAAATAAGCCACTGACGCACGTGGGCTAAACAGCAATTCGTCGTTGAACGACCAATAGTTGAAACGCACACCGGCTGTGAAAATCACACGTCCTTTATCAGTTTCTCCCTGCAATGTGTTCTGCAAAAATGAGATAAATCTTGAAGATTCCATCTTAAGATCGGAATACTGGTTTGAGAAAACAGGAAAACAATCATTACGCGACGGTTGCGAATATCCTGAAGAATCACGCATCTCCCACTCCGCTATCCGATCTTCCACTTTCTCCTTCTGCAACGTCAAACCCCATTTCAAAATATTCTTAGTCAATTTGACCTCTCCGATATGAGACAGACTTACTATATTCGTCTTCAAATTATTACGCGCATGTTCCAAATATGCTGCGACTCCCTGTGAATAATCAACATTCATGACATCGTTAGGCACAATATCACTCAAGAAATATTCAGCATCTATATCATAAGTCACATTTTCTTCAGACCTGTATTCATTGCCAAGCAAAGAAAGCTTGATATTCTTTCGAGGCTTAAAATCTAAAGATAGATTTCCAAAATAGCTACGATAATCATCCACTTCACCTCCATCATAGAAAACCTTAAATTTTTTAGTATCTGAAATAGAACCGAAATTAGTCTCCCTTGTCTTTGGAGTGAAATTATATTTGTTTCTTGCTATATTTCCGAGCAATGAGATCTCCCACTTCGGTGAAATCTCCCATGACAGATATGTCTGGTAGTCAATGAAGTCTGTGTCGTAATTACAAACAGAAGAATCAGCGTTTTCTTTATTGAGAAGGATTTCCGACGACTTATATCTGAATCCGTGCAATTGGGAAAACTTACCCGTTTTGCTTCCGATCGACGCGGATGCTCCCAAAAAACTTCCCGACACACTACCTTCAAACTTACGCTCTGGTTTACGATAACGGATGTCCAACACTGAGCTCATCTTGTCGCCCACCTCCGCAGCAAAACCACCTGAAGAAAACTCCACACTCTCCACCATGTCTAGGTTGACAAACGACAATCCTTCCTGCTGAGCGCTACGTACAAGCTGCGGACGGAATATTTCAATTCCATTCACGTAGACACTGTTCTCATCGTAGCTTCCTCCACGCACAGAATATTGCTGAGACAGCTCATTTGTAGACACGACTCCAGCCTGACTTTTCACCAGACCCTCCACGCCACCTGTGACAGTAGGCACATTACGCATGTTGCTCACGTCGATAAGCACCACATTGTCTGACTGTTTGCGTTGGGCTTCCACCGTCACATCAGAGAGCACAATGTCATCCTCCTGCAAACGGATTCGCAAATATCCCGACATTTTGGTGATTTTGAATCTCTCTTCCGTATAGCCGAGCATCGAAATCGACAGAATAGCGGTGTCGCTCTTCACATCCAAAGAGAAACGTCCATCTTCATCCGTCAAAGTGCCGACAGTAGTGCCAATCAAAGCAGCTGAGGCATCGCTGATAGGAAGGTTGTCTTTATCCGTGACACGTCCACCGATAGTCCATGCCATCGACAGCTGGGCTATCAGCGTTGTTATAATCGCTATGTAATATTTAAATTTCAACATTTGCTACAAATGTAGTAATTATTTTCTTGCGAATGCGCATCCGCAATAACTTTGACGATAAAGAGCCAGTTCACTGCTGAGCTGCAGACTGCGTTCATACCCCTTCTTCCTTTTGAAGTCGGTCGGAAGATACTCTATCCCCTCCTCTTTCGCTATTCCACGCCCCACCGCGCTTATCACATCTGTGTTTTTCTTCGGACCTATGGTAAGTGTCGTCGCAAAGAATTCACAACCATACTGTTTGGCGATTTGGGCTGTTTTTCTCAACCGTAGAGTGAAACATAAAGTGCATCTTTCTCCCTGTTCTTCATCTTTCTCATGTCCGCGCACAAACTGCAGATATTCGGAGTTGTCGTAATCGACATCCACAAAATTCACGTCGGCATAATCAGGATTTTCCTTCACCATCCGGATCAATTCAGCCTTGCGTTTCTCATACTCCTGCTGCGGCATGATGTTTGGATTATAAAATAGAAGAGTCAATCGAGTGAGCGGATGAATTCTCTCTATGCTCGCCGACGCGCATGGTGCGCAACAGACATGAAGCATCACCATCGGCTTTTTCCCGTCGACTGCATACTTCGACAAAATCTTCATCATCGTATTGTCCGCATTTTCTCGATTCATACCGCAAAATTAGCAATAATAAATATATGTATATAATTTTTTCTATCTTTGTTGTCAACATAAATGCACTTACTTTTTTACATATAACTATGAAAAAAACACTACTTTTTATTCTATCGTTCATTTCAGCCTCAGCGTTTGCCCAGACTGCTTGCGACACCACTTGGTTTACTGGTGAAGGGACACAGTATGGCGGAATAGCAGGAACAAATGGTGGAAATTGCGGAATATTTGTCGACGAGGGGGATTTCTACCACTGCGCCATGAACCACGAGCAATACGACGAGAGCATGACATGTGGAGCGTGCGTCCATGTGATAGGGCCAATCGGTGAGATTGACTTGAAGATTGTGGACAGATGTCCGGAATGCAAACACGGGGATATCGACCTTAGCACAGACGCATTCATAAAGATCGCCAAACTTGAAGACGGCAGAGTGCCGATCAAATGGTGTTTCATACCATGTCGTGAGAGCGGAGGCATCAGAGTGAAGTATGAGCCAGGCATGAGCCAGTTTTATTTCAAAATGGCAATCTACGACCATTTGTATGCCATAGATATGCTTGAATATCAGAAGAAAGACGGCAGTTGGGTAGAGATCAAGCGTACAGACTACAACTATTTTGTGGAAAATGCCGGAATAGACGAAGACAAAAGCAAAATCGGTCCCTACACATTCCGTATCACTGCAACGACAGGTGAATCACTCATTATAAAAGATGTGGAATACAAGGAAGGCGGAGAAGTGGAGACGGGAGTACAGTTTTCTCTTACAGAATGTGACGCCAACAGCACCGTCGCAAAAAACATTTCATCTGAAGAAGAATTGGAGCCTCCATTCCAAGTGTTCTCCATAGATGGAAAGTATATAGGAGAATACGAAAGTATGGAAGCCATTCCGTCTTCTTCCAAAGCGATAATCATCAGAAGCAAGTCGACGGGAATTAAATATATACAACAGTAGAGGCAATCTTCGTGATTACACAAAAAGGGGCGAGCTCACAGCATCGCCCCAAATATTTTTAAAAAAGGTAGGTTTTATTCATGATCGCTAAGCATCGCGACATTTTCCGCAGCAGACTCTTGATTATCAGAAGATTCAATCAATTCATCGTTCTGAACATCATCTGCATTTTCCAAATACTGAGTGCTTATCAACAAAGCAATAAGTGCAACCAAGCAAAAAAGTAATTCAAAGATTTTTTTCATAGTTATTAGCTATTAGTATATGTTTATCATTATCACCCACGCAAAAATACAATAATCATTAATTCAACGGTTTAAGATTTTGTTAAATAACCTTAACGGGTTTGTTAAAAAAAATTAACAAAAAAAAGGAGACGCTGCAAAATGCAACGTCTCCGCAAAAATCTTACTATCTTTAAGTATGAATTACTGCTTAACGAAAGTAGTCTCTCCAGCCTTAGTGTTAATATCAGCAGAAGTAGCCAATGTACCACTTGCCAAAACAGAGCCAGACTTGCAAATAAACAATACCTTCTCAGGGTTTGCCTTAGCGTCAGACATAGAAGCAGCAGTAACATAACCGTCAGAAGCTACAATAGCATACGACTTATCTGCAGCTGCACTACCGATAGTGATAGAAGCACCTGAGACTGTAACTGTAACAGTTGATCCTGTAACGTCAACAATTGACAAAGAGGCTCCAGAAATGCCAAGTTTAGCATTTGAAATAGAGTAAGAATCTCCAGCTACAGCAGTGATAGAAGTCTTAGCCTCACCTGCAGGCTTATTTTCATTCTGGTTGTTGTTCTGGTTGTCATTGTTGTTAGTATTCTGCTCCTGCTTTGGCTCTTCTTCCTCATCATCCTCTCCACAAGAAGCGAAGAATAGAGAAGAAGCGATTACTGACATGGCTACCGCCAAATTAAAAATCTTTTTCATTTTACTAGTTTTTTAGTTCAACGTTGCAAACGTACTAATTATATTGTCCATTCCATAAAAAAAAGTCTTAATTTTTCTTAACACGGATAAAATTCAAACGAATAGAAAAGAAAACTATATCAAATGGTCTTTGTATTAATGAGGTTGTCTCACATTTAAGATTTTAAGATGATAAATATAGCGATATTCATATCTCCTTCATTTCTACTAACTAGTAATAACTCGCTACCTAAAAGAAAGAAAAGGATATTTGAAACAAACAATTAAAATATTTCATATCTTTGTAATGCGAAAACATATTTATGACAGACAACAGATAAATCAATCATCTGTGAGTCCATCATTTTAATAAACTTTAATTTGCTATCACAATGCTTAAAAGAAAGATTTTTGCACTAATGTGTCTAGTTGCGACCTTAGAGCCCAGCATCAACGCACAAAATGACGAAGGGAAAAAAGAAGAGATGCGAATTGTAGTCAACAACACTGATTTTTCTGTCAACACAGATCTCACATCTTATTTTGACGGACAAACACCTACCCCAATTGAGCACAATGAAAATTATGATTCCTATTATGTGACTCCAGTTGCAGGAAAGACAATGTCTTATCCGCTAGAATTTCAGTTTGACGCAAGAAACTACAGTGGCAAGGCTTTTTTATTCAAAGAACATTGCTATTTTATGAAAATTGACTCTAATTATATAGAGCCACCATATTTCATCACAAGATACAGTTTTCCTGGAAATTTGTTCATCGATTGTGTAGCAATAGAAGACGCGACAGGTGACACAATTACAAACAATAAATTTACGGATAATTTAGGAACACTTAGAGTACCGATAAAATTAGACAAAAAATATTTCGGCAAACTTATTCGTCTTGACATTACCACTTATGGTATGTTTCCTGAAAGTTCAAACGGATTAAAGCAATTCACTATCCGACCTACATTCAACGAGTTCTCAAACTATTTCAAACTGGCATACGAAATTCCAGACACCGAATACAATATTTACACAGGTGTCTACAATCAATCAGCCAAACCAGAAGGTAATGAATTCGTCACTGTTTATGATGCGATGGGACATGTCATCCGTACTAATATAGAAAAAGCATCAAGTCTGGATGGCTTGAAAAGCGGAATCTATATTGTAAATGGCAAAAAAATAATGGTAAACAACAAATAAAAGCCATCTAATAACTAATATCATACATTCAGTCCTTGTCTTTCGGCAGGGACTTTTTTTGTTGAGTATCCAAGAAGCTCCACACAAATAAAGTAAATTCTTCACAACTAGTCATATTTAACAAAATATCACTTTAAAAACACGGTCAATTGGGAGTTTTCTGAAGATTCTGCTTGAATTTTACGGTATTTTTAACCGATTTTTCCTACTAAAATCATGCGAAATAATCCATTTCTAAAAAAAAGGCATTTTTTGCCGATTTTTTATCTGATGGATCGTGTCAACTTGTCTTATATTCGCAGTGTAAACAAAAAAGCAAATATCTCTAATAACAAATAACGTAAACTAAACTATAAAACAAAATAGCATAAACACATACTTTTTTCAACGATTTGAACACATACAATAATTATATACTCTAATACTCTAATAACGTAGACTTGAAAAAATTCTATCTTTTCTATCAACGTTAGCTTCGAAAGAAGCAAGTCCTAATTTCCTTTTACTTTCACATTGTTCGGATGGACAATGTGAAAGGTAGGAAAGGAAAAAGGAAAATTAAATTGAAAGTCTAGTTGTAAGGTAATATATGATAACTCAGGTTGATAGTGGTCGAGATGACTATTTCAACACAAAAAAAGACGCGAATGCGTCTTTTTTTATGCCTATAAGAGACTGTCAAAACTTAATTAACGTGAGTTCGAAGAATTGTAATCTGTGAATCATTTTCCACTTTCAGATCGAAATCTAACCTCCTTTTCTCATAAAAAGACGAAGTCTTTCTCTGTAAACTTTTTCTCTCTATGGTTTTATTAAATTTTATGTGCTCGCCTACGGCTCGCACGTGGGAGGGGTTAGGGCCAATATCAATCAAACATGAGCCCTTAACAATCCTCATTTATGACACTACAACTATCTTTTTTAATTTCATCGAACTCACGTTATTTAAGGTCAAAGCAAAGATGATTACAGACTAACCAAGCAAAATAAAAAGAGAGACGCGGGTGCGTCTCTCTTCCTTCAAAATCTGCGTCTAGTTAGTATTAATTATCTTACAATAACTCTGTAAGTTTTATTTCCTACTTTTACTATATAAGCCCCATCATGCAGCTTTACAGATGTCACAAAATCAGTTGCAACTGTTTTCGACACTATTGTGCCCAACATTGAATACACCTCAACTGTTTCACCTTCTGCTCCTAAAACAGCTATTCCACCGTCTACAGGCACTATATTAGCAGCAATTGCGTCTACTTCTTCGACTGATGAACTTTCACCATCAAGCTTCAGCATCAACGAAATTGTATTTGCTGAGATAGAAAGGATTGCCCTTCCGTTATCCGACAGATACTCTCCGTCGTTTCCACTCCAGATGTTTGGCAACGCATTATTATATTGTGCTGCAGACAATTTCTTTTTCACAATTGGATTAGTAAACTCATATCCATTAATTGTGATTTTATTGATGTTGACTGAATACAATGAATCGTTAGTGTATACCAAATATCCTAAGTTGGTGAAACCATCCTTCTTTGAAGCTGGCGACAAATCAACATCTACATTTTTTGCAGTGTTTGAAATCTCTTTTGAAATCTCATCCCAACCTGAATATTGGCATTTGAAAATTGGATTCTCCTTCGCACCGTCTACCGACAAATTGACGATATAACTTGTGATCAACTCAAGTTTTGTCTTTGCTGCTGTTGTGTCGATCTCAATTTCCTGATCAAAGGCTTCATTGATTGCGTCCACAATGTAAGTACGACCGACAGTGTTTGTTGCTCTGTTGATTGTGGCAAATCCCTTTGCTGTGCTTAGATGACCATTATCCCAAAGCACTGGCACAGCACCTACACGACGTGCATTCTCACAAAGTGTCTTAGTCCAATAAGCAGTGTATTTGGAATTTTCTGCATCGTAACTAGTTTTATCGACGGTGCCATACTCACCTACTACAACAGGATAGCCCTGTGATGTGAACCAGCTCTTCAATTTGTCAAACTGTCCAGACATCGTGCTTTCACTGTTTGCTCCCTGGCCATACGTAGTGCACTTGCTTGAATTTTGTCTCCACGCTTCGTCTCCCCAACGAGTGACACCTTCATCTGTGTCATCACCACAAAGATCCCAAGGAGCATAGTAGTGGACAGAAATCATAAGACGTTTGCCTGATGTAGATCTGTCTACATATTTGTCTTCAGGGATTTTAAACCCTTTTGCCTCAGATGTCAGATCAATATCAGTGTTCCAGCCTGGGATCAACAACCAACGCTTGGCATTGTTGAGGCTGATCGGACGTACCGTCTCCACAAAAATCTGATTATAATCGTTGATATTCTGATAATAGCCAGCATTTGGATATGGAACACCTGGATTTTGCCACTCATAAGTGCCATCAAACACCTCATTCATCGACTCAAAAATCAGATGCTCATCATAATCTTTGAACGTTGTGGCAATCTGCTGCCAAACGGCTTTAAATTTAGCCTTTATTTCTGTCTGATTTTGAGCATCACACAAAAGCCAGCCACCAGTCACCCCATGATAACCGTCGCCATGGATATTGGTGATCACGTAGAGATCCTCTGCCAATGCCATATCCACCACCTCCTTGACTCTCGAAAGCCAAGCGGCATCAATCTTGTAGTCTGGAGCTGAACCAATCTTACTCAAATAAGAAACAGGGATACGAATTGTGTTGAATCCACTGTTTTTTATCAGTTTCATCAAAGCAGAAGAAGCTTGGGGATTTCCCCATACTGTCTCATTGGGCGTCCCATTGGAATTAGCCTCCAACGTGTTGCCCAGATTCCAACCTGATCCCATAGCTTCTACAGTTTCATACTGTCCGAGGAGATCAAACGTATCGTCCGCAAAAGCCGACGCTGATGATGCTAACATAGCAGCACCAAATCCATAAGACAAAATATTTTGTAGCAGTTTACCCATAAGCTAATACTTTTACTCAATTTCACGACAAATCTAAAAAAATTAGATGAATGATACAAGTTTATAGACATAGAGTGTAGGTTTTGGTACACCTCTCCACCACAAACGAGAAAAAAGACAGAGAAGTCACCCTCTCTGCCTTTCCTAAAATTGAAATGATATGAAAAATATGAGTTTACCTCTTTATTATCTTAATCACCTTGTCGTCTATCTTCAACAAGTAGACTCCAGTTTTGTAGTCACCTCCGAATGTCATGCCAGCGTATGCATCACCAGACTCTATCACCTGGCCAACCATATTAGACACCACATATTCTCCGTCGATGTTGATTGTCCACTCCGAACCGGTAGGATTTGGATAGACGATATCATCAGCAACCACATCAGAAAGGTCTGCCAACTGATCAGTACAGATTTTTGAACCATTCTCAGCACTTGGCGTTGCCATCTGTTTTCCGATATTTGAAGTCGTGCAAATATCAAAGACTGTCAAATCTGATGAACCATCCGTTTTTCTTCCGTACGAACCATTTTGCTCATGTTTCTGGAAAGTCACCTCATCAATCACCTCTTCCTTGCCTGCATATGGCATTATAAGCTGTATCTTTTGAGAGACTTCTGCACTCAACTTAAATCCAACATGCAACGGTCCGCTTGCTGTCTCCTTGTCGGCCCACAACATCACTCTTCCGTGAGCCGGAATTACTGTCGACGAATAATCGTAAGGAATTACAGAAGAAGCGTTTGCTGTCACATTCTTTACAATCATACCAGCCAAATCGACATCATGGTTTTCACTGTTGTAGATCTCAATCCAATCTGGTTTTGCACCATATTCATCCGCTGTCTTATTGTTTGAAGCACAAACCTCATTGATATACAATTTTGGAAGCTTGAAATCAGAATCCTGTGCAAAAATCACCTCAATATCCATTCCTGAAGACGTTACATTATCAAGATAAGACGTTGCTGTGCCATTCTTTGTCTCACCGTTGATTTTCCAAGACTGAATCTTATAACCTGCAGGCACACGAACTTCAACCTTAATTCTCTCACCTACAAACAGCTGACGGCTATAATCTTTAGTGCTCGCTATCTTGTTGACCAAGAATCTGTACTCAGGTGCATTTCCGCCAAACGACATACGGACAGAGACATTTGCTTTTGTCGACTGCACTTCATAATAGGATACAAGCTGACTCTCTACAATAGAAGGACGCTGCTTAGCAAAATTTATCATACTCTGAATGGCATTGTCATATTGCTGCTGTGTACATCCTCCGATTTTTTCACCAACTTCAATAGTCGCGCAAGCCTCCTCTTTAACAAGAGCTGATATAGAATCACAAATTCTAGTCATGCGAGTCTCTGTAAACTGAGTCTCTAGCAAATATGTGTATCTGTCCAAGAAATGATATTTGAAATCCTCATTCTGCATACATCCTTTGAAAAGAGTACATAGATGCATCTCATCCGAAGACAACATACCAGGCATAGAAAAGCCACCTCCCATTCCAGGGAATCCTCCTCCTCCCATTCCTGGCATTGTGCCGCCACCCATTCCTGGCATTGTACCGTCACCCATTCCAGGCCACATTGAACCACCGCCAGAAGTGCTTCCTGTCAAGCAGTAATTCAACATGTTGTTGGATGCACTCGAGCTTGTAGACAAGCCGAAGTCGACATCATACAGGAACCAACGGAATTTACCACCGTCTTTCTTTCTCCACAGTTTGACATTGTTGTTCACCCAGTCTGTGTTTGCCAAGAACTGCTGAACAATCTGATAGTCAATATATTCGTCAATATCCATAATCTGAGACAACTTATCATAGAAATCAGCGTCACCGCTATTGTTAGCGGCAAGGTTTTCCATCTTATAATATGCCTCATCAGTTCCTATTTGAGCCACGTACTTTTTTTCCTCTTTCACCAAACGGATATACTCGATTTCATCCTCCTCGTAACCATAATTAGACTCGATATAATCTTCATCCGTACGCTCACGTAGTCCCATCAAGCCCCTATACTCACCATTCAAGAAGTAAGCGACTGGCTGGTATGCCTGATAGTCGATATTCATTCCTTTTGCGAGAGTCTGCATATATCCTTCTCTCCAACGCGGATGCATATAAAATCCGTTTCCTCCGTTACGAAGGGCAAGGGCTTTATATTTTGTGTAACTTCTGTCATTGAAGAATTTTGTGTATTGGAATTTGTTGTTTCCAGTACGCTTATTGGCTTTGATCTTAAAGCTCTTTGTCGCATGCTGACGTGAACAGACTCCAAACACACCAACCTCAACCTCCTGATTGTCTACGACCTTGCCATCGACTATATATTCAAAATTTGCAGGACGCATCCAGTCATTATAATAGTTAGCGGTCTGAGCGTTGTCACTAGAACAAGTTGCACGTGAGCCATTATTACCCACCACACAAATACCTAAACGTGGATCATTAAAATTCTCATCATCCGAGCTGATTGACACGATCGGCAACTTAGAAAAGCCACAAGAAGAATAAATTTCATCAGTGAACAGGTATGATCCTGTCACGACATCACTATAAAGAGCACCGTCTTTATAAGCTCTAGCACGCACAATAGTAGTGTTATTGATTGCTATCGGAGAGCTGTATACCATTCCTTTTTCTTTTGTAGGAATACTTCCGTCTAGAGTATAATAGATCTGGGCTCCTGATGTTGAACACTGAAGCTGAACCGTAGCGCTGCCACCAGCATATACCACACCAGGATTTGTTCCTGAAAATGTAGGCGACGCTACTCTATCCGATATTTTATAAGCAGCAGTGTTGTCTGTTCCAGGCGATGGTATCATATAACCACCGTCTCCATACGAAATATGCGGATACTGCTTAGGATACTCGATAGAAATAGTCTGCGAACCGTTTGTGAGAGTCAGTTTTCCAGCGTCAGAGGTAAGTTTTTGAGAAACAGTACCTATGAACAATGGATTCATATTGGCTGCAGAGCTTCCTTGCGTCTCAGCGACGTCATCCTTCGCAAAGAAAAGCAAATTATATCCTTTCTTGACAACATGCGACTGTGAGAGACGCAATGTCCAATCCGTCTTACCCTCCTTCTCATTTGTCACAGTCCAACCATTAAGATCCACCTGCTCACCATCATTGTAAATCTCAACATATCCATTATAATCATATTTATCACTGATTATAGTGGAGATATTGCTTGGCATGATCTCCGTGATCTTAAGTGCCGCTGAAACAGAGAGTGCTGACAAACATCCAGCCGAAATCATAATCGACCGAAATAGTCTGTGTACATTAATAGAGTATAAGTTTTTCATAGTATGTTGTATGTTATTAGAGTTCTTAGATAAAATTCAAGGCTCAATTTTAGACACAAATTAGTCGTCATACAATAGGCCACATAATCGCTATCCTTAGTTGAGTATATTGTTAAAGTTTTAAGCAAATGTAGTTTTTTTAAGTTACCCGCAAAATAAAACTACGTTTTTCTACATAAATAACAACTTTTTTCATACAAACGTATGTTTAAAAGCTATTTTTATCTTTTCGGAGAATTGTGTCCAGCATTTTTACCAATAAACAACCGGACACGGATATCTTTCAACCGTACGTATTATATATATCAAGGCAATCTCATGAGACCACGATCCATTCTTTTTCTGCTGCGATGTGAATAGATCATATACGTAGTATGCCTGGAAATTCTTTATCGACGTACCGACCATAAATGAGACATACGAGACTTCAGACAAATCCGATTTCAACGAAATTCCTGCCATAAACGGAGAGAAGAATCCGCCGACACCAAAATCCAACTGTTTCCAAACATCCTGCTTCTGATATGAGGCATTGGCGAATAGATAAGTGTCTGATATAGAATTTCGTCCAAACAAACCGTTTGAAAGCTCCAAATCCTTGATATAGTTGACATGTGCGGCAAAACGACGATGCAAGATATTATTGCCTGTCTTCTGGAATCCATTTTCCGGCTCAGACAAATGATACATGGCTGCACCCAAAGTCAGGAATCCCTGCACACACAATGCCGCACCGACATTGAAATCCGCAAAATTGACACGTTCATGTTCGAACTCCTCTGTACTTTTGGGAAGATAACGGTTACCTGTACCCAAATCATATTGGTCTCCAAACGACACCTTGTCTACATCGAATGTATTTATAAAATATGTAGCCTGTACACCAAGACGCAAGAAAATACCATCTGTCGCATTTGACGAAAACTTGTTCGACTTTCCGCTCTTCAGCTGAAACGTATGGGCATAGACCAAGCCTATCTCATTCGTTCTGTAAATTCCTCCAGCATAACTGTCCAAAGCATACGACAATCCAGCCGAACACATTCGTTTGTAGAAATTCTGGTCGTACGAAGCTCGGAGTGTGTTGTATTTATTTCCCAACGTCGGCCACTGCTGACGGAAATTCAAACCCAAACGTATCGCGTTTGCATTTCCTGCCATCGCTGGATTCAAACTAAATGGCACTATATTATGGTTGGAGAATGTGTAATCTTGCGCATATGCAGACACACCCGCCATCCATACTGTTAATATTATTTGTAGTAGTCTTTTCATCACCTCTTTATCTTACAAGAGTTACAAAACCACGGTTTTCACCGTTTCTCTCAAGGTTGCCGAACTTACATTTATATTTGTAAACCCAACCATACACTCCCCACGGACATTCTTTGCCATTCCACTTGCCATCCCAAGTGTCTTCCAGACCTCTTCCTTCATACATGATCTCTCCAAGGCGATTATATATGATATAAGAGAATTCGTCGACGTAGCGACCTCCATAAAATCTGAATCCGTCATTTTTTTCGTCTCCATTTGGTGTGAACGCCTCTGGAGCCCATATATCCTTCCACACATACAGAGAAGTGACACCTTCATATACACAACCTGCAGCATCCACAGCACGCACAAGCACGCTTACTGAATCTCCGACCTTCTCAGTGTCATAACGGTAGTTCATAGTACGTCCCTCCAATTCCTGTGCAGTAGAGTATGGCTGCCATGTCCAATTAGCCTCAACAGGTGATAATCCTACAAACTGAACCGTCGGGTTTGTCTCGTCAATCCAGCCTGGAGTGACAGTATAGTCGAATGTACGACGGTTTGCAAGAGTCACTGTTTTATACGTTGTAGATTCACAACCGTTTTCATCACGTCCCATCAATGTAAACTTCGTGTCTGCCAAAATGGCTATCTCCATAGATTCTGAATTGTAGTTTGCCGAAAAATTCTCAGGCTCTGGCTCTGCGCTCCATTCATAGAAAATAGCTCCCGACGCAGACAATCTGACCTTGTCCCCCTCATCAGCACAACCTTCCACCGACGACAATTTGATATCAAGCTTTGGAAGTTTGTACACTTCAAGCTCGTATGGCACAGTATTAGTACATCCATTCATATCTGTACCTGTCACATAATATGTTGTGGTCAGCATTGGGAATTGCGTGATTGTAGGTCCAACCTCATTTGTATTCCATCTGTATGTATTTGCTCCGGATGCCGTAATAGTTGCCTTATCTCCAGGGCATACAATCTTATCTCCTGTGATAAGAACATTAGGAGGAGTCAGCTGATGAATAAATATGTTCATGTCAGAAGAACAATTCAAACGAGTTCCGACGAGTTTGACATACATATCTGATTCAGGAATGAAATCAAGATTAGGAGTGTAGACGGTATCTTTTCCATAATACCATTCAAATGTAGTGGCACCCTGAGCACGCAGATGCACATATTCTCCCTTACATGCATCCACACTACCCAAATATGAAAGTACAGGTGGATCAACAGGAAGGATAGTGAATGTCGCTGTGTTCTGGCAGCCGAATGAATCCACTCCGACAACCTCAAATGTTGTCTCTCCAGAAATTTTTTCAATCAACGTTTCACCCTGCTTTCCGTGCTTCCATGAATAATCCATCGCTCCTGACGCAACCATTGTCGCGACACTGTCTTTGCAGACGTTTATATCACCAGTGATCTTCACGTCTGGCACTTCTCTCAACGACACTGTCACAACCTTTGTCGACTGGCATCCGTTTGAACCAGTTCCAGTCAATGTATATTTAGTGGCGACTGACGGAGAGACCTCCAATGATTCTCCATCCAGACCATATCCCCAATTATATGTATCAGCACCATGAGCCTTAAGTGAAGTATATTTTCCCGGGCAAACCACACTATCTCCATCCACCCACAACTCTGGCACAGGAAGTGTGCCAAGGATAGCACTGGCCTCAGACTTACATCCCTTACGAGTTCCTGTCACAGACACTTTCAAAGTTTCATCGGTTATCTTGAATGCACGGTGTCCACCCTTCACTCCGTCATGCCATACATATTCAGTGGCTCCGAGAGCGTCGATTTGCGCCGCTTCGCCCGGACAAACCTCAAAATCTCCAACGATTTCTATCACTGGACGTGTAATTGTGTCTACATAAGTCGAATCTTTTGACTTACATCCATTCCTGTCCGTACTTTCTAGTCTGATCCATACAGGCTCCCTCACTAAATAGCTCGTCTCCTTCTGGAAATCAAAATATATGTCACCAGCATACCATCTCTGGCTTTCAACATTTCCCTCAAAAGCCAATTCTGCTCTATTTCCTATACATACACTGTCTGGTGCAATGATATCCACCTGTACAGGAATGTTGACATTCACTGTCTTGGAAACATGATTAGGACAACCTTCCACGCTATAACCGACAACCTGATACTCCGTAGGTCCGTCTGGGACATCAAACGCCACTGAATCTTGTCCAGCTGGAGGATAAATCCATTCGATTCTTTCCGGTGTGCCGACGACTGACAATTTGACTGTATCCAAAGCACACACTTCATCTTTAGATAAAATGGCGACCAAAGGTAGTTGATAAACATAAACAGGAACAGACATCGAATCTGTACAGCCATTGGAAGTCACTTTCACCTTCCATATCTCATTCTCTGAAATTTTCTTTTGCAATGTTGAGTTGGTGGATCCATCCTGCCATTCAAACGTATATCCTTGAGCGGAAAGCATTGACACTTTTGCTTGCTCATCAGGACAAACCTCATCCACCAAATCAGCAACCTGAACAAGAGGGCTCTGCTTGATGCGCACTTTCTTGCTCGCTGTTCCTCTACATCCAAACTTGTCATAACCAATCACCGTATATGACGTGTCTGTATAAGGCTGTATTTCCATCGACGGTCCACTATAAATAATACCAAGACCAGAATTAGGATCTATACCCAAATCCCATTCGTAACTTTCACCACCTGCTCCATACACCATCGATTTTTCTCCAGAACATAGCTCTTCAGGGGCCAAAAGGTCAATTGTCGGAGCTGGATTAACATGAATTGTAATGGAATCTTCTGTTTTGCAACCAAAATTCAACGAAATTGCCTGACATTTATATGTATTTGTCTCTGTAGGAATAACATTTACACGAGAACCGGTTTTACCATTACTCCATGCATATGTGCACGACACAAGGCTCGACGCTGTAAGACGCGTTGAATCACCGGAACAAACCGTATCTTTCGTGGCATTCAGTTTTATGTTCGGCATCAAGACACGATTAATATAAAGAGAATCATCATATCCACATGATAAATCATCAACAACATGGACATAGAACCAACTGCTGTTATCTATTGTCACCTCCGTACTCATATCATTGCTGATTATTGTCTTTGACGAATCCATCCATGTGACTTTTGAATTTTGGGATATGTTCTGTGCGAACAATTCTACTGTTGCTCCCTGACAAACGGTGTCCTGACCATCAATAATCACAGTCGGATAATCAGGAATAGTCACATTAAACGAATCTGTTCCTGAACATCCATGCTTGGTTGCTGCCATCAGTTTCACCTTATAATTGCCAGCCCTTGCGAATTTATGAGTTGGATTCTCCACTACAGAATTATGTCCATCCGCAAAGTCCCAACTATATTTGAACAATTCGTCATCAGTAGTGTTCAAAGTAGATGCGTTTGTAAACTCCACATTACCGCTACATCCGACCTTAAAGGTAATGTCCGGCTTCACAGATACAGGAAGCAATTCCGTCTCCAATGTGATGGAGCTGCAACTTTGCAATTCGCCACGCATTGTACATGTATACCTGGAATTGGAAGTCATCAGACGACGGTCTATCTCCACTTCACTACTGTCTTTTCCAGTAAACAGGAATATCGGGCTTTCATTTCCGTCGACTTTCCACTCATAGTGGGCAAATCCTTTCGGAGCCTTGATAGTGGCATTCTCTCCACTACTCTCACAGTTGTTCACATCCAATTTCAAATCTGTAGTCTCTACATAGAAATATCCGTATGCTTCATGCCCGCCAGCTTCCTCTTTATTATTTTGTACACGCAAACAGTCATGAGTCAGGAATGTAACAGTCACCTCATAACCAACCTTGCCTTGCAAATTATAAATTGTTGATGTCCAAGGCAAATAAGGGTATTCGGTCAACATTTTAGGGGCACCGGAATAAGGACATGGATTTGTAGGCAACTTCAAGTACGTGGCGGTTTTATTGGCCGTACTTTCAAACCTTGCACACGCCTCTGTTGAAACATCTCCACTCGGGCTCTTAAACTCTACGTTCATTCCAAAATGTGGAATTTGCTCTCCTGAATGTCCCGAATTTGATGCGGCAGCTCCAGGGCGTGCAGGATTGTTATTATTACTTACCGGATCATGAAGCACACAAGCAAAATTCACAATCAAAGCTTTAGATTCATCTGTAACAGTAAATTTATACGTTGCTCTCTCAGCAGCAGCTTTTTTAGAACCATTTCCTTCTGCACCTGTTTTATATCCAGGGGTTCCTATTCGCATTGTGACAGCTCCATCAGAAAAAGGATTTTCCAAAAAGTCATCACAACTAACAATCGTATCATATGTTGAAATAGCTGAATTAATTAATTTAAAACGGTTATTTTCTTGCGTCACTGTACCAGTCCACTCATAAGTACATGTACTATCTGCCTGACGATAATAATTTCCTGTTTCCATCGTCCAACCACTGAAATTTCCTTCGGAGAAATCAATATTCGGGGCTCCTACATGTCTTGCAGAAACCTGAATGGAAAACAATAAAAATAGTAGCAAGCTAATAACACACTTTATTTTCGCCCGCTTCAGCATAGCTGAAAATTGAAATCCTGTTCGACTCATAATATGCTTACTTGGGTCCACAAAGGACTAAATTCACCCTATTAAAATTATTATATTCCAAACTCTGGAATACTTTGCAATACTAATAAAAAAATGTTAAAAAAAACAAATAACTGAAAAAAAATCTGAAAAAAACCTATTAAATCATTTCAAAAGAGACTTCAAATGTAATAAATCATTAAAAATTTTCGTTGTATGACTTGATTTATCACTCTGCATCAAAAATCCACATCTAATCCGAATGCAAAAGTGGTGCTTCTAGGATAGGCTGAATAATCCACGGAAGGTGTAGCCGACGTTGCTCTTCTCACACTGACCTCTGGATCGAACCCACTGTATTTAGTCCAGCAGAACAAATTGTTGGCTGAGGCATACACACGTACTTTCGACAATTTTATCTTGTCTGTCCATTTGTTTGGCAATGTATAGCCCAGTGTCAGCTGCTGCAGACGGAGAAACGATCCGTCCTCCACCGCCCACGAATGGAATACATACCTCGTCATTATCGGCGACCACATCGTGGCATTCGCATTGATCTGTGCCATTTCTTCTGGCGACGCAATACCGCCCTCACCATTTAAATATGTCCAGCATCCTTCCACATCTGCCGACATATTCCTATATGAGTACTTGTTAGTCGTGGTGTTCTCAATTTTGTTGGCATTATACACGTCGCCTCCATATTTCCAATAGAAATAGGCAGCCAAATCAAAATTCCACAGCTGGAATTTCAGCTGCAATCCACCTGTATGCTTTGGCAATGCATTTCCTATCACAACCTTATCAGATTCATCAATAGTACCGTCGCCATTCTGATCCTTCAAACGCAATGAGCCGGGGCGTATGTTGCCTGCCAATAATGTGGCATCAGAAACAATTCCTTCTTTTAAAGTATATGTACCGTCTTCATACTCAAAATCATCCACTGTATACCAGCCGTCCGTCTCATATCCATACATCCTGCCCACGCTCTCCCCTACCTCAAGGATATAATCGCCGGTGATTTCAGATCCCGCCCAGCCTGACGACATCTCCATCTTGTCCACTCCGCCCAAACTTTTGATTTTTGTATCAGTGAAAGCGATATTAAAATCGATGTCGAACTTGAAATTCTTTCTGTTCACAACACCTACGTTCAACGACAACTCAACTCCCTTATTCTCTGTCGACCCGACATTCTGCATCATGTATGTGTATCCAGAAGAGTATGGAAGTTTTGTCTGCAAAAGCAAATTCTCAGTGGTATTGCGATATATGTCAAATATCAATTGGAAACGATTGTTTAGGAACCCGAGATCAAGACCAATATTGCGAGAGACGGTGGTTTCCCATGTAAGATCTGGATTGGGTTTATATTCACCTGTTTTTAAATATGAGAGATATTCGCCATCAATCTCAAGCACCCCATCAGCATCCGACGGCGATGTATAGATCTGCTGGAAGAGATTACTGCTGACGCGGTTGTTTCCCGTCGCACCGATACTATATCTCAACTTCGCATCGCTTATCACCTGCAAATATTTCAAATAATCCTCTTCACTTATTCTCCAAGCCGCCGAGAGAGACGGGAAATGTCCCCATTGCTTGTCCGACGCGAATTTGCTCGACCTGTCGGCCCTGTAAGTGGCTGAGAATATATATTTATCATCGTAAGAATATTTTGCACGTCCGAAATACGACATTATCACATCATTCGGCAAAACCGCAGAATTCGATGGTTGCGGAGTGCCAAGGCTCATGTTGGCAAGACACTGTTCGGCATTGAGATATTCCGGAAAATATCTGCTTTCGCTTTGATTATAACTCTCTTTCTTCTTTATAAACTCCTCACCGACAAGCAGGCTCAAAGAATGACGCTTCAACTTCTTAAGAGGATAAAAGTTTGCAGTGTTGGAATTTCTGAAAGTAGACTGACGTAAGTTGAGGATTGAAGCCATAGGAGCATTTCCATTCTTCAGTGCCTGCGATGTGCCGACCCCATAGCAACGATCCGTCTCCCTGAACATTCCATTCACACCGATCTGCGATTTGAAATCAAAAAAAGAGACGGGAGTGATCGTGACACCTAAGTCTCCCCTCACACCATTCTGAGTCTGCTTACGATAGTCCGCATTGTTCACTGCAATCGGATTATAAGTGCTCGACACCGACTCAAAATCCTCCACATCCTCGATATTCAACGGAGAATAAAGCAATGCGTTTCTCAAACGGGCATCAGTATTGCTGCCTTCCGTCGAAACACCGGCTCCATTCTGTATCTTATTATAATATGAGGTGTTCAAATCAAACGACAAATATTTTGAGACCTCATGATTAATATTCATGCCAAAATTATGTCGACGTGAATTCTGTCCCACTAATATTCCATTGTTGTCGTTGTAATCATATGATATTTTGTACGCGGTCTTGTCTTTCTTATATTTCATCAAAAGAGACTGGTTCATGAAGAAACCGTTTTCTCCAAACAGCTGGTCGACCCAGTCATTTTGCTCAACAGACTGATATTTGGCAAGTTCATCATAAGAGCCATATACGGAAATGAAAGACTCCAACGTCTCCTCGCTCTTCATAGCAGCCGTCTCATAACAGAATTTAGCATAATTGTAAGGCGACAACACCTTCAGTTTATTTTTGAAAGTGCTGAACCCATATTGCGATTTGTAAGAAGTTTCCAATCCATCGCCTCGCGCCTTTTTTGTAGTCACAATTATAACGCCACCAGCGGCTCGTGCTCCGTATATAGCGCAAGCAGCGGCATCCTTCATAACCTCGATACGCAGAATATCAGAAACAGGCAAATTGGAAATATTGTCGACAGGGAATCCATCCACTATATATAATGGTGCATTATTGCCAGTGATAGACGTACCGCCACGCACTGTGACCTCCGCCTCACCCATTTCTCCACCTTCACTCATCCACACATTAAGACCGGCAATCCTACCCTGAAGCGCACTTTCAACATTGCTATTTTCACTTTGAACGGCAGAAAGCGACGAGTTAGCCCCTGTGAGAACCGACTTGCGAGACACCCCGTAGCCCACCACCACCAATTCATCCATCACATATAACTGAGTGCTATCAAGAATGAATTCTGCTTCGACGGAAGCTTTTAAAGAGTCGTCTCCTATATTCTGAGCACTCGCGTCAACACAGAAAGACATCGCAACTGAGATCAGTGCAATGTTCATTATACATACTAGTTGTCTTGCCCAATTGAGTATCATCCCTCTTTCCTTATTGTGAATCACCAAAATAGCGAGTGAAACAATACAAAAATAAAATTTTTACGCTTACTCTTCAAAAACGAAATGCAAAATATCCACTATCGACTTTTTTTTCAAATAGTTTTTGCAAATAAGACAATCTTTCTCTATTTTTGTGTCAAATTTTGAAAATTAAGAAAGATGACAAAGGCAGAATTAGTTAATGAGATATCTGTACGCACAGGAATTAGCCGTGAAGATACTCTTATTGTAGTTGAGGGATTTATGTCAGAGGTTAAAAGAGCGATGCGTAAAGGTGACAACATTTACTTACGCGGATTCGGTACTTTCCTAGTAAAGACAAGAAAAGAGAAGACTGGTAGAAACATCACTCAGAAGAGCACAATCATCATCCCTGAGCACAAGATAGCTGCATTCAAGGCTACAAAAGACTTCATTTACGAGAATGGAGACTATATGAGCGTAGAAGGCAAGAAATAAGCCGGAAGTGAACTTTAGTAAAAATTATTAATACATTAGATTATGCCAAGCGGTAAGAAGAGAAAAAGACATAAAATGTCTACTCACAAGCGCAAAAAGAGACTAAAGAAGGATCGTCATAAGAAGAAATAATCCTTCGCGGTATTTTGCAAAAAGAAAGCTAAGAACAAACGTTGATTGCCGTAAAAAGCTCAGTGTTTGTTCTTTCTTTTTATTTAAGACCATCAAGACTATGCAATTATCTGTTATTCAAAACGTTATCATGTAGAGACACACTGAGGTGTGGCTCCTGGGCGTGCGTCTCATGAATGTGAGTTTACAAAACATACAACACATGAACATAAGTTTTATCATACAGATATTTTACTAAATCAAATTGCATCCAGTCCTAAACAAAAAAAATTAAAAGTGAATAACGAACTTATTATCGACGTTCAGGAAAACGAAGTAAAGATTGCCCTCCTTGAAGACAAGAAACTTGCTTCCTACCACTCAGAGAACAGAGAATCGGAAAACAAGTATGCCGTTGCCAACATATATCTGGGCAAGGTGAAGAAACTTATGCCTGGACTTAACGCCGCATTCATCGACGTGGGGTACGATAAAGGAGCTTTCCTTCACTATCAGGATTTAGGCAGAGGCTATCGCTCTACACAGAGATTCCTTCGCAACGTCCTTATGGAAGGCAGCCGTGCACCAAAAGTGCAGGATGTTGAGCTCGACCCCATTCTGGAAAAAAACGGTGACATCAAAGATGTGCTCGCTCCTGGACAGGAGATTCTGGTGCAGATAGAGAAAGAGCCCATCTCAACAAAGGGTCCTCGTCTGACTGCTGAAATAACAATCGCCGGAAGATTTTTGGTGCTTGTGCCATTGTCCGACAAGGTTTTTGTATCCCAGAAAATCAAATCTAACGCAGAAAGAAGACGTATAAAGGAGATTCTTTCCAAATGTCTGCCTAAAAACTTCGGTTGTATTGCGCGTACAATGTCGGAGGGAAAAGAAGAGGCCGACTTCAAAGAGGAACTTGAAAACTTGGTCGGAAAATGGGAGAATATGGTTGCCAACCTCAGCAAAGAGGATCTGCCAAAACTTGTGCTTAAAGAGATGGATTCCGTGACAGGTCTGCTCCGCGACACACTCTCTCCAGACTATGACAGCATCGTCGTCAACGACAAAGATGTCTATAATGAAGTGATCAACTACGTCAACCAGATTGCTCCTGAGAAAAAAGAGATTGTCCAATATTACCAAGATGACATTCCTCTGTTTGACTTCTACAAAGTCACCAAACAAATAAAGAGCTCTTTCGGCAGAACTGTGGTATTCAAAAACAGTGCATACCTGGTGATCGAACAGACTGAAGCATTGATGGTGATCGACGTCAACAGCGGAAACCGTTCAAAGAGCAGCAACGACCAGGAGACCAACGCACTTGAAGTCAACCTTGCAGCAGCCGACGAAATCGCAAGACAACTGCGTCTGCGTGATATTGGAGGAATAGTGGTGATTGATTTCATCGACATGGCCAAGGGAGAAAACCGTGTGGCTCTATACGACAGAATGCGTCAGAACATGGCTCGCGACAAAGCCCGCCACAATATTCTGCCATTGAGCAAGTTCTGCCTGATGCAGATCACCCGACACCGTGTGCGCCCTGTGACAAACATCAAGACAGAGGAAGTCTGCCCGACTTGCCACGGAACAGGAAAGTCTCAGCCTACAATTTTGTTTGAACATGAGATTGAAGAAAAAATCCGATATGTTAAGGAGGAAAAGAAGATAACAGACTTCACAATTTTCGTGCACCCTTACGTCTACACATATTTGAATGACGGATTCTTCTTCAACAGTTTGAAATGGAAATGGAGACGCAAATACTGCAAATTCAATATGCTAAAAAATGAAGACTTCGGAATGCTTCAATATAAGTTCTTCGACAAGAACGGAGCAGAAATCAACCTAAACCCAGATAAAGAAGATTTGCCAGAAGAGGATTTAAACGAAGAATGCCAGGACAACGGCAAGAAAGGCAAATAATTCTTTTGATGAAACCTAATGTGCAGGTAGGCTCAAAACCTTACCACACATAAACAAACAAAAGGCGGAACAGACAACAAGTTCCGCCTTTTTCAATCACGCGGTAATGATATACCAGTTGTCTATTTGGCAATTTCAACAAGGAATATGCAGTGACCGAAGTCTGAATACAAAAACTATTTTCTTTATCTATCAAATAATATTTTTCGCATTTTTCACTATATTTGCGACGTAAAAAACAACGGATTAAAAACAGACAATAAATCCAGTATATGAAAGAACAAAAAATCAATTTTGACAACATATTCGAAGTTTCACAAGATAGAAGGTTCAAACGAAATCATTCTGGCTATGTCCGTATAGTCAAATACTTAGACAAGAAGAAACATATCAAACCTCAATTACAAGAGAAAGATTTACTTAATTTATTCAAATAATATATGACCACATATAAGAAAGAATGGGATTGTATAGTCGAAGCAATTGAAACTCCTATCGCAGTATGCGAAGCCGTTGTTCTAAAACGAGGGATGAAAACACCCAAAGTATTCAAATCAGAATGTTGTTTATGGGACACTGGTTCAACATCAACTCTAATTTCATCAAAGGTTGTCAGCGAACTTGGATTAAAACCTTATGGAAGGTGTTTAGTTTCAGACAATTCCACCGTTGATGAACGAGACACATATCTCATTCACGTTGGACTGCCAACAGGAAATACAGCGATTAATGTAGAAGCAATGCTAACATTAAGCGAAGATTATGATGTGATAATCGGCATGGATATAATTGCATCAGGCAACTTTAAGTTGACAAATGAAAATGGGAAAAGCGTATTCTCATTTAGCTGAACAAACAAAGGCGGAACCGACAACAAGTTCCGCCTTTTTCAATATTAATCACGTTCTTCTCTATGTAGACTAATTATCCTAGCCTTTTCATTGCCTCAATCGTTGCGTCTTTGTCGCCCAACGCTGAGAATCTTATATACCCCTCTCCACTCACTCCGAATCCGACTCCAGGTGTGGCGACTATATTCTTCTCCTTAAGCAGATAATCAAAGAAAGCCCAGGAATCCATTCCATCTGGAGTCTTTGCCCATACATACGGACTATTCTTTCCACCAAACACTGTATAACCGGCAGCTTCAAGTCCATTTCTGATTATCTTGGCATTAGTCATATAATAATCAATAGTATCCTTCACCTGCATCTTTCCCTCTTCACTATATACAGCCTCCGCCGCACGCTGGATAACGTATGCCGTGCCGTTGAATTTAGTGCACTGGCGACGGTTCCACAACCTGTTCAGCTGGACTTTTTCCCCATTCATACCGACTGCCGTCACATCTTTCGGAATAACGGTGAATCCACATCTGGTACCCGTGAATCCAGCAGTCTTTGAAAAACTACGGAATTCAATAGCACAACGTTTTGCGCCCTCTATCTCATAAATTGAATGAGGCACATCATCCTCTTGTATGAAAGCTTCGTATGCAGCGTCAAACAAAATCAAAGCATCGTTTGCGAGAGCATACTTCACCCACTCCGTCAGCTGAGTCTTTGTCAGAGTTGTGCCTGTAGGATTGTTGGGGAAACATAAATATATCACATCCACCTTCTGCTTTGGAAGTTCTGGCACAAAGCCATTTTCAGCCGTACATGGAAGATAAACGATTCTGCTCCAGCGTCCGTCCGCGAGAAGATCGCCGGCTCTGCCCGCCATCACATTCGTGTCGACATAAACAGGATAGACAGGATCAGTGACAGCAACAACGTTACCCAAGCCCAAAATGTCACCGATGTTGCCAGTGTCGCTCTTTGCACCGTCGCTAATGAAAATTTCATCACTGTCCAGAGAGACTCCGCGAGGCTCAAAATCATTCTTTATAATAGTGTCGATCAAAAATTTATATCCCTGTTCAGGACCATATCCATGGAAAGTAGACGGAATTGCCATCTCGTCGACCGCTTTATGCATCGCCTTTATCACCGCGTCACACAACGGCAAAGTGACGTCGCCAATTCCCATACGGATAATTTTTGCCGACGGATTAGACTCTTTATATAACGCAACTCTCTTGGCTATCTCAGAAAACAGATAACTGCCCGGCAGTTTCTGGAAATTATCATTAATTGCTACCATATCACTATCTTTTAATCACAAATGTCTATTATTGGTAGGATTTGAATCATTTCTTATTGGGAAAACAGACTCAAAGAAGAAAGAAACCAATCCAGTTCGTTTTATCATATTTCCACGTCACCTTCATAAACAGTAGTCGCGGGGCCTGTCATGTAGACGTGATTGTCGTCATCGTCCCATTTTATCTGAAGGTCACCTCCTCGAAGCTTCACACGGACATCACGATCGGTAAATCCATTGAGTACAGAAGCCACAGCCACAGCGCAAGCACCTGTGCCACAAGCCATTGTCTCACCGGCACCACGCTCCCAGACCCTCATTTTCACCTCATTACGGCTGAGAATCTCAACAAACTCAGTGTTAGTCTTGTGAGGGAATGCAGGATGGCATTCGTATGACGGTCCTATTTTCTCCAAATCCAAGGAATCAACATCGTCCACATAAACAACAGAGTGTGGATTTCCCATGCTGACACAAGTAGTCAGAATTTTTTTGCCAGACACAACGATAGGTTGGCTGACCACCGTCGGCAGATCAAATATGGTAGGGATATCAACTCCACGGAGGATCGGCTCACCCATATCCACCGTCACCGTATCCACCTTACCGTCAACAACATGAAGATTTAATATTTTTTTACCAGCCAGAGTTTCGAGAGAGACCTTTGTCTTCTTAGTCAAGCCTTTATCGTAGACATACTTGCCGACACAACGAGAAGCGTTACCACACATCTCAGCTTCCGAGCCGTCAGAGTTGAACATACGCATTCTAAAATCACACGTCTTGCTTGGCAGAATCATCACAATACCGTCAGATCCGATACCAGTGTGACGGTCACTCAGCTTGATCGCAACATCACTTGGGTTGTAAATCTTTTCAGTCGCTCCATTGATATAAATGTAATCGTTGGAGATCCCATGCATTTTAGTAAACTTCATCGTCTCCTCCTTTTTCAGTTCGTTATATAGGGGCAACCACTAACAGTTGCCCCTTTTTTATCCTGTTCGTTTTACGTTCTGTCCAGCACAATCCTCAAAATACATTTTGCAATGTGCCGGCAATATATCTATAAACTCGCCGAATCGCGACAGTTCGTTTTACGTCCAATTCGTTCTATGCTCAGTTCGTTTTACAATGCAAAATTAAAGCTATTGAAATAGCTGTAATTTATTTCGCCTGTCTTTATCCTATAAAAATGTACAATTCTTTCAAAGTATAAGCAAAATCAGGCAAAAACCAAACAATACGTAACAAAATCATGCAAAACAATATCATTCTATAACAATCCAATCAATCAATACCCCAACTTGATTTTTTTGTCAAAAAATATTCAAATGACGTTTTGTACATTCCGTCTACTCATTTCGTCTTTTTAGTCAACTAATTATTCATGCTTTGTGAGAAATATGAAGATACGTTTAAGTATATTTGCAGAAAAAAACAGAGAGTTTACACAAAGATATGAGAAGACAAATATTTTCAGTACTAACAGCATTGGTATGCGCGATTCAACTTTCAAACGCAGAAACACATGTTTTGACTCTTGACAGCTGTCGTGCTTTGGCAATCCGCAACAACAACGACTTAAAAATGGCCGATGCCAAAAAACAGAAAGCTTACTACGACAGGAAAGCAGCATTCACAAAGTTTTTGCCTCGAATCACCGCCACAGGAGCATACATCCTTTCTTCTAAAGACTTCAGTCTTCTTTCCGAGGAGACGCAAGACAAACTAAACAATCTGGGCACAAATGCTGGAACAGCAATGGGCCAGAGTATGCAGCAGATGACTCAGCAAGGCATGCAGCAGATGATGCAAGAGGCGATGCAAAATCCAGCTTTACTACAGATGATGATGCAAAATCCGCAGTTTGCCCAAATGATGCAAAACATGCCAACCATGGCTCAAAATATGACTCAAGGGATGGCAAACAATTTGTCTTCTGCCATGGCTCCCAAACTGAATGCCATCGGATCAGAAATAGTAAACGAATTCGAGATCGACAACACCAACGTCGGCGTCATCTCTGTTATGCTGACACAGCCATTATATATGGGTGGAAAAATAGCGGCATACCATAATATAATGAAAAAAGTGGAGCAACTCACAACTGCCCAAGCGGTCGGAAAAGAGAACGATGTGATTGTTGAGACAGACGAAGCTTATTGGAGAATCGTAGGTCTGCAATCGAAAAAGAGATTGGCAGAAAGCTATCTCCGCACTATCGACACATTAAATAAAGATGTGGAAAGACTTATAGAAGCCGGATTCGCGACGAAAGCCGACGGACTGAAAGTCAGAGTCAAATTGAACGAGGCCAAAGTTTCTGTGATCCAGGTGGAGAACGGCATCACTCTATCAAAAATGCTACTTTGCCAAATATGTGGACTTGATATGAACTCCGACATTGAGCTTGCAGACATCAACATCGACGCAGAAGGTTTCGTAGTGCCAGAGATATCATCCACAGCCAACGTCGAAGAGGCTCTAAACGCAAGATATGAAATGCAGAGTCTCGCATTGGCAAAAGAGATTGGAGAAGAGAAAGTCAAGATAGCAAGAAGCGAATACCTTCCTACTTTAGCACTTATGGGCGGATACACCACAACCAACCCATCAGCATTCGACGGAATCAAAAACGAGTTTGGCGGCATGTGGAACGTAGGTGTCGTATTGAAAGTGCCAGTTGTCACTTGTGGAGAGAGAATTTACAAAGTGAGAGCCGCCAAGGAAGAAGCCAGAATCGCCGAATACCAGTATGACGAGGCAAAGGAGAAAATCACATTGCAGGTCAATCAAAACATGCAAAAGGTGACAGAAGCCAGCGAACGACTACACACAGCCAAGGAGAGCCTGAAGGAAGCTCAGGAAAACCTTCGCTATGCAGAAGTAGGATTAAAAGAAGGAATGATTCCAGTATCAGATGTTCTTCAGGCTGAGACCGCTTTACTAAAAGCTCAGAGCACAGCGGTTGAGGCAGAAATCGACCTTCTTTTGGCTGATTTGTATTTGAAAAAATCACTAGGTAAAATACAAGGCAAATAGCAGACAGCTTATGGCCAATAGCATCAAATTAAGTAAACAAATAAAAACGCAATAAGATGAAAAATAACGGTGTGATCATTATCGCGATCATTGTAATCGTCGTAATTCTATCAGTAATTCTAATTGGATTAACACATTCGACTCCAGAACCAGTTATTCAAGGTGAGGTTGAGATATCCGACTATCGTTTATCTTCCAAAGTGCCTTCACGTGTAATGAAAATCAAAGTACAAGAGGGAGATTTCGTGAAGAAGGGAGACACAGTCGCTATCATGGAAGCTCCAGAGGTGGCAGCCAAACTATCTCAGGCAGAAGCGGCAAAGCGTGCTGCTCAGGCATTGCAGAACAAAGCTCAGGCAGGTGTTCGCAGCGAGCAGATCGAGGCTGCATACGAAATGTGGCAAAAAGCAAAAGCCGGTCTTGACGTTTATGAGAAGACCTACCAGAGAGTAGAAAAACTTTTCAATGAGGGAGTGATTGCAGCCCAGAAAAAAGATGAGGCATATGCTCAGCTAGAGGCAGCCAAAGCGACAGAGAAAGCCGCAAAATCACAGTATGACATGGCTATGAACGGAGCGCAGAAAGAAGACAAAGATGCCGCAGCCGCTCAGGTGGCAAGAGCGAGAGGTGCAGTTGCAGAAGTCAACTCATATATCAACGAGACAATCATCCGTGCTTTGGCAGATGGTGTTGTGACAGAGATATTCCCAGAAGAAGGAGAATTAGTGGGATCTGGAGCTCCTATCATGAACGTTGCTAAAGCCGACGGTGCATATCTCACATTCAACATCCGTGAAGATCTGCTAAAAGATTTTGAAATTGGCAAGAGCGTAAACGTCTATATTCCAGCAAAAGACACGACAATCAACGCTACTGTAAGCGGAATGAAAAATGTGGGCAGCTATGCTGTGTGGAAAGCGACAAAAGCACTTGGTCAGTACGACCTTAAGACATTCGAGGTCAAGATGCGTCCTGAGGCTCAGAATCTTCAGTTGGCTGCAGGCATGAGCGCGATTATCAAATAAGCGATAGACGATAAACGATGACTATTAGTGTCAAACGTCGACGTCATTCAAAATTCAAAATAACTAATAAAAGAGTATGGATATAAAGTCAATTTTTAGCAGATTAAAAAAGTTGGCTCTTAGAGAGGTCGAGATATCAAGACGTCGCCCGCTCTACCTATTCTGTATGCTCATAGCTCCCGTCTTCTTCAGTTTCATGTTTGTTGATGTGATGGAAGAAGGTGCACCCAATGAGATTCCAGCTGCTGTCGTCGACGACGATGACAGCCAAGTGTCACGCACGCTTTTACGCACGCTTGACGCTATGCAGGAGACAAATTTGACAGTGAAATACAAGAATTTCTCCGACGCGAAGGATGCCCTACGCAAAGGAGAAGTGTTTGCGATAGTGCATGTGCCGCATGGTCTATCAGAAAAGGCGTTGACCCAACGCACTCCGACTATCTATTTCTACACCAACGATGCCTATTTTTTGGCAGGGTCATTCCTTTTCAAAAACATGAAAGTGTTAGGAGAGTTGTCTGGTCTTGCTATCACAAAGGCAACACTGTCAGCCAAGGGGTTGGACGAAGACAGGATAATGGGGTTGATTCAGCCAATAACAGTAGAATCGCACCCGTTGAACAATCCGTCGCTCAACTACTCCATCTATTTGACTAACATATTTATACCAGCGATATTGCTTCTTATTGTATTTATTGCAACATGTTATTCAATAGGATTGGAATGGAAACGAGGCACACAGAAAAAATGGTTTAAAGAGTCAGGAGAAAATGTCGTCATTGCGTTGACGGGAAAACTATTGCCACAGACAGCCGTCTACATGCTCATGTTCGCATTCATGGACGTCTATCTCTATAAAATCAACGGATTTCCGATCGCCTGTTCTTTGCTACGACTGCTTGGCATCCAGCTGTTGGTAACACTCGCGTCGCAAGCATTCTCGGCAGCCATTTTCGGAATACTGGCAGGACAGATGCGTTTGGCGATGAGTGTGGCATCACTACTTGGAGTGCTATCCATCTCGTTATGCGGATTCACATTCCCAGTCATGGCAATGCCTAAGATCATGGAAGCGATATCATGGCTTTTGCCATTACGCCACTATTATCTGATATATGTCAACCAAGTGCTCGACGGATATTCTATCATATATGTATGGAAATCATTCGCCGTACTTGTAGCAATCCTCGGACTTCCTCTTCTATTCATCAAAGTGTATGAGAAAGCATTCAACGAGGTGAATTACCAAGCATAAAAAAGAAAAAGATGAAGATACTTCAAATATGCTATAACGAGTTTAAGGAGATTTTTTCCGACGTCGGCATCGTGATTTTCGTAATCATCCTGCCACTCGCCTACCCATTGCTCTATGCCTATATCTACGACAACGAAGTGGTGAGAGAAGTGCCGGTGGTGGTGGTGGACGACAGCCAAACCAACATCAGCCGTGAGTTTCTACGTCGCTGTGACGCGTCGCCCGATATAAAAATCATCTCGCACGCCACTGGAATGGAAAACGCTCGCACATATCTTGAAAGGACAGACGCCTATGGAATCATACGTATTCCACGTGAATTTTCCGATGATATCGCGCAAGGCCGCCAAACCGTGGTCGGCATCTACTGCGACATGGCCAGCATGATGTACTACAAGAATCTGATGATTACTGTTGCAGTCGTGGCGCAGGACATGAACAAAGAGATAAAAGTGAACAAACTAGGTAGTTCCACCGACCGTGAAGCAGAGATTTCAGCAGCACCAGTCACTTACGAATCGAAAGCGATGTATAATCCACAGAGCGGATATTCATCATTCCTTATTCCTGCAGTGCTGATGCTTATCATCCAGCAGTCGCTTATGTTGGGAATCGGAATGCACATGGGAGGCACACGTGAGCAAAACTTCGGCTTTGCGATTCCAAAGGGAGATCTATATAGGAATCCCGTCTACATATATCTTGGCAAAATGCTTGCATATTTTATAATCTATATTGTAGACGCTACATATTTCTTTGTGGTTGTCAATAAAATATTCACTTTGCCACAGATGTCGACATTCGGCACATACCTTGCATGGATGGTGCCGTATCTGATTGCCTGCATCTCATACTCAATATTGTTCTCAATTCTGGTGTACCGACGTGAGGACTGCATCATGCTGTTCGTATTCCTAAGCTTGCCGTTGATTTTCATTTCAGGAATCAGCTGGCCGATCTCTGAAATACCGCAAAAATGGCTGTATTTCTCATATTTGTTCCCATCATCACTAGGAATCCACGCATACGTCCGCACCAACACAATGGGAGCCTCAATCGACGATATCGCGTTCTACCACTGGGGATTGATTATCCAGGCTGCAATCTACACTATTCTTTCGCTCATTTTCTACTATTGGCAGTTGAAGAAAAGAAAGATTGAAGAATAGCAAACAACAGACATCGGGGCAGGTTATGATACCTGCCCTATATTTTAACTATCAAAGAAATCGAACATCAATACGATATATTTTTTGTCAAATCCACAAAAAATATCCAAAAAACATAGTATTTTTGTAGAAATTGACAAAACTAAAGCATATTCTTACCAATGAGTAAAATAGTAAGTAAGGAGTTCTTTTCTGAAAATGTGGTGAAATTGGAGGTGGAAGCCCCATTGATTGCACGTTCGAGAAAAGCAGGACACTTCGTTATCGTGCGTGTTGACGCTAACGGAGAGCGTATTCCGTTGACTATTGCGGATTCTGACACAGAGAAAGGCACCATCACTCTTGTGATTCAAAAAATAGGTGCGTCGTCTACCAAAATCACCAACCTGAATGTTGGAGATGAGTTGTTGGATGTTGTTGGTCCGCTTGGTAAGGCAACCCATATCGATAAATTCGGAACAGTTGTTTGTTCTGGCGGTGGTGTAGGAGTAGCTCCACTTCTTCCTATCATCAAAGCGATGAAGGCAGCAGGCAACAAAGTCATCTCTGTCTTGGCTGCCCGCACTAAGGATCTAGTCATCTTAGAGGAGCAGGTACGTGAGTATTCCGACGAAGTTGTCATCATGACAGATGACGGCTCATATGGCAAGGCAGGTCGTGTGACAGACGGAATCGAAGAGATCGCCAAACGCGAGAAAGTCGATCTATGTGTAACAATCGGACCAGCTATCATGATGAAGTTCGTGTCGCTGCTGACAAAGAAATATGATATTCCTACAGTAGCGTCGCTCAACACTATCATGGTCGACGGCACAGGCATGTGCGGTGCTTGCCGAATCACAGTAGGAGGCAAAACCAAGTTTGTATGCGTTGACGGACCAGAGTTCGACGCTCACCAAGTAGATTTCGATGAGATGCTTATGCGTCTAGGTGCTTACAGAGAGCAGGAGCAAGAGGCAAAAGCAAAACTAGCAAAGTAAAGAAGATTATGGCAACAGATAGAAACGAAGCGTGGAGAGAAGAACTACGCAAGGCTAAATCCCCAAAAGAGCGTACTGCGCAACCTCGTGTGCAGATGAACTCGCTTGATCCTAAATACAGAGCAAGATGCCGTGAGGAGGTAAACCAAGGTCTGACAGCAGAACAAGCAGTCGCTGAGGCAAGCAGATGTATGGATTGCCCTAATCCTGCTTGTATGACCGGTTGTCCGGTCAGCATCAACATCCCTGGCTTCATCAAGAACATCGAGCGTGGAGAATTTCTTCAAGCCGCAGATGTGCTGAAAGAGACAAGCGCACTACCCGCTGTTTGCGGACGTGTCTGCCCACAAGAAAAGCAGTGTGAAAGCCAGTGCATGTACGTCAAGATGAAGAAAGAGCCAGTGGCTATCGGTTATCTAGAAAGATTCGCTGCCGACTATGCACGTGAGAACGGAACAAAGAAAGCAGATAGCAATATCAAGAAGAACGGCATAAAGATAGCAGTTGTAGGTAGTGGTCCTGCAGGACTATCTTTCGCTGGCGACATGATAAAGAAGGGATACGACGTCACTGTATTCGAGGCATTGCACGAAATCGGTGGAGTGTTGAAATATGGTATCCCAGAATTCCGTCTTCCCAACAGAGTAGTAGAAGCAGAGATCGACAATCTTCGTGATCTCGGAGTAGTATTCATCAAAAACTGCATCGTAGGAAAGACTATCACGGTAGACGAGTTGAAAGCCGACGGATTCAAAGGCATCTTCGTCGCATCTGGAGCCGGACTTCCACGTTTCATGGGCATCGAGGGCGAGAATTTGACAGGCATCATGTCAAGCAACGAGTATCTGACTCGCGTCAACCTAATGGACGCAGGCAATCCAGACACCGACACACCAGTGTTGAAGGGTAAGAAAGTCGTCGTTGTTGGAGGAGGAAACACAGCCATGGACTCAGTGCGTACAGCTTTGAGAATGGGAGCAGAGAGAGCCATCATCGTATATCGTCGTAGCGAGGAAGAGATGCCAGCCCGTATTGAGGAGGTTCACCACGCAAAAGAGGAAGGCGTTGAGTTTATGACTCTTCATAACCCTATCCAATATATCGGCGACGAGAATGGACGCGTCACAAAGGTTCGTTTGCAGAAGATGGAGCTTGGAGAGCCAGATGCAAGTGGACGCAGAAGCCCAGTCGAAATTCCTGGAGCCATTGAGGAGGTTGAGTGCGACGAAGTGATTGTCAGCATCGGTGTGTCACCAAACCCAATCGTACCAAACTCAGTAGCCGGGCTATCAGTAAGCAAGAAAGGCACAATCGAAGTCAACGAAGGCATGCAGAGCAGCATTCCGATGTTGTTTGCCGGTGGAGACATTGTAAGAGGTGGAGCAACCGTTATTTTGGCAATGGGAGATGGACGTCGTGCGGCAGCCGCAATGGACGAATACCTGAAGAAATGATAAATTTATAAATGCTAAATGCATAATTTAAGAAGACGGGGGAAACCTCGTCTTTTTTGTTTTTATACTCTGCCCTCTTCCACTCAACACAACAGCGAATACTTTCGAAAAGATATACAACCACATCATTCTAGGCCATGTATCGCTTGTGTTGCACACTAAAATCAAAAAAATCCTCATTTTTCCTTTGCACATTCAAAATTAAGCATTACCTTTGCATCGCAATTGAGGAAAACAAATCTGAGATTCGCAAAATTGTCTTGTGGTGTAATGGTAGCACATCAGTTTCTGGCACTGCTTGTCAGGGTTCGAGTCCTTGCAAGACAACAAAAAATATAAAATTGTCCTGTGGTGTAATGGTAGCACATCAGTTTCTGGCACTGCTTGTCAGGGTTCGAGTCCTTGCAGGACAACTTAAAAAAGACGCTTTTTCAAGCGTCTTTTTGTTTTTAAATAATCATACTATACATTTTATTGAAGGGACTCACGATAAAACGACAATCATAATACAATAATCGCCATATTATGACGAAATCATTCTAATCATAATGAAATTCATTCTCATATGACGATTCTATTCCATATATAACTAAATAGCCCAGGGCTTACGCCCTGGGCTGTGTTATGTCGCACCTTCGGTGCTGGGTGATGACATCTATTCATATATCCAACATTTCGCAATATTCCCAACATTCTCAGGGTTTACGCCCTGGGCTAGGGCATGTCGCACCTTCGGTGCTGCTGGTTAATCCCAGACATATCGTTCGTCGTATTGTGCGTCATTCTTTTCACATATTCGCCGGAACTCGTCCTGATACGTGGTCCTAGAATGGTGAGCCTCCTGGTTTTTGATGTAATTGGCGACGAGTTCCACATGTCCTCGACTGACACTGAATGCACCATATCCATTTTGCCACGCAAACGGATATAGGTTCTCATTGATCCATTTGGATGAATTGGTTTTCACTATACGCACCGTATCACTCAACGTAATTGTTTTGCTCTGCACATATAGGATATGGATGTGGTTTGGTGTGCCTCCTACACATATGGCTGAGCAGCTGATATTGTTCAATATGCCTGCCACGTATGCATGGACTTTAGCTAAATGCTGTTTCGATATCATGTCGGCTCTCTTTTGGGTAGAGAATACGAGATGAATGTACTGTTTTGTTAATGATTGTGACATTTTTGTACTGTTTTATGCCCATAATGAGCGATTATTTTTATTATTTGATTGGTTTTTCATTAGCCCAGGGTTTACACCCTGGGCTAGGGTGTGTCGCACCTTCGGTGCTGGACGATGTTTGGACGGCTCCATTCATCTGTCCAATTCCCAGGGGTAAAACCCTGATCTGGGGTATGTCGCACCTTCGGTGCTGGGTGATGACATCTATTCATATATCCGACATCCACAATATTCCCAACATCACCAGGGTTTACACCCTGGGCTGGGGTGTGTCGCACCTTCGGTGCTGGGTGGTGTTTCTATTTCATCATTCTATAGCAATTTGTCTCCTTCCTCTCAAATCCGAGAGATTGGTATAATATGTTGGCGACGGTGCGTTTGGGATTCGATGTCAGATGCAATTCTATCGGAGCAAATGTTTTCGACGCTTCCAACACGTGCTCCATCAGCTGTTTGCCTAGATGCTGTCCTCTGTATGCAGATGACACCACAACGTCTTCTATAGATGCTTTTGTGCCTGTTGGAGAATGAAACACACAGAGTGTCGCACAACCGATGATATGACCGTTATCCATGACGACGTAGAGATGGCAATTTGAATCCGCCAACACATCATCCAATTTCTGCTCTGAAAATGAGACTCTATCAGACAATTCCGTCATCAATTGCTTCAATTCCTCAAACTGTGATTGCGTATATGTTTCTAATTCTTGGATTTTCATGTTTAACAAAATACCCAGGGCTGACGCCATCTCTGTGAAAATGCACGCATTGCATACAAAATACCCATGGTTACACCCTCTCTGTGAAAATGTCACGCATTGTATACAAAATACCCAGGGCTGACACCCTGGGCTATGTTATGTTGTGTCTTCGACACTGGGGCAATCATTTTACGATTGCTTCTTTGATGCTGTCTACAATATAACGGACATCGTCATCGGAAACGTATGGACCGGCAGGCAAACAGAATCCGATCTTAAACAATGATTCTGACACTCCGTTTACATACGATACAGCGTTTGCATACACAGGCTGCTTGTGCATTGGCTTCCACACTGGACGACACTCTATCTTCTTTGCCAACATATATACTCGCAGAGCCTCAACATTATCGTTTGGCTGGCAATCTGTTGTGGCTGAGTCTACAGCCTTGATGACTCCTGCAGCTCCTCCCACTGCTGTTTTTATCACCTCTTTGTAGACATTCTCCTGTCCTTTGATTTTGATATTCTCATCGATAGTCGCTGTACACAACCAGAAGTTGGCATCATAACGTGGATCTGCAGGCTGCTTGTGAATATCAACACCGTCAACATCCTTAAGGAGCTCTTCATACAATGCCTGCACATGCTTATGATGGGCAATATGCTTATCAAGAACTGTCATCTGACCACGTCCGATACCAGCACACACATTACTCATACGGTAGTTGTAGCCGATAGCGGAATGCTGGTAATAAGGATAAGAGTCACGAGCCTGAGTGGCGCGCCACATGACAGTGTTGGCATCTTCAGCGTCACGACAGATAAGTGCTCCTCCTCCAGATGTTGTGATCATCTTATTGCCATTGAAACTGAGCACTCCAAATTTTCCAAATGTGCCCAGTACCTGTCCGTTAAAACGAGATCCCATGCCTTCTGCGGCATCCTCGACAACAGGAATTCCATACTTGTCGGCAATAGCCATAATCTCATCAACCTTGTATGGCATACCGTAAAGAGCAACAGGAACGATTGCCTTTGGATACTTTCCCGTCTTCTCCTTTCTTTCGACGATAGCCTTCTCTAGAAGAGCAGGATCCATATTCCATGTCTCTTTTTCTGAATCGATGAAGACGGGAGACGCTCCCAAGTATGTGATTGGGTGAGAGCTGGCGCAGAATGTGAAACTCTGTACACAAACTTCATCACCTGGACCTACTCCACAAGCCAACAGAGCAAGGTGAACAGCAGCGGTTCCGGCAGAAAGGCACACCACCTTACGGTCCAATTTGCTACCGTCGCTATTACTATTTGCGAAATCCGCCAAATTCTGCTCGAATGCGTTTACGTTTGGACCCATTGGTACGACCCAATTGGTGTCGAATGCCTCTTTCACATATTTCTGTTCAATTCCCTCTTCCGACATATGAGCCAAACAGAGATAAATTGTTTTTCTTTCTTCAGCCATAATCATGCGTTTAATTGTTATACCTCTTCTCCAGCAAACTTGACTTTCCATCCCAATACCGTCGCAAATATCATCTCAATGTCTTTGATGAATGAGTAATTACGATAATAGTACTTGTTGAGTCTCACTTTATCTGGATAAATTACATTATCATTATATTCTGTGGCGATTTCCTGGATTGGACGAGAATCACCTTCTGCCTGTCTCTCAGCGACGTACTCCGAAATCATCTCGTCTTCACGGCGGTACTTCAACGTTGCCGGACCAGTGATTCCTGGTCTCAACTTCAACACTACCCTATCGTCGCCCTCCAGTTTATCCGCATATCCAGGAACATCCGGGCGCGGTCCAACAAACGACATATTGCCGACCAGCACATCCCACAATCCAGGAAGTTCATCCAATTTATAGTGACGGAGTGTCGCCCCTAGCGGAGTGATTCGAGAATCTCCCGCCACACTGATAGTGCTTCCATGATGTTCCACCGTCATTGTGCGAAACTTATGGCATGGGAACAAATTCCCGTTTTTTCCAACACGCTTCTGTACAAAAAAAATTGGACCATCTGGCATCTTAATTCGAATCATCAAAGCCACAACCAAAAACACCGGCCACAAAGCCAAAAGACCAATCAGCGCGACCAAACGGTCGAAAATCCATTTTAGTAACATTTACTCTTTCTATAATCTTTTAAATCATCAGCTTCTCTTCACATAGTGAAATTTCTTATATACGCCACACACCAAGTTCATACCTGTCCAAAATGTACTTGAAATATGATTTTTTCCCATAGCCTCATGCCAAAGTTTATAATGCCACTTTATCATCGTTGTACAACTATGAGAAGACACACTGCCTACACGACCACGACGATACTTTGCCAAAACTTCATCCAATAGATGACAATCCGCAGTTTGACAAATTTTCAACCACATGGCATAGTCATTATTCTTTTTGATATCTGCAATCTGAAGAAGACCTATAGCTTCTCTATCATACATAACGGTCAGACAACCCGGCCAGCAGAAGGAGTACATACCAAACTTAGATATATGTTTGGGTCCAGAAACAACACACCCCGTCTCCTTTCCATAATTATCTATTTCCTGATATCCCGTATATGAGAAACGATAGTTGTGCTCTACCATAAATCTTAACTGTTTCTCCAGTTTATCAGGCTCCCAAAGATCATCAGAATCCAAAAAAGCAATCCAACGCCCTTTCGCTCTTCTTAATGCATTATTTCTAGAAACAGCAGCTCCTGAGAAGTCTGCATTACGTTCATACTTAATCCGAGGATCTTCATCTGCATAATGTTTGATCAACACCTCAGGATTATCTGTCGAGCAATCATCCTGTATGAGCAATTCCCAATTCTTATATGTCTGAGCCAAAACGGTCTTGATTGTGATACCAATCAGCGCAGCACAATTAAAATTGGGCATTATTATCGAGACCAAACCGAAGTCTACCATATCATTATCAATTTCAAAATAAGCAAACTATTTTTATTTTTAACATCCACGTTATTTTTCTATCATAAAATAATTAAGTATATACCTTTAATTGGATTTTTTTCTTCTATATGTTAGACATTACATTCCTAATACCAAATATTAGTTCTGTTAATGTATTTATTCTCTTATCTTTGCATTGTGTCTTTGGGATCGACAGGCTCATACGCTCCATCTTTTGCCTCGAAAATCACACAGGGTTCTTTCACTTCCACTGTATGCCATGTGCCCGCCGGGATTTGAACCATCATATTTCCTGTAGATGGACCAAGTTCAAAACGCTCCGTTTCGTTTCCATTTTCGTCAAAAAACACCTCCGTCAACCTTCCACGAAGAACAGTCATCGATTCTGATGTCTTTGTATGACGATGGATAGGCACAATTGTACCTGGCATCATAGCATTGATTATACGTTGTGAATTATCGGCAGAGGTAGTGCGCATATCAAAAGCTGTACGTTTTCGTTCGCTGTTTGCCGCCTGCTCCAACAGGTTGTCTAGAAACTTATTGTCTATTACCATTTTATTATACAATATAGGAGATCAACAAACGTCTCCCGTTATTTCATTGATTAATTTCCAAATTGCAACATATATGTTTATATGCATCACATACATACTTTTTATATGTCCAACGAAAATCGTCGCAAAATTACATATTTTTCCCGTTTTTATTATTAAATTTTAATTCTATTATTCAAACATTACGCCATTTTCCACAATCTAAAATGACAAAAACACAGCGACAATGATATTCGATTGCCATTTTCGTCACGCCATTGTCATCAACAGATTATCCATACAAATCAACCGGCATTTATCCACACCTATCGATTGCACAACGTCGTCCGACCATTCGATTATTTCCTCAATCGATTGCCCAGGGTTTACACCCTGGGCTGGGGTGTGTCGCACCTTCGGTGCTGGAGAGAATGAATTTTATTCCTCCTCGCTGTATTTTTCAACAACCTCTTTTTTCTTCTTTCTCCAATCCACATACAATCCTTTGGATTTCAAATAATCTTCATGTAGATGATAATATTTCATCTTGAACAGGATGTATGCGACACACAACACAGCCGAGGCTATTGCGAAATATGTGTATGGGTCGACGGGTAAATATATCGCTCCTAACGATATTGCCAACTGCAGCGCCATATATATGCTCGACACTAACACATGCGGCATCTTCAGCTCGTTCGCCATCAACTGGTAGGCATGCTTTCTGTGCGGCATACTGATGTCTTCATGCAACATCAGTCGGTGACAGATGGTTAGACATCCGTCTACTCCATATACCATCAATAGAAATACGGCCCAGAAATTGGCTGTGTACGACACGTACCTGCCTATCAGGAAGACGATGGCAAACGCTATCGAGACCGCACCCACGTCGCCTGCAAAACATCTCGCTTTCTTCCTGAAATTGAAGAAACAGAAAATGACAACACTCATCGTCAATACGATCAGCAGATTCTTGTCGATAAAATGGCTCTCCTCATTCAATATTATCAATGGTATCAACACAGACAGTGAATAACCGCCTGTGATTCCATTGATTCCATCCATGAAATTATATACGTTGATAACACCAGTGCAAAATACTATTCCCACTGCAATAAACCACCAATACCTGAAATCCAAATAACCCCACTGCTGGAACATCAGCAACATGGCGGCAAAATGGACCATCAATCTGTATCTCGGACGCACCGTCTTCACATCGTCCAAAAAACTTACCGCACCGATCATAAGAAGACCTAACAAAAACCATGGATACCTAAACCCGTAGAATACGGCATATAGAATCGCTCCGAAAATGAATATTATTCCTCCTCCAAGCAACGTGATCTGGGTGTGCGACGAGCGCAAATTCGGTTTGTCGATAATATTATATTTATCGGCCACTCTGAAATATAGCAGTTCTGCAACAAGCAGGATCACAAAAATTATTACATACGACAACATATTCTCCATTATTTCCATACAGCTGACTAATTCACATTCAGACTGCACTTAGGTTTTCTTTTTGATTTTTTCTATTTAATTTTTATAAAGTCAAGTCTCCATCTTTCTATTTACTTCTGACGGAAAAACTTTGCAAAATTATATATTTTTTCAATTCTTTTATTCTGGATCGACGGATTTTTTCCACAAATTGGGAAGATGATTGAGGGGTGAGGGTTGATGATTGAGGGTTGATGATTGATTTAACCGTCCTTCATCCGACCAACCGGTTATACGACCATTCCGTCAATCAATTGGCATCAATCCACGTCATCCGACCAATCGGTTATACGACAATTCCGTCATTCGATTGGCATCAATTGCCATCGATTGCCCAGGGTTTACACCCTGGGCTGGGTCATGTCGCACCTTCGGCGCTTGCCGGTGGATTTTCCCTGACTACCTCCAGCAACACTTCGTCGTTGTCCATCTCCTTCACAACCTTCATTTTGCTGGCGGATATGGATGAACGGTAGGACGCGATATTTTTGCGTGACACGGTTTCATATATATCTAGTCCTATTCCAAAACCAATCTCGTTCATCAGTTGGTTGCCAAGGGTGGCCAACCCTTTGCTTTGATAACTATAATCCACCATCCTACCCCTGTAGGCTTTGCCCATGAAGAAACTGCGGAGGAAGAAATAGCCTACTATTTTCTCGTTTTCCTCATCACGAAACACATACGCAATAAACGATTTGTTCCGTTGTATCTTTTCTATGCTTTTTGCATCAAATCCATGCGGACGGAAAAATTTATATGCCTCTTCCGGCTGGTTGTCGAAAAAAGAAACCATCTCAGATGTCGGCACTTCGGACATCGGTATGGCTTTAACACGCACACCTCCCTTACTCTCTCTGGATATATTTAGATTAGACGTCACTCGTGCTAACTTTCTTCCGTATCTCAAAGAGAATAGAAATGAATTTATCAGATCGATTATGCCCCACACAAATGGGATTTTATCCTTAATAAAATGAGCTATTGAATATAGCATAGTTCTAATAATGTAATGTTATTTCATGACTTGACAAATGGCTAATAGCTTATCGCTTATGGCAATTGGCTTATTATTGGATTTATTTTAATCCGATTTCGCCATTGTTTCCACACCATCTGAACAATCGATTGCCCAGGGTTCACACCCTGGGCTGGAGTGTGTCGCGTCTTCGACGCTTATTTATCATCTTCAATGACAGGCATATTATCGATCAAAAATTGACGAATCTCCTCTTCTTTCGGAAGTTGAAACATATATTTTCCTACATATATGTCATCAAGTCCTTCTGTTGAATATTTAACCAAAGTATCACTATAGTCCGTACATAGAAGGAGACCAATTGGAGGATTATCTCCTGGTTGCATCATTTCATGACGATAAAAATTCTTATATGTATTGAGCTGAGAAGCATACTCATGACGGTAACTCAATCTTCAAGTCAATGATAACATGACAATGAAGTATACGATTATAAAATATCAAATCCGCTTTGAAATAATCATGATCAATCAAAATTCTCTTCTGACGTGCCTCAAAACAAATGCCTTGTCCTAATTCAAGCAAAAATTTTTGGAGGTTATTTAGAATAGCATTCTCTAATTTAGTTTCTGTATAAACCTCATCATTTGGGATGTCTAAAAAATCAAGCGTCATAGGATCTCGAAGAATATACTTCGGATCCATTATCTCTGTCCCTTTTTGTATATAATTCTTTAGTGCCTCTTTATTCCTTGAAAGAGCAGATCGTTCATAATAGAGACTAGATATTTATGATCAAGTTGTCGCTTCGACCAACATTATTGTATCAATTCATGCTCATAAAAAGATCTTTTCAACGAGTCTCTAATCTCGCTAAGTATCTGAAGGCTAGAATAGAAAAGACGAGATGGTGCAACCATCCAAGACTCTCGAGATATTGCAACCAGTGGCCGCAATATTATATAATCATCATTTTCAAGTATATAGGACATTGCAGTCAGTGACTGCAAATTTCTATCATTGGGAATATTTTGTCGTTGTCCACGAAGATAAGACAAGATTTCATTTGTTTTACCCCAATGCCCCCTATAGAGTTTAATCGATTGCAATATCATCCACACCCATCATTGCCATCGATTGCCCAGGGTTCACACCCTTGGGCTGGGGTGTGTCGCGTCTTCGACGCTGCCTCCCAACTTTCAAGAAAGACCGATAGATACAAAACATCTGCGACAACTGGATTTCTTGGACATGAATTATGAGGCAACTTAATATTCCTGTCTCATTAAAAATTCAGACAATTTGCGTATAATTTCACAGACTTTATGGCAATAAACTATCAACAAACGATTTGAATGAAGCACAACGATTAGAATTACGAAGACTCTCATAATCGTCTTTCGATAAACATGAAAGAAACGATAAATGATCTCCCTCATGCTTACCGTAATGTTCACCAATAGATTGTAATATTTTCTGTACTTTGTTATATGGATGGAACACTGTTGTCTCAAAGTCTGAATCATGATCAACCACTGCATCGGCAAATGCTTCTGCAGGATCGCCTCCTTTAGAAATGATGAATTTATCTATCAAAGCCAACATCCAGGCTTCATATTCCATAATTGCAAAATGAAGCCGTATATCCGCGCAATCATTTTTTATTTGATCATACTGAACATCATGCATCTGTCTAATCAGATCCAAGTCAATCTCTTGATTTTGGATTAACGCTTTGTACCCTTCCCCAAAGACGTCACGCAAACCAATTATTATCTCATAACCTTGCTTCGCAAGATTTGGAATATCTTTCTTTAACTTAGAAACAACCAGATCGTCATTATTTACATTGACTATTTGATAGTACGACGAAGAAGATAATTCATCTCCTTGAGCAGGATGCGATACTGGTTTTAACACATCTTTGTTTAGTGTAATGCATTTAAAACCTATCTTAGAAGGATCATAGTCAGAATATTTTGCAAGGACATCAGCCACAAATAACATCTCAGCTTTCCCTTCTACATAAACCGCGCACTTCATTTCTTCTACTCGTTCAAATAGCTATCTATAAAATCAGACGAGAAAAAATCAAAATTACTCAAACCTGTCATTCTAAACTTGCGAAACAGATCTGGATTATTTTCTGAATTTATTGAAGTCACCTTTCCATTATTTCTACTCAGCACTTGCCAATCGGCAATATCCACCACATCCATCAAAAACGCATCATTCGAACTTGCGATCAACTGCAATCCATATTCTTTGCAATCATTAAAAATCATTTTTCCCAAGTCGACAGAGCGACGATAATCCAAACCCTCACCTAAATCATCTATCAACAACAAACTAAGCTTCTTATCATGCTTTATAAAAAAGATAAAACACAACAGATACAAAGTACGAAACATACCATTAGACAATTGAGTATCCGCCAAAGGAACAGAGCGTTCTTTTAGCTGCACAAAACGGAGTGCATTCCCAATTTCTATGACTTTTATTTCCGCTATATTGTAACCTAGAATTTTAGCAAGAGAAATGACCTTTTTCTTCTCTTCTGCAGACAGAGAATCTACTATATTGCTAAAAGAATATCGATTTGCGACCTTACCTATTCCAAAAGAAGAATTGCTGATACCCGAACAAGACACCATGACAACCCCATCTGCCCACTCCATTAATTTTTCTATATCTGGATAGAGCGACTTGTCTCGTCTGACCTGAACAATCAATTTATCAGAAGGAGGATCTACAGAAGTATTTTTGTACTTTGCAGTAAGCTTAGTACGATCAATCAATATGTCTCCATTAACAACAAGACTCTCCTTCTCTACCACATCTTTAGTTATCTTGAAACTATATGTCATAGTCCAAGATTTGTCTTCTTTGGAGCCGAATTTTAGTTCCGTTTCAAAAGATTTACCTGTCTTAAAATCGTTGTTCTGAAAAAACTGGGCCACATTTCGGATTGCACGTATAGAGCGAGTCTTGCCTGTCGCATTTCTACCTACAAACAAGTTTACCGGTTTTAAGGGAGCCAAATCTTTCAGTTCCCAACCAGTTTCTTTATATTCAAACGACGTTAATATCATACAAGCTTAGCTAGTCTAGCCTCATTAAATATCAATAAAATATTGTTTTATAATCCGTGCAAATATAGCATTTTCTACACGATAAACAAACACCGAACGATATCTAAAGGTCAAACGCTTTTCTATTCTTCCAAAACACTTTACTACTCTAACCGCGTAAAAATATGGAGTTGTTGGATTGTCATCTTCTATCTTAAAGAATCAGCCACACGTTTCAGAGATTCATCAAAGCTTACCAATTGATAGTCGAAATCGGATTTGGACATAACCACAAATAATTTGTCTTGACGGATATTATTCCGTCTTCTCTATACCCTATAATTCTCCAACACATCCAACGGTTCCCAGCCTAATTCTTTTCTTGCCTTTTCATTAGGAAATCGAAACCGAAGAATCAGAAAAAAATGTTGAAATCACAGCTTTATGACCATTATTTTTTCGAACATCAACGACACTTACCTCTTTTACATCTAATTTTTCTCCCTAAAGAATATGATCAATACGGAAAGGAATACCTCTAACACAACTTGTACCGCTAAATTCCCAAACACCGCTCCACAAAGCGTTTTTTCCAACGCTCCTAATTCGAATAATACTAGCCCCTCCCACATCATTAAAAAAGTACAGAGAACAACTGTATAATTTATATCTACATTTTAATGATTTACATAACGAATCAACATTTCTCCTGCAGCATAAGAGAGATTCCATATTCAAGGCATTTACATATATGAAGAAAGCTCCAATACTAGAAAATCTGTCAGAGTCACATCTAGTTTGAGAATCCGTAGAATTGTTGCTACTCAAATGACACCCTAGAAAATACAAATAAAAATCTTTAATATCCTTAACTATAGGCTGTCTTTTCTTTCGCAAATATCCATATAGGAAAAATTCTCTAATTCTAATGGACATCTACTATACGCTATTGTTCTTATTAGCATTTGTAGAATATTTATATTTTACACTTAACATATATTCAATTTCTACTATAGAAATTTGTAGATAGAATAATAATATTCACATAAAAACAAAACATCTGGATCTTCGTTTATAATTATCCGATATATAACTGATTTTATCTGCAAAATCATTTGTAGCGTCATATAACTTTTACTGACTATGAATAATCAAAATCATAAAGGAAAGCTGAATAAAAAAACTCACAAAACTATTAAAACACAAGAAAAACAAAATCACAAATACAACCAAAAGAAACAATTATGATTAAAGGCAATATTAAAACACGATCATCATTCATCCCTTTCTTAATATTTTTTCATACAAATATTCTTTGAGTCTGGCAGGTATGAAAACAAATGCAGTAATTGCTATCATATTTCTAAGATAAGTACAATAACCTATCATTCCAGCTTCTATCATTTCTTTATTAATCAAATGCCAGCTTTTTATGTATTTTTTAGTTCCACGACGCTGAACCATACCATTCCCTACGCGAGCATGAACCAAGACCTCTCCGATATTGGCAATTTTGATTCCATTAATCATCGCCCGAATCCACAATTCATAATCTTCTACATAAGGAATATGACGATATGATCCAATTTTTATAATATCATCTTTACGCATCATAACCGACATATGATTCAGAGGATTTCTGAATTTTGCCATTTGATAGAGTTCTTCATGAGTCAATGGCAATGTTTTTACTCTATTGGGATTGTTCCAATCTTCAGCAAACTCATCAATGTACGAACTGATGATTCCAATCTCAGGATGCTCCGTCAGAAAACCGACTTGCTTCTCAAAGCGATCGGGAGCACAAACATCATCGCTATCAGAGCGAGCCACCAAAGGACAAGAACATTTAGGCAATCCGAAATTCAATGCCTTTCCCAATCCACCATTTTCCTTACGGTATACCATTAATATCTCAGGAAATAATTTTTGGTATTTATCAATGACAGATTCCAACTCTGGCGTGAGATCACCATCACATACCAATACAAATTCATTGGGAATTAAAGTCTGATTTACAAGATTGCTTTCCAAAGACAAATCAAAATACTTTGGATCCTCTTTGTAATAGACAGACATCAATACAGAGAAATTCTCCATTTATAAAAATTATTTTGGATTATTTCTAATCACACACAATATTACAATTTGAATCTTACTTAAGGCAATAGTGCATAACCGAAATATCCTGTTTATTCAAGCTAAGATTACACCATTTTCTTTATCGTATTAGTCACATTCAATGGGAAAAATGCTAATACATTTTTTATATATCTGACAAATTTTTGCTTTATTGTTTGATTGGCATGGAGAGTTTGAACTGCATCCCATACATCTTGCCGAGGATTTGTCAAACTATCAAGTATAGCTTTTCGAGCTTCAGGTCTTGGATGATGCAATTTTCCATAACTCTGATAAGGTAGGAATTCTTTGTAATCACATAACTTGGCAGTCATATTTTTCTTCTTTATTGCCTCAAATATTTCTTTTCCTCGATCTGTCACAACACTAATACCAGAGACTCCTCTTGTGTTATCAAGATATTTCTTTCCCCAAAAATCTCCTAAACGAATGTCTGTGTATTCAAGTGTACTTCTTAATTGGCATTCATTACATCCGTCGTTCAGAACCTGATCACAAAAGAATAATTCATAGAATCCATGAAGGTTTCTAGAGCTATTATAGATCTTTTGTCCATTATTATAAAACGATACACTGAAGGTTCCCCAACCAAGAGTTTTGCTTCGGAATTCTACTTTGTCAAAAGAATTAACACTTTGCTCTTCTTTAATATATTTCTGATATTTTGTCCAAGTAAATAACGAAGGACAACCATGACAATATAGATCAACAAAAAAGAAATTATCTCGACAATTCTTTATTTCGGCAATCTTACTCAATGCATATATCTGGCAAGGAGTTCCGAATACTGCATATTTCTCCTGACGACAATTTGAAACAACATACCTTAAAGCATCAAACGTATAGCTTTGAATATACTTGCTTCCTCTAAACAGCAACAACTGTTCTTCACAATCAGCAATACGATGTTCAGCTCTTATCTTCTCATCATTATAAGCACATCCTACTACTTTGTATCCCTGAGTCAATAACTCATGAGCCAACAAATCTCCAATTCCACCAGATGTTGTATTACGTACCAAATCATCATCATTAGACCAAGCCGAGTACAATTGTGTTTGACGAAGTTGCTCTAAAGTTGTTATTCTTAGACTTTCGTCAAACTTATAGCAAACCTTTGTGCACAAACTACAGTCTATGCAAGCCAATGCATCTATCGTTGGACGATAGAATCCGTCTTCATTTAATACAATGCTGATTGCGTTCTTTCCACATACAGCAGCACACATCTGGCAACTTGTGCACTCTCGTTTAGCAGAATTGTCGTTTATATTCATTTTGAAATCATTCTTTTCAAATAATCCAACGATGCGACACGTCTTTCTTTTATCTGACCATTAACAACATCCCAATCGACTTTCTGCGAAAATACATCATCCAAACTTTTCTCTTCTCCAAATACACGATTGTCAATTTTGTATTCCTGCATTAAGTTTAATAACTTATTTGCATTTCCTCTCATTTTCACAGCCATCTCACGTCCTGTGATTATGCTCATCACACAACCGTGGAATGTATTGGTAATAACGCATTCTGCACCTTTAAACCAATTCAATAATTCTATTGGATCGACATTCGCATTTATATCTGCCCATTTTTGGATAAATCCAGGAGAAACAATCTTCAATCCATTCTTTCTTGCATACTCTTTGATTACATCAGACTGATCATCAAACTTATTATCATATGCATATACCACCAAATATGGATCATTTAAAAGTTTCTGCATATTCGCTATTTCTTGCTCATAACCATAAAGAATAACAGGATCACAAACCAACTCTGGTGTTTTTCCTGTAAGTTCTGCAGCAATGCTAATAGAATTCTGATCTCGCATTCCAAGTCCACACATACTATTTAATCCACTCTCTATGAATGCTCTGCAATGCCATTTGTCAACGTCTTCAATAGTTGTTGGGCCAAAACATCCACCGTATGCAAAAACTTTTTTCGACGGCAATGCATGCCCAAAAAATGCAGGTGTCGGACCAGTATGAAGAGCGAACACCTCATCACTTCCTACAACAACGCCATCCAACTCTCCACATTCTGTGTAATAAGGACCAACTAAATTTTGACTTTTACGAAATCCATTTAACAATTTGCTCTTTTTATAGTTGAATAGCGTACTTTTAATTCCTCGTTCTAAAATAAACTTAATATAAATGCCTATTGATTTGATTGAAATTTCATATTTGGCTTTCATAGCCTTACCCATGAAATCATAATTCTTATCAAATTGAAGAGCAGACGCTTCTATTCCCAACTTCCTAAGCACTTGTATTAGTCCATTCAATTGTAGCAATGCCCCATGGTTATGCACATCATAGTGTGTGATTATCCCGTATTTCATTGTCAGTTATTTAATGCTTATTCTTTTCCAACTATCACAAATTGGATCATTCACCAAATGTTTATTCATCCATATTTCAGGTGCTAAAACAACTTTATCATCATGATTATTTAGCCAAGCCCCCCACCAAGAGAAACTGCTGTTGGCAATAATATTATAATGGCAAAGTGACATTAGCTGCATATCCCTGTAACTATCTTTCCCTTTATTCCAGTCGACAAATACAACCTCTTTATCGTCTCCTATGGTATCAATTAAATTTTCTTTACACCACTCAATATCATCACTGAAGATGCAATATAATTCGGGATCTACCAATTTATTTAGTTCCTCAACAGCCTTTTTATAATATGATTCATTACATACACCATATACAGGATCCTTCAAATAATCCCCTCTTCTAACATGACAAGACACAGTTCGTTTATTTCTAAGCCTTAAAGCCAAATTCCTATTCTTGTCATCAGAAAAATCAGAAAAAGCAAATGTCTCGATTATCTTATCTCTAATTGGAAGAAAGTTTTTTTCATTCTGCCAATATCCATCATAGAACACATTATCATTTCTTTTCACTTCTTCATAATTGAAAGGTATCTGAGTAGTTCCAGATGCCATACTTTTTCTTTGAGGAAAAAAATGACGCATTATTTGCCAAGTTTTATAATTGAAGTAAGGATATGCCACTTTTGCCAGCTGACACAAACTAGCATCTGGTGCTTCCAATCCAAATATTCTATCTAATTCATATCCATTGTGCAAAGGATACCCATTATAACTTCGTCTACACAACAACACTTCTTCATCAGGATGAGCATCTTTCAATGCAAGATACATTGCGTATACAAACATCTGGTTACCGAGACCTCCAAGTATATTTACTATTTTCATATACTAATTTTTATATTTTTCCTAAAAATATTCTTGCTGTATACTTGTTCTTTTCTATCAGTCGTATCATCAAATAAGCTATAATAAAAGTGAACACACTGGTAATTGCGATACCTAACCAAATGTTCAAGTCTGGAAACGCTTGCAAGAGCAAGTTCTTGACATATCCCAAAAACACAAGATGACCAGCATACATTCCTAGAGAGATGATACCTACTCTTGAAAGAAAAATATTCAATTGGTCAGTGCCATTCAAAATCATAGGAGCCACGCCTATCAGAAAAGCTATTGCAACAAACGCCGTAAAACCTCTATATGCATACTGCAACAGAGCAGATGGAACATTAGGAATAACAGGCATCCAAGACGGCAAGCCATGCATAGTCCATCCCCAAGCAAGGATTAACCATAGACAAAAAAGAGGTACCAAACACTTCCATTGCCAAAATAATTTCATCTCATATTTGTGCAAACAATATCCAAGAGTATAGAACAAGAAATAGTACGCCAGAAATTGAAACCCAAACATTCTCAACTCTAAACCAACCATAAATATCATCAAAATGATACAGAACCCACCAATTGAAATCATTTCATTAATCTTGCATTTTGATGCTATCAGCTGAGCAAGATTGAAAAGAACACAAATCCAAAACAAAACCCAGAGGAACCAAAGATAGGCATCAGGATAGAATATCATCTTTGATAGATTTTGAATAGAGTAATCTCCCATCCGTATAAACTGAATCAAAGACCATACAAAATAAGGAACCAACAACTGAAAAAAACGTCTTTTACAATTATTTAAAAAAAGCTCTAAATCAAAATTGACTAATTTACACGTACTGTCTATTCTATAATTCAACCAACCACTAACAGCCATAAAAGCTGGCATATGAAATGAATAAATTAAGTTCCACACATGATCATTATGACACCCATCATGAAGAAAACTCTGAATGGCATGTCCAATGACAACTAATATCATGAGCCATCCCTTCAGAGAATCTGCCCAAATCAATCTTATTTTCATAATAACTATTTATCTACTATACCACAATTGTAATGGTGCATAATAGAAAGGTTTTAAACAATAATCTTTTATCAATCTTTTGAATATGGCAACCTTTCTATGTTTGCTTGTTTCGTCCTCTCCATGACGAAGTCGAGTTGCTCGAATCGCCTGTTTAAAAAAAGGATCTAAGTCCTCGATATGCTCCCACTGAGTATATATCTTATCCTTCGTTTCCGAGCATTTAAGGTATTTGTATACCAATGAAGAAAATATAGCTTGATCGTGACGATTTTCTATCAATGATGAATGCTGAGAAGAACGTTCTTCCGGTGTAACATCCATTGCGAGTTTAGGGTTGGATATCATCAAATCACGCCATTCACGTACAAATTGTTTTGTGAATTCACTTACCTTAAACATAGGTGTTGCCTGATATTGGTAGCACTTTGGCCAATTTTTCCCATTTGATGAAAACATATCCAACAACTCCTTACGTGTCCACCTATCAGTCCTTTGATAAATTCGCTGAACGATAATATCATGGTTCTCCAACTTCTTCCAATATTTGGACCATTCTTTAGATGGATATACAGAACAACCTGCATCACAATAGACAATTATATCCCCATCTTGAGATCTTTCCATTGTGGATAGAATCACATCAGGCTTCCAACTCCATAAACCTCCTCCTCGTTTTATCTTAATAACTTCCGATTTTAGAAGTTCATCTGACAAATCCTCAATTCCATAGGCATAAATTTTATCAAATACCTTAATAGATTTAACAGAAGCAACAATTTTGTTTTTTGCCGCCTCATACCCATCGTCTCCGTAAGTTATAAATATTCTATCCATTTATTTTATTCAATAATCCTAATATCACTCTTGTAACATGATATTTTTCGTCATTTTCCAAAGCGACAAAATACATTGTCAAACAAGTAACAAATATTGATCCAACAAAAGAAATAATCAAACGTCCATCGAAAAGATAGAAATTAAACACAATTACAGAGAATATAATAACTAGAAGTATTGGAAACATAGATTTTATTATAACTCGCTTAAAAAAGAACGTGATAGAAGCTCCGGATATGTCTTTTAAGAAATATATTCTCAACAAAGAGGATGCGAATTCAGTAATAACAAACCCGAACATTATATATTCTACCCTCAGGTCTAATATTTTTACAATTAAAGCTAAAGGCAAAGCTCCTAATTTCACAGTATAAATCACCAAATTATATTTTTTTATATTTCCTACCGCTTGAATTGCAGCTCCAATTCCTATTGTCATTTGATCCATCGTAGCTGCAATAATTACACATCGGCAGAAAAAAACAGCATAATCAGGAACATCTCCAAGCCATAACTTCAACAAGACTGGCATTTCGAAAACACAAGGAATACAAATCATACTCATTAAGACAAACGCAAACTTGGACTCTATTTCGCACAAACGAATCATTTTATTTCTATTCTCTTCTCCTTCAGCTTTCATTAATTGTGGATTTATTGCATTACAAACAGATAAACAAACAAACTGAACGGAAGAACTTACATTAAAAGCTATTCCATAAGAAGCATTTACTACAGTTCCGCAGATTTTATTTATAACAATTGCAATTCCTTGATTTTTAACAAATAAACAAAACGAACTAAAACTGGTCCACATAGCGAAAGAAAATAGATCTCTTAAATAAAACCTATCAAACTTACAAAGATGTAAATCAGAAGCTTCCTCATACTTTATCCTTGAATATACAAAAAACGAAAAGAAATTAAACACACTTATTCCTCCCATCAAAATTCCGTAGAAAATTAGTTTATCCCAACAACAAGAAGACACAATAAAAGCGACAACAACTTTCAACACGCCATCTAGAACATCTACAATTGAAACAAAAACTATGTTTTCATGCGAAACAAGCAAGGCCTTAAAAGGTGCAGTACAAAATGTAATAAAAAGACTTAACGTCACAGTATAATAAATACATTCTGCAGCATAAAGTCTTTCTGGTAATATCCTTAAATATCCATCAAAAAGAAATCTTGATACAATCAATAATATTAATACCAACACAATACCTAAAAGGATATGTAAATTTACACTATTCTCAAAAATTGTACGTGATTTTTTAACATCATTTTTTCCCTGATAAAAAGACATAAACCGCTGCGTTGTAATCATCAATGCATTTGTCATAAAACCAAGCATTGCTATTACACCTCCAATAAGTGAATATGTACCAAAATCATTACTTCCTAGTGTAGATAGGACCACTCGTGTTGAATACAAGCCAAGTATAACATTTGTAATGGTCTTACCATATTGGGCTATTGTATTTAAAACTACTCTATGAACAGGAGACATATTGTAAACTAATTAATCATTTTAATTCTATTTGGAGCACCATATATTACAGAATTATCTGGCACATCTTTGGTAACAACAGTACCAGCACCAATTGTCACATTGTTTCCTATTCTAATAGAACCAACAACTATTGCCCCCGTGCAAATTTTACAATCATCCCCAATTATAGGCTTATCATTCATACCAGAATGTTGAACTCCAATTGTTACATTTTGCCATATTTGGCAGTTTTTCCCAATAAATTCAGCATTAATTTCAGAAGAAAATCCATGTTGAATCACAAATCCTGACTGAATATTACTATTTTTCGTACATATAAATAATAGACTCTGAGGTTTATAAAACAATCCTAGAATTATTGATAAAAATTTACAGCGCTTATACAAGACAGATCGATATTCTGGATATCTAAAAACTTCAATAATATTTTCAATATCATATTCCTTTTTATGTAAAATAACTTCAATCCACCTTATCATATCAGATTTGATGATTGGATCTTTTGAACACCATTTATAACATAAATAAAAAGGCAAATATTTTATAAAAAAAAACAAAAACCTTAATCTCTTTTTCATGAGTATACGCTTTTTTTATTCTTAAATATTGGATTAAATAACAAACCGACAAGAAAATAAAAAAAAGGATATGTAATCCATGACCTAGATACAAGAAGAGGGAATAGTCCAATAGAAACAAATATGATGATTAATCGTATATTAAAATAACTATCAGACCCCGTTATTTTAAAAAATATCCTCCTTAAAATAGTACAACCAATTAAAAGTCCCGGAATTAATCCAAACTGCATCATCAATTCTAAAAAAATATTGTGACAATAACAACCCCATACAGAAGCTGTTTTAGAAGCAATAATGTTCAAATTGTAAAGGTATATTCTATCCATAAAAAAACCACCTCCAATAAAAGGGCGTTCACAAGAATAAAGCCATGCTGCATTTCGTAATGAATCTCTGACTTCATCATCACCAAGATTATTATATAATAAACCTTCTACTACCCTTGTACTAACACCTAAAGAAGCAAACAAATCAATTATACAACTCAAAATTTGATCCTTATACAAAATATAAGCCACAAATAAACCGGAAAAAAATAATATCAAATATATAACCTTTTTAATTGTCAATCTCACAGAACATGTAAGTATAAGCCCCAAAATTGAGCTTAACAATGGACCACGAGATCCACTAAACAAAACAATAACAAAACCCAAAATAACAAATAACAAGTCAAACTTCTTTTTTTCAAAAAGGAAACTCGAAAAGAAAAGCACTATAGGCAAAACACAATTATACCCAACATCTTGACTATAGACGTCAACTTTAGAAAAGACGACACAATTTAAAAACTCAATAAAAATAATTAAAAAACCAACATATCTTAAGTAAAACAACAAATTCTCAACATCTTTTATCAAAAGTGACATAAACAAATAAGGAATACACCATAACAATATCATTCTGTTCATATCAAATTTTAACCCATCATCAGAGCATTCTATGTATGAAAAGAAATAAATCATCAACAACAAAATAAAAAAAAATAAAAAATTTACATTTCTAAATATACGACTAGCTGCAGGTAAAGCATTTACAATACCCAAAATATAAAGTATTTGAAGAATTCTAAAAAAAATTGTTTGTTTTGATTCCTCTCCAAAAATAGATCCTAATAACCCAGTAATAGGAACCCATAATACAAGATAGCTTAATCCTAAATTAATACTATCATATTTTTTTATAAAAAGACCAGGATTATTAACTACATTCATAATTATTCTATAGTCTTTCAAGTATTTTTTTTATTTGAGCATCCCAAGAATAATTATCTTGTGCAAATTCATGGATATACAATGATGTATTTTTTTTATCTTTAATCGATTCAAACCATTTTATAATATTTACTAAATCAAGTGGACTTTCGTCGGATTTGACAATAAGAGATTTTTCCTTAATCTCATATTCTATTCCTTCCGCATCTGAAAGTACCATTAACATACCTCTTGATGCATATTCCTTTACTTTTAAGGATGAATTAGCAAATACATTGCGACGATGATTACCAAGAGCAGCAAGGGCTATATCTGCCCTTGCATATGCCTCGTCAAGTTTCTTTCCAGACAAAGATCCGGTAAATTCAATATCATCCAAAACATCTAAACGCTCTGCTTGATCTATCAATGATTTTCCTGCTGATTTATCACCAACCATAATTAATTTTATGTCGTGTTTTCCAGTTTCCTTAACATAGTTGCTTAAACCAACAATTGCTCTGTCATATCCATTCCAAACAGAAAAATTACTTACTGCTATGATATTTATATATTCATCTGGATTTTTATGTTGATATGGATTAGATTCGACATCTATTCCATTTTCTATTCTAACAGTATCTGCAAAAAGAAATTTCTTGTCATCAGCAACAATAACCACAAGTTTTGAATATAAAGTCATGATATATATGTCCATTATAACTAATATAGTTCCTAATAGAGTCTTGATAGCAGATAGATACCTTTTGTTGGACAATGCCGCTTTTACCCTTGCCAAACTTTCTTGATATGGAGGATAAGTCGGAATTTCGGATATAATTTTCACACTCAACTTCTTACACATAAGAATTATTTCTCGATAATACTTATGGCGAAGCAATTCAAATCTAGCATAACAAAAAACACATGTTTTTAGATAATCCTTTATCTTCAATAATTGAAATTTGTCAGAAATGTCAATTTTAGTAATTTTTCCATCTATATTTCGAACATATGCTTCAGAAGAATCTCTTACAAATAAAATCAGACATTCATATCCTTGTTCAGAAAACGCAGAAGCTTGAGAAACAATCTTTTTATATACACCTGAAGACTCATCAATAGGAGCCATTGTTAAATATAGTATTTTCTTCATATATCGTCATTTGAGACATTAGTTTGAAAAAAGATTTATACTAAATTATCACAAAGAATCATATTCTTTATATTTTTTTAACATCAAATTGTCATAAACGACTATTAATTCCATCGAATTCGATGGGATTAAAATTAGGATTAATTATTAAGAGTTTCCCATATTCTCAAACAGTCAATAGCATCCTTAAGACGCAGCCAATTACCGATAATCTCATTTGTCGTCAATCATAAATCCAATCATTGACCCAAAAAAAATTTAATTTCCTCCGGAGTCAAGAGGCCACTCTTTTTTATATTATCTTGTATATTAATCAGATGATTCGAGTTAAGTTGAGTTTTATAAGAAAAGTCTGTTCCGTCAAAATGAGACAACTGTCCTTTTATAGGATTGGCACAATTAATATACGAAACATGGTCAAGAAAATCATAATCGTCTGGCGTTATTTCTATTTGAAGTTGAAGTAGATGCTGTCGGCGAAAAGGATTTATACTAGAATTTATCAGTACAGAACAAACTAAAACCCTATCCTCAGATATTCCAGCTATAACATAAAATTTCTGATGATCCACACCATCAAAATCACCAAGAAACACAGCCCCTGGCTGTATAAGTGCGGAATGTTATTTTATAAGATCAGCAAAAGAAACCATATATCTTATGCCAAATTTTTCTGGGATTCAAGCGTCTGTGTAATATACTCTATATCTTGACTATCTAAACCCGCTTCTCTTGCTATTGATTCCCAACTGATTGCAAAATCTTTTGCCGTAGATCTCCATGCAATGTCATGTGATTTTTCCTTAATCTCATCATATGACAAAGCCCCATAAGTATTTACAGACCAATCTAATGCATCAATATCTGATTTTGATAGTTTGTTAAGATCTGCATTCTGTAGTGGGACAACATACATCCAATCCTCAATAGCAAACATTTTTTTCAAACCTTCTGTATCAGACATGTACGAATCACCACGTACAATTTTTAATATGTCGTATACCCTTGAAGGGACTGGTCCTGCATCCATCGCTATATAAGTGTCACCCAAAATAGGCATTCCCCAATCTTGCAAATGTTTACGCTCCGCAAAATAGAGAACCTTAAAGATCTTATGCAGATCCCGCCTTTCAAGTTTATTGGCAACATATAATATTGATTGAGTTGCCTTTTCTTTATTGAATATTATCTGGCTATTTTCCATAAATCAGAACTCTATTTTACTTTACAATCCTAAAATTCGCAACAAAGATATAATTAAGGATAATTTGATTAATGATTGATTATCTCTGAATCATCAATCATCAATCATCAATC
>DFGT01000008.1 GCA_002371265.1 Bacteroidales bacterium UBA3743 | reverse complement strand
ACTTCCTGCAATCACAGCTCAGACAGAGTATGCTGTATATGTCAAGAATGGTGTTTGTGATGAGACGTCTGCGACAACGACGGTTGAAGTCAGTGATATTCCAACTGTCATGATTACAGCTCCGGCTCCAGTTTGTGATGGAAATAAGTTTACATTGCCAACTCCAACAATAGAAACTAATGGTAGCGATATTGTCGGAACTGGCAAGTGGCAGATTAAAGTTAAGGGTGCTGGTGAGTGGACTGACTTCGACAATTCAGTTGCACAGGTTGTCGGAACACATAAGTTGCAATACGTGGTTGCTAATGGATGTGGCACAAGTCAAAGCAATGAGGTAGACGCAGTTGTCAATCCAAATCCAGTATTGGCAGTCGTTGATAAGACAAACAATGTTTGTGACAATGAAGGTTGGGTTAAGTTGAGCGTGTCTGATGGAACACCTGGATATACATATAAAAATGGTGCTGACGCTGTCGTCTTGGATGCAGAAAATAAGGTGACAGGTTTGATCGCTGGAACATATTCATTCACAGTGACAGATGCAAACAACTGTACATCTATGGTTGATAATGTTAAGATTGAAAATTATAGTGGCGTGACCGCAGGTGAACTTGCCAGTGTGGATGCTATCTGTGCTGATGGCTTATTGCCTACGTTGCAATTTGCAGACGGAAAAACACCTGTCGGCGGAACCGGATCTTACACATATCAATGGTATAAGAATGACGTTGAGATTTTGGGTGCTACATCTGCGACTTACACACCTTCAATAGAATTGGTTAATGGCTTGTTGCCTGCAGGCAATTATGCTTATAAGGTAAGGGTGAGCGACGGTACTGCTTGTGGAATCAGCACTACTGAAGCTGTCACTTTGACAGTGAAGCCAAATCCAGTTGTCACTCTTGGTGCAGACGAGACATTGTGTAGCACTTCAGTTTCATTCGTTCCTACAGTCACAGTCGGTGGAGAAACAAAGACGACAGGTGTGGCATACGTATGGACTGGCGTTCCGACAGGAAAGGAGACAGCATCGAGCCAGACATTGGCATTGACTGATGGTGAAAATTCAACTACAGCCACTTACTCGGTAGTAGCCACATACGACGGATGTTCTTCTGTGGCTGATGAGAAGGTCGGAACAATCCATCGTATGCCGACAATCACATTTGCTAATCCTACAGAGCTATGTGCAACCAATGCGTCTTACGATGTCGTTGCAACAGTCGACGGATATACAATTGGTGCGACATATACATGGACTGGTGGTACTGAATCTGCAGACCATAAGACATTGACGGTGTCTAAAAAGTCGACATGTGCCCAGACATACGACTACTCATTGAAGGTTGTTGCAGGAGCTTGTACGACACCGGTCGCAACTGGTTCATTCACAACTATGGTCGACGATATCACATTGTCTAACCCTGCTACGCCAATAGCACTTACAAATGGAACTGATTGTAAGTATTCATTGACAAAGGATCAGGTTGATGCGAAGTTGAACTTTACAGCACCGACATGTATCGAGACAATAACATGGACATACAAGAATGGCTCGACTACGATAAATTCATGGCCGTTGAGCATTGAGTCTAACACTGCAATTACGGTTACAGCATCTGTTTGCGGACAGGAGGTGTCAGCGACAGTCAATGTCACTGTTCCTGCGGCAATCGCAAAACCAACAATCACAGCCACTCCTAATATCTGTAATGAGACTGGAGCAACTGGAGATGTGATTGTCACAAACTACGACAATGCTAATGTTTATGAACTGTTCAACAATGGCACGAAGGTCTCTGCGGCGACTATCTCTGCCGACGGTAAGTTCACTACTCTTGGAGTCGGCAAGTACACAGTCAAGGTTACGAATCCGACAACAGGATGTTCTGAAATGTCAGATGTGGCAGAGATCAAGTACTATGATGATTTCAGTGTGACAGCAAGCGGAGTCAACAAGTGTTATGATGGCAACAATGTGACATTGACAGCAAATGTCGGAGGTGCAACAACAGGATATACATTCTATTGGAGCAATGGCGTCGATCCAGAAACTACAACCGCTCCAACTGTCACTTCTGATGGATCATCTGATGCATCTGAGACATGGACAGTACGTGCTGTTAACACGACTACAGGATGTATGTCGAAGACAGATCCGACAGTGACAGTCAACATCTACAAGTTGCCTGAGGCTAAGATTGATGTCGTAAGTGTCGCTAATTGTGCAGTGGACTTGAAGTCGCACAATGAGGACGCCAACTACACTTATTCTTGGAACAATGGTGGTTTTGGAACAACTTCAACATTGAACGATGTCACTTCAAACACTACATTGACAATCAAGGAAACTCATACAGCAACGTCGACAGTATGTACATCCAACAATGCAGACTACACATTCAATTTGTCTGTTCCGACAGTGGAAATCGCTAAGTCAAGCGATGCTGTTTGTGATGGCGAGACTGCTACATTGACAGCGTCAGACACACGTGCGACTCGGTCGGCATCTTACACTTATTTGTGGTCTGAGACAGAGATCCCAGCAAATGTGGATAAATCGACAGTTACTGGCACATCCGCTACTCAGACATTGACAGAGACAAAGACATATTACGCTGCGATGAAGGATGCCAATGGATGTGTCGGAGTGGCTGGACCTGCAAGTGTGACAGTGAATAGTAATCCTGTTCTCGCAGCTATCGCAGATGTGACTTTGTGTTACAATGAGACAAAGACAATCTCAACACCTGCTGTCGTAGGTTACACTTATTCATGGAAGAAGGCAGGAGTCGCTTATGGTGAGAATTCAAATTCAATAACTACTGCCAATGAACATGATGCAGTTGAATATTCATTGACTGTTACTGATGCTAACAACTGTAGCTCGAATGAGATTAAATTCACAGTCACTCAGCCTACATCTGACATGACTTTGACAGAGAGCGTGACAGCACCGTCTGTATACGGATTGAGTGATGGAAGCTTCTCTATTTCAATAAGTGGTGGCTACGGAAATTATAAGTATTGTGATGAACCGACTTGTACGTCTGCGACTGCAACAGCTGTGGCTGGTGGTAAGATAGAGAGGTCGGGTGTCCGTGCAGATTCATATAGTTACACGGTTTGGGATAAAAACGGATGTAGTAAAGATTTGACAGTTGAAGTGCCAAATCCAAACGAACCAAATGTCATTTGGAACAAAACAGATGCATTATGTAATGAAGGCAATTCTGCAGATCCTTCAAAATCAGGTGTGATTAAAGCAACGTCTCCTTCTGGACAATTCACTATCAAGATGATAGATCCTGCAACTGGTTATTCAGATGTTGTTTCTTCTGTGGTAGGAGGCGAAAATGTTGCTGAATTTACAGGTTTGAAGGCTGGTACTTACAAAGTTCAGTATGTTCTTAATGCAAATCCAAACATAAAACAAGATAAAACATTTGTTATCACTGAGCCAGATCTGTTGTCGTTCTCGATGGATTACGCAATCGGAACAACTCCATGTGCTAAGAATTACAATAGGGTAAATATCAGCAATGTGAGTGGCGGTACTCCAGTCGACAATATAGATCCATCAAAGAATTACTACGATGGCAAGTATGAAGTGTCATACTCTGATAATGAGACTGACGTTGATTATGCCGACGGTACATTCACATTGAAAGAGGGAATCTCTACAGCTAAGTTGACAGCAATGTTGACAGACAAAAACGGATGTACTGCAACTCAAACAGTTGTGTATGATCCAAAGTCATCACACTTGAATATCATATGTGGTAATCTGAAGGGAATTACAGCTCCTCTTGACGACAATTGTGAGAATACAATTTCGATGACAGTTGAGGATATCAAGGATAGCGTTGATGCAAAACTTTGTTCTCCAAATGATAAGATCACGGTTGAATACTCTCTTGATGGAGGAACTACTTATAATGGAATGCCATTCAGTTATAAGTTGACGAAAGACGATCGTGAGAAGACTATTCGTTGGAAGTTCTCAACTGGTTATTCTGAGATTACTCCTGTAGAATGTGAGCAGACAATCAAGGCTATAGATGATAAGGATCCTGTGGTGAACACTCCAGATCCAATCACTGTTCATACAAGCAGTTCAGCTAACATGTGTGTCGGAGATACGACAATTACGAATTCTGCAATTATGACGGCCTTGAATATCAATGATTGTTCGTCATATACAATTACATACTCTGTTGATGGAGCTACTGCTACAGAATTGACAACAAATGATGTGGTTGCAAATGGACTTACTCCTGGAGATCATAAGATCACTTATACTGTGAAGGATTCGACAGGCAAAACGACAACTGTCACTCAGAATGTTACAGTTGTTGACGATGTGGCTCCGGAAATCGTTTGTCTTGCAGACTACAATGTCTATGTTCAGCCTGACAATGGTTGTAAGGCAACAGAGATTGCTGCAATAGATTCGATTTATGAGCAGTATGTAGTTAAAAACAATATTGCCACAAAGAATTCTGACGGAACGTTCACAATAGTTGATTCCGATCGAATCACTTTGAGTGCTGACGGCAAGACTATAGAATCAATCAAGGATGAGTGTGATGTCACATTAAAGGTGGAAGGTTTATTGGATAACACGACATTCGATGATTCAGGCAAGTCGTTTACTCTTGGTGTTGACGGAACTCAGACAATCTATTGGACAATGAGTGATGGCATCAACAACACATCTTGTTCGACTGTTGTCACAGCAAAGGACACAACAAGACCGGATTTGACCCTTGCTGGTTTGGATAAGGTTGTTGAGAAATACTCTGATGATATGGCTGACAAATGTAGTGCAGGACACTCATGGAGTAAAGACCAGATAGAGAATTGGTTGTCTTCAATTCATGATTGTTCAGGAATCGAGGATGTCAACTATGTGGTCAAGGATAAGGATGGCAACAAGGTCACTGACGGTTCTATTGTAAAGGATGGTGTTGCCAGTGATATGAATGTCGAGGATTTGATTCATGGTGATTATGTCATCGAATATGAGGTGGTCGACAATAATGGAGAAAAGGATACTGTTTCACAAGAACTTTCTGTTGTTGATGATATAGCTCCAGAGATCGCTTGCTCAAACGACAATGTCATCCAGGTTCCTGTCGGAAGCAATTGTGATGCTACCGTCGACCTTGATATAAATAACCTTCTTTATGCATCTCGTGCGGAGACGGTGCTGGGTAATTCTGCAGTCGACAAGAATGGCGAGACTATTAAATATGAATCTTCTGATGATATCAATAAGTCTGTATTCAATACGAAATATGAATTTACAGACGAGCAGAAGAGTGCTATGAGCAATGATTGTGGAGAATTGCTTTCTACTAAGATTGCGGTTTCTACTAAAAACAATTCAGGAGAGTTTGTCGCTGATGGTGACACTATCACTAACAATGAAAGTATGACTATCAAGTACAAGGAGGAGAAGCATGTCACGATAGTAGTTGCTGACGCTTCTGGCAATCCTTCTGAATGTACATATACTTTGGTCGGTGCTCCTCAGATTTTGAATTCAAGTACTCTTGCTGACGAGACTGGCTTTGTCACAGGAAAGGATGCAAATGGCAAAGAGAACTGTTCTGTCGGATATACGAAGACTTTTGCTGATGTCTATAAAGAAATTTATGGCGTAGAATATGCGGAATGTTCTCCTGTAACTGAGTTGAAGTATGAAATCAAAAACGCAAATGGAGATGTGATTACAGGTTCAATCAAACCTGATGGCACAACTTCATTCACTGAGGATCTTGTTCCTGGAGACTACACAATCACTTGGAACTCTGTGGATTTAAGTGGTTCAACAACTGAGGTTGACAGCCATTCTATCAAGGTGACAGACAATGTCGCTCCTGAAATATCATGTGCAGACGTGGATGTGCCAATGAATGCTGATTGTGAGGCTTCTATAGATATGGATCTGCATCAGTTCGCTCTTGGATATTTGTCTGATAAACTAATTGTTGATGAGAAGACGGGAGTGATTACGGCTAAGAATTCAGGCGACGAGGCTTACTTCAAGTTGAGTGCTGATAAGAAGACCATTACAAACATCTATGATGGATGTGGTACTGATTTGTCTGTGAAAGTTTCTGAAACCAATGGAGTAGGAACTGATAATTCATTGAATGTCTCATTAGACAAGGATAATCTTACTAAGGATGTATATTGGACATTGTCGGATGGAACAAATAATTCCGGACAGTGCAAGTCGACTGTAACGGCAGTTGATACAATGCGTCCGGTCGTAAGTGTTCCTGATGCAATCACCGTTCATACTAGCAGCTCGGTTGATAAGTGTGTCGGTGATACAACAATAGCTAATGATGAGATTAAGACTTCTTTGAATATCAAGGATTGTTCGTCATACACAGTCACATACTCTGTTGATGGAGCTACGGCTACAGATTTGACAACAAATGATGTGATTGCAAACGGTCTTACTCCTGGAGATCATGAGATCACTTATACTGTGACGGATGCGACAGGCAAAACTACAACTGTCACTCAGAAGATTACTGTGGTCGACGATGTGGCTCCAGAGATCGCATGTCTTGCCGACTACGTTGTCTATGTTCAGCCAGACAATAATTGTAAGGCTATAGAGACGGCGGCTGTAGATTCAATCTACGAGAAGTACGTCGTTGATAACAATATTGCCACAAAGAATTCTGACGGAACATTCACCGTTGTAAATTCTAATCGAATTACTTTGAGTGCTGATGGCAAGACTATTGAGTCGATCAAGGATGAGTGTGGAGTCTCTCTAAAGGTGGAAAGTTCGTTGGACAACACATCATTTGATGAGTCTGACAAACCGTTTGAACTTGGTGTCGGAGAGTCTCAGACAATCAATTGGACAATGAGCGATGGCTATAACAATTCGACTTGCTCAACGACAGTCTCTGCTGCGGATACTATGAAGCCAGTTGTAAGCACTCCAGACGCAATCACTGTCCACACAAGCAGCTCTGCCGACAAGTGTGCTGGTGATACAACTATAGCTAATGATGCGATCAAAGCGTTGTTGGATATTAAGGAGTGTTCAGATTACACAATCACATACTCTGTTGATGGAGGTACGGACAATGCGTTGACAACTAATGACGTTGTGATGAGTGATCTGACACTAGGAGAACATGATGTCAAGTATACAGTGACGGATGCGACAGGCAAAACGACAACTGTCACTCAGAAGGTTAATGTGGTCGACAATGTTGCTCCGGAGATCGCATGTCTTGCCGACTTCAATGTCTATGTCCAGCCATCTAATGGATGTAAGGCAGACTCAACTATGACAATCCAGATGTTGAAGGATGCGTATGTGAAGGCAAACGCAACGTCGGCAACAGAGATCACGACAGCTACTAATGAAAATAAGATTCCTTACGCATATAGCAAAGATGGAGAAGGCAACGTCGACAAAGTATATGATGAGTGTGGAACTGAGTTGTCGTTCTTTGTCGGCTTGACTGCTACGGAAGAGAAAACTTCTGTTGATGTGAGTGTTTCATTGGATGATGATGATACATATGTATATTGGACATTGAAGGACGTAGCAGGAAATTCTTCTAGATGCTCTACTCTTGTTTCTCCAAAGGATTCGACTAAACCGGAGATCGCGGAATCTCTCGATGCTTTGAAACTTGATGGTGCGGATGTCGCTGACAAGTGTCAGGGTGTGTCTGACCTTTCTTATAACACAATCTCAAATATGCTTAATATAAGTGATTGCAGTAAGACAGAGATCTCTTATGTGATTGTTCATGAGGATGGATCAAGAACTACAGCAAAGAAGGTCGAGAATGACGCATTCTATAAGTTCAAGGAGACATTGAATGATGGCGACGTTATTGAGTGGATCGCAACTGATGAGTTCCAGAATTCAAATTCTGTTAAACAGAATGTTGAAATTGTCGACAAGAAGGCTCCTAAGGTTGACTGTGATAAACTAATCAAGAAGATAGAAATCACAGACAATGAGATTGCTGCTGGAATATGTGTAGACAAAGATTATCTCGTTAAGAAGGGCTTATTCACTGGATTGAAATCAAGTGACGAGCAATGGGTTAAGGATAATTGTACTGATTTCAGTGAAATCATTGTCACGTCTAAACGTTCAGACGGAAAGAATAATGGAGACAATGCTGATATGGATGCTCCATTTATGGTCGGATCGACTACTGTCAACTGGACATTTGCTGACAGGGCAGGAAATTCTGATTTCTGTCCACAGATAATCAATATTCCAAACAATCCACCTGCAATTGTCTGCAAGCCATCGGAGGTTAAGGTTCCGATCACAAGAGAGAATGATTGCAATACATCTTATAAGATTGAGGCAGACAAGGTGATCGCGGATTTGCGTCGTGGAGTCTTGATTGAAAAAGGCATTATCGATGCCGACGGAAATATCTTGAATGGCATGACTGAGGATCAGGTTGACGACTTGCTTCATAAGAGTGATTGTGGAAATGATCTGATGCTTGAGTCTAATGTGGATGTGCCTCTAAATCCAGACGGATCATTCACATTTGAGATTGGCAAGGAGGTTGTCGTGACATATCGTGTCTATGACGAATATGGCAATGAAAGCTTCTGCACAGTCACGTATAAGCCAGTTGATGAGGAGAACCCATACGTCTCAATGAACGAGTTCACATCTACATTGGAGAGAGGTGCTAATTGTCAGTACACATATTCTAATTCGAAGAGTGATCTTTTGGATAAATTGAATGCTGCGGATTGTAGCAATATGAAGGTTTATTATGAGATCGGAGGCGTGAAGACGGAATTGACTGATAAGATGACATATCCAGACTTCGACAGTGAGATTGGAGATGAGACAATCAAGTGGACAATTGAAGACGCGTTTGGCAATTATACAGAGGTGACAGAAACTGTCAATAAAGTGGATCGTATAGCACCGTCTGTCGCATGTCCAACAGAACCGATCAAGATTCCTTTGGACGGTGATTGTCATGCTAATGTGTCTATGACAGATGAACAGGTTATGGCCATGATGCGTGCTGGTGCGGTACTTCCTGCAATCAACGATGATTCGTTGAAGAAGATCATGGGCATTGGTTTGTATGATATGATCAATGAAGCAGAGAAGTCGGCAGTCACTCATGATTGTGGTGAGACAGTACACCTTCTTGTAAAGGACGGCGAATCATTTGTTGAGAAAGAAGATATTGTCATCGACATGCAGTATGGTGAGACTGTCACAATGGAGTTCGCTGTTCGTGATTCCTCAGGTAATGAAAACAAGTGTAGCCTGACATTTATCGCTATAGACACAACAGCTCCTAAGATTACTTCTTTGGATACAGTTAAGTTGTATTATAAAGAGTCTGAATGTAAGTGTACATATTCAGAAACTTATGAGGAGATCGAAAAATTGCTGAATATCAGAGATTGTGATAAGAATACGACAATATCTTATACAATGAATGGTGTCACAAGACCTTTGCCTAAGGGAGAAAAAATAGATCTTTCTCTAATCAATGGAGATGTGAAGGATATCGTTTGGACAGTGACCGATGAAAGTGGAAACTCATCATCTAAGGTTCAGACAATTGAGGCTTACGATACAATCTCGCCTAAGTTTGATTGTAGTACATTGCCTAAGGATTTGGTTGTTGTCCTTCGTGAACATGGAGATGTGGCTACATTCGAAAAATTCGAAGAGGTAGGTCTTGACACATCAATCTATTTCGATGACAGCTGTGACGAAAGATTGAAGCCGACATTCATAAGAAACGATGAAAAGAATGTATTCAAGGATATTTATCCGGCAAATGACACTACTGTCTTGTATACAACATTTGTTGATAAGGCTTCAAATAGTCACTATTGTGAGCAGAATCTGATTGTACGTGATGAGATCAAGCCTCAGATTATCTGTCCTCATGATTACGAAAAGGCCTTTGCTTGTATTGACGATGTGAATGATAAAATTTATATACCTAAGAATTTCACTGAGTTCAAGACATATTTGTATGGAAATGTTTTGGATGCTCAAAACATGATTCCTGAAAAGTTGACGGTAAAGGATGACACTGCCGGTAATAGTTGTGAAGGAGAGATTACTCGTACCTACACTATTTACGACATCTTTGGTGGTTCTTCTTCTTGTTCTAATATAATCAAGATTAAGGATGATGTTCCTCCAGTATGGAAAACTGGATTCGCATCTGGATTGATGACCGATACTATTCATTTGAGTTGTGATGCTTCAAGTGCAAATTGGCCAATTCCAACTGCGGAGGATGCTTGTAACAATAGTGACGTGAAATTTGACAGATTCAACAATAGAGGTGATGATCCGTCGAAATGTGACTACTACAACTATGAGAATACATTCGTTTATACTGCTGTTGATGTTTGTGGTAACGTCAACAAGGATACATTCAGAATGGTTCTTTCTTACCGTGATACAAACAATCCTCATTTCGATGTCCCTGATTGGTTTGCCGACGGAGAGGTGTCTGCTAAGTCGAATGGCGAGTGCTTGATGTTAGTCCCAGACTTGGAAGAGTTCGCTTTGAATAAATATGATCCATGTGCAGGTAGGTCTGTGTTGACATATAGCCAATATCCTATCCCAGGAACTTCTGTCAAGGACGACTTCACTGCTCAGATGATATTGACAGATGTTTGTGGCAACAAGTTCATATACGAAAAGGAAATTACGGTTCCTAAACGTGAGGATATTGTTACTGCTATGGCTAAGGATTTTGTCAAGTGTGAAGGCACTGAACTTGATGTGAAGTTGATGTCTGATACAATTATCACGGCAACAGGTAAGTCTAACATCTTGCAGGAAGACAACACTTACAAAGTGATGGAATCTAACATCGTATTCGATGTCTACAAAGACTCTATTTCAGTTAAGACTCTTGTTTACAGTAATAATAAGACTACATTCGGCTTGAGATTCTCTTCTGATCCAGCCAAGGTGGCTGCGTACACGGCAATAGACAACCTTACTCAGACTGGTACGTATTATTACGTCGCTCAGGATTTGAATACTGGATGTCTTGACACTGCATCCGCTTATATCGGCATCCGTCAGCGTCCTCGTGTCGCTATGTCAAGTGTTGATACTGTCGAGGCTTGTGAATATCAGGCATTGGCAGTCAACGGTATGGCAGGCGACTATAAGGAAATCCTTAATGTCTGTGTTGAGGATATGGGTTCTGAGATTATTGAGGAAGGCTGGATAATTGGTGGAGCCAAGTATAACGGTGAGCCAATTTCTCATGTACACGACGGATCTCATATGCTATATTACGCTGTCAATGAGTGTGGTATGACATCTTCTGATAGCTCTCTTGCATGGAGTTGTGAGTATGTCTACAACCGTGAGAACGGTACATTTGAGTCGAAACTTACAACAGAACAGATGCTGAAGGATACAGTGTCTAACGGTGCTCCAATGAAAGTACACCAGAAAATCAATCCTGATAGCATGCTTTTGACGGCTAGATTTGAAGGCCGACCTCGTGTGTGGGTAGGTGAGAATGTCAATCTTGATATGAAGTCAATCTATAAGGATAAAGGAATAGAGTATCACTGGTATAAGGTGGTTGGCGACATGGATGCTTCTAGCCAGATGTTTGACGGCTATGGCAATGTCTTGGAGGATTACATTAATCCGCTTGATGAAGCTGACGAGTTGTTGACTGTGTCATCTATTTTTGATTCTGACTTCGGCACTTATTTCTACGAGAACTTGCTAGACACCACTCTGTTCTATGTTGTAGTCACAGACAATGTGTGTACGTCGGCTGCAAGTAACGTGGTGAAGGTTGACGCTTACGACTTCATCCCTACTGCCATTACTCCTCACAACTCTAAGGATATGAATGATGTGTTCATGCCAGGCTTCCAGGTTGAGATATTCAATCGTTATGGCAACAAGGTGTTTGAGGGTAACGATGGTTGGGATGGAAAGATCCGTGGCGTACTTGCTGACCCTACCGTCTACTACTATGTCATTACAATGAAAGATGGATCCGTACGCAAGGGTTCTGTCGAGGTTGTCTACTTCAAGTGATAATCTGTAGAATTTAATATTAATCAGAATCGGTGGTCTTTTGATCACCGATTCTTTTTTTCTGAATTTATTTGTTTTGATTGTTGATGCGAACAAGTGCTAAAAAAGTCGATGAAATGGACTTTTTATGATTTTTTGATCTGTCATTTGAAACAATAATCCATGTTTTTGTAACAAAATTAAATGTCCGTTCCTTTGTTTTTGGCTATTTTTGCTTAAAAATAAGTATGTAGACAAAAGGGTTATTATAAAAATCTTACACTATGAAACTAAAACATTTAATTCCATTTGCCTTTCTCACCGCGTTTTCTTTTGACGCGTTGGCTGATACGGTAGTGATGGATTTTGAAAATGATAAGACTACGGGTTCTGGATGGAACGTTACAGAGTCTATTGTCGACAATCCTGTCAAGTGTGGCAACACTTCCTCAAAATGTGAGTTGGTGGAGCCAAGTGAGGCATGGGGTATGACTGGCGTTTGGATTGAGTACAAGCGTGGCACTGAATTCATAATTGCCGATATCTTCATGAATAAGGATGGCGACATAACTATGCGTGATAATATGCAGAATACGGATGACACAAATAATAATGTCGTTGTCTCGATCAAGGGTGGAGTGTGGAACAGAGTAGCTTTCGACACTCGTTCTTTTGAAGCTATTTCTGATAATCAGATGATTTATTTCGGAAGAACGTCATCTCCTTTCTACATCGACAATATTAAAGTGACATCTACAATGCCTGCCGAGTATGATTGCTCTAAGGAGGAAAAAAAGGCTGATGTTGACTACACTTTCGGACGTGTGAAAATCGGAGGAGGTGGTTTTGTCGCAGGAATTGTGGCAGAAGGTTCTACAATGATTGCCCGTACTGACGTGGGTGGAGCATATATACGTAACCATGCTGATTGCTCATGGACACCAATCACCGACTTCATTTCGGAGGAGGATAAGGGATTGTATTCAATTGAGGCTGTTGCGATCGACCCGTCAAACCATAAGAACATCTATCTGCTTGGTGGTTGTCAGTATTTTTCTGGCACCAAGACAGCGATGATGATTAGTAAAGACGGTGGTAAAAACTTTGATATTGTGCCTGTCACTGAACTTATTCGTGTGCATGGCAATGGTCAGGGTCGTAACTGTGGCGAGAGAATTGCCGTCGATCCTAACAATAGTGATATCGTTTATGCGGGTGGACGTGCCGGCACTCCTTTGATCATGTCTGTCGACGGTGGTAAAAAGTGGAGTAAGGTTGCATCATTCCCTTCGGAAGCATATGGCACAACTGTCAACTGGCCTTCTTGGGAGAGCACTAAAGTCGCTACAACCGCTGATGAGAATGGAACTACTTGCGTCGTCTTTGATAGGAGTTCTGAAAAGAATGGAAAGACTCAGAGAATCTTCGTGGGTATCTCTCGAACTGGCGCAGATAATATCTATGTCAGTGAGGACGCTGGATCAACATGGTCGGCTTTGAAGGGTACAGACAACGGTTTTGTCCCTTGCCGTATGAAGATGAATAGCAGAGGTGAACTTATCATTTGTTGCGCCGACAAATGTGTGGGAGGAACAAAGGGTAAGATGTATAAATACGACATCGCTGGAGATAAGATCACGGACATCACTCCGTCGAATGCTCCTGCTCTTGGTGGATTTGATATCGCACCGTCTAATCCAGACAAAATGGTGGTTTCTACCAACAACACATGGATTCCTCAGAAATGGGATGGTGGCTTGAGTGCGAATGGAGATATCGTCTGGACTACACTTGATGGAGGTAAGACATGGAATTCTCTGCAGAATAAGATGACACTTTACAATAGTGGAGTCACTTGGGTGAAAGGTTATGCTCTTCACTGGTGTGGATCAATTTGTATCGACCCTACTGACGAGAACAAGGCTTCGTTCACTTCTGGTAATGGAATTTTCACATGTGACCAGATATGGTGCCCTGAACCAAAATTCTATTTTGATGTGAATGGGCTTGAGGAGACGGTGCCTCTAGATATCATATCTATTCCTGGCAGAAACACACTTTCTGTGATTGGCGACTACACTGGATTCATACACAATGATATCCACGAATTCCCGGCAATCCATGATCCTGCTCCTGGCACAACAGGTGGAATCTGCTATTATCCACAGAATCCGGATGTGATGATGCGTGTGGCTAACACTGGCTTCTATATCACAACTTCTGGGGAGGCTGGTTGGAAACAGGTGTCGAAGACATCAGCCCAGTATAATAATCCGTACTGTGGAGAGTGTGGACCGCTTGCTTCAAACGAGGGTAAGTGCGCGATTACTAAGGTGGATGGAAAATATCGTTTCTTCGTGATTCCAATTCCAGATCCTGATGGTAATGGATCGGGTAGTGGTATTTTCTATTCCGACGATGAGGGTAAAACTTGGACTTTGATCGATGGCACAAAGAAGGCTATCCGTATCGTGACTGACCCAATGAATGATTCTTATCTATATGCGTCTGGCATGGGCGTGGTTATGGTAAGTGATGATTACGGTAAGTCATTCAAAGATGTCGCTATCCAGAACACATTCGGATGGCAGAGCGCATACACTCGTCTATGTGTCGTTCCTGGTCATGAAGGCTTGATTTATGCACCGTGCGCGGGAAATGGAATTATGGTATCTACAGACCATGGCTCAACATTCAAGAAATTGTCTGGTATCGAAAGTTGTGAGGCCGTAGGTTGTGGAAAAGGTAAGAAAGATGGCGAGTATGCTCTTTATATATATGGTTCTGCTGGCGACGGTAATGGTTTCTACCGTTCACTTGATGAGGGCAAGACTTGGCAGTTGCTAAGTGATTCGAAACATCAGTTTGGAGGACCAGGAAATGGTCAGTTCCTTGAGGGAGACCAGAACGTGTTCGGACGTTTCTATATGAGTTCAATAGGTCTGGGTATCATCTATGGAGAGGAGACTGAGACAGCTATCCCTCACACGTGGGAATGCTCTTCTGTCGTAAGCGATAAGTGTGACGCTTCAGATGTGGATGAAGTTGAGTCGGAGAATTCAATGGTCGTATATCCAAATCCATCCAACACTGAATTCACATTTGCTGTTGGTGGAGACTACGAACTCGTTTCCGCACTTGGCCAGACAATCGAGGCAGGTTATGCGGAGACAGGACATTCATTCGGTGCAAACCTTCCTTCAGGAATCTACTTCTTGAAGCTGAATGGCAAAGCATACAAGGTTGTGAAAAAGTGATTTTTGTATTAGATTATAATGTAGGGGAGATGTGAGTGATCATGTCTCCTTTATGATTTAAAAAAGGACAAGTGTGATTTTTGTTTTGCTTTTTACAAAGACAGATTCAGTCTGGCTACATATTTAATAATATGATGTTTGTCAATCTTTTATTGAAAAGTTAGATGCTGACTCTTGATATGAAAAAAAGTTTTAAAAAAATCTTCAAATGTTTTGTGGTTTTCATAAACTTATCTAATTTTGCATCTGTAAAACCATTGATATTTATGAATTACCAAATAATACATAGGTATTGGCGATGGTGGCTTTCTTCAGGAATATTAAGAAGTGAAGCAGTCGCCTATTCAAAAAAGCTTACGCAAAAGAGTTGATTTTGCGGTTCATTGTCGGATTCATTAAGGCGCGAATCTGATAATGATTTTTTGTGTTTATGTATTGAGGTAACTGAATGATAGCATAAGGCTGTTTCACTTCGTGTGAAACAGCTTTTTTTGTGTCGGAAAATAAAAAAGATTTACATATATGAAAAATTACGAAGTAAGCAAAGATGGTTACTATGGAGAATTCGGAGGCAGCTACATCCCTGAGATTCTTCACAAGGTGGTTTATGACCTTCAGGAACAATATGAGGCGATCATGAACAGCAAGGATTTCAAGGAAGAGTTTCATGCTCTTCTTAAGGATTATGTCGGTCGTCCGTCTCCTCTCTACTATGCTAGCCGTTTGAGCGAAAAGTATGGCTGCAAGATCTACCTTAAACGTGAAGACCTGAATCATACAGGAGCTCATAAAATCAACAATTCCCTAGGCCAGATCCTTCTTGCGAAAAGAATGGGAAAGACGCGAATAATTTGTGAGACTGGAGCCGGTCAGCACGGTGTGGCTACAGCAACTGCTTGTGCTCTGATGAATCTTCCATGCGTTGTGTATATGGGTGCGACTGATGTCGAGCGTCAGAAACCTAATGTGGAGAGAATGAAGATGTTGGGCGCAACGGTTGTCCCTGTGCAGAGTGGCAACAAGACTCTGAAAGATGCCTGCAACGAGGCTATCCGTGATTGGTGCTGCAACCCGCGTGACACTTTCTATATCATTGGCAGCACAATGGGTCCTCACCCATATCCAGAAATGGTGGCAAGAATGCAAAGTGTTATAAGTGAGGAAATCAAGTGGCAGATCAAAGAGAAAGAGGGTAGGGATTATCCCGACTATTTGATGGCTTGCATCGGTGGCGGTTCTAATGCCGCCGGCACAATCTATCATTATAAGGGCGACGAGAGAGTCAACATCGTTCTTGCTGAGGCAGGTGGTCTTGGAGTTGAGACCGGCGAGACTGCAGCGTCTCTAAACATAGGTACTGTCGGAATCCTTCACGGCTCTAAAATGTATGTGATGCAGACTGAGGATGGTCAGATCATTGAACCGTATTCTATATCTGCCGGACTCGATTATCCAGGCGTCGGCCCTATGCATTGCCAGATGTTTAAGGAAGGAAGAAGCAAAGTGCTTCCAATCACAGATCAGGAGGCTCTGGATGCAGCGTTTGAACTGACAAAACTCGAAGGTATCATTCCTGCTCTTGAAAGTGCTCACGCTCTTGCTCTTCTGCCAAGAATGAAGGATAAGTTCAAAAAGGATGATGTCGTTGTCTTGACTGTTTCTGGCCGTGGCGACAAGGATATGCAGACTTATTTGAAACACATTAAGAATTAATAGTTAAGAATTGAGAATTAACTATTCATTATTCACCATTAATAATTACTTAAAATGACTCGAATTTCACGTCTTTTTAAAGAAAAAGGCAAAGATATACTTTCAGTCTACTTTTCATCGGGCTATCCCACAGTAGACTCGGCTCCACGAATCATCAAGGCTCTGTCTGATGCTGGTGTGGACATGATTGAGATCGGTATTCCATTCTCAGATCCGTTGGCAGACGGCCCTGTTATTCAGCGTAGCAACTCTATCGCTTTGAAGAATGGAATTTCGCAGAAACTTCTTTTTGAGCAGATTAAGGATATCCGCAAGGTGACTGATATTCCTTTGGTGCTGATGGGATACATCAATTGTGCAATGCAGTTTGGTTTTGAAAATCTTTGCAAAAAAGCGGTAGAGATTGGTATCGACGGAATTATTCTTCCTGATCTTCCCGTCGATGAATATAATGCGGAGTATCGTCCGATTGTGGAGAAGTATGGACTTGATTTCATTCATTTGATCACTCCTGAGACAAGCGACGAGAGAATCCGCAAAATTGACGAGGCAAGTTCTGGATTTGTTTATATGGTTTCGTCCGCTGGCACTACTGGTGCTCAAAACAGTTTCGGACAGAGTAAACAAGATTATTTCAAGCGTATTAAGGCAATGAACCTTAAGAATCCTACCCTTGTCGGATTTGGTGTTTCCAACCATGAGACGTTTCGTGCCGCAGCCGACAACTCTTGTGGTGCTATCGTAGGAAGCCAGTTTATTAAGGAACTGGATGCCAATCCTACAATTGAAGATGCTGTTAATTCATTAATAAAGAAAATTAAAGGTTGAGACTATGTATAAGTTTAAAACAAATGTCGTTACAGTCTTGGGAGACATGCACACTCCCGTCGAGACATATCTTCGTGTCCGCGACCTATATTCTCAGAGTGCTTTGATGGAAAGCTCTGATTATCATGGTGGTGATAACAATCGTTCGTTCATCGGTTTGGAGCCTATCGCAAGTGTCTCAATCAGCCATGGAAAAACGTTTATGAAATTTCCTGATGGAAGTCGACGCGAGCATGTTGTGGATCATTCATATCGTTCGGATTGCGCCATCAATGATTTCTTGAAGGAAATCTCAGTCGACGGTGAGTTTTCCAACTATTGTGGATTGTATGGCTATACATCATTCAACGCTGTCCGCTATTTCGAGGATATCAAAGTGAAGGATGAGGTGAATCCGTTGGCCGACGCTCCCGACATGCTATATATATTGTATCGCTATATCATCGTCTTCAACGACTTCAATAATGAGATGATGATTATTGAGATGCTTCAGGATGGAGAGAAAAGTGGAATAGAGAGAGTCCGCACCGCAATACGTGGCGGAAAAATCAGCAATTATGAGTTTCATGCAATTGGCGAAACAACGAGCCCGCTGACTGATGAGGAGCATAAGGCTAACATCCGAAAGGGTATTGCTCACTGTTTGCGTGGAGATGTTTTCCAGATTGTGTTGTCGAGACGTTTTATCCAGAAATACGAGGGTGATGATTTCAAGTTGTATCGTGCGTTGAGAAGCATCAACCCGTCGCCATACCTATTCTATTTCGACTTCGGCGGTTTCAGAATCTTTGGTTCAAGCCCTGAGACTCATTGCCGTATCGAGGGAGATCAGGCTTATATCGATCCGATCGCAGGCACGACAAAGCGTACTGGCGACGCTGCTCAGGATGCCAAGAATGCCCAGTTTCTTCACGATGATCCGAAGGAGAACGCAGAGCACGTGATGCTTGTGGATCTTGCCCGCAATGATTTGTCTCGTAATTGTCATGACGTGTATGTGGAGAAATACAAGGAGATGCAATACTACAGCCATGTCATCCATTTGGTGAGCCGTGTGCGTGGCACACTCGACAAAGATGCTGATCCAATCAAGGCATTCATCGACACGTTCCCTGCAGGTACTCTTTCCGGAGCTCCAAAGGTGAGGGCGATGCAGCTGATTTCCGAGTATGAGCCGCACAACCGTGGAGCGTATGGCGGATGCATTGGATTTATCGGTCTTAACAAGTCGCTGAATCAGGCAATCACTATTCGTACGTTCGTGAGCCGTGGAGGTGAATTGTGGTTCCAGGCAGGTGGAGGAATTGTTGCCAAGAGTAACGAGGAGTACGAGTTGCAGGAGGTGAACAATAAGTTGGGAGCATTGCGTCGCGCCATCACTCTTGCTGAGAAAATTTAATTAACTGTTTAAATTAAGGATTTTGTTGCTTAAATGAGGATTGTTAAGGGTGGAACTCCCTAACCTTCTTCTTTGCGAGTCTGTAAGGACGAGCATTTACAAATATTTGGCTTTATACGATGATTTTCAAACGTATAATGGTTTTAGAGTATAAATAAGCAGATCCTAATATTAAATTTAGAATATATGAAAATAGTAATTATAGACAACTACGATTCATTCACATACAATCTCTCTCACTTGGTCAAAGCATTGGGTGCGGAGGTGACAGTGTATAGAAATGATCAATTCAAATTGACTGATTTGCAGCCGTTTGATAAAATAATATTAAGTCCAGGTCCAGGAATTCCTAAAGAAGCCGGACTGCTTATGGATGTGATAGCCGAGTATAAAGGGAAGAAACCTATTTTAGGAGTCTGTCTAGGACATCAGGCTATCGGAGAAAGTTTCGGAGGCACACTGACGAATCTGTCAGATGTTTTTCATGGCGTGCAGACCGACATCGACATTACAGTCGACGATTATGTGTTTGCGGGATTGAGTAAGAGAATCCCAGTAGGAAGATATCATTCATGGGTAGTCGACGCGAAAGGATTCCCGGCAGATCTGGAGATTACGGCAGTTTCAGAGGAAGGTCAGGTGATGGCGTTGCGTCACAAGACATTTGATATAAGAGGCATACAGTTTCATCCGGAGTCAGTGCTTACTCCAGACGGTAAGCAGATGATAAAAAACTGGTTGGAACACTAAAACGAACTTTTTTTGTAGAGAAATCCCCGAAAAACAAACTGTTTTTCGGGGATTTTATTGTATTAATTGTCAGATGATTGTATTGCTTATTATCCTTCTGATTGTAACAATTCTTTTATTTCAGATTTTAGTAAAGGCAAATGATTGATGACTATTGACCACAGAATGTCAGCGGATAAACTATCATAACCATGGATTATATAATTGCGAGCATCAACAATCTTTCTTGAATTTGTGATTTTTATGTCTCTAAAATCGTCTATTTGAAGACCTCTATTTTTTAATAAAGCTATTTGATTAGGAATAGATAACGCTTGTTTTGTATAAATTCTGAATGTACTCATTACTAATAAATATAATAAAAAGACCCGCCCTGGTTCGCTATTCTTATGGGAAGCGTGGCGGATTCTGTTATTGCAAAAATATGAATAATAATTCATTTCCTCAACTTTTTCTCAAAAGATTTTTTGCGAATATCTTTTGTCTCTTATTTTGCACTCATAACATATTGATATATATATTATTATATATCAATGCCAAAATAATCAGATTCAAATCTGCTTATTTTGACATCGTGAAAGTAGATTTTTATTTGAAGTGTCAGGTTTCAAACCTGACCGGAAGTCACAGAAATTGAAATTTATAGATAAAAAAGTTTGATTTATAGAAAAAAAGTGTAAATTTGCGAATACTATATCTCGCTGAAAGCCTCATTGGGGTGCACGACGGGAGTAGAAACATACATACAAGAAAAGGCGTACCTTTACGCTTTGGTTTTGACGGTCTATGAACTTCGCAACTTCAAAACTGTTAGTCAAAAACAAAGCAACGGGAACGCCCCAAGATAGGTGTATTATGCGCCCACATTAGCTCTTGGCATCTTTTGATGCCTTGTGCTGGTGTTGGCTCGATATACAAGCGTGGGGCTTTCAGCGTTGCTCGTTTCGACTAACAAGGCAATGCGAAGGCCTATAGACCGTGGAACGAGTGACAAGGACTGGCTCCACGCTTTTTTTGTGTGTGGATTATAAAAATCTCACATAAAAATAAAGTAACTTATGAACAACGAAATTGAGGTGAAATCATATGGAGTGATATACACTAAAAAGGGAACAAACACGAGAAATTCATATGAACATCAGCGTCAGGCAATGGAATGTCTTGATGTTATTAACAAATATGAATCTTTTAGTACATTATTAGTCTTGCCTACAGGTGGTGGTAAAACCTACACCGCTTCTACTTGGCTTTTAAAAAATGCAGTGGATAAGGACATTAAAATAATTTGGTTAGCCCATAGAACAATGCTGCTTGATCAAGCTGCCGAGTCATTTCAAAAATTCAGTTATTGTGAGAATCTTCCTCATATAAATGAATTTACCTACAGAATAGTATCAGGATCTCCTTATCATGATAGAGCGACAGATATCCAACCTTCGGATAAAGTGCTGATTATTGGCAAAGATAGTATAGGAAGAAATCTTCCTTGTCTTGATTCTTGGTTAAAAAATGAGAACCAGATTTTTGTGATTGTTGATGAGGCTCACCATTCCACTGCTAAAACTTATCGTAAGGTACTTGATTACATAAGAGGAAAAGTAGAAAACGTCAAATTGATTGGATTGACTGCTACTCCAACACGTACATCAGATAAAGAACATGGGCTACTAGCTAAAATATATCATGATGGAGTCAAGGATAAGGTGGCTGTTAAAAATGATTTAGGAATTTCTTATTCAGTAAGTCTACAAGATCTTATTAACAGACGAATTCTTGCAAAACCTATTCAGGTATTATACCATACAGATGAAAATTTTGGTGATTTAAGCAATACGGAGATTAGTAAGATTATGAGAAATGACCTTACCGAAGTACTTGCTGATAGAATGGCTAAAAATGCAGGTCGTAATTCTTTGATCGCCAATAAGTATTTTGAAAATCAAAACCAGTATGGACAAACAATAGTCTTTGCGACAAATTGTAATCATGCCATAGCTCTTTGTGCATTGTTCAATAAAGATGGTAGAATTGCTGATTTTATCATTTCTTCTGTTGTTGATAGTTCTACAGGTGTAACTATTAGCAGGGAGGAAAACGACAGAAAGATAAAAGAGTATCAAGAAGGAAAGTTGAAAGTGTTGGTGAATGTAAATATTCTAACAGAAGGGGTAGATTTGCCTGCGACAAAAACAGTTTTTCTTGCTCGTCCTACTCAGTCAACAATTCTTATGACTCAGATGATTGGTCGAGCATTACGAGGACCTGCTGCTGGAGGAACAGAAGAGGCTTATATTGTTTCTTTTGTGGATGATTGGAATGATAAAATTGCTTGGGTTAATCCAGAAACAATTTTTAATGGAGATAATGAGTTCAAGGATTCAGATGCATTTTCACTACAGAAAAATATACGATGTATTTCTGTAGAGAAAATTCAGGAATTCGCTCGTATTCTTGATAGTCAGTTTGATAGTAAGGAAATAGAAAAGGTTGATTTTATAGAACGAATTCCTGTTGGAATGTATGTTTTTGATTATACTACAGAGGATGGTGATGTCTCTTGTCAAGTTATGGTTTACAACAATTCATTACATTGTTATGAAAATATGCTCGCTGGAATGTCTGAACTTATAGACAAGTTTAGTCTTAATGATTCAGAATACGCGGAAGACAATGTAATAGATGAGATGGAGAGAGCCTGTTTTGAATTATATTTCCTTGGAAACAAGAATATGATTCCTCCTTACAGAAGAGAAGATGTTATAAATATCATCAATTACTATCTTCAAAAGGATTCTGCCCCAAGATTCTATAAATTTGAGGAAGTAGATCGTCAAAAATTGGATGTAAAGAAGATTGCTCAGTATATCTGTGATAATAATATGGGAATAAACCAGCAAAACGAGTATTTGAAGCAAATTTGGGATGATGAAGATGAAAATATCATCAAACTGTTCTTTAACAAAGAAATGTATTTTCAAAAAATGGTCTCGGTCGAATTGACGAAACTCACTCGCCCTGATTTCTATTTTGATTCTGACGATAATGTAAAGTTTGGCAAACGTAATTTAGAGGATTTGCCTCTTTCTGAAATCAAAAAATATAATCCTAAACTAGAGGCACAACTCCGTTCGGCTACTTTTTCTAAATCCATAAAAAATGGACTGTATACTTGTGCGTCGTGTGGAAAACAGTATTCGAATAAACTATTTCTTCACGTGGACCACATAATTCCACTCAACAAAGGAGGAAAATCTATTCCTGAAAACCTTCAGATCTTATGTAGAAGTTGTAATGCAAAGAAGGGAGATAGATAATGAAATATTCAGAATCTCAATATACTAGTAAATTAATTCCTGAATCAATAGCTAATTTTATTATAGACTATGATTTAAGGGTAAAGGAGTATATGATATTATTGAAAGAATTGTGGCGTGAAGATCGTGAACTTTTATTGTCTTTTGAATCAGAAGATGATTTTGTTCGTACGATTCAAAATTATATATCTTTTAATAATATTGATAGTGCTGATTTAGAAGAATTAAAGACTGATATGCCTGAAAATGACATATTGGTTATCGATGATAATATTTCTGGCCTAAATCTTAATTTTTATTTGACTGTGATTTATCTTTCTCACCGGTATCGTTATATCAATTCTATTTGGAATGTGCGTCGTGTGGATTATCCGATGATTGCTGTAGATCTTTTTTTGGAGAACTTTGGTTTCAAATCATATGTTGGTAAGACGGATATTTATGAACTTGATGATCTTATTCCTTTAAGAAAAGAACAAACAAAACGATATAAAGAAATAAAAGACACGGAGTTAGATTGCGTAGAATTGGTCTACTCTGAATCTCAACTATGGAAAAATATAGAGACTATTGAGTTATATTTAAATCCTTATGGATATATTGATAAGAGGCTTTTTGCTCTAGATTTAATCAAAAATGGAGTCTGTCTTATTGCATACAAAGAAGGGGATGAAATCAAATTTGCTCCAAGTCGTTTTGTCGGTTATGTAGACAATGATATGTTGAAGCATGAAAGTAATGTCTACAAAGATGGACGAGAGACATCTAAAGCAATTTCTGATATTCTAGGAACTAAAGCTCAAGAAGATATAGTGCTGGAAGAAGCGTATAAGAATTTTTGTCAAAAAAACTCATTGATTGTAGGAGAGAGAAAAAGAAAATATTGGAAGATGTTTTAAATGATAGAATCTGAGCAAAGCAAACGTATCCCGGGACGAAGTCTCGGGAATTACGGCTGTATCTAGACTTTGCCTGAAAGGCAATACAATATGAGTTGATTTATTATGATTACTGAAACAATAGAAACCAGTATACGTTTTCTATTGTTCTTTTTTTTAGCGTTTGGCTGTTTTCAATGTCATTCATGGCATGTTTTCCTGCACCGACAACATAGTTGTATTTGTGAAGGTGCGTTTTCTGTTTCTACTCTGCCTAGTATATGTTGATTAAAGTTGCATTAAGAATGTTTTGTTTGGTTTTGATCTGCTTTTTCTCTTGTTTTACACTCATAACACTATTATATATCAATGTCAAAATAATCAGAATTAAATCTGCTTATTTTGACATCGTGGATTGCTTCCAAAGAGATTTTTTTTCCCTAGTAGATTGGAAAAAACATTGTCATGCCTAATCCTGCATTACTCCTTTATAGTCGCTGCACAAACGAAATTCTTTTTGTAGTACGAAGAAGACATATTTTCGAATTTTAAGCCTTTTGAAGACATGACGACAAAACGGTTTTCTTTCAGGTAAATGCCCATATAGTTTGGTGTTTGATTCGTCTTCCCATCTGTACGGAAGAAAACCAAATCTCCTGCCTTCGCATCTTCCAAATCGATCCTGCTCGATCTTTCATAAATTTTAGAAGTCTGACGTGGCAAACTTATGTTGTATACCTTATCATAGACTGCGTTCACAAATCCTGAGCAGTCGGCTCCATTCTTGTCGGCTCCTGCACTTTTATATGGTGTCCCTACCCATGTCGCAACTTCACGGAATAGCTCAACATCATCATCCTGCCCTACAGTGATTCCTAATGTCGTGGATAGCCTGTCCAATTCCAAACTTGCATATCTGACTTTTTTAACTGGTTTTTCTGGCTCATCTACTGTTACTTCGTTGGATTCTGTTTTAGATGTCGATTCAGACGATCCGCTACAAGAATTTGCTGCTAAAGCCAAGCCTGAACATACCAAGCCAATAAATAATACCTTTCTCATAAATATTTATTTTTAATTATTCACGTACTCGCAATCAAATTAGTCTAGAACAAGAAAACAACTAAATTGATTTCCGTTTTTACTTTTACAAAGATAAGCTATTATGTGGATGTGAAACATCACCGAGATCACTATTTCTTTGCTTTTTATGTTTTATTAACAAACATGATTGCAACTCGTCATTTACTTTAGCATTCCTAATTATGCATTTCATTTCATTCCTCTGCTTGCCTTCACAATCTCAAATGCTTTGTTGAGCTCCTGGCATTTCACCGTCGCCTTCATTACAGCCTCCGCACCTTTGCTCTCCATCAGATCGGGATGGTTGACACGAATCTGGTTTCTCCAGCATGCACGGATCTCTTTGTCGGATGCATCTTTGTCGATTCCAAGTGCCGCATACGCTTTCTCCAACTCACTTGTATATTTAGGCTGTGAACTATTTTGATTCTGTTTTTTCTGATAATTGCCGTTTTGACTATAGCTCTGTTGTTTGTTTTCTTGCTTTTTGTTTTTCCTATTTTCAAATTTCATCCTCATAAAATCAAAGGATGTCTTTGAAATTTTGAGCATATTCGCCGCCTTTTTCAGAAAATTATATTCTACGTAGGTACATGTCTCGTCGGCATATATGAGCTCAAATAAAAGCTTTAATATTTCCTCTCTCTTGTGATAGTCTTGACGGAATTGTTTGTAGATATTGGTGCATATTTCTTCCACATGCACCTCTATATATTCGTAGTTGAGGTATTTTTTCACCTCCAATACTCGTTCTTGAAAATTCTCCTTGTCATATTTCAGAATGAATGCTTTGATGACGTCCAGCTCACACACCATCTTCGACCGGTCCACCTTCATCGCCTCCACAAGCAGTTCGAGTGTCAGTGTCACAAATGAAGTGTCTTTATGTTCTTGCTGATTATTATTTTTAGTCTTCTTATAATCCCTTTTTTTATATTCCCTTTTTTGTGTGTTGTTGGAAGTGCTCTTCTTTCCTTTTTTATTTTGGGTCGTGTTGGCAGTTCTTTTTTTGTATTCTTTTGAGTAATTTTTATATAGATCGCTGAAATCCCAAACTGAGATTCCAAGCTTTTCGCATATATCGTGAAGCGTTTGATAAAACTCACCGGTTTGGAATGCTGCCGAGAATAGTGCTCTTCTAAAATAATATGTATTATTATGGATATCAAGTTTGGCAATCTTATAGCACAGAAGCAAAATGTCGGATTTAGAGATGCCTTTTTGAGATGCAGTTTTGAAATACTCGTTTACTTCTTCTATGATAATTTTTGATTTTCCATTCTCATTTTCAGAGATGCTCCAAAAATGAAAATTATTTAATTCAGATAATGTTTCTTCATTGAGTCTGTCGCTGCCACAGTAATAGGCTGTGTATACAACAAGTTTTGTGCATAAAGAGTAGTATTCATTTTCTTTTTTCGCGTTAGGGTTAAATATATAATTGGCAAAATCTAAGATTTTGCTTATTGACGTTTCCGCTGTCAATATGATGATTAAAAAAATAGCAAAAAGGCTCAGGTAAAAAATTGATACTTCAAGTTCCATTTTGTCGTCTTCTATATTGCAAAAAGGGTGAAACCTGTAGCTTCACCCCTTGCTGTTTATGGTTGTCTTTTGTCGTTGATAAATACGACCGTTGTCTTAATTAATAAATAGACGCACGACCGTAGTCATCGTCATTGAATTGATTAATGAGACGCACGACCGTTGCCGTTGCAAATTGATTAATGAGACGCAAGACCGTGCGTCTCTACACGTGATTACAACAATTTGCTGGCGATTTCGCTCAATTTGCTTCGCTCACCTTTGACAAGGTTGACGTGCTGGAATATTTCCTGTCCTTTCATCTTGTCGATCATGTAAGCCAGACCGTTGCTCTGCATGTCAAGGTATGGGGCGTCGATCTGCTGAACGTCTCCTGTGAAGACCATCTTACATCCTTCACCTGCACGTGTGATGATTGTCTTGATCTCATGTGGTGTCAGGTTCTGTGCCTCGTCGACGATCACGTATGTGTCTGAAAGGCTTCGTCCACGGATGAATGCCAACGCCTCGATCACCAGTCTCTCCTCTTTCTGCATCTCGTCGAGCAATGCCAGCTCTTTGCTGTTAGCTCCAAACTGACGTTTGATGACGTTCAGATTATCGAATAGAGGCTGCATGTATGGAGCCACTTTCTGCTTCTGGTCTCCCGGTAGAAATCCAAGGTCTTTGTTGCTCATCGCCACGATAGGACGTGCCAACAGAATCTGCTTGTAGTCCTTGTTTTGCTGCAACGCTGCCGCAAGAGCCAACAATGTCTTACCTGTACCTGCCTTACCAGAGATAGCCACAAGTTTAATGTCGTTGTTCAACAATGCGTCCAAAGCAAACTTCTGCTCTGCGCTTCTTCCGCTGATTCCGTATGCCTTCAAATCCTCCTTCACTCTTACTACAGACTGTGTGTCGGCATCGTAACGTGCCAATATTGTCGCACGGTTGCTTTTTAGAATGAAGCACTCGTTCGCTGCAAACGTACGGTTGAGGCCGCTTTCGCTTAGCAGAATGCTGTTTGGAGCTGAATATAGTTTGTCTATCAAATCCGCGTCTACATCAATCTCCTCCTGTGCCTTATCGAAGATGTCAACGTTTGTCACCTTGTCGTTCTCGTAATCCTCCACAGGAATGTTGAGAGCTTTCGCTTTCATACGAAGATTGACATCCTTTGTCACCAATATAGTAGGTGTCTTAGGATCTTTCTCCATCAGATTGAGAGCGACTGCCATGATACGGTGGTCTGGAATTCTCTCTGAGAAAGAGTCTGATAGCTTCTTTGGATAGACTGTGTCTGTCACGATATATAGCTTGCCAAGACCTTCACCCAATGGAATGCCTCCCTTGATTCCGTCTTCCGCAAGTGTATCCAAGTCTCTCACCACTGAGCGAGCGTTGTAGTTGATCTGCTCGGCTCCTTTCTTAAACTTGTCTAGCTCTTCCAATACGGCGATTGGTAGGTATATGTCGTTCTCTTGGAATCTATAGATGCTGCTACTGTCGTGCAATAGCACGTTAGTGTCTAAAACGAAATTCTTTTTCATATCATTATCTCCTTATATTTTAGTTTCAACTTATTTTTAAGTCTATTTCAAAATTAAAACTCTTTTCGATACGACAAAAAAAAAAGAGTTAATTCCATGAAATTTTTTTCTCTTTTTTTACTTTTGTGTGTTAGTTAACATATTTGAATAGAAAAAAGTTGTGATGGACTATAAAGAGTGTGTTGAATGGCTGTATAAATGTATGCCACCGTTTCAGATGGTAGGTCGTTCGGGTTATAAACCGGGAATGGAGTCTATGCGTCTGCTCGACGCTTTCCTCGGCTCTCCTCATAAGAATATAAAGACTATCCATGTGGCTGGAACCAATGGAAAGGGCAGTGTCTGCAACAATCTTTGCAGTATTTTGATGGAAGACGGAAATAAGGTCGGACTATTCACGTCGCCCCATCTGCGTGATTTCCGTGAGCGTATCAAGGTGAATGGAGAGATGATTTCTGAAGCAGAGGTTTGCGAGTTTGTGGATACATACAGAGTCTTCTTGGAGGCTTTGCTTCCATCATTCTTCGAGGTGACCACAGCTATGGCATTCTGGTATTTCTCACGTCAGAAGGTTGATTTCGCTGTGATTGAGGTCGGACTTGGTGGTCGTTTGGACAGCACCAATGTCATCAGTCCACTTCTGAGTGTTGTGACGAACATCAGTTACGACCACATGAATCTTCTTGGCGACACTCTTGAAAAGATAGCATACGAGAAGGCAGGAATAATGAAAAAGGATACTCCTTGTGTGATTGGACGTGCCGACGGAGGTGTGAAGCGAGTGTTTGAGGAGTGTGCTGAGAAGACGGGAGCAAAAGCCATATTCTGTGATATCAAGGATGCTGTCGACGTGGATATTCCTGACTATCAGATAGAAAACCGCAATACAGTCCGCACAGCTGTCAAAGAGTTGCGAAAACTTGGCTACAAAGTGTCGGATGAGGCTGTGGAGCGTGGATTTGCCAACGTATATAAGAACACCAATTTCTCAGGACGATGGCAGACATTGTCGACAAACCCTCTCGTCATCGCTGATTGCGCTCATAATGAGGATGGAATCACAAAGGCGGTGCATGAGATAGGTCGACAGAAGTATAAGACACTGCGTATTGTCTTTGGAGCGTGTGGCGACAAGGATGTGGAGGAGATTCTCAGTCTGCTTCCCAAAGATGCGGTCTACTACTTTGCCGCCGCCACAACGAAGCGAGCCATTCCGTCGGACCAGATGAAAGAGATGGCCGCTGCTCACGGACTTACGGGCAAGAGTTGTGGCACTGTGCAGAATGCACTTGCGACAGCGAAAAAAGAGGCCGACGCAGATGATTTTATTCTCGTTTTCGGCTCATGCTACGTGGTGGGAGAAGTGGTGTGAAGAGACCTCAAAATTCAAAAAAACGACAAATAATTTCATTAATAGGCCAACATTGCTTATTTTTGACAAATTTTGGGACAGTCACATATGACAAAAACGATATGAAAGAGATTTTAAGTAAATTATACACCCAATACACAATGACTCAGGAGGAGGCAAGAAATGTGATGTTGGGTATTGCTGAGGGCCGCTATTGCAACGAGCAGATAGCTGCGTGTCTTGCCATTATGCAGACGAGAGGAATCTCCGTCGACGAGCTGCTTGGCGTTCGTCAGGGAATGTTGGAGACAGGTGTTCCTGTTGATCTGGGTGGTGTTAGAGTAGTAGATATTGTTGGAACAGGAGGCGATGGCAAAAATACTTTTAACATCTCTACATGCGCTTGTTTTGTGTTGGCTGGAGCTGGCTTTAAGGTGGCAAAACATGGAAATTATGCCGCTACATCTGTGTCTGGAGCCAGCAATGTGCTGGAAGGTCATGGTGTAAAATTCACCAATGACAGCTCGGAGCTACGTCGCAGCTTGGATGGATCTAACTTCTGCTACATGCATGCTCCATTGTTTGCAAGAGGTATGAAGAATGTTGTGCCTGTCAGAAAGGCTCTTCAGGTGCCAACTCTTTTCAACCTCCTCGGACCGACTATCAACCCTTGTCGTCCGCAATGTCAGTGCTTGGGTACAGCCAATCTTGAGCAGATGAGATTGTATGCCAATGTATTCCAGAAGCTAAAGATGGACTATGCGATTGTGACGAGTGAGGATGGATATGATGAGATTTCTCTGACTTCTGATTTCAAGATCACGGCCGCTGGTCTGGAGAAGGTTTACTCTCCTGCAGACTTCGGACTGAAGACAATTGATCCAAAGGAAATCTACGGAGGATCAACTAAAGAGGAGGCAAAGAAAATTTTTGATGATGTGTTGACAAACAGCGCAACAGAAAGCCAGAAAAATGTTGTGCTTATCAACGCAGCCGCTGCAATGCGTGTCTATGATTCTTCTCTTTCAATGGAAGAGTGCCTTGCTTTGGCAAAGGAGAGCGTGGAGAGCGGAAAGGCAAAGAAAGCATTGGAGAATTACATCAGATTAAACTCGTAAAACATAAATATTAGGATTGTATTATTGTAGTAGTATTGTATGTATCTAGACAAAATTATAGCGCGTAAGGAAGAAGAGGTTGCAGAATTGAAGCGTACGATCAGAATGAGTGACTTCATGGAGTCGGAAATTTATACTCGTGTTTGCTACTCATTGCGCAGAAGTTTGTTGGCTTCGTCTACGGGAATAATCTCGGAGTTCAAGAGAAAAAGCCCGTCGAAAGGATTTATCAACGAGAATGCCAAGGTCGACGAGGTTGTGCCATTCTACGAAAAGGCTGGTGCTGCCGGCATTTCCGTCTTGGCTGACACTGATTTTTTCGCAGGTGCTCCTAAAGACATTCGTATCGCCCGCGAACTTGTGGGAGTTCCGATTTTGTTCAAGGAGTTTGTGATCGACGAGATCCAGCTTCACCTTGCAAAGAGCTGTGGCGCTGACGTGGTGTTGCTTATCGCCGCTTGCCTCACACCTGAACGTGTGGCTGAACTTGCTGAGGAGGCTAAACGTCTTGGACTTGAAGTGCTTCTTGAACTTCATTCCGCCGACGAGCTTGGCCATATCAATAAGAATGTTGATATCGTTGGTATCAACAACCGCAATTTGAAGACTTTTGAAGTGGATTTGCAGGCTTCTATCGACTTGATGTCGCAGCTTCCTAATGATATGGTGCGTATTTCGGAGAGCGGAATATCAAGTCCGGACACCATTAAGATGCTTCGTGAGAAGGGATTCCAGGGATTCTTGATCGGAGAGAATTTCATGAAGACTCAGAATCCGGGAGCCGCTTTGAAGGAATTCATTGATGAGTTGAAGAAATAAAAAAAGAATATGAAACCGCTTTTTTTGATTGTTCGAGATTTACTTTGTGTGCACAGTCTGGTGATTGTCCCCGGGCTAGGCGGCTTTGTGTGTAATAAAGCGAGTGCGCGAATTGATAAGAAAAGCGGAAAATTCACTCCGCCGTCTGTGGAGGTGCTGTTCAACCAGCGTCTGCAGCACAACGACGGACTCCTTCAGTCTGCCTTGGTAGAGACGGAAGGATTATCAGCCAACGACGCCGAGCAACTGATTAAGGATGAGGTCGCTAGAGTGATGTCGGCGTTGGCAAAGGAACATAAATTTGATTTGTCCGGACTCGGAGTTCTAGAGAAAGATGGAAGAAATATCATTTTCCATTCGCAGCCAAGAGTCGTTGAGAATGTTGACGCTTATGGTTTGCAGGAATTCTATTTTCCTGAACTTGATGAGGCTGAGGTGGAGCGACGCAATGTCTACCGCCCGACTGAAAAATCGACGGGATTCTCGGTGATTGCGGCTGCGGCAGTCCTTTTGTTCTGCTTCTTCGCACAGCCAGTCCATCGCGACAGTATCAACTCCTACCAAGCGTCGTTGATTCTCGACACTCCATGCAACTGGGTCAGCTCACACTCGGTGGAGAAGGTGACTAAATATAGCGTTGTCTTGTCGAGGTTTGAGACAAAGGCTGAGGCCGACTCGTTTGCTGTACAGCAGCAGATGATGGTGAAATCGGACACTGTGAAGGTGATAGAGCAGGGAGATGAGTATCTTGCTGTATTCTCGGAAACAGACAATTGGAAACAGGTGATTTCTTCTCTTTACACAGTTCGCGACAGCATGACCAATGTGGTGATGCCGTTTGTGTTGTGCAGAGAAGTGGAGGTGGAATAAAAAGATTGGCATTAGCGCAATAATATGGCAGAAAATTTCGTTAAAATAAAAGATAGTGAGATCAAGGAGGCTTTGAAAGATGGTGACATCTTGGCTTTCTTTGATTTGTTTGTGTCTCACTACGCAGATGTGTTCAAAGACGGATACACGGCGGAAGCGATGGCGAAGCTAAATGCGTCGCAGCACACTATCTGGGCTTATCATCTTCTTTTGGAGGAGCTTGATGAGGAGGGATTTGTCGGTTTGATACAGAATGGTTTTGGCGGCTACTTTTTCAAGAATCCTGTGGCAAAGATGCTGAAGACATTCGGAGCTGTCAAGACATCCAAACTTCTTTATAAGGCTCATGATATTTATGCCGCCAACAAAGAAGACTTGGAGAGGGATAAAAGTGATGATGATTTCATAGCCTCTTTTGAGGAGTATGAGGAGTTTGATCCGATAGAAGAAGAGATAATAGAAATTTCCGAGCAGGAGAAGAAACTCTTGGCTTACTACATTGATGAGCATATCGAGGAGTTTGCTGAAATTCTGCCTTAAAAAAGAAAAATAAGTGATATGATAAAGAGACAAATTGCATTATTATTCTGTTTGTTATTGTCTTTGCTGACGTTGTCTGCTCAGAGATACAATGTCGGTGAGGTCCCTAATCTTGTCAATTCAGACAATAAACCGTACCATTTCGGATTTATTCTAGGATTGAACACACTGGATTTCAATCCATTCCAAAGCGGAGAGGTTTTGGAAGACGGTAAGGTATGGTATGGTGAGGATATTAATTTTGAGGTAGGATTCTCAATTGGTATCATTTCCGATTTGCGTCTTGCTGAACATTTGGATATGCGTTTCTGCCCAGTGTTGTATTTCGGTGAGCGAACATTGAGATTCGTGGATAAAGATGGAAATGAGAGAGAGGGTGGAGATGTCTCTGTGAAATCCAATTTGATTTCATTCCCATTGCTGTTTAAAATACGTGGACAGAGAGCTCGCAACGTCCGCCCATATTTCTTAGGAGGTTTTGCCGGAACAGTCGCTGTAGGTCGCGACAAGGAAGCTCCTATTATGTTGAAAGCCACAGACTATGGTCCGGAGATTGGATTTGGATTTGATATCTATCTGCCATATTTCAAGTTGTGCCCTGAGTTTAAGGCATTCTTCGGATTGAGCGACGTGATAAATAGAGACAGACCAGATATCGCCAGTGCCGACGACCTGAAGTTCTCGGGTGGAGTGGCAGGAGGAAAAGGAGTGTTCTCCAAATTGTCTTCACGAATTTTTGCTATCTCATTCAACTTTGAATAATCATGATAGTTAAAGTGTGCGGAATGCGAGACCCCCAGCAGATGCAGACACTTGAAAATATGGGGGTGGATTTGATGGGAATGATATTTTTCCCGAAGAGTCCGCGCTTTGTCGACGGTGAGGATGTATGCTCAGGTTGTGTGCCAAAGAAAATAGCCAAAGTGGGAGTGTTTGTGAAGGCTGATCTTGCCACTGTGGTCGCAACAGTGAAGAAATATAATCTTTCGTTTGTTCAGCTTCATGGTGGGGAAGACGTGGATTTTGCAAACCTTGTGAAGAAGCATACTGGGGTTGGCATTATCAAGGCGGTCAGTGTTTTGGGAGTCGATGATGTGAAGAATCTCACAGCGGAGTGGGAGAGTGTCGCCGACTATATGCTGTTTGACTACAAGTGTGTAGGCTACGGAGGCAGCGGACAGCAGTTCGACTGGTCGGTGCTGGATGAATACTCGTTGGATCTGCCATTTTTGTTGAGCGGAGGAGTCGGAGTAGACGATGCAGAAGCTGTGAAAAAAATAAAGCATCCTAAGTTTGCTGGAGTAGATGTTAACAGCAAATTTGAAATTTCACCTGCGAATAAAGATATAGAGAAGATAAAAACATTTTTAAGCATAATAAGACAATAACATGATTGCAGAACTTTTTCAAGGAGCGTTGGAGAACCTTAACTATTTTTGGGTTACTTTTTTTATGATGATTGAGAGCTCATTTATTCCGTTTCCATCGGAGATTGTAGTTATTCCGGCTGCGTTTATGGCTGCGGAAGGCACAATGAGTCTGCCATTAGTTATTTTGTTTGCCACAGTCGGTGGATTGCTTGGCGCGACAATCAACTATGTGTTGTCGTATACATTAGGCAGAAAGATCATCTACGCGTTTGCCGACAGCAAATTGGGACATCTATGTTTGTTGGATAGCGACAAGGTGGCATACGCCGAGGAATATTTCCGTAAGAGAGGAGTGTTGGCGACATTGATCGGACGATTGATTCCAGCAGTACGACAGTTGATCTCAATCCCTGCCGGACTGTCAAAGATGAATTTTGGAAAGTTTGCATTCTTCACATTCTTGGGAGCCGGAGCATGGAACATTATTCTAGCATGTATCGGATATGGTTTTCATGGAGTGATGAACAAAGAAGAATTGATAGAAAAGGTTCAGCACTACAGCCATGAATTTTTGCTGGTGATAATTGTAGTGTTCGTCGGATTCGTCGGATATATGATATATAAGAATAAGAAAAAGGCAAAGTAAAATTTGCCTTTTTTTATTGTACGTGCTTTTAAAATTTGCTTTGATTATGAAAAATAGAAAAGATACAATAAATAATACAATTTGTTACAGACTGATTTCATGTCTGATGCTTTTTATGTTGTTGACTAATCCATCTATGGCGAAATCAGCTCTCATTGATGGGTTGACATACACAGTGATGGATTCTGTGAAACAAACAGTTTGTGTAACTGCAAATTGTCATTATGTGACGGAAAAAAATATTATTATACCAGAAAAAATACAGCTTGATGGTATAGAGTATACTGTCACGACTGTCGGCTATTTCGGACAATGTGATAAAATTGTATCTGTTGTTATTCCTCCCTCTGTTGACTCTATTGGTAATACTGCATTTTTATATTGCCAAAATTTAAAATCAATAGAAATACCTTCATCAGTCACTTCAATAGGTGCCGAAGCATTCCACAGTTGTTATAAGTTGACTTCTATAGAAATTCCATCTTCTGTCACTTCAATTGGAAACGCAGCTTTTATGTTTTGTATAAATTTGACAACTGTCAATATCCCAGATTCTTTAAAAGAAATATCTTCCAGTTTATTCCGCCACTGTGCAAATCTGAGGTCAGTTACAATTCCAAGTTCGGTTACTTCTATAGGAGATTTTGCATTTTCTCAGTGCTCCCGTTTGGCTTCTGTGGACTTTTTGTCTTCTTCTTCCTTAATCTCCATTGGAAAATCTGTATTCGTTGAATGTGACAGCTTAGCCTCATTAAACATCCCTAACTCAGTCAAGTCGATAGGTGCAACCACATTTCAAAGCTGTACGAGTTTGACATCTGTAGTGCTTCCTGATTCAATAGATGTAATTCCGACTCGTTTGTTTCATTCTTGTGAGAATTTGCAATCTGTTAATATTCCGAAAAATGTTTCCCAAATTGAGAATGAAGCATTTCAAAGATGTCATAAATTATCTCCTTTCGTCATACCAGAATCTGTTGAAAATATTGGGCTGTATTCATTTTCTGGAGTTGATACAATTATTTATGGAGGCTCTTATTATACAGGAAGTCCGTGGGGTGCGAGACATCTCATAAGAGGGTCTTATTTTGAAGATAATTTTTGGTATGGTGATGAAACAAAGAAGAGAATTGCTGCATATGTAGGTCCGAAATCTGTGGTTATCGTTCCTGATGATGTAGAAATAATAGGAGAGAAAGTATTTAAAGGAACACATACTGTTATTTATAATGGAAAATCATCTAATAGCCCGTGGGGAGCTAAACGACATATTGTGGGCACTGTTATAGATGGTGACTTTGTATATGAAGATGAAACAAAGGAGACTTTAGTAGGATATATAGGAACAGACTCCTCTGTTATTATTCCTGATAATGTTAAAAACATTGGATATGGTTCTTTTTCCACTTGTGATTGGGTCAAAACTGTCTCAATTCCTTCTTCTGTAAAATCTATCGATTATCATGCATTTTGGTATTGTAGTGGCTTGTCATTCATAGATATCCCAGACTCGGTGATTTCTATTGGTAGTGAAGCCTTCGGTTATTGTACAAATCTTTCAAAAGTGTATATACCTGCTTCTGTTACAGACATGGGGTATGATGTCTTTGTCGGTTGCACATCTATGGTAGAACACCAAGATAGTGTTGGCTTGCGTGATGGACAAATATTTGAGAATGCGATCTATTGTCAGGCGGAGGAACAACCAAGTGGATGGGATAGAGATTGGAATCCAGATAGTTGCAAGGTTGTGTGGAATTCAACATGTTTTGTGACAAACAATGAGATTTTATTATCATCCAATCAGTCTTCAAAAGTGATAATATTAGGGTTAAAGAATACAATCGTTATTGAAAATGTATCGGAAGATGTATTTGTATTTGATATGAACGGACAGTTGATAATGTCATATCCTAATGTTCAACAGCAAATACGGATTCCAATTAAATCAGGAACATATATTGTGAAGGTGGGAGATGTTAAGAGAATTGTTATTGTGACTTGATATTTATGATTGATAATCGGGTCGTCCATCGCAGAGCAGATTGATCTAGTGTGTGATTTTATACATGCGAAAAAAATCCATGTGGCATAGACGGAGTAGATCCATATATGCCGTATGCTGAGTGAACTTTCTATTTTTAACTGACAAGTCTAAATCCGTGATTGAATTTCAGTCACGGAGGTTTTATTTGTGAAAAGTTAATGAAATAACAATTGTTAGGTATTGCCATGGGCGGGTTTTCTTCCCAACTTTGCAACGTCAAAATTTAACGTTAAAACAAAGGCTATTCTGAATGTGGACAGGAAGAGAAATAACGTCTGCGAAAAATTAAAATCAATTAAAAATGAGAAATTTAAGCAATCTTGGCTTGGTGGAAATGACTGAGCAGGAAATGAGAGAAGTGAATGGAGGAATTTCATGGAAGGCAATGTATGGTTTGGTTTCTACGTTGTTTGGATTCCTAGAACTTACCCAAGATAGTGACCCAAACCATTACCATCCCGGTAGGTGTTATTGTGGTGTAGATTATTGTGATAGTTGTCTTGAAAGCATGAAATATTAAATGCAAGTATTGTAGTGCAATAATAATCTCGTTGATTCTTTATTGCACTACATTATTAAAAAATATGATTGTTAAAGACGTATTTAAGTATAAGTCCGTTCGGCAATTTCTGAATTTCATGATTTTCATTCTTTCTTTCGAACCAATTACGAATTGGGATTATATGTGATTTGACTTGGTTTTAGAATGTATATAATATTCTCTAACATAGAGAGGGGTTGTTATCCATAGGTGAATTAATTAGAATATAAAAATGTGTGTCAAACTCCAATTTTGATACACACTTCATAAAATAATGATTGTAGTGAAAGAGAAAGTATATAAGGCTTTGAATGTTTTCTTAAAGTTTTTGAAAAAACTTTTTTATATTTATCTTGGAGTCAATGCTTTTATTGGCATTGCTATTGGCTCCTATGTGTTTATACGTATACAATATTACAAATGGAATACGGAAAAAGTTTATGAAAAAAATAGAATATCCGTTTATTTCGATTCTGATTATCCGAAAGCTGATACGGCATGTCTACATCCTGTTTTGGATCGAAGCTTAGCTTTGTTGCGTGAAAAAGGAATATCTTGTGAAAAAAGTATTGATTTGGTATTTTATTACTACATGGAAAAATATGACTCTAAGGTAAATTCTTTTGGAGCTAACAGTGACGCCAAAGCTTCTACTTATACCATTGGCCGAATATCCTTGTTTTCCGCAGCTCGATTTTGTGATGATGTATTTGATGGGGATGATTGGATTGAAAAGTATGATTGTTTTTCTATAAATCCAGCTTCCAGCACAATCGCCCATGAAATATGCCATATATATGAATATGAAAAACTTGGTTTTTTTAGGTTTTGTGAGTATTCCAAAGATAAAAAATGGAAGATAGAGGGCTTTGCGGATTATGTTTCAGAAAAATCTTTATTGAAAGTGGATAAAGGAATAGAACTTTTTATTGAAGGAGATAATGGGTATATCGAGGATGTTGAAGGTTATATTGTAGAACGAGCTATTTTATATTTCTTTGGTCGTCTCCGCACCGACTATCTTCTCCGCTACAAAGGCATTCCAGAAGATGAGTATTGGGAGACGGAATATGACACAGACAAACTTGACGACGAGATACGAGAGGCTTTGCGAAGCGGTGAATATAAGGCGTTTGAGCAATGAAATAGAATTGTAAAAAAACAACTAATTGCATCGCAAATGATAAAATAACAATTATTGGGTGTTTGCTATAGACGGATTTCTTCCCAACTTTGCACCGTCAAAATTTAACGTTAAAACAAAGACTATTCTGAATGTAGACAGGAAGAGAAATAACGTCTGCGAAAAATTAAAATCAATTAAAAATGAGAAATTTAAGTAATCTTGGCTTGGTGGAAATGACTGAGCAGGAAATGAGAGAAGTGAATGGTGGATTCGCATGGTGGGGATGGGCTTTAATTGCTGGTTTTGCACTTATTGCTTCTGGAGACACAAGAAGATGTACTTGTGATACAGGCTATTGCGATAGTTGTCTTGAAAGCATGAAATACCACTAATCTTAACCTTGTGATGCGATAGTATTTCTTTTCATGATTTACAATCGCATCACATTACTAAAAAAAATATAATGACTGTTAAAGGCATACTGAGATATAAATTCGTTCGGCAAACTCTATATTTTATAATTTTAATTTTCTCAATCGAGCCAATTATGAATTGGTATTTACGAATCGGGACTAATTTCGAACTTAGTTCTCATGGAATAAATATCTACATCAGCAAATCATACACGAAGGAGGAAAAAGATTCCGTTTATATACGCCACATTGTAGATGAAGCCATACAAAGACTTAAAGGGAAAAATATTACAGAAAGCGGATGGAATATAAACGCCTATTTTTATTACACCAATGATGAGTGGGACAGAAAGTCTCTATACTACATGACCGATAATCACGCAAAAACACATGCATATCTAAATTTCATGATGTATTGCTCCGCATCTCTTGTAGAAAACAAAATAAGTAATTATGGTTCTATCAGAGATTTATCTGAAACAATGGCTCATGAACTTACACATGTTTACGAATACAAAAAATTGGGATTCTTAAAATATCTTTATAACAGAGTGTTATGTGATTGGAAGATTGAAGGTTTTTCCGATTATATCGCAGGGAGAACGAATATAAAAGTCTCAGAAGAAATGAACAAGTTTGAGAACAATTATCCAGATTCTTCAACATTCTATACAGATTATTTCCTCGGACATCTCCGCACCGACTATCTCATCCGCCATAAGGGGATTTCTGAAGATGAGTATTGGAATTCATATTACGACATCGACAAACTTGACAATGAAATTAGACAAGCAATAAAAAACAATGAATATAAATTTGAAAATTTCTAAATTGAACTGGAAAATGAATTTATCCAAGATTTTGAATGCTGGGAAAAAAGTAGATAGATTTCTGGATCGTGCCGTCCCTGCCGCAATCGGCATTTACGCATTGTTTCTTTTATTCGGATATTGCAAGAACAGATATTTGTTTTCTGAGGACATGACGGAATACTATAAAAGAGGAGGTGTGACTGTCTTGTTTTCAGACAGTTGCTCGGAAGAAAAGAAAATAGCTGATATGGCGAAGCTGCAACCTGCATTAGACAAACTATCATCATTGGGCAAACTCGACAGCTGCGACTATAAGATTTATCTGTGCAACAGCAATAATGAGTATCAGAAAAAACGGGATCTTAGGACAGCTGATGAAATAGAACCTGATTTCCTGATTGAATATGTTACTGAAAAAAGAGATACTTCACGGGCATATCCAGAAATGGACAATGTCGATAAACGTGATTATTTTGTGGCTGTAATCACCTATTCGTATATCAGAGAAAAACTTGGATTTTGGAAATGGAAGAAGACCATCACGTATGAACCATGGAAAATAAAAGGATACTCAGCATATACGGCAGGATATTCCGTCGCCAATCCTGAAATATCAAAAAAACTTTTCTTAGAAAGAAAAATATCCGATGGAAACATCACTGTACTCCAAGGACTCTGGAAAAACATATACGGTATGTTCCGTTACCGTCTCCGCACCGACTATCTTCTTCGCTACAAAGGCATTCCAGAAGATGAGTATTGGGAGACGGAATATGATACAGACAAACTAGACGATGAGATACGTGAGGCTTTGCAAAGCGGAGAATATAGGGCATTTGAGCAATGAGACGAGAATGTGACAAACGCAACTAATGTCGGAATAAATGATAAAATAACAATTGTTGGGTATTTGTCGGAGATGGAATTCTTCCCATTTTTGCAACGTCAAAATTTAACGTTAAAACAAAGACTATTCTGAATGTGGACAGGAAGAGAAATAACGTCTGCGAAAAATTAAAATCAATTAAAAATGAGAAATTTAAGTGATCTTGGCTTGGTAGAAATGACTGAGCAGGAAATGAGAGATGTTAATGGAGGATGGTCGTTTTGGGATGTCCTTGATTTGTATGTTGAATACAAATATGGATATAAAATACAACGAGGTAATGTGTGTTGTTGTGATGATGATTGGTTTGGATGTGACTATTGCCCTTGTTGCAATGTCTATTAATTGATATTAATATCAAAAGTGGAACAAAGAGACACGTCTGTTTTGTTCCACTATTAAATGTAAATAAGAAAGGATGTTTTTGATATAATTTAAATGAGAAGAAGAGTATTGACTATAGTTATTGTATTTATTTCTTTAACTATCTGTGTTCATATTATGTTAAAGATTTTTGCCCCAATTTTTATGTCTCATTATTGGAAAAGTAATACATGCTTAAAATACCAGAAAGAAAATGTTTTTGTCTATACCAGCAGATTATATAACGATGATGAATTGGAAGGCATACAAGAAACAATAGATAGTGTTTTGGTGTTCTTAAAAAAGGCAAATCTCACAATAACCCATAGAATTGATTTGATCTTTTTTCGCAATTTAAGTGAATCTGTTAAATATCATTCAATATCTTCAGATTTATATGGGGGAGTAAACATTGGATATGCATGTTCGTTTATAAGTTATGATTTTTCTAAGAAACAAAATATATCAATCATAATACATGAATTGGTTCATTCTTACGAATATGATAAATATGGAAGAAGTAAAGATGAAAAATGGAAAAGTGAAGGGTTCGCAGAGTTTCATTCAAATCCTTTTTATCCAGATATTTATGAGTTTAACGATAAATTTCTTCAAAGTATAGAAGATGATACAGATATAGGTTTCTTTTATTTCCTTGGCCGTCTCCGCACCGATTATCTTCTTCGCCACAAAGGCATTCCAGAAGATGAGTATTGGGAGACGAAATATGATACAGACAAACTTGACGATGAAATACGTGAGGCTTTGCGAAGCGGAGAATATAGGGCATTTGAGCAATGAATTTAAGTTTTGTCTTACTTATGAAATAAATATATGTAAATGAAATCTAAAATCAATTTTTTGTGTCTGATTTTTGCTTTTGTCGCTCATGGAGTCTCATCTCAAAACTCATTCTCTTTGCAGGATTGCATCGACTATGCCCTTTCGCACAACCATGATGTGAATGTCGGTGATTTGCAGATTCAGGATGCATATTGTGATTTGAAGGCAAAACGACATTCGCGTCTGCCATCGGTATATGCTCAGATAGGCAACAGCCTGACTTCTGGATATGAACCTGTGTCAGACGGTAGTGGCAGCGTCGACTATCTACATGCGAACAATTATAATAATCAAGCCTCTTTGCAAATGTCGCTCCCGATTTGGACGGAAGAGACCGACCGTAATTCAAGAGATGTGTATAGAATTAATGCGGAAGCGACAAAAGCTGAGTCGGATTACAGAAAACTACAGGTGAAACTTGATGTGCTTGACAAATATTACACTCTCGCTTTGACTCAATTAAAACATAAAATAGCAGTGGAGAAATCAATATTGCAAGATTCCACATACGTTATGACTCAAAAACTTTTTAACCTTGGAAGAAAGGCGAAGAAGGATGTTATAGATGCTCAATTGAATCTTGAACAGGATGTCCATAACAGACAGATGGAGCAGGATAATGTGTCGATGGCTTTGTTTGATTTGAAAAAGGCAATGAATTATGAAGGTGACCTAAGTATTGACACTGCATTCCATCATGTGGAAAATAAAAGCATTGAAAATATTGTGGAGTCTGTTTTTGAGAAACATCCATATATAACAATGGAATCATTGTTGCTTGCAGCATCGGAAAAAGAGATAAAAAGTATCAAAAGGGAACGAATGCCTTCTGTCTTTTTCAATGCAAGCACGGGTACGTCTGCTGTAAAGAATTTGAGAAATGAAAATCCAGACATCGCAGAACAATGGAAACATAATATGTATGGTCAGATAGGTGTTGATGTCAAAGTCCCTATATTCAGTCGTTTGGAAACAAAAGTTAAATTGAAAAAAAAAGATATAAAAATAAATCAAAGCAAAGAAACTATTTCTAAGGTAAAAGAAAACGTTAAAAATGAAATCGAAACCATTATTCTTGATATAAAACATGGTGTAGAATCGGTAAATCGACTCAACAAGTTGCTGTCGTTAGCAAATGAAGAGTATCAAATGGCTCTGGTGGACTATAAACTTGGTAATATAGCGAGCTATGAACTTAATGTATATAAAAACAATTATATATCCACATCGCTGCAATTGGCTCAGTCCAAATGTCAGCTGGAGTATAAGAATGCAAAGCTTAATATTTATTTAGAATAAAATGCAACTCCCTTTTGAGATAGAGAATACAGTGAGCGTGCTCAATGCAAGATATAGTAAAAACAATTATTTGATTTATAAACTGCTCCTTGCTGTCGTTGTTGTTGTCGGAATTTCTTTGCCGATAATAGAAGTTGATATCACGAGCCAAAGTCGTGGCATAGTACGTCCTTTGAACAATAATATACATGTCACCCCTATTGTGAGTGGACGTGTTAAAAAAGCAAATGTGATTAACAATCAGGCGGTAATAAAGGGAGATACCCTTCTCGTCGTGGAAATGTCTAATATCAATGAACAACTACAGGCAAATGTCAGTGTTTTAAATGATATAAGGGAAAGACTTGCCGATCTGGATGTGCTGACGGATGATAATAAAAACAAATGTCGTCTGATCACATCCCTTTATAGAGGAGAATGGATGGAATATCAAAGCCGACTTGAAGACTTAAATGTCAAAAGCAGACAATATGAACGTGAATTAAACCGTGCGGCAGAAGGACTTAAAATGGGTTTGGTTTCTGATTTTGATTACAACAGGATTAAAGATGAATTCATCGCTAATGAGTTGAATATAAAATCGTTTAAGAGTCAGCAAAATGCGGATTGGCAGAAGATAAAGAAACAACTAGAAGAACAAAAAATTAATATGGAGGGTGATGTCAACAGAATTAAGTCAGAGCTTACGAACTATGTTGTTGAGGCTCCAATAAGTGGAACACTCGTCACTGATATTCAGATACAAAACAATTCATACATAAATGCTGGACAGACTGTTGCGACAATAACCCCAGAAGATAATCTTATAGTGGAGTGCTATGTGGAGCCTATGGATGTAGGTTTTATAGAAAAAAATCAGGAAGTGACGTTGCAATATGATGCTTTCAATTATAACCAGTGGGGCGTCGGGCATGCAATTGTTTATGATATAGATAAAAATGTCACCATACAAGAAGATAGAACATTCTTCATCGTACGTTGCTGGATGAAAGACACTTCTCTTTCTCTTAAAAATGGATATACAGTAAATATTAGAAAAGGCATGACTCTTAATGGAAGATTTCTGGTGACTAAAAGAACTTTATGGCAACTCTTATTCGACAAAATTGATGATTGGTTCAATCCGAAATTGTCGAAAGTCAGTTGATTTTTGAAACAATAGATTACTGTTTGGATTTTTATGGATAAGATTATAAAACAACACGATATACGTGACTGTGGAGCTGCATGTCTTGCGTCTATATCAGCTCATTACAATGTTGGAATTCCTATAGCCCGCATACGTCAATATGCATCTACCGATAAAGATGGAACTAATATTCTTGGACTGGTCCGTGGAGCTGAGAAAATTGGGTTTGAAGCGAAAGGTGTGAAGGGAAGTCTTGACTCTCTGCCTTTTTTGCCATATCCAGCTATTGCTCATGTCGTTCGTCGAACGGATGATAATATGGAATATCATCATTTTGTGGCACTTTATGCAGAGAAAGACGATAAGATACAAATGATGGATCCAGGTTATGGTACGATGGAATGGGTGAAAAAAGATGATTTCAAAAAAGAATGGAGTGGTGCACTTGTCCTACTAGAACCAAAATCAGATTTTGTGGAACGTGATGAAACGGTTTCTGTATTTTCTAAATTCAAAAATCTCGTATGGCCTCATAAGTCCATATTGCTTCAGGCACTGATTGGAGCAGTTGTCTATACCGCTTTGGGATTGTCTTCTTCCATTTATATAGAGAAAATAACAGATTATGTTTTGGTCGGAGGAAATACAAACCTACTAAATCTTTTAAGTGTTACTATGCTGCTGATTGTCATCTTGAAATTCTCAATCAGTATGATTCAGGGATTCATTGTTATGCGGACAGGACAGATGATAGATGCAAACTTAATCCTTGGTTACTACAAGCATTTGCTTAAATTGCCGCAATCTTTTTTTGACACAATGCAGATAGGAGAAATCACATCAAGAATAAGCGACGCGGTTAAGATTCGCAATTTTATAAACGATACTGTAATATCATTGATTGTAAATTTTCTTATCGTTATTCTATCTTTTGCTTTGATGTTTGTCTATTATTGGAAACTTGCGTTGATAATGTTGATAGTAATTCCTCTCTATGGAATACTTTACGTTATAACAGACAAATGGAATAAAAAGATAGAGCGTAAGGTGATGGAAGACGCTGCTAGCCTTGAGAGCCAATTGGTAGAATCTCTGAATGCTGAAAAAACAATAAAACAGTTTGGCATTGAATCTTATGCAAATGAAAAAACAGAAAACCGTTTTGTGAAGATGCTATATTCTATATACGGCTCGGGAAAGTGTGGTATGATAGCAGGTGGCTTCTCTGAACTGATTTCTGGTCTCTTTACTGTGATTATGATATGGGCTGGTTCCTATTTCGTGCTTGACGGACATATCACAGCTGGTGAATTAATGTCTTTTTATGCCATCGTTGGTTATTTTACATCCCCTGTGGCTTCTCTTATCACGTCGAACAAATCCATTCAAGACGCTTTGATTGCTGCTGATCGTTTGTTTGAAATCATGGATCTTGAACGAGAAGAGACGAGTGATAAAATAGAACTGAAGCGTGATATGGTAGGCGATGTTGTCCTTTCTGATGTGAAATTCTCTTATGGTACCAATCGTGATATGTTTGACAACCTGAATATGTGTTTCAAACGTGGACAAATGACAGCTATTGTTGGTGAGAGCGGATGTGGAAAAACAACAATCGCAAATCTCTTGCAGAATTTATATCCTTTAAAGAGTGGAAAAATCACGGTTGGAGATTACATCCTTGCTGACCTGTCTAATCAAAGTATACGAACTTTGATTTCCGCTGTGCCACAGCAGATAACGTTATTCTCTGGAACAATTATCCAAAACATCGCATTGGGCGAATATGAACCGAATCTGGAAAGGGTGGCAACTTTGACTCGAAAACTTGGCTTGTCAGATTTTATAGAAAAACTTCCTCAAGGCTATAACACGCAAGTAGGAGAAAATGGCTCTATGCTTTCTGGTGGACAGAAACAGCGTCTTGCAATAGCTAGAGCCTTATACAAAAATCCTGAAATTCTCATTTTAGATGAGGCTACTTCAGCTCTCGACTCGATGTCTGAACAGTATGTACAGTCTGTAATACAAGATTTACGTCGTGATGGTAAAACTATAATTGTGATAGCTCATCGAATTAGTACAATAAGAAATGCAGACTCGATATATGTTATGAAAGAAGGCAAAATTACCGAGTATGGAACTTATGATGAACTACAAAATAAAAATGGTGAGTTTAATAGGTTGTGGAAGTCATCTGTAAATGTCAATTGACGACTGATTTTGAATGTTGATTTGTATGTTTTCCTAATATTGATTTATTAAATCATTCTCCATTATCCTCCGTGATTGAATTTCAGTCACGGAGGTTTTTATTTGTGAACAACCGATAATTTGTCGTGTTTAAATTTTGTGTTTTGATATAAATTGATGATATTTGATAATGCGAATTTAAATTTCTACCGTTATGATATTAATGATTATTCAATTATTGGTCGTATTGTTGGCACTTTATGTCGGCTCAAGATACGGTTCATTGGCACTCGGTGCCATTTCTGGTATAGGTCTGGCGATCCTCGTTTTAGGTTTTAATCTGAAACCTGGTACACCTCCCACAGATGTTATCTATATTATTATAGCAGCAGTCACATGTGCAGGTATGCTTCAGGCGGCAGGTGGTATGGACTGGATGATACAGTTGGCGGAAAAGGTTTTGAGAAGTCGTCCAAGCAGCATCACGTTCCTTGCTCCTATATGCACTTTCTTTTTGACTGTGATGGTCGGCACAGGGCATGTCGTTTATACACTTATGCCTATCATCTGTGATATCTCGTTAAAACAAGGTATCCGTCCGGAGCGACCATGTGGTGTGGCCTCTATTGCGAGTCAGGTTGGTATCACATGTTCGCCTATTGCAGCGGCTGTAGCGTCGTTTGTGACTATCTCCCATGCGTCTGGTTTTGAGATCAGCAACCTTGAAGTGATAGCTATCACAATTCCAGCTTGTCTGTGCGGATTGATGAGCGCGGCGGCAGCGTCTTACAAACGAGGATTGGATCTTGATAAGGATCCTCAATTCCAGGCACGTTGCAAAGATCCTGAAATGTATAAATACATGTATGGTAACAATGCCACATTGCTTGACAAAGAGATCAGCAAAGAGGCAAAATGGAGTGTCTACATCTTCTTGGGTGCTCTCGCTTTGATCGTGTTGTTCTCCGTTTGTCAGATTATCGGTCACGACATACGTCCTTCATTTCCGGTGGTGAAGAATGGCGTTGAGAAACTCACTCCTATTGGAATGAACATCATAATCCAGATAGTGATGATTGCCGCAGCAGCGTTGATGATTCTCGTCGCAAAAGCAGAGCCTAAAAAAGCGATGCAGGGTTCGGTTTGGCAGTCGGGAATGGTCGCCGTCGTCGCCATATATGGAATCGCATGGCTTGCCGACACATATTTCGGAAATTATTTGGGAGAGATGAAAGAGGCGTTGGGCAGCATAGTGGAGCAATATCCATGGGCGATAGCACTCGTTTTCTTTGCAGTGTCAGTGCTTATTAATTCGCAGGGGGCGGTGGTCGTGTCGATGCTTCCGCTCGCATATTCTCTGGGCATTCCTGGACCAGTGTTGCTGGGACTTCTGCCATCAGTCTACGGATATTTCTTCATTCCTAATTATCCGTCAGATATTGCGACGGTGAATTTCGACCGCTCTGGCACAACTGTGATTGGAAAATATCTGTTGAACCACTCATTCATGATGCCTGGACTTATCAGTGTGACGGTGTCATGTATTGTGGGTTACGCACTGGCGATGATGATTTATTAATTGCGTCGCCATATTATTGAATTAACGAAAAAAATCCGTGATTGAAATTCAGTCACGGATTTTTAATTATGTTGGCGACGGTGGAATGACCATCTATCCTTATTAGTTCACCAAACGTTCTATCTTGCATTGATGCTCCTTGGTTTTCTCGTCATAATTGATGCCTACGAAAAGCAGGTCGCCTTTGTATTGGTTGAGAGCCTGACAATAATTTTTCTCTTTTATCTGTCGCAACGCGCTTCCCGCACTCTTGTTGTGCTTCAGCTCTATCACCATAGCCGGGATGTTAGGCAGGTATGGAATCAACACCAGGTCGGCGTATCCTTTGCCAGTAGGTAGCTCCTTGACAAGCGTGTAGCGGGTGTTGGCGAAAAAGTAAGCCAGACAGATCGCACTCTGGAAACAATGCTCATCATTGTAGGTCAACGGATTAGTCACCTCAGTGTGGGCGGCATCAAGAGCCTTTGCCACAGCCTCCTCATTGCCGTCGACAGTGGCATCGAGAAGTTTCTTGGAAGCGTTGACCACAGCCATTACCTTTTTGTAATCAGCGGAATCTTCTATGGAATTGACCCACTCGATACGGACCTCCTCGTTGGGAATATAACATGTCTTATCTGCTCGATTATAAGCCAGATAGCCCAGATGGATAAGATATGTGAAAACATTGTCTTTAGAGTTGACACTCTCAAGAGTGTTTTGGAATTTCAGAACGTTTACTGGCACACTTCCTCCTGAAATCATTTTGATCACGTCTTGGCGGATGCCCTCGAAATCCATGAGGATATAGTCGCGGAGTACCTCAAATGAACCTGTGGTCGACCAGTAACTGTCAAACTCACGGTCGAGGATGGAACTGACTACCGATAGCGGATTGCAAACACGTATGGTGTCGGACATCTTATATCCGTCGTACCATCTTAGGCACTCGTCATAATCCATGTCATATTTTTCACACAAATCTTTCACATCCTCCTCTGTAAATCCAATCATGCCTGCGAATTGACGAGGACGGATCATCGTGTATTCAGTGAACTCATTGAGTTTCGACTGCACCTTATCCCTGACTATTGGAATGATGCCGGTGATGTAGGCGAGAGCTATGGCAGGGCGGAGAGTAGTATCCTTGAAAAGTCCGTTAAGGAAGCTCAGATAGTTATTGAAAAGAGATTGTGGAACCTGTTCACGCACCAAAACGTCGTATTCATCGATGATTATGACAAATTTCTCACCGATATTGGCATAAACATTCAAAATACACTGATCCAATGTCACTCCCTTGTTGAAAGTCAAATTTGGAAAAGCAGATCTGAATTCATTTGCCAAAGTCTCGTGGATATCAGTCAACAGAGATTCTATTCGATTCATTTGTATCGCTCTCTGATACCATCCGTTCAGATCCAGTTTGATGACATTGATTTTGTTCAGATATTTATCATAATCAGGCACTTGTCCGAGCTTCATCTGGCTGAACGTCTCACGAGTGTCGCAACCTTTTGAGTAGTAGGCAGATATCATGTTTCCAACCATGCTCTTTCCGAAGCGGCGTGGACGGGACATGCAGACAAAATTCCCTTGACTGCCTACCAACTTATTAAGTTCAGACAGAATAAGAGACTTGTCCACATATATTTCATTGTTCAATCCCATTTGAAACGCATCAGCATTCGGATTCAGATATAAGCCCATGACCTCTACTTTTTAATTTTCACAAAGATAGATATTTTCAATTTCTTGGACAAATTATTTAGACAGACATGATTTGTGCTGAATAACGAGGATTTTCTTCGTCATCAGTTTGTAGAATTTCGATGAATAACAAAAGCATCCGGATGGGGATGCTTGGGGAGTCGGGGAATGTAATTAAATATTCATTTTAGGCTGCTTTCACAAATATTTCTTACTTTCATCTAGTTTATCTTCCTTAATTTCTATTAATTTAAATTTGCATCTTTCTGGATGATGATAATATTTATATCCTTCTATTTTTTTCACAATGATTTGATTTTTCGAAATTGCTTGTTTGGCTGCATCAATAACTTGTAATTGTGCTTCATACATATATTTTCGTGTGGCTTTTCCAAAAGCTAATAACAGAGTTCCCTTTAGGTTTAAAATTTCATCAACTACGAACTCTATATTTCTCTTAAATTCTTCTGTTTTGTTCGGATCTGACTTCAAATTATTATAAGAAGGCAGATTTTTCGAATCTGTTTCATATATTGAGTATGTGTTGAGAATTGCAATTGACGCATATTTTTGTTTGTATGACGCATATTTTTGTTTGTATGCATATTTTTAACTTATTGACTGTGTCATCAGAGTGTTCAAGGTTTGCCTTACTCGGATTCATACAAACTGCCATAAACTCATTTTCCCGTTCCCCATTCTCATCCTCAAATTTGATACGAAGAAGATTTCTATAATTATCTTTTCCTGTAATTTGAATTCTTTTTACATAATCAGGGTATTTTATTATTGTTCCATTTCCCATATACGTTTGATATTATTAACCATTTCTGTCTCATTTCCAGACGTATGCTCTGTAGAGTACAAAAAACATCTCAAAATTAATAAAAAAACTAAATCTATAAGATTTTTCATAGATATATATACCCAATCAGCCCCACCTTTTTCAAGATGAGGCTGATTCGTTATTGTTGGTTTTGATGACAAATTATCTGTATATAATCTGCTGTTTAATCATCTGATTCGCAATAGTATACAGTGACTTCGATCTCTGCGTCTTTGCCATCCATCTCACCGTCTTCCACAATGATACGTCCTTCGTATCCTGTGCTGGTGACGAATGAATAGTCGCATCCTTTCTTCAATGTCTCGATCTCTGCTTCGTTCTCATTCTCGGACACAATGTCGTTTTTGGCTTTGCTTGCGGTCACGAATTTGGTTCCTGTAAAGACGATTTCCACATTCTCAAGACAATCGTCGTCGTCATCTTCCGAATAGGCTTCTTGATCACAGATGGAAAGGTATGACGGCTCATCTGAATTCGGTCCTCCTAAAGTGACGGTGAAGGTCTCATACTCATCAAGATCTTCGTCTTCTTCATCTTCGTCGCACTCGCTTTCCTCGTCGTCATCACAATCACATTCTTCCTCATCCTCGTCTTCATCGTCGTCGCCTCCCATCCAAGCTGATTCCACAGTGTCGATGAAGTCGGATTCCTCTTCGTCTAGTTCATCCGCACCTGCAATCTCTCGCATTTGCTGCAGGATTGTGGCAAGTGCTTCTCCCGACAAATACTCTCCAAAAAGTTCGACTGTCTCGTTAAGTATATTCTCGTTTTCATCAATTACCTCAGACGCATATTCAAACACTCCTTCAGGATCAAGATCGTCATAGCCAAACAATTCCAATGCGTTGCCTATATGCTCGATCGCCACTTCCTGCTCTTCTTCTGAAAACTCGCCATCCACAATTGCGGCGGCAGTGAAAAGTAGTCCGAGACGGTGCGGAAACGGATAATCTCCCATCCTTTCGTTCATCTCTTCCCATGTCTCCTCGTCCATGTTTGCGAACTCTTCGTTTAGATCGGTCAATACAGACTCGTCATCGTCAAACCAGGAGTCTTCGTTGCCTTCCACCTCTTCCGCATCACGAATAATCCATGTGTCGCCATGATTATACTTCTTGTTCATGATGTAGTCGTAAGAAATGTAGCAATATCCTTTGTCTCCCCATCTGTCTCCCCATGAATTGCGGACGATGAAGACCCTGTCGACGTCTGAATAACCTACGCAGAGCATTGCGTGGCTGCTATGTGAACCACGTGCGGCTTCTGTCGACGAGGGGTTGGGCACGAAACCTCTTTTCCTCTGATTGTCAAATGATTTGAATAGCGATATTCCGAAGATGATAGGGAATCCTTCAGCTAAAGCGCTTTTCCACGCCTGGAGTGTGGTCGGAATGATTTCAGCTTCGGTGATTTTGTGTCTGCTTGCCTCTTCAAAAGCTTCTTTGCTAGGTTTGGCAAACACCACAGATTTTTGCTCGGAATATGGCCATGTGTATTCCGAACAGGCTCCCGTCTCCTCCAGAAGAGAGACCGCATCGGAAATTGCCGAGCCTGAATCTTTCTTCTCATTGCCTTGTTTAGCACGTGCACCGTAGTAGATGAACAGGCGGCTTACGTCGTAGTCGTCCTCCAACCCTTGGTTCTTTTTCACGAGATATTCGTAAGCACCGGCGACGGCATTGGCAGTACAGCTACCTACTTGACCTTGGTCTTCGACTCTGGTCATGTAGGGACGCAAATCGACCTTTTTAGGAAGTTGGCTCGCACTATATCGTGTGGAACTGAAGTTTTTTACATTTGCGTTTGGGGCACTATAGATGTAACCCGAAATTTCGCGCGTTTTGCCATCAGCGCGTTTGATTTTAAAGTCAGACATGTAGTTTAAGTTTTATATTAAATTCTTTTGTTTTTTCAAAAATGATCATCGGTATACAAGTGTGTGATTTTCGCATCTTTGTAAAATAGGGATGACCATTGTACGTTTAATCAACGGAAAATTATATAAAAGTTTTTTTATACACAAACGATAATTGAATTTTTCGTTTGGAAGGACGGTGGGGGATAATGACCATGCACATACTTTGCTACGCTACGTATGTACGGGGTACAGAGATAGCGTCTTCCAGACGCGTTGGATCTTGTGGCTCTCTATCCTCGCATCCACCGCATCTCCCCGCACATACTCCGCTTCGCTGTGTATGTACGGGGTTACAGAGATAGCGTCTTCCAGACGCATGGGGCATGGGCTTTCTATCCTCGCATCCCCTGCATCTCCCCGCACATACTACGCTCCGCTGCGTATGTACGGGGTTACAGAGATAGCGTCTTCCAGACGCATGGGGCATGGGCTCTCTATCCTCACATCCCTCGCATCCCCTGCATCCCCCGCACATACTACGCTACGTATGTACGGGGTTACAGAGATAGCGTCTTCCAGACGCATGGGGGCATGGGCTCTCTATCCTCACATCCCCGCATCCCCTGCATCTCCCCGCACATACTACGCTCCGCTGCGTATGTACGGGGTCGCAGAGATAGCGTCTTCCAGACGCATAAAACAAAAAAGGCATCAGATTGCTCTGATGCCTTTCTATATGAAGAAATATCAATTATCCTTGGTCTCCGCCACCATTGTTGTTATTGTGGTGATGGTGGTGAGGACGCTCTGGACGGTCGCCTCTCTCTGGACGCTCTCCCTCAACTCTCTCAGGACGTGGAAGCAATGCTTTGTGTGATAGCTTGAACTTGCCACTCTTCTGGTCGATGTCAAGAAGCTTGACTGAGATTGTGTCTCCTTCCTTGATGCCTGTCTGCTCCATAGTCTCGAATCTCTTCCACTCGATTTCTGAGATGTGAAGAAGTCCTTCCTTACCTGGCATAAACTCTACGAATGCTCCGTATGGCATGATGCTCTTAACCTTTGCGTCGTATGTCTCGCCAACCTCTGGAACTGCTACGATTGCCTTGATTCTGCTCAATGCTGCGTCGATAGCTGTCTTGTTGGAAGCACTTACTTCGATGTGTCCCTTACCGTCTACCTCATCGATAGAAACTACAGCGCCAGACTTCTCCTGAATATCCTGGATGATCTTTCCGCCAGGTCCGATCACTGCACCGATAAGCTCCTTAGGAATATCCATAGTGACGATGCGTGGTGCATGCTCCTTAAGATCTGGACGTACCTCTGGAATTGTCTCGAGAATCTTGCCTAGGATATGAAGTCTTCCTTCCTTAGCCTGTGCAAGTGCCTTCTCGATAACCTCGTACGACAATCCGTCTACCTTGATATCCATCTGTGTCGCTGTGATACCATCCTTTGTACCAGTCACCTTGAAGTCCATATCTCCTAGGTGATCCTCGTCTCCAAGGATATCTGAAAGGATTGCATACTTGCCGTAGCAGTTTCCACCGTCTGCGATAAGTCCCATCGCGATACCTGCAACTGGCTTCTTGATCTTAACTCCGGCATCCATCAATGAAAGTGTACCAGCGCAAACTGTTGCCATTGATGAAGAACCGTTACTCTCCATGATATCTGAAACTACGCGTACGCAGTATGGATAATCTTCAGGAATCATTCCCTTAAGTGCACGCCATGCCAAGTGACCGTGACCGATCTCACGACGTCCGACACCTCTCTGTGCCTTAGCCTCACCTGTCGAGAATGGAGGGAAGTTGTAGTGAAGAAGGAATCTCTCCTTGCCCTGATTCAAAACGTCATCGACAAGCTTCTCATCCTGCTTTGTTCCCAATGTACAAGTAGTCAACGACTGTGTCTCTCCACGTGTGAAGATGGCTGAACCGTGTGCTCCTGGCAAATAGTCTACCTCACACCAGATAGGACGGATCTCTGTTGTCTTACGTCCGTCAAGACGCTTGCCCTCATCTAGGATAGAACGACGCATAGCCTCTTTCTCTACTGCGTGGTAGTATCTGTCGATCATGCCTGCCTTAGCCTCAAGCTCGTCGTCTGAAAGGTTTAGAGACGCGATGTACTCCTCCTTTACGCTGCGGAACTTAGCCTCACGGTCGTGCTTGTCTGTATTTGCTGAAGTTGCGAATGCGTAAGCTTTGTCGTAACACTTAGCCCATACATCCTTCTTCAAATCCTCATCGTTGTCTTCGTGGTTGTACTCACGCTTAACTGTCTTGCCTACAGCCTCAGTCAACTCTTTCTGAACAAGACATGCTGTCTTGATTGCTTCGTGAGCCACCTTCAATGCCTCAAGCATTGTAGCCTCTGAAACCTCGTTCATCTCACCCTCAACCATCATGATGTTCTCATATGTTGCGGCTACCATGATGTCAAGGTCGTTGCCCTTCATCTGCTCGAATGTAGGGTTGATGATGAATTTGCCATCCTTCAAGATCACACGAACCTCTGAAATTGGTCCGTTGAATGGAATGTCAGACACTGCCAATGCCGCAGAAGCTGCAAGTCCTGCCAAACTGTCTGGCTGGTCGACACCGTCAGCTGAAATCATCAATACGTTTACGAATGTCTCTGCATGGTAATCGTCTGGGAATAAAGGACGCAAAGCACGGTCCACCAAACGGGCAGTAAGTATCTCATAGTCGGATGCCTTACCCTCTCTCTTTGTGAAACCACCAGGGAAACGGCCGTAGGCTCCGTATTTTTCCTTGTATTCTACTGTCAACGGCATAAAATCTGTGCCAGGCACTGCGTCAGTTGCTGTACAGACTGTCGCTAGCAACATTGTCTTGCCAAGGCGAACTACGACTGCTCCGTCGGCCTGCTTAGCTAATTTGCCTGTCTCGATCGTAATCTCTCTGCCGTCAGGGAGCTTGACCGATTTTGTAATTACATTTAACATCTTATCTTCTTTTTTTCGTCAAAATATCTGCTACAAATCTACACTTTTTTTATCCAAAAACTAAAATAATCGCAATTATTTTCGTTTTTATCGGATAAATCAGCAATTTACTTTTGCATAGAGTAGAGTTTATTGTACAAACCGCCTTTTTGGATCAGCTCTTCGTGGGTGCCTTTCTCTACGATTTCTCCCTTCTCGAGCACACAGATCAAATCTGCTTTCTTGATTGTGGAAAGACGGTGGGCAATCACGATTGTGGTGCGGTTTTTCATCAGCTCCTCAAGCGCGGCCTGCACAAGTTTCTCGCTTTCAGTGTCGAGTGCCGACGTCGCTTCATCGAGAATCAGTATCGACGGATTTTTCAGGATGGCTCGTGCGATGCTCAGTCTCTGGCGTTGTCCGCCTGAGAGTCTGCCTCCGTGGTCGCCGATGTTGGTCTGATAACCGTCTTCCGTCTCCATAATGAAATTGTGGGCATTGGCAATTTTTGCGGCGTTGACGATGTCCTCGTCTGTCGCATTTTCTGTGCCAAACTTAATATTATTATATATGGAGTCGTTGAAGAGAATCGGATCTTGGTTCACGTTGCCCATGTACCCGCGCAGGTCGTGCAATGTGAAATTGCGGATGTCTGTTCCGTCAATCGTGATTTTTCCTTTCTGCACATCATAGAATCTAGGCAAAAGATCTACCATGGTTGATTTTCCTGATCCGGAGGCTCCCACCAAAGCTACAGTCTGTCCTTTCTTGATGTCGAGCGAAATTCCTTTCAGAATCCACTCTTCTTCATATTTGAACCATACGTCTTTGAATGAGATCTCTTTTTCAAATGGCTCTGCCTTGACTGGATTGTCCACTACCTTCAATGGATTGTTCGCCAGCAACACCATATCGATTCTTGCCAAAGATGCTTTTCCTTTCTCTATGCTGTACATGGCTTTCGATAATTCTTTGGCTGGATTTATGATGCTGTAGAATATCACAAGATAGTAGATGAACTCTCCGGCATTCAGTGAACTTTGGTCGTTAAGTATCAGTGATCCTCCGAAAAACAATACGATAGCTATCATGATTGTTCCCAAAAACTCACTCATCGGGTGAGCCAACATGTAGCGACGGTTGATCTTATTTGTCGTTTTTCTCAACTGGTTGTTTAGCTCCCCAAATCGTTTGCAGATGTGCTCCTCTGCGTTGAATGCCTTGATTATACGCAGTCCGTTGAGTGTCTCCTCTATGATTGAAGTCAAACTTCCTTGCTGTTCTTGTCCGACAACAGATTTCCTTTTCAGACTTCGTCCGACTCTTCCCATCAAAAATCCGGCTATCGGCAATACCAAAAGCACAAACAGTGTGAGCTGCCAACTCATCATCAGCATGACGCCAAGATAGAAGATTATCATTATGGGGTTTTTGCTCAACAACTCGATTGAACTCATTATCGAAGCTTCCACTTCACCTACGTCGGACAACATTCTAGCCATGATGTCACCTTTCTTTTGCTTGTCGTAGAAACCGAGGTTGAGGTCTACGATTTTCGCGTACATGTCACGACGGATGTCGCGGACAAGACCTGTTCGCATCGGAATTATAAAATATGAAGCCAGATAAGTTGTGCCAGTTTTCAAAAGTGTCATGAATATGAGGATGACGGAAAGGAGCAGGAGTGTGTCGATGCCTCCGTGATTTTCTATATATTGCTGGACGTAGTAGTAGGCGTTGTTTTTTATACTGTCAAAAGACCATGGTTGAAACTCATAGACAACCTGCTCTGTCTTGAACAGAATCTGCAGGATAGGGATCAGTACAGCGAATGAGAATATGGAGAAAAGCGTCGCAAGCACGTTGCACAGAATATTCAGTGCAACGTGTCCTTTATAAGCGACGGCAAATCTTTTTATCAGAGATATAAACTGTGGTGTCTTCACGCAGAATTACTTATAAATACCAGTGTAAGTGTTTGGCTTTATGGCACGTAGCTCTGCTTTCACCTTCTCGTCTACATTTAGAGTCTCGATGAAATCAGCGATTGTTTTTTCGTTGATTTTCTGGTTTGTACGAGTCAACTCTTTCAATGTCTCGTATGGATTTGGATAGTTTTCGCGACGTAGAATTGTCTGGATTCCTTCCGCAACAACTGCCCAGTTCTTCTCCAAATCAGCGGCGATAGCATCCTCGTTAAGAAGAAGTTTGCCAAGACCTTTCTGGATCGACTTGATTGAGATGATTGAGTGAGCCAAAGGAACACCGATATTTCTCAAAACAGTAGAGTCTGTCAAGTCGCGCTGCAAACGTGATACAGGAAGCTTTGCAGACAAATGCTCAAGAATTGCGTTTGCGATTCCTAGGTTTCCTTCCGCATTCTCATAGTCGATTGGGTTGACCTTGTGTGGCATAGCTGATGAACCAACCTCACCCTTCTTGATCTTCTGCTTGAAATACTCCATCATGATGTACATCCAGAAGTCGCGGCAAAGGTCGATCATGATGACGTTGATTCTCTTGATGCTGTCGAATACGCGGCTCAAATTGTCGTAGTTGGAAATCTGAGTTGTGTATGCTTCACGCTCAACACCAAGTTTCTCAGCTGTGAACTTGTTGCCGAATGCGATCCAGTCAATATTTGGGAATGCCACATTGTGGGCGTTGAAGTTTCCTGTAGCTCCACCGAACTTTGCTGGCATCTTCATCGTCTTCAACTCTGCAAGCTGCACCTGTAGACGTGATACGAATACCTTGATCTCTTTTCCAAGACGAGTAGGGGATGCTGGCTGTCCGTGTGTCTTTGCCAACATTGCGATGTCCTTCCACTCTGTAGCAAACTCATCAAGTTTTGCGATAAGTCCTTCTACCTCAGGAATGAACACATTGTTAAGCGCTTCACGCATCGACATCGGAATAGAAGTGTTGTTGATGTCCTGGCTTGTCAAACCAAAGTGGATATACTCCTTGTCTTCCTTTAGACCAAGAGCCTCAAACTTCTCTTTCAAGAAGTATTCTACAGCCTTTACGTCGTGGTTTGTTACGCTTTCGATTTCCTTGATGCGGTTGGCATCCTCAATAGAGAAGTTTGCGTAGATCTTTCTCAAATCGGCAAACACCTTGCTGTCGATGTTTTTTAGTGCTGGCAATGGAATCTCGCACAATGCGATAAAATACTCCACTTCTACACGCACTCTATACTTAATTAGAGCGAACTCTGAAAAATATTCTGCTAATGCGTCTGCTTTGCTTCTATATCTTCCGTCTACTGGAGATATAGCGGTCAATTCCTGTAAATTCATACTTGACTTTTTATTTGATGTATAAAAACCCTGCAAAGATAAGCATTTTATTTGAGTTTGGTTGTATTACGACGATGGACTTTTGCTATATTTGCCCAAACCGACATAAAAAACGAAGTCGACGACGTAATTTATGAAACATTCTATTTTGACTATATTTGTTATTGCGACGTTGCAGCTGAGCAACGCAAATATCTTGCTCAAGATCCAAAGGGTGAGTTTATGATGGTGGCAGATAAAAAATCAAAGTCGACGATAAACTATGCTATCAGATGAAGCAGTTGACCTTTTTGGCAATGGCAGCCAAACGTTTCACGGTTGTGGAATGCGTGCGTTCCCATGTGAAATTTTTCAATTGGATTTTTCTCCGTTTATTCAATTGATGCGATATTTTTACATACTTTTGCAAAATTTATGGCTGTTTTTGAAAAAATCTGGTTATGGACAAAAATGAAATCGTAAGGAAATATAAGAGGCTTAAAAAGTTATGTCTTTTGATCCCAGTAATATCAGCTGTAATATTGTTGTTGCTAGGTTGTAATGTAAGCGATATTGATTTGGTATTTTGCCTTGTCCTATGGTGGTTTGGACTGCCAATATATTGTCTTTTAGATTCCACCTTGGTTTCTCATTTTGGAAAAAAATGGGGTATGACAGAGAAGGAAATCAAAGATTTTATTTCAAAGCAGGAAGAGCAGGAAGCTTTAAGGCGTAAAAAAAGAGAATTTTTAGGAAGGAATCCAGTCAAGTATGTATTCCCGTTTATTCGAGAGTTATGCAAACTTAATAAAGGAGCAAGGGAGGAGCAGAAGATAATTTTGTCTGATGTCCTAGGCGAAGAAGAGATAGAAATAATTTTTGACGATTTTCGAAAATTGGGTTCGTTAGAGGATGCAGTATTGTATTGGCTAAAAAGATCTGGACGAGAGAGACTGTCATTTATGCATTTCCTTTTCAAATTGGCAATTGTGCAGGATGGAATCCATAACGACGAGTGGAATATGCTGATGAATCTGATATGGCAGTTGAGATTCAGCAACTATTATCGCGAAGATTTCAGATACAGATACTCCTCTTTGCGTACGGAATTTTATGATTATGAGCGTAAAAGCTCCTCATCGACGGAGGGTAATTCCGCGTCGACAAATAATCGCTCCTCATCCTTGAAGCCATATTTCACACTCCTTGGTTTGGAAGAAACCGCATCTGATGAGGAAATCAAACGCGCCTACCATAATTTGGCGTTGCAACATCATCCAGATATGCCGAAAAACGCAGACAGGATAAAAGAGTGTGAGGCTATGATGGCGAAGATTAATGAGGCGTATGAGAAGCTGAGGGGGTGATGAAATACTTTTTTTTTCTCTATCGTGTGATTCCCAATAATATGCAGAATGTACATTTAGACAATTTTTTTAAATTTGCAGTTTCTAAATCTTAAATAAACTCAAACTAATTTTATGAAACACATAATCTTCAAAATATTAATTCTCGTCACCACGACACTTTGGGGTGTCGCAAATATCTGTGCTCAAAATTCAGAATGGGAATGGATGACGGTAGGGAATCAAAAAATCAAAGTCGACGATAAACGTTGTTATTTGATAAGGAAAGTAATCAGCAGAAAAGACGCAGTAAAATGGGAAGTCTTCTGTGGCGAATTCACTAACTTTTGGTACGAAGAGGGATACCCTTACAAAGTATTCGTTGCAAAATATGATCCTCAGGCGGATACGATTAATGTGATAAAAACAAATTGTCGTGATGGCTCAGGCTTTTATTATATGAAGAAAAAAGGAGATGCGAAAGCTAAACGTGACAATCAAGGATTGGCAGACTTGGTCGTTACGGAAGGTATTTCAAAAATTAACGAAAAAGCCTTTTCCTATTTTGATTTGTATGTTGAGAATCTCACACTTCCACAGAGTTTGAAGGAGATAGGTGATGATGCATTCTCTCTCATCCACAATTTGAAAACGATCACATCAAAAGCTCCAATAGCCCCACGTCTCGGACGGAAAGCGTTTAATAAAATAAAAAGCATCAAGACAGTTTATATTCCAGCAGGTAGTCTTGATAGTTATAAAAAAGAATGGGGCTCCAAATTTAAGTTTAAGGAAAAATCGGAATTCAAGTAAAAAGTCATTCAATCCAGTATAAATGGTATGTAAAAAAAGACGCGATGACTCGCGTCTTTTAATCAAATCTGAATTAATCTGTCACAGGACGGATTGGTCTGCCAAAATAGCGTCCGTAGCTTCCGTTGCTCATATACTTTGATATTGAGTGGAAGCAGAGACACCAAGACCGGAATGTGTTGCTTTCGTCTACAGACGCGCACCAATATCTGCCGTATCCGGCTTCTTTCAGAGAATTGCCGAAATAGTTTCCTGCGGCTGGTAGGAATATGCTATTGCCGTTTTTGCCTTTCACATAGTAGCCGACTTTCTCTTTGTCCCATTCCCATTCACAATTCTCGATTAATTCGTCGAAGTCTTTTTTCTTCGGAGTCCTCCATCCTTCACCCCAATTTTTCGTGGCGGCATCATATTCCGGGGTCAGATAACCATCTTCGTTAATGATGCTGGCGGCAAGTAATGCAGACGCATCTTTGTTGTATGTCTGGACATCCTTCCCGTATTCTGCTTTTGTCGTGACTTCTCCCCATGCAAAATATCCGCCCAAAATGTTATTAGAGTCGGCCCCCACATTCATCGTCGCCCATTTCGTCCCACTTGGAAGCCCAAGATCAATATATTCGTGACCATTGAGATTTCCTGATAATGTTTGGGCATAAATGGATGTCAACCCAGCCAAAAATACTCCTGCAAATAATGATAAATATTTTTCCACTGCCCTAAATTTATTGTTAAACATTATATTAAACCCGTTCCTCCAAATTTAGTGCGGCGAGTTTGTAAATCCAAATAATGTTTGTTAAAAAAAGTTATACTTGTTGAAGAACACAAATTTGAGTGCCCATCTCTTCCAAAGTAGACGGTGCTTCTCGTGTCTTCTTAGAATGTGATTTTTGTTCCGAATCTTATACCCCATTTGTTGGGATGGGCGTTCGGATAGTTCTCGTCAAAATCCAAATATGTGATTCGTCGGACAACTTCCACTTGTAATATTTTCAGTATGTTGTATAATCCGACACTTGCTTCCATGTATGGAATTTGGTTGTCTGACATCACTCTTGAGTTGGCTGGCAACACAAATAAATCTTCGTCATTTGGGTTGACGCGGGGATTATTCTCGTCGGACAATCCTCCATAAAGCATACGGAACGACCAGAACTCACGTAGTTTCAACTTGTTGATCAAAGGAATTCTCGACAACAGCCATCCGTCAAGACAATGTTTTAGCTCTACACTGCAGTATTGGTCGTTGATGAATTCCATATTGCTCATCAGATAGAACGATTCGCTGCCGACGAAATACGACAGGTTGGTGGCTGGCATAAACAATAGTGGGTATGGCACTTTCTGAAACACTTTGCCTCCCTTCACAAATACATCCAAATATCCGACGGGGGCCAATGAGAAACGTTGGTCGTAGCATAGCTCCAGCCTGTCGTAGGTGTAGTCCGACCATATTTTTTCGGAAGCACCGCTGTAAGTCAGGCTGATATGAGGATGCTGGTTAGTGAGTGTATAGCGGGTTAGCCCGAGCTGATGGTATTGCACGGGGGTGAATGAAACCTCCACACTGAAATCTGTGGTCTTGAAATTGTCGACCAATTCCAATGATTGGTTGTGACGGTATTCAAGCTCGTCGGCTGCCTCTTCTGTGTTGTGGCGTACGGACAATGAGTAGCTGATGCCGTTTTGGAATTCGTATGTGTGTGTTATTTCCGAACGACGGAAATAAGCGTATTGGTTCGGATTCTCCCACCTGAAACTGCCGAACAGGTTGCCCTGACGGCTTCTGGTGAAACGGTTGCCAGGCATGTCACAGTCGAAAATATAGCTTGCTCGGATGCTTTTGCGAGGAAACTCAAAACGGCTTTTCTCTTTGTCAATAAATGAGTATTCCACCTCTCCCATGTATTTGAGCTTTTCGTCTCGGAATCCATAAGCGGCATATCCGCCTGCAAACCAGCGCGGTGAGAGTCCAGTGCCTGTTTGTGCACCAAGCAGAATACGTGGACCTTCAAGGTGATTTGTGGAGATGATGCTGAATATAGGTCCGATGTGAAGCCATGGCTTTTTGATTCCTCCCACAGGAATATATCCGTCGAGGATTGTGCGGACGGAAAAATTTGCAAAGCGCATCATCTTGTTTGTTTGAGCTTTGGCTTTGAGTGAGTCAATGTTTTTAGTGGCATCCTCTGGCACTCCGTCAGGCATCAAAGATTCCCAGTCGTTTCCGATGTTTTCTGTCGCTGTGATTTCACTCTTCTCGAATTCGGTAGGGGAGTAGTATCGTTCTATTTTGGCGAACAATCCTTTTATTCTTTGTGCACTCTCTAGTGGATTTCCCTCCATGGCGAGTGTGCTTTTTTTCAGAGTCCAGAATCCCTTCTCCGATTCCTCGAAGTCTTGCCAGATTCTCATCGCCTGTACAAAATTGATTCGTGAGTTTTCAGTGAGTTTCATGTCAATGTGTCGCACTCCGTATGTGCTGTCTTTTGCCACGAGCATATATCCTACAAAACCGAAATTTTCCTTTAGCGACGGTGAAAAGTTTACTTTGATGTAGTCTCTGCCTTCGTCGTTGTAGTTTTTGATTGTGTCAGTGATGTAGTAGTGGTAGTATGCGGTGCCGTATTTAGCTATTGGCGACGTGAAGTCGGTGAACAGCAGACGGAAATCATTGTCGTAGATGTTGATTTCCTGTGCTGCGTCTGCCATCAGAGTTGAGAAAGCCTCTTCTGGAATCACCTCAATGATTGTGGTGCTTTTGGCGTCAATCACGTCATTCTGCACTTTTCTCTTTCCTGTGTGAGTGTTGTCTGAGATCTGTTCCTCTATGAACAGTGGAATATATACGGCACCCGTAGCCTCGGAAGTGTCAGTCGATGATTCCAATGCACTCACGTCTTTGCCTCTCGCCCTGCGTCGCTCAATCATATCGTCGACGTTTGTCATTCCCAATGTCTGCTTTGTGTAGCATCGGTTGTGGAAATAGTCTGCGTTGCGTGGGTCGAGTGAATCTTTCTTTTCAAGCATTCGTTTGACAAGGGTGACGGCAGGATTGTTTTTTCTGCGGTAGTGCACACGTTGTCTTTTCACCACCACTTCTTGGAGCATATTGTCGGGAACCAATCTGATGTTGCCGACCAGACCTTCGTGGCGTACTTTTATCGTCTTGTCTTTATATCCGATGAATGCGAAAGTGATGGTCTGAAGAGGAGTCTCGCTTTTCAGTGAGAAACGGCCCTCGCTGTCTGTTGTCGTTCCGATTGTTGTGCCTGCCACGAACACACTTGCGTATGGCACGCTTTCCGCACTTGTGGAGTCGGTCACGATTCCACTATAGGTGTACATGCTTTGAGCTGTAAGATTAGATTGATATCCAACCAGACATAATAGCAGTAAGATTATATAAGTATAAATTTTTTTTGTCATCATCACTACTACAAAACTTATGCAAATGTAGTCATTTTAAAGCAGATTGGTATGTGATAAACGTCGGATTAATTCACCTTTTTAACTTATAATAACAAAACTCTAGTGTCTCAATAAGATGGAACGCGTTGCTAATCTTTGTGTCGGTTAGGTTTGATTGTGTAAAATTGTTGTGACTGCTCAATGGGCTGGTTGATTGCTCTTTTTGAATTTGATTATGTTTGTAGTGATCACATTCCCTTTGTCAAAGTATTCTTTCTGAAGAATTTCATTGAGCTTGTTACAATCTATGCGTTTGCCATTATATAATAGTCTTCCCTTTGCTAATCCTTCTTTACTTTCATCAAAATAACCATAATCCTCGCCAATAAAATCAATGAAGTTTCTAAAACCACCATTCTCTAATTTGAAGTATTGATCCCAAAAACTTCCCTGTCTTCCATACGCAAATCCACACAATCCTGTCCTCTCTATATAAGAAAAACCCTCTCTCCATGTTTGAAGAGAAACAATGGAGTCTTTTTGCTTGGATAAAATCAACTGCCCATTAACCCAATCACCTTCCAGTATCAATTCTGGTATTGTGTCAGAATCTATATAGATTAGAGCGAAATCTCGGTTTTCAGAAGCGAAATCTTGAATTTCAGCATGATAGGATTGTAGATATTCTTTGTAGTATTCAGGCATGTCGGAATCACAATATATTGTGTCTTTTGCGTATGAAACTTTACATCGTTCGCCAACCCCGTAATCTCCATAATCAGTTATTATCTCTCCATCAGACAAATCCCAAGGGTTGGTGACACTAGGATTTTTATCTTCTCTCTTAGAAAATGTGTCTACAGTTGTCTTAGAAAAGACAGATTCTGCAGGAGCGACGATTGCTTCATTTATGACTGTATCGATAAGAGTTTTGTCTTTTGGGGAATCTGAACCATTGCAACTTGCTAAAAGAAATACGAATGGCAGATAGATTTTAGTGGGGGAAAAGTTTATTTTCATGTTTGATAGTTAGATATGATTAAGAATCTCTAAATCGGTTATCTAGGTATAAAAACGGGACAGACTCAATGCCTGTCCCTATTGATGTTATGCTTTTTTCCAGTGTTCGTCGCGGCATTTGTAAATTTTCTCGATTATCTCGACTACTTTTGAACCTTCCGCAAGGGTTGTCGTTGGATTGGCTCCATGTGTGAGCGTGTCGACGACGTTGCGGATCACGTAGTGGTGGTTTTGAGCGGATCCCTTGTATGGACCGTAGTCGTTAGGCGGGTTAGACGGTGCTAGTTCCGGCATCACATAGCCATCGATGTCGCAATACACCACCTCGTTCATATATTGACCAGCCACCTTGATTGTGCCTTTCTCTCCGATAATCGTGATGCTGCTCTCAAGATTCTTGTTCCAAACAGCTGAACTGTAGCACAATGTGCCCATTCCACCGTCGACAAAATCAAAAGATACAAAACCGCTGTCTTCGAAAGCTGTCAGTTTCTGGTGTGTGAAATCAGCGAAGTTTCCTTTGATGTTCTTGATGTCGCCGAACAGCCAGTACATGATGTCGATGAAGTGGGAGAATTGAGTGAAGAGTGTTCCTCCGTCAAGGTCGGCGGTGCCGTGCCAGTTGCCCGGTTTGTAATATCGTTCATCGCGATTCCAATAGCAGCACAGCTGTACCATGAATATTTTGCCAAGACGCTTCTGCTCGATAGTCTCCTTCAGCCACACTGATGGTGGGGAATATCTGTTCTGCATGACACAGAACACACGTTTGCCGCTTTTCTTGGCAGCGTCTTTTATCATTTGGGTTTCGGCTGTAGACAATGCGATTGGTTTTTCAATCACCACGTTGTATCCGGCAAGAAGAGATTTGGTAGCGTAAATTGCGTGTAATCCGTTTGGCACACATATGTTTATGACGTCCGCGTCGATGCCAGAGGAAATCATCTCATCAAATGATGAATAGAATGGGGCATCGTCCACAGGAAGGTTTAGCTCTTCTTTGGGTAGAATGTCGCAAATGCCGACGAGGGAGGCTCCCGCTTCACGTCTGATCATTTCAGCGTGACGCTTGCCGATATGTCCTTGTCCGACAACTGCAAACTTCACATCTTTATTTGTTGTCATTATTGTCTGATTTTTGCAATATGGATACTTGACCGCCTTTTAAGGTGTAAGTCTCTTTCGACTCGTGGCAGAAAGCGATGCCATAGCGGTTGAATTCCAGACGGTAGCCCTCTTTGCTGACCCATCCAATGTGGGCGGCAGGAACGCCTGCGACCAATTCGAAATCCATTACATCATGAGTGACAACACTACCAGCTCCGACGAAAGCATATTTTCCGATTTTGTTGCCGCAGACAATAGTGGCATTGGCTCCGATGCTTGCACCTTCCTCTACAATCGTCTCTTTGTATTCCTCTTTTCTGCTGATGAAAGCACGTGGGTTGATGACGTTGGTGAACACCACTGACGGCCCTATGAACACATTGTCTTTGCAAACCACACCGTCGTAGATTGAAACGTTGTTCTGCACCTTTACACCATCCCCAAGCACGGCTGTGGCAGCGACGTAAACATTTTGACCGATATTGCAATTCTTGCCGATTGTGCTACCTGCCATCAAATGAGAAAAATGCCATATCTTGCTTCCTTCGCCGACGTTGCAACCGTCGTCAAGGACTGCTGTTTCATGGTAATAGAAGTTCTGGTTCATAATGTATAATTGTAGTAAAAAATCCTTTCTAAACAAAAAAGAACCTCAAACAGAGTCTGAGGTTCTTTTTCATTAGAGCGGAAGACGGGGCTCAAACCCGCGACCCACAGCTTGGAAGGCTATTGCTCTATCAACTGAGCTACTTCCGCATTTGCACTGCAAAGATATGTGCTTTTCTTGGTTCTGCCAAAGCATTCTGCAGTTTTTTTATGGTGAAAAATCACTTTTTTGCTTATCAAGATGAATTTCAAATAGTTGAAAAAACGCATTATTGCCTGTTTAGTTCAGCAAGCTCTTTGCTAGACAGTTTTCTTATCTGCGAACTCTCAATTTTTATGGCTTTTGTGAAATTCATGATTCCTCCAAGAGGAAGGAAAGAAAGATATAGGCAGTCGCCTTTGTGCAGCACTCTGCCGATCTTTTGGTTGAATGGACTGTTGGGATTATAGTATCTCACAAGCTCATTGTCGACATAGTCTTCCGCATCGAGGACGATGTTGGTGAGGTTGGAGTTGACGGCGAATTTGAAGTCGGCCATTTCAGCATCAGAAATTCTCAGAGCCTGGCTTTCGTTGTTGTTTTTTCTCATCGATTGGCGAACCAGAAATCTAGAGATGGTAGGGCCGTCCCACAGTCTGTCTGACTCAATACGGAGAATTTCAGAGATGGAAGTGTGGATGAACAAATATCCAGGGCAGAACAGAGCTTTCCTTTGTCCGATTATATTGCCGCATCTCTTTATGTCTTTTATATATGTTGGCAGATAGGTCTCGAAGCAGATGTCCGATTCGTTGTGCTCTTTCCAAAGTTCCAGACTTTTTTCCAAAGATTGCTCAGATCCACGTGATGCTCTGAGCACCATCCAATGTCTTGCTTTGTTGGCTTTGTCATTGTCGTTGGCTTTCTTGGCATTCTCGATTTCTTGTGAGATGTCTACCACCTCATCCGCATCACCTTTGTTTATCACCATGAAAAGATTGGTGCCCAGCACAGAGAAGAAGAACTTGTCTGTGTTTACATTGCCACGCATTTTGCTGAGCTCGCCTTCTATCACCACTCCGCCGGGGACGCAAAGAGTCGCGGGTTTTGTCTCCGTTGGAATTGTGTTTGCCCTGAAAAGATTTTGTGGAACGTTGTTGATGATCCATCCCAAAGTGTTAACTTCAGTCTCGCTCACCACACGTATGACACCGCTGTTGCTTTTGCGTGATGCGTCAGCTGTGATTTGGCTGCTGTTTAGATCGTCGAGTATTTCCAACAATTCATTTTCAGCACATTTCACCCAGCATGAGAATTTTATATTGCTCATGATGGATTCGTAGTAGCCGTTGACATTGCTGGAGTTTGAAGGGAAAAGGTAACGACGTCTTATGCAGTCGACGTCTGTGTATTCGTCACAGTCGGCGTCTTCTTTTTTGTTGAAATCGGTGATTTTGTCTATTATGATGTTTCTAAAGGCTGCTAATTCCTTTCTCTTTGTCAAATTGACTCTGAACCAATTAAGTCCGGAATTGTATGGTGCCTTTGAATTTTGTGCCATTTTGTTATTTTTTTACGTGTGCGAAAATAGACATTTTTTTGCATTTTTTTGTCTCTAACGGGCTTTTTTATTACCTTTATGTCAATTTTGTCTGGTAGTTAGACAGAAATTCTTTTTTTTTGCATGATAAAGATGTTTTTTGCTTTCTATTAAGCATGCTGTGTAGCCGACTTGTTATTTTTGTATTGGTTTGAGTGCTAGAATTATACATCTAAAATATTTGTTTTTTTATTTAGTGTGACTGGCAAAAAATCGTGACTACATAACTTAATATTTCTGCAGGTTTGGTAGAAAGAAGCATCGGCTGTAATTAAGAATAAATTCTGCCCCTAATTTTGTGTAGACGACTGTTTTTTCTTTTTGTAAAAGCAAATTTCAAAATGTAGAGAATGGTGCGTTTACAGATATTTTGTAAGCAGGTTTAAGTAAGAGGAAAATTAATGAATTAGAAAGAATTATAACTATATAATTTAAATTGTTCAATTATGCTAAACGGCAAAGTAGTTTTGATTACCGGTGGTTCAGGCAGCTTCGGTAAGAAATTTGTTGAGGTTATCCTGCGTGATTATCCTAACGTGAAGAAGATTATCGTCTTCTCTCGTGGCGAGTTGAAGCAGTATGATATGAAGCAGATTTGGTCAGAGAAACAATATCCTCAGATGCGTTATATTATAGGGGATGTTCGCGATGGGGAACGTCTCATGTCGATTTGTGCTGGCGTGGATGTTATTATTCATGCTGCGGCGATTAAGCAGGTTGATACTGCAGAATACAATCCTCGCGAATGTATTAAGACTAACGTTGACGGTGCTGTGAATGTTATTAATGCTGCCATAGCTAATAATGTACATGACATTGTGGCTCTCTCTACAGATAAGGCGTGTGCTCCAATCAACCTATATGGTGCGACCAAGTTGACTTCTGACAAACTATTCACAGCGGCTAACAATATAAAAGGAGCTCGTGATGTTCGATTCTCGGTGGTTCGTTATGGTAATGTGATGGGTTCTCGAGGATCGGTTATCCCTTTTTTCATAAAAAAACGAGATGAGGGAGCCGAATATCTTCCTATAACTGATATGCGAATGACTCGCTTCAATATATCTCTAGAGGATGGAGTTCAGCTTGTTATGTTCGCCCTTAAGAATCATCTTGGAGGAGAAATCTTCATTCCAAAGATCCCTTCTTACCGAATTTGTGATGTTGCAACTGCTATTGCTCCAAACATGAAACAGGTTGAGGTAGGTATACGACCAGGAGAGAAACTTCATGAAGAAATGATCACGGTAACAGATGCTCTTGACACTATTGATCTTGGCAAGTATTATGCAATCCTTCCATCTGTTTCTTATTGTTGGCAGAAAGAAGACTTCATCAAACATCATAACGCTAAACCGGTTCCTTTTGGTTTCCATTATTCATCTGATATTAATGAACTCTGGGAAACGCCAGAGACGATGCGTGAGAAAATCAGAGAATGTGTTGATCCAAATTTTGTGGTTAAGTAAAAAGGGTCTTTGTTTATGTTAAAGCTTCCTATATCATATGGACGTCAGTTCATTTCTGATGATGACATTCGAGCGGTGGTAGATGCTCTAAAGTCTGACTATTTGACATGTGGACCTCGAATTGCAGAATTTGAGAATGCATTTTGTGAATATGTAAATTCAAAGCATGCAGTCGCTGTATGTAATGCTACAGGAGCTCTTCATATAGCTGCGATGGCTCTTGGAGTAAAGCCGGGAGATAATGTCATTTGTACACCTTTGACATTTGCGTCTTCTGCAAATTGTATTCGTTTCTGTGGCGGTAATGTTAAGTTTGTTGACATTGATCCTAAGACATATCTTCTTGACATTGACAAATTAAAAGAAACGCTTGCAGCATCTCCGAAAGGCACATACAAGGGAATGGTGCTTGTTGACTTTGCTGGTTATCCTCACAATATGGAAGAGTTTCGCAAGATTGCAGATGAGTATGGCATGTGGATTCTAGAAGATGCTTGTCATGCTCCAGGTGCTTATTTTGTTGATTCTTCAGGGGATAAGGTATATGCAGGGTGCGGTAAGTATTCGGATATTACGGTGTTCTCTTTTCATCCGGTTAAGCATATCACTACTGGAGAAGGAGGTATCGCTTGTACGCAGAACGACAGTCTCAAAGAAAAAATGGCACTCTATCGCACTCATGGTATAACACGTGATGCGGAAAAACTTGAACGTCAGGATGGACTTTGGTACTATGAAATGCAGGAATTAGGCTATAATTATCGTATTACGGACATACAGGCAGCTTTAGGTACAAGCCAACTTAAAGTTGCACGTAAGAATGTGGAGATACGTCGTGAGTTAGTTCGCAGGTATAATGATGCGTTCAAGGACATTAAGGCTATTAAGACCCCTTATGAAGCGTCTGATGTTTATCACGCATACCATTTGTATATCATTCAGGTAGACGATAGACTTGGCCTTTACAACTTTCTGCGTGAGAACAAAATTTTCGCTCAGGTGCTTTATTATCCTCTTAATCTTATGCCCTATTACAAGCAATTTGGTAATAAGGAAGGTGATTTGCCTGTCGTTGAGGAATACTATAAACATTGTCTTGCACTTCCGATGTTTCCGACACTTACGTCAGAGCAACAGGAGTATGTGATTGATAAGGTTAAAGAATATATGCAAATAAGATGAAGAACTTGTGTATTATACCTGCAAGAGGTGGCTCTAAGCGTATTCCTCGTAAAAATATCAAGGATTTCCTTGGCAAACCTATAATTGCCTACTCAATTGAGGCTGCACTACAGTCTGGCATGTATGAAGAGGTTATGGTCTCTACTGATGATGAAGAAATCGCTATTGTTGCAAAACAATATGGAGCAAGTGTGCCTTTCCTTCGCAGTGAGGCAACAGCCAATGATTATGCTACAACAGCCGATGTGGTAAATGAGGTTCTTAATTGTTATGAAAAGGAAGGAAAACAATTTGATACGTTCACTTGTCTGTACAGTACAGCTCCTTTTGTTAGTGCAGTCCGTCTTAAGGAGGCTTATTCTATGATAAAAAACGATATCTATTCTGTGTTTACATGTGTTGAGTACTCTTATCCTATTCAACGAGCACTGCATATAGTGGACGATAAAATATCTATGCTTCAGCCCGAATATTTAAGGTCTCGTTCGCAGGATTTAGAAAAGACATATCATGATGCAGGTCAATTTTATATTTGTATGATTGATGATTTCAAAAAAACGAATAGTCTATGGGGATCAAATACGGCTGGCATTGTCCTTTCTGAACTTGAGGTACAGGATCTTGACACATTGACGGATTGGCAATTAGCAGAAATGAAATTTAAACTCACAAAGGGATAATGTCGAAACGTAAAATCTTCTTCCGTGCAGATGCAGGCGCGACTATTGGATATGGCCATTTTATACGAACTCTTGCACTTGCTGATATTCTTAAAAAAGATTTTGATTGTACATTTTTTACTCAGTCGCCAACTTCATTTCAGTTGAAGGCGGCTGATAATGTATGTCCTATTGTTTCTTTGCCTTCTGACAACAGAAAGTTCGATAAGTTTCTTGATTATGTCACAGGTGAAGAAATTGTTGTTCTTGACAATTACTTTTATACTTCCGAATATCATAAGCGGATAAAGGCCAAAGGGTGTAAGTTAGTACATATAGATGATGTGCATGATCGTCATTTTCATGTGGATATGATAATAAATCATGGAAACGCAACGCCGGACATGTATGATGTGGAGCCTTTTACAAAATTCTGTTTGGGCCCTTCTTATGCTCTTTTACGTGGCCCATTTTTGTCTCCTGCACCTTGTCTTTCAAAGTCGGATGGAAAATGGGTGGTTTGTTTCGGTGGCTCAGATCCACAAAATCTTACAGAAAAAGCGGTTATAGCATTGTCCTTACGTGATGATGTGAATCAGATTACTGCGATTGTTGGAGATCTTTATGCAAGTAAGGAAGCTTTGCTTGATTGTGGAAAGGTTACGGTTCTGTCGTCTTTGACAGCAGACGAAATGGCAGCACAGTATTCAAGTGCAGAGTACGTCCTTTGTTCTGCAAGTTCTGTTTGCTATGAAGCATTGGCTTGCGGGTGCGAAGTGTTAGCAGGCTTCTATATTGATAATCAGTTCGATTTCTATGATGGTCTTTGTAAAAACAATCTTATCACACCATTGGGAGATTTGAGGGAAACGGACTTCAGGGAATGTTTTGCGAAGCCAAAGTCTTCAATGAATAAAATTGATATTCACAATGCCAGACTTAATCTTTTATACGCATTTAAGTCAATCGATCTTCGTATTGTCAATTATACAGATATGAGTCTTGAAGAAAGTCGTAAAGTCTGGGAGGTGCGCAATCTTCCGGAAATACGAAAGTGCATGACTCAGCCGGATCCATTCCCGTTCGAGTCTCACTTGAAGTTTGTGGAGTCTCTTAAAAACAATAAAACAAAACTTTATTATTCTATTTTTAAGGAGGATGAGCTTGTTGGCTCTTATGATTTTGTAGATATTAAAGATGGCGACTCTGCTGAACATGGATTATATATTAATCCGATTTTTCATAATAAAGGCTATGGCAAAACAATTGAGTATCTAATGGATAGCTACATAAGAAAAAGAGGTGTCCACCGATTGTTTGCAGAAGTCTTGAAATCCAATCCGTCTTCCTATCAATATCATTTGAAGGTTGGATATAAGGTATATCAAGAAGACGAAAAGTATTACTACTTTGAACGATATATATGAAGGGTAAAACATTTATCGTTGCAGAACTATCTGCAAATCATGGACATAAACTGGAGACTGCGTTAGAATCAGTTTGTGCAATCGCAGAGACTGGTGTAGATGCGGTAAAAATCCAAACATATACAGCTGACACTATTACATTAGACTGTGACAGAGAAGATTTTGTCGTAGGTGGTGGTACTCTTTGGGATAATACGAAACTGTATGATTTATATAAAGAAGCTTATACTCCTTGGGAGTGGCACAAAGCTATATTTGATGAGGCTAAGAAGTGTGGACTAGTATGCTTTTCTACTCCTTTTGATAACACTGCCGTTGATTTCCTCAATGATTTAGGCAATCCTATTATGAAGATCGCAAGTTTTGAGATAACAGATGTTAATTTAATACGTTATGCCGCGAGTAAAGGCAAACCAATGGTAATTTCGACTGGCGTGGCTACACTTGAGGACATCGAACTTGCTATCAAAGTTTGCCATGAGGTGGGTAATTATGATGTTACACTTCTGCATTGTGTGTCTGCTTATCCGGCTCCATTAGAAAGTGTCAATCTTCGAACAATGCTTGATATGAAAGAACGTTTTGGTGTAAAGGTCGGTCTTTCTGATCATACAATGGGCGCCGATGTGGCTCTCGCAGCAGTGGCTTTGGGTGCGGAGATGATAGAAAAACACTTTATTCTTGATAGATCGATTGGCGGTCCTGACGCAGCATTTTCTATGACTGTAGAAGAATTCAAATCAATGGTGACAAGCATACGTAATGTAGAAAAATCACTTGGTGTGGTTTCGTATCAAACAGATCCATCTCAGATAAAAGGACGTCAGTTTTCCCGTTCTCTCTATGTGGCCGAAGACATGAATGAAGGTGATGTGATAACAGAAAAGAATGTTCGTTCAGTAAGACCTTGCTATGGACTTCATCCTAAATATCTAAATGATATTATTGGTAAAAAGGTAGTTGGCAATATGAAGAAAGGGGATAGACTCTCTTTGGATGATATTGAAAGATAGTATACAAAATAAGTGTTTGATTATATTGTAACAGAACGGATACAATATATATTTGCTGACAATAATAAAAAGGCTGGATTTTGAAGTGAAATCTAGCTTTTTATTTGTCAAAATTGAGAAGCTGATTTTATTACAGTCTGGTATTGTACGTTGCAAAAGTGGAGCTTATGGTTGACTGTGCCATTTTTTCACATTTGTTTGTCTCAAACGTTTTTTTTGATTACCTTTGCAGTGATTTTCGGTCCTTTCTTAGACGAATTTTTATTTTTTGTAAAGTAAAAGATACAATTCTCTTTGATTTTAGTATGTTATATTGTCAGCTCAATATTTTTGTAAAATTTTGAGCATCAGCTTTATGCGTCTAAAATAATCAATAATTGTCTGTTGAGTTGAATTTCACGAAGCGTTATAGAATATGTGTCATTGGGCTAGGTTATGTGGGCCTGCCACTTGCACGTCTTTTTTCGACAAAATTTGAAACAATTGGGTTTGATGTCGATAAGAGAAGGGTAGATGCATTGATGAATTGCGAGGATACTACAAAAGAAGTCGACAAACAACTTCTTGAAGACGCAATCAGAAATCATGGATTTAGGTGCACTACAGAAGAAAACGAGATTACGGATTGTAATTTCTACATTGTAGCCGTGCCAACTCCAATCGATGAGAACAATCGTCCTGATTTAAAACCATTGCAAGAGGCGAGCAGGGTAATCGGGCGAGTGATAGGGAAAGGAGATATCGTAGTGTATGAGTCTACCGTCTACCCTGGAATGACAGAGGAAGAATGTATTCCTATTGTGGAAGAAGTAAGCGGATTGAAATATAACGTTGATTTTTTTGCTGGATATTCGCCGGAAAGAATCAATCCTGGAGATAAGAAACATACTGTCGAAACAATTATAAAAGTGACTTCTGGATCAACTCCTGAAATTGCTGATATTGTAGACGGAATATACAACACAGTGCTGGTAAACGGCACCCACAAAGCACCAAGCATAAAGGTTGCTGAGGCTTCCAAGATAATAGAAAACACCCAGCGTGATGTCAACATCGCATTCTTCAATGAATTGGCGAAGATATGCGACGCAATGGGAATAGACACACATGATGTGATAGACGCGGCGTCGACTAAATGGAATTTCATTAAGTTGAGTCCAGGGCTTGTTGGCGGGCATTGTATCAGCGTCGACCCATATTATTTGATACAGAAAGCCCAAGTTTATGGAGTTTTACCTCGTGTGATGTACGATGCAAGGAAACTCAACGATGGCATGGGTGATTATGTTGCCAATCAGGTTGTTAAATGTATGAATAAGAAGGGAGTGCTTGTGAAAGACGCGAGTGTCCTCATTTTAGGCTTTACATTTAAGGAAAACTGTCCAGACATACGCAATACAAAAGTGGCAGACATATACCATACATTAACAGAATACACATCCAACATCACCGTTTGTGATCCATATGCGGATGCGGATAAAGTTAAGTCAATATATGGCATATCTCTGAGAAAAGAGGTTCCGGATGATAAATTTGACGTGATTGTGCTAGCAGTAGCACATGATGAGTTTAAGAGCATCACAGTCTCCAGCTTAAAGAAGAATTCCAACAGTGTGGTTTATGATGTGAAGGGAATTTGGAATAGGGAAGAAGTGGATGGAAGATTGTGAAGAAGTGGAGATGGACTACCTAAAGAAAATTGACACATTTTTCGATGTTAGCGATATTCACACCTAATAATTTTTTGTTTATCAGATTTGTAGAAAGTAATTTCCAAATTTTCTGAGACTCGATAAAGAGGAATTGCAGTTTTATGGAGTTTTAGTGAAGAGTGTGGAAAAGAATTGAAGTCTGTAAGTTAATGAACATGGATTTACAACCTGTAGAAAACAAAGAGAATAAACCAATAATAGAGGCAGAGGAAAAGGAATGTGATTCTACGAGATTTGAAGAAGAGCATAAAGACAATGTTTCCAATAGTAAGAGAATCGCCAAAAATACGATGTTTCTCTATTTGAGAATGCTTCTTCTAATGGTTATTAGTCTCTACACTTCTCGTGTGATTCTAAATTCACTCGGGGAAGTAGACTACGGTGTTTATAATGTAGTTGGCGGTGTGGTTGCGATGTTTTCAATGGTTAGTGCGTCTTTGTCTTCAGCTATAAGCCGTTTCTTGACTTTTGAATTAGGCAAAGGGGATAAAAATAAATTAAATAAAGTTTTTTCGTCCTCAGTATCCATACAAATTTTATTAAGTGTTTTAGTAATTATCTTGGCAGAGACTGTAGGGTTGTGGTTTGTCAATACTCAGCTGGTAATTCCAGAGAACAGGCTTTTTGCAGCGAATGTTTGTTTTCAATTTTCGATATTGACTTTTGTAGTAAATCTGATAAGTGTGCCATATAATGCAGTGATTATTGCGCATGAAAAGATGTCTGCATTTGCTTATATAAGTATATTGGAGGGAGTAGGAGGTTTAACCATTGCTATTCTTATTGATTTTAATCCATTTGACAAATTAGTTTTTTATGGATTGATGTTATGCCTTTTGGCTCTCCTAGTTCGATTTGTTTATTGTTCGTATTGTAAGCGACATTTTGAAGAATGCGACTATAAATTCATTTTTGATTTCGATTTGCTTAAGAAAATGTTTGGTTTCGCAGGATGGAATACAATAGGGGCATGCAGTACTATTTTACGAGATCATGGAAATAGTATTATTATCAATTTGTTTTTTGGTCCATTGCTTAATAGTGCATTAGCTATTGCCCAAAAAGTAAATATAGCTGTTACTGGTTTTACACAGAACTTTATGATTGCACTTAATCCTCAGATTACTAAGTCGTATGCTTCAGGAGATAAAGAATATATGATGACGTTGGTATTCAAAGGGGCAAGATTGGCATATTATATGCTATGGATAATATCATTTCCCATTATAATAGAATCTTCTTTGATATTAGACTTATGGTTAAAAGATGTTCCTGAACATACGGTTAATTTAGTAAGGTTGATACTTATATTGTCTTTATCAGATTCTATTTCAAATACGTTGATAACCGCAATGTTGGCAACTGGAAATATAAGAAATTATCAGTTAATTGTAGGTGGTATACAAATGCTTAATCTTCCATTATCATACGTGTTTTTATGTTTGGGCTTTGATGTAGAGATTACGTTGATTGTTTCGATTTTTACTTCTCAACTATGTTTGTTGTTTAGACTTATTCTTTTAAGATCTATGATAGGGCTTAATATAATGAAATTTTTAAAGGAGGTCTATTTTAACGTTATATCTGTTACATTCCTTTCTTTAATGATAACTATGCTTTGTAAAGAATGTTGGAATCCAGAGTATATTATGTTAAAGTCTCTTTTTATCATACTTATTTCGATGATATCTTCTTGTTTTATTGTGTTTTTTGTTGGTTGTAAGGATACAGAACGTTTACTCATAAAAAATAAACTACAAAGATTATTTAAAGTAAGAGGTATAAGATGATTAACGTGATAGATCCCTCTAAATGTTGTGGTTGTACAGCTTGTGCTTCTATTTGTACACATAATGCAATATCCATGTGTCCTGACAATTTAGGTTTTTTGTATCCTAAAACAGATATGTCAAAATGTGTGGACTGCGGATTATGTGATAGTGTGTGTACTTTTAATGATAATTATGATATATCATTAAATTTTAAGGAGCCAGAAGCTTTTGGTGTTAGACATAAGAATAGTTTTGAAGTAGATACTTCTCGTAGTGGTGCTGCTTTTATAGCATTTTCTGATAGAATCTTAGAACATAAAGGGGTTGTTTATGGTGCTGGTTATACAAAGGAATTTGATGTTGTTCATAAAAGAGCCGAAACAAAACTTCAAAGAGATGAGTTTAAGGGAAGCAAATATGTTCAGAGTGATTTGAGGGGAATATTTCATCAAATTAAGAATGATCTAAAGGCAGGAAAGTTAGTTATGTTTTCAGGCACTCCGTGTCAAACTTCGGCCTTGGCTTCTTATATTGGTGATAAATTGAGAGAAAATCTTTTTCTTATTGATATTGTTTGCCATGGTGTTCCTGGTCCAAATTTATGGCATGATTATTTGAAATACCTAGAAAAGAATGGAAAAAAGATTTCTTCAGTAAATTTTAGAGATAAAAAAAGATTTGGGTGGGCAGCTCATAAAGAATCGTTTATGTTTGGTGATACTTATTATACTCCATATGCCTATCCTTTTTCTCATATGTTTTATCAACATATAGCTTTAAGACAATCATGTGGTAATTGCCATTTTTGCAATATACATAGACCAAGTGATATTACGTTGGCTGATTTTTGGGGTTGGGAAAAGACTGATCAGAATATAAATTCTGATGACAAAGGAATTTCTTTGGTTTTGTTAAATACGGCGAAAGGAAAGTCTTTGTTTGAATCTGTCGTTGATGAAATTGTTGTGGTGCCGGCGAATTTGAAAGATTGTATGCAACCTAACCTTCAACATCCAACTATATTACATCCTGAACGTATGGAGTTTGAACGGATATATTCAGAAAAAGGTTTTGAATATACTATGTCTAAATATGGGTATATCGGTTTTAAGCGAAATGTGGATGTGTTTTTGGATGGTGTTATGAAAAATGTATTATATATGCAGAATGTTATTATTCGTATTTTAAGAAAGATAAAAAAAATAATAAAATAATGAAGATAGGGATACTGACATATGCACGCACTAATAATTATGGTGCTACTTTACAGTGTTATGCTCTAAACAAGTACATAAGAAGTTTGGGGCATGAAACTATAATTCTGAATGTTCCGTTGACAGGCCTATCTTGCAAAAATGAGAGAAAACCACTTTATCGTAGAATTCTAGGTTTGCCTAAAAAAGTTTTTAAGAAGATTCACAGAATGATGGTGCCATCGAATGTGCAAAGTCTTAAAGACTATGAAATTAGGTATCAGCAGACTCCTGAGCAAAGTCAGAAAGAAAAGGAGTATTCGGATCAGAATATGAAACTTTTTGATGAGTTCCGAGCAAAGTATATGCCTAATTTGACCAGGGAGTATTTCACTGTAGAAGAGCTTAAAAATAATTATCCGGATGCGGATGCTTTCGTTGTCGGAAGTGACCAGGTTTGGAATGTGAACATTTGTTTGGATCAGTATCCTATTTTTTTCCTTGATTTCGTGAAAACAGGTCACAAGCGTATTGCTTATGCTGCTTGCATGGGAGGTGATTCAAATTACATATTTGAGTCAAAACAAAAGAGACATGTCAAGGAAATGTTAGACAGATTTGACAGTATTTTAGTTCGAAATGAAATGGCTGTGAACATTTGCAGAAATAATTTCGGACTGGTTCCAAAGCAGGTCTTGGATCCTACATTCTTAATAGACGATTATAATGAATTATTGTCTGAATCAAAACAGAATGCGTCTGGGGCTTTATTCGTTGATAAATTCATAATTAATGATATATGGATGGATGTTGTCCGTGAAATTGCAACACGAAAAAAACTGGACATCCGAATGGACAGATGCTTGATAGAGATAAAAGACATTCCATTCAATCCTGTTTGCAAGATTCAGGATTGGTTAGGTATCTTAAATACAGCGGATTTGATTTTCACAGATTCTTTCCATTGCAGTGTGTTCTGCATCTTGTTCAGAAAACAATTTGTAGTCGCACCGTCTTACCATGGAGGTGAAGGACGTATGATAGATTTGTTGAAAAAGTTAGGTCTTGAGGATCGTTTTTATAGTAATCCTAAGGATTTGATGGATAATATAGATGTGTGGAGTCAACCGATTAATTATGATGAGGTTCATAAAAGAATAAAGACACTTCGTGAAGAATCAAGAGAATATCTTATAAAGGCATTAGATGGAGTTAATAAATAGTACATATCTGACCGACAAAGTTGTTGAAGATGACAATTTTTGCTATAGACAACCTATAGAAAAAGACGTCAAATATCGTATAAGGAGTTGTGTTAGTGTTTTATATGACTGGTTTTATAAATTGTTGTTTTTTTTGTTTGCAAAAAAAGCAGAATCTCGTAAATATGAAATCAGTATTTGTGCTATCTTTAAGAATGAAGCACCATTTTTGAAAGAATGGTTGGAGTTCCATTTGATGTTAGGAATAGACCATTTTTATTTATATAATAATAATTCGGAGGATGATTATCTGGATGTTTTGAAACCATATATCGATTGTGGAAAAGTGACACTGACGGAATGGCCTGAAAATCCAGGTCAAATTTCTTCTTATAAACATTTTTATAATACCTATCGAAAAGAGACAAGATGGGTTTCTTTTCTTGATTTAGATGAATTTATTTGTCCTAAGCTCGTAACTTCATTGAAAGTATGGATTCAAAAGTATGCAAATTATCCGGTTGTCCTAATATATTGGAAGATGTTTGGAACATCAGGCAAAATGCATCATGATTATAATAAAACAGTAACCGAACAGTATACGGTTTCTTGGCCAAAATTATATAATGTGGGTAAGCTGTTTTATAATACTCAATATGAGATAAGTGGTTTTCCATTAGGAATGATGCATGATCTCTCTGTGAAGTTTTTGGGCTTACATATCCCTCCGATAAACATATTTGGAAAGTTTGTAAAATATGGAATCCATAGAGCGAATGGCAATGATTTTGATATTCAGGTAAATCATTATTGGAGTAAGGCGTATGATGCTTATGAGGCTAAACATAGTCGTGGAGATGCTGCTTTTGGTGTTTCTCCAAGAAACTATGATTATTTTATTTCTCATGAAGTGAGAAACACGTCGTCTGATTATACAATAATGAGATTTGCAGTCCAACTTAATCGACAATTACATCGTTAGATTTACCTAATGTCAGAGTCAACTCTTTTTACCAAACTAAAATCGAAGGAGGCAAAGGGTATATGCATTTTGATAATGTTTATACATCATCTATTTGCTTTTCCCGATAGGTTGGACAATGTTTTTAATACTGATTATTTAGTTAGATTAGGACAGGAATTTGGTATTATTGTTGGACTATACGTCTTTATAAGTGGATATGGATTGGCAATAAAACCATTGAGTTTAAAGGATGGTACAGATCGGATAGTAAAGCTATGGTTGTCGTTCTGTTTTGTCTTTTTTATTTTTATACCTATAGGTTTTTGCTTGGGAGTATATAAGTTTGAATTAAAAGAATTTTTTGAAAACTTATTTTTTATCAGTAGTTCATATAATCACGAGTGGTGTTTTTTTTCTCTTTATGTGCAGTTGATTGTTATCTCTACACTTCTTTCTTTGATAAAAGATAAACAACAACTTTTTGTTATTCTATGTATATTGTTGATATTGTCTGTAATAATTAAAAAGTTTGATTTTGGAACGACACTTCTTGGTTTAAGAATTTATTTTTCGGTTTTTCTTTTAAGTTATATCACATGTAAGTATGGTTTATTTGAGAAGGCAGATGTTTTATTAAGCAAAATTGTTAGCCCTAATCTAATTCGAGGACTTATTTGTTTTATATCGGCAATAGTCATTAGTAAAAAATTCGGAGACGCTAATTTTCTAGCTTTCTTTTTTTGGTTTCTTGGTTTTTCATATTTTACTGTTCGTCCTTTTTTTTCAAAGATGTTTTGTTTCTTAGGGAAGCACTCTGTTAATATGTGGTTGGTACATACATTTTATTGCTATTATTATTGTAAGAACATTTTTATTTTTGTTTCAAATCCATTATTAGCATTCATGGTGTTACTTCTGTTGTCGTTAATGACTTCAATTGCTATTGAATATATTAAAGATCGGTTGAGATGTCTCAAAATATACTTTTCATAGGTGGTGCTGGTTTTATAGGATCTAATTTAATTAAAGAATTGTTAAGATTCAATAGTGGTGAATGGAGTGTACATATTATTGAGCCTCCTTTTGCAAATATCAGTCGACTCGATGGAATGAATTTACATATTTATAAAGGATATTTAAGTGATTTTGATTTTATTAAGAATATCATTGAGTCAAAATGTATAACCACCATTATACATTTAGTATCCACTATGGTTCCAGGTAGTTCATATGAAGACTATAAATTGGAATTTGAAAATGTGATATTCCCAACAGTCCGTTTGATGCAGTTATGTAGCCAGAAGAATATAAAGTTTATATATTTTTCTTCAGGAGGTACTGTTTATGGAGATCGAAAGACTGTTGTTCCATTTTTAGAATCTGATGCAAAAAAACCTATTTCTTATTACGGTTTGTCTAAACTTACCATTGAAGAGAGCGTTTTGTTTGAACACAGAACGTCTGGTTTGCAATATTTGATATTACGTCCATCTAATCCTTATGGGCATGGTCAGTATCTTTATGGAAAACAGGGATTGATAGCCGTTTCTCTAGGACGAATACTGTCAAATCAACCTATTACGGTATGGGGGGACGGTGCGTCTATAAGAGATTATATCTATATAGACGATTTGACACAAATTTTCCGCATCTTACTTGAAAAAGACATTTGTAATGAAATTATCAATATTGGTTCAGGAATCGGAACTTCTGTCAATGATATTATTGATATTTTGAAAGAGATAGTGGAGGAGGATGTCAAGGTAGAATATGTAGAAAGCAGAAAGTCTGATGTGTCAAATATGATATTGGATATTTCGAAACTTAAGTCAATTATACCAGATTTAAGGATAACTGAAATGCATGAAGGCATAAATAGATTTTACTTAAGTGAAAAGAAAAAAATTAACTGATGAATGAGAATAAGCTAATATCGCTTTGTATTCCAACAAATGGAAAAGTAGAGTTTGTTTTGCCGGTACTTGAGAGTATATATTCTCAAGGTGTTGATGATAATCTGTTTGAGATTATCATTACTGATAATGGTAAGAATTCTGTTTTAGGTGAGTCCATTAATGAATTTAAGTCGCATGGTAACTTATTTTATTATAAATCTGATCTGAATGGATTTGTAAATCAAGTGGATTCTTTCAAGCGTTCAAATGGCTTGTTCATAAAAATGCTAAACCATAGAGCAAAGCTGGTTAAAGATGCGTTGGTTGATTTGATTGCCATTGTTGAAAAATATAAAGAATCTCAGCCTTGCATTTATTGTTCTGATGGTGTGTTACCAAAGGAAGAACTTTTGATATGTGAAAATTTTGATTCTTTTGTCAAAGAATTGTCTTACTATAGCAGTTGGAGTGCAGGGGTTGGTATATGGGCAAAAGACAAACCGATGTTGGATCAAATCACATATAACCAAATGTTTCCACATGCGTCTATTTTATTTGAAATACGACAGGAATCAAAGTATATAATATGGAATAAAAAGTTTATGGATATGGAAGACGATCCAACTAAAGGTGGATACAATATATTCCATACTTTTGCCGTTATTTATTTGGATTTGATTAAAGATTTGGAGAACAGGAATAAAATTTCAAATCAAACATTCATTTCAATCAAAAATGATATGAGAGAGTTTTTGATTGACTGGTATTATAATTTGTGTGTCGCCAATACGCAATATCGATTTGAAACTTCTGGCAAGTACAAAAATATAACAACTTATTATTCCAGGTTGGACTATTTCTATATTGTTGTTGTAAGTTATTATAGATATTTTCGAGATGGCTTTAAGAATATTTTTAGATGTTTAATAAAATAAACTATATAAAAAACAGAATAATCGGATTATTCTGGCATACTTATAGTGTTATTATTGGATTTTCTTTTAAAAAATTAGAAGGTACAATAATATCGCCACATCAGTTATGTGGTACAGATTGTATATCTATAGGAAAAGGAACACAAATAGATAGAAACTCTATACTCACTGCCTGGAAATCATACGGGGATCAGTTGTTTTCACCATCGATTATCATTGGAAATAATTCTTATATAGGAGAAAATGTACACATCTCCGCTTGTGATTCTATAAAAATTGGAAATGGAGTTCTTACCGGAAGATATGTTTATATTAGTGATAATTCTCATGGTAATGGATCTTTAATGCAAAGTGACATTTCTCCGTTAGATCGACCGCTTTATATAAAAGGTCCTGTTGTAATAGAAGACAATGTTTGGATAGGGGAGAGAGTTTGTATTTTATCTGGCGTACATATAGGAAAGGGAGCGATTATAGCCGCAAATGCAGTAGTTACAAAAGATGTTCCTGCTAATACTGTAGTTGGGGGGGTTCCAGCGAAAGTGTTAAAAATTATGAATTGATTATTTTATCTTACTGTGAAATCAAAAATTTTAGCGTATTATTTGCCTCAGTTTCATCCATTCCCAGAAAACGATGTGTGGTGGGGAAAAGGATTTACAGAATGGACTAATGTAGGAAAGGCAAAACCTTTGTTTCCTGGGCATAAACAGCCTGAGGTTCCTGGTGAATTAGGATATTATGATTTGAGAGTTCCTCAGGTTAGAGAGGATCAAGCTCGTCTTGCCAGAGAAGCGGGGGTTTACGGCTTTTGTTACTGGCATTATTGGTTTAATGGACATCAGCTGATGAATGATATCATTGATGAAGTCTTGTCGACTGGAAAACCAGATTTTCCTTTTTGCTTTGGATGGGCAAATGAAACGTGGAAATGCAAACAATGGAATGTGGATGGTTTTGGAGATAAAATTTTAATCGAACAAACATACGGCGGGGAGAAGGATTACAGAGCACATTTTGATTATGTGAAAAAATTTTTTAAGGATGGTCGTTATGTATGTGTTGACGGGAAACCGTTATTTCAAATATACAGACCTCTTGATTTTCCTGACGTCGCTAATTTTATTTCTTTATGGAATAAATGGATTAAGGAAGAGGGAATAGCAGAAGGTATATATTTTGTTGGCAATGTTATCGACGAAAAAGATATAGAAAAAACAAAAAGTCTTGGTTTTGACTGTTTGGTAATAACTTTGAATTGGCGTTTTACAGACAGAACTTTATTGTCGAGATTTAAATTCAAAGTTGAGAAGCTACTCCGTCTTCCTTTGATTGTCAGATATTCTGATGCTATTACTCGTTTTTGGAAAGAAGGTATCGATAGCAGAGAAGATGTAGCACCTACAATATTACCACGTTGGGATCATTCTCCTCGTTCTGGAAGAAAGAATGTAGTTTTGTATAATTCTACGGCAGAATCATTTTTTAAGCATGCTTGTGAAATATTGACCAATGTTTCAAAAAAAGAAAACAAATTGATTTTTCTAAAGTCGTGGAATGAGTGGGCTGAAGGTAATTTTATGGAGCCTGATTATTATAACAAGGATAAATATATTCAAGCCCTGAAAAGAGCTATTGATTTGGTAGAAAAAGATTCAAAATGAAAACCAAACTGTTGATTTTGTCCCCATTTTTGCCTTGGCCACTTAATAGCGGAGGAAATATTGGCGTCTTTAATATGCTGAAAGCTGTAGCGAAAGATCTTGATGTTCATTTTGTGACATCTATGAATCAAATAAATACTATTTCTAATGCTTCTGAACTAAATTCGTTAATTCCAGAAATCAAAATTCATTTATATGATTGGAAATCTGCTAAGAATAAAAAATTTGAGTTATTGAGGAAATTTGTGCGACGTCTTCAACGGAAGATGGTTTTCACACAAAATATAAATTCTTTAACTTTCAACTTGAATGATGAGTTTACACCTGATTATATTTGTTTCGTCAATAGTTTAATTAAGGAGAATGATATCAAGACTGTTCAGGTGGAATTCTGCTCATATCTTCCGTGGGTATATTGTTTACCTCAAGAAGTGAAAAAGATATTCATTCATCATGAGCTTCGATATGTGAGGGATGAACAGGCATATGCATCTAATCCTTATGGTCGTTATTTGATTGATTTTGCAAAGGATAACGAAATATCAATGCTTAATCGTTTTGACAAGGTCGTGACATTGACAAGTGTTGATAAACAAAAGTTGGAGGAAGAGGGGGTTAATGTACCTATTGAAGTGTCTACGTTAGCTATATCCGATACAACACCTGAACTTAAAATAGGTTCTTCTTCTAATTGTTTGTCATTTGTAGGAGGGTCTGGGCATTTCCCCAATTATGACGGTATGAAATGGTTTGCAAAGGAAGTTCTTCCATTGGTGTCAAGAGAAATTCCTGATATCAAATTACAAGTGATAGGAAGTTGGTCGGAAGAAGCAAAAGAAGAGATTCTATCAATGTCATCAGCAATTGAATTCATGGGTTTTGTTTCGGTTTTGAATGATGGCATAAAAGACACATTGATGATAGTGCCAATCAATATTGGTAGTGGAATGAGAATGAAGATTCTCGAGGCTGCAAGCAATTCTGTACCTTTTGTTTCTACGGTTGTAGGTGTCGAAGGACTTGACTTTGAGAATGAGAAGGATTGCCTGATAGCAAAATCGGCAGAAGAAATGGCTCAACAAATTGTTAGAGTTCTTAAGGATTCTGCATTATATTCATCATTGGCCGAAAACGCATATTACACATTTGTGAGCAAGTACTCGTTTGAGGCTATGAAGAGGATCAGACTAGGAATTTATTAATTCTGATATGGCTATATATATTATCATATATTTGCTTATATTAATTCTTACTTCTTTAGATTTTATAAATATAGAGGAGAAATATAAAAAGATAACATTGTTATGCATATATGTTATTTTGTTATTGTTTAGAGGAATGAGATGGGAAGTCGGCACAGATTGGGCTCAATTTCTAACTTGTTTTCAAAATGCTCGATGGAATAACATATTTACATATACTAGATATGATGAACTGGGTGAGTTAATGGAGCCCGGTTATATGTTTTTGAACGTTATTATAAATCATTTAGGAGACTATACTTTATTCCTTTTATTGACTAATGCGTTCATATTAGGAACGTGGATGTATTTGTCTCTTAAATTGACTAAAAAGCCTATTCTGACGTTTGCTTTTATTTTGATTTTTAATCTGATTTTTCCGATAAGGTTACAATTGGCAAGCTCAGTTATTTGTTGGGCATTTTATTTCTCTCTTAAGAGAAAGTATCTCTATGCATTATTGGTTTGTCTCATAGCATATACGATTCACAAATCAGCCATGTTTGCAATTCCTTTTATATTTATAATAAATAAAGAATTGCCTAAATGGTTGATTTGGTCATTATATGTTTTATCATTATTGGGAGAAGTGTTGGCTGACTATATTTCAGTCATTATATTGTTATTCACTGCTTATCTTCCTGAAAATTTAAGAGATAATGTTATTGGATATACTGATGCTTTGATTAGTGGGTATTCTGAAAAATCATTTTTTTCAAATTTGATGAGTGTGTCATTATATTTCTTTTTTATATTCTCTTTCATAAAGTCGAGGGATATAATAAAAGAGTATATTGCAAAAACAAACAGGCTGGTTCATAAAAAGAACCTTCTGATTCTAAACACTTATTTTAATTGCTACATTTTTTTTAATTTTTTCCAAAAATTTTTTTCAGCTCAGATGCTGTCTAATTTTTCGCGTGTTGCGGAATATTTCACTATGGGTTTTGCTATCGCTATGGTCGTATCATTCAATTATTGGAAACGATATCTTAGTGAAGGTATATTATATACATTATTTTGTTTTTACTATTTCTATAAATTGAAAGGCTTGTTGCTAGATACTCCATATCCTGACGAGATGTTCCCTTATAAATCTGTTTTTAGCCTATGGTAGACGTAAGTGTGATAATAGTGTGCATGAACAAATTGGAAAATTTATATCCATGTTTGAACAGCATAAAAGAATGTACTTCTGTGTCATATGAAGTTTTCGTTGTTGCATATTTGTTTACGAAGGAAAATCTAGATAAAGCAAGAAATGATTTTCCATGGGTGAAATTCATTGTGAGTGATGAAATCAGAGGTTTTGCTGAAAATAACAATCTAGCGCTGCGTCAAGCAACTGGCAAATATTGCTTTGTATTGAATGACGATACGATTTTAAAACCAAAATGCATAGATATTCTTGTTGAGTCTTTTGATAAACTTTCTCCAAATGTCGCGGTCGTATCACCAAATATTTTAAATAAAGACGGAGAACTAGTGGTAAGTGGAATGCCACCATTTTCATTCAGTGATTATATTCAGTATTTTTTGCGCCTAAAGCCGCGATTTACTAATAATCAGTGGGTGATGAAAAAGGGGCTGTTCAAGACATACAACATTTTAGGTTGTGCATTTCTGATTAAAAGGGATATCTTTGGAAAATTCGGATGGTTTGATGAATACTTCTTCTTTGCTCCGGAAGATGTGGCTTTGTCAACGTCGCTAAACAATAATGGGTATGAATGTTGGGTAAATTCAGATTCTGAATTAATCCATCTTGAGGGAATGACATCAGGTAAGTCGTTATCGAAAATAACACTGGCAACTGCTCCAGCCCATTGCAAAGGTTTAGCCCATTTTTTCTCAAAGGGTAATGCATTATGTTATATATTTGTCGCTTTAGTGATGACTTTTGTTGTGTCAAGTCAATTCTTGTTTCATCTGATCAAGTCATTTAAAGATACAACGGGTGTTAATTCCACATTAGCAAAAGCAAATATTCATGAACTTTTTGCTTTGTACAGCTTTAAGACCCCAAAGGAGTTATTCATCAAATACTATTCTAAGCAATAGCATTATGAATTCTATAATTAAGAAGTTTTTTCTCATATTATATTATGGCTTTGCACAGTATCTGCCTGGTTCGTACACGCCTGTCTTTGGCAGACTCTGCAATAATATTCGCATTTTTTGTGTCCGTCATATTTTCAAAAAGTGTGGGAATATTTCTACAATGGATCGACGTGCATATTTTGGAACTGGAGACGAAATAGAAATAGATGATTATAGTGGCATTGGAGAGTATTGTATTGTTCCTAAAAATACAAAAATCGGGAAATATGTTATGATGGCACCTGAAGTGTACATTATTGATAATAATCATATTACAGAAGATGTTACTACACCAATGTGTTTTCAGGGTAAGACTGAGAATAAAGTTACGGTAATTGAAGATGACTGTTGGATTGGTGCTCGTGTGATGATTATGCCAGGAAAAAAAATCGGACATGGTAGCATTTTAGCGTCTGGAGCGATTATTACAAAAGATGTTGATCCTTATAGTATAATGGGAGGTAATCCTGCTAAATTAATAAAGAAAAGAATATGATAAATATTCTTATGTGTTGTTCTACCCTTGATACAAAGGGAGGAATGGTAAGCGTCACAAAAAATTATCTCGCTTATCAAGATTGGGGAGATTATAACATAAAATTTATTCCGACACATTTCGATACAAATAAGTATCTGCTAATTTTATATTTTGCTTGGCAGTTCTTAAAGATTTGGTGGAATGTGAAATTTGGAGATTACAAAATTGCTCATCTCCATACTGCAGAAAGAGGCAGCTTTTGGAGGAAACGGTTTTTGACTAAGTTTTTCCAAAGTAATGGGATAAAAGTGGTGATGCATCATCATGCAGCAGAGTTTGAGGAGTTTTATTCGGATAGTACAGAATCACAAAAAGAGAAAATCCGTGAAACTCTTGCTGAAGTCGATGTGAATATTGTGCTAAGTAAGCGTCTTGTCGCAATGATTAAAGACAAGCAACCCAATGCCAATGTAAAGGTTCTGTACAACTCTGTTAACACTTACAGTTCTAATCCTTATTCACTTTCTGCTACCAATGTTTTGTTTTTGGGTAGACTAGGTGTAAGAAAAGGAACTTTTGATTTATTGGAGGCGATAAAAAGATTAGACTCCAAAATTCCTGTTGAAACGAAGTTTTATTTCTGTGGAGATGTTGGAGAAAAAGAGGTTAAAGAAAAAATAAAAGAACTTGGGATAGATCATCGCATAGCTTATGTAGGTTGGATTGATGGAGAACAGAAGAAGGCTTTCTTGTCCAATACAATGATCAATTGCCTGCCTTCTTATAATGAAGGATTACCAATGACTATTCTTGAAACTATGGCTGCTGGTATTCCTAATATTTCTACAAGGATTGCGTCTATACCAGAAGTGATACATGATGGAGAGAATGGGTATCTAATTACGCCTGGAGATATTGATTCTTTGGTAGACAGATTATATAAATTGATCATTAATCCAGATGTGAGGAAGAAGTTTTCTGATAAATCTTACAATTTGATATCTTCAAATTTCTCTATTGACAACAATATCTCAGAATTAAAAGGCGTATATTTCGATTTGTTGTCCCCAAAGGGTTAAAGATTAAAAAAATCCAAACGTATGAACCACGCTCTGGAGACAAAAAGCAGAAATAGGGATATAGGAATTGATATCATAAAATTCCTTGCGGTTTTTTTGATAATCAATAGTCATGCTGATATTTGTTATGCAAAATATTCAATGTTTGCTACCGGTGGAGCTATTGGTGATGCTTTGTTTTTGTTTTGTTCTGGGTACACTTTGTTTTGGAAAAATCCAGTACGTTTCGACAATTGGTATAAAAGAAGAATTTGTAGAATTTATCCTTCAGTGTTTGCTGCTTTGATTGTATCGTATGTCATAGGCCATATCTCTATAAACAATATGTCATTATGCGACATTTTAGGTGGTGAATTTATTGTCGCAATTATGATTTATTATTTTTTGTTGTATCTTATACAGAAGTATTTTGTAGACTATATATTTAAGTCAATCATATTTGTTTTGCTTGTGACATTGGTAGCGTATTATTTCTTTCCATATAAGCAAGAAGTGGGAGAACGTGGTATTTATGGGACAATCACATTATTCCGATGGATCCCTTATTTTGGTATAATGTTGCAAGGCACCTGGCTAGGATTAAATGCAAAAAATAAGAAGATTGACCTCGTTTTTAAATATAGGGATTTGGCCCTGTTGTTTATAATGGTAGCTATATTCTATGGCATACAGATTTTTTCAAAAATGAATTTGGAGTATGCGTCAATTCAGATAATTACCGTTCCTGTATTGTATTTGATTGTATATTACTCGTGGAAGTGTTGTTATTCTTCTTTTATTGTGAAATTATATAACTCAAAAATCGGGAATTTTTTGATTTTGTTTGTCGGAGGATTATGTTTGGAATCTTATTTGATACAATGCTCGATATTTACGGATAAGTTGAATGGAATTTTTCCGTTTAATTTGCCAATAATATTTTTGTTGATTATTGTTGCTTCTTTTTTTGTACGATGCGTTGCTCGATTTTTATTGCAGACGTTTAATAAGGAGGATTATGATTGGAAGAAAGTTTTTGCTCATAATTAGCCGTCTGACAATTTTCATGCGAAACTTGTTGTAATCGTCGATTGATTTCGTCAACAAAATTTTCGTTTTGTCATTCGTATATATCCTTTTCTTTTGGGAAATTTATACATATAGCAGAACTTTATTCGGTTAAAATTTAAATAAATAAGTTTGATGGAGACAACTCGTTTTTTGAATATAGATATTTTAAATGTCTCACAACAGGAATTATTGGAGCAATTAGATGAGGGGGTCCTAGTCACTCCTAATTTGGATCATCTGGTTAAACTCCAAAAAGATAAAGAGTTTTACGAAGCTTATGGACAATCAGAATGGGTTGTCTGTGATAGTAGAATTCTTTATATGCTCTCCAAATTATTGAAAAATCCACTGCCTGAGGCTATTCCTGGGAGTAGCTTTTTCCCTGCTTTTTATAGATATCATAAAGATAATCCAAATTGTAAGATATTTCTTTTGGGAGCTGCTGAAGGTGTCGCTGAAAAAGCAAAAAGAGAGATTAATGAATCCTTAGGACGAAATATTGTTGTGGGGGCTCATTCTCCTTCTTTTGGCTTTGAAAAAAACGAAGAAGAATGTAGTCAACTTGTCGATATCGTTAATGCAAGCGGTGCTTCTGTATTGTTGGTAGGTGTCGGTGCTCCTAAACAAGAGAAATGGATCAGAAAATATAGATATAGAATGCCTAATGTTAAAATTTTCATGGCACTTGGTGCTACTATTGATTTTGAAGCGAATGAGTTGAAGCGTGCTCCTGCTGTTTACCAGAAAATCGGAATGGAATGGTTTTATCGATTCTTGAAAGAACCTCGTCGTCTATATCGTCGCTATTTTATTGATGACGTTAAATTTTTCTATTATTTCGTAAAGCAACTTTTAGGCGTTTATAAAAATCCTTTCTGTTGTGTCAAAGAAAAAGAGAATAAGTAATTCAGTCGTGTTTTGTTGAATTTCTCATAAAAATACAAAGAGCGGATCATATAGATCGGCTCTTTGTAGTCAAAATGGATTTTGTCAATAGAAAAAACTTCATTTGTATATACCGTTAAAAATCTGTCAACGGAATATGAAAAATGTCATTCTTGAGGTAATTTAAATTGCTGTAATACTGATGTTGATAAGTATTATTGGATGACTATATATAGATACATTAATTTTTTATCATGAACTACATAATTTTCGGCGGAACTGGTTTTATCGGCACTCATTTGGCAAAATTGCTGAAAGAGAAGAATCCAGGTGCCACAATATATAATTTAGATATAGTAAAACAGGGAGATCCTTTGCCGACGGTGAAGAATTATAAGTCTGCGTTGTGCGACGGTGAATCTCATCCTGCATCTTATATTTATTGCGACGTGAGAAAACCAATTCAGGCGCCATTTACTCCGTCGTCGGAAGATATCATTTTTAATTTTGCCGCCGTTCACCGTACTCCTGGCCATCCCGACAATGAATATTTCGAGACGAATATGCTTGGTGCTCAGAATGTCTGCGATTTTGCTGAAAAATATGGCATAAAAAAGATTGTGTTCACAAGCTCGATTGCTCCTTACGGGGCTTCCGAGGAACTTAAAAGCGAATCGACGCTGCCTACTCCTAACACTCCTTACGGAATCTCTAAACTTGTAGCGGAGAATATCCATAAGACATGGCAGGCTCGTGATATTCAAAACCGTCAGCTGACAATAGTGCGCCCGGGTGTCGTTTTCGGCAAGGGTGAGAATGGAAATTTCTCCCGTCTTTACTGGAGCATAAGAAAACATACTTTCGCATATCCCGGCAGAAAGGATACCATCAAGGCGTGTATATATGTGAAGGAATTGGTGAATTTCATCATGTGGAATGTGGAGAAGGGTAGTGCCCATACTGAAATATACAACTGCACTTTCGAACCTGCTTACACAATCGAACAGATTGTCACTGAAATGAAGAAGGCGACGGGATTGACTCAGTTTGTGCCTTATATTCCTAACTGGTTGATTATGCCTGCTGCTGCTGTCGCAAAACTTCTTGGCAGCCCTATGGGAATATGTCCTGCCCGTGTTAAGAAACTGCAGATCTCCACAAATATCTGTGGCAAGAAGTTGGCTGAGTGCGGATATAAATTCAAATATACATTTGCTGAGGCTTTAGCGGATTGGTTTGATGACAATAAGAAGGAGTGTCTGGAATGATAAAATAGAAGAACAACGTACCCTAGAATAGGGTAGACGGAATATATGAAAAAAACGAGGCTGCAAAGTCTCGTTTTTTATTGACAGAATCATGTTTGTTTCAAGGTGTTCGTCTATGGCTCGCACGAAGGAAGGGGTTAGGGCATTCCGCCCTTAACAATCCTTGTTATGACACTTCAACTTTCATTTCCCCTCTTACTCTATAATGGTTGTTCTTCTTCTACGATTGACGTTAAAATATCACGATTGCAGGAAAAAATAGAGGGTGTATCAAAATGTAAAATCAATTTTTTCGAACTTACATTTTGTCACTTTTTATATGAACAAAGCCGTTTCAGAGCTTAAAAATTACAGTTAAGTCTCTGAAACGGCTATGTTTTTGGAGAATTTAAAAATCAACTTACATTTTGATAGTTTGATTTTTGATAAATTGAGTTTTGATACACCCTCTATTTTTAATTCGTCAACGTTATTATTTCTCGTAACCGTTAGGATTTTGTTTCTGGAATCTCCAACTGTCTCTACACATATCCTCGATTCCGTACTGAGCCTCCCAACCTAGTTCTGCTTTTGCCTTTGCTGGGTTGCAGTAGCAAGTGGCGATGTCTCCTGGGCGACGTGGCTTGATTGAGTAAGGCACTTTCAATCCGTTGGCTTTCTCGAATGCCTTAACTACGTCCAATACAGAATATCCGTGACCTGTACCAAGATTGTATATGGCAAGACCGCATTTCTTCTGGATTGCTTTTAGCGCTGCAACGTGTCCACATGCAAGGTCGACTACATGGATATAGTCGCGAACACCTGTACCGTCTGGTGTGTCGTAATCATTTCCGAATACGCCAAGCTCTTTGCGGATACCGATGGCTGTCTGTGTGATGTATGGCATCAGATTGTTTGGAATACCGTTTGGATTCTCTCCGATAAGTCCGCTCTTGTGCGCTCCGATTGGGTTGAAATATCTAAGCAACACCACGTTCCATTCGTTGTCTGCCTTCTGCACGTCCATCAAAACTTCCTCCAGCATTGATTTTGTCTGTCCATATGGGTTTGTGCAGTGACCTTTAGGACATTCCTCTGTGATAGGAATGATTGCCGGATCTCCGTAAACAGTCGCTGAACTAGAGAAAATGATGTTCTTCACATTGTGGCGACGCATGGTGTCAATCAATACGAATGTTGAATTCATATTGTTTTCATAATACTCTAATGGCTTGGCTACGCTTTCTCCTACAGCCTTTAAGCCTGCGAAGTGAATGACAGCGTCGATATTATAGTTGCTGAACACTTTGTCCATAGCTGCTTTGTCGCGGACATCAGCCTCAACAAAAGGAACCTCTTTACCGATAATTTTCGCAACTCTTTTCAAAGATTCAGGCTGTGAATTCACGAAATTGTCAACGACAACAACAGAGTGGCCTGCTTTATCCAACTCTACAATTGTATGGCTGCCGATGAATCCGGCGCCTCCAGTTAAAAGAATATTCATTATTTTTACTTATTAACACTGAATTTCTGCAAAATTATAAAAAATGCTGTATGAAAATTATTTTTTTGTTTTCATTTTGATGTTGCTTTCGTTTTTGTTAATCTTTTTTAAGAATTTATCAATGTCAAAAATCCCTTTTGTGGTGGATAATTTGAATTTGATGTTGTATAAGTAATCCTACAATTTGTAGGACAACAATAATTTGCTTACATTTGTATAAAATATGTAACTTATGTTGAATTTGTTAAATCGATATCCTGCACTTTCAGTGTGCTCCGCTGATTTGCAGGCGATGTTGGATACACTTGTTGAGTGCTATTCCAAAGGTCATAAGTTGTTGATTTGTGGAAATGGCGGTAGCGCGGCTGATGCAGAACATATTGTAGGCGAATTGATGAAGGGGTTCAGAAACCCTCGTAAGATAAGCAAAAAAGAGAGCGACGCGATTATGGCTCTTGATCCTGTAATGGGAAAGAATCTTGTCGACAAACTTCAGGAAGCCTTGCCTGCAATCGCATTGGATGGCCATGTGGCTTTGACGACCGCATATCTCAACGATTGTGAACCGCTAATGTGTTTCGCTCAACAAGTTCAGGGGTATGGCTGCGAAGGAGACGTGCTTCTTGCCATCTCTACTTCGGGAAACAGTCAGAATGTGTTGTATGCCGCTACTGTGGCTAAGGCAAAAGGTTTGAAGGTGATTGGTCTTACGGGTGCCAATGAAAGCAAACTTTCTGCGATCGCTGATGTTTGTGTGCGTGTGCCGCAAACGGAGACTTATATGATCCAGGAATTGCATCTTCCGGTTTATCACTGGTTCTGCCTGAAACTAGAAGAGACATTCTGGAAATAAGAATTAATGTGATTGAAAAGTGTAGAGACGTTGCGGTTGCAGCGTCTCTTTTAATTTAATTTGAATATTACAGGTATTAGTTGTTTTGTTCGAACAATGTTGCCGTTTTTAATTCCGGGTTGCAATCCTTTAAATAGGTTCACTACGCGAACTGCTTCTTGTTCCAATAATTCAAAATCTTTGCTTTTATTATCGACTTTTTGGTTGCTTCCAACCTTTAACTGAACAGAATTCGCCACTCTGACGTTTGATACACTTCCGTCTTTTTCTATAATGAATTCTACAAAGACTCTTCCTTGTATGCCAGTCTCCATACATGTTGTCGGATATTTTATGTTTTTTCGTAAAAATGAAGTATAGTATGACTGATTCTCCGATAACGGGTTGATTTCAAGTCTTGTTCCTTCGTATACTGTTGTGTCGTTATTGTCCCATTCCTCATCAATTTCATTGTTTACCTCAGTAGTTGCATTTTGTGCGGATCCTTTATTGGATTCAGTTGCGACATTGCTGATTAATGATGGTGAAGTATTCTTTTTTTCAAGCGGTTTGCAGACGATGACACATACGTTTTCTGAATTAAAATCGTCTTTAGTTATGGTTTTTGTCTCATATTTTTGGAAGCGAATGGTGGTCTCCTCATTCTTATCAATAGGAACAATGATAGGGTTTTCACCATTAGAGTAATATAGCACATCTTTAATCTTGAATTTCACGGATTTCAAAGTGTTGCCATTGATGTCTTGAAAGACGAATCTGTTGACACAAATTGTTGTGTCAAGAAATTCTCCCGGTTTTAATGAACGCATTTTTACACCAGCGATGGAAAATGGCCTGTTGGGGAATAAGTTTGATGTACATGTCTCATTTACTACACTTGTTGATATGGTGTCTGGTGCAGAACAAATGCATACTGAGTGGTATGGAAAATTTATAAGACGGCAACGTAATCTGGCTCCATTTTCCAATTTTATATCACAATTCCACCAAGTGAAATGTCTGACAGACCCTACATATTCGTCTCCTTGTCTGGTTGTGTATCCTTCTTCCACCCATAATCCTGACTCTTCGTTGAAATACCAGAGTGGGATAGTGTCGTGGCTGGTGAATCCTTTGGGGGCGGGATACTTCAAGTATGCTTCACAACCGTCTTTCAACTGCAGTGGATTTCCATCCTCGTCGCTCATCTCCACATTCACCATTCCATAAGAGATTAGCGGAACTGTATCTCCGTCATTGGCAATGGCCATAAGGTCGGCACCAGGCATAAGTGGCTCCATGGCTGGAGATTCTGTCGGAGATAGGTAGACGACGGAAATGTCGACTGTCCCGTTATAGTCGGAACCGTCGTTTTTTGCTAGACTCGATTCCGGAATTGTCACCGTCGCACCGTTGACCTTAATTATGACTCCTTCATTTGCATTGAATTTTTTTAATGTCACAAATTTCGACGGTTCTTTCTTTATCAATTGGATAGGGTAGTTCATTGTGTCGCTGACCATTTTTGAGTAGATACGGTCGAAATATCCGTCCTTCTGAATTCGTAGCACGTGACGATTGCCTATGAGAGTGTCGACTTCGATGTTGAAATGTCCAAGCGAATCGGTTGTGGCTTGATTGTTTCCTGAGATTATAGTGACATTGGTAAGGTTGTTCCCATTCGCGTCACATATCTTACCTTTTATTGTGGTTCTCTCTTTTGGTGAATATTTAATTGTGTCTTTAGATGTGTCTACGCAAGCATTTGCTATTAGAGCAAGTAATGATATACAGATAGTTTTGAAAATGCATTTTCTCATAAGCATGGCGTTTTGTTAATAAATGTCTGTACACAAATATACAGTTTTGTCAGGATTTATTATTTAGAAACTGGTTAAATTCGTTTAATATTTTTTAAAGATAAACTCGTTTGTCAACTAAAATGAGGATTATTAAGTATCCTTGTTTGATAGATCTGGAAACTTACACTACAATATCTGAGAGCTCTTTATTGTTTATTATGTGCTCGCCTTCGGATCGCACTAGAGAAAAAAGGGTTAGGGAAAATCTTCAAATCTATAAGTGAATTTAATGATTGTGTGGGCAAAATGTTCCAAATCTAATCAATCGTTTTATAGAGGAAAAAAAGGTCGAGCGTTTTGCCCGACCTTTCTTGTGTTATTTTGATGTGATATTTATTTATTTCACGATCAATTTCTGGATGCTGTTGCCTGCCTTCACTACATAGATGCCAGTCTTTCTGATGCTGATCTTGTTGTCAAGCTCAGGAACCGCTACAAATTGAGCTACAACTCTACCTGTCATGTCTGTGACTGTGACATCACATCTTTCAGCTACGTAGATGTTAGCAACACCGTTCTTTGCAGGGTTTGGAGCAATCACAAATGAAGTCTCGTCTGTGATGTTCTCTACATTTGATTGTCCGCCTACACAAGTCACGTCGTCGATATACAAAGTGCCTTTATTGCCAACACCGTCCTTGATCTGCCAACTCAACTTGTCGATGCTAGCTGCGTCGAATTCAATATCCTTACCCCAGTCGGAAGCTTGTTTCAAATTGCCCCATGTGACAGAAACTTCAGTCCAGTCTGATGATGCAGATACGTTCTTAGTGTGGTAGTCATCGTCAGTGACAGCTGTCATACATACGCGGAATTCGTGAGCAGGACCTTTATATCTGTAAGTGATCTTTTCACAGCTTGAAAGGTCTTCTCCTTCTTCACTCTTCTTTAAGTACATGTCGACACTGCAATATGGATCACCCATCCAGCCTTCACCGTTCCATTGTTTACCCATTGTGTAGTCAACTTTTACAACACCGTCTTTTACAAGATCGTCAGAAGCAGTGATCTGAGTGTGAGGATTTGCGTTCTTGTCAGAGTCGTCTTTGCTCTTCCAACGTCCGCCCCACTTAGTGATTACGTCGTTGTCTTCCATATCGTCGATCAAGCCTGGATCAACATATCCTTCTGGCAATACGGTTACCTTTACAGACTCTGAAACCTCATCCTCGCCATCGTTTACTGTCAAACGGAATACGTATTCACCTTCTGTCAGACCGCTGACTTTTGTTGTTGCGGAATTAGCGTTTGCGATTGTGGCATCGTTAGGTCCAGACACCTGCTTCCAAGCAAACTTGTAGTTTTCGCTTCCGCCGGCTGCATCTCCAGTAAGTGTAGTTTCGTCTGTAGGCAAGAAGAATTTCTTAGCACTGCAGATGCTCATAGACAATTCTTTAACTACAGGAGTGGTTACAACTGGCTTGTAGTTGATCCAACCTTTACATTGGTTAAGCATATATTTTCCGTCTTCTGTCATGTCGGATTCACTCCAGCCCGTAGTTTTGAAACAGTCATCCTTAAGTACTGACCATTTTGCGTCATTTCCTCCCTTATTACTCATTGACCAGAATGCTGACATTACGCCGGCTTGCTTATATTTGTCAAGCAGACCTCCTGTGTTTCCTGGATCCATACCCCATTCTGTAACGACTACAGGGACTCCGTTGTTCCAAGAAGATTTTCCGTTCCAGTCTCCCTGGTGTCCCCACTCAATATATCCGTGCCAAGTGTAGGCAATATTTGAATATCCTTGTCCTGCATCGGTTACTTGATCTGGGTGACGTGAGTATTCGCTCGAACCGACGATGATCACGTTGTCTGTGTCAATATCTCTGATTGTAGGAATGATCTTTTTAGCATATTGGACAACAGTTCCGTCGTCACACTTAGGTTCGTTGAAGATTTCATACATTACATTTGGATAATCACCCCATTTTGTTGCGAAATATGTGAAGAAGTCTTTAGCAAGGTCAACCCAGTGCTCTGCATAGTGCTCGTGGAAGTCGATGATGACGTAGATGTCGTTCTCGATTGCGGCGCGTACCATATCGTCCACCAATGCTTTTGTATATTCAGGACTGTGTAGGTAGTTGTCTGTGTTCCAAGTTGCACTGTGATCTGTCCAAGTGTTGTCTCCAGGGGCAATTGAAACTGGCAGACGGATCAACTGGATATTCCAGTTCTCCACCAAATAATCGACTGTCTCTGCTTTCCACCACTGTGGAGCCGAACAACTCCAGAACCAGCTTGGTCCCATCAAACAAACCTTATCACCTTTCTCATTACGGACAGCACCGTCTTTTGTGTTAAGTTTGCCATTCTTTGTTACAACAAAATCCTGTCTTTTAGTTGGCTTTGCAATTTTGACCTTCAACTCCTTGACAGTCTCACCCATTGTGATTGTGATCACATCTGAACCTTCGCTGTTTGAAGCTTTGTAACGACCATTAGATGCGTTTGATGACCATTTTGTGTTGGCTGCAATCAATTCTCCAGCATTGTTGTAGCCTCTTGCGATGATGTCGATAGTTTCGCTTGGCATTAGGTTCAATTTGCTTGGAGACGTTGTGATCTTAGTCACGTTGGCATCAGTAGAAGATGTCTTTGTGAATGTGAAATAGTCAATGTTTACGGATTTTCCTGTACAGATGACATTGAATTTCTGTTTTCCTGCTTTCAATGGAAACAATGCACTCTCATCTTTTGGAAAGTCTGGCCAGTTGCTCATTGGCACTTCCCACCATTTTTCTGCATTGTTTGCTTGTGTGTCGAAAATGTAATAGTTGCCGTCGGCATCCTGAATCTTTACATTTCCGTCTTTTCCCGTAAGATAATGGAATGACACTTGGTATAGTCCATCTGATGGAATATCAACTTCGTACGTAAGTTGCTCACCTTCTTCGTCGAAGTATCCGATCGTTTTGCCTCCATTTTCGGTGATGATTTCCGATGAAAGACTCTTGACATCGGTAAAGTCTTCTGCCTCAACCTTGACTTGGCTGTGCACCGACGCAGATAAAAGAAGGAATGCTGAAAGCCATCCCACTTTTGCGTAATTCTTTTTCATGGTATTTACATATTATATTTACTTACTAAACTAAAGACGGTATGAATCCGTTAAGGAAAATCATATCCGGACGTCAAATTGTTATAGTCATATTTCTGATAACTCAGTGTTTGCCGTCTTGCGACGTAGGACTAACGGTCGCAAAATTAAAAATAAATTTGGATTACAACAATATTTTGTGAATTTTATGCAGAATTATGTTAGTCAATCATAAACTGCTTAATTTTAATTCTCGTCCTTACGAATTCGCTGGAGAGATGGTTAGGTCAATATCCATAAAACTTAAATAGTTTCTAAAACAGATTCTCAATCTCCATAGATTAACGTTAGTTCGATAATTGTAATCTGTGAATCTTTTTCCTCTTTCTGATTAATATTTAACCTCCTTTTCTCATAAAAAGACGAAGTCTTTCTCTGTGAACTTTTTCTCTCTGTGGTTTTATTAAATTTTATGTGCTCGCCTACGGCTCGCACGTGGAAAGGGATTAGGGCCGATATCAATCAAACATGGGCACTTAACAATCCTCAGTTATGACACTCCAGCTATCTTTTTGATTTCGTCAAATTCACGTTTATTATTTTGTTTTTGACTTTTCCCTCTAAAATAACAAACATATGTGATTCTATGATTTGTCAAAATAGTGTAATTTTGTGTCATTAAAAATAATTAATTATGGCAATAGCACAATCACTTACTGAGTTAGTCGGTAATACACCGCTACTTTCATTGAATAAGTTTTCTGCAAAGCAGGGGCTTGATAAATCTATTATTGCAAAAGTGGAATATTTTAATCCTGGCGGAAGTGTGAAGGATCGTATCGCTTTGGCTATGATTGAAGATGCTGAAGCAAAAGGCATCTTGAAACCTGGAGCTACAATTATAGAACCTACTTCCGGAAACACTGGTGTCGGTCTTGCTTTGGTCAGCGCGGTAAAAGGTTACCACCTTATTTTAACTATGCCAGAGACAATGAGCGTTGAGCGTCGTAATCTTGTCAAGGCTTACGGTGCTGAAGTTCGTCTGACAAGTGGTCGCGAGGGTATGGCTGGAGCTATTAGGGCTGCTGAGGAACTTAGGACTAGCATTCCAGGATCTGTGATCCTACAGCAATTTGAAAACCCTGCCAATCCGGCAAAACATTACGCCACAACAGGTCCGGAGATCTGGGCTCAGACTGAAGGAAAAATTGACATTTTCGTCGCTGGAATTGGAACTGGCGGAACAATCAGTGGTATCGCAAAGTATTTGAAGGAGAAAAATCCTGCGATTAAGGTTTACGGCGTTGAACCAGCTACGTCGGCAGTGCTTAACGGTAAACCAAGTGGTCCACACAAGATTCAGGGTATCGGAGCTGGTTTTGTGCCACGCACATTCAATGCTGATGTAGTTGATGAGGTTTTGATGATCGACAACGATGATGCCATCCGCACTGGCAGAGAGTTGGCTCAGCAAGAGGGACTACTTGTGGGAATCTCATCTGGTGCTGCTGCATTTGGAGCCTCTTTGTTGGCTAAACGTCCAGAAAACAAAGGCAAAACAATCGTTACTCTTTTGCCTGACACTGGCGAGCGCTACTTGTCTACTGTGCTTTACGCATTCGACGAGTATCCTCTATAAAATTAAGAATTAGGAATGTGGAATGATAAGTTCGGTTTCGTTTAGAAAATAAAAATCCCGGCTACGTGGTGTGGCCGGGATTTTTATGTTGGAAAAAATTGTTATTCTCCTTTTGGAGTCGGATCGTTAATCAATCCTATGAATAGCACTTCGTGAGACTGTGGTTTGTTGATTGTCACGATAAACGGACGATTCACGTCTACTTTGACATTCTTATATTCTTGCTGCATTGCTGATCCTTCCATAGAAATTGTTGTTATTGCAGCACCTTTTGCACCGTCTTCATCAATTTCCAGATGTGTCAGCTGTTTGATTTTAGAGACATGTGCTCCTTCTGCAATATTATTGAAATTTTTAGAGAATGTTTTTTCCAATCCGATTTTTTTCAGACTCTCGTTCAATTCAATTTTATCGTCTAGATTGAATTTTGGCAGAGAAAGAGAAGGACAGTAGATTGTGTCCGGACCTATTTCTGTATGTCCACGCTTATAGTGGATGCTGTCAAGATCAATTTCTGCAAGAGCCGTCTCTGGAGTCACGCCTTCTTTTGGAAGGATTACATTCATAACGTATCCTTCGTAGAAACTAAGCGTGACTAGCTGATAGTTGTCTCCTTCCGCATAGCCTCCTTCGTAGTGATTTCTCATCTTCTCAACTCTCTTTTTTTCTCCTGTCGTTGTGGTGAATGTGTCGGAAATTGTAGCTGATCTGTCAAATTTATTCGCCCATTCAGCCTGGAAACTCAAAGCATTTGCCAAAACTATCCATAAATCTGGATTTTTAGGGATTTGCATTGAAGGAATCATTCCGTTTGTTGTTTCTTCCGCCCATTTGTCCATTAATTTATATGTTGTGTCAAGAGCGAAATCAACGTTGTTTGCTGCCGCTTTATAGTATTCTTCAATGCTCTGCAAGTAGTTTTTGCCAAAATGTATGCCATTCTGTAGGAATGCGGCATTTGCCACTCCGATTTCAACTTTGATAGGATTCTCTGTTATCAAAGTTGTCATACGCTTCTCATACATGTTGTTCATGAAGTCGAGCGGCATATCTTGCTGTCCCAACATTTTAGTAATCTCTGAATAAGCGCTGTCGTTGTCTGCTCCGTTCACCAACATAGCAAGCGCAAACTGTAGACTTGTTGGCGAGAAGATTACATTCTTGTCTTTGTGATCGTTGTCTTTGGTGATTTTCCAGAATAGATCTGTCGCGGTTTTGTTGGCAGAACGGATCGCGTCAACCTCACTTCCTTTGAGACTGAGCTTCATGCCATCTTTGGCTTTTAAAATGCATCTGCTATATTCCCTTTGGGCGTTGTATAGAGCATCGTCTATTTCCCATTCGCCGGCTCCTTTTTCTCTCAATTCGTGGACAATTGATGTGTCGTAGATGCAGCCGTTTCCCATTGCCGTTTTGATGTCCCAGTTGGCGACATCGCCATCC
>DFGT01000025.1 GCA_002371265.1 Bacteroidales bacterium UBA3743 | reverse complement strand
CAACTGAGCTATTTCCGCAATTCTGCTTTTTATTATGTCTTAGAACGCTTGTTTTCAAAAGCACTGCAAAGGTAGATGTTTTTTTCTTTAATGCAAATGTTTTGCTCGGAAAATTTAACTATTTCTTGATTTTTTTTCTTTTAACTGCGTTTTGTTAATCTTTTTCATTTAGTTATGGTATATTTGCAGAAAATTGAAATAAATTCTGAGAATATGAAAATAGGTTGCATTATCACTGCTGTTATTGGTGTGATTCTTATTGCTGTGGGTTACATCTCGTTTTATTGGGAGTTCGCTGACGGTATCAAAACTGGTCAGGTCAATTTCGTCACTCGTAAAGGGTATATCTGGAAAACGTATGAGGGCAGATTGATTCAGCAGGGTATCAAATCAAAAGGTCAGCAGGGGCTTGGTAGTAATGAGTTTGATTTCTCTGTCGAGGATGATTCTCTGGCCCGTACCCTTGAACTTGTTGGCGAGTCTATCGTCACTGTCCGTTACAAGGAATACAACCATGCTCTTTGGTGGCGTGGCAACAGCAACTATGTCGTTTATAAGATTGAGAAGATTATCGAACCGTCGTCTACAAATGATCCGATTAGCCCTTTGAATAATATCGTTGATCCTTCTGCTAATGCTGGAGACGCTGCGGCTGATGAAAAGTGGTACGAATAATGACGGATCAGTTTTCTTCCAAACTTCTTGAGGAGGCTGTACATCAGATCTCTTCGCTTCCAGGTGTCGGAAAAAAGAGCGCTTTGCGTCTTGTCCTTCATCTTTTAAACCGTTCAGAGGAAGATGTGGAGCGTTTTGCCAATGCTTTTGTCCGTCTGAAGAAGGAGGTGAAGTTTTGCCGTTGTTGCCACAATATCTCAGATACTGATATTTGTGAAATATGCTCGGACAAAAGCCGAAACCCTAAGATCATCTGTGTGGTGCAGGATCTGAAGGATGTGATGAGCATAGAGGCGACGCAGCAGTTCCGCGGGCTTTATCATGTGCTTGGAGGTGTGATTTCTCCTATCGACGGGATTGGTCCAAACGACCTTACCATCGAAAGCCTGGTGCAACGTGTCCGCGAAGAGCCGATTGACGAGGTTGTCTTAGCTTTGTCGACGACGATGGAAGGTGATACAACAGCTTATTATATCTACCGTCGACTTGAGAATCTTGGAATCAATATCACAACTCTTGCCAGAGGTGTGGCGACGGGAGACGAACTTCATTACGCGGATGAGGTGACGCTCGGACGAAGCATCGTCGAAAGACGTCCATATTCAACAGGCACGAATTTCTAATTTGACAAATATGAATTTAAATTTCAAGTATTATTCCAGAATAGCGATTTCCGCACTTCTGATCATGATTTCGAATTTCCTTCAGAACACAGGAAGTCAGATTCCATATTATGTGTCTACGATCGCATATCTCCTTATTGTCATACTTGTGCCTTATGCGGTATGGCAATATAAAAAGGATAGGAAGATTGTGGCCGAGTGCGACGATTTGAAGACTGCGGAAAAATTGCTGGAGAAAATAACGATGAAGAAGATGACGTTGGTGCATGTGCCGTCTGGAATAACAGCGATCCTTTTCGTCATCCAGCCTACAGAGTCGATGCTTTATGCCGCGATAGCTTCGCTTTTGCTGTTTGTGGTGTTTGGCAAACCAGAAAAATTGTCTGATATTGATTAATCACTATTTATGAAGGTCGTATACCATACTCTGGGCTGTAAATTGAATTTTGCTGAGACGTCCAGACTCTCTTTCGATTTGGAGTCTGTCGGCTATTTTGCCGCAAAAGAAGGCGAAACGGCGGACCTTATCGTGGTCAATACGTGCGCGGTGACGCAGGCTGCGGAAAGAAAGGGCAGGGCTGTGATCAACCAGTTGAAACGCCAGCATCCGGATGCGAAGGTCGTTGTCACAGGTTGCTATTCCCAGATCAAGCCGGATGAGGTGGGGCATATTGAAGGTGTCGACATTGTGCTTGGCGCGCAGCATAAGTTTGATATGGCTTCATTGGTGAAGATGCTCAATGAAAATGAGCCAGACACGAAAATTTTCCACACTGAGCGTAGCAAAGTGGATGTGTTTTTCCCATTCTGCACTGCAGGGTGCCGCACACGCTACTTGTTGAAGGTGCAGGACGGATGCGACTATTTCTGCACATATTGCACTGTCCCTATTGCCAGAGGAAAGAGCCGAAACGCCTCGATAGCTCTCACAGTGGAAGAGGCGAAAAAAGCCGCTGCAGAAGGAGCGAAAGAGATAGTCATTTCAGGAGTTAATATCGGAGATTTTGGAAAGTCGACGGGGGAAAGATTCGTCGATTTGGTCAGAGAACTGGATAAAGTCGACGGAATTGAACGATATAGAATCTCCAGCATAGAGCCTAATCTCCTGACAGATGAGATTATTGATTTCTGCGCGAACAGTCGTACGTTCATGCCACATTTCCATATCCCGTTGCAGAGTGGAAATGATGATATACTGGCGTTGATGCACCGTCGATACAAGCGAGATGTCTTCGCCCATAAGATTGCTGAGATTAAAAAACGCATGCCGAATGCCTTTATTGGTGTCGACGTGATAGTCGGATTCAACGGTGAGACGGAGGAGCATTTCAACGACTCGTTTGAGTTTTTGCAAAGCCTTGATGTCACAAGATTGCATGTTTTCCCATATTCCCCAAGACCAAACACAGCTGCGTTGTCAATCAAACCATATGTGCAGAATGGGGAGAAGAAACGTCGCACTGATATCTTGATGGATTTCTCTGAGAAACGCTTGCATGAGTTTATGAAGAGCCAGATCGGAACTCCAGCCAAAGTCCTTTGGGAGGATACCGACACCAATGTGATGCATGGATTCACTGAAAATTACATCCGTGTGTCCGCACCATACGATGCTTCAAAAATCAATACTATCACAGATGTTGTCCTTGGAGATTTTGATGACGACAACGAATGCTTGAAAGCTAAGTGACAATGGCTAATTGAAAATGCTTATGAACAAACTTACGTCATTCCTCATTGATGAACAGCAATCTCATCGAAAAGGTGGGCTTTATCATAAGACCCAAGTACAGTTGGCTTATAATTCCAATCGTATTGAGGGTAGCAGGCTAACAGAGGATCAGACACGCTATATATTTGAAACACGACTCATTGGATTCAAAGATCAGGAAGCAGTGCCTGTTGATGATATTATAGAGACTACGAATCACTTTGTCGCTTTTGATTTTCTTCTTGACACAATAGATGAGCCACTTTCCGAAACCATAATAAAAGAGTTTCACCGGATTTTGAAGACGGGGACAGCGGATGCTCTAAAGCCATATTTTAATGTGGGTGATTATAAGAAAATGGCCAATGAAGTCGGAGGAAAAGAAACGTGCAAACCCAATGAAGTGGCCAATGAAATGCAGAAATTAGGGGAGTGGTATTTGTCTCAGACAAATGTGTCAATTTATACACTTGCCGAATATCATTGGCGTTTTGAGTGTATCCATCCGTTTCAGGATGGTAATGGACGCGTCGGTAGGTTAGTTCTTTTCCGTGAATGTCTGCGTAATGGCATTATGCCTTTTGTTATCGACAATGAGCATAAATTGTTTTATTATCGTGGCTTATACGAGTTCGAGCAGACCACTGGATTTCTTGTCGGGACAATGCAGTCAGCCCAGGATGTTTACGAATCTTGGATAAAGTATTTTAATGAGGAACTGTTGGATGGCTTGAAGATAGATTGATAATGAAAATTATAGAAGTCGTAGCGGCTATTATTCGTGATGCGGATGAAAGAATTTTTTGCACACAGCGAGGATACGGAGATTGGAAAGATTGGTGGGAGTTTCCTGGTGGAAAAATAGAGGCTGGCGAATCTCATAAAGATGCGTTGCGACGCGAGATTAGGGAAGAGTTGGCTACGGAAATAGAAGTAGGAAGCCTGCTGACAACTGTCGAATACGACTATCCAAAGTTTCATTTGACAATGCATTGTTATCTTTGCACCGTCGTCGGAGGGAATCTTACGCTTTTAGAACATGAAGATGCGCGGTGGCTAAGCAAAGAAGATTTGGATACGGTAAGATGGTTGCCTGCGGATAGGTCAATCATAGAATTATTAAAGGACAAAAGATGAAATATAATCGAGAATATACACCAGAGTTTATCACAGAATTAAAAACAAACGAGATATTTGTGTTTGGCAGCAACATCCGAGGCTTTCATGGAGGAGGAGCCGCACGAATAGCCAATAAAAAGTTTGGAGCAGAGTGGGGTGTAGGAGAAGGTCTCACGGGACAGTGTTATGCGCTTCCAACGATGGAAGGAGGAGTGGATTACATAGCCGGAAAAGTTCAGAATTTTCTAGTATGTGCCAAGACACATCCGGAATTGAAATTTTACGTCACCAAGATAGCGTGTGGAATAGCCGGTTTCACGGTCGCAGAGATCGGACCATTATTTTCTGATGCCATAATGTTGAAAAATGTCATTTTGCCTAAAGAATTTGTTGAAGAAATAGAAAAATAGGAAGACGCGAGAAATCGCGTCTTTTTTGTTTTTCCCCGTAGCGCCGAAGGTGCAACATCCCCTAGCGTAGGGTTTCAACCCCACGCGACGTGACATTACGCGATAGAATGTCTATGCAATATAAATGCAAAATTTGGAATTTCCCAGTGCCGAAGGCACGACATATCATAGCGTAGGGCGTGAGCCCTACATCGCATGCCCCCTCCGCATGGTCTCAGCCCCGAAGGGGCGTCATCACCAGCGTATGGTTTGAGCCTATGCCTTGTCCGGAAAATTATACTGGCAGGATTCGATCCCGTCCCTCCGTCCTGTATCGCCTGTTTTAGTGTTAAAAAATGTAAAAAATTATCGCCCGATAAATCAGCGTTTTATGAACATTTCTAA
>DFGT01000004.1:74708-90961 GCA_002371265.1 Bacteroidales bacterium UBA3743 | reverse complement strand
AGCAATTCCCTATCATTGAGATTGATGGATTGTATTCGATGACAGATGCGTTTGTTATTTTACAACAAACAGGCATCATTTAATCGTGCAATGTTCAATTATAACATAGAATTGACAACAATCCTCTATGAATTGAAAGAATCTTCGGAAAAAAGAATATTTGTTTTGCCCGAGATTGTCTTATGTACAAAAAACGATCTTTCTATTAAAAAAGATATATGAGGGTGTATCAAAACTCAATTTATAAGAAATCAAACTATCAAAATGTAAGTTGATTTTTAATTTTTCCAAAAATATAGCCGTTTCAGAGACTTAACTGTAATTTTTTTAGCTCTGAAACGGCTTTGTTCATAAAAAAGTGACAAAGTGTAAGTTCAAAAAACTTTATTTTACATTTTGATACACCCTCAAACGATATCCGAATCTGTTATATATCATATAATATAGACATCTAATCTATTAATACTGTATTACACAAGAGAAAATAACAACGGCAACATTCAAATTTTTTCTCAATACATCAATCCGAAAACCCACAAAGGAATGACATTTTGATATCCAATCTCTATGTCATCTTTGACAACAAATGCATCCGACACTCCTGCAATCTGTTTTTGAGTTTTATTTTTTCCTCCAACCTCAAAAGTGTATTTGCCTATTTGAAAATCAGATACACTTGAAGTAATAACATCATACATCACACGCGTTTGATTCAAAAAAAAAGTCTCACGGACATTCCCGATATCAGTATTTTCACGTCCTAACATATACATCAAAGCGGTATTGTCGATATATACCTTATCCACTTTGCCCAAACCTCGTATGCCTCCTGTATCATCTCTCAACTGCATAATCAACCCTGCTTTCTCCATATATACAAACCACTCAGGCAAAAGATTCCTGCTAATTCCTAAGACCTGTGAAATACTTGAAAGATTCGGCTTGAACGGAACACTTTCCGACACTATGCTCATCAATCTTTTTAGTTTACGAATAGCAGACGCCGTCATATCCGTATACTGAGGAATATCAACCTCAATAGTCTTATTTACAACCTGCATTAATCGACGTTCAAATTGAGATTCGTTTGAAAAAGGATAATAGCCAATTCTTAAATACTCATTAAAATACGCATAAGGATGAAAGCCTGCTGGCATTTCCAATTTATTATTCAAAATCTCATCCAGCGTCAACTTCGGCAATTCTATCTCTTTGAACATCCTTAAATACTCTCTAAACGATAGTCCCTGCATTTCATATGGAACCACACGTCGACTTAGATCTGCCTCTCCTTCTTCTATATCCAAAATACTTGAACCAGTAAATACTACTTTCAAGTCTTTATGATAATCATAGATCAGTTTCAATTCACGACTCCACTCCTTATACTTATGGACTTCATCTATCATAAGAACCTTGCCTCCCAACCTCACAAAATCATCGGCCAAATCCACTAAAGTATGAGACGTAAAATACAAGTCGTCTGCGTTAACCAGCAACGTCGTATTTCTATCCAAAAATTCTTTTGCTCTCTGCAACAATAACGTAGTCTTGCCTACTCCTCTTGGTCCTTTTAGCCCAATAAGTCTATCGCTCCAATCTATTTTGTCATACATATATCTATGAAATCCGACGGGAGTGTCAGACAACATTATATTAAATCTATTTTGAAGTCTATCCATATAATATCAATTAAACCATAACAAAAATACAAAATTGCACCAAAATTAGTGCGTTTTATTAAAATTTTGCACTGTTTTTAGTGCAATTTTCGAAAAAGTTGCACCAAAATCAGTGCATTTCGTGCAAATTCCGCGTCTTTTTTCAAACATAGAGTTCATTGCACACATTTAAGGACACGTGTTTTATAATTGTTTCTATTTTTTTCTTTTCTATGTGCTCGTCTACGGCTCGCACAGAAGAAGGGGTTAGGGCGTTCCGCCCTTAACAATCCTCAAAATAAAACTTTAACAGTTTCTGTAATTCCGCATTTTTCATTTTCTTCCTCATTTCGCATTTCGCATTTCGCATTTTTCATTTTCTTTAGTATCTTTGCAAAAAATTTCATAAAAATGAAAATAGCATTTATCGGCGCCGGCAACATGGGTGGTGCTATCGCCAAAGGTTTATATAAATCTGGATTGTGCAAGGCAGAGGATCTTTTCATCTCTGACCCAATGCAGGCTAACAGAGACGCTTTCACTGCTCTCGACAGCAAAATTTTCACTACAGCAGACAACAAAGAGGCGGTAAAGAAGGCTGACTACGTGCTTATCGCAGTCAAGCCTTGGCTTGTGGAGACTGTGTGCAACGACATCAAGTCGGCTATCGACGAGAAACAGCACAAGGTGATCTCTATCGCAGCAGGTGTGAGCCTCGACACTGTGAAGGGATACATCGGAAAGAATGTATCTTATTTCCGTGTATTGCCTAACACAGCAATCGCTCTATTGGAGAGCATGTCTTTCGTTTGCTCGCTCGACGCTACTAAAGAGGAGGAGAACGTGGTGCTAGACATCTTCAACCACCTTGGCAAGGCAATCATCATCCCAGAAAGCCAGATGGGTGCTATGACATCCGTAAGCTCATGCGGTATCGCATACGCGCTTAGATTCATCCGTGCAGCTGCTGAAGGAGCTTGTGAACTTGGTGTCCGCCCAGACATCGCACACGAGGTTGTCGCTCAGACAATGATCGGCGCCGCACAGCTAATTCTTCAGAACAAGACAAACCCAGAAGTCGAGATCGACAAGGTGACAACACCTGGTGGCTGGACAATCAAGGGATTGAACGCAATGGAGAAAAACGGATTCTCAAATTCCGTAATTCAGGGTATTCTTGCAAACAAGTAAAGATAACTAATGTCGAAATTCAAACGAATAGCTATCAAAATCGGTTCTAATGTGCTGACTAAAAAAGACGGTACATTGGACGTCACTCGTATGTCTTCCATCGTCGACCAAGTGTCGGAGTTGCATAAGCAAGGCGTTGAGGTTGTGATGATCAGTTCTGGTGCGGTGGCAGCAGGAAGAAACAAGGTGCTTGTCGACAAACTGGATGCAGTGAGTCAGCGCCAACTATTCTCCGCTATCGGTCAGGCAAAGCTCATCAACCGCTACTATATGCTTTTCCGCGACAACGACATCACTTGCGGACAGGTGCTGACAACAAAAGAGAGTTTCCATACACGCCAGCACTATCTCAACCAGCGCAACTGTATGCAGGTGATGATAGAGAACGGTGTGATCCCCATCGTCAACGAGAACGACACCATCTCTCTCACAGAGCTGATGTTCACCGACAATGATGAATTATCGGGATTGGTAGCCACAATGATAGACGCTCAAGCACTCATCATTCTAAGCAATATCGACGGAATTTACAACGGCAATCCTGCAGATCCAGAGAGTCAGGTGATTCGCGAAGTGTTGCCAGGAAAAAGAGATTTGTCTCAGTATTTGCAGACAAGCAAATCCAGTTTCGGCCGCGGTGGAATGCAGTCGAAAATGGGAATTGCCAGCAAAGTCGCAGACGAAGGCGTTGAGGTGATCATCGCCAATGGAAAGCGAGACAACATCATCCTCGACCTGCTTGACGACACTAAAGACATCGTCTGCACACGATTCCTTCCCGACGAGCAAGTGAGCAGCGTCAAGAAATGGATCGCCCACAGCGAAGGTTTTTGCAAAGGTGAGATCAAGATCGACGCGGGTGCTGAAAAAGCCATCCTTGCAGACGAGAGATGCTCGATCCTGTCGGTAGGAGTCATCAGCGTGAGCGGCAAATTTGAAAAAGGAGACATAATAAGAGTCGTTTCTGAATCCGGCGAGCAAATCGCACTCGGAAAGACCGACTACTCAAATGAGGAAGTGGCAGAAATAATAGGAAAAAAAGGAGACAAACCCGTCATCCACTGCGACTACCTCTACGTTTTATAATTTAGAATTAAAAATTAAGAATTAAGAATTAAGAGTCAGGCTCGTAGAGACGCACGGACGTGCGTGTTACAACATGTCCTAAACAACGTGCGTGTTATAAAGACACATAGTTATAACATGTCCTCAAAAAAGTGCGTATCATTACAAAACGGATCTGACATCTTAATGCGGAAAACAAATTATTTAAATATGAAGTTACTAGAAGGAAAAGTGGCTCTTATCACAGGAGCTGCAAGAGGAATCGGTAAGGCTATCGCACTTAAGTTTGCGAGCGAAGGTGCAGACATTGCATTCACAGACTTGGTTATCAACGAGGATGCTCAGCAGACAGAGAAAGAGATCGCCGCACTTGGAGTAAAGGTAAAAGCTTATGCTTCAAACGCCGCTAACTTCGACGAGACTCACACTGTAGTGGAGTCAATCAAGGAAGAGTTCGGACATATCGACATCTTGGTTAACAACGCAGGTATCACAAAGGACGGTCTAATGCTAAGAATGACAGAGCAGCAGTGGGATGCCGTCATCGGCGTAAACTTGAAGTCAGCATTCAACTTCACACACGCACTTGTTCCAATCATGATGCGTCAGCGTGGCGGTTCTATCATCAACATGGCTTCTGTAGTAGGTGTACACGGTAACGCAGGTCAGGCTAACTACTCAGCATCAAAGGCAGGTATGATCGCATTGGCAAAGAGTGTTGCTCAGGAAATGGGTTCAAAGGGTATCCGTGCAAACGCTATCGCACCAGGATTCATCGAGACTGCCATGACAGCTGCATTGAAGGACGAAGTTCGTGAGGAGTGGGTTAAGAAGATTCCTTTGCGTCGCGGAGGAAAGCCTGAGGATATTGCAGACGTTGCGACATTCCTTGCTTCAGACCTTTCAAGCTACGTTTCTGGTCAGGTTATCCAGGTAGACGGTGGTATGAATATGTAATTCGTAATGCATAATGCATAATTGGAGACGCAAGAAATTGCGTCTCTTTTTGTTTTATTGCCAACGATTCCCTACTTTTACGAAATCATTGAAAAATAGCATACTATGGACAAAAGCAAAATCACCTGCGAAACATTAAAGGCCATACGAAAACAAGTGGCGGATGCTAACGGCATCGTCTACACACCTGCAAAATGCGATTTTGAAGGTGTGTGCACAGGCACATGTCCAGCATGCGAGAGTGAACGGGAATATATCGAGAACCAGCTTTCGCTGAAACGTAAGGCTGGAGAGATTGTCAAGATCGCCGGACTCGTAGCTGGTCTGACCACACTTGCCCCTTTAGCCACCGTCGCCCAAGAGATGAATGCTCCCGAACCAACAGAACAAATTTCCCTTTTAGACGAAGAATATTTCTTTGATTTCGGATGTTCTATAAGACCAGAATATGAAGAACGGTATGATTATCTTGCAGAACTTATATCCCCAATGCCAGGAGAAGTCTTTATTATTGCAGGACATACAGACAGCAGAGGATCGAAAACTTACAATCTAAAACTCTCCCAAAAAAGAGCTGAATATGTCAGGAGCCTCATTCTAAGCAGATTGGAAGGAAATGGGTACAACAAAGAAGACTATATAATCATTCCAGTAGGAGTAGCTTTCCTCGCACCTAACATTCCGAATGCAAAAACCGAACCAGAGCATGAGCAGAACAGACGGGTGTCACTATTCCTATTTAAGGAACATTCATTGAAAGGAGAAGCTGCATGCATTGTGAATGATAAAGTCAAAGAGAATTTTTCTCTTTTGGAAGAGAGACTCGGAACGACTAAATTCAATGAAATAAAAGAAATTTGGAAAGCAAAAGTCAAGGAAGAAAGGGAATAATAAAAATAGCAGACTATGGACAAAAGCAAAATCACCTGCGAAACATTAAAGGCCATACGTAAACAAGTGGCGGATGCTAACGGCATCGTCTACACTCCTGCAAAATGCGACTTTGAAGGTGTATGCGCAGGCACATGTCCAGCATGCGAGCAAGAACGTGAATATATAGAAAAACAAATATCCTTGAAACGTAAGGCAGGTGAGATTGTCAAAATCGCCGGACTGGTAGCTGGTCTGACTACCCTTGCCCCTTTAGCCACCGTCGCCCAAGAAATGAATTCTCCCGAACCAACAGAACAAATTTCCCTTTTAGACGAAGAATATTTCTTTGATTTCGGATGTTCTATAAGACCAGAATATGAAGAACGATATGATTATCTTGCAGGACTTATATCCCCAATGCCAGGAGAAGTCTTTATTATTGCAGGACATACAGACGGCAGAGGGTCGGAAGTATACAATCTAAAACTCTCCCAGAAAAGAGCTGAATATGTCAGGAGCCTCATTCTAAGCAGATTGGAAGGAAATGGGTACAACAAAGAAGACTATAAAATCATTCCCATCGGACTTGCTAACATCGCACCAAATATTCCTGATGCTCAAACCGAAATAGAGCATGATCAGAACAGACGGGTGTCACTATTCCTATTAAAAGAGAATTCACGAGTCGCTACCATTTTAAAAGAAAAGTTTCCAAAATGGAAGGAATAGCGGAAAAACTAAATTCGGAATCAGGAAAATAAAAATCAAGGAAGAGATAAAAATCGCAGACTACATCACATGCAATCTGCGATAAAGATAAAAAGGGTTGAATTATTTTTTGCTTTATTCTTCTGTCATTCCCATTGCGACGATAGACGAAATACGATAGACGAGAAACAACGTCGGTGACCGTAAGTCGTAAAACGTGATATCTGTGCAATGGTCTTTTGAAATTTCAAAAAGTCTTACAAAATTATTGTTTTTAGTAACACAAACAAAGAAATCGGCAAATTTATTTTCACTTATATCTATTTGGTTGAAAATTATAACAATTGTAACGTACAAACATCTATAAAAAGTTTAAAAAATTGATAAAATTGTTAAAAAAAGTCAAAAAATAGTAACAATTTAAAAATCAGGAGTTAAGAATATTTTTACATTCCTTTTGATTGCACAAACAGATAAAAAATGTGCAGAAAAATGCATAAAAATCGTTTGAATGTATGAAAAAGCTATAAATGATATGATTTATTTGTTATCTTTGCACCGTTTTTGGAATTAAAGTGCACCACTAGCGGTGGACTTTAGATACAGAAAAAGACAAAAAATATGATTAAAAAGATTTTAGTTGCCAACAGAGGAGAGATAGCGATGCGTGTAATGCGCTCTTGTAAAGAGATGGGCATTAAGACAGTTGCAGTATATTCCGAGGCAGACAGAACATCGAAGCATGTTTTTTATGCAGATGAGGCATGTTGCATAGGTCCTGCAGCATCACGAGAGAGTTATCTATGCATAGATAAGATTATTGATGCAGCAAAGCGTTTCGGTGCAGATGCTATCCACCCAGGATACGGATTTTTGAGTGAGAACGCTGAGTTCGCAGCACGTTGTAAAAAAGAAGGTATCATCTTCATCGGTGCACCAGCAGAGGCGATGATCAAAATGGGAGACAAAATCATGGCTCGCCAGACCATGATCGCAGCAGGAGTTCCAGTAGTGCCAGGCACACAAGAGGCATTGAAAGATGCAGACGAGGCTGTGAAGGTAGCGATGCAAATCGGACTACCTGTAATGCTAAAGGCAAGTGCAGGTGGCGGTGGAAAAGGAATTCGCCTTGTTTGGAAAAAAGAGGAAATCGCCGATGCATTCAACACTGCTCAGAGTGAAGCCATTTCTTCATTTAATGATGGCACAATTTATATAGAGAAATTCATTGAGACACCTCACCATATTGAGTTCCAGGTATTGGCAGACCAGCACGGCAACTGCGTACACCTATTCGAACGTGAATGTTCTATCCAGAGAAGAAATCAGAAAGTAGTAGAAGAGAGCCCTTCCCCATTGATGACTCCAGACGTAAGAGCCAAGATGGGAGAGATTGCTGTGCGTGCGGCAAAGGCTGTTAACTATGAAGGAGCCGGCACAATCGAGTTCCTTGTAGACGACCATCTAAACTTCTACTTCCTTGAGATGAACACTCGTCTACAGGTAGAGCACCCAATCACAGAAGAGGTTGTGGGTGTCGACTTGGTGAAGGAGCAGATCAACGTGGCAAACGGACTTCCTTTGAGATTCAAGCAGGAAGATTTGTCGCAGAGAGGTCACGCAATCGAGTGTCGTATCTGTGCTGAAGATGCAGAGAACAACTTCATGCCAGACACAGGCGTCATCAAGCAGCTTCAGGAGCCTCTTGGAATCGGAACACGTGTAGACAGCTTCGTCTACGAGGGATATGAGATTCCAGTGCACTACGACCCAATGATCGGTAAACTGATCGTTTGGGCTGTGACAAGAGAGTTCGCAATCGAAAGAATGAGACGTGTGCTTTACGAATACAGAATCACTGGACTAAAGACAAACATATCTTACCTAAGAAAGATCATGGATGTGCCAGCATTCGTAGAAGGAAAGTACAACACAAAGTTCATCGCTGAGAACAACGACAAACTTAGCGAAGAAAAACTTTACGAAGCAGAAAAGAGCGAGGTTGAGGATATCGCAATCATCGCATCATATATGGATTATATCGTGAACTTGGAAGAGAACTCGCCAAAGACAAGCGACAACCGTCCTATCAGCAGATGGAGAGAGTTCGGCAAGCGCACTAGTATGGTCAGAATCTAAAAACATGAGTCGATAAAATGGAAGTACATGTAGGAAACCGTGTGGCTGAAGTTGAGCTACTGAGCAAAGAAGACAACAAAGTCACTATCAAGATTGACGACAAGACATACGAAGTCGACATCGTGATGGCAGAGAACGGAAGTTGCTCAATCATCACAAACAACGGACGTAGTTACAACGCTGAGTTCAAGAGAGAAAAAGGAGGAAAGAGCTATCAGGTGAACACACACTTCAACACTTTCCCAGTTGAAATCGTTGATCAGCAGGCCAAATATCTGCAGAACAGAAAGAAAGGCGACTCAAGCGAATCACAAGACCGTGTATTCTCACCAATGCCAGGTAAAGTTGTCAAGATACTTGTACAGAAGGGCGAGGAAGTCAAAAATGGTCAGAGCGTAATCGTCGTTGAGGCAATGAAGATGCAGAGCGACTACAAAGTGAAAAGAGATTGCATTATCAAGGATATCTTAGTGAAAGAGGGCGACGTGATCAACGGCGACCAGACACTTATCACATTGATGGATATTCCAGAGAATGCTTAATTCAAATAATTGATTATGAGAGACAGAAAAGTAGTACTCGAAGAATTTAACGAATTTAACCGCATCGCAGAGCTAGGCGGAGGTCAGGAGAAGATCGACAAGCAGCACGAGCAAGGAAAGCTTACTGCAAGAGAAAGAATTGACGTTCTTCTAGACAAGGGTACATTTGTAGAGATCGATAAGTTTGTTATCCACAACTGTTCTAACTTCGGTCTTGATAAGAAAAAAATCAGCGGAGACGGTATTGTTTCAGGCTACGGTAAAATCGATGGTCGTCTAGTATATGTATATGCTTACGACTTCACAGTGCTTGGAGGTTCATTAAGCCGTACAAACGCAAACAAGATCACAAAGGTGCAGCGTCTTGCTCTAAAGATGGGTGCTCCTATTATCGCCATCAACGATTCAGGTGGTGCTCGTATCCAGGAGGGTGTTTCTGCCCTTGCAGGTTACGGTGATATTTTCTACCAGAACACTATTTCTTCGGGTGTTATTCCACAGATTTCAGTGATCATGGGTCCATGTGCAGGAGGTGCTTGCTACTCTCCAGCATTGACAGACTTCATCTTCATGGTAAAGGAGAAGAGCCACATGTTCGTTACTGGTCCAGACGTAGTAAAGACTGTGACTCATGAGGATATCGACAAAGAGGGTCTTGGTGGAGCCGCTGTACACGCTTCAAAGAGTGGTGTGGCTCACTTCGTAGGTGACACAGAAGAGGATACCCTAATGATGGTTCGTGAACTATTGAGTTTCTTGCCTTCTAACAACTTTGAGGAGTGTCCATTCGCCAACACAATGGACGATCCAATGCGTGAGGACGAGTCGTTGAACGACTTGATTCCAGAGGATCCAAGCAAACCATACGATATGATCGAGCTTATCGAGAGCATCGTCGACGACGGTAATTTCTTCGAGGTTCACAAGCATTTCGCTCAGAACATCATCGTTGGATTCGCCCACATGGCAGGAAAGACAGTCGGTATCGTGGCAGACCAGCCAGCATTCCAGGCAGGTGTTCTTGACATCGACTCTTCAGATAAGGCAGCAAGATTCATTCGTTTCTGCGACTGTTTCAATATTCCAATCGTCACTCTTGAGGACGTTCCTGGATTCCTACCAGGCTGCACACAGGAGCACAACGGTATCATCCGTCACGGAGCAAAGATCGTCTACGCTTACGTGGAGGCTACAGTGCCTAAGGTCACACTTATCACTCGTAAGGCTTACGGTGGTGCTTACATCGTGTTGGCTTCTAAGAACATCGGCACTGACGTCAACTTGGCTTATCCAAGTGCAGAGATCGCAGTGCTAGGTGCAGAAGGAGCAGTAAACATTCTTTACCGCAAGCAGACTGGCGAAGAGAGAGCTCAGACATTGGCAGAGTATGAGAAGACATTCTCAAACCCATACCGTGCAGCAGAGCTTGGATATGTGGACGAGATCATCCTTCCTGCTCAGACACGCCAGAAGATTATTCAGAGCTTGGATATGGCACAGACAAAGAATCGCCAGAACCCAGCAAAGAAACACGGAAATATTCCACTATAAATTTCCTACAAAGGCGTCTTGAAACCAAGACGCCTTTTTTTTGCGAAATTAATGTTCTGTTTTGTTGGAATCATGACTGACAAAAATTCAAACAACACTACCAACCAAAACTGTCTATAGACTCTCAAGATCAGAGATTTTAAAATTGCAAACTAAAGTCCAGCCCAATATGAATTTGATAGAACACATTTCAGAAAAGAGACTCATTCCGTTCGTATTTGCATTCATCGCAATACTAACATTTCACTTTTTTATAGACTTAACAACTGACGATTATAAATATTTCCGCATTTATGCGTTTGGATACTATGAGCAGGGCGACGTCTTGTCTTTTTTGCAATGGCGTTATGCGACGTGGACATCACGAGTGCTGATAGAATTCATTACATTTTGGTTTGTCCAATTACCTACTTGGATATTTGCAATCGCAGACTCTCTAATCGTGTTGGCTATAGTAGTGATGACCTATTTGCTTTTCTCCAGAAAGAGAGGAATCATATATGCCACTGCCGCAATATTGCTGACCTTTTTGTATAGAATCACCGACCAAGGTTCGGCAGGATATCTTGTGACAATGATCGTATATCTGTGGCCTTTGGCCGCATTCTTGCCGACATTGTTTCCATTCAAGAAATCTTTGGAAAATAAAGAGTCTCCCAAATGGACGACATATGCTATATGTGCCTGCTGCGCATTGTTCTGCTGCAACTGTGAGCAGATTTGTGTGGCGGCGATAATGACGTGGGGAGCATTCACATTATACACATATTTGCAAACAAAACAAATCAACAAACTATACTGTCTACTTCTGCTGATTGCATTAGCTAATCTTGTATTTATCGCCACTTGTCCCGGAAATTCAGAAAGAGCAATGTCAGAAATGGCACGTCTTCAAATTACAGAACCATTTTCACCAATCAAAAAACTTGCACTTTGCATAGCGTCTCCTATAGCAAAATATATGGTTTTAAGATGGCACTCCCTGATTGTTTGGGCATTTTCTGCGATTTTGCCTTTTACAATCTACATAAGAGACAAGAAAAAAGACATTCCATTGTATATTTCTATGATTCCATTGGCTATGCTATGTTCTACATTTGTGATACAACGACCTGTATTCACAATGCTACAACAAGCTTCTGCAATTCAATTATCTCTTATCTGTGTCTTGTCAATAGCATTCTATGGCTCTATCTTATTCTCTTTGCTTTACATCGGGAAAGACAAAAAATCTTTCATCACAAAGTATGGTCCAACATTTATTTTCGTTGTCGGATTCTTTTCACGAGCATGTCTGGGTGTCACAGTAAGTTTTCAAGACACATCAAGAACATTTTTCTTGCTGGAATACTCCATGATAGCAATAAGCATATTATTCTTGTCCGACCATATTGCAAAATGGAAAGACAAATCGGACAATGGAATTCTAGTTTAACATTTTTCAGAAATAACACATGAAAAAACTCATATATTATTTATTTGGATTCTTGATTCTGTCAACTTTCACATCTTGTAAAAAAGAAGTGATAAGAGGCACACAGATTCCAAAAAACGTGGCAAATGTCGAAGGGTTAGGCAAAATTGGCAGCATGGTCAAATACTATGACTTCAGAGACAAATTTCTTGCTTGTTGGGATTATGGGTTCTCCGAAGCCGAGGAATTCGGACGTTGGTGCGTAGGAGAAAAAGGATTCTTGATATTTCAGGTCAGAAAGAACGCAACGGTGACATTAAAAATTGATTTCGCGGCATTTGTGTCCGACAAACACAGAGAAAACAGAATAAAAGTTTCAGCCAACGGAATAGATTGTGGAGAAATAGTGCTGACCGAAGACAAAACTGTTTATTTGAACTTTGACCAAAGACATATCACAAAAAACAATGCTGTCGAGTTGGAGTTGACCCCGTTAAATCCAATATCTCCGAAAGAGTTAGGGATCAACAATTCCGAAGAAAAAATCGGATTTGGTCTGAAATCAGTGACCCTATGGGCCTTCTACCCAGTGGAATAAGCGAATATAGAGAGACGTGGCAAAGCTGTGTCTCTTTTTGCATATACCAGTGGCAGCTATCTTCATTTTGTTGATGAGCGACGGGAATATAATCGACAAAATTTAGTAACTTTGCGCCGTCAAAATTAAAGATATGGAAAAAACAGCGGTGGTTTTATTGTCCGGCGGACAAGATTCAACAACTTGCCTATACTGGGCAAAAAAGAATTTCGACAAAGTGTATGCAATCGGTTTCAACTACGGCCAGAAACATGTGTTGGAGAACGAGATTGCGACAGCCATAGCAAAAGAGGCTGGAGTCCCCTACGTCATCCACAAGATCGACACCATCGCCAATCTTCACCACAACTCACTCACCGATCCGTCAATGGACGTATGCAAGGAAAAGCCTGCGGATGAACTGCCAAACACATTCGTCGCCGGCAGAAACCTTATATTCCTGACATACGCGGCAGTCTACGCGTATACAATCGGTGCCCACCACCTTGTGACAGGAGTGTCGGAAGCGGACTATAGCGGGTATCCCGACTGCAGAAACACATTCATCAAGGCAGCGAATGCGGCAGTGGCCCTAGCCCTCGACTACGACATCGAGATCCACACTCCGCTAATGTGGAGAGACAAAGCCGCAGTATGGCAGCTGTCAGACGAACTTGGAGTGCTCGACCTGGTGAGGAACAAGACACTAACATGCTATAACGGCATCCCAGCAGACGGATGCGGAGAGTGTCCGGCATGTCGTCTACGCAAAGCAGGATTGGAAAAATACTTATCTACAAAGAAATAGTCATCATATATGTCACTAACTCAACTTGGAAGCAAACAGACAACATACTCGTCTGACTACAATCCGTCGGTGCTGGAAACGTTTGACAACAAACACCAGGGCAACGACTACTGGGTAAAATTCAACTGCCCAGAATTCACAAGTCTCTGCCCCATCACAGGACAGCCAGACTTCGCCACAATCTACATCAGCTACATACCGAATGTGAAGATGGTGGAAAGCAAGAGCCTCAAGCTCTATCTGTTCAGTTTCCGCAACCACGGAGACTTCCACGAAGATTGTGTCAACATCATCATGAAAGACCTTATCAAGCTGATGGATCCCAAATATATTGAAGTATGGGGAAAATTTATGCCACGCGGAGGAATCAGCATCGACCCATACTGCAACTATGGAAAGCCAGGCACAAAATATGCGGAAATGGCAGAATATCGCCTGATAAGGCACGACATGAACCCTGAAACTATCAACAACAGATAAATTTTCATAGCTTTTTTTGCAAAAATATGCAGGAAATGAACATTTAATAATATTTTTGTATATTTTTGCATAGTGTTTTGCAACATAAAAATTGTCAAAACGCATCACGGATACTTAATTTACTCATTTGCAACTCGTTACCTTACACTATGCATAAAAGGGATAGGTTGCAAGCATAAATGAAGCGACAGTGAAAAATAAAAACAGAAGAATTTCCGTAATACAGGAAATTATAGCGACAACAAAAGTCGGAAGTCAAGACGAATTGCTCCAACTTCTGACAAACAAAGGATTCAACCTGACTCAAGCCACTTTGTCACGCGACTTGAAAGCGATGAAGGTGGTGAAGACTCCGGCTGTCGATGGAGGTTATTGCTATAAACTTCCTGCGAATGATGATCAGGCAGATGCACAGGCAGCATACCTAACCAGTGCAGCCGTGACGATAGATTTTTCTGGAAACATTCTCGTCATCCATACAAGAGCAGGATATGCGAGCAGTATGGCATACCGAATCGATGACGAAGCCTCAGATGTCATCATAGGCACCGTGGCAGGAGAAGACACTGTAGTATGCGTGATGAAAGAAGGGATGACAAAACGTGCTGTGATAGAATCGCTAAGCAAGTTTATTCCAACACTGAAGAAAGATTAATTCATTAGCAATGGATCAGATTCAAGATCAAAAGCAAGAACCAGAAATAAAGATTGTGCTTGCCGACGAGAGCCACGTGCACTACGTCGATGAAATTTTGGAGACTATAGCCGCTGCGGCTAAAGTGCGAGGCACAGGTATTGCCAAGCGAAATCCGGAATATGTGAAGCAGAAGATGATTGAAGGAAAGGCTGTATTGGCTTTGTGTGGCGATGATTTTGCCGGTTTTAGCTACATTGAGACATGGGACAACAAGCAATATGTCACGACATCAGGTTTGATTGTGCCAGACAGATACCGTGGCAGAGGATTGGCACGTCGCATCAAACACATGACATTCTCACTGGCTCGTAAACGTTGGCCAGAAGCTAAGATTTTCAGTCTTACAAGTGGAGCTGCTGTGATGAAGTTAAACACCCAGCATGGATACAAACCCGTAACTTTCGCGCAATTGACAAACGACGAGAGTTTCTGGCATGGTTGTGAGGGATGTGTAAACTTCGATGTCCTTCAACGTACAGACAGAAGATATTGCATCTGCACAGGAATGTTGTTTGATCCAAATGATCCCGACTGTCTGGCTGCAGCCCAAAAGGAATTGGATCTAGATCCTACTTGCAGAGAAACGATAGAGGCAAAATATGGTCCGATGCCACCATACAAACTGCCAGAGAAAGAGTCTAAGACTCTATTGGATAAGATAAAGTCTTTATTTAAATAAGCTAAATAAAATGGCAAACAAAAAGGTAGTAGTAGCATTCAGTGGCGGTTTGGATACATCCTTCACAGTGATGTACCTTGCCAAAGAGAAAGGTTACGATGTATATGCAGCTTGCGCCAACACTGGTGGTTTCAGCGAGGAGCAACTAAGACAAAACGAGGAGAACGCCTACAAATTGGGCGCCGTTAAATATGTCACTCTTGACGTCACTAAGGAATACTACGACAAGAGCTTGAAATTTATGGTATTCGGTAACGTATTGAGAAACGGTACTTACCCAATCTCTGTATCATCAGAGCGTATTTTCCAAGGTATGGCTATTGCACGCTATGCGAATGAGATCGGTGCCGACGCAATTGCTCACGGATCTACAGGTGCCGGCAACGACCAGGTGCGTTTCGACATGACTTTCTTGGTAATGTCTCCAAACGTAGAGATCATCACTCTTACTCGTGATATGGCTCTTACTCGCCAGTATGAGATCGACTACTTGAACCAGCATGGTTTCGTAGCTGACTGGACTAAGTTGAAATACTCTTACAACGTAGGTATTTGGGGAACTTCAATCTGTGGAGGTGAAATCCTTGACTCTCGCGAAGGTTTGCCAGAGACTGCTTACTTGAAGCAGGTGACTAAGACAGGAAGCGAGCGTTTGAAGATTGGTTTCAAGAAGGGTGAAATCTGCTCGGTTAATGGAAAAGAATACACAGACAAGATAGCAGCTATCCAAGAGATAGAGAAGATCGCATGTGCATACGGTATCGGTCGTGACATGCACGTAGGTGACACAATCATCGGTATCAAGGGACGTGTAGGTTTCGAGGCTGCAGCGCCAATGGTAATCATCGGAGCTCACAAGTTCTTGGAGAAATACACACTTTCTAAGTGGCAGCAGTACTGGAAGGATCAGG
>DFGT01000004.1:2600-74668 GCA_002371265.1 Bacteroidales bacterium UBA3743 | reverse complement strand
GGAAGGATCAGGTTGCCAACTGGTACGGAATGTTCCTACACGAGAGTCAGTATCTTGAGCCAGTGATGCGTGACATCGAGGCAATGCTTCAGGAGAGCCAGCGCCACGTAAACGGAGAGGTTATTCTTGAGCTTCGTCCATACACATTCTCAACCGTAGGTGTTGACTCTAAGGACGACTTGGTTAAGACTAAGTTCGGTGAGTACGGAGAGATGAACAAGGGTTGGACAAGCGAGGACGCTAAGGGATTCATCAAGGTGACTTCTGTTCCATTGAGAGTGTTCTACACAAACCACCCAGACGATGCAAAAGACATCTAAAACAAAGAACATTTAATATATTTATAGAAAGCGAAGATGAAAATCCTCGCTTTTCTTTTGATTCTTTTTATATGCAAGAAATAATAATGACTCCGGACGTATGTATGCGATTCCTTGTATGGTCGTACTACTACCACGATATACGTCCGTCTAAAAAAATGAGCTATAAAGAGTGCGGCAAATTCTCGGATGCCGACGCCAACCATCTGGATGAACTGAAAGAGATGCTTTTCAAATGTTTTGAGGAGGATTCCGTGGAGAGGGCTTGCGACCAATTCTATAAGGCTAAGATGCTTCAGGAGCCATGTCCGTTTCCTCAAACGGAATTGGATTTGATGTTTGCGAAGGAACTTGAACCGTAAAAATGCAAATAACATTAAAATATAACCTCTAACGAGGTAATGAATGACCCCATCATCATATTTTCTACCAATATGTAACGTCTAACGACGTAATTGGGGTGTATTCATCTGCGATAATTACGCATTATGCATTTTATCATGACACGCACGTCCGTGTGTCTCTACAAGGGTTGAATCCATCAGCAGTTTGGATTTTCCCAACAATTACGCATTATGAATTGTGAATTGTGAATTTTCCAGCAACCACAATGGATCGCCCCTACGTTTTTATCAAATCTTTTATTTTTATCTCCTCTTTCGGCAATATGCGACGTGAGGATGCCAATCTGTCGTAATATTCTTTCTGCGTACGTCGGCCCATACATATTGCCCCGTAGACGTATTTGTAGTCCATTTCCATACCGAGATCCCAGTAGGCAAAACCATTCTCTTTAAGCCACATGCCCAACGCCGCCATCTGCACTGTGCCACTGTTGTCTTCAATGTGGAATCCACACAGACTGGCATAGGCGTTATGGGTGATAAAACCAAGTTCTCCTGCCACCAATTCGTTGCCATGCCACAATTCCACACTGTCCACACTCACTTCGTCGTCAGGATTCTCATGAATTGTCTTCAAGACGTCAAGCAAAGGTGGCACAACCCACGTCTCCTCATATTGGGCGATGAGAGTCTCGGCACATAAATCAAAATTTTTATTGAATGTAAGAGTATAGTCGCCAAACTGTTGACGCACATATCTTCGCGTCTTCTTTGGGAATTTGAACTCATTGAAATCTATGACCATCTTCTTCAGATGATGGCGGATCGTCATAAAATAGCGCCACGCATACACCCCACCCTTCACTTTCTTCACGTTGGAAAGGCGGTCTTTGAAATCCATCAACTCCTCCTCCGTCATCACCATCTTCTCCATCGACATCGGATAATAGCCAAGAGAAAGAGCCTTTCTGACGATCATCTCGTCGAAATCCGCACACACAGCATCCTCCTCGATTGTCTCAAGCACATATTCGTCGATCTCCTTCAAGCCGACGGTGTTCTTGCAATTTTTGTGATTATCGACAAGTTTGGCTTCCAGATTGTCGAGATCTGCGACGTCGCATATTCTCACGCCAGACTCATAGGTTGCCAGTTCAAATACATCTTTATAGGTCATAAACGCAGTTTCTTATTCGTCTCACAAAAATATAAAAAGATACGGAATGCGACGATTGCCTCATCCCGTATCTTCATATTTATGTTCAGATATTCAGATTAGAAACTAACCTTCACTCCTCCCATCGCTGTGGCTTTCGGCATAGGATAACCTGCTAGAATTTCGTATTCCTGTGCAAGCAAGTTCTCGCCTTTTGCCCATAATGAGATATACTTGTTGAGATTATACTTCACTGTCGCGTTAAGCAATGTGACATTCTCTTTCTGCTCATCCTTGCCTACTGCAGTGTATAATCCAGCAAGTTGTTGCAAACCAACCGATGCCATCCATTTGTGCTTTTTTGAATACCAGTCAACACCAAGATAGCCTTTGTATGTAGGCACTGACACTAGTTTATTTTCCTGATGCAGCCAAGAATGGTTTGTGCTGATTCCCCAATGTTCCTTTATTGTCCACGACAATTCAGCCTCAGCACCCCAGTTTTCCAACTCTCCTGTGTTGACGTTTTTCTTCGCAACAGTCTGGATCATATTGTCGGCCTTCATATAGAATAGGTTGACTCCGTAAGTAATTTCATGAAAATACTTTTCTTTCTCTACCGAAACAAGTTCTTCATGATAGTAGACAGAATCCGTCTCCGTATACTTTCCGAAATGCAGACACTGACGCCACGACAACTCATAGTTCCACAGACGCTCTGCTTCAAGATCCTCATTTGAAGGTGGATACAGATACATTTCCTTCGTTGTCGGATTACGGAAACCCTTGCTTGCCATAGCCTTAGCCGTACCTGATTCAATAGGACGGTATGCAACACCAAACTGAGGTATCATCTCAAGTCCTGCCACCGAGTGATGATCGACTCTCAAACCAGCATCAACCGTCACCTTACTGAAGTCATGACGGAAATCCGCGTATCCTGCCACCTCATGGTTGCGAACCTCCGCACTCTGCTTGTTCTTCGTCTCTAGCACCTCTCCAGTCTCACGGGAAGTGTAGTATGCGTCGCCATAAATATTCTGGTAGTCGAAGCCCAATGTGAAGCGAGATCCATCTTCGGTCTCAGCACTCTGATACATAGACACTCCCATCAAAGCATCTTTCGACCGGAAGAATCGAGTCTGCGGTTTTGCACCTTCCGCATATCCATCATTGATCTTATGTCTTCCAAAATTATCGTAGACGGAAATACGTCCATTCGTATGTTTGAAATGATTCTCCAACGCCAATGTCGCCACTCCACGGGTGATCCACTGGTCAGCCTCATACATCGGAGCATCAACAGTGCCCGGTTGAGAGGCATTGAAATGAGTGACATTACCGTCTGCCCAAATATTCCAGTTTTCATTGAAATCGTAACCCAGCTTAAGATAGCCGCCATACTGCTCAAATCCCATACGTGGGCGATGGTTGTCGCTTCTGCCATACTGACCGCTTACCGTGCTGCTAAACTTCCCCTTTTTTAATCTGTTGGTAGCCTCAACCTGAGCCGTACCCCACGAACCGCCACTGATATTGATGTCGGTTTTCACACCGTCTTCCTTCATTCCTCGAGTGACAATATTGATCACTCCACCCATCGCATTTGATCCGTAAAGCACAGAAGCAGGTCCACGAAGCACCTCCACTCTGTCCGCTATCATCGTCTGATAGGAATCTGAAATAGGATGTCCGAAAATACCCTGATATTGAGGATGACCGTCGATAAGAACCAGCAAACCACCAGTGCCTCCTGATATACCACGAAGGTTGATTCCTCCGGCAGCTCCACCACTCACTCCGTATCCCATCATTCCTCGGGTTGTGACAAACAGACTCGGAACCTTCATCACTGCAGACGGCAAAACATTCGTCTGCTCATTTTTCTCCAATTCGCTTCTGGAAACATTAGTCACCGTCATCGGCAAATGACGGATATCCGACGTCTCACGTGTTCCAGTCACCACAACATCCGCCAACGTGATCCCTTCAATCGTCTCATGTGCTTCCGCATAACCATAAAGTGGGAGCAACAATCCCAACATCGCAAACTTTTTCATGTAATGTCAGTTATTTATTTTACATGTAGATATAATTAAAATTGTGGTGCAAAAGTACATATTTTTAAGTCGATAGGCAAAAAATGGATGAATCTAAACATCCTCTTATCCATTATTTAATCACTACAAAGTCGTTTTATTTACATTCTTTTTTATAAATTGCCGTCGTTTTATAAAAAAATCATTTTATGCAAATCAAATCAGCAGTCAGATTGATATTTATTGTTTTCTTCATCTCAACAATTTCCAGTTGTTCGGTGAAGCATAAACTCTACAAAGAGAAGATAGCACAGATAAAGGATTCCACAGGTTTTGTCTTTCATCCCACACCAAGCATGGAGCCTGTGAAAAAGCCAGCCAACTATGTTGACACCGACTTTGGATTTGAGCTATGGTATAAGTCAGCCAACGTAGAGGCGGATATCAAACAATTGACTGATGATCTGAAACAGCAGTCATCGACACTCAGCACCAACACCAAACTTCCACTTTTCTGGAGCACATGTTGGGGAAACAGATGGGATCATCTTGGCAGGTGGGGACGCGAAAACATGTCGGAATGGCATATTTCACTTCCAAACAATGAAAAAGATGCCAAATATAATAGCGGAGACGTTTCAAATCTCGGCCAAGTGTGGAAAGTGTCGATAATGCCATACGACAATTATATCCGCGCCTACTTCCAGTTAGACTGCATCAAGTCTGATGGAAAATATTATCAATACGATAAAGGAGACCACGCAATCTACATACACAAAGAGAACGAATAATATCTCCACACATATTTTCGGCAATACTTAAAATACTATTTTTCAGCGAGCTAGCACAATTTAGTGTTTGCAGACACTAAAAATACACTAATTTTAATGTTTAGAGATACTAAATACAAGTAAATTTTAGTGTTTAGAGATACTAAAAACAGACGAAAATTAGTATTTTCAGATATTATTTATAATTTTGTAACGTCGATACACATTAAAACAAGAGACGTTATGGCAGAACTAGAGATTGAATCACTTAGAAGGACATTCATCCGCAAGCTGATGAACACTCCGATGGATTTCTTCCGTTATCTTAACTATAAGATAGAATGGAAGGACTCCCTTATTGGCATAAAAGGTCCTAAAGGATGTGGAAAAACGACTATGCTTTTGCAACACATCAAAGAAACTTTCCTAGGAAATGATCTCGACAAGGTGCTCTATATCTCACTTGACAATCTTTACTTTGCGTCGCATGACATATTAGACGTAGTGGAGACTCATTATAATAATGGAGGCACATACATTTTCATTGATGAAATCCACTACTATGAAAAATGGCAAACGCTACTGAAGAATATATCAGATGATTTTCCTGGGTTGAATATCGTCCATACAGGATCTTCCATGCTTCAGATTCAAGCCGGAGAAGGCGATTTATCACGTCGTCAGGCTATGTATGAGATGAGAGGACTTTCTTTCAGAGAATTCCTACAATTTGAGCAAGGCATAAAGCAAGATGCTGTGGAATTGGAGGATCTGCTACACAATCATATTGAAATCGCCATGAATATTTGTTCACAAACAGCGATCCTGCCTCTCTTCAAAAGGTATCTGAAATATGGCTACTACCCATTTTTTAAAGATGTGCATAATGGAATAGACATAAGATTGCAAGCAGTCGTCAACCAAATAATAGAAAACGACTATGCAAAAATTGACGATGTGAACATCTCAACAATACGAAAGACAAAAAAAATGTTGATGGTGCTGTCGGAGAGAGTTCCACAACAGCCCAACATGAGCAGTCTGTACCGTGAACTTGAAACCGATCGTAACCAAGGATTGAAAATGCTATATGCGTTACAGAGAGGCGGGCTACTTCTCCTGCTGGGCGACAATGTTAAAAGTTCAGACAATCTCTCACGACCCGACAAGATCTATGTCAACAACCCGACACTTATGTACGCTCTTTCGCCATACGCAGAAATCGGAACCATACGTGAGACATTCTTCTTCAACCAATTGTCGGAGGCTCACGAATGTCGCTATCCCAAAGCAGGTGATTTTCTTGTGGACAAACGTTATCTCTTTGAAGTGGGAGGTAAGAACAAAACATTCGAGCAAATCAAGGATATGCCAGACAGCTATCTTGCAGTCGACGATACAGAAATCGGCAGAGGTAACAAAATTCCTCTTTGGATGTTCGGATTACTTTATTAATAATTCTTGTCAGACGAGGTAATCACCCCATCTACAATTCAAATGAAAATTGACCATATAATATGATAAACGAAAAAGATATAGCAGCATCAATAGCATCGGAACTTTCTCTTCCAAAAGACAAAGTGGCAAACGTACTTTCCCTGCTTGCCGACAAATGTACAATTCCTTTCATCTGCCGTTATCGTAAGGAGATGACGGGAGGTATGGATGAAACGACAGTGGAAAGCATCATCAAACTGCAAAACCAGATTATCGCTGTCGACGATCGTCGCAACGCTATATTAAAGAGTATTGAGGAACAGGGCAAACTTACTTCTGATCTAAAAGCTTCGTTGGAAAAAGCCTCGTCGCTTTCTGAATTGGAAGATATCTATCTGCCATACAAGCCCAAGAAGCGCACAAAGGCGGAGAAAGCCCGTCTGCTCGGACTTGAAGGATTGGCAAAGATGATCATGTCGCAAAATTCCCGTTCCGACAGCGAGGAAATGGCAGACAACTACTGTCATAAAAACCATATCGATATCTCCACAGAAGAGGCGGTGCAAGGAGCACTGGACATCATCACTGAGTGGATCAGTGAAGACCAACGAACTCGCTCCCGCATCCGCAGTTCCTACCGTCGCAACGGCATTGTACAAAGCGAGGTGGTGAAGAAAAAGGAAGAGGAAGCCGGACAATACCATACATATTTTGCCCATTCCGAACCACTTTCACGATGTCCGTCACACCGTCTGCTGGCTATGCGCAGAGGAGAAAAAGAGGGGATGTTGAAAGTGTCGCTCAAATGTGACGACGATTGGTGCATCGACAATATCAGCGGACTCTTCGTCCACGGCAATTCCGAAAGTTCATCGCTTGTGAAGACGGCGGTGAAATCAGCTTACAAGGATTACGCACGTCCGGCAATAGAGACCGAATTCGCAGATTCAAGCAAAATAAAAGCCGACGAAGAGGCGATCGACGTGTTTGCAAAAAACGTGAAGCAGGTTTTGCTCGCGTCTCCGCTTGGAGAGGTGGCAGTGCTTGCCATCGACCCTGGATTCCGCACCGGATGCAAAGTGGTGTGTCTTGATTCGCAAGGCAAACTGCTGACACACACAGTGTTGTATCTGTCACGCAGCGGAGCCGAACTGCCAAAGGAGCAGGAAAAACTGGTGGCATTGCTAAAGAAATATAAATGTGGAGCAATTGCCATTGGCGACGGCACTGCAAGCCGAGAGACACATGAAGCGGTCGACAAAGCTCTGGAAGATTCCCGTCTCACCGATATTGAAGTCTACATTGTTAACGAGAGCGGAGCCAGCATCTACTCCGCAAGTGAAGTGGCACGTGAAGAGTTTCCAGACTACGACATCACCGTACGAGGAGCAGTATCCATCGGACGAAGACTACAAGATCCGTTAGCTGAACTTGTCAAGATCGACCCTAAAAGTATCGGAGTGGGTCAGTACCAGCACGACGTCGACCAAAAATTGCTGAAGGAAGCACTCGACAGAGTTGTGGAGAGCGCGGTAAACCATGTCGGCGTCAACCTCAACACAGCCAGCAAACATCTGTTGACATACGTCTCCGGAGTCGGACCGAAACTTGCTGAAAACATCATAGCATACAGAGATGAAAACGGAGCTTTCACATCGAGAGATGAGCTGAAGAAAGTTCCGAAACTTGGAGCCAAATCATTTGAGCAGTGTGCAGGATTCCTGCGTATACGTGGGCAGAAGAACCCACTCGACAACACCGCCGTCCATCCAGAAAGCTACTCGGTAGTGAAGAAAATGGCGAAAGACTACAAAGTGACAGTGGAGGAATTGATTGCCAACAAACAGGTGAGGGAGTCTATCGATCTGAACAAATACGTCGACGCGAAGGTCGGTCTGCCTACACTGCAAGATATAATGAAAGAGTTAGACAAGCCGGGAAGAGATGTGAGAGAAAAGATCAAGCCGCTGGCATTCCGACAGAACGTGAAAGAGGTGGCCGACCTCGAAATTGGAATGCGAATGGAAGGCATTGTCACCAACATCACAAACTTTGGAGCGTTTGTCAATATCGGTGTGCATCGCGACGGATTGGTTCACGTCTCTGAATTCACACGCGACCGCAACGTCGACTTGCAGACGATAGTGTCTGTAGGACAAAGACTGGGTGTGATTGTGAAAGATGTGGATATGAAATTGAACAGAGTTGCATTGGCATTGGACAAATGAAATTGTCGGAAACACATTTTATGATTCACTTTCCGACAATAAATCAAACAGAGAAAAGAGATAGAATCGTTTTATGACTGCGAGTTCTTACGGACTCGCAGAAAAGAAGTGAGGCAAGAGCGTTCCGCTCTTTGCAATCCTCAAAAAATGAGATAAACTTTCATCAACGATTCCATCATCTTACAGCTAATTCGCTAAAAATCACGGCTGATATTTGCGAAACTTGAAATTCATATCTATATTTGTACACTCAACTAGATTTGTACACAACAATTACTATCTGTGCACTTGACTAGAAGAAAAACTAAAACAAATTCATATATTAGATAAAATGAAGAATTTGAATGAATTGAAGATAGGTATTGCAAACGACCACGCTGGTACAGATTTGAAAAAATACTTGGTAGAGCAGTTGACTCCGCTTGTGGCTGGCATCAAGAACTTCGGAACAGACACAAACGATAGCTGCGACTATCCAGACTATGCCCATCCGCTTGCTGAATCAGTGGAGAAAGGAGAAGTAGACCTTGGAATCGCAATCTGTGGTAGCGCCAACGGCATTTCGATGACATGCAACAAGCATCAGGGAGTGAGATGCGCTCTTTCTTGGGAAACAGAAATAGCATCTCTTGCCCGTCAGCACAACAATGCAAACATCGTCGGCTTGCCAGCCCGTTTCATCAGCAAAGAAAAAGCCTTGGAGATCGTCAAGACATTCCTTACAACAGATTTCGAAGGGGGACGTCACGAAAAACGTGTGGCTAAAATCGCTGTGAAATAAGACCTATTAACAACACATCAAAAATAAAACACTATTAATAACCAACTTATAATAGGGTAGCTTATGAATAAGATATACTCATCTATTGCCGTGAAAGCGACAGTTGTCGCTCTGGCATTGGCATCGACAAACGCAGTTTTTGCCCAGGGCAAACCAGTATTCGACAATGAGCAATATCAGAAGGCTCTTTGGATGACCGGACGCTTTTATGGAGCACAAAGATCTGGTGCTGGTCACAACTGGCTTATAGCTGAACATGAGCCAACACAGACCGCGTCGTCTCTAACAGGCAACCTCAAAGCTTTCGTAAAAGGTCAGGATTTCGTAAAAGATGCTGACGGAGACTACGATTTGACTGGAGGCTGGGTAGACTGTGGAGATAACGTGAAGTTCGGACAGACAGAGTTTTACTCTGGCTATATGCTTGCTTTGGGTTATTCTGAATTCCCGACTGGTTACGGCGATTTTTATTCGCAGAACTACGAAGGCTACATCGGAGCCAGCGACTACACATGGGAAGGCAAGAAAGGTAAGCCAAACGGAATTCCTGATATTCTTGACGAGTTGAAATATGCCACAGACTTCTTCATGAAGTGTGTGCGCGACGAAAAGACATTCTATTATCAGGTAGGAGACGGAGGTCCTGACCATCAAGTATGGTGTACCTCACCTGTAAAAGCCACTCTTTCAAGAGCACAAGGTGGAGAAGCTGAAGGATCTCGTAAAGTGTTCAAAGCCACAGGAAAGACAACATCAATGACATCTTTCTGTGGTGCGACTCTAGCGATCATGAGCCGTTGTTATCGCCCATACAATTCAGAATACGCAGACAAATGTTTGGCAAAAGCAAAGGTGGCGTACGACTATGTAATGGGCACAGCCAAAGGTAATACAGGAAGCGACTTTTATCCTTCAAAACCAAAATATGAATCGGATATTGTAGTGCTTGCAATGGAATTGTACCGTGCCACTAATGACGATACTTATTTGAATGCCGCAAAAGAGCATTCTACCTTTATGGCGGTAGAGGATAATTTCAACCACAACTATTCTCTTAACTACAACAACACAGAAGATTTGGCTTGCTATTTGATGGCTATGTATGCCAACGATAACAATGCAAAAAAAGCATTACAATTCTTCTGCGATTTGTATAAACCATCAAGTGGCTATTTCTTAAACAAGAAGAACGGAAACTGGGGTATTCTTCGTTTCCCAGCAAATCAAGCATTTGTTTACGCTCTTAACGACAAAGTGCTAGGCAAAGAAAAGACTTTAAATCCGTATGCTCTTACATCCATCGAGTATATCATGGGTAGCAACGGAAAGAAATTCTCTTATATAGTAGGATTTGGAGATAACTTTCCTCACTATCCTCACCACCGTAATTTCTACGGTCTTGACAACGACTCCGAGGCAAACTTGAAACCTCAGGAAAAATTCATGCAGTTGGGCTACATGGTGGGAGGTTCTATCAAAGACGGTAATTATGTTGACAACGAGAAGGAATACACATACAGCGAAGGTGGTATCGACTACAATGCCGGACTTGTAGCGTCTCTTGGATATATCAATTCAATCCTGAATCCAGTGGCAAGTTTGGCGGTTCATCCGACACCAGAACTTGGAGACGACCGTTCAATCTGTGGAGAGAGTTCGATTGTGCTCGACAGCAAGATTCCTGCTGACGGAAAGAAGAAATTCACTTGGTCGAAAGATGGAAAGCAGTTGGTTTCCGACACAAAATCTTCAACTTACGAAGTCAAAGAGGCTGGAGTTTACTCTTGTGTAGTAGATTCTGCTGGAGATTGGGAGACTTCCGCCAGCGTAACAATTCTAGGAGAGCTACCAGATGTACAACTTGAAAGCGGAGAGTTGTGTAATCCTGCAACTATCACATTGGATGCAACTGTTGATTTGAAGGGAGTGTCATACCAATGGGGTGTCGACGGTGATGAGATAAAAGGTGCAACATCTTCTACATACACTGCAACCAAGGCTGGCATGTACACTTGTAAGATCTCAGTTCCTGGATGTGGAAGCAAGAAAGTTGAGACAGAGATCACATCTAAACTTCCTGTCGTGGCAGATGCCAAGTCGGGCAACGGAGGAAAAATCACATTCACTGCCGAGGGCGACGGTGATTTCGAGTGGTATGACAAAGCAGAGGGAGGAAAGCTTCTTGGATCTGGCAAAACATATACTACAACAATCAGCAAAGATATCGATGTTTATGTGCAGAACGCGGGAAGCAGTTCATTCGTAGCTGGTCCGGACGAAAAGACATTCGCATCTTCGTCAACTTCGGATTGGGGTGAGACAGCTGCATTGTTCACTGCTCACAAACCATTCAAGATCACAGGCATGTCGATTTACTTCTCAGCAATCTACACTACTGGAAGCCAACCAATAACATTCACTCTTACTCATAACGGCAAGAAGCAGACAATCAATTCTGACGCAATTGATTTGCAGAACAAAGGCTGGTACACAATCACATTGAGCAATCCAATCGAGATTTCAGAGAATGGTGATTATTCATTGTCGGCTAAGCCTGTCAACGGTTCAATTCCATTCTATGCTAATGGAAAAGACTACAACACATTCGCTAACAACGGTGACGTGATCGAGTTTACTGGATGCGACAAGGGTGAAGCTAACAATAAGCCGTTCCCTGCAATGATCAACTGGCAAATTCAGGCTGGTTCTGGTTGCGCGAGAGCAATGGTTCACGGAACTTATGAGCATGGATCCGGTGCCAACACAATTGACGCCAATGAGCTCGCTTGCAAACTGTATCCAAATCCAGCCGCAAATGTTATATATGTTGAGATTCTTAATGAAGACGAGAATGCTTCCGTCCAGATCATAAGCATAGACGGAAAGGTTGTCTTGACAGAGCAGTTGAACGCTTCCGACGCAGTCAACAGTGTTGATATAGCTAGTCTTGCAAACGGAATCTACACAGTGATCATAAACACTGAGTCGACAAACCAGGCATTCAGATTGATTGTGAAGAAATAATTCAAAAATGCAGAATATGAAATAAATCACTTTTTGCATTAAATACCAAAGGAGGGAACGCAATATCTTTTGCGTTCCTTTCTTTTTCTTTATATTTGTACTATCAATGGTTGATGGGGGAAATGCCTTCGTCTCACTAAAAATGATTATGAGAAATAAGGAAGAATATAAAGAAATATGCAGACTGCATCCTGAAATACCAGTGTTCTCGCAATACTGGTGGATGAGTGCGAGCTGTGGTGACAACTGGGACGTGCTGATCATACGTGACAAAAACGATAACATCATCGCCACAATGCCGTACGCCATATTCAAAAAATTTGGATTCACACTGATCTCCCAACATGAGTTTTGCCAACACACCGGCCCTTTCATATTCTATCCAGACTCAATATATTCCGGAAGATTGTCAACTTATAAAAAACTAGCTTTTGAGGAAAAGATATTTCAAAATATCATAGATCTTCTGGAAGAGCTGCATGCAGACATGTTCTGGCAGAATTTTTCACCGCGCGTCACAAACCACCTGCCATTCCACTGGGCTGGATTTAAACAATACACTCGCTACACCTACCGTCTTCCTAATATTGGAGACCCAGAAGAATTATTCTCAAGATTCTGCAAATCAAAACAACAATATATCCACAAAGCTCAGAAAAAAGGTTTTGTGACTACCTTTGACATGTCTGCCGATGATTTCCTTGATTTCCACCGTCGCACATACAAGGAGCGAGGAATGGACGATCTTCTCGACAAATGGGACTGCAAACATATTATTGAAGAAGCAAAAAAAGATGGACATGGTGCTATTGTATGCACCAAAGATTCCGAGGGGGAACCACTAGCAGTGTGCTTTTTAGTTTGGGACAGCGAATGGGCCTATTACATATGGTCTGGCATCGACCCTAAAAGAAAAAGCGAAGGTGCACCGTCGCTTATGATATGGGACGCTTTGGAATTTTTAAAAGGAAAAACGAAGGGTTTTGACTTTGAAGGTAGCATGAATAAAAGTATCGGCTCTTCATACCACGAATTCGGAGCAGAACTTGTGCCATTCATCCACGTCCACAAATACTACAGCACGACATTCAAAATTTTGGACTATCTGAGAGGCACCGCCCAAAGGAGATGAAGAAGACTGCCCCAACCCTAGCATTCCAACTAAAAACTATTCTTCTTTAAGCCACCTGACTATCTTCTTCAAATTCCTCAACGGCACAACTCCGTAATTGTTGAGATCCAAACCTTCGTAGAATCTGACAAGAGTAGCGGCGTTCGACTGTTTGAGAAAATAGCCTGCCAGATTGTTAGACGGATTATCTAGTTTATATAAAACACGAAACTCTTTCGGTCTGTCGATGAAACTTTGCAGAGTGACCACAGCGTCGCCCCTGGTGCCAAGAGAGATATACATAGCCTTCACCCTACTCTGCTGTATTTTAACGACATACTTTTCCTCATTCTCCTTCGTGGCACGAAATACTGACGCATCACCCTTCTTGTAGACCACCTGAAGAGAATATTCAGAGATATTAGATTGTGCGGCGATATCCAGAGTCGCACACAAAAGCATTATAAAAAATAATAGATGTCTCATTTTTTCAATCATGCGACAAAAATAGAAAAATAATGGCGGAATCATATAAAATTTTGTTGCCCAACATAAAAAATCTCGTTTTTTGTTTTGTTTTACTAATTTTTTCCATACCTTTGCACCGCAATTCACAAAAAAGTGGTTGTAATTGGCCCATTAGCTCAACTGAATAGAGTATTTGACTACGGATCAAAAGGTTACAGGTTTGAATCCTGTATGGGTCACAAAAAAAGGAATGGCCCGTTAGCTCAACTGAATAGAGTATTTGACTACGGATCAAAAGGTTATAGGTTTGAATCCTATACGGGTCACAAAGGCTTTTGAAACTTCGGTTTTGAAAGCCTTTTTTTTATTGATATTCAACAAAAAGGGAAATCTGTTTTGACGGAGAAGACTCAATTTAATGCGTCGAATTTTAGAATGCCTCTTCAAAAATAATGAGATGCCGATTAAATTTAACGTGAATTCGACGAATTATAATACTCCTATTATGACTGAGTTTTACGAGGATTGTTAAGGGCGGAACGCCCTAACTTCCCCTCTCTCCGCGAATCCGCAAGGATGAGCGGTCAAAACGCAATCATTGTGCTTCTATTAAAATATATGTGCTCGCCTACGGCTCGCACGTTAGGAGAGGGTTAGGGCGTTCCGCCCTTAACAATCCTCATTCATGACACTCCAACTATCATTTTTCTCCTATTTTTTAATTTCATCGATTTGACATTAAATTTAATTTATTTGAGTATGGAAATAGAAAAAGCAATCAAAGAGACAAACATCAACAGATATTACTCATTAAAAGAATATTTTTGCTCTGATGTTGATACATTCGTGTTTCCCAAAGAAGAGGCTATCAAAATAATTAATTATCTAAGAGAAGATTTTTTTCCTGTCACCGGATTATCTTTATGGATACTTAATGGAAATGATTGTGAAGTAGGCTGTGCATGGTGGACCTGCGACGAGATAGAGAATGAAAATCCATATTCACATTTGAAAAGAAGTTGCGATACAGCCATCAAATACATAGAGGACATTACCGATGCTTCCCAAAAAGAGAATTTCTTATGGGAAATCGACTTTAGCCGAATGAAAGCATGAAAACCAAAGAAGAAGTCGGGCATAAATCATAAAAGGCCGCCTTCTTATTTGTAAAATTGCATTAATGCGACGGCAACAATTATGCATTATGCATTGTTAATTATGAATTAATTCTTATATTTGATGCGTAAGGATTTTCATTATTCACATCAGATACTTATGGCTGAAAAACTAGAAAACATCATAGATCTTCTTGACAGAGGCGTCAAGTTGTTTCCAAATAACACACTTACTCTTGACAAAAGAAACGGCAAATGGGAAAGTCTGACATTCACTCAGGTGAAACAGCAAGCCCGTCATTTTGCGGCAGGTCTAATCAAAATGGGTGTAAAGCCGGGCGACCGTATCGCTCTTATGAGTGAGGGGCGACGCGAATGGCTGATAACAGAGCTCGGTATGCTTATGGCTAAAGCTGTGAACGTGCCACTGTCCATTAAGCTGAATGTGGAGGGAGAAGTGTCATTCCGCCTCGCGCACTCTGGAGCTCGCTATCTGATTCTTTCTGCCCCTCAAGCCAAGCGTCTTGCCGACGTGGGGTTCGGCCCGGAAGGCATCACTTTGATCCATCTCGACAACTGTGATGCATTAAGTGACGGAGTTGCCACCTACGACAAGATTATCAAAGAGGGTGCGGAATGGCTTAAAGACTCCGACAATGCGGCCCATTTGGACGCTCTTATCGCATCCATCGACAAAGACGACATGGTGAACATCAGCTACACCAGCGGCACGACGTCCGATCCAAAGGGCATCATGCTGACACACCACAACTACGTGTCGAACACTCTTCAGTCGGCTTCTCTCGTGAAGATATCTACAAGCGACATCACTCTGACCATTCTACCTTGGGACCACAGTTTTGCCCACACCACATGTCTGTACTGCTTCATCTACTATGGAGCGACAATCGCGTCGCAGATTATCGGCAAGACCCCTATGGAGACATTGAAACTTATTCCTCAGGCGATCAAAGAGGTACGTCCGACACTGATGATGAGTGTGCCGGCATTGTCGAAAGCATTCAGGAAAAACATCGAGTCGGGAGTAAAAGCAAAAGGCGACTTCGCATGGAAGATGTTCGAATTCTTCCGCAAAAATGCCTACGCATATAATAAAGACTATTTCCACAGAGGCTCAGGCTTGAGTTTCTTGCGTAAACCACTCGTATGGCTTGGCGACAAGATCTTGATGAGCAAGATACGTGAGAATTTCGGCGGACGTCTGCAATACTTCATCGGAGGAGGCGCGCTGCTTGATGTAGAGCTTCAACGATTCTTCATGTCTGTCGGCATCCCTATTTTCCAGGGCTACGGATTGAGCGAGGCATCACCAGTGATCAGTTCCAACGTTAGCGGACGAGCCAAGTTCGGAAGTTCCGGCACTCCCGTCAAGTTTATGGATATCACCATCTGTGATGCCGACGGAAAGATTCTGCCAAACGGAGAGAAGGGAGAGATCGTGATCAAGGGAGGCAATGTGATGAAAGGATATTGGAAAAACGAGACAGCCACTCAAGAGACCATCGTCGACGGATGGCTACACACGGGAGACATGGGCTACATTGACCCAGACGGATTCCTACAAGTGCTTGGACGCTTCAAGAGTCTGCTTATCTCTAGCGACGGAGAGAAATACTCTCCTGAGGGAATTGAAGAAAGCATCGTGGAATTGTCTCCGATTATCGAACAATGCATGCTCTACAACAACCAGTCGCCATACACCATAGCCCTTATTGTGCCAAACACACCAGCACTGAAAGCCCGTTTGGAAGAGCACAGTCATGGAGACCTCACCAAACCAGAAAATCAAAAGATCGCAACAGAGATGCTTTGGAACGAGATTTGCCAGATGCGTAAGGGTGGCAAATACGCAGGATTACATCCAGAACGCTGGTTGCCAGCCACTATGGGTGTGTTGAGCGAAGGGTTCACAGAAGCCAACCACATGCTCAACTCAACAATGAAGATGGTACGACCAAAAGTTTGCGAGAAATATGCAGATCTGATCGATTTCTTGATGACTACAGAAGGAAAGAATATCTTCAACGACAAAAATTTGGATTCAATATCAAAATTATAATTTGAAGGGGCGGGCTCACGACTCGCCCCTTCATTTATAAACATTTTCTCACCATCATGAATGATTTATTGGAAAACATCTCCCTAATCCACACCACCGAAATGGGCAAAGATCGCATACGCCGTAATCTGACACTTACAGACGACACCGATGTAGTGAAATATTGTGTCGACGTGATTCTTCGAGACAACTGCGTCATCACCAAACAAGGGAAAAATTGGTATGCGGAATCTGATGGTGAGATCATCACCGTCAACTCATATTCATTTACTATTATAACAGCGAAAAAACGAATTTTGGCAATGTAGGATCACTTCATTTTTATCGACGAATTTCAAATCAACAAACAAAAGATACTTTATTTTATAGACAAAATCCACTTTTTTTACGACAAAATCGAATCTATTTGTTTTTTTTCTTACTTTTGCCCCAACGTTGATAACAAAAGAAAGGGATATGAAACAAATTTACAGTTTTACAAAAATGTTAAAGCCGCTAATCTCAACAACATTAGCTGCGACAGCTATTACAGCCTCCGCTTCTGTGACCATCACAGAGATTATGCCGAGCAACATCGCCACAACAGTGAGCGACAAGTTCGACTACAATGGCTATGTTGAATTCTACAACGACGGCGAACCTGTCGACCTAAATGGTTGGTTCATAAAAAATCTGAAGGAGGGCAAAGAGAACTGGTATTTCAAACTTGCCAAGACTCACATTCTGCCTACAGGCTACAGCGTGATGTTTTTCGGAAAGGAAGAGACATCCAGCGAGACAGCCAAGAACGTGCATCCTCTTTACGTAGGAAGCGTGCAGAAAAAATTAACTTCTGATGCAGGAGAGCTGATTTTTGCAACTGGCAAAGGAGACACGATATCCATTTCGTATCCTGTACAATACCCTCACGTCTCTTATTCAAAAGAGGGTTATATGGAGCCTACTCCAGGAGCGAAAAATGGAGTAGCATATAAGATCGGAGAGAGAGTGGCAAAACCAGTGTTTGGAGGGACCCCATCTGGATTGATCGGAGCCGGCAACACTGCGACAGTGGAATTGTCGTGTAAGACAGAAGGTGCGAAAATCTACTACACTCTAGATGGAAGCATCCCAACATTGCAAAAAGGCATTGAATACACAGCACCTATTGAAGTTTCCGACAACACGATCATCCGAGCAAAAGCATTCAAAGACGGGGTGCTTTGGAGCGACGTTGCTACAGCATCATATCTGTATTTGGGTGAATACTATGAGGTATGCGGAGAGACAACACTTCCAATCGTCTCAATTGTGGCAGACAGCATCGATCTCTACAGTGATTCCTTGGGATGTTGTGTAGTTGGAACAAACGGTGCACAAACAATCTGTTCGACGGATAAGGTCAAAAAAGCCAACTATCATCAGGAATGGTATCGTCCTGCAAACTTCGAATACTTTGTCGACGGAAAGTCAGTCAACAGTCAGGAGGTTGAAGTCGCACTACAGGGAGGATGTTCTCGCTCTCATGGAGTGAAAAGTTTTAAGATCAAGACAAACAAACGTACAGGAGACAACAAATTCCAATACAATAAGTTTTTCGCAGACAGAGACTACACGAAATACAAGGCTCTCACTTTGAGAAACGGAGGTAACGGATTCGGATACTTGTTTCCTCGTTGGCGCGACGGATACATGCAGAATTTGGCAAAAGGCATGAACATCGATTTGCAGGCATATATGCCAGTGGCTTATTTCCTAAATGGAAAATTCCACGGCATGATGGGATTGCGAGAAAGAATGGATGAGACTTATATCAACCAAAACTACGGTATCGAAGAAGACGAGATTGATTTCTTGAAAGTTGTAAATGGATCTGGATACGTAGCTCAGTACGGCTCAAATGAAGATTTCTACGCAATGCAGGAGTACGCATACGAGCATTTCCAAGATCCAGACTTCTTCGACAAAATGTGCGAGATGATGGATATGAACGAATATATTGATTATCAGATTCTAGAACAGTTTGTCGGCAACACAGACTGGGTGATCAACAACATCAAAGTATGGAGAAAGAAAAACGGAGGAAAATGGCGTTGGATGGTTTACGACACAGATTTCGGTTTGTCTCAACATACAAGCGTTTCTCAAAACATGATCACATTCACCAGGGATAAAGCCAGAACCGATAAAGTCTACACAATGCTGTTCGAAGGTTTGATCAAAAACGAGGACTTCAAATACAAGTTTGTCGATAGATATATGTATGCGATGGACAAATACTTCAATAACGAACGAGCACTGGCACTTGCTGATTCCATGTCCAAACTTACAGAAATAGATATGTGCGCTACTATGGAATGTGAAGACTTCGGATATGTCGGCAATCTAACAAAATACAACTCTGAAATCAGAAATATGCGAAACTTCGTAACTCGCAGACCTTCAAACGTTCAGAAACAATTGGCCGCATTTTTAGGATTGACAAACGAACTAGCGGATGTCACAGTCAGAATAGAATTCGACGGTGATGAAACTCCTGATTATGTATATTGGGTCAACAAAAACGAATTCAAGAATGAAGTGTTCAGCCAACCTTTGTTCGTTGGTGAGCGCGTGAAAGTAGAATTGAGATTGCCTCTAGGATACAAAGTTGCAAACTGGACTGTGAACGGCACTTTGACTGAAGATCCTTCAACAACGATGGTGATCGACAGTGCTAGTGCATACGGCACAGACATTCAAGTGTTGCTGACAAAAGACGAAGAATTCAAAATTCCAAGATTGTTCATCAACGAGGTTTGTGCTTCCAACGGTGCTACTCTAGACGAATTCGGATCCGCTCCAGACTGGATCGAGATCTACAACAGCGAGGCGTACGATGTTGATTTGGCTGGTATGGTTGTCAAAAACGTGACAGCAGGAGCCAAATCCACAATCCCTTACGGCTCGTCTTCTTCTGTCATTCCAGCAAAAGGTCATGCGGTGCTTTGGGCAGATAAAGGCAAAAACAACGGTGCTCTTCACCTGAACTTCAAGCTAAACGACGCTATCGAGCAGAAACTACAGTTGATTTTGCCGTTGACATCAGGCGACACACTGATAGACGAGATGACATACAAGCTTCACGAACGCAACTTCTCTTACGGACGTGTCACTGACGGAGACACTGCGATGACTATATTCGCGAAATGTGATGAGGCGGCATACGGTCTGCAGAAAATTTCTCCTCACGCAGCCAACGGAAGCATCATCTGCTCGTCTGAAACCATTGATGATGTGGAGCAGGTCGACGCAATTGTGGAAACTATCGTCTATCCAAACCCTACAAGCACAGCATGGACAATCAACGCAGAAGGAGATTTTGTAGTGACAACAATGCTCGGTCAAGTTGTCGAATTTGGAGAGGCTGAGGTTGGAACTCAGATCGGAGACAATTATCCAGCAGGAGTGTATGTGTTGAAGATGAACGGCACAGCAACGAAGATTGTAAAACAATAATTCTCACATATATCCAATTAATTTGATTGCGGTGACGACGGTTCGTCACCGCAATTTTTCATTATGCTGTCCGAAAAAATTGAGGATTGTTAAGGGCGGAACGCCCTAACCCCTCTCCTCCTCCACGAACCCGAAGGGTGAGCGGAACGATTTTTATTTGAAATTTCAATTGTATTTCATCAAAATGCATTATATTTGCATCAATAAAAAACGTACAAAAAAAATATTTTATGGCAATACCTATGACAAATATCCCTGTTCTAACAGGAAAAGTAGCGGAACGATTCGTCGAACAATGTGAATACAACGCAAAGCATCTTGCTGGCACACAATGGAGTCAAGAAAGAGAAGACAGATTTAACGCAATCATTGAGAAGTTCAACAATCGAAAAATCAAATCAAAAAATGATTAGATTAGGAGCATTGGGAACTCGAATATTGTATAAAATTCGACGTTGCTCCATACGTAAATAAGCAATAATCAAGGCCATGACTCCAAAAGAGCTTACGGATTTCATCAGACAGGAAGCGGACGGCAGCCCGATATTGATCATTATGATGGGTATTCCTGCGTCCGGAAAAAGCACGTTTGTGGCCCGACATCTGCAAGATTTCTCACGTATCAATCTTGACAACCTGCGCACTCGAGAAAGAGAAGACGCAATGCTTCACGCTCTGTTTATATCAGAAGAGGATATCGTTGTCGACAACACAAACGTCTCCCCTGAGGAAAGAGAGAAATATTTCCAGCTTGCGGATCAAAACGGTTATATGACTGTAGGTATTTTCATGGAAAGCATTCTTTCCGATTGCTTGAAAAGGAATGCCCAAAGAGAAGGCGACGCGAGGATTCCCGACTTTGGCGTGGAAGCACGTGCGAAAGATTTGACTCCGCCGACAGAAGAAGAGCCTTTCGACTTTCTGTTTTATGCTAAAATGAAAGACGGAGATTTTGAAGTGAATGCTGAATGCTAAATGCTAAATGCTAAATGCTAAATGCTAAATGCTAAATGCTAAATAAAAATTAATTTTTAATTTTTAATTTTTAATTTCAAGGATTGACGCCCTAACCTCTCCCAAAATGCGAGCCGTAAGGCGAGCACTATATAATTAAAAGCATTTTACCGCTCGCCCTTTGGGCTCGCGGAAGAGATTGGGTTAGGGCCCAAATCGATCAAACATGGGCCCTTAACAATCCTAATTTTCAGTTGCAGAATGAGTCCTATAGTAAAATATTTAAGCAAAATTGATTAGTTTCTAAATCAAAAAATAAATGCAGAACACTAAATTTAGCATTCTGCATTTTTAATTTCTAATTCAATTCAGCATTTCGCATTTATAATTTTGAATTTTATTTCATTTTGACTTTCATCTTGATGTCTGTCTTAGGACGGTCGCCAGGATTAGTCTCAACAGCGGCGATCTTGTCGATCACATCAAGTCCCTCAACAACCTCTCCAAACACAGTGTACTCATTGTCAAGGAATGGTGTGCCTCCGATCTCCATATAGTCCTTACGCATCTGCTCAGGCATCTTGACACTCTGTTTGTCCTTGAACTCAGTCTCAACTGTTTTCACCAGTTTGTCCTGAAGAGCCTGTAGGCCAGCCTGATCACGGTTGATACGCATAGCCTTGATCGAATCCTTGTTTTCCTGAACCAACTGGTCAAATCTTGCCTGCATTGCCTTCTGACCAAGAGCACGCTCCATCTGGTTCAACTCATTCTCGTTGTATTTCTTACCCTGAACGATGTAGAACTGGCATCCAGAAGATCTCTTCTCAGGATTAACCTGGTCACCCTGACGTGCCGCAGCAAGAGCACCCTTCTTATGATAATGAGTAGGATAAACGAACTCAGCAGGCACTGTATAACCCACGTCGCCAGCGCCAAGCTGTTTGCCGGCAGGAGCTCCCTTTGAATCAGGATCACCACCCTGCACCATAAAATCCTTTATAACACGGTGGAACAACAAATCGTTGTAGAAACCCTCCTTCACTAGTTTCAAGAAATTGTCGCGGTGCTGAGGAGTATCGTCGTAAAGACGGACAATCATTGTGCCATACTCACACTCAATCTTTACCAAATTCTCTTTTTCTTTTGCTTCCATTCCCATAATGCTTGCCATAAACATGGCGATGAATAATATTAGTTTCTTTCTCATTACTTTCTTTAATACGACATTATATAAAATTGTTTCTTGTCAACGACAGACATATACATCCACCGTCTTTCTCGGGCAAAAATAGTAAAATTTGGTGGATTTTTTCGCGAATTGACATTATATTATGTGCTCGCCTACGGCTCGCACGTGGGGAAGGGTTAGGGCCCAAATCGATCAAACATGGGCCCTTAACAATCCTCATTAATGTCACTCCAACTATCGTTTTTCTCCTATTTTTTAATCTCGTTCCACGTTATATTAATTGATTTCCTTCTCTTTTTCTCATAATAAAGTCGTAGACTTTCTCTAAGAACTCTTATTCTCTGTGGTTTTATATGTGCTCGCCTTCGGCTCGCACTATGGAAGAGGGTTAGGGCCCAAATCAATCAAACATGGGCACTTAACAATCCTCGACTATGACAGAACCAATATTAAAAATATGAGCTATAGAGTTCACAATTCTCGCATCATCACACATAAAATAAACTCCTTTTATCAACAATACGCATTATTTTAGCAAAAAAAGCATCAAAGATTTTTATTAAACAGAAACTATTCTTACTTTTGCACTCGCATTGCACATAAGTTACCAAGTGAAATAGTAAAAAAAATTAAAATTCAATAAAATGAAGAAAGATATTCATCCAGAGTCATACCGTCCTGTAGTATTCAAGGACATGTCAAATGGCGATATGTTTGTTTCACGCTCTACAGTGGCTACAAAAGACACTATCGAAATCGAAGGTGAGACTCTTCCATTGGTAAAGCTTGAAATCTCTAGCTCTTCTCACCCATTCTACACTGGTGTTAAGAAGATGGTTGACACAGCTGGACGTGTTGATAAGTTCCTTAGCAAGTACGGTAACCGTAAGAAGTAATAAAGGGCTTGTCTTTATACAGCATAAGGGACATTTACCAATATTGGTGAGTGTCCTTTTTTAATTTAACTTTATTTCATCACCTCTATCTTTGAGATATGAAAGTAGCTATTTTTGGAAATGTAAACCGTGAGGAGGTTGCGATCTATTCTGCAAAACTCATTTACGAGCTAGGCAAACGTAATGTGGCTATCACATGTGAGCCCTATTTCTTGGAATTTCTCGACAGAAATGGTGTCAACACTCAGGATATCACCACTTTCGCCGAAAACAAAGAGATTGATGCCGACGTTGCATTCAGCGTCGGAGGTGACGGTACGTTCATCCGCTCTGTCGCCAAAATCGCGCGACGTGAGATTCCTCTGCTCGGTATAAATGCCGGACGCCTCGGTTTTTTGGCCGATGTCGACGGTGAAAAGGAGATTGTCAAAGCAGTAGAGGCTATCGCTTCTGGCAACTATAAGGTGGAGGACCGTCCTCTGCTAAAGCTGTCTACCGACGGAAAAAGATTTTCCAAATTTAACTACGCAATCAACGAAATCGCAATCTTGAAGCAGGACACCTCTTCAATGATCGCAATCAACACATATATAAACGGTGAGTTCGTGACCAAATATCAGGCCGACGGTCTTATCATCGCCACTGCCACTGGCTCTACTGCATACGCCATGAGCGTCGGAGGACCAATCGTAGTGCCGCAAGCATCCAATTTCATAATCACTCCCGTCGCACCACACAGCCTCAGCATCCGTCCTCTTGTCGTGACCGACGACTGCCTGATGGAACTATCTGTGGAGAGCCGCAACGGTCAGTTTTTGATTTCCCTCGACGGCAGATGCGAAGTTTTCCCTGAAGATATCCGTCTGAAGGTGAGAAAAGCTGATTTCTACATGAAAACAATCCGTCTTCACAACCACTCTTTCTACACTACTATCCGAGAGAAACTGATGTGGGGAACAGATCAAAGAAAATACTAATTGAAATTAAAAATTAGGAATTATAAATGCGAAATGTCGCAGGCATTCCTGACTTTTAGCTCGTAATTCTCAACTATTTATGAATAAGGAAGATCTTAAAATCGTATATATGGGTACACCAGATTTCGCGGTCGAACCGTTGAGACGTCTGGTGGAAGACAAATATAATGTGGTGGGAGTTGTGACTATGCCAGACAAACCAGCTGGACGTGGCCACAAATTGCAGTTCTCACCAGTAAAACAATATGCCGTCGACAATAATCTGCACGTGATGCAGCCAGAAAAACTGAAGGCTGAGGAGTTTGTGAACGAACTCCGCTCTCTCAATGCAGACCTCTTCATCGTGGTGGCATTCCGTATGCTTCCTGAAGTGGTGTGGGCTATGCCACGTCTCGGCACATTCAACCTTCACGGTTCTCTCCTTCCTCAATATCGTGGAGCCGCCCCATTGAATTGGGCTGTGATCAACGGAGAAAAAGAGACCGGCATCACTACATTCTTCCTGACTCATGAGATTGACACAGGAAAGATCATCCAACAGGAGAAAATAGCTATCAATGAGGAAGATAACGTCGGCACTATCCACGATAAACTGATGATCATGGGTGGCGACCTTGTGCTCGATACTGTCAAGAACATCATCGCCGGCACCGTCAAGCCAAAACCTCAGGAGGAACTATACGCGTCGGAATCAGAGTTGAAACCAGCCCCAAAAATCTTCAAGGAAACTTGCCATCTGGATTTCAACAACCCGACAGAAAACATCCACAACCTTGTGCGTGGACTTTCTCCCTACCCTGCCGCATGGGCAAACCTCTCTGCTGAAGGCAAAGAGGATCTGCAGATGAAAATCTACGAAACTAAAAAGGAAATCTGCCAACACAACGAGACTCCAGGCACACTCGTGACAGACGGAAAGAAATTCTTGAAAGTCGCCACAAAAGATGGTTATCTTCATCTTTTGCAGATACAGGTGCCAGGCAAAAAACGCCTTTCCATCGAGGATTTTCTTCGTGGATTCCGTTTCGATGCAGAATATAAATTGTCTTAAACGCAGACGGAATGATAGATAGAGACAGCACGATATGCGCCATAAGCACTGCTGCCGGCGTTGGTGGAATAGCAGTGATCAGAGTGTCGGGACCAGATGCTATCAGCATCGTCGACGGGATATTCTCTTTCAGCAAGAGCAAAAAGTTGAAAGACTGCCCCACCCACGTGTTGAGATATGGGGTTATCGCCGACGGGAATGAGACCATCGACGATGTGGTGTGTGCCATCTTCAAGGATGGAAAATCCTACACCGGAGAAGACACAATCGAAATATCATGCCACGGATCTATCTATATCCAAAAGAAAATCATTGAGTTGCTCCTTCGCAACGGTTGCAAGATGGCAGGGCATGGCGAGTTTACCCAGCGAGCCTATCTCAATGGAAAGATGGACCTGTCGCAAGCAGAAGCAGTGGCAGATCTAATCGCGTCGACATCAGCAAAAGCCCATCATATCGCAGTGAAGCAGATGAAGGGAGGCTTCTCCAACGAGTTGATGCAGCTGAGAATGTCGTTGCTGGAATTCGTGTCGCTTATCGAGCTTGAACTGGATTTCAGCGAAGAAGACGTGGAGTTTGCCGACAGAGCCAAGCTGCGTGAGTTGATAGCCGCCATAGAGCAGAGAGTTAGCAAGTTAGCCAATTCATTCAAGGCAGGCAACGCCATCAAGAACGGCATTCCGGTGGCAATCGTCGGCGAGACGAATGTGGGAAAATCGACACTGTTGAACCTGCTGCTCGGAGAAGAGAGAGCCATCGTCAGCGACATCCACGGCACAACACGTGACACTATCGAAGACACATTGCAGATCGACGGATACACACTCCGACTGATCGACACCGCCGGCATCCGCAACACAGACGACGCGATAGAGAATCTTGGAATACAGCGTTCGTACAAGATGATGGAGCAGGCCGATATTGTGATCCTCATCGTCGACGCATCACGAGACGAGAATGAAATCGTTAAATTCATCAACGCACAACAGCTGCAGGATAAACTTGTGCTTCTACTGTTCAACAAATCAGACATTTGTGAACAAGACAAATTGAATAGACTACTCAACAACAGATACAATTTTGATGCGACAGCACTCTCCATCTCCGCAAAGAATGGAGTCGGGAAAGAGTCGATAGAATCAGCGTTGGCAAGATTCGCAGAATCCATCGCAGGCGAAGACAACGACATCATTGTGACGAGTGCACGCCACTATGCAGCTCTTTGCGACGCTCTCGCTGGCATCAGCCGTGTGAAGGAAGGCCTCAACACCAACCTGTCCGGCGACCTCATCAGCCGTGACATACACGACATCCTCGACGCACTCGCATCCATCACAGGTGGAGAGATCACCACCGACGAAGTGCTGGGAAATATCTTTAAGCATTTTTGTATAGGAAAATAGAGAAACTTACCACAGCACAACCAAGTAGCGTCTTACGGACGCTCTCATAAGTCTTGTGTGTCAACGTAGACACGCAACTCATAAGTCATATTTACCTATAATATTGTATTTAATAAGATTATAAAAATACACAGACTTATGTCAAGATTTTTTACAATTCTATTTCCAACCCAATAATATTTGTGTCTATGCCACTCTATATTTGGGTTCTTATTAGACCAATTTACTTTTGACATCATTATATAAGTTTTTCAATCTCCATACCGACATATCAACAAGTGGCTCAAACATAAAACTATTGAGATGTATGTTTTCTGGTGTTATCAAATTGGCATCTTTAATCAGTAACTGTATGTCATCTGTTGAAATACATGATTCGTTAAATTTCTTTGAGAGCACAGAAGTCTGATTTGATTTTATGTTACTATAAAAATCATTGAAATCTTGATCTTTCATAACCTTCTTAAGTTCAGATATCATATAATCCTCTGCTTTTAACCTTATAGCTACAGCAAAGACAATCTTGTTTTCAATATGTATTTCATCAAGTGTCGATTTGCCACATAGAGTTTCTGCCACTTTGTAAATATATTCTTTTATATTGAGAGTTGTATCATCTGGTGACAAGCCGGTTACCCCATCAATATAAGACTTCAAAATTCGTTCTATATCGGTTACTTTCAACTTTGCAGTTTCTGTTTTGACATGAAGACATGAGGTTAATTTTAAATAATCTGCGTTGGTGCTGTCTTTTGTATATTCAATTAAGTTACGTGCCATAGGGATTAAGGCTATAAAGAACTCAGGAATATTTGCATTTTTCTTTATATACTTGAATGGATCCCTTAAATATTCTGCCTTATGAAACTTGATTTCATTACCATCTTTATAAGCCATGTATGTACTATTCCTATTAACTTGCAAACGAGAAGATATAGTTCGATAGAAATCAAAATTGTGAGTAAGAATGACCATCTTGAATTTTGCATCATCTTTCAACTCACTAAGATATTCAACTATCGCGTATTTATTTTTGTAATCAAAAGAATCTGAAATATCATCGAACACAAGTATATGCTCCTTACCACAATCGTTTTTCATCTTTTCTATAGCAAAAAGCAACTGTAGTGTGTAGAATGCACGAAGTTCTCCTTTGCTCAGCACATCTTCTTCCAGTACCTTTGACTCTACTTCTTTTTGACTAGTTTGTGTTCTATATTCAAAAGATAATGCTGCAGCCTCCTCATTAAGTAAAAGATCTGTCTGATTCTTGATTTTTACTACAAAAGGGACAGAAAATCTACGATTGAAGATGTTTATAATCTTCTCCCAAGCGTCTCTTTGTCCTGCAGCTTGTTGAAGCACGCTGTTTAGCGTTGATTTGGATTCTTGATAAGCTTCAAGCAGGTCGTCGGCCTTATCCTTAAATTTAGCAAAATACCCCTTCCATACCTCTTTATGAAAGTTGTCGTAGTCAAGTAATTTGTCAACTAAGTCAGGATGAATTTCAATTATCTCTTTGAACTTTTGTAAAAGTTTGTTAGCACTGGCTTTTTTATCAATCTTATCGAATGCTTTTTTGACTCTAGGATCGTTAACAATACTAGAAATCTCATTGTTTATTAAAGTTTCAAGTGACTTTGAGGAATCAATTGTGGTTTCATCATCACCCAATACAATTTTATGGTTAACCTCAAAGAATGCATTGTCCTCTACAGATTTAAACAATTCAGACGCTTGGTAAGTGCCAAATGTTTTGCCATTTTTTTGTTTGAATAGTTTCGAAGATTGTAATATGTTTTGGTATTTTTCAAAATATTCTTTCAGATCATCACGATTGGCATCAATGAATGCTCTAACTTTTCCTTCCTTATCAAAAATGCTGTTATATTTAAAATCATAACAGGTCTCTCGTCCGCCAACTTCTGTCATCACTTCTTCAAACTTGCTGTAAAAAAGACTTGGTTTATCTTCACAGAATGTTCGAACGAATTCAGATACGATATCTGTACTTATCGCAAGATCTCTAATCTCCTTAAATAATGCTTTCTGCTTATCAGACAAGCGTTTTAGGATATCATCATATTTCTGCTTTAACGCACTATCAGCCAAGAATGATGAGATGTTTTTCGGTGTCTCAGAATCAGGTTCTTCGCAATTTGATACATATATTGATGCTGGTGATATGACATTACCTTGTTCATCCTTTATACTTATACTTCCAGGAATATCTTCTATCTCATCTTTAACTTTATCTGCTTTGTCTTGCCCATATAATTGTAGTGTTTTAGCAAAGGAAGTCTTCATTAAACCGTTAGGTGCATAAATAAGCACCACATTCTCTCTTTCAAAAGTCAATTCTTGTGAAAGTTTAGTTATACCAAAGCAATGTCCCAGACTTAAAATTATTTTTTCCATGATATTGATATTTTATTATGCTACCACGTCACAAACACTCATCCACATCCTTCTTTCTCACCTCTCCACATACATCTCTCCAATCAACAAGTCGTGAAGCAAATGCCTATGACATCTTTCTCAAATATCTACAAATTTACAAAAATTTCCCAAAATTTCTACCACCAGACCATTTTCCATATATCAACCTAATCTTCTCCATAAACGTTAGGGGAACATTATCTAACTAACCTACGGTTAACCAAGTAGCGTCTTACAGACGCACTAGGGCTTCATTCTCCATACCCCGTACATCCTCCGCTACGCTGCGTATGTACGGGGTTACAGAGATAGCGTCTTACAGACGCGGTGCTTTCACACTTTCTCTGCCCCGCCCCCCCGCACATTCTTCGCTGCACTGCGCACGTACGGGGTTACTGAGATAGCGTCTTACAGACGCATTTCTTCGTGTATCAATTGACGCAATAAAGAAAAAAGTAAAAAAGGTTGTAATGTTACAACCTTTTGAGCCGTTTGGAGCATTTTCTCCAAAGCAGTGTCTTCCTGACGCGTTGAACTGACATTTAACTATCTTATGGGATGCAAATCCTTGACCATAAATATGGTGGTTGCGGTATGTCCTGAGTCGCCAAGACGGTGAGGAATATATTGGAAGCCATGTCGTTCATACATGGACACTGCATCGGAAAACTGCGGAAACGACTCGATATACAGATGTCTATAGCCAGCCTTACTTGCCCCTTCAATTGCTTGGCGAAACAACTTGGATCCATAGCCGAAACCACGGGCGGCAGGTGACATATAGAATTTCACCAATTCGGCATAACCTTCTGGCATTCCTTCTGTCGGATAGTAGCCACAGCCGCCAAGAACGACTCCATTGTCAACGACTACCCAGTACTCGGCATTCTTACCTGCCAAAGCATCAAAGACATGCTCCGTACGTGGATCATCATAAACAGTGTTGACTAACGGTGCTCCATATTCCTCAAAAACGGAACGGATGATATTGGCCAACTGTAGCTGGTCTTTCTCTTCAATATGTCTGATTTCGGCCATATGTTCTTCCTGAATTATATACTTTTGCAAAGGTATCGCTTTATCAACAGAATCCTCACGATGATGCAAGGAAAAGCAACAAAATATCATACTTATGGTATGAATGAAAATTCCTCCGCACTCCCCGCACATCCTACGCTTCGCTACGTATGTACGGGGGTACTGAAGTAGCGTCTTACAGACGCATTTTCTTCATTTTATAAAGTCTATTGCATAAAAAACATACTTTTTTATGCAGTACAAGGTAATTATTGAACAAAAATAGAGAAGTTGAGGGATAACACTACGTAGCGTCTTCCAGACGCACTAGGGCTTCATTCTCCATGCCCCGCACATCCTCCGCTACGCTGCGTATGTACGGGGTTACATAGATAGCGTCTTCCAGACGCGGTGATCTCTCATTTCCTCTGCCTCGCCCCCGCACATCCTACGCTTCGCTGCGTATGTACGGGGTTAATGAAATAGCGTCTTACAGACGCATTTCTTCGTGTATCAATTGACGCAATAAAGAAAAAAGTAAAAAAAGGTTGTAACGCTACAACCTTTTAAGCCGTTTGGAGCATCATCACCGACATGGATAGTGAGATGCGTCTTACTGATGCAACGACGGCATGACGTACACAGTTTCCTTTTCGTGGGAAGCGCAGTCGTGATGGTCGCATGATTCAAGTGAGTCCTTAAGTGCCCCACTCTGATAAGCTTTCAACACGTCGTCTACCTTGCCATGACATCCTCTTACGACTGCGATACCGTGAGCAGACAATTTGTTGTATGCCCCCATACCCATGTTGCCAGCCAACATGACGGAGATTCCCATCTCCTGCATGACTGACGCGATATTCGACTTGCAGCCACATCCCTCTGGGGAATCCAATCGATCTTTCTTCACTACCTGATTCTGCTCGTCGAGTGTCACTATTGTATAGTAGGCACAGTGTCCAAAGTGGTCGTCCACCATCTCCTCTCGTGTAGGAATTGCTATAATCTTCATCATAAAAAGTTTAATTTCCGACGTGAATATAGTAAAAATACCACACATACACGACGATAAAGATGTATTTTAAGAGATAGTAGCGTCTTCCAGACGCACTGGCACGCTCTCATCACGGCTATCGCACTCCCCACGCACATCCTCCGCTGCGCTGTGTATGTACGTGGTTAATGAGATAGTGTCTTACAGACGCGGTGATCTCTCATTTCCTCTGCCTCGCCCCCCGCACATCCTCCGCTGCGCTGCGCATGTACGGGGCTACTGAGATAGCGTCTTACAGACGCGGTGATCTCTATCCCTCTGCCACGCCCCCACGCACATACTCCGCTGCACTGCGTATGTACGGGCTACTGAGATAGCGTCTTACAGACGCGGTGATCTCTCATTTCCTCTACCTCGCCCCCACGCACATACTCCGCTTCGCTGCGTATGTACGGGGTTAATGAGATAGCGTCTTACAGACGCGGTGATCTCTTAGATGCCAAATTTTCTAACTGTTTTGAAACAAAATGAGTATCTTTGCAGTGAACTTTATTTGCGAATTATTATGGACTACAAAATAGCTTCTTGGATTGCATCCCATATCACGCTCATTGTAGTGGCTGTGACGGCGGTCGCTCTTTTTGCACCGTCTTCTTTCTCTTGGATCGGCACTGGTGCCATCACTCCTATGCTTGGCGTGGTGATGTTCGGTATGGGACTGACTCTTAAACCGTCGGATTTCAAACCTGTGCTGATGCATCCGAAGGAAATCGTGATTGGCGAACTGGCACAATTCATCATCATGCCTTTTGTGGCGTGGATGCTATGCCGTCTTCTTAACCTTTCTCCCGAACTCGCACTTGGCGTGATTCTTGTGGGATGTTGCCCAGGTGGGACGGCAAGCAATGTGATTTGCTATCTTGCCAAAGGAGACGTTGCTCTCAGCGTCGCCATGACTGGGGTATCTACCCTTCTCGCTCCTTTTGCCACTCCAGCTCTCGTCCTTCTCCTTGCCGGGGAGACGGTGGACGTGGATGTCTTTGGCATGTTCATAAGCATCGTACAGGTGGTGATCCTGCCTATCGTAGTGGGTCTCGCCGTAAACCATTATTTCCAGAGTCTCACACAGAAAGTGACTCCATATATGCCTATGTTTTCAACTCTTGCCATCGCTGCAATAATCGGAATCATAGTATCACACAATGCTCAAAACATAATCGGATGCAGTCTGCTTGTGGCTGTGGCTGTGATTCTTCACAACCTGCTTGGACTATCTCTCGGCTACGTTGCCAGCATGCTGATGGGGTTGCCTCCTGAAAAACGAACTTCCATAAGCATTGAAGTGGGCATGCAGAATTCCGGACTCGCTACGTCGCTTGCCACAACTCATTTCGCCATCTTTCCACTGGCGGCTGTGCCTGGAGCAATATTCTCCGTATGGCATAACTTCTCCGGAAGTATCGCTGCACAAGTGTTGAAAAGGTGGAACAAGAAATAAACTCCCGTCTGATGTCCGCCATATCCATATACATAATTCTGCTCTTTCCGCTCGCCTTCATCATCCATGACGGCGAGGAGATCGCAACGCAGCATAAATGGATGCAGACTCATAAGGAGACGCTGGTCCATAGATTCCCATTCGCCAAACCAATGGTGGAACATTTGTCGGGATTGAGCACAAAGGCATTTACAATAGCGGTGCTGGAGGAACTGGCACTTATCTTAATAGCCACGGTATGCGTAGTGACAGGCATTTCCTTCGCCACAGAAGTTTGGGCTATAATGTTCATGGCTTTCTCCATACATCTTCTAATCCACGTCGGACAAGGGATAATAATGAGAGGATATGTGCCAGGGCTCATCACGAGCGTCTTAACGCTCCCCTACTCCTACATCGGGATGCAGAATGTCTGTGAAATTTTCAGTGCGACGGAATTGCTTACGTATGGAGCAATCGGCATAGTGGCGATGGTGGCAAATCTTGCGTTCGCCCATTGGCTGGGATATAAATTGACGGGCAGGTAGGATGATAAACAAATTCTATTGTCCACGACTCTTTGGATAAAACAAAGGGAGATTGCCAAAATCGTCAGCAAAACAGAAAATTACAATCTTTTCATCTGATTCCGACGTTTTTTTCATATTTTCGCTAAAACGAATTAAAAATAAAAATTATGAAAAGTTTCAAATCTAGCTCGTGGCTTCTGCCACAACCTGTGCTCATCATCGGCACATACGACAAGAATGGCAAACCCAACGCAATGAACGCCGCTTGGGGCGGACAGTGGGACGCACACGAAATCATGATCTCGCTTGGCTCGCACCAGACTACAGACAACCTGGCAACAAACTCTGACTTCACCGTCACATTCGCAACTGCAAAAACTTTGGTGGCAGCCGACTACGTGGGCATCGCCAGCGGAAGAAAAACTCCCGACAAGATGGAGAAAACTGGCTGGACTATCTCAAAAGCTCCTAACGTGAACGCCCCTGTGTTCGGCGAGTTTCCAATGACTCTCGAATGCCGTGTGAAAGAGAAAATCGGAGAAAGCCCTGAGGGTTACAACCTTGTGGCTGAAATCGTCAATATCCTATGCGACGAAAAATACCTTGCTGCCGACGGTAACCCCGACGTTGAAAAAATGGACCTCATCACATATGATCCTGTCCACCACACTTACATCCAGCTGGGAAAAACTGTAGGCAACGCCTTCGCTGATGGCAAACAATTGAAATAACACAATGAAAATTATATTGACTGGAGCGACGGGATATGTGGGCGAAGGCACACTGCTTGAGCTTTTGAAAATAGACTCAGTGGATAAAGTTTTGTCAGTCAGCCGTAAGCCGACGGGGATTGCGCATCCGAAACTTGAGGAGTATATAGTCCCCGACTTTATGCAACTGGCAGCCGACGACGAACATTTCAAAGGCTACGACGCTGTGTTTTTCATAGCCGGCATAACTTCAGTGGGCACTCCACAAGATGTGTATGTGCGCATATCTCAAGAAATTCCTCTGCACTTCGCCGACATCATGCCCGACAAAGAAAAGATGACATTCATCTACTTGAGTGGAGCCGGCACAACCGACAAAGGAAGACAATTTTGGCAACAAGTGAAAAGCAAAACAGAGCACGACATTCAGGAGAAAGGATTCCGTCGCACTTTCGCCCTTCGTCCGGCAATGATGAAATGGGCAAAAGGTCAGAAACATATTCAGACGATGCAATATCTGTTTCTCCCACTCTATCCTCTGCTACGACTTTTCGGCCAAGCCAACAGCATGAAGGAGATCGCGCTATCCCAATTGACACTGACTCGTGACGGATACGAACAGTTTGCCATCAACCCTAAAGATATTGTCAAATTGGCTGAAAGATTCTAAAATTCAGACGCAAAAAACACGTATGAAGCTATAAAAATGTCCTGAAAAATTGTGGATTCACAAACTTTTCAGGACATTTTCCGTCGTCTCATCAACAGACGCTCCTATCTCATTTCAGATTTGTCTTAAAAAATTCCTCTATTTTATCATAAGGGACAACACCAGCCTCATCATCATAAAGGTCGACGTGGGAGGCTCCAGGAATAATCATGAGCTCCTTGTTCCCCTCCTTAGCGCTGACACCTTCAACATGTTTGCCCGTCATCTTTTCAAAAGCATATTCACTGAAATAGCGACTATGAGCTTTTTCTCCATGAATAAGCAACACTGGCGACTCAATCTCGGATGCGAACGCCAAAATAGGTTGGTTGAGGAACGACTGACAACCTGTCACATTCCATCCATCATTTGAGTTTCCGCTACGTTTGTGATAGCCACGACTTGTCTTATAATAAGAATGATAATCCTTCACAAACCAAGGAGCATTTTCAGGCAAGACATCTGGCACTCCGCCTCCACGCTTATAATTCCCGTTCTTATAGTCCTCGACACGTTGTTTCGCGATGGCTTTACGTTTTTCCATACGTTGCGCTGGGGTATTCTCGCTTGCAAAATATCCCTCAATATTCACTTTAGTCATGTCATACATGGTGGAAGCGACGGTGCCCTTGATACGTGGGTCAATAGCAGCTGCATTCACTGCCATGCCTCCCCATCCACAGATTCCAATAATACCTATTCGCTCTGGATCCACATTGTCCTGCACAGACAGAAAATCAACAGCAGCAAGAAAATCTTCCGTATTGATATCTGGGGAAGCCATATAGCGTGGCTCTCCACCACTCTCTCCAGTAAACGATGGGTCGAATGCTATGGTTAGGAAACCACGTTCAGCCATGTGCTGGGCATATAGTCCGCTCGACTGCTCTTTACATGCTCCAAAAGGACCAGAGACTGCAATCGCAGCCAACTTGCCACCAACATTCTTTGGAATATACATATCAGCAGCCAACTCAATGCCATAACGATTATGGAACGTCACCTTCTTATGGTCGACTTTGTCACTCAAAGGGAACGTCTTATCCCACGTCTGAGTCAGTTCCAAAGCTGTGTTCGCACTCTCAATCTTCTGATTGTCAACATTTTTTTGCGTGCAGGCGACAAACATTCCGCTCATCATCACTGCTAAAATTAAACCGTTTCTCATAATGACCGCAAGTTACACATTGTTAATCATTCATAACGTATCTGTTTTTACGATAAAATAACCATTTTTTTGGATGTTGCATCAATGCTCAAAATCACCACTATTTTTCTTCACATCCTCACAACCATCAAAACCTCTTCGCCTCTCTCCTCCACCGTCTCAAATCCTGCTTTCTGATACATGCGGAGCGCATAGTTTTCTTTTTGCACCGACAGGGAGACTTGGGGATATCCTTTCCGACGAAGCATATCCAGCATCTGGTTAAGCAGTTGTGTGCCAACACCTTGTCCTCGATACTCTGGATAAAGTGAGATGGCTAATGATGGTGTCTGATCGTCGACATGCCCATAATCATTCATGATTCTCACCCATACGGCTCCGGCTATCTTACCGTCCACTTCTGCCACCAGACAATGGTCGTGTGGGGATTCGCCAAATCCTCGCACATACACCTGCAGATCTTCTTGCTCGATGATGGAACGTGGAGGCGGCTCCACTCCCTTAGGAATGAAAATGGCTTCATACAAGAAGTCGTCCAACGCCGGTATCTCTTCTGAACGGATTTCTCGAATAACTGTCATTGTCTCTATTCACTATAATTATGATCCACCACAACAAACACATTCACTCCTGGCACCAATGGCTGTATCTCTTCGGCAAGTTGTCGGCTTATTCCAGCATCATCATTAACTGATTCATCTGGCACGATATCGACAGAGAACATGTTGTCTGCCTCTGAATAATAAAGTCCGTGCACCTGGATTATCTCTTTATGCGACGCGATGATATGCAACACCTCTTTCTGCAGCTCGGCCTGCTTATTATCTCCCGTGGCGACGGCATACACTCCGACAGTCATGATGATTCCGTGTCGCTCAAACATCTGCATGGAGATTTTTCGCGTCAACCCATGGATATCATGCGCCGACATTGTGTCGTAGACATTGATGTGCAATGATCCGATCTTCACATCAGGTCCGTAGTTATGGAGAATGAGGTCGAACACGCCATGCACTCCGTCGAACTCGGATACCTCATCTTTTATCTGACTTGCAAACTCTGCCGAAATGCTCGTGCCCAACAACTCATTGATTGGCGAGGCCAACATCTCTATTCCCGCTTTAATGATTACCACGGAAATCAACGCTCCTAAAATTCCGTCGAGCGACACATTCCACATCAACATCACTCCCGCTGAAATAAGTGTCGCCAAAGTGATGACGGCGTCAAACAGAGCGTCAGAACCGGATGCTATCAGAGCATCACTGTTCAATTGCTCTCCCTTCCTTTTGACATAGTATCCAAGCACAAGCTTCACCACAATCGCCACAACGATGACTATCAATGTCACTTTCGTATAGCTCGGTTCTGTGGGGTCGAATATCTTCTTCACCGACTCTATAAATGATGTGATGCCGGCAGAAAGCACGATGACCGCAATGATGATGGCGCTGAAATACTCTATGCGGCCGAATCCGAATGGATGTTTGCGGTCGGCAGGACGTTGTGATAGCTTGGTGCCGACGATGGTGATAACACTCGACAGCGCGTCGCTGAGGTTGTTGACAGCATCCATCACGATCGCCACACTGTTTGATACTATACCTACTCCGGCCTTGAATGCCGCTAAAAGCACGTTGGCGACAATGCCTATCCAACTGGTGCGAATAATTTGTGAACTACGATCCATAATATATAATCTTAATGATTTTTCGTCATTATCGAGCAAGTTTGATGCCTGCTCCTACGTGTTTTCGTTTTATTGTTTTGGTTGTATCCTAGTTTACGACTGATTCTCCGTCTCTTTTTCTCATAAAAAGTCGTAGACTTTCTCTGGCAACATCTTTCCTCTGTGTTTTTTATATGTGCTCGCCTACGGCTCGCACTTTAACAGGGGGAAGGGCGTTCCGCCCTTTGGAATCCTCATTTATTACATTCCAACTATCTCTTTTTCTCCTTCTTTTTAATTCGTCGAATTCACGTTATTTATTTTCGGACAGGTTTAATACCAGCCCTTATGATTTTCTAAAAAAAAGTCCTTCCGACGCTACAAGGCTCCGCAACAATTGCAAAAACCTTTCGTTTGGATTATAAACAGTCATATATAAATCACCTCCGTTCAAAGTGACGAGGACATCTTCGTCTGCAAAAAGAAAATTCACATACCCCCTCGTCGTACAGCCATTCACACTCTCAAAAATAATCTTGGGAGATGGATTGCCGTCGATGTCGAAATAGCAACTGAGTTTTATGATCAGATATGCGAATTTTTGATACAATTGATTAACATACTGACTATTACAGCAGAAATCCTCAGCCGCAAAATATTGCTTGGAACGTTCAGCTGAAACTTGCTCCGGCAGAAAGTCGACCACCCAAAATGATTTTTCCAAAAGGCATTCAATTTGATCTTCCGCAGATTGTGACATCATCTTTATTAAGTTTACAATTAATCATCTCTCCGCATTTCTCCACAATTCCGTCGATCACCATCTCATAATCATCTTCAATCAAAACAAATTCATCATCGCTTCCGGCAAATTGTCTGATAAATTCCGCATTGTCTTTCTTTACGGAATCGACGGTGCTACAGCTGTCATCCAAACGGGATTCTATAGTTGACGCATACGAAATGATCTTGTCGAAATGAGCATCAATATATTCATCTGCCATGGCAAGACATATCAGCCGAATCTTCTCCAAATACTCCTCACTGAAGTCTTTCCGCCAATCGGACGGAATATAACAACCCTCAACAATCAAGTGTTGCCCGTTCTCAATCGCAGTCTTCACCATTTCACGGACAATAGGCCAAAGATACGTGGTAAGTTGCTCGTCATCTTCAGGGGTGAGGCTTGTGTATCCACTACGGATCAGCCCCATCTTCAGATGATCTATGGAGAGATAAGGAAAACCATATTTTTCAAGCAGTCGCTGAGACAAAAGTGTTTTTCCAGTATGTGAAGCTCCTGTTATTAGTATAATCATAATCTGTTGGTTGTCCGACGTCGACCTCAAAACCATTTTGAACGACATAACAAAGATATAAAAATAAAGTTTTTTTCCAAACATGATTCCAAATAGGCAATCAATTTCATAATCGTAGGAACAGGTTTGAAACCTGCACGCAATAGAACAGAAAACGCGCCATTACAAATACAACTCCGTTGTCGGTGCTGGAAAACATGTCACAAATGACATTGAAAATAGCCCAACGCTAAAAACAGAAACGAAAGAAAACACGTACGGTTTTATGCTGTTCACGTTTTCTCCGTTAAAGTTTTTCTAAAACAAACTTGTTTGTGAGTTTTCCAAGCATCAAGATGCTGTTTTCTGTTTAGACATAACGTGAGTTCGAATTGCAATCTGTGAATCCGAACTCACGATTTTTCCACTTTCCTATTGAATTCTCACATTCTTTTCTCTATGAACTTTGTGTCTCTGTGGTTTTATTTAATTCTCTGCGCTCGCCTTCGGCTCGCACTAGTTGGGAGGGCAAGGAAGTTCCGACCTTTGCAATCCTCAACTCTACATCCAAATTTTCAAATTAAAAATAAACAACTTCTAACCAAATTCAGAGATTTTAGCGTATATTTGGAATAAGTTCATACTTGATGGCATCTCCATCACATAATAATTTAGACGGATGAAGACAATTCTATTCTTACACGGATTTTTTGCCAGCGGAAGTTGTGAGCCGGCAAACGCATTGAAAGAGGCATTCTGGGGGAAAGTCCGTGTGCTTACTCCCGACCTGCCAATGCACCCAAAAGAGGCTTTGGAATTCATACATAAGATATGCGACAAAGAGAATCCCGACCTGATTGTTGGCAACAGTTGCGGATCATTCTATGCACAGATACTCGCCCCAATGGTCGGGACTCCAGCATTGCTTGGCAACCCGCACTTCAAGATGACAGAGTTTTTGAAAGAAAGAATTGGCAATCATCAATATAAAAGCCCACGTGCCGACGGGAATCAGGATTTCGTCATAGACGAGACACTGATAAAAGAGTTTGAGGACGTTGAAAAGACGCAATTCAGCTGCACCACTCCCTATTACACAGACAAAATATGGGGAATATTCGGAGAGCAGGACACTTTGGCTCACTTTGAACCTTTATTCCTGAAATATTACAACAAAACATTCCATTTTCCAGGTGCCCACACCCCTACTGCAAACGAGGTCAAGACTTGGTATGTGCCACTCATAGAAAAGATGCTGATGACGTTCAAGAAACCAGAAGAGCGTTTCTTCCAACATTTCAAAGGGGGCAAATACAGATTTGTCAGAACAGCTTTCGACTCCGAGACTCAGGAAAGAATGGTCGTCTACCAGGCCCTCTACGGAGATCAGGCTTATTGGGTGAGACCAGAAAAAATGTTCTTTGAGAATGTCACAAGAGACGGCAAAACGTTCAACAGATTCACGGAAATAACTCGTTTATAACCATGTTGACGATCGACACTACCAACATGTGTTCCCACCTCCAGGCAAAACTGTTTGAGCCGACAGGTGAATATCATCATATTTGGGAAGCTATGCAGGGCGACGAGGGGCTGACCGCAGTCGTTCGATCTCGTCAACTGCACATCTACCGTAATAATAAAAAGATACTTATACTTGCAGGCAAAGCCCTCCCCAAAATAATACGGGATGACAAACTTTGCAAACTAGTGGAAACTAAACCATAAAAGAAAACACTTCTTTCCTATGGCAGAAAACTGGAATATATACGCCGACTGGAACCCGTGGCACGGATGCACCAAAATCAGTGCCGGCTGTAAATATTGCTACGTCTACAGACAGGATGAGATGTATGGAAGTGAGGTGTCGAGTAGCGAGTGCCGCAAGACCGGGAACTTCAACCTGCCTATCAAACGCAGACGAGACAAGTCGTGGAAAATAGAGAGCGGCAAAGTCGTGTTCACCTGTTTCACATCCGATTTTCTAATCAAGGATGCCGACGAATGGAGAGGAGAATGCTGGCAGATGATGAAAACAAGAAACGACCTCTGGTTCTATTTCTTCACCAAACGCATCGACAGATTCATGGAATGTGTGCCGGACGATTGGGGCGACGGCTATGACAATGTGCTGGTCGGCTGCACCGTCGAAAACCAACAGATGGCAGACTACCGTCTTCCCATATTCAAATCCCTGCCCATCAAACACAAGAGCATCATGGTGGCACCGATCATCGGTCCCGTCGACTTATCCGCATATCTCGACGACACGATCGAGGAAGTCGCAGTCAGTGGAGAATCGGGAGTGGAGGCAAGGCCGTGTGATTATGATTGGATTCTAAACATTCGTGAGCAGTGTATAAAGGCAGGAGTGCCATTCCGTTTTCATCAGACAGGAGCATATTTCATCAAAGATGGCAAAACGTATAGAATCCACCGCAAATATCAGCTCAGCCAGGCACACAAAGCGAATATAGATTATAAAATAGACAAGTTTTACGTCCCCGAGACAATCAAGTTTGAATGGAAAGACGAAGATTATCACGATTAAACTTTTTATTTGCATGACGAAAATCCCAGGCATCACCAACTCTACCCGTGAAGAACGACTTGCGTTTGTCCAAGAGCAATGGCAATGTCTCAACCATTGTCCGTCCTGCGGAAAATGCCGTATTCTAAAAGGAAAGGATGCGGAAAAATTGTATGCCGAATATATAGAAGGGAGACGCGAATACATGGAAATCACTAAAGAGATAAGAGAACGGTGAGGAGACAAGAGAAGATATTCTTTACATCTAAAGAAACTTACTATCACCAAAAATGAAGTTAAAATCACAATGTCAGGTTTTGATTTTTTATATCTTTGCATCCGAAAATGTTTTGTTTGGTCTAACAGATTGCACAAAACAGTACAAATAAAAACAAAATTAATATGGGAAAATACATCGACTTACGATGTGATTTCGGGTTCAAATACTGCATGTCAGACCCGATTATCATGAAATCATTTTTGAATGCTCTGTTGGAGGGAGACGTGGAGAAAATCACAAGTGTGACATTTGAAAACGTGGAGATGCCACGAGACACAATTAATCAGCGAGGCGTGACGTTCGACCTACACTGCACCACTGAGACCGGCGACACGATCCTGATAGAGATGCAGAACTCTTACCAGAAGTTTTTCAAAACACGTGCCAATTTCTACATTTTCAATCTCATGCGTAAAAAGATAGAGCGTGGAATAGAATGGGGCAAAATGAAAAGCGACATCGCCAGAATCATTGGCATCTTCATTATGGGAGACGGACTGACAGGGCTAAACGATGCGATAACATGCACAGCGGAATGTAATGTGAAAACCGGCGAGATATTTTGGGACAGACATCGAAAATATTTCATAAATTTGCCGAAATTCAAGTTTGATGCCGAAAACATCACAACGAAAGACATCTGGATTAACTTCTTCAAAAGCCTAGGAGATATGGACAAGATACACAAATCAGTATATGAGCGAGCAGACGAGGGATTGCTGCGTCTGCTGGAGAAGGCAAAAGTGGCCGCACTCACAGATAAGGAGAGAGACATCTACGAAGCAAGCATGAAACTGTTGGAGGATGAGGTTGATATGGAGGAGATCGGATATGTTCGTGGTGAACATGACAAAGCCATCCAAATTGCGACTGATATGAAAAAAGAAGGTCTGGATTTGGCATTAATTGTCAAAATGACAAAACTTTCTTTAGAAGAAATTGAGAACCTTTAGTAATGATAATTTATGCGCCAATCTACAAAATAGAGATTTAACCACAAACAAACAGAAGAGACGCCGCATTGCGACGTCTCAGATAAAAACATTTTGATTTACAGTGTCATATTCATATTTTTGCAAATAATTATAAAAAAATAAGGCAATTGCGACGTGGGTAAAAAAATAAAGGTAACGATTGCTGTCGTGCTGATGGTTTTGTCTATTCCTTTCTGTGCGAGATGGATTGGAGACAATGCTTTTTCGAGATGCAAATCTGTGACGAGGAAGAAAGATAAATAATCCAAATTAGACGAGCCAAGGTATTCAACCATTTGCCAACTGTTCTGCTTTGATAACGTCGGGAAATACGTCGCTAGACATATAATATCGGCAGATGAACCACATTGCGGCGTCTCCATCAATTAAAATTTTTACACATTTTTATTGTATCGTGTGCGATATATAAAAAATTATTATATATTTGCAGCAGATAAAGGATACTAACATTTTTTAATGTAAACGTATCAACAAATTTAATCGCATACGACATGGCAGAAATAAAAAAATCAGATCTGTTAAAAGCCCAACAAGGTGAAATAGACGCTGTAATTGTCTACCATAAGCTTGCAGACAGAATTGCAAAGAAAGATTCTGAAATCCACAAAAAGCTTATGTCCATAGGCAGTGACGAAGGCAGGCATGCAAACATGCTCCGCAAACTGACAGGTGAAGTACGCAATCCCAAAAGCACACTTGCGAACATCGTCGTCTGCCTGACATATCTGATTGGCAAGAAACGGACTTTACTCTTATTGGCAAAGGCTGAGCACAAAGCGTTAGAGACATACAAACCCTTCGTCGAACAATATCCAGAACTGGAGCCGATGCGTCTTGACGAAGAGAAACATGGAAATATTTTGGACAACATCGCAAATGAACTCTAAGGATATGAAAGAAAAAATTCAAAAATACCTCAGCAGATTCTCATTTCGCACAGGAATGATAGTTCTAATCTTGTGCATTCCTTGCTACATCATCTCGTTTGCTCAGATGGCTCTTCCAATAAGCAACACGATGAAAGGTGTATTATGGTTTATCTTCTTTGGTCTGGCTAAAACATTCCAATACGGAGGATTGTCCATAATCGGTGTGGAAGGAGTGAAACGGATCAAAAACTATTGGAAAGAACGAAAAAACAAATCATAAAATATAACCCCATATGGAAAAGCAAAACGAAAAACCATGCGCAAACTGTAAGTTTCGCACCAAGTACGACAAAGATCCAAAATCTTTATTGGGACGTTTCTGGCGTTGGCACATAAATTTCTGCCCAGGCTGGAAAGGATACATGAAATCGCTTTCAGATGAAGAGAGAGCGGTGGTATGTGAGAAATATAATCTTAAAGGCTGATGGCTGTTGGCGATTGACTTTTAAAATTTAAAAGATAATATGGCATTTCCTCAATTAAAATTAGACAACCAATTGTGCTTCCGTTTATACACGGCGGCACGATTGGTAACTGCTTCTTACACTCCATATTTCAAGGAGTTTGGCATAACTTATCCACAATACCTTGTGCTGATGTTGCTTTGGGAACAGGACAACCGCATAATCAGTGAGATAACGGAGCGTCTTAACCTTGAGACCAACACCGTCACGCCTCTGCTCCAACGCATGGAGAAACAGGGGCTAATTGTCCGACAGAAAAGTCAAGCAGATTCCCGTCAACGCATAATTTCCCTGACTGGAGAAGGCAAGCGTTTGGAAGAGAAAATGAAAAACGTCCCAAACTGTCTTGCGCAAAAAATTGTCGATAATGGGATAAGTGTCGACGAGCTGCAAAAACTAATGCCGATACTTGACAAGTTTATCTGCGCCATAACCAACGTCAACAATCGCTGATGCTACTTTTTGACTGATTATGTATCACCATCTAAGGACATTTCGGACAATTTTGTTTCCGCAGGTCTTAGATATGCTCAAAAAAAATCAGTAATTTTGCGAATTAAGATGTCACTACAAATAAAAAGACATCAGCTAAACAAAAAACGGGGTTGATGAGCAACATAATTGACAAATACAACGTGTCGGTGCCTCGATATACGAGTTATCCACCAGCAAACTATTTTCACGAATTAGAAGCTTCTGACTACTTAGAGGCTGTTGTCCGTTCAAACGAAGAGGGATCAAAGAAGCTCTCTTTTTATCTGCACATGCCGTTCTGCAAACGTCTGTGCCACTACTGCGGTTGCAACTCCTACATCATGCCGTCATCTGGCGATACTGTCGCTAAATACATCGACGCGATACACAAGGAGATAGATATTGTGACTGCTCTTATTGACAAGTCTCGACCTATCAGTCAGATACATTTTGGTGGTGGCAGCCCCACAGCTATGCCAACTTCCGTATTAAAAGAGATTAACGAACACCTTCTTTCTCTTTTCCCAACAATTGAGAAACCGGAAATTGCAATCGAGTGTCACCCGGGATATCTCACTGAAGAAGACTGGACAAATCTCACCAACAGCCACTTCAACCGTTTTTCTATTGGCATCCAAGACCTTGACGAAAATGTCCTAAAAACAGTCGGACGAACCCCATCAAACCTGCCTCTTGATGTCATCATGGGCATCCTTCGTAAAGCAGGAGCGACCGTCAACATGGATTTCCTTTTCGGATTGCCATACCAGACTCCTGAATCATTCGCAAAAAATATTGAGCGTGCAATCGCTCTGCATCCCGACCGTCTTGTCACATTCAGCTACGGACACGTGCCTTGGGTTTTCAAGCGTCAGCAGATTCTCGAGAAACACGGCTTGCCACAACCTGAAGTAAAACAACAGATGTACGACAATGCGGCCTCACTATTGCATGAAGCCGGATACAAGTCGATCGGACTCGACCATTTTGTGTTGCCAGACGACGAGCTGTACAAGGCACTCGAACAGGGATTGCTACACCGTAATTTCCAAGGCTACTGCACACGTCGCACAACAGGACAGGTGTACGCTTTCGGAGCGACCGGAATCAGCCAGCTCGACTCCACATACGCGCAAAACACAAAAGACATTGAAGAGTATGTCGACATCACAATGTCTGGAAACATCTCCGTCAAAAAAGGATACAAACTTTCTCCGAAAGAAAGAATTGCCAAAGAGGTGATCGAACGTCTGATGTGCAACTACCGAATCAATTGGCATGAGATTACAGACACTCTCGCCATCACAACAGATAATTTGAAAGACGCTCTGCATTACGATGAAAGCCAATTGAAAGAGATGGAGGCAGACGGCATCATTGAGCTGACTTCTGATGGAATCGCAATGACAACTGAAGGTCATCCATTCGTCAGGAACGTCGCTGCGGCACTCGACCCACTGATGCAAAACACAGATAAGAAATTTTCAAAACCCATATAATTATAAGACCATAGCAATGAGCAATATAGTAGTCATAGGTGCAGGAATAACAGGCTTGACATGCGCATATCAAATCAAAAGACGTGGAGGTGATGTCACAGTGCTTGAATGCAAAGACCGTATAGGAGGGCAAATCCAATCACAACACATCGGAGACTTCATCTTTGAATCCGGCCCGAACACAGGTGTGGTGAAGCATCCTGAAGTGGCGGAATTGTTTGAGCAGCTAGGAGACGCTTGTGAACTGGAGACTGCTCTTGAGTCAAGCAAACGTCGACTTATCTGGAAAGGCGACCGTTTCCATGCATTGCCGTCAAGCCTTGGCAGCGCGCTGAAGACTCCATTGTTCACATGGCATGACAAATTCCGCATTCTAGGTGAGCCATGGCGTAAGAAAGGCAATGACCCATATGAATCAATAGGTTCATTGGCGGAACGTCGTTTGGGCAAATCATATGTCGAGTATGCCGTCGACCCATTTTTATCCGGTGTCTACGCAGGCGACCCGTACAAACTGCCAGCCCGTCTTGCCCTTCCAAAACTATATAATCTTGAGCAAGACTACGGTTCTTTCATAAGAGGAGCCATTGCCAAGGCAAAACTACCCAAGACAGAACGCGACCGTAAAGCCACGAAAAAAGTGTTCTCAGCCCGTGGAGGATTTACAAATCTTGTCAACGCTCTTGCTGACGCTATCGGCCACGAGCATCTGATCACCAGTGCTTTAGATATCAAAATAATGCCAGAAGGCGACGGTTGGAAAATCACATACAACAAAAATGGCGAGCAACAGCAGATCAATGCCGACAAAGTTGTCACCACTTGTGGAGCCTATTCTCTTCCAGATTTGTTGCCATTCGTAGATAAGGCGACGATGGATGATCTAAGCAACCTCTTTTACGCTCCTGTCGTACAGGTCGGAGTCGGAATCAAAGACTGCGGCGACAACCAATGGCTCGCTTTCGGAGGATTGGTGCCTTCAAAAGAGAAAAAACAGATGCTCGGAATCCTTTTTCCATCAGCATGTTTCGAAGGCCGTTGTCCTAAACAAGGTGCCGCAATGGCGTATTTCATTGGAGGAAGACGTCATCCAGAGATGCTAAACAAGACAGATGAGGAATTTGTCGACCTGGTGAACGAGTCTCTCAGCGAAATGCTCAAATACGACAAAAACAAAAAGGCAGATGAAATAAGAGTCTTCCGCCATGAACGCGCCATACCACAGTATGAGGCTTCGTCCGACGCCCGACTTGCCGCTGTGGAAAAAATACAAAAGCAATATCCTACCCTTCGCATTGCCGGCAATCTTCGTGATGGAATCGGTATTGGCGACCGTATCAAACAGGGATTCGATGAAGCTAAGATTCTGTGTGAAAGCTAATTAAATACCCCAACATAGACTTTTTCTATATCTGCATAGACAAAATCATTCGTTGGACAACCATAAAAAGTATACATTTACAACAAATAAAACAATATCGAGTATCAACAATTAAATTTACAATTATGGCTAAATATGTTTGCGACGTATGCGGATGGGAGTATGATCCAGAAGCTGGGGTTCCAGAAGCTGGAATCGAACCAGGCACTCCATGGGAAAATGTTCCGGAAGACTTTGAATGCCCTCTATGCTCTGTAGGGAAAGACCAATTTTCTGAAGTTAAAGATTAAACTAATGTCTCATTCCTCAACCATAGGAATCGAGACATTTTTTATAGACAGCATCTAAGCGATCCCTCTATCAATAGATATCATCTATTTATTCATAGAAGAAATTGTTCGTTCATCTATAAATAAAAACATACATTTGCATCAGATAAAACGAAAGTTGAACATTAAAAACTTACAATTATGGAAAACTTCAACGACATTATCAAAGGAGAAAAGCTTACATTGGTGGATTTCTTCGCTACATGGTGTGGACCTTGCAAGATGATGCATCCTGTGCTTGAGCAACTGAAAAAAGATCTTGGCGACGGCATCCGCATCATCAAGTTGGATGTAGACGAGAATGAGGATTTCTCAATGCAGTATAACATACAGTCGGTGCCAACACTGATGCTCTTCAAAAAAGGCGAAGTCGTTTGGCGACAGAGCGGAGCCCAGACTCTGAATGAATTGAAGAGCATAATTGCTCAGCACTCATAAAAACAGGTTTTGGCATCCTCATCTTGAATTTAGACAGACGGAGTTGGGACAAATTGGCAACAAGCTTCTCCGTCTGCATATTTCAAGACGTTCACATTTAGAAAAGGCCCAATAATTCAACAAACTAGTTTCTAAAACTCATTTGGATATTTGAATTACTTTATTATAAACACTTAAAAAGCAAAACTATGGCAAAAAGCAAGTATTCTGGAACTCAGACAGAAAAGAATCTTCAAGCAGCGTTTGCTGGAGAGTCACAGGCACGCAACAAGTACACTTATTACGCATCTCGCGCAAAGAAAGACGGTTTCGAACAGATCGCAGCCATCTTCCAGCAGACTGCTGACAACGAGAAAGAACATGCTAAATTGTGGTTCAAGGAGCTTCACGACGGTATGCCGTCTACACCGGAGAACCTTCTTGACGCAGCAGAAGGAGAGAACTATGAGTGGACAGACATGTATGAGAACTTCGCCAAGACTGCAGAAGAAGAAGGGTTCAAGGAACTTGCTGCCAAGTTTCGTCTTGTAGCCGCAATCGAAAAGCGTCATGAGGAGCGTTACCGTGCTCTTTTGAAGAACATCGAAATGGCTCAGGTGTTTGAGAAATCAGAAGTCAAAGTATGGGAATGTCGCAACTGTGGACATATCGTAGTCGGCACAAAGGCTCCTGAGCTATGCCCTACTTGCGCTCACCCGCAATCGTACTTTGAAGTACACGTCGACAACTTTTAAACATTTTTTCTCCCCCTATACCATGGGGGAGAGAAATTTTCCAAGAGTACAAAATTAACTTATGAATTTACAGCAACTTAGGTATATAATAGCCGTCAATCGGTTCCGTAATTTTGCGAAAGCTGCAGATGCATGCAATGTGACCCAGCCTACATTGAGTGCGATGATTGTGAAACTTGAAGAGGAGCTAGATCTCCGCATATTTGAACGCACCAACAAGTCGGTCACTCCAACCAATGCCGGACTGAAAATCATACGTCAAGCTGAAAGTGTATTGATGGAAGTAGACAGGATAAGTGAGATTCTGTCGGAAGACAAAGGTCTGATAGGAGGAAGTCTCAACCTTTCCGTCGGCCCTACCGTCGCCCCTTACATTCTTCCAAAATTCATCATGCACTACAGAAAACTATACCCTACGGTCGACCTCTCCATCGAAGAGCTCAAAGTAGAATTCATGCTTGACGCTTTGCTGCGCGGCGAGATCGACGCTGGTATCGCCATCAGCGAAAATCTGCGACAAGGCATTCTTGAAATTCCGCTTTACACCGAAAAGTTCTACGTATATCTTGCTGAAAGTTGCTGGCGAAAACTGCCCGTTTTCAACCCCGAAACCCTTGAACACGAAAGCATGTGGATCATGAAAGAGGCGCAATGTCTCAGAGACAGTGCCTTCTCCTTCTGCAAAGCACGTGCTAAAGGACATCGCATCTACGAGGCTGGAAGCATAGAGACACTCATACGCATTGTAGACGAGAATGGAGGCTATACCATCATCCCTGAAATGCATCTTCCTTTTTTGACAGAGAAGCAGCGACAGAATGTCAGGAAGATAGAAGGCGACCACTTGTCTCAGCGTCGTGTGTCACTCTACATCAAAGAAGACTATATACGTCAACGTATGCTCAACACCATCGTCGACACGCTAAAATCATATATGCCAGACGGTATGCTTTCTGAAGGCATCGTAAAATATGGCATCAAACTGTAAAAAATTCTCATTAAATCCATCGTAAAATAAATTTGAAAATCGCAAGGGCCGACTTATATAGTAGGTCCTTGTTTTTTTCATTCTACTCTTATCTTCCTACATTTGGCAATATGAAATATTACCACTATCTTTGGCATAAAATCGTTCATAGCACAAAATATTCTTTTTTTAGCGAAAAGAAATCATTGTAATAGGAGACTCTAAAACGAAACAAGAAGACCTGCTTAATCAGAGAGATAGTAAGCTTTACTTTAGGAGACCACCTGTAAGAATAATGAATGATCGATAGTCGAATTTTTTAGTTTTTCTCGTTATGACAGCTAGATATTCCAAAGGAGAGGAGATAGCAAACACATCAACCCATGCAGTGGGCATCCTGATGGGAGTCGTTATTGGTGTGATTTTTATAGTAATGAGTGTAAAAGGAGGTAACGCCTGGGCTGAATGGTCAATTGGGCTTTATCTTTTCGGAATGCTGGGCTCTTACATTGCATCGACTCTCTACCACGCTCTGCCACAAGACAGCCATGCCAAACAAGTGTTGAGGAAATTCGACCACGCAGCCATCTATTGGCATATCGCAGGAAGCTACTCCCCCATCACTCTGCTTGCAATAATGCAAAAATACCCGACATGGGGAATTTACATGTTTTGCTTCATCTGGATCGCTGCCATCGTCGGCACCATTTTCAGCTTCGTAAAGTTAAAACAGCACAGCCATTTCGAGACCATCTGCTATGTGCTGATGGGACTGACTGTCGTAGTCGCATTCGGACCTCTTTGGAATTCAGCAGGACCAATCGCAACCTATTGGATTATAGCGGAAGGTGTGATGTACATCACTGGTGCAGTGTTCTATGCTCTCTACAAGAAGCCATACCTGCACACTGTCTTCCACGTCTTCGTGCTGTTGGGATCCATCTGCCATATCATAGCAGTATGGGATGTGTTGACGCAATTTTTAGTCGGGAAATAAAATTTGGCTCTGCCCTAGTTTATGAATGATTTTACGAGGATTGTTAAGGGCGGAACGCCCTAACTCCCCCTCTCTCCGCGAGTCCGCAAGGACGAGCGCATATAGAATAAACACAGAGACTCGGAGTTTTAAGAGAAAGCCTTCGACTTTTTAAAGAAAAGAGACGAGAAACAGCACTTATAGTATTGCCTTTCAGCAAAGCTTTTATCATCGTCGCATCATCCCGAGACTTCGTCACGGGTTACTCTCGCTTCACTCGATAGCGTCTTTCAAACGAAAAAAAGATGGAAATATCAGTCATCAAAAAGACAAAACCTAATTTTTTTATTTTTACATATTATTCAAAATGACACTATACATTGTACGTCACGGACAAACTAAAGAAAACGTTATTCGTATGCTGCAAGGCCACATGCCTGGCAATCTGACTGAATTGGGAAAAGACCAAGTACGCAAGACTGCCGAGGATCTCGCCAACAGAAACATACGATTTAAATGTATCGTATCAAGCGACTTGAAACGTGCGATGGATTCTGCCCAAATAATCGCAGACAGACTCAATCTGCCCGTCGTCCCTATGACAATGCTCCGTGAACGCGACTGGGGATCATATACAGGCACACCGCTCAGCGAGGCGAGAGACAAATATTATAAAAACGGCAAATGGGATTTCCCTTTGGCAGAACACCCTGCCGAAACCGAAGATCAAATCCTGCAAAGAGCAAAGATGGCAATAGCCAAACTGTCGGAACGCTATCCAGATGATAACATCATCGTCGTCACTCATGGACAATTTGCAAGAAACATGTTTGCCGCAAACGCTAATTGCTCATATAAAGAGATAGAGTCTTTCGCAAACGCAGAAGTCAGACTGCTGCAAAGATGACAATGTTTGACTGCAATCCTCAGAAAAGATGTAGTATGATCACTCTCACTACCACTTTCAGATTGAATTCTCATCTCTTTTTCTCATAAAAAGGCGTACTCTTTCTCTGTGGACTTTGTGTCCCTGTGGTTTTATTAAATTCTGAGTGCTCCCCTTCGGCTCGCACTTTAGCAGGGGGGGAAAGGACATTCCGCCTTTGGAATCCTCATTTTAATTGCGGGATGAGTTTATATAACAAAATATTTTAATTAAACGTAAACAGCTTCTTGATCAAAAAAAGTAAATTTGCAGAAACTGAAATATACATATAATCATTATGAAAAAAGAAAATCTTGGATTCGTCCGCGTCGCCAGCGCTATTCCTGTGGTGGAGATTGCAAACCCTAAAGTGAATGCGGACAGAATAATCGCCCTTCTAGGGAAAGCCGCTAAGGAAAATGTTAAAATCGTATGTTTTCCCGAACTTTGTCTGACCGGCTACACTTGCGCCGACCTGTTTTATCAACGCACTTTAATCGAGGAGACGAAAAGACAACTCTGCAGAGTGAATGACGAGGCAAGCAAACTCGGCATCTTTGCCCTTGTGGGAGCTCCATATTATCGTGATGGCAAACTGTACAATGCGGCTTTTGTGGCTGGCTCCGGCTCTATTTTCTTCGACACGGAGGTAGACAAACAGTATCTGCCAAGCAATAATGAGTTTTACGAAAAACGTTGGTTTACTCCAGGATTCGGAGAAAAAAAGCAGATTTTTGAAGTCGACGGAATTAAATTCGGCATCGAAATCTGCGAAGACTTGTGGATGCCGGCATCACCAAGCGATGAGATGTGTCTGGCTGGAGCAGAGATCATCTTCAACCTCTCCGCCAGCGATGAGTTGATCGGCAAGGAGGCCTACCGTCGCCAGCTAGTGAGACAGAAATCCGCCACCAACGCATGCGCATACGTCTACACAGGATCAGGATTCGGAGAAAGCAGCACCGACCTCGTATTCTCAGGGACTGCCATCATAGCCGAAAATGGAAGCCAGCTCGCCACATCGGAACGATTCTCTTTCAAAGAGCAATTGATCATAGCCGACATCGACGTGCAAAGATTACAGGCAGACCGTCTGCGCAACTCCGCATTCATCATCGGCAATCAGAATCCGAACAAGAAGAATGAGTTTGAAACAATCAGCCTCAACAACCTTGGAGCAAACAATATTTATTCCGAACCATCGGATGTGACCCGCACATTCGCCCCTCATCCTTTCGTTCCTCCAGAAGACGAGATGACGACGCGATGCAACGAGATTTTCTCAATCCAAGTCGGAGGTTTGGCGACGCGATTGTTCCACACTGGAATCAAAAAAGCAGTCGTGGGAATCAGTGGCGGACTCGACTCCACCCTCGCGCTTCTTGTGATGGTGAAGACATTCGACAAGCTTGGTCTTCCTCGTGAAAACATAGTCGGAATAACAATGCCTGGATTCGGCACTACTGGCCGCACCTACAACAACTCACTCAACATGATGAAAAGTCTGGGTGTGACAATCAAAGAGGTCGACATCAAACCAGCCTGCCTGCAACACTTGAAGGATATCGACCATGATCTTTCCATCCTCGACGTCAGCTACGAGAACACTCAGGCTCGCGAAAGAACCCAGATTCTGATGGATTACGCCAATAAAATCGGTGGACTGGTGGTCGGAACAGGAGATTTGTCGGAGCTTGTGCTTGGTTGGGCCACATACAACGGTGACCACATGAGCATGTATGCCGTCAACACGTCGATTCCTAAGACATTAGTGAGATACATGGTGAAATACGCTGCTCTGTATGAGATGGATGAAGCGGCAAAAGAGACGCTGCTTGATGTCTGCGACACTCCCGTCAGCCCGGAGCTTCTTCCAGCCGACGACAAAGGTGAGATTTCACAAAAGACAGAGGATTTGGTCGGTCCATACGAGCTTCACGATTTCTTCATCTACTACACTCTCCGCTTCGGATTCTCACCAACAAAGATATTCTTCATGGCTCAAAAAGCGTTTGACGGGCAATACGACAACGCAACAATCCTAAAATGGATGCGTACATTCTACTGGCGATTCTTCGCACAACAGTTTAAGAGAAGCTGTATGCCGGACGGGCCGAAAGTCGGAAGTGTCAGTCTCTCTCCACGCGGCGATTTGAGAATGCCAAGCGACGCATGCAGCAAAATATGGATTGAGGAAGTAGAGAAGTTGGCGAATGACTGAATTCTTAACTCTTAACTCTTAATTTTTAATTTCATTGAAAAAATGGCGACGGAATGAATCACGTCGCCATTTTTTCTTGTTTCCAGACCAAAACTAACTTACTTTTTCCACAGACCAAACGGAATCTACCATTCTAAATTATAAAGAAAAATAAAAGCCGTTTCAGACATTTAGTTTCTAAAACGGCTTTAATATTACTTGAATTTATCTCATACCTTAACGTATGATTTAATCACTTATTATTGATAAAATTCATATTCATTATCTGTACACACAGTATATTTCGTTACTGTAATGGAAATCATCATTAGAATAATGACTTCCGTCATAACTGTAGGCATCTTGCATATTAAAGCAACCAGCAATAAAATATCCATTGCCATCACCACTGTAGCCCCAATTATGGTGGAAATAGTTTTCATCATAGTATGAGAATGTACTTGTGTATTCTCCAGTACTTGTGTTGATTCTATAGTTTTCCTGCTTATAATGGAATATCTTGCAACCATCAATCACCCATGCATGGCAATCTTCGTATTTTGTCGACTTCCACCACAAAAATTTACGAATTGTTTTCTTTGTAGCACAACCTTTGACTAAAAGAGGACGCCTTAATTCAATTGCGTTTCTGACATCCGAAGAATTGAAATCCTTAGAAAACGCTTTGACATATCCGAGACGACCCAACAAATTATATGCATCAGAGGGGGCTGCTTTACTTCCATCACAACCATATTCCATATCCACTTCAAAACCAATTTCCTTCATTAGTCTTGCTATATTACTCTGACTGGATGATGTCACAGGTTTTGGGTTTAAACACATACTATTCCAATTCATAACATACTGATTAAACATTGATGGATATTTCCAGTATGACATGATTTGAGCTGTTGCCGTAGCCACACAACCAGCATAAGCCTTGCCTCCATTGTGACCGTCATTTGTACAACTTTTCTCCACATACATGTTATAAGGATAATCTTGATCCCAAGTTACTTTGAGCAATGGACCAATTGTGTTCTCCGATAGTAACTGATACGCAGTACCTGTATAAATAGCTCGTGTTTCTGCTGTTTTTGCATCAACCACAAAAGAGTTCTTTTCTGCCACAGTCAAAAGAGAATCCTTCTTATTTTCAAAATGATCAATAGAAAATTCCACATAATTCTGTATCTGCTCCAAAGCATACTGCAAACCTGGATTGTCCACATCATTCTCAAGGACTCCTGCATCAACGTACGCCAAAATTTGAGTCGGGATACGATCGTCAGCGGCAACAATCGCAAATCCTCGATTGTCCTCAAAATTAAAGACATAAACCAATGTGTCTTCATTCGCATTCGCTGACCTTAGATAGGAATTAACCCTACCATAAACGCCTATGCTTTCAATGGTTCTCGGAATCATATCATTGGCACGGGTGGATTCTCCTGCGAACATTTCTGATGCTTTCAAAGCAATCTCACTTGCCTCGCTCACTGGGATAACATGATTTTCTGAAAATAAGGCTCTCAAATTAAGACCTTCCACTACTTCTTGCTTGACTGAATCAACAGCATCATTTTCCTCTATATCGTCCTTACAACCTGACAAAACATTCATCAAAATGACAGAAATCAACAAATAAATTTTCTTTTTCATCATTAATCAAAATTTATAGATTGTATAGCTGATAATTTCTTTCCATTCTCAAAATAGATAGAAATTGTTAAATTATGTGTTCCTTTGATCTCATCCAGATTGTCAAAATGAAATCCTAAACCGTGTTTATTAAACAATAAGGAGAAATCCTCTTTTGTATACTCTGAAATGAATTTATCTTTGTCCGTATACTGATCATTAGTGTCCTTATACCCGCTTGTTATAAATAGATAATAGCTACGAGTATTCAATTTGACTATATCAGAAAGTTCTGTTCCTTTTGGATGAGAGGCATCAATATCCGCATCAGAAACCACGGAAATAGAATCAATGGCTAAAGAAATGGCACCTTCACGTCCTTTAGCAGCCTTTCGATTGAATCCAATATCCCCATACTTTTTTGCCAAAACCATATATTGAGTTTTATCAGAGTCAATATTCTGATAAATGTCTCTACCTTTTATTGTAAGTACAATTCCAGGTTCAGAATGATACTTCCAGCTTTCATTCAACGCCAAAGAATCTGGATTCACATAGTAAGGAATATAAGATTCAACGTAAACATACGGACTATCCCATCCTTCTTCTACTTCATCACATGAGACTGCGAACGCAAGTATTGGGATTAAACTCACATACCTCACGATTTGTCCGAAAATCTTTTTCATAAAAAATTAATTTTAGTTGTTGTCATAAGTATTTCCATTAGTGATTTTTCGCCAGACGCATTAACTTATTTTGTCTATCAATCCTCACTAAACCTAAATAACGCAACAAAGATACAACAAAAAAATATCTTTTGCAAATATCTAAATGTCATTAACTTATTTTTAACATTCATTTCTTTTTTTTTCTATGAACTATACGCATACTCCTATCACTAGTTTCGCACGTGAACAATTAGATACATAAGGATCAATTATTCATTTACACAAAATTCCAATTTTTTTGCTAATTTTGCAACCGCTTTTCGGTTCTACCACTAAAGCAATCAATATTTTAATATGGCAGAGAATACACTACTACAGAAACTTGAGGGTCTTGAAATCAAATTCAAGGAAATCAGCACCCTTATCACAGACCCGGCAGTGATCGCCGATATGAAACGTTTCGTGAAGCTCAACAAGGAGTATAGCGACCTTGAAAGAATCATGAAAACGAAGAATGAATATGAAACCACACTCAAAAATATAGCAGAGGCCAAGGAGATTCTCCAGACTGAGGATGATCCCGACATGAAGGAGATGGCTAAGGCCGAGCTTGATGAGCTTGAGCCCAAACTTCCTGAGATGGAGGAGGCGATCAAGCTTATGCTTATCCCTTCCGATCCAGAAGACGGGAAGAATGCCATTGTCGAAATCCGTGGTGGTACGGGTGGCGACGAAGCTGCCATCTTTGCCGGAGACTTGTTTAAGATGTACAGCAAGTACTGCGAGTCGAAAGGATGGAGTGTCAGCGTATCATCATTCACAGAGGGTACAGCGGGAGGATTCAAGGAAATCATCTTCAATGTGTCGGGCGACGGGGTGTATGGCATACTGAAGTATGAGAGTGGAGTGCACCGTGTGCAGCGTGTGCCAGAGACAGAGACTCAGGGCCGTGTACATACATCAGCAGCCACGGTGGCAGTGTTGCCAGAAGCAGACGAGTTTGATGTGGAGATTCAGGAAGGACTGATCAAATGGGATACATTCCGAAGCGGTGGAGCAGGTGGACAGAATGTGAACAAGGTGGAGTCTGGAGTCCGTTTGCGTTACCCGTGGAAGAATCCGAACACAGGAGTGGTGGAAGAGATCCTTATTGAGTGTACAGAGACGCGAGACCAGCCAAAGAATAAAGAGCGTGCGTTGTCTCGTCTGCGTACAAAGATCTACGACCAGGAGCATCAGAAATATATGGACGACATTGCGTCGCGCCGTAAGACTATGGTCAGCACGGGCGACCGTTCGGCAAAGATCCGCACCTACAACTATCCGCAGGGCCGTGTGACAGACCACCGTATCGGACTGACGCTATACAACTTGGCGGCAATCGTAGGCGGAGATATCCAGGGAATCATAGACCAGCTTATCATCGCTGAAAACGCAGAACGATTGAAGGAATCGGAAATGTAAATATGTAATTGAGACGCACGGTCGTGCGTCTCTACCAAAAAATAAAAAGAGGGTGTATCAAAATGTAAAATCAAGTTTTTCGAACTTACATTTTGTCACTTTTTATATGAACAAAGCCGTTTCAGAGCTTAAAAATTACAGTTAAGTCTCTGAAACGGCTATATTTTTGGAGAAATTAAAAATCAACTTACATTTTGATAGTTTGATTTTTGATAAATTGAGTTTTGATACACCCTCTTTTTGATTAAACACATTTATCCTCTTAATAATCCAATGTGTTCAAACAATCGGATCATTTTCTAAATTTTTTTATCTGTACACACAGTATATTTCATTTTCGTAATGGAAATCATAAGTAGAATTATTATCTCCATCATAACTGTAAGCATCCTGTAAATTAAAGCATCCTGCAGCAAAATAGCCATTACCATTGCTGCCCCAGCCCCAATTATGGTGGAAATAGTTTTCATCGTAGTATGAGAATGTACTTGTGTATTCCCCAGTGCTCGTGTTGATTCTATAGTTCTCCTGCTTATAATGGAGTGTCTTGCAACCGTCAATCACCCATGCATGGCAATCAGAGTAATGTGTTTTTTTCCACCATAGCTTACCTGTTGTTGTCTTTTTTGAACAACCCCTTGCAAGGAGAGGACGTCTCAATTCCATTGCGTTTCTGACATCAGAAGAATTGAACCCTTTTGAAAATGCCTTGATATATCCGAGGCGTCCCAACAAATTATATGCGTCGGAACTTTTTGCAGAACTTCCGTCACACTCATAATCCATATTCACCTCTCTTCCAATTTCTCTCATCAGTCGAGCTATATTACTCTGATTAGATGATGTCTCAGGTATTGGTGCTAAACACATATTGTTCCAATTCATAGCATACTGGTTCAGCGTCGACGGATATTTCCAGTACGACATAATTTGAGCTGTTGCCGTAGCCACACAACCTGTTGGTGCTTTGTCTCTATAAGCAATCGTATAATCACATTTTTTGTCCACATACATGTTATAAGGATATGTCTGATCCCAAGTTACATTGAGCAATGGACCAATTGTACTCTCTGATAGTAATTGATACGCAGTGCCAGTATAAATAGCACGTGTTTCTGCTGTTTTTGCATCAACCACAAAAGAGTTCTTTTCCGCCACAGTCAAAAACGAATCCTTCTTATTTTCGAAATAATCAATAGAAAATTCCACATAATCCTGCATCTGCTCCAATGCATACTGCAAACCTGGATTCTCCACATCATTCTCAAGGACTCCCTCATCAACGTACGCTAAAAGTTGTGTCGGGATACGATCATCAGCGGCGACAATTGCGAATCCTCGATTGTCTTCAAAATTAAAGACATACACCAATGTGTCTTCATTCGTATTCGCTGATCTGAGAGAAGAATTAGTCCTGCCATAAACACCAATACTCTCAATAACTCTTGGCGTTTGATCACTGGCACGGGTGAATTCACCAGAGAACATTTCTGGTGCTTTCAAAGCGATCTCGCTTGCCTCGCTCACAGAAATGACATGATTTTCAGAATACAAGGCTCTCAAATTAAGGTCTTCCACAGATTCCTGTTTGACAGAATCAACTGCTTCATTTTCCTCTATATCGTCCTTACAACCTGACAATACATTCATCAATAGGACTGACACTAACAAATAAGCTTTCTTTTTCATCATTAATCAAAGTTTATAGATTGTGTAGCTGATAAAATCTTTCCATTCTCAAAATAGATTGTGATTGTTAAATTATGTATTCCCTTGACAACAATTGTGCTGTCAAAAAGAAATTCTAAACCTTGTTTGCAATACATAAGAGAGAAATCTTCCTTCGTATACTCTGATATAAACTTATAATGTTCTCCGTCTGATTCTGCTATTTCATCTTTGTATCCACTCTTGATATATGTATAATAATTCTTCGAATACAATTTGACTATGTCAGAAAGTTCTGTTCCTTTTGGATGAGATGCATCTATATCCGCATCAGAAACCACGGAAATAGAATCGATGGCTACAGAAATGGCACCGTCACGCCCTATAGCAGCCTTTCGATTGAACCCAACGTCCCCATACTTCTTTGCCAAAGCTTCATATTGAGCCTTGTCTGAAGTACGGTTCTGATCAATACTTTTTCCCTTAACTCTAATACCAACACCTGGTACTGAATCAAGCCACATGCCAAACTTCGACACCAGAGAATCCGGTTCCACATAGTAAGGGATATAAGACTCCGCATATTCATTAGCAACTCCAGAATTATTATTTCCTTCATCCTCATTTTTGTCGCATGAGGCTACGAACGCAAGTATTGAGACTAGACCCACATACCTCACGATTTGCATGAAAATCTTTTTCATATAAAATTAATTTTAGTTGTCATCATAAGTATTTCTCTGTATTATCTGTACACACAGTATATTTCATTTTCGTAATGGAAATCATAAGTAGAATTATTATCTCCATCATAACTGTAAGCATCCTGTAAATTAAAGCATCCTGCAGCAAAATAGCCATTACCATTGCTACCCCAGCCCCAATTATGGTGGAAATAGTTTTCATCATAGTATGAAAACGTACTTGTGTATTCCCCAGTGCTCGTGTTGATTCTATAGTTCTCCTGCTTATAATGGAGTGTCTTGCAACCGTCAATCACCCATGCATGGCAATCAGAGTAATGTGTCTTTTTCCACCATAGCTTACCCGTTGTTTTCTTTGTAGCACAACCACTTGCCAAAAGAGGACGCCTTAATTCCATTGCGTTTCTGACATCAGTAGAATTGAACCCTTTTGAAAATGCCTTGATATATCCGAGACGACCCAACAAATTATATGCGTCGGAGGTCTTGGCTCCACTTCCATCACACCCATAATCCATATTCACCTCTTGTCCAATTTCACTCATCAGCCTTGCTATGTTGCTCTTATTGGAAGGTGCTATCTCGGTCGTTGAACACATACTATTCCAATCCATAATGTGCTGATTAACCCTTGACGGATATTTCCAATACGACATGACTTGAGCTGTTGCGGTAGCTACACAACCAGCATAGGCCTTACCTCCATTGTAACCATCATTTGCACAACTTTTTTCCACGTACATGTTATAAGGATAATCTTGATTCCAAGTTACATTAAGCAATGGACCGATTGTGCTCTCTGATAATAATTGATACGCAGTACCTGTATAAATAGCACGTGTTTCTGCTGTTTTTGCATCAACCATAAAAGAGTTCTTTTCTGCCACAGTCAAAAGTGAATCCTTCTTATTTTCGAAATAATCAATAGAAAATTCCACATAATCCTGCATCTGCTCCAATGCATACTGCAAACCAGGATTCTCCACCTCATTCTCAAGAACTCCTTCATTAACGTACGCTAAAAGTTGTGTCGGGATACGATCATCCGCAGCGACAATAGCGAATCCTCGGTTATCTTCAAAATTAAAGACATACACCAATGTGTCTTCATTCGTATTCGCTGATCTGAGAGAAGAATTAGTTCTGCCATAAACACCAACACTCTCAATAACTCTTGGCGTTTGATCACCGGCACGGGTGAATTCACCAGCAAATATTTCGGGTGCTTTCAACGCTATCTCGCTTGCCTCGCTCACAGAAATGACATGATTTTCAGAATACAAGGCTCTCAAATTAAGGTCTTCCACAGATTCCTGTTTGACTGAATCAAGTGCTTCATTTTCTTCTATATCGTCCTTACAACCTGACAATACATTCATCAATAAGACAGACACTAACAAATAAACTTTCTTTTTCATATTTAATCAAAATTTATAACTTGTGTAGTTGATAAAATCTTTCCGTTCTCAAAATAGATTGTGATTGCTAGATTCTGTGTTCCTTTGAATGCCATCGTGTTGTCCAAATGGAATATCAAACCATGTCTATTAAATAATAAAGTTAAATCTTCCTTCGTATACTCTGAAATAAATTTATCTTTGTCTGTATACTGATCATTAGTATCCTTGTACCCACTTTTTATAAATAGATAATGGCTACGAGTATTCAATTTGACTATATCAGAAAGTTCTGTTCCTTTTGGATGTGATGCATCTATATCCGCATCAGAAACCACGGAAATAGAATCAATGGCTACAGAAATGGCACCTTCACGTCCTATAGAAGTCTTTCTATTGTACCCAATGTCCCCATACTTTTTTGCCAGAGCCTCGTATTGTGCCTTGTCAGAGTCATGATTCTGGTAGATACACTTCCCTTCAACACAAATGGTTACCACAGGTTCCGAATCAAGATACTTGCCTTCTTTCAACACCAAAGTATCTGGCACTACATAGTATGGGATACAAGACTCCGCATATTCAGTAGCAACTCCTGAATTATTATTTCCTTCATCCTCATTTTTGTCACATGAGCTTGCGAACGCAAGTATCGAGATTAAACCCACATACCTCACAATTTGTCTGAAAATCTTTTTCATATAAATTAATTTTAGTTGTTATCATAAGTATTTCCGTTAGTGATTTTTCGCAAGACGCATTAACTTATTTTGTCTATCAATCTTCACTAAACTTAAATAACACGACAAAGATACAACAAAAAAAATGTCACTCGCAAATATTCGAGCGACATTAACCTATTTTAACATTACTTTCGTTTTTCAGAAGTTGTTTGATTTTAATTATAAAACAAAAGTAAATCTATCATTCCCTATCAAAATCCCCGCTATAAATATTTCTGTAGCCAAACGTCTTCTGCACCACTCCATTGTTTAGCAGGAAGATGGTCGGCACTCGTGGAGCCACATCATACAGGGAATCCTGGTCCATCGTGATGACGTTTCTGCGTTTCACCTTCGTCTCAACAAAAAATGAATCTATCCTCTCCTCAATTGGTTTAGATGTCTCATGCGTATGGCTGAAGACGGTGAGAATCTCGTCGTCTTGCCACTTATAACGTGTGAATATTCCTTCCATCTTGCGTGCCGCCATCTTGCACATTCCGCAATGCGTGCTCAACACACATATGACCTTATCTCCTTCCAATGCCGACGGGAATTTTTCCCGCAACATCTCCGTCAACTTCTCCTGACTATACTCTCTCTCTTTTACCAGTCGCATGAAATCAGGTCGGTTGATCGCAAAAATTGAGACCACGGAGACAAGAGAAACAACCACAATTGTGATTATCCAATTTTTCTTGCTCTGCTTCAAATATTTTGCCATGCGATGTCCCCAAAACAGGAGCATCAACATCAAAAAATTCTTCGACAACGATTTGTCTGGCGGAAGATCAAACACTTCTCCCATACAATGGCAATTGCCCGTGTGCCCCTGCTGAATCTGAACAATGAGAAAAATGGAAAATATCAGAAGCATCGCTCCTGCCACATAATCCGCCCACTTGATGTTTGCCAACAAAGCTATGCCGACCGCCAGTTCCGCGGCGATAATCAAACGAGACGCCACTGCGGCAACCTCAAATGAGACTACCTGAAACTCATACAGATACATCTCAAATGCTGCCATACCCAACAGCTTGAGTATGGCAGAAATGATAAACAGCACTCCGACCGCTACAGTCGGAATATACCTACTTAACCTTGCAACTTGCATCGTTTGTGCTTAATGATGAACAACTGCCCTCAACATCATACTCTTCATACTGCTCGCCACTTTTTGTTGTGCATACACAATCATTCTCTTCTTCCATTACACATGAAGCCAAACTGAACAGACAAAATGCTATCAAAAATGCTCTCATTGTTTTTATATTTTTACCAACATTATATTCCTACGGAATAAAAATCCCTATGGGATTATTTTTTTATCGCTTCGATAATCATTGCTGCGGCTCTGTCTCCCACTCCAGCGTCGCCCACTATCTTACGAAGTTCTTCGTAATCCGCCCTCATCTCTTGCTGAGCCTCATCCGTCAGCAGGCGTCGTACCTCCGACTCCACTTTCTCAGGTGTGAAATCTTCAATTATCAACTCCTTCACCATCTTTCTGTCGGCAATCAGATTAACAAGCGACACTTGGTCGACATGGATGAACAGTCGCAGAAAATCGTGAACCAACTTGCCACCTCCGATGTGGTAGACTACCGTCTGTGGCGTGCCGACCAAGGCTGTCTCCAATGTGGCAGTGCCAGAACATACAACCGCCACTTTCGCCTGTGTGAGCAGACGATATGTAGCGTCATGCACCACCATCGCCTTAGCTCCGGATTCCTCTATGATTTTGTCGTAAAGGGATTCCTCTATCGACGGTGCTCCAGCAATCACAAGCTGATAGCCATCTATTTTCTTTGTCGCCTCCAGCATTTTCGGCAACGACGAGCGGATCTCCTGCACACGGCTTCCTGCCAGCAGAGCTATAATCGGTTTGTTGTCGAGATATTGCGACGTTACAAACGAGTCGAACGTCTCATCTTGGTCGGGACGGTTGTAGACAGCGTCGGCACATGGATTGCCCACATAATCGACCTTATATCCACGTTTTCCAAACCACTCCACCTCAAACGGCAGTATCGAATAGACCCTGTCGACATACTTCTTTATATTCTTCAGACGATACTCCTTCCACGCCCACAGCTTCGGAGCTATATAATAATGTACGGGAGTACCGGGAAGATTCTTTTTCACAAACTCCGCAATCTGGAGGTTGAAGCTCGGATAGTCCACCAAAATCACGATGTCCGGTTTGAACTCGACAATTGCTTTCTTGCAATCCTTCATATTCTGCAGGATTTTACCAAGATGAGTGATGACGGCGATGAATCCCATATACGCCATGTCACGGTAATGCTTCACAAGCGTGCAGCCCTCGTCGTGCATCATGTCGCCACCCAGCCCCATGAATTCAGCCTCATGGTCCTTCTTTTTCAGCGCTTTCAGAAGTCCGGACGCATGCAGATCTCCCGACGCCTCTCCTGCAATTATAAAGTACTTCATCTTTCTAATTATACTATGAATGCTCTAGCGGCAAAGAGTCCGAACAACAAAAATGTAGCCACCACCAATCCGCGAGCCAGTTTCCATCGCTCCGTCTTATACATCCAAAAGAACACGAACATATTTGGCATCAGAGAGACGATGACGTATGGATAGAAAATAGAGTTTCCAGCCACTTTCCACGAATAGTCTACCAATTCCGACATTGCGTAATGCGTCTCACGATAGACAAGGATCATCAGAAGGATAGACGGCAAGACGATGCCGACGATAAATCCAAGCAAAAAATTGTCGCCACTTTTCTTAGTGCCGATGTTGCCTTTGGCGTCGATATAGAATTTATTGTATTCAGACATAACTAAATTATTTTCTTTCAGGACAAAATCTCAAAGTCATATCAGTTGTGACGGGAACAATCGATACGTAGTTGTTTTCCAAAGCGTAAAGATCAGTGTCTGTACGATCCTTGTCAAGGTTGTGGAATTCACCGAGAAGCCAATACTCATCCTCGCCGTCGGCATTCTTACGCAGTTCAAAATCCTCGCTCCACTTGCCTCTCGCCTGATTACACAGCATCACACCCTTCACGTCGCCATCAGGGATATTCACATTCAGGCATACAGGGACACCGGAGAATGTGTCAGCGTAATAGCTGTCATACTCACCGTCGTAATATTTCTGAAGCACATACCTTACGATATCTTTTGCAGGTTCAAGGTCGGCATTTTCATCAAGGTTGCAGATTGAAAAACCGATTGATGGGATTCCAATGATATTGGCTTCAAGCGCCGCACCCATAGTACCGGAGTATATTATGTTGACAGAAGCGTTTGAGCCATGGTTGATTCCAGACAAGACAAGCGGACGCTCAGCATTCTTGAAGACAGTCTGCACCGCAAGCTTCACGCAGTCTGTGGGAGTACCATTGCAAGAGTATAGAGTGACGTTGCTCAACTTGCCCACACATTCAAATTTCAACGGTTTGTTGCACGAGATAGCATTGCTCATTCCAGAGCGTGGACCATCCGGAGCAAACACAATCACCTGGTCGAATTCACGAGCCACTTCTGTGAGAGCCCTTATTCCACTGGCAGAAATACCGTCGTCGTTTGTTATTAAGATCATATATTAAATATACACTTTGATTCCAAGCGACAAAGATAATCAATAAATACCAAATAAAGAGTCGAAATTCTCCAATATTAACGTTGGCAGATGGCAGATTCAGCCAACGTCATCTCAGCAACGTCACATGACCATAATAGACTCTATCTGACGACTGCACATCTATAGTATACCAATAATCAGTGGATGGAAGATCATGTCCATTTTTATCTCTTCCATTCCATGCATTGTCAAAAGAATAATCCGTCGCCTCATACACAATTTTTCCAAACCTGTCGTAGATTCTGATCATTGCCTCTGGATAATACTCAATATTTTTGATACACCAGATATCATTAGCACCATCTCCATTCGGAGTGAAAAACTCATCAGGCTCAAGTATCGGCATATCTGGCACAAGATTCAATTCAACAATACTATCACATCCATACGACGACTCGAAAGTCGCGGTATAAACACCCCTCTGGCTAATTGTTTTCCCCGCAAATTCCGTCGACTCACCAAAAGGAATTCTTCTGGTGACCTTCTCCTTAATCTTTGGAATCACTGTCACATTGACCGGTGCGACGGGATAAACCAAGCCATCCTTTTTTATTTTTAGTGAATATTTCCCAGCTTTATTCTGATTCATTTTTGAAACCACCGGACACTCTAGTGTCGAATAAAATCCGTTCGGTCCATTCCAAATATATCCTTTAACCCCAGAAGTCGGAGCATCTCCAATTGAAAGGATCAAAGAATCGCCTTCACAAATTGGTCCATTCTGCTCTATGTAGGCAGGCAACAACGGTTCAACAACGACCTTCACATTAAAGGTTTTTGTACACTGTCCTGACCTCTCCGTCACCTTGTAATCTCCAGCCTTAGATAATTCTACCCCTTTAAAATTCACCTTACCTCCCTCCACAATCCTTAAAGTTGTGTCGACAGGAGTATTTATGATAATGCTTACATATACAGGCACTTCGTCCGATTTCAATCCATCGTGAGTAGTGATTTGCGCATAATAAATACCAGAATGTGCCTTTTCTGCATTAGATATTTTAGGAGAAACCTCATTTGATTCAAAACCATTTGGCCCTCTCCATTTGCAGGATGCATAAGCAGGCATATTATTTACAAACAAATTTATATTCTCTCCCTCACACACAGGAGAATTACTGCTAGCATCAACTATCACATTGCAATCTGTAGTGGCCGTACCACTGATTTTGGAAAAACTGACATTTCCCGGACTACCAGAAAAGTTTGTCACCAAAATAATATACCAGTCTCCTTTTTTGGCATCGCTGATAAAACAAGATTCTGAAGCGCTATTGGAAAAGCTGCAGTCTTCCATCTGTGCAATTGGGAAAGCATCACTATATCCATAAAAACACTCATAATCTGTGTCTGATTCAGATCGTCGTTCGACCTGCTCCTTACAATCTGATATTTTCTCTTTGCTTTCCACTTTCGCAAGAGCTGAAGCTGTAGGATCAACCGCAAATTTTGATTCGCATTGTTCCAACTGCAACTGTTTGCAAATGTTCGTTGTATTTGGCACTATACAATCCACAAAATAAGCATCAGCATTGGCACAGACATTTTCAAGCATAGCTTGTTTTGTTTCTCCCTTAAATGGTCCCCAACATGCAAAATCAATATCCGCATCATTAGAATGTGATATTTTCAACAAAAGGTTTCCCGGTTCATCTATTTTGATAGCATACCATGCCGGCGACGGTGTTTCATCCAAGCACCCGATTCCATGCGTATATCCTTTGCCTGTACGTTTGTTCGGACGCAAAGGAAACAAGGAGACCTCTTCTTTGGATGTTCCAGCAGGATATTTTATCCCCAAATCATTACCACCAGCACATGCAGTAACGACATCTGTATATTTACTAAATGGACATGTTCCAAACACATTTAACGCATTCAGGCCCATTAGCAAAAGCAATGATTTTATAGCATTCATGGTCTTGTTGTATTGTAAAAATAGATACTCATTTATAATAGTGTAGTGTTTATTCGCAAAGATAGCATTTTCAGACAAAGAATAATAGGGCAATATGATTTTTAACATAACAAATTACTGAGGTCGCATTTGAAGGTCTGAAATAGTAATAAAATTCATCGCCCAACCCTTTTATACACATATTTAGTAGAATTCTTAAAATCTCAGACTGTCAACAAGTTCAAAATAATTCAAAAAGTCACAGAAATTGAATATTACGTAGCATTTTGCACATTAAAAGTTAAATATTTCTACACATTAAACACAAATATTCCAATATAGCATCCAAATGCATTCATGCAGTTCAAAATAGCTGTACTTACATTTCGTAAGTGTAAAAAGCAATTAACATCACAAAATGTAAGGCTTAAACATCTCGCTCCTTTCAAAATGCAACTTATAGTAAAAATAAGCATACAAATTGAGCAGTTTTATGCTTTAACGTATAAATTCGTCATACCTTTGCAATGTAATCGAAAGGGAAACTGATTATAAAAAAGATATAAAACGCATAATAACGAACTGAAATTTTTACATATCCCCAAGATTACAAAACGAACTGATATTAACACATAAAACGAAAAGAACTATGAAAGTGTTGAAAATTATGGCTGCAGCCTTGATGAGCATGATGGCATCAGGCATTTGTCTCGCAGAAGAGACAGCAGAAGTGAAGGCAGAGAAGAAAGTTGAGTTCAGCGTCAATGCCGACGTGGTGAGCTCTTATGTATGGAGAGGTATGTACCAGAGCAGTTTTGCCGTACAGCCTGGCATTGAGATGACTGCAGGAAATTTCACTCTAGGTTCTTGGGGTTCTGCTTCATTCAAAGATGAAGAGACTAGAGAGTTGGATTTCTACGCGTCAGTACAAGCGAAAGCCTTCTCAATCGGAGTCACAGATTATTTCTGCACTCCATCTTGGGACGACCACAGTTATTTCGCCGACAACTCACACGTGCTTGAGGCAAACCTTGGTTGGGATTTCGGAGAATGTTGTGAGAAATTCGCGTTGACAATTTCCGCTAACATCAACTTCTTGAACGACAAGAAGATCAACGACAAAGGGGAAGAGAAAGAAGCATTCTCAACATACATTGAGCTAGGATACCCAGTAGAGAGTTCATTTGTGAACTGGGATTTCGTGCTCGGAGCCTGCGTCAACGAATCGGCTTTCTACGGAGTTGACAAATTCGGAGTGATCAACATTGGAATAAAGGCAAGCAAGGACATTGAAATAACAGACAAATTCAAATTGCCTCTATTTGCTCAGATGATTCTAAATCCAAGAACAGAGAGGACGCACCTTGTAGTAGGATTATCCTTCTAAATGATCCAATTTAATAAAATGGCGTGACACATTCGAGGAAGACAAAATGTGTCACGTCAACAAAAGAAACATAAAACGAGAATAATATGAAAAAGATTGAAGCAATTATCAGGAAGACAAAGTTCGACGAAGTGCGCGACGCTTTGCTCGAGGCTGGAATCGAATGGTTCTCATACTATGATGTGCGCGGCATAGGAAAGAGCCGTCAGGGCAGAATCTACCGTGGTGTGGTGTACGACACAAGCTGCATCGAACGCACATTGGTTTCAGTGATAGTCAGAGACAAAAACGTAGAAAAAACAGTAGAGGCGGTGCTTAAAGCCGCGCAGACGGGAGAGATTGGAGACGGACGAATTTTTATCATCCCAGTGGAGGATTCAATCCGCATCCGCACTGGGGAAAGAGGCGACATCGCTCTATACAACGCAGAACAAGAAAACTAAGCATCCTTTTTCTATAGACATTTCGGAAATCTATTTCGGTTGTCATTCTACGTTTACAAATTCAAAAATCACATTAAAACGAAACAAATATGAAAAGCAAAATTCGTAGCACGAGAGGTCTAAAATTTCTCGTAGCACTCCTTATATTTCTGGCTGGAGCCTTTATCATGCCAGCCACAGCACAAGATTCAGCGACCGCTGAAGTAGCAAGTGCAGCAGTTGAGACAGTGAGCCCTGCAGTAGTCGAGGCGACGGTGGCAGCACCATCAGAAGAAGCATCGTCTGTAGACCCTGTAGTGGTAGGATTGAATACACTTTGGGTGGCATTGGGAGCCATGTTGGTATTCTTCATGCAGCCCGGATTCTCCCTCGTCGAGGCAGGATTTACAAGAAGCAAGAACACCGCCAACATCTTGATGAAGAACTTCTTTGATTTCATGGCAGGCACATTCCTATTCTGGGCATTAGGATACGGAATAATGTTCGGAGCAGGCAGTTTTGCCGGGGCTCCAAATTTCTTCGGCATCGATTTCAAAGACTGCATGAGCGAACTGGGAATTCCAAACTATGCATTTCTGATCTTCCAGACAGTGTTCTGCGCAACAGCAGCAACAATCGTATCAGGAGCGATGGCAGAGCGCACAAAGTTCTACATGTACATGATCTACTCAGTGTTGATTTCCGTCATCGTCTATCCAATAAGCGGACACTGGACATGGGGAGGAGGTTGGTTGTCGACTCTTGAGATCGGCACATACACAGGCGGATTCCATGATTTTGCAGGAAGTACAATCGTACACTCAGTCGGAGGATGGATGGCATTGGTGGGAGCATGGATTCTTGGACCACGTGTCGGAAAATTCAGCAAAGACGGAAAAGCACACGCCATACCTGGCCACAACCTCACAATCGCAGCGCTTGGAGTGTTCATTCTATGGATGGGATGGTTCGGATTCAACCCATGTTCACAATTGGCGATCGCATCAGTCGAGGATGCCACAGCGTCTACATTGGTATTCGTCAACACAAACATTGCGGCGGCGATCGGAGGACTTGCAGCATTGTTCATCTCATGGATCAGATATAAGAAGCCATCATTGTCATTCACACTCAACGGCATATTGGCAGGATTGGTCGGAATCACAGCAGGATGCGACGCAGTGTCGCCAGCTGGAGCAGCGATCATCGGTTTGATCTGTGGCACATTGATGATCTTCTCAGTAGAGTTTATCGAGCACAAGCTTAAGATAGACGACCCAGTTGGAGCAAGTTCAGTGCACGGAGTGTGCGGATTCACAGGCACAATTCTGACAGGATTATTTGCAGTAGACGGAGGATTGTTCTACGGAGGCGGCATCGACATGTTCCTAGTGCAGCTGACAGGAGCAGTCGTAATCGGATTGTGGGCTGCGACGATGGGATTCATAATCTTCTTTAGCTTGAACAAGATCCACGGATTGAGAGTAGAGAAGAGAATTGAAGAGGAAGGACTTGACGTATATGAGCACGGAGAAAGTGCTTACAACTAATAATCTTTTTCTAAAATGTTCACAAAAAGAGTTGCTGGGAAGCAGCTCTTTTTTGTCAGACAACAAAATCAGCATACAGCCACACGTCATACACAAAGTGACATTTTGTAGGTGGCGAGTGCAAAATGTTGAAAACTTAGGTGCATTTTTTTTGATAATATTGACATTATATTTAGAAAATTAGTAATTTTGCTCACGAGTTAGGCAAGAATGAACTTGCTCCAATAACGATAAATTTTAATTATATGAAAGCTATTAAGTTAATTTTGGCTGCATTCGCAGTAGCATTGTTTCTTGAGTCGTGCAAGACACAGACTTGCCCTGGATATGGTGAAGTAGAGAATGCAGAAGTTGAGCAGAACGCTTGATTAATTCGACCAAGAACCTCAACGGATGAAAAAAACAATTATTGCGCTTTTCATGGCAGCAATGGCACTGATGTCATTATCCGGATGTAAGTCTGGATGCAATTGTCATGGAGACCCTTATGGAGATCAGATGGAGACATATGATATAGATAAGGCATGAAGTTGAGATTTATAAAAGAAATAAAACATTTTTTTAATTTTAATAAACAATGGTAAAAGTTGCTATTAACGGTTTTGGCCGTATTGGACGCCTTGCATTCCGTCAGATGTTTGAGGCAGATGGTTACGAAGTAGTTGCAATCAACGATTTGACTTCTCCAAAGATGTTGGCTCACCTTTTGAAGTATGATACTGCACAGGGTGGTTTCGCTGGCAAGTTCGGTGAGGGTAAGCACACAGTTTCTGCTACTGAGGATTCAATCATCGTAGACGGAAAGGAGATCAAGATCTCTGCTTGCGCTAACGCTGCTGAGTGCCCATGGGCTAAGTACGGTGTAGACGTAGTTCTTGAGTGTACAGGTTTCTACACTTCAAAGGAGAAGGCTTCTGCTCACCTTACAGCTGGTGCAAAGAAAGTTGTTATCTCTGCTCCTGCAGG
>DFGT01000004.1:2290-2553 GCA_002371265.1 Bacteroidales bacterium UBA3743 | reverse complement strand
TCTGCTCCTGCAGGTAACGATCTTCCTACAATCGTATTCAACACTAACCACAAGACTCTAAAGGCTTCTGATACAGTTATCTCAGCTGCTTCTTGTACTACTAACTGTCTTGCTCCTATGGCAGACGCTCTTAACAAGTACGCTGCTATCCAGAGCGGTATCATGAGCACAATCCACGCTTACACAGGTGACCAGATGATTCTTGACGGTCCTCAGCGTAAGGGTGACCTTCGTCGTTCTCGTGCTGGTGCTCAGAACATCGT
>DFGT01000004.1:0-2207 GCA_002371265.1 Bacteroidales bacterium UBA3743 | reverse complement strand
GGCTATCGGTCTTGTAATTCCTGAGTTGAACGGTAAGCTTATCGGTTCTGCACAGCGTATCCCTACTCCAACAGGTTCTACAACTATCCTAGTTGCTGTTGTTAAGGGTAAGGATATCACTAAGGAGGGTATCAACGCTGCTATGAAGGCTGCTTCTAACGAGTCTTTCGGTTACACTGAGGATGAAATCGTTTCTTCAGACATCATCGGTATGAAGTTCGGTTCATTGTTCGATGCAACTCAGACTATGGTTTCTAAGATCAGCGACGATACATACCAGGTACAGGTTGTTTCTTGGTACGACAATGAGAACTCATACACTTCTCAGATGGTTCGTACAATCAAGTACTTCGCAGAGATCAAGTAATTTGAGACAAAACCGTAAAAAAATTGGTTGCTCCCAAAAGGGGCAACCTTTTTTTGTCTCTTAAAATAGGAACGAGTCAAAAAAAATAACTATAATATGCGATTTCACAAGACTATGAGATAATCTATCTTTGTTGCTTGTAACGGAATGAGTATCTTTGTAGCGTATTTAATAAAAATAATAAAATGGAAGTAATACCGTCATTTCAGGTTGATCATACTGGTCTAAAACCAGGAATATATATTTCACGTCAGGATTTTTCAGACAACGTGGTATTCACCACTTATGATATCCGCATGACCGCTCCAAACCAAGAGCCTGCAATCGCACCAGCCGCAATCCACACTATAGAACATCTTGTGGCAACATATCTGCGTAATCTTGACGGATGGAAGCAGAATATCATCTATTGGGGTCCGATGGGCTGTCTGACCGGCAATTATCTGATTGTGAAGGGAGCCTACGACTGCCAGGTGATCCGTCAGCTTATGATCGACGCAATGCAGTTTGTTGTTGATTTCAACGACGTCGTGCCAGGCACGACTCCGGACGCTTGTGGCAACTATCTTCTTCACGACCTTCCTATGGCAAAGTGGGAAGCCAAAAGATATATCGGCAGATTAAAAAATGAATTCTGCTGCGAATACAAGATGTTGGAAAGACAAGACGTCAACGGAAAAGCATTTCACGACGCCTAAATAGTAGAGACGCACGGACGTGCGTCTTACCACATAATTTAGAATTTTGCATTTAGCATTTTGAATTAATGAAAATCCGCATCCTTATTCTTCCGAAATTCGACATCGGACCACTCGGCAATGGAATTTGTGGAGAGGGAGAACTTTTCTATAAAGAATATGTGGAAGGAGGAACCGAATATGAGTTGACGGGGCTCTTTCCAGGCGAAAAATTATATGTAAAAGACGGAATTGCACTCACGCTTACACATGCCGGCAAAGTGAATACGACCGCCACTCTGATGGCTATACTCACGGATCCCAGATTCGATTGCAGCCAGATGCTGACATTGTCGGTAGGATGCGCAGGCACCAACTATGAATGCACTACGATGGGTGATGTAGTGTTGGCAAGCGCATACGCAGACTACGACTTAGGTCATCAGGTGATTGGCTCGGATGGCAAACTCACATGGTTTCCAGACAGTGGGTTGTGTGAATATGGGTGCGTCAAACCAGATCAGAATAGAATCAATTCCGTCTACGAGCAGATAAAAGATATCCAGCTCGACACTACAGAAAAGACTATCGCATTTATGAAGCGAAATGTAGACGCAAATCATCGCGTCTACCCTCGCATCTTAAAAGGATCATTCATCACATCCGACAACTACTGGAAGGGCGAGGAAGGGCATAATATCGCCAAAAAAATCAACAAATACTATGGATGTCCGGATGAGTATCTCGTGTCGGATATGGAAGATATCGCTGTGGCACGAGTGTTGGAAAGATTCGGATTATCAGAAAGGCTCATTTCAATCCGGGTCTCGGTTAACCTAGACTGCTACATGAACGGAGCTACCCCTGAAAAGCTTTGGAGCAGCAATTGCTTTGAAGACAATATGCTCGAAGAGGACAACGAGGAAGGAGCGGACATCTTTGAGACAGCAATGAGGAATCTTTTTAAGGTAGGGAAAGAAATCATCATGACGATGGAGAATTGATGGCTGTAGAGACGGTGTGCACACCGTCTCTACGGCGGGCATTGCCCAAACACAAAAATGTAGAGACGTTGCGCACAACGTCTCTACGGCCATTGCCCCGCATAAACAAAAAAAAGGAGCCAACCTCGTTGAGGTTGACTCCTGAAAGCGGCGGCTACC
>DFGT01000031.1 GCA_002371265.1 Bacteroidales bacterium UBA3743 | reverse complement strand
ACTTTTGGGGTGCACTTCATTTATCCCGTCTTTTTTTATTGCTGATTTTTTGCTTCTTCAATCAAAGGTTCGGTGGAATCGATAATATCAAATAGATCTTTTCTCACTTCTGTGCGAAGCATTTCAATTCTTGTTTTTCTGAAATTATCAATGCCTTTGAAAATTGGAGTAGAAGCGAGGTGTCGACGTGTGTGTGTGATACCTTTTCTCTCGTCTCCATCGAACATTTCTATATTTTCATTAATCATCTGTTTTAGAATATTCAGACAATCATGAGTGTTGAGTTTTTCTGATTCTTTACCATGGATATAATCTTTACATTCTTTGAAAATCCATGGTCTTCCAAATGTTGCTCTACCTATCATTACTGCATCCACTCCGTATTTATCAAAACATTCTTTTGCTCTTTCTGGAGTAGTGACATCACCATTTCCTATGATAGGAATATGAATACGCGGATTGTTTTTGACTTCACCTATTAGAGTCCAGTCAGCTTCACCTGTATACATTTGAGCACGAGTTCTTCCGTGGATAGCCAATGCCTGTGCACCGCAGTCTTGAATTTGTTCGGCAAGAGTTGTTATGATAAGATTATTGCTGTCCCAGCCCAATCTGGTTTTCACAGTCACTGGCAGTTTCACTGCTTTCACTACTTCACGAGTAATTTCCAGTAGTTTTGGAATATCACGTAGCAAACCAGCACCTCCTCCTTTACCGGCAATTTTTTTTACAGGGCAGCCGAAGTTTATGTCGATGATATCTGGTTTAGCTGCTTCTGCGATTTTAGCTGCTTCGACGATTGTTTCTGTATCTTTACCGTAAAGTTGGATGACGGTAGGACGTTCGGAGTCGTCAATTGTCATCTTATCTTCTGTTCGTTGGATATTTCTGATAAGTGCGTCGGCAGAGACAAATTCAGTGTAGACGAGATCAGCACCGAATTTTTTACACATTTTTCTGAATGAGATATCAGTAACGTCTTCCATAGGGGCAAGGAAGAGAGGGTATTCAGAAAATTCTATATTGCCTATTTTCATCAGTTGTGCATTTAGTTATAACTTTGTGCAAAGTTAATTAAAGCATTATGGATTTGAAAAGAACAGATTTTGAAATTATGGCACCAGTGGGCAGTTATGAAAGTTTAGCTGCAGCAATACAAGCGGGTGCAAATTCCGTCTACTTTGGTATAGGAAAATTGAACATGCGATCACATTCTGCTAATAATTTCACTGTCGATGATCTAAAAAATATAGCAAGTATATGTACTGAAAATGGGTTGAAGAGTTATCTTACTCTCAACACAGTAATGTACGACACAGACCTTGATGATATGCGTACGTATGTTGATGCCGCAAAAGAGAGTGGGGTATCTGCGATTATAGCATCAGACATGTCGGTTATTCTTTATGCGGTATCAATTGGTGTAGAAGTTCATTTGTCGACGCAGTTGAATATTTCCAATATAGAAGCCTTGAAATTCTATGCACAGTTTGCTGATGTTGTGGTATTGGCAAGAGAGTTGAATATGGATCAAGTTTCAGAAATTCACAAACAGATTATTGCTCAGAATGTATGCGGACCAAAAGGTGGACAGTTAAAAATAGAGATGTTCTGCCATGGTGCTTTGTGTATGGCCATTTCCGGAAAATGTTATATGAGTCTCCATGAGTTGAACAGTTCAGCGAATCGTGGTGCTTGTTTTCAGGTATGTCGCCATTCATATCGTTTGTTTGATGACGAACGTGATATTGAGATCAAGGTTGACGACAAGTATTTGATGTCGCCAAAAGATTTAAAGACAATTCATTTTTTGAATAAATTGGTTGATTCGGGAGTAAGAGTTTTCAAAATAGAAGGACGTGCAAGAAGTGCAGAATATGTGAAGACGGTGGTATCTTGTTATAATGAAGCATTGAATTCTATCATTGATGGTTCATACTCAGAAGAAAAAATAGCAAAATGGGATGAACAACTGAAAACAGTATTCAACAGAGGTTTTTGGAACGGCTACTATTTAGGTCAGCGATTAGGAGAGTGGAGTAGCGTTTACGGATCAGAGGCGACTGAAAGAAAAGTGTATGTTGCCAAAACAATTCGCTATTATTCCAATATTGGAGTTGCCGAATTTTTACAAGAAACAAATGCAGGAATCAACAAAGGAGACAAACTTTTGATTATTGGTCCTACCACAGGAGTAGTTGAACTTATTGCTGATAAACTCATAGTGGATGATAAAGAAACTGATTTTGTTCCACGTGGAACAAAATTCACTATAAAAGTCCCGTGCAAAGTGAGACCTTCGGATAAGGTTTATAAAATGGAACAAGTAAACAAAAACTAAAAATAGAGTCACATGTAAATGTGACTCTATTTTTTTTTGTTCCACGTGGAACGTTATAAAAAGAAAAATCAAGTTTTGTTCCACGTGGAACAGTTTAAAAAACCTAAAATATTTTAATGATAAATCTATTCTTGCAATGTGCAATTAATAAAAAAGAGACGTAGTTTACTACGTCTCAAAAAATAAGAATCTTCGATGAAAATGATTTAGTCTTGATGAAGATTGTCGAAAATTATCTTTGCTTTTGCTTTGCCAATGACCTCAGTCAATTCTTCTTCTGTTTGTTCTTTGATTCGTTTTACACTTTTGAATTTCTTTATTAAAGTATCTTTAGTTTTTTCTCCTATACCATTGATGTCATCAAGTGCAGAATGAATCTGACTTTTGCTTCGTTTGTTACGGTGAAAACTGATTGCAAATCTGTGCACCTCATCTTGAATGCCTGCCAGAAAACGAAATAAAGAATGATTTGGCTGTATCTCCACATGAAGTGGCGGAAAACCATAAAGCAATTCTTTTGTGCGGTGTTTATCGTCTTTTGCCAATCCTGCGATGGGTATGTATAAATTCAGTTTGTCTTCAATCACTTCTCTTACACATTCCATTTGTCCGACACCACCGTCGACAATGATCAAATTTGGTAATTTTTCTCCTTCATTCACCAATCTGCTGTAACGTCGGTAAACAACTTCTTGCATTGATCCGTAGTCGTCTGGACCATCGACGGTTTTGATATTGTATGTGCGATAGTCCTTTTTTGATGGCTTTGCATTCTTGTAGACAACACATCCAGCTACAGCATCGCTTCCTGAAATGTTTGAATTATCAAAACATTCAATTTGGTGTGGAACTTCTTTTAGTCCAAGAACTTTTTGAAGTTCAGTCAGAAGTTTCATTGCACGTTGCTCTGGATTGAATTTTTCCGCTTGTTTGATTCTGTCGAATCTGTATTGTTTGACATTCTTTATTGATAAATCAAGCAGTTTTTTCTTGTCACCTTTCTGTGGAACAGTGATTGTGACATTGTCTAATTCAAATGAAATAGGGTAGGGGACGATGATTTCTCGTGATAGACTCTGAAATTTCTGACGCATTTCCACAATTGCAGAAGCTAAAATTTCACTCTCTTCTTCTTCTGTTTGTATTTTATATTCGAATGTGTAAGCTTGTGATATTGTTCCCTCCATCACTTTCAAGAAGTTGATGTAGGCATTGTTGTCGTCTATTTCTATTGAAAAAACGTCGATGTTAGTCAAAATTGGACTTACAATGGTGTTTTTGCTTTTATACTGAGAAAGAAGATAGAGTTTTTCTTTCATCTTTTGTGCATCTTCAAATCTCATTTCTTCTGCAGCTTTGCCCATTTCATCGAGAATATATTTTTCAAGCATACTCATCTCACCTTTCAAAATGAGCTTGATTTCTTTTATGTTTTCTCTATATTCTTCTTCTGTCTGATAACCTTCACAACATCCTTTGCATTTCTTAATATGATAATCCAGACATACTTTATATTTTCCACTTTTGATGGCATCTTCTGTCAGCTTATTATTACATGTGCGGATTCCATATATGTTGTGAATTAGATCAAGCACTGTCTTCATTGCCGGAAGATATGTGTAAGGACCATAGTAGAGTGATCCGTCGTGAACATAACGACGAGTGTAGAAAACACGGGGAAAGGGTTCATTTTTAATACAAATCCATGGATATGTTTTATCATCCTTCAGTAGAATGTTGTATCTCGGTTGGTGTTTTTTTATCAGACTGTTTTCAAGAAGCAAGGCATCCTGCTCACTCGGCACAACAATATATTTGATGTCTGCAATCTGTTTTACAAGTGCTCTGACTTTATTTGATGTCTGATATTTGTTGAAATATGATGAAACTCTTCTTTTGAGGTTCACAGCTTTTCCAACGTAGATGATTTCATTTTCTTTGTTGACATATTGGTAAACACCTGGACTTTCTGGAAGTGAAAGAACTATTTGTTTCAGCTGTGAAATCTCTTTTTCCATCATGTATAAGTCTAAATTTCTAAACTTTCAAAGTAGTTGTTGAGAAGAAAATAGTATGCGTTCACTATTTCCTGCATCTTACGAGTTGCCTCTTTTTTACTGATTTCATCGGATAATTCGTATTTGTCTGGATGATATTTCAGTGATAGCTTTCTCCATTGACGTTTCAGTTCTTTTAATGTGCAGTTGTAATTTAATTCCATTGTCTTGAATGCGTTTTTAGTCTTTTCATTCAACGATTCTTCTAAATTTTCCTCGTCGTTGACAATGTAGCCTCTATAAATAGTCCATAGATTTTCTTTGTCGATAGAGTTTATTCTCATGTGTCTCATGATTTTTTCTATCAGTTCACGCTCACTTCTACATATTCCCTTTCCACAAGTGCTGATACACATGAGCATGTTTAGAAGCTGTACTCTGTTGCCATACTTAAATGTGCGATTTGCATTCAAACATAGTATATTCACCGACAAATTGTCGTCGTATAGATACGTTTTCAAATATTCGATTGTCTGCTTGGCATACGTGGAATTCATCTTTCGGTCGAGATAATTTTTGACAATTTCAATCTGTGATTTGGTTCTCACAGTATTGGCTTTCATCATCACTGCACTGAGTCCAGCCACCGTCTTCATTATCATTTCTCTACGTTGCTCTTTGCGTCTTTGAGTATCTCTTTCTTTCTTCACTCTCCTTTTTTCCTTGAATTGCAATACTACGACAATGATGAGTATTGCAGATATCAGTGTAGCTATTATCACCATTTCCTTGGAAATTTAGAGTGAAAAATGACTTAATGACTGATTTAGAAAGTCAGTGTCAAACCAAGCAAAAAGTTGAATCCTTGGGATGGATAGCCATACCAAAACTCGCTTCTTTGGTTCAAAATATTGTTGAAACGAGCGAATACATCGAGAAAACTCATCAACTTATAATTTGCACCCAAACTGATGTCGTTGAAGTTTTTAAGGTCTACACTAGAGTCTTTTCCTAGTTTAGCTTTTCTTCCTGCTTCAAGATCGTAGTTGATGTTGAAACGAAGAAAATCTGTTGGAACATAGCTGACTCCAAGTCCGATTTGTGCTGCTGGCAACATCCAAGCTTCTTTCTGTTTTTCAAGCGACCATTTATTGTAGCCGATTTTAAATGAAAAATCCACTTTTTCACGGAAATTATAGTTAACAGCAGCTCCACAATTGAATTGACCAACGTTTTTATCATACACAACATCAAATGTGTTCTTCATCCCTGTTGAGTCAGACTTGTTGACGTAGAAGTATTGATTGTTGATGATTTTGTATCCGATGTGGATGTCAGTGTTCACACTTTTGCCAATATTGAGTTTTGTTCCCAAATAAATGTCAAGAGGAATATAAGTGTCTTCCGGACGTGCGTCTGGAGAAAGATATATGTTTTCGTTGGCAAGTGAACGTAATGTATTCACTTTATAATCTCCTGTTACACCTGCGTAGACATACCAAATATTGTCGATAACACGAACTTGTCCTGTAATATCCGGTGAAAATGCCGTATTTTTTCCTTGATTGATACCAAATGAAGCTTTTAGACCAAGATTCAATCTTCCAACTTCAGAAATGAAACTGTAGTATGGATTAAACTTCAACACAGTGAAATTGTTGAAGTTTTGAGCTTTGCTGAAATCGATAGAGCCGTTTTCAGGAGTAGAAACAAACACATTATACATCTGAAATTTCAATGACAATATAGATTCTTGCATTCTGTATGAAGCTGCCAAATCTGTGAAAATTGTGTTTTCAGCGACGTCGAAATGAGTTTTCAAAAGACGCCAATTGGTTTGCAAATCATATTTCCACTGCTCTATATAATCTTTTGATCGGAAGCGAAAATTCAAAGCTGCGGTCAAATGGGAGTTTTTCTGATCATCATTCTTATATTCAGGCTCTTCTTTGTCCTTATTTTGTTCGGAAAAACTGATCATATCACTGTTTAGTCCATAGTAGTTGAAACGATTATAACCAAACTCTCCAAATGCACTAATTTCACGAATTCTGATGCTTCGTAGAAAGGATATTCTCGCTTTATTGTCATTATAAAGTCCTTTGCTTAAAACATCGTTGGAAAGAACATCATAGTTGTCTTTTTTAAGTGTGACGTTACCAAATGATGAGTTGTGTTTCAAATAGAAGTCGAAAAGGGCGACGTCGCTATTATAGATAGGTGTATATAGTTCACCAAGGAAAGATTTGTAGTTTCCTCCGCCTAATCTAAGAAAACCTTCACGACTGTATTTGTTTTCTTCTTGTGACGCAAGTGCATAATCAAGAGAAGGAATAATATCAGTTTTTGGCTTGTAGGTTGAAGTCCAAACTTTATAATCCACTTCTATCTTTTTGGTATTCACATCTTTAAGTTCTGGCATTGTATTAATTTTACCAGCTTCTTTAATGACGGGAGTATAATCTCTCACCACCTCGATATTTCTTTTGATTGTAGTATCGGTGGCAGACGCAGTATTTGTGGAGTCGGATGCGTTTTGTGCACTGACTATTGAAAATGCCGAAAGTAGAGCAATATTAAAGACTATTCTTTTCATCGTGATTTTCTTTACTCCTTAATTTTATTTTTCTCTCTTGCCTCAATGTCATCAAGACGTGATTTGATCTCAAGAGCTATATCATCTTTACCCTTATAGTTTTCTCTTACACTTAGCAGATATTGTTTAGCTTCAAACTCACGATCCATTGATACGTAGATATCAGCCAAAAGCACAAAACTCTTTGCCAACCAGTATTGGTGCGGAGTGTTTTGATCGATGAATTCGAAGATTATCTTTTCTGCAGCCTCTTTATTACCATCGTGGAAAGCATATTCAGCAGTTTTGTATTTTGCTTCTGCACCAAACTCATCTAAACAATTGGAAGATAGAGTTTTATAATCAGCGACGGCATAATTTGTTTCACCCTTTTGCTCATAACATTTTGCGCGAGTGTAAAGAGCTTCACGATATAGATTTGGATCAAGTTTGTCTCCTTTGATCACGTTATCACAAGCGGAGATTGTCTCGTCGATTTTGCCAAGTTTGTTGTAACTACGCATAATTTGAAGTTTGGCTTTCTCTTTATTCTCCACATTCTGTGTGATTTCAACCATTTTTTCAAGGTGTTCCACAACCTGCTCGTAATTTTCCTTCTTATACTCTATGTCAGCAAGAAGAAGAAGGGCTTGTTCTGCATGGACGGAACCAAGTTGTTGCGCTGTAAGCGACAATTCTTTCTTTGCCAGGTCGTACTCCTTAATATTATAGTAGCTATTACCTAGATTGAAGTGTGCACTTTCATTAAAGATGCTGTTAGGAAACTTATCAAGATATTTGTTGAAACTGTTGATTGCTTCCTGATATTTCTCCTGAAGATAAAGTTTTTCAGCGGCAAGATATGTCAAAGAATCCTGTTCGGAAATTTCAAATTTGGCGATTCCACCGAGACTTTCCACATAATCTGCATATCCCGACACATTATTTTGGTCAAAATATATACGTTTCAAACCTTCAAGCGATGTTTTTGCTTCTTCACTTGATGGAAACATATCAACTATACTCTTGTAAATCTTGGTACTTTGTTCAAAATCACCCATTTTATCGTAGAGCATAGCAGTCTGAAGCTTACCTTTACGACTTAGAGGACTATGAAAATATGATTTTGATAGTTTTTCATATGTGGTGATTGCAGATTTATAATCATTAAGCATTACGTATGAACGACCGATTTCATACATTGCGTCGGCAATGTATTCTGAATTTGGAAACTTTGAAATCAGACGGTTCAAAGTAGCGATTTTTCCGTTATAATTTTTCTGAAGTCCTTGTACGAAACCTTGTTGGAAACAAGCGTAGTCGGCTCCGGATCCTTTCAATGCGTAAACTTTTGAATAGCTTTTCTCTGCATTTTCAAAATCATGGTTGATGAAGTAACAGTCACCTATACGGTTGTTGGCATCGGCGATGAGTGTTTTGTTGTTATCTTCAAGATTAGTGAATTTTCTGAACCATGTCAATGCCGAAGTATAACTCTTATTGTTGAAGTAGCAGTAACCGAGGTTGTAGTGGGCAAGATTGTATACATCACTGTGTCGAGCTCCCGTCGTATTTATAAATGAGAGATAATCTTGCTGAGCTTCTGTTGGTTTGTTGAGACGAAAATTTGCCTCACCACGCCAAAAATAAGCTAGTGATTCGGTATTGTAGTTATATTGTTTGTCAATGAGTGATTTAGTGAGATAATCTTTAGCTTTCTCGTAATCACCATCTGTAAAGCTTTGAATACCAAGACAATATAGTATTCTTTGACGAGCTTCCAAGATGCTAGGATTATTTGTATTGATTTTTTGTATCGACGCGTATGCTGCCTCATAGTTTTTTGTCGTCATGTAGACGTTGAGCAAATAGTCGTAGATGCGGTTTTTATAGTTTGACTTAGGAAATTTTTCCAAGAAATTCTCAAAAGTGGTCACAGATTCATCGAATGGTGAATAACTTTGATCATATACCACAAGAGCGTAATTGAACATTGCTTCTTCCTGAACCTCTTTGTCAAACTCCATTTTTGACGCTTGGGCGAAGCACATTCTTGCGTTAGTCTTGTCGCCAACCTTCAAATATGAATTTCCGAGGTTCAAATAAGCATTCTGACTCAGTTCGTCGTTTTCTGTCGTTACTTTTTGCAGATTTTCAATTGCGTTTTTCCAATCCTGAGTCTTGCAGTATGACGTACCCAGCATGTAGATATTGTTACGCATGATTTGATCCGTCGTCTTTGCATATTCAGAAAGATACTTGATAGTCTGCTTATAATCGTTCTTTTTGAAATAGCATTCGCCGATTATACGGTAGATTTCAGAATTGCTCTTATTATTCGGATATTTTTCGATTATTGAGTGTCCGTATTCGAACACTTTTTCGTCCATATTTTTGTAATAGTATATCTGAGCAATGTAGTATGGAACTATCGATTCATATTCGCTGTCGTTCTGCAGACTGATGAAAGTTGGAAGAGCAGCGTCATAATTCTTTTTCAAATAGTCGATGTAGGCAAGATAATATTTGCCTGATTTTTGATAGTTGTCGTTGTTAAGGTCACATAGAGTAGTGAAAGAAGAGTGGGCTTTATCGTAATCTTGAAGTTGAAGATTGCAATATCCATGACGGAAGAAATAGTCCGCTTTTTCCTTTTTGCTTAGTTTACGTGGGTCGACTTTGCAAAAATATTGCTCAAGAGCCTCTTTGTATTTGCCTTTTTGAAAATAAATAGAGCCTTGCAAGAATAATATTCTGCTTATATGAGACGAGTGTGGATTATTCGCAACAAATCTTTCCAGGCGACCTCGTGTATCTTTTCTGTCCATTTCGTAGGCACAGCAGGCAAGTAGATATTCTGCTTCAGCGTAATATTCCTCTCTATCCACATCTTTGTCTTGCAGATATTCGTCGAGGTAACGGAATGCAGTGTTGTACTGCTTGAGGTCGTACATTTCTTTTCCTTCAAAGTACAGACGTTCAGCAGTAGTATAAGTTTTAGTTTTTTGAGCGTTGACACTGCCTATCGACAGGGCCATAGCCATCATAATAAGTTCTTTTTTCATCGACTAATTTACATATACTTCAAATGTGCAAACAAATATACTATATTTTTTCAACAATTAATCTAATTTTTTTAACTCTCTTATTTAATTTACAATATGTTATTGTCTGGATAGATGGTAAAAATAAACCAAAATTTGAAAATTATTCGATGAAAAGGGGTAAAATAGATCATTATAGTTAGTTAAACTCTAATTAAAATATTTAGGTACTATTATGAAACAGTTTATGTTTGTTTTGGCTCAGTTTTAGTTTATTATGATTGAAAATAAAAGGGGCATTAACAATCCTCACCTCTATAACCTAAATTTAATAATCTAAGAGGTATATTTCCCGTCAACACGTTTTTAAGTACGAATTTTGCTATCAGATGGGTACATTCTAACACTTTTTGTTAACCATTTCAATTTTATTGTTAACTGTCAATGCCTGTGTTTGATACGTTTGTCTATCAGCCTATATTCTAAATAGATATACTTTTGCTAGTGAGAAATGTGTGTGCAAAGTCACCGCAATTAATATAATACCTACATACTATGAAGACTAGACTATTTACTTTATTGGCACTTGCATGCTCGACTTTATCGTATGCTGCCGACTTTAATCTGAAAGTTGATCTTGGCGACAGTATTCGCCCTGTGACTCATGTGGCTTCTGGTTCACTTTATGGACTGACGGAATCACTTCCAGCGGATATCGCTGCTCACGTCGCTCCATTGAAACCAAATGCTTTTCTTAATCCTGCTGTGTCGGGCAGTGGACGTCAACAACCTATCGGCGATGCCTTCAAAGCTGCAGAGAGAATAAAGAATACTACTGGTAAGGTTCACATTCGTCTTGCTGATATTCTTCCTGGATGGCCTTATAATTGGAAAGGATGGAGCTATTGGGAGCAGGAGGTGACAACGATTGTGAATAAAAGAAAGAATTCTAATCTTAATTTCGACGGTTACGAAATATGGAATGAGCCTTATGGCACTTGGAAAGACGCGAATGGAAGATACCATGAGGATTTATGGAAACCAACTTATGATCTTTTGCGACGTCTGGATCCTGGCTGCAGAATCATAGGTCCTTCTTTTGCATTTTATAGTTCATCACGAATGGAAGCATTTGTAAAGTTCTGTTCTCAAAACAACTGTATGCCCGACGTGATCAGTTGGCACCAGTGGGGATCTGGCGGATTTGTGGATGCTCTCAACCATTATCGCAGTTTGGAAAAGAAATATAATGTCTCTCCACGCAAAATCAGTATCAATGAGTATTGTGCTGGATCGGATGCAGCAAACCAAAAATACGAGGGATGTCCGGGATATTCAGTCCCTTTCATCGCCAAATTTGAGCGTCATGGAGTGGAAAGTGCGATGATTTCATGGTGGTTCACTAATCTTCCTGGTCGTTTGGGTAGTTTGCTCACGTCGCAGAATGAGAAGGGTGGAGGATGGCATCTATACAAATGGTATGGAGATATGGAAGGTTATATGGCATCAGTCACACCACCAAACGATAAAAGCGATGGATTGGACGGTTTTGCCGCAGTCAACAGACAAAAGCGTGAGGCAAGTGTAGTGTTGGGAGGATCAAGTGTAGGTTCTGTCGACGTTACTATCAATGGTATTCCTTCATGGATGGGAAGTGAGGTTGAGGTGACAACAGAAGTGGTGACTTGGGAGAATAAAGATAAGGCAGTGGCTGGTCCACAAACGTTGGCTACAAAAGTATATACTGTCGACAATGGAAAAATAGTGGTGCCTGTAAATGTAACAAGCAAGTTGTACGCTTATCGTTTATATATCACACCAGGTGAGACAACTCCAAAATCTCCATTCTTGGGTCATGCGTTATCCATTCCTGGAACAATTGAGGCAGAGCATTTCGATAATGGAAGCGATGGAATTTCCTATCACGACAAAGACAGGCAAAACCGTGGTGAAGGATATCGTTTGGAGACGGGAGTGGATGTCTATGCTTTGAAGGATAAACCCGATGAATACGCTGTTGGTTATGCTCAGAAAGAAGAATGGCTTGAGTATACTGTCAATATTGAAAATGAGGCTTACTATGATATTTCTGCAATTTTGTCTTCAGGTGGAGAAAATTCAGGAATTCAGCTACTCCTTGATGGCGAGGCAATCACGGATATGTTGCAGACAACACCAAACGATAATGATTGGGAAAGTTATCTTGAGACAACAACACGCAGTTTGACTAAACTTCCTCAGGGCAAACATACATTGCGTATGAATATAGTCGGTGATTGGATCAACATTGATAAATTCATTTTTACTGAATATGATCCTACTTATGTGGGCAATATAGACGCAGAAGACATCCAAACATTTGAAATATTCGATGTTAACGGTGAAAATTATGGAAAAATAGTGTCAAATCAGCACCGTCTTCCATATATTTTGCGAGAAAAAGGATATGCAAGGGGAGTATATGTGGCAAAATCTGCAAAGAAGGTAATAAAAGTAATTGTAGAGTAGATAAAATAAGGAAGACGGAAAAGTAATTCCGTCTTTCCTTTTATTTGAAAAAACGAAACAGCAAAAAATCACTTTTTTTAATTCATTTTTGATTATTTTTCTAAAACCTTTAATTTTGTATAAAAATTAAAGACTAACAAAAATTTTTAAGAGATGAGTCTAATTAGTGAATTTAAGGATTTCGCCATGAAAGGCAACGTTGTCGACATGGCAATTGGTGTGATCATCGGTGGTGCATTCGGTAAGATAGTCACTTCAATGGTATCTGACATCATGATGCCTATTCTTGGCTATGTTATTGGTGGTGTTAACTTTACTGATTTTAAGCTAACATTGAAGGACGCTGTTCCTGCAACAGATACAACACCGGCAGTTGAAGCTGTCACTTTGAACTATGGAAATTTCCTACAGGTGACATTTGATTTCTTGATTGTTGCAATCTGTATCTTCGCAGCAATTCGTTTGGTTTCAAACTTTACTAAGAAGAAAAAGGATGAGGCTCCAGCTCCAGAACCGCCAGCACCAAGCAAGGAAGAGGTTCTTCTTACAGAGATCAGAGATTTGTTGAAAAACAAATAAAACATACAAAAGGATGTCAATTTTGACATCCTTTTTTGTTGTTTGTTAGAGACGACATCTTTTATTAGTGCGTGTTATTGGGTGTAGAAAATAATATAGTTTACAGTACGGATATTACATATTCATAATCATTGCATAGGTTTTGCAATATGAAATTTTGTTTTATAATTTAGAATTTTTATTTTTGTATTTATGAGGATATTTACAGAACAGGCAATAAAAGAATATTCGGAAATGGTGCCAGAAAGTAAAGTTGCTTTACAAGATTGGGTATCAAAAGTAAAGAAATCTAAGTGGAGTTGTTTCGCTGATATAAAAAAAACGTTTAATAGTGTAGATAATGTTGGAAATCAACATTATGTATTCAATATAAAGGGAAATAATTATCGTTTGGTAGTAGTTATCAAGTTTGTGATAGGATTCGTTTATGTACGATTTATAGGTACACATTCGGAATATGACAAGATAGATTGTAGAAACATTTAATTAATATGGAGTTATGACAAAGATAGAAACAAAAGAACAATATAAATGGGCAGTTGCTAAAGTAGAGGAACTATTGCCATTAGTTGACGATAATACTCCAGAAAATGATCCTAATTTGATAGAACTTAATTTATTGTCCAATCTTGTTGCAGATTATTCTGATGAACATTTTTCGATTGGAGAACCATCATTAGCAGATGTATTAAAATTAAGAATGTATGAAATGGGACTTTCTCAAAAAGCTTTATCTGAACTACTTGGTGTGAGTCCTTCACGACTTAGTAATTTTCTTACTGGGAAAAGTGAACCAACATTGCAGGTGGCAAGGACAATATGCAAACGATTAAATATTGATGCGAATATAGTGTTAGGTGTATAAAAACTAAAAATTATTTTGCAACGAAGATGAAATCAGTAGTGGATTTACATACTCATACAATCGTCAGTGGACATGCTTACAGTACTCTTGCTGAAATGATTGATGCCGCACAAAAAAAGGGTCTCAAACTTTTTGGTGTGACGGAACATGGACCAATGATGCTTGGATCATGTCATTCTATCTACTACCGCAATCTTAGTGTCATTCCACGTCAATATGGTGATATGCGTTTGATGATGGGGTCTGAAATGAACATCATCGATTTTGCCGGAAATGTGGATTTGAAGCCAAGCATCACTAAAACATTGGATATCCGTATAGCAGGTCTTCATAGTCGTGCGTTTACTAATGGCACCGTCACTGAAAATACGGACGCTATAATAAATGCGATGAAAAGGCCTGATATAGATATAATTTCTCATCCTGTCGACGGTACTGCCGACCTCGATATCAGGGCTATAGTGCAGTGTAGTGCTGAGACTAAAACTTTGCTGGAGCTAAACAATAGCAGTCTCCGTCCTGGACGTGATAAACCAAAAGCAAAATCTAATTTTATAGTGATGTTGGGATATTGTAAGGAGATGAATGTTCCAATCATCATGGGTAGTGATGCCCACATCACTTACGATGTCGCCAACCATACCTATGCCTATGGTTTAGCTCAGGAAGTAGGATTTCCTGATGAACTGATTCTAAACGGTGACGATACTAAATTTTTGAATTATCTTACTGAAATTAGAGAATCTAAATAATTTAGTCTCTCATCACTCTTGTGCTCCATTCCACGTATTCACCGCCGAATTCTTTTGCAAGATTCATCACTTCATTTGTGACTGTGGTGATCGACTCTATATCAGTTTTGGATTTCTTTGAGAAAACAACTTTGACTACTCCCTCTTCTTCCTCCACCTGGTCAACATAATATTTCCAGGTTTTGGCCTTGGCGGCAAGGTTGTTGGCATTCTCTTTCTTGTCTAAAGGGAAAGAGATGAAATGAGAAACAATATGAAGTTTTGTATTCACGTCACCTTTAGCTTGAAGATCTTCTATTATACGTTGGTTTTGTATCTTTTGGTAATTCCACTGGTCGGGGAAAAGTTTGGATTGGTATATGTTCCAATTTTGGTCGTTTTTGAAGGAAATATTCATGTTTTTGCCGATTCTACCGACAAATTTTGATTTTTCTATTTCCTTTTTCAACTCTTCTGTATTGTATGTATAGGCATAGATCTCAAGTTTACTGCTATCCATAGACGCTGCCACATAAGCAGACTTGTTCTTTTTGTCATTGGCCAACGATTCAATGGCAGGTTTTACCTTCGACTCAAGTATTGTTTTTGCCTCCTCTTCACTTTTGCAACCTTCTCCATTAAATGTCATATTGCAACAAATTATACCGGCGGAAGGCTCCACAGCACTTAATATCGCCATATCAATGAGTATGAATCTTCCGTCGTCGCTCTTATAGAATCCCCAGTCGTCACGGTATCCATAACCTACGATTGATTCATCAGAGGTCTTGTTCTCAAACATATGCTTGAAAAAAAGCTGGTTTTGGGCAGATGCGCATAGCATCGTCGCCAATATAGCAATAGAGGTAAAAAATCTTTTCATATCATCATTTTTTGCAAATATACCTAATTTTTGAAAAAGAGATATAACTTTGCGTACTCATTACTTTAACAAATATGATGGACGGAGAAAACAAGAGAGTCATTAAGAATGCGGCGTGGATGACAGTGTTTCAGGCAGCCAACTATATTATTCCAATCCTTCTGATTCCTTACGTAAGCCGAATCCTAGGTGTGGACAGTTTCGGTAAGGTGACTTATATGCAGACTATCGCCCAGTATGCCACAATCTTCATCAATTTTGGTTTTGAATATACGTCGACGCGAGCTATTGCTGTCAACAGGGATAATCCGAAGAAACTCCGTTCTATCTTCTGGGGAACCATATACGCGAAGCTGTTGCTGACGTTGGTTTCGCTTCTCGTCTTCCTTCCATATTCTTTCACACACAGCCAATCCACCGAGGAATTGGTGATGTATGCCGCAGCGTGGATGATTAATATAGGCTGGTGGCTTTATCCGTCGTGGTATTTCCAGGGAATGGAAAAGTTGAGCATTATGAGTGTTGCCAACTTTTTGATCAAGGCGGCTGGTGCCATATTGGTGGTCGTCTGTGTGCGTGAAGCATCTGATAGTGTCGGTTATTTGGCATCATTCTCGTTCTCATATATCGCGGGAGGTTTGATCACGGTTGCCTACTGTGTGAAGGAAGAGGGAATGAGAAGAATAAAAGTGACGGGAGAGACGGTGAAGACGTTGCTTGGTGATTCTCTACCTGTTTTTTTGGCTTCAGTCTGTTCGTCGATTACCCAGGCGTTTGCTGTAACATATCTTGGAGCTGGCAACGCTACTGAACATGATCTTGGAATTTATTCCGGAGCATTCAAACTAGTGTTTGCGGCGGTGGCAATGTGTAATTTGCCGATTTCAATGGCGATTTTTCCGAAGGTTTCGAGAGAATACGAAAAAGATAGGGAGGGGGGAATCAGATATTTCTATAAAACGTTGAAGATTGTGATATTGATTTCAGCTTGTTTCAGTGTTGGAATGTATGTGTTTTCACCGTTGGCTGTTTCATTATTGCTTGGAAAGGAATTTGCTGAGTCGACGGAATTGTTGAGATATTATTCCATTTGTCCGCTTCTTTGCACCACGTCCCTATATCTCACAGTGCAGGGATTATATGCCATACAGCGACAGAAGTATGCCACAATTGTTGAGGCTGTCGCATTAGCGGTGTGCATCGCGTCGACGATAATATTTAATGATTATTTTGGTGTCAAGGGAGCAGTGTGGGCATTTGATCTAACAGTACTGACAGAGATTATATTGTCGTTCTCTGTGATCACTGTGATGAATAGAAAGAAATAACAGGTTTACAAACCGAAAAAATCGTAGAGACGTCACATTGTGGCGTCTCTACGATTTTTATTTTTCGTTGTATCGAAAAAATATTTTATATTTGTATGTTCATTACGATATAACGAAAAAAACTTTATTATGGAAAAAGTCAGGAAATTTGTTTCTGTGACATCTGTTATTAAGTATTTGAAAAACGAGAAACGCAATTTGTCTACGGAAACCCTTTATAATTATTTAACGTGAATTCGACGAAATCAAAATGATAGTTGGAGTGTCATAAATGAGGATTGTTAAGGACGGAACGTCCTAACCCCCTCCCCACGTGCGAGCCGTAGGCGAGCACATAAATTTAATAAAACCACAGAGGCACAAGGTTTACAGAGAAAGGCTACGCCTTTTTTATGAGGAAAAGAGGAGAAAATTCAATCTAAAAGTGGAAAATAATTCACAGATTACAATTCATCGAACTCACGTTATTTAGATTTCTGCAAATCAGTTTATTTGTTTCTTTTAGCCTTTATTATGATATATGAGTCTATCGCTGATTTTCCACGTAATTTAGAGACGTTAATAAAATAATCGTAAATATCTCCATTAACATTTGCTATAGTGGATATATACCATGTTTTTGCTTTTCTTTCTTTATTGTCGTCTTTATAGTAAAATATTAAAGTGTCTCTTTCCCCTGTAATAAATTCGATATTACTGATATTTTCCCATGATACAAAAGATATGTCGTGTTTGTGATATATAGTAATTCCTGCTGCATCAAACACAAGATCGTCTTTACTATAGTTATAGTTAATTGTGCCTAAAAGGATAAGCAAATAAATAGCAGAAAAGCATAAAGCCATTTTCATCGGAAATATAAGGAAGAATCCGACAATCAATGTTGAAAAAATCAGAGCAATTAGAATATTGCTTTTCCTTTGCAAAATATATGATTCACTTTTGATATATGGTTTGTATGTTGTCAATTTATTCGTGTGGTTTTCTTCTAAGTAGAGATAACCTGAATTGAATTTAGAAATAAAAGAGTCAAGATGTGAAAAAATTTTCTCCTTTTCTTTATTATCCCAATATCGCTTAATAAATAGTTGGAGTGGAATAAAAATAGTGGTAGAATCAAATTTAGTCTCAATCTCTAAACAATTGACACCTTCTTTTGAATAGTTAATGCGTTTTATGTCTCCCCACGTAAGTTGAATTTTTGTTTTTCCATCTTTCATTGTTACACCTTTCTCTTCAATTATGAGTGAGTGTCTATAACGTATTAAAATCAATAAAAGTATCCAAGAAATTGATAAAATAACAAGAACAAATGAGAGTGTTTTTTTGATTTCTTGTTCTGACAATCCTAATTTGCTATACAAAAAACAAATAATTACTTCTATACAAAAAATGAATAGAAAACTGGGTAAAACAGGAATTTTACGTTCTGAATAAGATAATTTCAAAGGTTCAATTTCTTTCATATTTCCAAAATAAAAAAAGAGACGTGGTATAAAAAGAAGACGTGGTGCACCAAAAAAATAAAAAGGAGACGTGGTATAAAAAAAAGACGTAGTGCACCAAAAAAATAAAAAGGAGACGTGGTGCACCGAAAAAATAAAAAGGAGACGTGGCACGCCACGTCTCTACATTTATTATTCTTTAGCCAACACTGTCATTAACGTTTCTCCTACAGCTTTCAGAGTCCCTTTGTTGATATTGCCGATCACATCCTGATGTGTGTGCCATGTCTCTGGAAAACCTCTTTCTGCGGTGAAATCGATGATATCCACCGTAGGAATATTCGCATATTGGTTCACATAGACGTGATCGTCTATAATGGAACCGCTTTCAAGCATTTCGAAAATATCCCCGTAGCCGAGGTTTTTGGCTGTCTGCCAGATTTTGGCAACAGCAATGCTTGCCAATCTGCCGGATGCAATATCGATGTGGAATTTGGCATTCGCGTCGCCTACCATATCGAGAAGAATACCGAATCGTGGTTTGGCGATGGAGTCGGCTTTATAATTTTTTGACCAATATTGTGAACCAAGACACCATGATTCGTTGTTGCCTCTGCCTCCTGTGATAAATGTCGGTTCTCCCAAATCTTCCGCATCAAAAAATACGATGTCAAGACCTACATTCATATCTGTTTTCTTATACTGGCGTGCAATCTCCAAAATCACTCCGACACCACTTGCACCGTCGTTGGCACCGTCGATAGGCTTTCTTCGCGTCGCCTCGTTGCCATCTTGATCTGCCCAAGGTCGTGAATCCCAGTGGGAGAACAGAATGACTCTTTTCTTTGCCGACGGATTGAAATGAGCGATGATATTCTCTGCTTTGCGTGTCTTCTTTTCCCAATCCACCACATCGCATTTCTGCACCTCCACAATATCCGCACCATGTCGACGCAATTCACTTGTCATGTATTCGACGCAGTCGTCGTGGGCTTTGCTTTCGAGAACGCGTGGCCCGAATTCACACTGCTTGGCAATATAGCTGTATGCACTGTCGGCATTGAAATCTATTTTTATCTCCTTTTTAACAGATACTTTTGCCGATTTCTCCGTCTTTTTCTCTTGTGAGAAACAAGAAGGCAACCCTAATGCCAGGGTTGCCACAATTATGATTTTATTTATTTTCATTGTTTATTTTTAAGTCTGTTGAGTCGTCTTTTATAGTTGGAGCAGTTGCTTCTGCTACAGAAGTGATTGGATAGAACGACATCACGAATGTGAATGCCAGGCAGATCACGGCTGGAATCCAACTCATAAGGTTGATGATTCCAGGCACAGCGTTCTGGATAGCTGATGAATCCTGTCCGTCGTAACCGTATAATCCAAGCACAGCTCCGATGATTGCGCCTGCGATACCACCACCGAATTTTGTGGCGAAACTTCCGGCTGAGTAGACAAGTCCCGTAGCACGGCGGCCAAACACCTTCTCTCCATAGTCGGCAGCGTCTCCAAGCATTCCGAAGAACAAGGTAGGAAGAATAGCTGCAAAAAGCTCGGAAGTGATTCCGACTGCGAAGATCATAAGAATCTGAGTTGGTCCGAAGAAGTAAAGCATAGAGTTGACAATGGATGTCGCTATCATTGAACCGATGAAAACGTTCTTCTTACCGAATTTTTTACTCAATGAAGGAGTGATCATCGCTGCAACGATACTGATAAGCATCAAAGCCACAAAATAGATACCTGCGAGCGCGGCGTTTCCCACATAGTGGGTGAAGTAGATGGCGATAATACCCGTCTTCAAATTATTATAGATATTGAAACCAAGTCCGACTACAAGAAGAATGAACCATGGCTTGTTTTTAACAAGGTCTTTCAAATCTTGCAAAAGGTTATCCTCCTGTTTTTCGTCAGGAGCCACACGCTCTCTTGTTCCCCAGAAAGTCAGGAACATACAAAGAGCAAGAATAGCACTCATGATATACATACTGTTGCTGTATCCTGTGCTTTGGTTGATCAGGGAAATATTGTCTTTTGTAAGGTCGCGCTCGCCAGTGATGGTGAAAGTATATTTTTCGCCTGCCTTCATCTCAAAACTTTTTCCAAGTGTTGGAGCTGCGGTGTCTCCCACCATCTGGAATTTTGCGACGCTGCCAAAAAGACCGTGCTGGGTGCTGATTTTAGCATTTTTCACATCTTCTGGCGACGTTACTGTCACCACATATTCTGTCTCAGCTTTTTGCTCAAGGTCGATAGTCGGGTTGACGTTGCCGAAGTATGCCACTAACGCAAGAAGCGAACCTTGTACTAGCATACCACCTGTGAAAGCACCCATCATACGGAAAGATCCAAGCGATGTGCGCTCATTTTCGTTAGGAGTCATCACAGCCATCAAAGCACCGTAAGGGATATTGTTGGCAGTATAGATTAGAGTAAACAGAATATAAGTGGTGTATGCGTAGACGAGTTTCATTTCGTAACTCCAGTCGGGAGCAGTGAAGAGCAAAGAAAGAATCACGCCAAGAGGAATGGCTGTCCAAAGTATCCAAGGACGGAAGTGTCCGTATTTAGATTTTGTTCTGTCGCCGATCATACCCATTGCGACGTCGCTTACACCGTCGCTTGAACGGCAAATAAGCATAAGCAGTCCGACAGACGCAGGAGTAAGACCAAATACATCGGTGTAAAAGATTGTAAGGAAGGCTGCGACACCTCTCCATGCGATGTTCGCGCTCGCGTCTCCAAGTGCGAAACATAATTTTTCTTTAAACGAGCAATAACTAGTGTTTTCCATATTATTATTATTATTAATGCAAATGTAAAAAAAAATGCTAAATGCTAAATGAGGAATGCTAAATAATAACGACACGCATGTCCGTGTGTTTCCGCTAAAGGTGTAAAAAAAAGCAGACCGCCAAAACAATTGGGGATCTGCCTAAACCTAAAATATGATAACTTAGATATGAAGATCTTATTTGGAACATAAATTGTGGTCAAAACGACATGTTTATGACTTGTTTTATGTTTTACGGCACAAAAATATATCTTTTTTGGGAAATGACAAAACAAAAAGCAGAAATTATAACAAAAAGTTAAAATTCCTGCTTTTTACTATCATAGATAGCATAAAAGGATTTAATATTAGGACTAAACTACAAATTACCGATTCACATCGTCACTATATTAACTACAAAAACCGTGCCAACTATGCCAAATTTCGTAAAGAAATTTCAAAAAAGTTTATATAATATTGAAAATTAGCGAAATAAAATTTTATGTTGGTTTTTGTTCCTGTTTGCAGAGACATCACAATGTGGAGTCTTTACATGGTGTGGCGATTTATTTCAAAAACTTGACAGATTTGCAATCATCAAGAGCACCGTATTTTATTTCGACATTCTGCTTCTTATTATCTATTACAACATCAAGATTTTTACAACCTGCAAACGCCTCTTGTTCAATGCTCGTCACACTCTTCGGAATAGTGATGCTTGTCAGTGAGCTACAGCCTCTAAACGCAGCATGATAGATTCTCGTCACACTCTCCGGAATCTTGATGTTCTTTAGTGAGCTACAGTTTTCAAACGCATAATCACCGATGCTCGTCACACTCTCCGGAATAGTGATGGACGTTAGTGAGCTACATTCATCAAACGCCTGATAATCGATGCTTGTCACGCCCTTTGGGATCGTGATGCACTTTAGTGAGCTACAGCCTTCAAACGCGTGATAATCGATGCTCGTCACATCCTCTGGAATCTTGATGCTTGTCAGTGAGCTACAGCCATTAAACGCATAACCATCAATTTTCGTCACACTCTCTGGAATAGTAACCTCAATACACTTTGATTTATCACCTACCCATCCATAACACTTTGTGCCTTTGTCATAAACAAGAAGATGCGGTGGCAGTTCATCACAGCCATAAAATGCCCAGTTTCCGATGTTTGTCACACCCTCCGGAATCTTGATGTCAGTCAGTGAGCTACAGTTTTCAAATGCATGCCAACCGATGCTCGTCACACTCTCCGGAATCATGATGCTTGTCAGTGAGCTACAGCCATAAAACGCCCAGTGTCCGATGCTCGTCACACTCTTCGGAATCTTGATGCTCTTTAGTGAGCTACAGCCATAAAACGCCTGATAACTGATGCTCGTCACACTCTCAGGAATAGTTACATCGGTACACTTTGATTTATCACCTACCCATCCATAACACTTTGTGCCATTATCATAAACAAGAAGATGTGGTGGAAGTGCATCACAGCCATAAAACACCAAGCCTCCGATGCTCGTCACACTCTCCGGGATCGTGATGCTTGTCAGTGAACTACATCCATCAAACGCCTTGTCTCCGATGTTTGTCACTTTATATACCTTGCCATCAATTTTCACTTTGCTGGGAATATCGATAGATGTCGGATTTTCCTCCTTCTTGTATCCTGTCACCTTAGCGGAATTGTCTCCCAACGGAGAAAATTCGAGAATTGATGTTGATGCATCGACGATGGCAGTGTCTATGCTAGAGTTGATGGTTTCGCTTTTCTTCTGATTATTACCATCTTTTGCGACAGCAAGCAACTCTGCACCGACGGCGATCGCCATAATCACTACAAGTAGTCTTCTTTTCATAACATCAATTGTCCCTGAATTTTTATAGGTATTGTTATTACAGTAGATTCATCAAAGTCTGATGATTCTCCCTTTAGCACCTAGCCCCAAGTTCTTTACCTTCTATACAGATAAGCCACGGCAGCGTCGATTTCATCCCACAACATAAGGTTGAAATCCTCCACTTCACGAAGAGTAGGCAGTGCACCGTCTTTTTTGATACGGTTGAGCGCGGCGAATCTCGACATGATTTTATCGGAGCAGATCACTTTTGCGATGTATGCCTTCTCCTCATTATCAATAAGGAGGACGTCGGGATACCAATTTGAAAGCTGATACCAGTTGTTCTCAATCCAACCTTGGTTGCGGAAGTAGTTGCGGTTAGCTTCTGCAATCTGCTGCAGACCGTTGTCGTAGCGGTTTTGGTCGAATCCTTGTGCGGAGATAGAAGCAAGTCCGCAAAACAAAGTAAGTATCAATAAAACTATTCCTTTTTTCATAGCAGTAAAATTTACGTTTCTCAAATTCTTATGCAAAGTAAAGAAAAATAGTGCAGAGAGAGCACGGATTTAGTTTTTTTAACCTTAATATAACAAAATTATACAATTCGTCGAATTGGTGTAGGGGCAGGTTTCATACCTGCCCGCAAGATAAATAATGAAAAAACAGAAAACAGCGTCTGAAAAATATCAGATGCCGCTTGGAAAACCCACAAACAAGTTTGTGAAGAAAACACCTGAACGGAGAAAACAAAAACGAGAGAAAACACGATCAAGAAATATAGACCCCATAATCGTAGGGGCAGGTTTCAAACCTGGCCACTTCCATTTTTTCCGTCTGAAAGACGTTACCGAGCGCAGCGAGAGAAACCCGTGACGAAGTCTCGGGAAGAGATGACGACGAAAAAAACTTTGCCTGAAAGGCAATACCATAAGTACTGCTTTCTGTGTTTTATATGTGCTCGCCTTACGGCTAGCACTCTAGAAGGGGGTTAGGGCCAATATCAATCAAACATGGGCCCTTAACAATCCTTTTTTATAACCATTAGAACAAACTATTCCGCATTTTGCATTTCGAATTTTTAATTTTACTTACATTTTTGGGCATATACTTTTGTTATAAACAAAAAATTATGCGTAATTTGCAGTATAATTGTGTATAATAAGATAATAATATGGATCAATTGAAGAGAAGCCTTGGGGCTATTTTGGTTTTATTGGGAGTTGTTCTATTGGCTATTTACAGCATAGCTGAATTGACAAACAACGCTATTTTGGTAATCGCAGCTATTTTGTTTGTTGCAGGTATCGGATCTTACATCTTCCTTAACAAAAAATTCATCGGAAACGGTAAGTAATAGTAGTTCCCTTTTTAAATTACGAATATGGCTACAAAGTTGTGGGACAAAGGCAAGGCTACGAATGCGGAGATTGAGAAGTTTACGGTTGGCAAAGACCGTGAGATGGATTTGTATTTGGCCGAGTGTGATGTGCTGGGATCGATGGCACATATCACAATGTTGGAATCGATTGGCTTGATCGCCAAGGACGAACTTCCTGTGTTGCTTGCGGAGCTGAAGAATATTTATTTGGCTGCACACCGTGGAGAATTTGTAATTGAAGAGGGAATAGAGGATGTTCATTCTCAGGTGGAGCTTATGCTTACACGTAAGCTTGGCGACTTGGGAAAGAAGATTCACAGTGGTCGTTCGCGTAACGATCAGGTGCTTGTCGACATGAAGTTGTGGACAAGAGAGCAGATAAGAAGTGTGGTTGAGGCTGTCGAGGGTCTGTTCGACGTGTTGATTCAGCAGAGTGAGAAGTATAAGAATGTGCTTCTTCCTGGTTACACTCATTTGCAGATTGCGATGCCTTCGTCGTTCGGACTATGGTTTGGAGCTTATGCTGAAAGCCTTGCCGACGATATGGAGCTTATGCTTTCGGCATGGAAAGTAACGAACAGAAACCCACTTGGTTCGGCTGCCGGTTACGGTTCATCGTTCCCATTGAATCGTCAGATGACGACAGAGCTGTTGGGCTTTGACACAATGGACTATAATGTGGTGTATGCTCAGATGTGTCGTGGCAAGATGGAGAAGACGGTGTCGTTCGCATTGGCAGGTATTGCTGCCACTCTATCAAAATTGGCTTTCGACGCTTGTATGTTCACATCACAGAATTTCGGATTCATAAAGCTTCCGGACGAGTGCACTACCGGATCGAGCATCATGCCACACAAGAAAAATCCGGATGTGTTTGAGCTGACTCGTGCTAAATGCAACAAGATTCAGAGCCTACCGTCGCAGATTATGATGCTTATCAATAATCTTCCAAGCGGATATTTCCGCGACTTGCAGATTATCAAGGAGGTATTCATGCCATCATTCGGTGAATTGCTGGATTGCATCAAGATGACTACACATATCATGTCTGATGTGAAAATCAACGAGCATATTCTTGACGATCCTAAATATGACTTCATCTTCAGCGTGGAGGAGGTCAACCGTCTGGCACTTGAGGGAATGCCATTCAGAGACGCATATAAAAAAGTGGGATTGGAATGTGAGGCAGGAGAGTTTAAGCCAAACAAGAATATCCACCATACACATCAGGGTAGCATAGGAAACCTTTGCAACGACGGAATTACAGCACTTATGAATAAGACTATTTCGGAGTTCAATTTTGATAAGGTGGAAGAGGCAAAAAAGAAATTATTGGCAATATAAACAAAGAATTTAATGACAGTAGACACAAAGACTATTATACAGAAGATAGTTGAGGGAATGCAGGAACGAAAAGCAAAGAAAATCGTTACTGTAGATATGACTGAGTTAGAAAATTATAGCTGTCCGTACTTCGTGATATGTGAAGGTAATTCGACCACTCACGTCGTCAGCATCGCTGATTCTGTGAAACATTATGTGAGGAGCGAATTGAAAGTTCATTTTATCGTGGCGGATGGATATGAGAATGGTCAGTGGATTGCCATTGATTATGGAGAAATCATAGTACACGTCATGCTTCCGGAAATGCGTGAGTTTTACCGCATAGAGGAGCTATGGGAAGACGCGAAGATAACAGAAATACCTGATTTAGATTAATTTATATGGCCCAAGAAAGTAACAATAAACCAAAGATGCCAAATTTCAAGTCATCGTCAGGCCTTTATTGGTTGTATGGCTTAGTGGCAATCTTTTTGGTGGGAATTTATTTTTCAGACGACAATCATTCAGCGAAGGAGATTGGCTACAACGAGATCAAGTATCTTGTGGAAACCAACTCTGTCTCAAAAATCACTGTAATCACAAACGACAAATATGCTGAGGCTACGGTGAAGGAGGGCAAAATGCGCAATGCATTTGGTTCAGACTCCATCAAATACGCCGCAAATCCGAAGGTCCATGTGAAGATTCCTTCAGCCGACCGTTTCACAGAGGATCTGACTGAATGGCAGAAAGCTGACGGTGTGGAAAAAGTAGACCTTACTTTTTCAGAGGACAGCAGTATGTTTGAGGGATTCCTTTACACATTTGGTCCGTTCATTCTGCTTATTTTCTTCTGGATGTTCATAATGCAGAGAATGGGTGGCGGAGGAGCTGGCCCTGGCGGTGTGTTCAACGTCGGCAAGAGCAAGGCTCAGCTTTTTGATAAGGGAAATAATCCTAACAAGGTGACATTCAAGGATGTGGCTGGATTGAGTGAGGCAAAACAGGAGGTCGAGGAAATCGTGGAATTTCTTAAGAATCCGGCCCGCTATACAGAACTTGGAGGAAAAATTCCAAAAGGAGCGATCCTTGTTGGCCCTCCGGGAACAGGTAAGACGCTTCTTGCCAAAGCGGTGGCTGGTGAGGCTGATGTTCCGTTCTTCTCTCTCTCTGGTTCAGATTTCGTAGAGATGTTCGTGGGAGTCGGAGCAAGCCGAGTGAGGGATCTGTTCCGTCAGGCAAAAGAAAAGGCTCCTTGTATTATCTTTATCGACGAGATTGATGCCATCGGTAGAGCTCGTGGTAAGAATGCAAGCATGGGCGGTGGAAACGACGAGCGTGAAAGCACTCTCAACCAGCTTCTTACTGAGATGGACGGATTCGGCACAAATTCTGGTGTAATCCTTTTGGCGGCTACTAACCGCGTCGATATTCTTGATAAGGCTTTGGTGCGTGCAGGTCGTTTCGACCGTCAGATTCACGTTGATCTTCCTGATGTACACGACAGAAAAGCAATTTTCAATGTGCATTTGTCTAAACTGAAACTTGCGGATGATATTGATGTTGATTTCTTGTCACGTCAGACTCCTGGATTCAGTGGCGCGGATATAGCCAACGTCTGCAACGAGGCAGCTTTGATAGCCGCTCGTCGCAACAAGACAAGAGTTGATAAAGAGGATTTCTTGAGCGCCGTCGACAGAATCATCGGTGGATTGGAGAAGAAAAACAAGATTTTCACTCGCGACGAGAAGTGGGCTGTCGCTGTGCACGAGGCAGGACACGCCACAATAAGCTGGATGCTTCAATATGCTGATCCATTGGTGAAGGTGACAATCGTTCCACGAGGAATGGCGCTCGGTGCGGCATGGTATTTGCCTGAAGAGCGACAATTGATAACTAAAGAGAATCTTCTCGACAAAATGTGTTCTCTTCTTGGAGGACGTGCTGCGGAAGAGCTGGTTCTTGGCACAATAGGCACGGGTGCTGTAAATGATTTGGAGCGAAGCACTAAGCAGGCATACGCTATGGTGGCTTATTATGGTATGAGCGACAAACTTACAAACTTGTGTTATTACGATTCTCAGGCTGATTACTCATTTACAAAACCATACTCAGAAGAGACGGCAAAGGTTATAGACGATGAGGTCAAGGCATTGATTAATAATCAATATGAGCGAGCAAAACAGGTGCTTCGTGAAAATGCTGAAGGTCATCGCAAGCTGGCAGAGATATTGTTTGAGCGAGAGGTGATTTTCGCTGACGACGTGGAAAAGATCTTTGGTAAACGTAAATGGGAGTCACGTAGCGATGAGCTTATGCGTGAGAATGAGTCTGGCAAAGAGGAGAAAAAAGAAGAAGAGTCTTCTCCAACTGATGAAAATAATGAAGTAAACAAAGAGATTCCAGAGGTAGAGGTAGAAAAACCAAAGGAGAATTAAAAATAATTGTGCGTACGCTTTCAATGGCGTATGCACTTTTTAATAAATACCTAGAAGCTGTAAAAATTGGTTATAAAGCTGAGGATTGTTAAGGGCGGAACGCCCTAACCCCCCTCTTCTATAGTGCGAGCCGAAGGCGAGCACTAAAATATAACTGATTGTTCTTGCGAATTCGCAGATATTGTTGGGTTAGGGGTCAATATCTGTCAAACATGGGCCTTAACAAATCTCATGTTTTGTTGCAGAAGGAGCTTCTTTATTAAAACGAATTTAAACAGCTTCTTATAGAGGACTGAACATAAAGCACAATTGCTTATAGATTTTATTAAAACAACGAACAATTATTATACCATGACTATTAAAAAATTTCTTTCACTTTTATTCTGTCTTGTCATTGTTTTTAGCGCGGTGGCACAGGGTTACACAATCAAAGGTAAGGTTGTGGATGCCAAAACAGGTGAGACGATTCCTTTTGCTAATGTGGAGTTGAAAAGTGCTGATGGAACAAAGACTGTGCAAGGACATTTCACAGGTGACGACGGACATTTTGTGATGGAAAATGTCGCGGAAAATAATTATCAGCTTATTATCTCTTTTATGGGATATACCGATTATAATGGTAAAATCACACCCGAAATTCTAAAACGTAAGGGAGGTGCCCACTTCACAATCAAAATGCGTGAAGACGTTGCTCTCTTGAGTCAGGTGGAGGTTGTAGGAACCCGCACACAGCTGCAGATGGATGTCGACAAGAAGACATTCCTGGTCAATGAGGGTGCCGCGTCAGTTGGTGTGTCTGCTACAGATGTACTTCGTGATATCCCAACTGTCGATGTCGACATGGATGGAAACATCTCACTCCGCAACAATGAGAATGTGGAGGTGTTCATCAACGGAAGAAGTGTAGGTCTTTCAGGTGATGCCCAGGGTGAGTTGCTTGAACAGTTTCCTGCTGGAAGCATAGAAAAAATCGAGGTCATAACCAATCCGTCGTCCAAGTATTCAGCTGAAGGTTCGGCAGGAATCATCAATATTGTGATGAAGCAAGACTCTCCTGCTGGTGTGTTCGGAAACGTCACAGCCGGACTTTCATATCCTTCAGAGGGTAAACTTGGCGGTAATCTCGGAGCTTCCGTAAACATCACAAAAAACAAGTGGACAATCTTGTCATCTTTAGGATACCAGCGTCGCACATTCAGAGGAACATCTGACATCGACCGTGAGCAGTATATTAGAAGAAACTCATTGAGCAATGAGATCGACAGTGTGTATAATGTGACGGATGGAGGAAGAGACTTTGTGATGAATTCATATTTTGCCAGACTTGGTCTGGACTATAAGATAAACGACAGAAACAGAGTAGGATTCTCTGGCGTCTTATCACTTGGAAAAAACCGAAGAAACGAGGATTTTGAGTATAATTTCGGTAGAATAGACAATGGGGTAAGAATAGACACGTCATATTCGAGCAGAACTGCGTCGGCTCAGAGTCCGCGAAACATGTACACACTGAAGTTTGACTATACTCATACATTCAGCAAGAATCAGGAGCTTACATTCCTTGCCCAGACATCGTCCAATAGCCAGAATCACGATGTGACTTACTATCAGTCACGTTATGATATGTCTAACCAACTTTTGAACTATTCAGAGCAGAACCAGACAAACGACCGCACAATACGCAAAAATCAGTTTGCCATCGACTATACTTCACCTGTCGGAAAGCTCAGCAAACTTGAATTGGGTATCAATGTCGACATGACAAATGAGAGAAACAATGCAATGAGTTTTGATCGCAGCAACAGTTCGGATCCGTTTGTGGAGCAGGAAAATCTGACAAATGATTTTGAGTATATCCAAAACGTGTATGCGTGGTATGGAATGTGGAGTGGAAAAGTGAAGAGATTGGGATATAAGGTAGGATTGCGTGGAGAGTTGTCGGATATCTCATGGAAGCAGCACAACACAGGAGCATATGATGATCTTGATTTGTATGGAAATCTTTTCCCGTCTTTATTCCTTTCATATAATATCACAGATAATGACGAGTTGCAGTTTAGCGCTATACGAAGAATCTCACGTCCGCGTGGATTCCGTCTGAACCCTAATCCAAACATGTCGGATTCCACAAACATCAGTTACGGTAACCCGGATCTGCATCCTGAGGAGGCATTTTCAGGTGAGATGAATTATCTGCACACCACACAGAAAGGGCATGTCTATACAGTTTCCGCATATTATAAGTTTACAGACGACGTGGTGGAGCAATACAGCTGGACAGAAATGTCGGGCAATACAGCTATTTTGAAAAGCACGTTTGCCAATCTGAACCGTTCTCATTCGACAGGATTGGAGTTTATCGCAAAAAACAAGTTTAAGGCTGTCACATTGACAACAAATGCCAATTTGTATTATTACAATCTAGTAGGTGGAGAATCCTCGATAGAGATAGCCGATTCGGAAGGTGTGTTGAAAAAGAGACTATTGACATTGAAGCAACGTAGCGGTTTCAGCTGGGATTTGAAGGAAGGTGTTGATTTCCGTCTTCCAAAAGGAATCACAGGACAGTTCACGTTCAACTACCGTTCACCAAGAGTGGCAGCGCAGGGAAAGAACATGAACACATTCTTCATGAACATAGGGTTCAAGCGACAGTTTATGGACAACAGATTGTCGTTGTCGTTTAATGTCAGGGATATTCTCAACTCCAACAAACGAAAGAGAGAGACATGGTCAGACTCCTTCTATCAGGTTGCGAAAACCACACGTAATGGAAGAACATTTAATTTGAATGCATCATATTCGTTTGGAAACAACCATCATAAGAGTGGCAAGAAGAAGGGTAAAGAAGGAAAGACAGAGATGGATGACGATATGATCTTTGATGATTTTTAATTCCGTCGGAGAAATGAATATAGAGATAGAAAGAAAATTCTTGATGGCAGACGACTCATGGCGAGCCGAGGCAGGCGAGGGAGTGCATTATGCCCAGGGATACCTCAACAAGAAAGGCAACACAGTGAGGGTGCGAGTTGCCGGAGAGAAAGGATACTTGACGATCAAGAGCAAGACACAGAGTTTCACCCGTTTGGAGTTTGAGTATCAGATTCCCCTTGGCGACGCGAATGCCATGTTGGAGCTGAGCCAGACGCCGATAGTGGAGAAGTACCGTTATAAGATAAAGCGAGGCAATCACACGTGGGAGATAGACGAGTTTCTTGGCGACAACAAGGGATTGATTGTGGCTGAGATCGAGTTGCAGAGTGAGCAGGAGGCCTTTGAGATGCCAGAATGGATAGGTTTTGAGGTCACTGCGGACAAACGGTATTATAACTCACATCTTGCGGAGAATCCGTACAAGAATTGGGGAAAGGTATAGAAAGTTTGGGAATAAGGGAATATTGATTAGAAGAAGACGGTGGGGTTTGGAATTCCACCGTCTTTCTGTATATAATCACAGACGAAAGATCAATCAAAAAGTGTATTGCCTTTCGGGCAAAGTTGTGATGCCGTCGCTATCCCACGAGACTTCGTCCCGGGGGTTACTCGCGCTTCGCTTGGCAGCGTCTTTCAGACGCATGAAAAGAAACAGAAAACGCACCGCTATCAAAACAACTACGTTATCGGTGCAGGAAAATATGTCATTAATGGCATAGAAAAACAGCCGAACGCAAAAAACAAGAACGAAAGAAAACGCGTGCAGAGAAGAGAAATTTTATTATTTATTAAATTCGTTGTTTTTGCTGCTTCTCCCAATATTTTAGAGCTATTTTGCCTCCTATAAGGATTACAGAAACGACAGTCAGTGCTAATCCCCCATTTTTTGCATTTTGAGCTTGCTTTGTTAGGTTGATTTTCTTTACGATTTCATCTAGATTATCAAAAAATACACAAGAATTAGCAAAACACTCACAATTGTTCCACAGTAAGTTATATCCTTTTTTACCGTTTTTTACTAGTCGTTTTGCGTTATCAATGATTATTTCAATATTGCATTTTTTGTTGTTCTGAAATTCATTATAGACTCTGACTTCTAAATTTCCACCGTCTAAAAAATCAGTAAGAGTCGTGCATTCAGGTTTTGCATTTTTCCAATGCCATGGAGCAAATTTGCCAGTCAAATGATAAACTTTTTCATCAGATTCGTATATTCCGTGATGAAAATAAATACCTCCCAATCTTTTAACACGTATATGATCTCCTTTCTGAGGCATTATGTTTTTACTGAAATTGCTTGGATTGGTCAGCTTTTCACAAACTTTTATTTCGATTCTTTCTTGTTTAATACCATCAGTATCTAATTTAGAAGGAATCTTGATTTCTTCTGCCATAATTAAAATTCTTTAGGATATATATAACATTTTATTATGACGTTATAAATATCTATTTACTTCGACTCTGTTCCGTTTGATGATTCTCCGTTTGGATGTCTGATGTGGTTGGACAGCAACTCCTTACGACAATTATTAAAAAGGTCACGAAAAGAATTATGAAAAGAATGTTTTTTTTCTCTAGGTTCTTTCCTTGTGTTGGGAGTGGACACTGTTGTTCCGGATTTTTTTTTTCATCCAATTTATCTAGGACATTTTTGATTTCTTTTATAGAAGGTATTGTTGGGGTTTCTTTTGGCTTCTCTGTTTGTTTTTTTTTGCTCAATGGTAGTGTTTCGGATTCTGCATCATTTGTAGTTAAACAAACAACTTTAGAATATTCATTTTGATCAAATGAACATAAATCCTCTGACTTAAGAGAACCATTTGTTAATATAAGTGCAATTTTCTTAGAAACAGGCTCATTGTTGGTAATTTTTTTCAATTCAGACAAAAACAAATTAAGTCTTGCTTTCATCGAATCAAAAACCAATATTTCATTAGACTTATCTTCATTGGAAAAAGAAGTGTCTTCAAAAGGTAATTCATCAATTACCTTTTTCAATTTATCCTGTATCTCAGCTTCTACTTCGATGGAAAGAGGAGGTTTAACTGGAAAAATAGACGACAAATATTCATCTGGAAATTGACCATCAAGTAAAGTTGAAATATTTGATTTACTAATTTTCTCCTGTATAAAATCACGCTCATCGTTGCTCTTTTTATCATTAGATTTACAATACTCATGATATTTACTTATAGAAGACTGAAGAAAAGATTTAGTTTCAGACAAATAGGCACAAATAAATTTGTACATATATTGACTTGAAATACTGCCTCTCTTTCCGTTTTCTACTTGTAATGTATAATAAGTGCGTCTGTTTATATGATCGTGCTTCTGACTATATATCTTACCAAAGTATAATTTATAGTTATCAGAATCAATCTCAACAGTGCAATTCAACAAATGTTCGGAATCATTAAAAAAAGACTTGTATTTATTAAACCACAAGAAGGAATTTGGCTTACTACTAAACCAAATAAAATCATGTGCTTTTGAACGTGCCTTTATTGATATTTCATTCAAGTTTGCCATAAAAATAGATTAAAGTTGTCTATAATACTCAGAACTGATATTCTCAGAAGTTAAAGAACATAATTTCTCCATCAATCCATTATATGCATCTATTTCGGTCTCAACTATAGACAAAGCAGTAGTAGCTTTTTCTTGCATCGAAGAAATGGTTTCAATTTTGGAATTTAGACTCTCTATTTCTTGTTCAATAGATTGAATGTGCAATTTTGTAACATTAATCTCCTTGCGCAATATTTTTATGTTATCATTGAAGAAATCCTTAAACTTGTCCCAAATATTTTTATTGACAAGATCTTTTTCATCTTTTTGGAGTTCATTTTTTTTATTTTCTAAATCTGTTTTGTTTTTAGCCAAACGCACTATTTGCTCCTGATATTTTGTAATAAGTTCATCTTTCAATTTGTGCAAATCATCTGCTTCTGTTGTTTTTGTTGTTTTTACAATTTCAATTTGTTCATTGATATTTGCTCTGGCAACTTTCATTACATCGGTTAAAAGAGCATCAACACCTTTAATCTCTTGCTGTGTTCCTAATACATCAAAGTCAACATCGCAAGAAGGTTCCTCTGCTTTAGTGTTCCATTTAGAACGATTTACTCTTACGCAACCAATTGTTTCAACAGCAACACACGAAAGTTTGTCTTCAGAGTTTGATTCTTTTACCTTATTTATAATAGACTTGTATGATTCATCAAAACGCTTTTGACAAAAATTATATTTTTTCAATACATCTTTTGAGAAATAAGATTCGCTCTTCAACAACACGAAATTACAGTAATCTGTTTTATTGTTTTTTGCTGCAAAATCAGACCATTCTTTAACAAAATCTTCCAAATTGCTTACACGACGGATAAGCTCGGATGCCGTAATTTGATCCTGAGTTTTTGCTTCCATAAGTACCGCTGCATCAATAGGAACCCATAATATTCGTGAAGAGTCCAAATGTTTTATAAACATTTCATATTCAGAACTATTTTGATATGAGTATGGGTCATTTATAAAGGCTCCTGGAATATCAAGAATTTTGAAAGGTTGCTTTATAAGCAGATTTTCATTTTGCAGTGATATAGAGAAGTCATAGTGTGTACATTCACTGGTTGGGTCAATTGTTGCACTATCAAATTTAACATTTTTAGCCGACAAGTTTGCTCTCAATTTCATCTTGAAAGTGTTAAGCTCTTTTGCTGCCTTTCCCTCAATTTCCAAAATAAAGCCATCTGCTTTATTAGTTTTGGACTTAATAAAATCACATACAGTGGATATAAGTGCAGTCTTTCCAGCTCCAGTTGGAGCGACAACTGCAATATTTACGGGGTCTAATACTACATTATTCATTTTAGAATGATTTTACAAGATTGATAACATCATTTACGCATGTCTTAAGTTCGTCGTACTTGTAAATGTCTGCTTTGTCTCCATACTTATCAGGATATATTTTACCCTTATGATTATCACAGAAATCTACAAAATCATAGTCGTTTTCAACGTTTGTGTAAATGATATAGTTGACAAAAGTATCTAAAACACCTATCAAGAAATATCTTAAAATGTAATGTTCTAGAATTGTGTTTTTGATTTGGTCGTTGGCATATTTTGCTTGACAAATCAATTGCTCTTTAAGATACGAAATAGAAAGACCCTCCTTGTTTAGGTCAAAAACTCCTTCATTAGTTCCGTCCTCTTGAATAATACCTTTCTGTTGCAAAATACGGTTGTCTCCAATTTTGAATATAAATGGATATATATTCTGGCGAAAGTCTTGCTTGAGATTATTAATTGACAAAAATGCTTGATATATCTGATTTTCTGGTTTGTTTTTTAGTTTTTCCAAAATCTCGTTGAAGTTGTCTGCATTCTTATCTTCAATCAAATCTCCTGTTAATCCTACAAAAATTTTAAGGATATCTTTTTTTAGATTATCCATGGACTCTTTGTAGATTGCATCGAGTTTAATGTAACGCTTTATTATAGAAATCCATAAACGCTTCAATTCTGGAGGAACTTTTCCTGTAATATCTCCGACTGTAGCATTTTCTATATAGTCTTCCCAAGTATTGTAGATTTCTATTGGCTCATAGAGTAATTTGTTTTCTATCTCAGTGTCAATCTCTTCTTTGATTGTCTCAAGTTCGTTTTCGAACTTTTTATCAATATCTTCGTCAGATCTATATTTAATCAATAATCTAGTCAATTCTTTGTTCAACCGCTTTCTAAATATCTTTGCTTTTTCCGTTATGTCTTTAGTTGCAGAATTCCTAGTTGTTAATCGCTCCAAACAGAGACTTACCTCGGTTAAAATACCAAGAGTTTCAGTAAGATCACGGTCTTTCATATAAGCAGAGATCAAATCATCATCCATCTTTGCTAACGAAGATGCAAGACCGTTCACTATCGAAGACATTACATTTTCTACTTGGTTTTGGTTGTTTGACGAAGCTACTTGAACTTTCAAATCAGGCCAAATGTCGTTAATATTATCTTTTGCCTTTTCTATATAGTTATCTGGCACACGAGTGTCTTTATTTATTAGAAAAGATATAAAATCTGCCTTGTTTGAAATCGCTGGTTGAGAATTCAGAACATCTCTAAACTTACGTTTTTCATCTTCTAGTAATTCATAATTTGCCAAGCCTGGTCTGTAAAGAATTATTACAGCATCAACATCATTCTTTATGTCATCTAATGTCTTTTTTGTGACATTTTCGTGTTCTCCAAATCCTGGTAAATCAATAAGACCAACCTTCAAATCGGAATCAACGCCATTAAAAGGAGAATAAATTTTAACCTCTTTTACTGCGGGATACATTCTTTTTGAAGAATCGTCATAAGAATAAGCAACATATTGCTTTAGATCACTAAACTTATCGCCATTGACCTTTATTGTTGTAACGTTTCTTAAATTGTTTTCAAAGTAAGGAACTGCTTCTTGAATACCTTTGATTCTGTCGATATCAATTTTTATCAAATCACGATCTCCTCTCAAAGACTCAACGTCAACAGAATCAAAATTTATAGTTTTGAAAGATGCTAAACTATCCGCTTTAGGTAATCCTAATGAATCAACATAGTTGTTCACATACTCCAAGAAATCAGCTTCTGATCTAAAAAATACGTCTGCATATCTATTGGAACTATTGTATATTTGTGAGCGAGTTGCTGTGGTTGGCTTACCACTATTCTTGTCGTTGTCATCTGCTTTAGGAATAGAAAAATCATCCAATCCACTTACTGTCTGCAGGAATGTAGATTTTCCTGCGTGTGTAAAGCCTGCAACTCCAATATTAATGGTATCACGTTCAAAACGTTCTCTCAAATGTAATGCTTGTATATTGGCATTTGCAAGTTCAGTAATCTTAGTTTGAATTTTCTGAACATATTCTGTAGAATTGTCAATGCTCAAATCTTGGATTCTCTTTTTAACGTATTCAAGATTGGACATTAGTTTGTTTATATTGTCAATTTCAAACTGAATTTTTTCAACACGTTTTTTCCTATCTTCAATTATTTTTTGAATCTGTGATTGTAAACTCATAATTATTATCTTCAATTCTTTATCTATAGAATCCGCTATAGACGTCTTATATATCAATTGCAAAATTATAATGCAAAAGTTAAAATTAAGTTGTCCCATCGTCTCCGATAAATTCACATTCTGAGAACAAATTGTTCTCATATTGAGATGCTGATGTTTAATTTTGAATTTTATCATAAAGTTTGCTACCTTTGCATCTAAAGTTGGATTAGTTAACTTAATGAAAAAAGTGTATGTTAAAATTAGATTTTGAAGAAAGTCAGAATATAGAATACAAAGAGTCATGGCGAGATGAATATCTTAAATGGATTTGTGGATTTGCGAATGCTCATGGAGGGAAAATATATATTGGAGTCAATGATTCGTTGGAGGTTGTCGGTGTTGAAGAGGCGAATAAATTGATGGAAGATATCCCTAATAAAATTGTAAACTATTTGGGTATTGTTTGTGATGTTAATCTGTTTGTTGCAGATAGTCGCAACTATATAGAAATCATAGTAGAACCTAACAATATGCCTATAAGTTACCATGGAAAATATCATTATCGTTCTGGCTCTACAAAACAAGAGCTTAATGGTGTCGCTCTTCAGCAATTTATTATGAAGAAAACAAATGTTACGTGGGAATCTATGGTGTTGGATTTGGCTACTTTTGATGACATAAATGAAGATTCTGTACGTTATTTTCAACGTTTAGCTGTTAATATAGGAAGATTGCCAAAGTCATGTAAAGACGAACCTGCAGAACAAACGTTAAAACGCCTTCATGTTATGACACCTGATGGCAAACTGACAATGGCTGCATTATTGTTATTCGGTAAAGACATTGAACAATGGTGTCCAAATGCAATTTTCAGAATTGGGCGTTTCGGTGTGAATGATGGTGATCTGATAAGTTCGGATGATGTTAAGTGTTCTCTAATAATGATGCCAGAAAATGTCATGCAAATATTGAGGAACAAATATATGGTTTCTCTTATTCGTTATGAAGGGATTCTGCGTAAAGAAACTTTAGAAGTACCGGAAGAGGCTCTTCGTGAGATGCTTTGCAATAGCATTATTCATAAAGACTATCAAAAGTCATTTATTCAAATGAAAATTTGGAACAATCGCATTACATTATGGAATCCAGGTTTGTTACCAGAAGAATTTACTGTGGAGACTTTAATGGAAAGTCACGAGTCAAATCCACGTAATTGTTTGATTGCTCGTGCTTTTTATTATGCGGGATATGTGGAAAATTGGGGGAGAGGGTATCAAAAGATCAAAGAAGAATTCGCATTGGCAAATTTAACTTTACCTACATTTGAAATTATAAGAGGTGGATTGTTAGCTACTGTGTTACGAGAAAAATTTATGTCCTTAAAAGAAGGTGGCACTCAAGGTGGCACTCAAGATGGCACTCAAGATGGCACTCAAGATGGCACTCAAGATATTGACAAGTGGATTGAATTTGTTATCAAACAAAATCCTAAAATTACAACTGAAGAGATGTCTCATATATGTGGCAAAGGAGTAAGAACTATCAAAAGGCACATCTCAAAATTGTCTCACATAAAATATGTCGGCAGTGGTTATAGTGGACATTGGGAAATTTTAGAAAAAAGTGAGAAATAATTATTGATCCGTATTAGTGTTGTCGTGCTCTGATACGGATTTTTCATTTTATGACGATCATAGAAGATTGCCTTTGTCTTCCTTTATCTCGTCGGCCAAGTCTTGAAGGAAATTGTGGTTGAGAAGGGTAGAAATTTTTGCTAATAAGGCGGTGTCGATACTTTCACGTTGGAATATTTTGTAGATGTTTCTTCTGTCGCAGCATAGTCTTGTAGCGAGCCAGGAAACTTTTCTTCCTTGTTCGCTAAATACTTGTTTTATGTGGTTACCGATATGCATAAAAAAAGCGTGAACCGTTCGTGATTTCTTATTTTACGCTAAGGGCTCTGGTAAGACCGGTGACACAAATAAGCACGAAACGGCCCACGCCATATGGCGTGAACCTCCCGCATCGCTTATCCTCGTGTCTTAAAATTTACCAGATTTTATAGCGTGAGAATAAGAGCGTTAAGCTCAAATATATACTATGTTGTTAAATTATATGTCTGTTTCTTAAAATATTATGTTTCTTTATCATATAAATCTTCAATCAATGGTTTCAAATGAGGAATGTCATTAACAATAGCACGTCTCAAAGCAGTTTGGCTTTGATTTTTAATGATCATTAACAATAGCGTGACGCATTCCTTCTATGATACCATTCGATCTTTTGGTGTCAGTATTTCAATTTCTGCAAAGTTATCAATCGACGAAGATTTTTCCAAATGAAAACCAATAAAGGCGGATAGATTGTTGTGTCTGCCTTTGGTATTATATTTATGAGACGCACGGTCGTGCGTCTCTACATGGACGTAATTTTTCACAATATTCGATTGATTGATGAATTGCATTGACAGAATTCCAGTCTCCGAATATCTCCTGCGCTATTATGTCTGGATTGATATATAAAGCATTCTCCATCCATTCATGCTTGAGAATTTTTGATGTAACAGATGTCTTGCCTGAACCATTTGGCCCAGCAATTACAATGAGAATAGGTTTGTGTATCTTGTCAGACATTTTATTTTGATTCTCTAATTGACTGTCTTAGTTTTTCAAAATATTCTTTTCTTGCTTTCTCGGTAGATTCTTTCGCCTCCACCGTAACTTCATGCATAATCTGAGCCAACATCTCGTCTGTTGGTTCTTCCATACTGGTGAGGCGGTATTTGTTCAGTAATTCTTCTGGCATAGTAAAACCCTCCTTTTTCTGCAAAGTTATTAATCCACGGAGATTTTTCCAAATGAAAACCAATAAAGGCGGATAGATTGTTGTGTCTGCCTTTGGTATTATATTTATGAGACGCACGACCGTGCGTCTCTACATGGACGTTACGCTCGCTTCGCTCGGTAGCGTCTTTCAGACGGAAAAATGGGAACGAAAGAAAACAAGTGATATTTTCAACTCTGTTTGTGTTTACAAGTCTGGGTTATCACAATGTTCTGCAGTAGACCAGCAATTGTACTTCTTTTTAAGGGCTTCTTCGAAACTTTCTGATGACTCATTATTCCCACAAAATACAATATCCATTCCGTCATCTTGCAACTTGAAATAGATTTTCTCACTAAAATCTTGATCACCACTGAAAAAAATGTAGATACGGAAAATGGTCGGAATTTTTTTCTCCTCAATGTTCATCAATTGTGTCACGTTACAATGAAACGACCCAAAATGATCAAATTTCTCAATTCTGTCTTTAAGCTTTTGTGATAAACAAGGAAGAAGAGTTACTACAATGGGCATATTGTTAATATACAATACAGAGTTATATGGAAATTTCCAATCTGATTTTATCGGATCATAGTTCACCAAAAAAACACTATTTGTAAGAGTGTAAACATTTTTGATGAAAGATCCGAATTTTTGCTCAAATTTTCTAATCTGATCTCTTTGTTTATTATACCACTGTATCTCTTTCAATTTTTTCTTTATTTTTTCTTCTTCTTCGAGAGCATTCACATGGGCTTTATATTCTTTGTATTCTTCAATTTCTTGAAAGAATCTAAAATATTTTTTTTCATCATACTTGACACCTTTTGCTTTTAGTTGATCAACAATAGCCTTTATTTCGTCGTTTTCAGAATTTTGCAAATAGAGTGTGCCCCAAATCAACGCATCTTCGTAGTTGGTCTGACAGCCTATTCCTTTGAAATAAGACAAAACAAGTTCATACTGGCAGCTTAGTTCTCCTTTTCTTGCTCCTAGTGTAAACTCTTCAATTGCTTTATTGTAGTCCTCATTTTTTAAAATATTACCTAAGACCAAATGTGCAGGTGGATAATCACAATCTGCGGCATAGTTCAGGTTGGCAAATCCTCGATCGTCTCTGCCAGTATCGTAATCACAGTGAGATTGTCCGAAATATTGTTGCCCATTTTTATAGTATCTCAAGAATATGTTGAAATCCATAGTGTTTTTGATTAGATGTTCACAAAGAAAGAAGTTAAATAAACGTGAATATTACTGAAGACAAAAATACCGAAAAATTCTGTTATAAATCAAAAATTATCGTGTCTACCTCTTTTGTCAGCCAAAGCTATGCGGATGAGATATTCAAGCATTAAATCTCTAAGATCAGGGTCTACTTCAAGAATATCGTCTACAACATTTTATTTCATTAGATCTAACCAATTGACGGGAGTTATTCCGTCTACATTGGTGCTATCTGAAATCTTTAGTGAGTATGGAGAATCTATATAAACAGTGAACTTATAGAATACGGCACTATTTCCATTATCATCGCTAAAGTGATATCCGTCATCATTGTTACTATATTCTCCATACATTACATAATTTGGTATTTCATTAAATGATTTCCCTTGTTCGAATAAAAGAAATCTGTATTTTTCGTCTTTTGCTCTGTAGTCAATTCGAAAAATAATACCGTTGTCGCATTTATATGATTGTGTTATTTCCCAGTCTTTGTTTTGTAATGATGGATGTAAACATGAAGAAGCCATCTCTTTTTTCTTCTCTTCTAATCTCTCGGTTTCTTTTGAACTGTAATTTATTGCAGAGATTTTACCATCAAAATTCTCATCCCAAAAATCTCCGTCGCTATACATAATGCCTCGCCATCCCATTTCTTCCCAATCGTTTTCGTTTTTATTCTTGAATAACTGACGTTGATCTTCTGGGAATAGAATGTTGAATAATTGGACCATTTCTTCTGGTGTGTCAACGATTTTATCTATACTGTTTATATTTACTGGGTAGTGACATCTTGATGCAAAGCCTTCTGCATCATTTTCTGCGATACATTGTATGGCTTTTGCTAGTTTTGTTTTAATTGCGTCGCCGCTATCTTCTTCGTCTTCATAATCGTCATTCTCTTCTTCATATTCTTCATTTTCTGCATCAATTAGTGCGACTACAGAATCGATTGCTACTGCCATTTCTTCCTCTGAGTGATCTGTAATTTCGTTTGTGTTTTTTTCTTGAGTTTGTGAACAGGAACAAAATACAAAACAAAGTACGAGATTAATCACATTGATATATGGTTTCATATAGTACGGTTAATTATTATGTTCTGGCGTTTGATTAATTTATAAGACAATTTTTCGCCCAGTTTTGTGGACTCATTCATTTTCTGCAAAGTTATCAATCGACGGAGATTTTTCCAAATTAAAACCCATAAAGGCGGAGACAATCCTGCAACCGCCTATTTTATATAGTATTTAGTATGATGCCTGCCCATTCGGGAATGGACTCTGTATATTGTTTTGCTAATTTGCCTTCGGAGAGACGGAATAGCAGTTTAGCATCTTCATTGTCAATGGAGTTGTCGTAGAAATAGGCACGATCTACAATTTTTGCTAAAAGATTAGCATTTGCAATAGATTTTTGAAACCTTGAGATGATTTTCGTAATAGGAACATCGTGTCCTCCTTCCATCACACGATTTGCAATTCTACTTGCGTTTATCGTCGGTGATGATGTGCTGACGAAAAATAATCTAACGAAAAAACCATTGTCCAAAGCTCTTTTTATGAAATCAACTTTGTCAATTCTTGAAAGTACTGTTTCAAAAATTAAACTTTGTTTTTTCTCGAGACAATTCTCTCGTAATTGTTCACAATATTCGATTGATTGATGAATTGCATTGACAGAATTCCAATCACCGAATATCTCCTGTGCTATTATGTCTGGATTGATGTATACGGCATCTTCCATCCATTCATGTTTTAGAATCTTTGACGTAACTGTGGTTTTGCCCGAACCGTTAGGACCGGCAATGACAATCAACACAGGTTTGTGATTATTCTGCTCCATTCTTTTTTACCATTTCTCGAATTTCTTCGTAGAATTTTCGATGGGCTTCTTTTGATTTTTCTTTCGCCTCCACCGCAACTTCATGCATAATCTGAGCCAACATTTCGTCTGTTGGTTCTTCCATACTGGTGAGGCGGTATTTATTCAATAATTCTTCTGGCATAGTAAAACCCTCCTTTTTCTGCAAAGTTATTAATCCACAGAGATTTTTCCAAATTAAAACCCATAAAGGCGGAGATATTGTTGTGTCTGCCTTTGGTATTATATTTATGAGACGCACGACCGTGCGTCTCTACATGGATGTAATTCTCGCTTCGCTCGGTAGCGTCTTCCAGACGCATTATCCTATAACTATATTATTAATTTATTTTAAGAAGCTTCTTAGAAGTTTTTTATCCATTGATTTTTGCTTGATGTCATACCCAATATTAGTGAAAAGAAACTATTTCACGCATAGCATTTTGAAATTTGCATTACAAAATGCCATATCCTTCTAAAAATCTTTTGTATCTTTGCAAATTGATAAAGAATATACATTCGTAATACAAATATATATGAAAGTGCTAAAATTTGGCGGTGCAATCGTAGGTTCCGCTGAACATTTGAAGAAGGTGAAAAGCATAGTTGAAGCGGAAAAGAACCCAATCGTTGTGGTTTCAGCTATGGACGGAGTTACTGACCTCCTTGAGGAGATCGTTGAAGAGGCGTCGACAGGCGACTCTAAGTCTATAATCAGCAGATATGAAGATTTGAAGACCCGTCACACCGAATTGGCACGTCAGGTTGTGCCCGCAGACAGTCAGTCGGCAGCTCTTAGTGAACTCAACCGTCTTTACGCTGAGATGGACAGTATGTTGCAGGCTCTAACCATTTTCCGTGACTGGACAGACAATATCCTTGCAACATTCCTTTCTTACGGTGAACGTCTTGTCTCTGTAATCGTCGGCGAGATGATCGGAGCAAGAGTCCTTGATTCCACTCGTTTCATCATCGCTGAGGGCGACGCGGATTGCGGATACTCTATCGATGAGGAGACTACTACAGAGAAGATTAAGGCTGCATTCTCAAAAATCAAGGGTGCGGTTGTTTGTCAGGGTTTCATCGCAGGTACAAACGACGACGAGATCGCTACTCTTGGTCGTGGATCTTCCGACCTTACCGCCGCTTACATCGCTAAGGTGTTGGGAGCTCAGGAGATGCAGGTGTGGAAACCAAACGATGAGTTTATGAGCGCTGACCCGAAGAAAATCACGTCGGCATACCTTATCGAGCATATGAGCTATGAGGAGGCAAGAGAGCTTTCTATAAATGGTGTCGGCACTTTGTTCTCCGACGCTCTTACTCCACTTGCAGAGGCTAAGATTCCTCTTTCAATGAAGAATATCTGCAATGGAAATACGACAATGATTTCCGCTGTCTCTAATCCGGAAGACAAAGTAATCAAAGGTATTGCAAGCCAGGACGACTGTGTGATGTACACTTTCTCTGGTATCCCATCTGACTATCTTCCACGTATGGTGTCGGAATCGGCTATGGTGCTTGAGAGTGACCACGTGCCTTACACTGTATTCTCTCTTTCAGCGGCAGGCGGTTCTTTCTCTGTCTGCATTCCAGTGGAATACGAAGGTTATTTCAACAATCTAAGCCAAAGCCTGACTTCTATGAACGCGTGCAAGGTTCAGACAATGCGCGACCTTGCTTCAGTTGTCATCGTAGGTGAGAACATGAAGAACGCTACAGGTACGGCTGGCAAACTGTTTAACGCTCTTGGTCGCAACAACATCAACATCGTTGCGATGAATCAGGGTTCTTCAGAGACTAGCATCACTGTGGTGCTTGAGAAGAAGAATATCAAAAAGGCCTTGAACGCTATCCACGAGTCATTCTTCTTGACTGAATACCAGGAGCTCAACATCTTCGTCGTAGGTACTGGTACTGTGGGAGGCAGCTTGCTTGAGCAGCTTCACTCTCAGAAAGAGCTTATCATGAACCAGAACGGCGTGAAGCTTAATGTGATGGGTGTTGCAGACGTATCTAAGTTTATCTTGGATCGCAACGGCGTCGACTTGACTAAGTACAACGAGCTTTTGAAGACAGAGGGTAAGGAGTCGACTCCAGAGTCGTTGAAGAAGGCATTGTTCGAGCTTAACGCATTCAACTGCGTATTCGTAGACTGTACTGCAGCTCCAGCGATCGCAGCAATGTATTTAGATCTGCTTCAGCACAACATCTCAGTTGTCTGCGCCAACAAGATCGCAGCGTCTGGCGACTACGACAACTATATCAATCTGAAGAATACAGCCCGTAAGAGAGGCATCAAATATTTGTTCGAGACTAACGTAGGTGCAGGTCTTCCTATCATCAACACAATCGGTGACTTGATCTACTCTGGTGATAGAATCGTGAAGCTAGAGGCAGTCCTTTCAGGAACGTTGAACTTCATCTTCAACACAATCAGCGAGGAGATACCTTTGAGCAAGGCAATCAAGATGGCTATGGAGGCAAGATTTGCAGAGCCAGATCCTCGTATCGACCTAAGCGGAAAGGATGTGATCAGAAAGTTGGTTATCCTTGCGCGTGAGAGCGGATTGAAGGTAAGTCAGGAAGATGTGGAGAAGAACTTGTTTATTCCAGATGATTTCTTCGAAGGCACTCTTGATGATTTCTGGGCAAAGGTTGAGAAATTCGACGCTGAGTTTGAGGAGAAGAGAAAGGTTATCGCAGCTGAGGGCAAACGTTGGAGATTCGTTGCCACTCTTGATGAAGGAAAGACAAAAGTTGGACTTCAGGCAGTCGACTCACGTCACCCATTCTACGATCTTGAAGGAAGCAACAACTTGATTATCATCAACACTGCAAGATACAAGGATCCAATGATGATCCGTGGTTATGGTGCTGGTGCCGCTGTGACTGCTGCCGGTGTATTCGCCGACATCATCAGCATCGCCAACATTCGATAAAGAGTCTAAGATTATGAAACATTTGATTATCCTTGGCGACGGAATGGCGGATGAGCGTATTCCGTCGTTGGGAAACAAAACAATACTTGAGGCAGCAAACATCCCGACAATCGACTTGCTCGCGCAAAAAGGACGTTGTGGCCTTTTGGAGACGGTGCCAGAGGGATTCCACCCAGGAAGTGAGATTGCCAACCTTGAGGTGTTGGGCTACGACGTTCGCAAAGTGTTTGAAGGACGTGGCTCACTGGAAGCTGCCAGCATGGGCGTAGACATTGAGCCAGGTGAGATGGCCATGCGATGCAATATCATCTGCATTGAGAACGGCATAATCAAAAACCACTCTGCCGGCCATATCTCTGATGAAGAGGCATACCAGCTTATCGACTATCTGAATGAGAAACTAGGAGACGAGATTGTCCGTTTCTTCCCAGGAATATCATACCGTCACCTTTTGAAAATCAAAGGTGGTGACAAGAGAGTGAAATGCACTCCTCCTCACGATGTGCCAGGCACACCATTCAAAGATGTCCTTGTAAAGGCTGAAGTGCCAGAAGCTCAGAAGACGGCAGATTTGCTAAATGAGCTTATCATCAAGTCGCAGGAGATCCTTGCAGATCATCCCGTCAACAAGGCACGAATCGCCGCAGGAAAAGATCCAGCCAACAGCATTTGGCCATGGTCTGCCGGATATAAGCCACAGATGAAGACGTTGAAAGAGGAGTATGGAGTGAAGAGTGGAGCGGTCATTTCAGCAGTTGATTTGATTCGTGGAATCGGTAAATACGCTGGCCTTGACATCATTGAAGTGGAGGGAGCGACAGGATTATACAACACCAACTACGAGGGCAAAGCTCAGGCTGCGATAGACGCATTGAAGAAGTCAGACTTCGTATATCTTCACATCGAGGCAAGCGACGAAGCAGGTCATGAAGGCAATGTGGAATTGAAATTGAAGACGGTGGAGTATCTTGAGAACAGAATCGTCAAACCGATCTATGAGGAGGTGAAGAATTGGAATGAGCCAGTGGCAATAGCCATCCTTCCAGACCATCCTACTCCATGCCGCATCAAGACACACGTTTCGGAGCCTATCCCATTCCTGATCTATAAACCAGGAGTTGAGGGAGATAAGGTGATGAAATATGATGAATTCTCTTGTGCAGACGGTGCGTATGGCACATTGGTCGGCGACGAGTTTATCAAAGCCTTGCTTGACGACTAAATTCTGTTGGCAAATGATTTAAGGATTGTTAAGGGAGGAACTCCCTAACCTCATCCGCCAACGCGAGCTCGTAAGGGCGAGCGTAATAAATGAGAATATTTGAATAAGAGCATAATTCTTAACTTTTATCTCTTAATTCTTAATTACAATAAATAAAGATGAAGTATTATAGCACAAATAAGAAGGCAGACAAAGCCACATTGCAGCAAGCCGTTGTAAAAGGACTTGCGGCAGACAAAGGTTTGTTTATGCCAGAGGTAATCAAGCATCTTCCCGACTCATTCTTTGAGAACATGAAAGACATGAGCCTGCAGGAGATCGCATACGTTGTTGCTGACGCATTCTTCGGTGAGGATGTAGACGCTGAGTCGTTGAAGAAAATTGTGTACGACACACTTTCATTCGACATTCCACTCACTCACGTCAACGACAACATCTATAGTCTGGAACTATACCACGGACCAACGCTTGCATTCAAAGACGTAGGTGCAAGATTCATGTCACGTCTGCTTGGCTATTTCATCGCCAAAGAGGGACAGAAAGAGGTCAATGTGTTGGTTGCGACTTCTGGAGATACAGGTTCTGCCGTAGCAAACGGATTCCTAGGAGTGGAAGGCATTCGCGTCTTCGTGCTTTATCCAAAGGGAAAAGTAAGCCCAATTCAGGAGTGCCAGTTCACTACTCTTGGCAAAAATATCACAGCTCTTGAAGTAGACGGTGTGTTTGATGATTGTCAGGCATTGGTCAAATCCGCATTCATGGATGCTGATCTTAACGCGCACATGAAGCTTACGAGTGCAAATTCAATCAATGTGGCACGATTCTTGCCACAGGCATTCTACTACTTCTATGCGGTGGCTCAGCTACACAAGATGGGCAAAAAAGACAATATCGTCATTTGTGTACCGTCTGGAAACTTCGGAAACATCACAGCAGGATTGTTTGGCAAGAGAATGGGTCTGCCAGTCTCACGCTTCATCGCAGCCAACAACCGCAACGACATATTCTTCAAATACTTACAGACAGGCAAGTATGAGCCAAAGCCATCTGTCCAGACAATTGCCAACGCGATGGATGTCGGTGATCCAAGCAATTTCGCGCGTATCTACGATCTATACGGAGAGAGTCATGCGGAGATCAGCAAAGAGATCAGCGGCTGCACATACACAGACGAGCAAATTGCAGAGACATTGGCAGACTGCTACAAGAAGACAGGCTATTTGCTTGATCCTCACGGAGCAGTAGGCTACAGAGCATTGACAGAGATGCTTAAGCCAAACGAAGTAGGAGTGTTCCTTGAGACTGCCCATCCAGCCAAGTTTAAGGATACGGTAGAGAAGATAATCAAAGATGAGGTCAAGATTCCGGCAAAGCTTCAGGAGTTTATGAAGGGAAAGAAGCAGAGTGTACCGATGACCAAGAATTTCGACGATTTCAAGAAATACCTATTGTCAAAATAAAACGACCCACATGTAGAGACGCACTGTCGTACGTCTATTAGCAAACGATGGTGTTGATCAAAGTGAGGTTTGGGTTATCAAAAAAATTGGATTTAGATTTGGGTTCAAACCAAGTCATTAGAGAAACAAAGAAGGAGGCATTATGTCTCCTTTTTTGTTTGTAAAAAAGATATGAATGGAAGTTATAAAAACACAAAAAATCTGTATAATTATTCGATAGTATAAATAATCATACCTTATTTTAAAGATTTATTAACATTTTTATGTCAAAAAACACAAAAAATCTAAAATCAAATGATGAAAGTTTGTAACTTTGTATCAATTTACGTTGTATAAATAGCATGTTTAATTATCTGAAATGAATAATATTCAAGATAACATGTTAATATACAATGTATAGGAATGAAGATGTACGTATTTTAAGACACAAGGAAAACTTGAAATATTAGAATTATGAAATATATGCTAAACTCAATGTGCAAAAAATTTGCAAGTGAGAGAAAGATGATTGTTAAGTTCTTATTCGCTTTAGTGGCGGCAATATGTTTTGTTCCGTCATATGCTGCAGAAGATGAAGTAGATGAATATGGAAATACAGTTCCAACAATAAATCCTCTTGTATATAACGGGCAGGAACAGCAATTGGTCAGTGGTGCCAAAGTAGTAGAGCCGGGAAAATTTCAATATTCTAAAGAAGAGAAAGGCACATATTCATCAACCATACCAACAGCCATAATACCTGGCGAATATGATGTGTGGTATAAATTTGTGCCACAAGATGAGGAAAAACAAGCAACAGGACCAACTAAAATAACAGCTTCGATTGGCCAAAAGCAACTTCAGTGTGTGTGGAGTGACACATCAGATGTGGTTTATGATGGACAATATCATAGACCAACAGTCACATTGAATGGTATAGAAGGAGAAGATAAAGTAGAAGCGAGTGTAGAGGAATTTAGAGATGCTGATATGTATGCTATTACTGCTGAGTTGAGTGGTGATGACGCTGAAAAATATAAGTTGGATAACAGTGAATATTGTAATGCATCAATTTACTATCATATTAGTAAAGCAGTGCCTGTAGCTGGAAAAGATTTTATAGCTCCAACTGCGACAAGTCTAAGTCAATTAATATATGATGGCACTGACCATAAGTTGGTTAATGAAGGAGAGATAAAAAAAATAAATGGAACATTTGTGTATGGTCTTAGTACTGATGATTTAGGAGCAGAAATACCAACAGGAAAAAATCCTGGTGACTATACAGTAAAATATATGTTTATTTCTGGCAGTGAAAACCATGAAAATTCTAAGATTGGTTCGATTCCTGTAACAATTGATTTAGGTACAATAAGATTGGAATGGACAAATAACACTCCTTATACATATAATGGACAGCTTCAAGGTCCAACAGCGATAATAAGTGAGTCTTTGTCAACTGTGGCAGTTGGAGATGAAGTAGAGGTAGTTTTAACGGGACATGAAGAAAAAGAAGTAGGGTCATATTTCGCACAAGCCTCTCTGTCTGGAAAAGATGCAAGCAAATATGAGATTCTAGGTAATAAAAAGTATGGATTCAGTATTCTCCCAAAGCCACTTACAGTGAATTGGAGTAAGACAGAACTTACATATAATGGTAAAGCCCAGATGCCAACAGCCACATTGAAGAGTGGAGAGGTGATAGAAGGCGAAGAAGTTGGTGTTGAAGTCGGTGGAGAGAAGACAAATGTAGGAAATTATACAGCAACAGCAACATTGACAGGAGTTGACAAAGGAAATTATATTATTTCTGAGGGAAATGAGTCAACAGCATTTTCTATTTCTCAGGCAGAGTCAAGTGTCAAAACAGCACCAGCTGCAGTTGCAGGCTGGACTTATGATGGTAAGTCTCATGTTTTGGTCACAGCAGGAGAGGTAGGAGATATAGAGGGAGCATTTGAGTATGCTCTTGGTGAGACGGGAGCATTCACGTCGACAATACCAACAGCAATAGAAGCAGGATCATATAAAGTAAGAAGCCAGTTTGTCCCAACTGATACTAAAAACTATAAGAAGCTTGTATTTTCACCTGCATCTGTGACAGTTGCTAGGAAGGAAGTCACAGTGGAGTGGGGAGAGACAGCATTGATATACAATGGAGCATCACAGGCACCGACAGCAACGTTGAAGGGAACTGTTGATGATGTGACATTAGTGATTTCTGGAGAAAAGAAAGAAGTTGGAACTGGTTATACAGCGACAGCGACATTGTCGGGAGACAATAAAGATAACTATGTTATTTCAGATGAAACAGCGTCGATAAAATTTTCTATATCTCCGTCTAGTGTCATTGATTATACCGCTCCGACAGCAAAGACCGGTTTGACGTATAATGGATTAGATCAAGCTTTGGTAAATGCAGGAGTAGTAGGAAATATTGAAGGACATTTCGAATATGCACTTGGAGAGGATGGAGTGTTTGGAGTGACTATTCCAAAAGCTACAGATGCAAAAACGTACAAAGTAGGATATAAGTTTGTTTCTGAAGATGGGGGCTATTCATCATCTGATCCTGTATATATTTCAGTGACAATCGCTAAGAAGGAAGTCACAGTGGAGTGGGGTGAGACAACATTGACATACAATGGAACATCACAAGCACCAACGGCAACTTTGAATGGAGTTGTCACAGGCGATGATGTAAAAGCATCGGTGACTGGACATCAGACAGTCGTTGGATCAAACTTTACAGCTATAGCATCTTTGACTGGAACTAAAAAGGAAAACTATGTGATATCAGGTGAGAATACTACGACATATTCTATTATTCCGTCTGGTGTTGATGATTACATTGTGCCGACAGCAAAAGAGAACTTGATATATAATGGTTCGGATCAGGAGTTGGTAACTGCTGGTGTGGTAGGAAATATTGAAGGACATTTCGAATATGCACTTGGAGAGGACGGAGAATTCGGAGAAACAGTTCCAAAAGCTACAGATGCAAAAACATATAAAGTAGGATATAAGTTTATTCCTGATGATAATGATAATTTTGCTTCATCAGAACCTGTCTTTATCTCAGTAGAAATAGCGAAGTTGGAACGACCATTAAAGTGGGCGGATACAGTGTTGGTATACAATGGCCAGGAGCAGAAACCGACTGCCGAATTGAAAAATGTATTGAAAGGAGATGTGGTATCGGTAATAGTGGATGGTGCCCAGACAAAAGTAAATACAGGGTACATAGCGACAGCTACTGAATTAAGCGGTACAGATGCCAAGAATTATGTGATTGCTGGTGATGTGACTAAAAAGTTCTCGATTATTAAGTCGGATAAGAAAGATTACACAGCACCGACGGCAAAGGAAGCGTTGGTATATAATGGTAAAAAACAAGAATTGTTAAAAGCTGGTGTCGCTGGAAGCATAAAAGGTTCTTTCAAATATGTATTGGGAGCAAGCACGGAGGTAGATACCGTTCCAAGTGTTAAGGAGGCAGACGAGTACAGCGTAGGATACAGATTTGAGCCTGTTGATGATGGTTATATGTCGTCGGAGCTTGTTTATATAACAGCGAAAATCGCCAAAAAAGACGCAGGTATTAAGTGGGGAGAAACAGAGCTGGTGTACAATGGACAGGAACAGAAGCCATCTGCCACATTGAGTGGTGTAATAGAGGGAGATGAAGTGTCGGTATCTGTGAAAGGAGCCCAGACAGATGTGAAAGAGGGATATACAGCGACAGCAACGTTGACAGGCAAGGATGCAAAAAACTATGTGATTTCGGAAGCAAATGCGTCGACGGAATTTTCAATCGTCTCAAAGAAAATCGAAAAGCCTGTATTTACTCAGACAGAGTTTACTTACAGCGGTTCGATAATTACATTTGTAGAAAATAACACCAGTTTAAGTGTCAAGGGAGAGTCGGCGGCAAAAGAGCCAGATATTTACCCTGTAAAGATAGCACCAAGCTATGGTAATATATGGGCTGATGGTACAGACGACACTATTTCGGTGACGTTCAAGATCAATAAAATCAGTGTTGAGAAGCCAGAGGCAGATACTAGAAGCTTTGTGTTTAACGGAACAGTTCAAACTTATAATTTGACAGAAAACATAGCATATAAGATTTCTGGCAATAAGCAAAAATTAGCAGGAAATTATGTTGTCACGGTCTCTTTGGTCGACAAGAACCATTATGAGTGGAGTGATAATAAGAACACAGAAGATAAGACATATCCATTCACTATATCAAAGGGAATTGTAAAATTGCCGAATGTTGATTCTGTCATGACATATGTATATGATGGAAATGAAAAGAATTTCAACATCACCGTGGCAGAAGGATCTGTGTTGGCGGATTCAAACGCTACAGGAGTGGATGCTGGTGTATATGTCAGAACAGTCTCTTTGGATATGGATGAGAATGGAGGCTATGAGTGGGATGACAACACAACAGAACCAAAAACGTATAAGTTTGTTATCAAACAGCAGCCAGTAATTATTCCTGAAGTATCAGAAAGATATTTTATTTATAATGGAAAACCATTCACATTTGTTGTACCTGAAGATACAGCAACAGTTCCTCGTTATACTATTTTCAAGGAGACAGATTCTGAAGTAGGTCCAGGTACGTACACTGACACTGTAAGACTTAACGATACTAAGAACTATATGTGGTCGGACAATACGGTGGAAGAAAGACTTATTGTCTTCACTATTGGAGACGGAAAGATCGAAAAACCGCAAGTAAATCAGTCCTACACATATACAGGAGAAGAAATTATATTTATAAGTTCAAGTTCAGCTTATACAGTAGAGAATGGTTCAGGAGTTGATGCTGGCACGTACGAGGTGAAAATTACACCAAATGAAAATTATACATGGCAGGATGGCTCAAAAACGCCTATGATTTTTACTGTGAGAATTGTCGAGAAGTCAATTGAAAAACCTGTTATTGGATCTTCGTTTACATATAATGGAGAGGAGAGATTCAGAATGCCGGAAAGTGAATATTACGAAATTTCCGGAGATTCTTCTGGTATAGAGCCAGGAAAATATAAGTCTGTTTTGTCATTGAAACAAAATTATATGTGGAGTGACTCGACAAAGGCAGATTTGGTATTTAATATTGAGATTAAGAAGATTTCAGTATTTATTCCAGAAGCAGATTCTACAACATTTATTTACAATGGAACAGAGCAGACATATAAGATTGTGGCAGATCCAGTTTGTAAAGTGACTGGCAACAAACAGACAAACGCAGGCGGTTATACTGTAAGGGTTTCTCTAGACTCGTTGCATTATGCATGGTCGGATAACAGTGAGGCTGACAAAACATATAAGTTTGTCATTTCACGAGCAAAGGTTAATGATCCTGTTGCTACCAAGTATAATTTCACATATGATGGAACAGAAAAGTTCTTTGATGTTGTAAAGAATGAAAATTATGTTGTTGATCCGAAGAACGCATCTGCTATCAATGTTGGAACTTATGAGAGAACGGTTTCCCTTGTTGATTCGTTAAACCATGTTTGGAACGATGGAACGACTGCAAAAAAGACATTAACGTTTGAAATTTCTCCGATTTCAGTTGTCGTTCCTACAGTCGTGACAGAATATAAGTATACGGGTTCTCCTATTGTATTCGTAGAGGAAAGTGAGGCCTACAAAGTGGAGAATGGAACAAAAACTAACGCTGGAATTTATGATGTAAAAATCACTCTAAATCCAGGATTTGTTTGGAAGGATGGCTCTAAAGATGTTAAGTCTTTTGTTGTAGAAATCAGTCCAATGTATATCTCAAAACCAGATGTAGTTGAGGCAACATATGTATATGATGGAAAGAAACATAGCTTTGGATTTATTCCAAATGACGGATATTCATTTGTGGGTGATACAGTAGGTACGGAACCAGGAGTTTATGAGGTTGTTGTCAAACTAAATGAAAACTATGTTTGGCATGATGACACTAATGAAGATGTAAAATATGTCTTCATTATATCTAAGTCTGAGATTTCAATTCCTGTTGCAAACACGATGAAGTTTGTATATAACGGAAAAGAGCAAATATATTCGGTTGCAATACCTGAAGACTCGTTATTCACTGTCAGCAATAATGTTCAGACAAATGCTGGTAAGTATGTTGTTAAGGTAACGTTGAAGGATTCTGTTCATTATATGTGGATGGATTCAACAACAGCTGACAAAACATTGGATTTTGTGATAAGCAAAGCCAAAGTGGCTCTTCCTACGTCTCCTTTAACAAACTTTATCTATGATGGAAAGGAGAAAAAATTCGAGATAAATCCAAGTGATTTGTATGTTGTGGCAGATACGAATGCCGCTGCAACTCAGACTGGAAAGTATATTCGCACAGCCACTTTGGTAGATACCGCAAATTATACTTGGGCTGATGAGACGGTTGAATATAAGTCTATTGTCTTTGTGATCGGTGATGGTACGATTGAGATTCCAGAAGTAAAACTTGAGTATACATATACTGGAGATACTATCATATTTGTTCCAGAAGACGGCGCATATACAGTCGTTAATAGAGCTAAAAAAGATGTTGGCACATATAAAGTTGTACTTACACCAAATAAGGGATATCGTTTGTCGAATGGAAAGGCCGATACAACTTTTGTTGTTGTTATTAAGCCTATTATGGTTGAAAAACCAGTTCTTCAGCTTGAGTATACTTACAATAAAAAGATAATCGACTTTAAGGTTCCTGTAAATGATGCTTACGAGATTTCTGGTCAAACTACTGGAATGGAATTAGGAAAGTACAAGGTGACTCTTGACTTGCTACCTAATTATATGTGGTCGGATAGCACAATTGAAAGAGTAGGATATGTCTTCTCAATCAACAAGAGACTCATCCCTATTCCATTTGGTGACACGACTAAGTTTGTATACAATGGAAAGCGTCAGACTTATAATATAGCAAAGAGTCCTGATTACAATGTACTAGGTAATGTGCAGGCATATGCTGGTTCTTATGAGGTCTCTGTGCTTTTGACTGATTTTACATATTCAACGTGGTCTGATTCCACAACTGAGGTTAAAACATACATTTTTGATATTGCAAGAGCCAAGGTTGATCTTCCAGAAGCTGTACAGTCTTCATTCTCATATGATGGAACGACCAAGTATTTTGCTGTGACTGAGAATAGCAGATATGAAGTTCTTCCTAAGAACGCATCTGCTTCGGAGGTAGGTGTTTATGAAAGAACAGTTACATTGAAAGACACACTTAATTATACATGGAGTGATGGTTCGGTAACTGACAAGACAGTTTCATTCATGATAGGAAATGGTACGATTGATGTTCCTGTTATTCCTACTGAGTATGTTTATAGTGGAGCTCAAATTTCGTTTGTGCCAGAAAGCAAGGCATATGTCGTAAATAATGGAGTCCAGATAAATGCAGGTACTTATGATGTGGTAGTTACATTGAAGGCAGGTTATGTATGGTCTGATAAAACAGTTGAGCCGAAGACATATACAGTGGTTGTCAAGCCTCTTGTAATAGAGAAACCTAAGTTCCCATCGACTAACGTCTACACTTATAATGATTCAATTCACGGAGTTGTCATTCCAGATGTTGAGGGATATATAGTCGACGGAATAACACAGACTAAAGAGCCTGGAGTTTACAATGTAACGGTAAACTTGCAACAAAATTATATTTGGTCTGACAGCACATCTTCTTCTTTGAGCTATGTCTATAAAATTAATAGAATTGTTGTAGATGTTCCTGCTAAGAGTGACAGTGTCTTCAAATTTACAGGTTCGGAAGTCACTTATCCTATAGCAGATACTGTAGAATACTATGTAGTGTCTGGTCATCATCGTACAAGTGCTGGTTTGCATTATGTTTCTATATCATTGAGTGATTCACTTCATTATATTTGGTCTGATTCTACAATAGGAACCAAGTATTATGAGTTCTTGATTGGTAAGTCTTTGATAGACCTTCCTGTTGCTGTTGAAGATTCATTTGTCTATGACGGAAATGTCAAGTTGTTTGATGTCGTTCCTAATGAGAATTACATTGTAGAACGTAATGGTGGAGGTGCTATTGAGATAGGCGAGTACTACAGAAAAGTATCACTTGTAGATACTGTCAATTTCTTATGGGCAGACGGTACTGTTGAGGACAAGTATGTTACATTCCGAATCTTGAAGAATATGATTCCGTCGATCTCTGTTCCAAATGATTTGGTTTATACAGGAGATTCTTTGACGCTGATACCGTTGAGCCGAGCATATACTGTAACTAATAATAGAGCTTTGAATGCCGGAACTTATGAAGTGATTATTATTCCTAATTCTGGTTATTTTTGGGCTGCTGACAGTTCTACAACTGCAAAAAGTTATACTGTAAACGTGTCACCTAAATTGGTTAGAATTCCAGAGAATAATCAAAGAACATACTTCTATAACGGAAAACCTCAGATATATGATATCTACATTCCAACGGATTCTTTGTTTACTGTCAGTGGAAATGTTCAGACAGAAGTAGGAATTTATACTGTGGTTGTCGCTCTTAAAGATACAAAGAATTATAGTTGGACAGACTCAACGTCAGCTCCTAGATTGTATTCTTTCATGATAGAGAATAGTATATTCGATGTGGATCCTATTGTACAGGTTTCTGATGTGAATCTTGAGACAACGCCTGGTCATTTGGCTACATTCAATGTAAAAGTGATTGGCAATGTATTCAAATATTGGATTACTTGTGATTCATGTCCAGAATTAAATACGGACACTATGCCGATCGAGAATAATACTCTTTCGTCTTTGAATGTTTATGTCCCAGAAGATGTAAAACCAGGAATATATGATATCACTGTAAACTTTATGTCTGGTACGCTTGTAAAAAGCCAGATTGTTAAGATGAAAGTCAATTATCCAGCCTCAAATATTTATATTGTTTGGGATGACGTGCTGACAGTTGACAACACTTCTGGTTTATTCAAGACTTATCAGTGGTATAAAGATGGAGTATTGATACCTGGTGCTACAAAACAATATTACCAGGAGTCTAAGGGTCTTGATGGTTATTATACATGTCTGGTTAACGGAGAATTTTATGTAGGTCCAGCTTTCTTCCATGTCGACAAGCCTCTTTGGATAAAGGCTTTCGGTGGAAATGGTAAACTAGATGTTGAGGTTGTGGGCGACATACCTGCTGGCACTAATCTTGTTGTGTACTCAATAGACGGTACTCCTGTCAATAGAGTGGAGGCAGAACGTTCAATGTCTTTTGAATTGAAACCGAACATTTATATAGTTAAATTAGAAGGTGCGGATAAGACAAAACCACTATCTAATCAGTCAGTAAAGGTTCTAGTAAAATAATTAAAGAAAGTCTTGTTTAGTGAGACGGTTGGTAAAACTCGAAAATTTCAAGTAAATGAAACGCTATATTCTCTTTATTGTTGCATTGCTCTCCGTTTTTGGATTGACGGCACAGGAGACACCTAATGAGAATGCTCCTAAGGCAAAGGTTAAGGTGATATATCCACCTATTATGGAGCAGAACAAATTTTTGAGTCTTTCAGCAGGCGGAGGAATAAGTACATTGTTGTATGATTTTCCTTACGGTAGTTCTGAGATGGGTAAAGGAGGAAGATTTAATATTGACTACAATATTTTCTTCTCCCGTGTTTGTGGTATCTCTTTTGGTATTGGAGGATCAAAGCTTAATTCTACGGTCAAGGTTGATGAAGGATCAGAATATTCGACGATGGTTCAGATTCCAGTAAGAGACTATAATGGCAAAAAGACTAATTATGATGGTAAATGTACCACTACGTTCTCCGGATGGACTGAAACGCAAAGTGTTTTTGCTTTGGAAGTGCCAGTAGGTGTTTTGTTCCGTGCTCCTATGGGTGAGAAAACGACGTTCCTTGCAGGTGTCGGTGCAAAATTATCTTTTCCTATCAAAACATCTTATGAGGTTACGGATGGTACAACAAAGTCATCTCTTTATGTTGAAAAACTTGATGCCCGTTACGACTCTGTCCCTAGTCAGGGCATAACAACATCTGATGTTCATTCATCAGGAGAGACAGAGACAAAACTAGTGTCAGTAAGCGGCTATCTTGACTTAAGTTTGGTGCACAGAGTTGGCAGAATTCATTTGTTTTATGGTTTGTATGCTGATTATGGCCTGACAAGTATTGCAAAAAAAGATAAGTCTTTTGTAAGTATCGATGGATATAATGGTGTTTTGTCTTCGGATGCGGTAGAGACAGTTAAACCTTTTTCAGTCGGATTAAGGTTAGGTGTTAAGATTCCTTGTCCTCGTTTGAAGGATATAGATAGAGATGGTGTGCTTGATATGTTTGATAATTGTCCGAACACACCAGCCGGCTTGCCAGTCGATACATGCGGATGTCCACTTGATACAGATGGTGACGGTGTCTACGACTATCTTGACAGATGTGGAGATACTCCTAAGGGTGTAGTGGTTGATACATGCGGATGTCCACTCGACACTGATGGCGACGGTGTGCCAGATCATATAGACCAGTGTCCTTATACTCCTAAGAATACTCCTGTTGACAATCATGGATGTCCTTTTGATGCCGATGGCGACGGTGTGGCGGATCATCTTGATAAGTGTCCAAACACTCCAGAGGGTGTTAAGGTTGATCAGGATGGATGTCCATTCGATACAGATGGTGATGGTATTCCAGACTATTTGGATAAGTGTCCTACTATCCCTGGTGTTGAGGCCAACCAAGGATGTCCGGAGGTTTCTGAGAGAGCTAGAAAGGCATTCAAGAATGCAGAGTACGGAATCCAGTTTGAGCCAGGAACGGCTAATTTGGTACGATCAACTTGCCACTATATCGACAAGATCATCTCAATCATGAGAGAGTATCCTAACTATAGATTGGTTGTAAACGGACATACAGATGCAACAGGTAGTATGGCGGTCAACCTTAAGATTTCTAAACGTAGGGCTATGGCGATTGTCGACTACATGGTTGAACGCGGTATCTATCCTTCTCGTTTGAAGAGCTTCGGCCATGGTGGAACTCAGCCAATTGGCGACAACAAGACGTTGAACGGAAGAAAACTTAACAACAGAATTGAATTCAAGGTTGAGTTTGACCAGTAATGAATATTTAATATACTGAAAGAGACGTGAGAAATCGCGTCTCTTTTTGTTTTGAACTTTATTTGATAGAATCAATATATTGCTGAAATTGTTCAATATTATATTTTATGTTTAAGCGTCTACTTATTTTCTTTTTTCTATTTATATCGAATATTACATTGGCGAATATACCTTCGCCTGAATATAGGTTTCTCACCAATAGAAATATTATAGTTGGTCCTAAAGATCAAGGAGAGTTTTATGTGGGATATTATGTTTATACGCGTTACGGACAGGATACAGTTTTGAATGATATTCCAGCATCGTTTGAATTGAATAAATTATTTCCTCAATCTGAGGAAGAATTGTTCAACCCCGAAGAACTGCCAGATTGTAGAGATGTCTTTGTCGCTGATACATCTTCTCATGACACAATATACATTTCAAATTGTCAGGCGGATTTGAAGTCAAACAAATATGAAAATAGATTAGAGCTTTCAAATAACGGTTCGCTTTTTATTATTTTTGACGCTCATATTTTTGATTTGAAGATTGATAGTGGCAGTTTATTCATATATGGAACAAAATATCTGAGTGTTGATAAACTGAAAATTGATAAAAGCGCCTATCTTTTTGTAGATGATTATTTCACATTGAATGTAATAGATCTTTCTGGTTATGGTGATATTATCAAGACTCACGAAGGAGTTCTTGATATTAAAATGATTAATAAGTCGACCAAATCTTTCTTTGGCAAATACATTGTTTCAAATGGAGTTTTAAAATTAAACACGGAAAATTGTATAGGACAGAAGGGAGTTGAAGTGAGAAAAGGAGCTTCCCTTGTTAATAATGCGGACAATAAAACGGATCAATTAGTGGTTTCAGAGTATGGATCTGTTGTTCTTAATGAGGACTTGTATGTCAACTATGTTGATGTAAAAACAAAAGACCATAAAGAAAGACATTTGCCTGCAGGCATATATTCATCGGATGATTTTTGCTGGTTGAAAGGCAGTAATCAACTATATGTTTTAGAAGGAGTTGCTCAAACAGAGCAGGATTCAGTACTGGTTCCGACTGTCGAAAAGAGTTTTGAGGATAGTGTTATTTCTGCATTTCATCGTGTTGATTTGAATTTGTTTGATCGTTCTTCTTCTCAAATATGTCGGTTTAATACGTGTACCAATGAGCTTATGAGCAAAGATTATAAAAGAGAAATGGTTATTTATTATCCGAATCTAGAGAAAGCTTATGTTACTTATGTTCCATATCATCAAGGTTATACAAAATTCATTATTCCAGATGATCCTTCTCAAGAAATAACAGAAGAATCATACGATGATAAGATTCTCATTACACAATTTATTTTGGTGATGATTCTCACAGTTTTGATAGAATCATTTGTATTTTGGATTTTCTATCGTAACAAGCGAGATGTCCGTATCGTTGCTATTACCAATGTCTTTACTAATTTATTGATGAATTTCCTTATTTTAGGAATTGCTAATGCACGACCAGGCACATACGAAGTTATAGGATATGGTTTTCTTTTAATAGTTTTGGAACCTTTAGTCTGGATCTTTGAAAGTATATTTTATTCTCGCAAATTATCAAAGACATGTGAACATTATAAACTAAAGGCATGGGGAGTTGCTTTCCTTGCTAATGTGGCATCTATATTGCTATATTTTCCTTTGTCTGACCTAATAAGAGATTTTTCACGGTTTGTTTGGGGCTTTTGATAAGATTTTGTCCTTAACAAAAATCCTTTTATCACTACATAAAACATTTGTCTTTCCTGTTTGAGATTTTTCGCTATCCTGCATAAAGATTATTTTGTCTATTTTTGATGCCATAATCTAATACAAAAATCATGAAATCTAGACTTTTTACAACTATCGCTTTGGCATGTGGAATGACGTCGTTTGCGGCTGATTTCACTTTGAAGGTGAATCTCTCGGATAGTATTCGCCAAGTTACTCATTGTGCATCTGGTGCTCTCTATGGTGTGACGGAGCAGTATCCCGTCGACATCAATGCGATGATCGGTCCATTGAAGTGTAGGATGTTTTGTCAGCCGGGTGCGGGTGGCTATGGAAACCAGCATCCTTATGGTGATGCTATGAAGGTGGCTGAACGCTTGAAAGGTACGGATGCAAAAGTCCAGATCACGCTCCCAGATATTCTTCCTAATTGGCCTTACAAGTGGCCGGGTCTGGATTCTTGGCTTAAACAGGTTGAGGAGTGTGTCAACAGAAAGAAAGCTTCCGGCCTTACAAATTTCCACAGTTATGTGATCTGGAATGAACCTTACGGCACGTGGAATGATTCCAATGGAGATTTCCACTCCACAGTGTGGAAGCCCACTTATGAATTGTTGCGCAGACTTGATCCGGATATGCCTATTGTGGGTCCTGCGATTGCCTACTATACCGAGGAGAGAATGAGAAAATTCTTCAAGTTCTGTAAGGAAAACAATTGTTTGCCTGATATTGTATGTTGGCATCAGTGGGGTAGTGGAGGATTGCCAGGAGCTGTGGAAAATGTCAGAAAACTTGAAAAAGAGTTTGGTTTGCCTGATTATCCTATCTGTGTGAATGAGTATTGCGCGGGCTCAAATGCTGAGTTGCAGAAATATGAAGGTTGTCCAGGTTACTCCGTGCCATTTATTGCGAAATTTGAACGTTACAAAATTGAGAGTGCGACAATATCTTGGTGGTTCACTCAATATCCGGGAAGATTAGGAAGTATTCTCACAGCCAACAACGAAAAGGGAGGCGGCTGGCATCTATATAAATGGTATGGCGACATGGAAGGATATATGGCTTCAGTCACTCCGCCAAATGATAAAAGTGAGGGATTGGATGGTTTTGCCGCTGTCAACAAGAAGATGCGTGAGGCAAGCATCGTTTTGGGTGGAAACAACACTGGTTCAGTCGACGTTACTATTGATGGCATTCCAGAGTGGATGGGAAGTGAGGTTGAGGTGACAACGGAGGTCGTTACTTGGGAGAATAAGGACAAGGCTGTGGCTGGTCCGCAAACTCTTGCCACGGATATCTACACAGTCAACAATGGAAAGATTGTCGTTCCGGTGAATGTCACAAGCAAACTCTATGCCTACCGTCTTTATATCACTCCGGGAGAGGTTGTCCCAAGATCTCCATTCTTGGATAAAGCTCTTTCCATTCCGGGTACAATTGAGGCAGAGTATTTTGATAACGGAAGCGCGGGCGTGGCTTATTATGATAAAGACAAGCAGAACCGTGGTGAGGGATATCGTTTGGAGACGGGAGTAGACGTATATACTATCAAAGATAAACCGAACGAGTATGCTGTTGGCTATGCTCAGAACGAGGAGTGGCTCGACTACACAGTCAATGTCGAGAAAGAGGCTTTCTATGATATTACCGCTACATTGTCATCTGGAGGAGAGCAATCGGGAATACAGCTACAGCTTGATGGTGAGAATATCACAGAAATGCTTCAAACTGCTCCTAACGACAATGATTGGGAGAGCTATCTAGAAACAAAGACTCGCACATTGACCAAATTGCCGCAGGGAGAACATACATTGCGTATGAGTGTTGTGGGCGACTGGATTAATATTGATAAGTTCGTTTTTGTAGAGTATGATCCCACAGTCGTTGATCTTATAGATGCGAACGAACCGCAAACATTTGAGATCTATGATTCTACTGGTAGAAAATATGGTGAAATCACATCAAGTCAGGTGGATATTTCTAAAAAGCTAAAGGAGAAAGGTTTTGCCAGCGGCACATATATCCTAAAGTCTTCAAGGGGAGTTATAAAAGCAATTGTCGATTAGGGCATAAAAGGATTTATTTCTAGACAAGCTAAAAAGTGTTGTCTTTATTGTTATCAACTAAAGAGGGAGACGGTTGTCATATTAATTTGACCACCGTCTCCATTTTTATACTATATTGAGATACAGTTTTCTAAATTTCTTCAGCAGAGAAAGTTTGTAGATTCAAAGAATTTCGGTGATGAAAAAATCCGATGAAATCGCCAAAATTGTGGTTTTGCGTAAATTTTGTCACTCATCAGTTTTTACTTCATCTCAAATTTTAGTTTCTATTCATATAATATAATGGAAAAAAATGCTATATTCGCTTTCCAAACATCGTTTAATAGCACAATATGGTAGAAGTTGAGATTAAGAGAGTTGGCAATTCAAGCAGAGAATTACCTAAGTATGCAACAGCAGGGTCGGCAGGCTTTGATTTGTGTGCCTCTATTTCAGCACCTGTTGTGATTGCTCCTGGTGAGCGTCGTTTAATTCCAACAGGCATATCCATAGCCCTTCCAGTTGGCTTTGAAGCGCAAGTGCGTCCTAGAAGTGGTTTGGCTCTTAAACATGGCATCACTGTGCTAAATACTCCTGGTACTATTGACTCAGATTATCGTGGTGAGATTGGAGTGATTCTGATCAATCATTCAGATGTTGATTTCACTGTTAATGATGGCGACAGAATCTGTCAGATGGTGGTGGCGAGATACGAAACTGTTTCGTGGAAGGAAGTGAGTGATCTTTCGGAGACGGAGCGAGGTGACGGTGGTTTCGGTCATACTGGTATTTAACAATTCAGTCTAATGAAATGAAGAAGAACTTATTTATCATATCTGCTCTTTTGTTTTCGATGTTCTCTGCATCTGCGGTCAAGCATTCTGTACAGGATCTAAAGCAGACAGAGTCGACATTTGAATTTAGCCAAAAGAGTCCTGACGCTGCTTTCAACTACTACTTTTATGAGGCGTTGCGTTACAAGCAACTTCAAAAATATGACAGTGTGCTTTATTGTCTTGCCAAATGTGAGGATATTTATCCGATGAATCCTCAGGTTCATTTTGAGAAAGCCCGTGTCAACGTCACTTACAACCGTCTTCCCGATGCGATGAAGGAGATAGAGACGGCAATAAGTCTTGACTCTACAGAATCTTCGTATATTGATATGGCTATGAATCTTTCTTATGAGATTAAGGATTTGCCAAAGGCTATTCATTATGCGGAGAAAATTCATGCGTTGCGTCCAGATAAAAACTATTATCTGATGACGCTTGCTTCTCTTTATGCTGAGAACCGTCAGGCAAAAGAGGCTATTGCCACTTTGGACGAGTTGGAGAAGCAGGTGGGTATGTCGCTAGATATCACAAAATATAAGTTTGCGAACTGGATTTCTGGTTTTCATGACAAAAAGAAGGCAATGGCTGAGTATGATAAACTAATAGCCGCTTACCCAGCTGAACCCCAATATATCACAGCCAAAGCCGACGCATATTCATATTTAGGTGACTTCAGGAATACGGAGAAGACGTTGAAGAAAGGATTGAAGAAGATGCCAGACAGCGGCGTGTTGCGTTATGAGATGTGTATGTACTATATCGCAAAAAAACGTGATCTTAAGAAAGTCGACAAATACTATCTTGATCCTGTCTTGGAGAGCCGTGATATTGAGTATGAGCAGAAAATGGCAGTTCCAGCTACTCTTTGGCTTGACAGTACATCCCGTTATTTGGTGACAGAGACACGTCTGCGTAAAATGATAGATATGTATCCTCACGAGTCGTCGACTTATGCTCTGCTTGTCGATTATCTTTCTGCAAACGGTCGCACGGATGAGGCTTACGCGTTGATAGAAAAAAGTCTGGAGGCTGACCCATATCAGGAAGACATGTGGAATACTTTGATTCTCAAATATGCCGTCGACAATAATCTTCCGGCAGCGGAGGAGAAACTGAAAAAAGCAGCAAGCTATTTCCCAAATAACAGTGATTTCGCATACCGTTTGGGTAGGCTTTACTATTTGAAGGGAGATACTGTAAAAGGTGAGCCGTATTTGCGAAAAGCCGCAGAAATAGCAAAACCTACTGACATTTACCTTGCTTCTGGCATTCTCGGTGAGATTGGTGATATCAACATGGCTATGGGAGATACCGCAAAAGCGATGAGTGTATATGAAGAGGCACTTGCCTTGAATCCTAACGCAGTGTCGGTGCTTAATAATTATGCCTATATGCTTGCTGTGAAAGGAATGGATTTGGACAAAGCAGAGAGAATGAGTGGCAAGACAGTCAGTGTCGACCCCAACAGCGCAGTCTTCCTCGACACATATGCATGGGTTTATTTCAAGAAGGGTGATTATCAGATGGCTCTTCTTTATATAGAACAGGCATTGTCAAAAATAGGCAGTGACAATGCGGAGCTGTTGGAGCATTATGGTGATATTCTTTACAAGACGGGAAATGTGGAGAAGGCTCGTGAAGAATGGAACAAGGCTCTTGTAGCTTGTGAGAAAATGAAAATCAAACCTTCGAGCGCGCTTCAGAAAAAAGCGATGACGGGAGAGTATATAGAATAAATTAATTTGATTAATATGCAGAAAATTGTTAAAATATTTTTGGCTTTAACGATGTGTCTGTTTGTGTCATCGTGTAAAACTAAAAAAGGTGATACTACAGCGGAGGAGGCACGTGTCTCTACAAAAAGTGATGTGTTTCGGACTTTAAGTATCGATAAGATGTCGTTCACATTGACTCTTGCGGGCACAGAATTAAACTCGTCTGGATCAATCCGTATTGCCCGTGATAGTGTGATCATCTGTTCAATCATGCCATTGCCAGGAATGGAGTTCTTTAGAATAGCGATCAATAAGACGGGAGTCATTATGATCAACCGTGTGGATAAAAAGTTTGTGTCTGTCTCTTATGACGAGATGCACAAAAAAGGAATGGATTTGAATTACTCGGCTTTCGAGGCAATATTTACAAATCGTCTATTCCTGTATGGTGAAGACTATTTTCCAAAAGCTTCGGATTTTGGTGCGACAGAGATGAACGGACGTATTAAGTTGACGCGCACAAAAGGAAATGTTCTTCAGGAGTTCGAATACAATTCGAGCAAGGAGCTCTCTTCTGGCTCAATAAGTATTGGCTACGACTACTTTACGGAGTGGCGCTATTCCGACTATTTCAATGTGAAGAATGTCCGTTACCCACGTACCACATTCTTGTCGATAAAGAAGGGTACAGTCAGACGTGATATCACGATGACTGTGGAGAATATAGAGCTTGATAAGGACAGAAATTTTGAGGTGAAGATACCAACTTCTTATCAGAGAATCTCAATGGATGAGTTTTTGAAAACTTATTAATCAGACTGTTAACGGCAAGGAAGAAGCGAGATGTTTTATGGAGGAGAAAAAACGTTGTTAAAACTTATGTTGACACTTATTGTTGGTGTCGGCATATCTTCGTCTACTCCAATATGGAGCCAAAAAAAATCGGCTCAAACGACAAAAACCAAAACATCTTCAAAAACTTCCAAAAGCATCAACTCTCTGAAAAATGAGCAGGAGAAGGTGCAAAAGAATTTGAAACGAGCTCAAGATAGTCTGAAAAACACTCAACTTTCCACAAAGAAGGCCATGCGTGAGGTATCTCGTCTTGATCAAGGTATAGAGGAGAGAAGCAGGTTGATTCAAAACAAGAATGTGGAGATACAAACACTTCAAGAAAACATCTCATCTCTTGAAAAGGATATTTTGAGACTTGAACTCGAGTATGCGAGCAACAAAGAGAAATATGTTGACTTGATTTATCATGCGTACGTAAAGAATTCATCGTATAGCAAACTGATGTTTGTACTTTCTGCGGAGTCGTTTAGCCAGGCATACAGAAGATTCCGATATATACAGGATTTTGCAAGTATGCGTAAGTCGCGTGCCGACGAGATAGGCAAGAACAGAGATGATTTAGTGGCAAAGCGTTCTCAACTTACCGAGCAAAAGTCGCAGTCAACACTTCTTGTGCAGGAACGTGAGGCTGAAAACCAAAAACTGATTGAGGAGAAGGATGAGCAGAACCGTCTGCTTGTATCTCTGAAAAACAAAGAAAAGGAGTTTGCCGCCGAACTTGCGAAACAGCAAGCAGCAGCTGAAAAGCTTGATCAAAAAATAAAGGAGTTGATCGAGAAGGAGGCTGAAGAGGCAGCTAAACGTATGGCCAAGAAGAACGATGAAAAGGCTAAAAATCAGGTAAAAACTGAAAACAAAGCCTTTGAAGGATCAAAAGGGACACTCCCGTCTCCACTCCCTGGCTCACATATAACAGGAAGATTCGGTATACAGTTCCATCCTGTCTTACGACATGTGAAGACCAACAATAAAGGTGTTTATTGTACATCTGAAGCTGGAGCTGTTGCAAAGGCAGTTTATGAAGGAGAGGTGACACAATTGTTCTCTGTGCCTGGAAGCAATACAGCGGTGATTGTTCGTCATGGAAATTATCTTTCAGTATACTCAAATCTAACGAAAATTTTTGTCAGAAAAGGTCAGAAGGTGATGGCAGGAGATAGAATAGGTAGTGTCTATGAGGATGAAAATGACGATAATAAAACAACACTTTTTTTCCAGATTTGGAAGGAGAAGGAATTGCAGAATCCTGAAGAATGGATAAAAGGATGGAAAAGAAAACAATAAAAGGATAATAACGTAAAGCTAATACTATGGAACAGCAAAACAACAATGAAGAATTAGATCTAGTTTGGTTATTCAAAGCTTTCTATGAAAAATGTAGAAAAGCGAAGGAATGGTTTAAGTGTAAGGTTAGACATGCATTACGATTCGCATGGAAAAAGAAGATTGCTTTGACATTTGCTTTCTTGATAGGAATCGGAGGAGGTATTTGCCAAAGTGTTATGGAAAACTATTATACAAAGTATACACTTGAGTCTTTGGCATTTTTGAAAACTACAAGTGCCGACGTGTGTGACGACTTGTTGGAGTCGTTGAATCTGTTCTGCAAGAAGAAGAATTATACAAAAGTTGCAGAAATGATGGGAATGGTTGATGAAAATGGAAAGGTGACTAAAGAAGGACTCGCCGCTGCGTCTAAACTTAAGAAAGTTTCCTCATATTTCTGGATAGACGACCGTCATTCTGGAGCTCCTACCGAGGTAGATAAGAACGGAAGATACTTAAAGGATACTTCTGTGGTGAGAATCTATGACAGACTTCAGGTAGAGATTGTCACTTCTGAACTGCCAGTTGTCGACACAATTAAAAATGGATTGGTTCATTATCTTTCGACAAATGAGGAGGTGAAGAGAAATTATGATTCAAGACAAGAGATGCTTAAGAAGATGATTGTTCAGTATGATGCTGAGGCTGGAGTGCTTGATTCTTTGCGTCGACAGGAGTATTTCTCTGAGGCATACAGAAAAAAGACAATGCAGATTGATGGTCCGATGATTGTGTCTGAGAGTAACCGTCAGTTGTTTCATGATGATATCCTAAAATTGAAGAATAAGAGTTTTGACTGTGAGATTGAGCTGCAGAAAAAGGTTGCCAGTGTATACTTCAACCGTGATTTTGCAATTACTTCAACATCTCCGAAAGTTTTGACATTGTCATTGATTTATGGAGCTATAGCTTATGTTATCGCTTTCATCATTTTAGGTTTCTTTGACAAGAGAAAATCAATTAAGAAATATCTCGAGTCGGAAGATGAAGATTAAATATAGATAATTTCAAAAGATGAATCAAAAAGTATATATCACAAAGCACCTTGTCGAGGATTTGCTCAAGGAGTGCGACGGACGAGCTGTTAATGGAGTTTTCTTTTTGGTAGACGAGAATACTCGCAAGTTATGTTTGCCATTGCTTATGGAAGATGATTTTTTCAGCAAGGTGACGGTGATAGAAATCAAGGCTAACGATGATCATAAATCTTTAGAAAGTCTTGCAAGCGTTTGGACTTCTTTGCAGAAGAATGGAGCTACACGTAAGTCGCTTATGATTAATTTAGGCGGTGGAATGGTGACGGATTTGGGTGGCTTTGCTGCGTCAACATTCAAAAGAGGTATGGAATATGTAAATGTTCCCACAACTTTGCTTGGCGCTGTGGATGCAGCGGTCGGTGGTAAGACGGGTATCAATTTCGGTGGACTGAAAAATGAGATTGGTGTCATCAACTCTAGCAAGAGTGTGGTGATTAATGCTGACTTCTTCCGTACATTGGATGCTGAGAATCTTCGTTCTGGCTATGCTGAGATGATCAAACATGGCCTGATTTCCAATACTGAGATATGGAAACACATTCTCTCTTTTGATTTGGACAATGTAGACTACAATCGTTTGTCGGAATTGCTTCTTGAATCAATCTCTGTGAAAGAAAAAGTGGTAGAGATTGATCCTACAGAAAAGGGCTTGCGTAAAGTGTTGAATTTCGGACATACCGTCGGACATGCTTTTGAAAGTTATGCGATGGAGATTGGCAAACCAGTGCTTCATGGCTATGCGGTGGCGTGGGGAATGATTTCTGAACTTTATCTGTCGTATAAGCTTCTTGGTTTTCCAAAGGAAGCCTTGTCTACGGCTGTAAGGATGATTAAGGAAAATTATGGGGCTTTGCCTATAAAATGTGATATCTATGATCATTTATATGATTTGATGACACATGACAAAAAGAATGAGGGAGACGGAAGAATTCTTTTCTCTTTATTAAAAAACATCGGTGAAATCGAGATAAATATTGCTGTTTCCAAAAAAGATATTCTTGATTCACTTGATTTCTATAGAGAGACGGTAGGTCTTGCTTAAATTAGTGGCAAATGAGTTATAAGATAGAATACAGTCATAAGGGTAAGATTTCAGGCAGGTTTGAGTTGCCAGCATCGAAAAGTATCAGCAATCGTGTGCTTATTATCAATGCTCTTTCTGGAAGCGACAAGAGTGTCGCCAATCTTGCCAAGTGTGACGACACTGACGTGATGGTTAAGGCGTTGACTTCTGATTCTCATCTTGTTGATATTGGAGCTGCCGGCACATCGATGCGATTCCTTACCGCCTATTTGAGCATTAAGCCCGGAGAGTGGACAATAACAGGCTCTCAGCGTATGAAAGAACGCCCAATACAGATTCTTGTCGATGCATTGCGTTCGATAGGAGCTGATATAGAGTATGCGGAGAATGAAGGGTTCCCTCCATTGAAAATACGTGGAAAGGAGATAGATGGTGGAGATGTTGAGATAGACGGAAGTGTGAGCAGCCAATATATTTCTGCTCTGATGATGATTGCACCGATGCTAAAAAGAGGATTGCGAATTCATCTTCTCAACGGTGTGGCATCTGTCCCATATATCAATCTTACTTTGTGGATTATGAACCAGTTTGGAGCGGACGCTTCCTTTTCTGGAAATATAATAGAAGTAAAGCCTACAAAATATAGGCCGATTGATTACGTTGTTGAATCCGACTGGACGGGAGCGTCATATTGGTTTCAAATTGCAGCTTTGGCGGACGTCGACGAAATTTTCCTTCCTGCTCTTTTTGAAAAGACAATGCAGGGCGACGGAGTGTTAGGAGACATATTTTCACATCTTGGTGTTACCACAGAGTTTGCAGATGGAGGTGTCAAATTGCATAAGACAGAGGGCAGGGAAGAGACAGGTGTATTTGAGTGGAATTTTATTGACTGTCCTGATTTGGCGCAGACAGTTGTAGTCACATGTTGTGTCTTGAACCGCAAATTTAGGTTTACGGGATTGAAGAGTTTGAAGATAAAGGAGACAAACAGAATACTTGCGCTACAACAGGAACTTAAAAAATTTGGATATATTCTTACGGAGCCAGAGGAGGGAGCACTGGAGTGGAATGGTAAAAAATGCGATGAAGACGCCAATATTTCCGTCGACACATATAAAGACCACCGAATGGCAATGGCATTTGCCCCTATAGTCCTGCGTCATGCACCGTTTGTTGTGAATGAGCCAGAGGTCGTATCAAAATCTTATCCCGATTATTGGAGAGAGTTCGGTAAGATAAAAGGAATAAAAATAGATTGACATATCATCTGAATATTTTGTAGAGACGTCGTGTATGGCGTCTCCTTTTGTTATAACATTTTTGTGTTGCATAGCAATAAAAAAATAGAGCAGGATGTTTATTATAAAAAAAGCATTTTACTACCTTTGTATCATAAATTGTAAAAAATAGTGAGAATTATGAAGAGCGTTGAAAATTTGGTGGCTGAAAAGCTTTTGAAGGTAAAAGCGATCAAGGTACAACCATCTAATCCATTTACATGGGCAAGCGGATGGAAATCCCCAATATACTGCGACAACAGAAAGACATTGTCTTATCCTGATGTACGTACACTAATCAAGATAGAAATCGCAAGAATTATCCGTGAGACATACGACGAAGTTGATGTAGTCGCAGGTGTGGCAACAGGCGCAATCGCGCAGGGAGCGATGGTCGCAGATGAGTTAGGTCTGCCATTCGTTTATGTTCGTTCGGCTCCGAAAGATCACGGTTTGGAAAACCTTATCGAGGGAGATATCAAGCCAGGACAGAAAGTCGTAGTGGTTGAGGATTTGATTTCTACTGGAGGAAGCTCATTGAAGGCTGTTGAGGCGTTGCGTAAGGATGGATGTGAGGTTGTAGGAATGGTCGCAATCTTCACTTACGGATTCCCTATCGCAGAGCAGAAATTCCAGGAGGCAGGTGTAAAGCTTACGACGTTGTCTAACTATGAGGCTGTATTGTCTCACTTGGTTGACACTGACTATATCACAGAGTCTGACCGTGCTACATTGCAGGAGTGGAGAAAAGATCCAGCAAACTGGAAGATTTAAAATATGGAGTCATACGTTAGTGGAGTAAAGGCAGCTCAAGGTTCTGCGGAACAAGTGTTCAAGGTGTTGAGTGATATGAATAATATCCAACGCATCAAGAGCAAGATTGAAAGCAAAGTGCAAGACCTTCAGACAACTACTGATACTTGTTCATTTTCTGTTTCACCATTCGGATCAGCATCTGTAAAGATTTCATCGCGTGAGCCAAACAATACGATTGTTTATGAATCGGTCAATTCGCCGATGGCTTTCAAGATGTGGGCTCAGATCAAGGAGGTTAATCCTACACAGTCTGCAATTAGACTAACCCTTAAAGTCGACCTGAACTTTATGCTGAAGAGTATGATTGGTGGCATGTTGGAACAAGGAATTGATAAAGTTGCTGATGCAATTGCAAAGTTGCCATACAGTCAGATCAAGTAAAATCAAGAATTGAAATATGTCGGCACTTTTTTTGTGCCGACTTTTTAAGTTTATACCAACCAGTACGTTTATGAGTATCTTCAATAAAGTAAAGAGTGTATTTTCCAGTGATTCAGGTGACAAGACAAATGATAATTCAAAGGAACAAGAAAATCTAACCTCAGTTCAGATTTTTGCAAATATATTGGATTCTTTTCCCATTGAGTATAAAACAGAAAAAATGGATGAAAAGGATGGTTCTATTTTTGAATATGAATATCAGGGAGGCCATTTCGTGACATATGTCTATAACGGTGTCCCATTTTCACATATTATCTTTCCTGGCATCGCTTCTGATAATTTGGAATATGCATCGCTTTATGCGGAGGTATGCAACAAATTGAATGGTTACCTTCATCCGGTAAAGTTTATTGCTGGGACGACAGATGATTCTGTTCATTTGGACATTATTTCAACAGTGCCGCTATTCACTACATTGCCTGACTATAAAGAGTTTCTTCAGTCTATTTTTGCTGAGATTTTCCGTTCAAGTCGTCATGGTGTAGACAAATTAAAGGAGTATATGAATGAGGCGGAGATAGATGAGCAGAGTGACGACGAATATGCCAAACTATGCAATTATAGGAAGACGCAATTGCTTAGAGAAAAAGAATTGTCGCACGACACTCAGAATCCGTTTAAGCGTGGAAGATATACAGTCGAGCCATATGTTACGTTGGAGTCGTATTTGAAAGAGATATATGATATTTATCTTGATTCGGTGGCTATGCTTGAGATTATTGGAGACGACGTGCAGAGGGTAGAAAACATTGATGAAATCAAGAAAAAACTGATATTATCACCTGTAGTGGATTATTCTGAAGATGGAAAAGTTGAGGTATCACGTATGACTGCGACAATTCTCGTCTACTTGAAAAGCGATGAAGGCGATAATTCTTTTGGCAATATCCTTACGATTCATCTTAGAGTAGAGTCGGAGACGAAGGATGTTGTTCTTGTTCGAGCATCTTCTCTGCTTCCTCCACAGGGAGAGACAGCGAAACATTCTGTTGAATCAGAGATGCAGGCACATACACTTTTGCTGGGTGTTGACACTCGCACAAGCAAAGAAAAGATCGATGAATTCGTATTTATGCAGGCAGATGCCGAGGATAAAGTCATGTCTGGAAAAGAAGACGAACTAACAGATGCTCAGCGTGCGATATTCTTCAGTGAAAACAGTGTGATAGGGTATGAGTTGTATTGGGCAAACAAGTATTGTGATGCCAAACGTACACTTGATGCTCTTTCCTATTTTAAGCATTCGTATGAGTTGATGGAGAAGTCTCGTCACATGGATAAGGGAGAGAATGAAAGATGGCTATTCTACCATGTCGCCTTTCTAATAGGATATTGCTATCTTGATCTGGACAATCCTGAAATGGCCTATTTCTATCTTGATGTATCCCGTGTGGGTCTCGACAGAATCGTCGACCATGAAGAATATATCAATTGTCTGGTGAATCGTGGAGATTTCCGTACATTATCGCTTCTGGACAATGTCATTCAAAAGTTTGAGGAGAATCGGAGCCAGTTTGATGGCAATGAACGTATGATAGCTCATTATCATTTTTTGCAGCGTCGACGTTCGTATGTTTTGGTTGATATGGGAGAGTATGGAAGGGCAGAGGCAATTTTGAAAAAACTTCTTGATGTGGAAGATTCAAAGGAATTCGCGCTCAACGAGCTTGCAGTTATTCAGAGACGTAAAAGAGAATAATATTTCATGTATATATAAGTAAGGGCAGGTTTCATACCTGCCCCTATTTTTATAAATTTATTTCCATTTCTGGCAAGCCCAACATTTTTCTATAAAGGGCAATATAAGCTTTTATATGACGCTCATAAGAGTATGAGTTGGCATACTCCTTTTCTGTCTCAGCACGGCTTGAATCTGCGTAAAATTCAGAGACTTTTTCGCGGACCAAAGTCGCCATATATTCTGGTTCAAGCTCTTTCCATACATAAGCATGAGTAGAGCAGATTTCTGGAAGAGAGGAAAAAGGCGATGAAAATACAGCTTTTTTGAAATGCATAGCCTCAATGATTGGTAGGCCAAATCCTTCCAAACGGCTTGGAAACATAAGAGCTTCCATATTTGCGTACAACCAGTTTTTTTCCTCGTCTGTAATTATGCCAGTGATTGTAACGTTGTCAATTTTCTCGTTTTTTACTCTGTCCTTGAGTTTTTGCGGATATTCTCCTGTTGTGCTTCCGCATACATAAAGCTCATATTCTGGCAGGTGTTTCATCATATCCAAAAGGACATGGATGTTTTTTTTCTCCCTAACGGCACCAACTGCACATAAGAATTTCCTGTTTGGTTTGATGAAAGAAGGTTTTGTCCTGTTGTCGTTGCTAGTATCACGCACACCGTTAAGTATCACGTCGAAAGGTTTATTTTCCTCTACCTTGCAATTTTTGAGCACTTCACATTTGGCAAAGTTAGAAATGGCAACCAAATGGTGTGCATTATTAATTTTTTTGCAGACAGCATTCAAATATTTTTTTGCTTTCTTCTCATTTTTTTCGTAAAGGAAATTGAGGTCGTGTATAGTGAGAATACGTTTTGTGGATTTATTGCGTGGACACTCACGATATAGCTGGTGAACGGAATGCCAAAGATCGAAATGACGAGAAATAAGAAAAGGAAACACTTTATAGATGGATCTGTGTTTTAGATACCCCACTTTTTCTCCATAAGTATTCATCTGTTTGTCTCTGACAAGAAAATTGAAGTGCATATCGGGTATGTCAATCTTAGAAAAAATGTTGGCATACATTCTTTCAATTTCCCCAAAACCTGAATGCTCATCAAGATCCATAAGATCAATAAGTATCTCCTTTTTCATTTCCTATCCTATTATATATATTTTTCCCAAAATGGTCTATGTTTATCTAATGTCCATGCATGGGTTCCAAAAGGAAGTTTGTTTCCTATTATATCCATACATTTTTGTGGAGAACATTCAATACTGAAGAGTAATGCTGTTTTCCAATCTGGAGTTTTTAGCTTGTCGTCATCTTTAAGCTCAAAAGAAAGCCAAAGATCTTCGGGATAAAAGTCCTTTTCATCGGATAAATCATCCTCAATCTGTTGTTTATATTTTTTTGTTATGTTTTGGAATTTGCTTACATTTCTTAGGCAAAGACCTCCATTCCCCACCTGGTACCATTGGCTGTGATGAGGATTTGTCCCTTTATAACGGCGAAGATAGAAATTGAATTTGCACCATAGTCGTCTCAAAGGACTCCAATATTTATTTTTATCGGGCACAAACGGGGCACCGACGTAGTCGAATCCTGAATTTGCCCATTTACAAAGTTCATCTTTAAAGATATAGGTATCTAGCTGATTAATCAGGATATATTTGTAATTAGAGAAAGCATCGTAAAAAGATCTTGACAGAACAAGTTTGTTATAAGACCTTAAACTACTGAAATGAGAACTCTCCATTGATGATTTTAGTAGAGGATATTCTTCACATACGTCAGTTATGTCAAGATTTTCTGGAAATACTGCATAAATGTCGTAACCAGTCATCACTTTGAAAAGTTGATTCAAGCAAATCCTGTCGTCTGGAGAAAGGGGCAGTTTGTAAATAGGAACAACAATAGCTATGTCTTTCTTATCTATCATTATTGTGTGTGTGTAGAGGTACAATCTTCATGTTTCTAAATAGAGCATATCCTTTCATATCATTGAATGTCTTTGCATTGTGAAGCTCTGTCTGGATAAACACTCTGCTAGGCGTTGTTTTGGTATGTCTTATTTCTGTCTGTTTTGTTTTTAAATTGACTATTTTTGTATGTGAAGGAATGATCAATAGTGTGTCTGAGTGCCATACGTCTCTTTCATTCAAGTTTAATTTTTTTTCGTATTTTGTTTTATTAGTGTAAATTTCTTGTACAGCCAATGTGAGTTTTTCTGCACTAAAATCTTTAGAGATAAAATAATCTGTACTAAAAACAAGGGTGTCAGTGGTATTTGTAAAGGCGTAATCTCTGATGTCTAGAGCCAAGTCTTTAAGAGTATAAACAGAACCACTTTCTCCTTTGCATATGACCATGTCAATATTTTCGTCTGTGATATGGTTTATCTTTAATCCTTTTTCTGTGAATTTTCTTTTGCTGTAGTCTGTAGTTTCAATTTGACCTTTTGACGAATATTTTTTTACAGATTTGTATGAATCAGTAGCTATTATTCCAGTGAAGATTATTGTGACAAATGCAGGAACTGCGAAAAAATAATTTGGCAAAGTACATTTTATGTCAGTTTTGCCAGAATGGCAGAATGTAAACCAGGCAATTAGTAATGGGATGGCAAAACCATAACAAAAAGGAATTTCAAATGTCATAGATACTAAAAGCAGAATGAACATTGCTGCCAACAACATGGATTTATATTTTTTTAGAAGTATGCCAATTCCAACTAAAAACATCACGATTAGTGTCAGCCCGATATAGCCAAGGGTGAAGAAAGCCTCCATTAATTGATTGTGTGTGGAATAATGGTTGTTTAATGCAAACAAACATTCATTTTTTTTAAATAAATCAGCATAAATGTCATCTACTGCTGAATATCCGTAACCCAAGAATGGAACATCTTTAAGTCCAATTAATAAAGCTTTCCATATATGAAATCTTGGATCATCTGCTTCTCCACTTTCTGCAATCTTTATTACAGTTTCTCCCAATCGAGTAGGGAACACAATAAAAGTAATTGTTAGAATAACGATTATTGCTAATAACAAAAGTCCAAGTCTCTTGTTTTTATTTATTTGACAAGAAAAAAATATAAGAACAGATATGAAAATAGCTAGTGTGACAATACGTGAATTGTCAATTGCTAATAGGAATAAGGCTAGAAAAGAGTGGGTTATATAAAACAGTTTTTCCCAAATGGAGGTCTTGGAATCAAAAAGAAATTTGGAAGATATGAAAAGGGAGACAGCAATGATAAAACCTAAATAGATGTGATGGTATGTCACAGATTCTATGTGTCTCATAATTTCAAGACGAGCACATATGTAAAATCTTATGTTGCCATTTAGAGCAGTTTCTGTCAAGTCGGTTAGAACATAGATGATGAGGGCTGTGCATCCGCAAACAAATGATCTCATCATCAATGTGATAGGAAGCCTTTTGCTTGAAAAAATGTAAATGCCAGGTATTATTAATAATGGAGACAACCAGTTAATAGCCAGTTTATGGGTATGTTCAGGGTTCAGACTCCAAAATGTACTGAGTAGAGCCCATACTCCAAACAATCCTAAAGAAAATATAGCAATTGAGTCTTTAGGGTCAATAGATATAATTTTTTCTTTTCCTCGCAGAACATAGTATATCTTAAATATTAGGACGGCAAAAAACCAATGTGCAATCCATGGGGTAAAAACGAATTGAAAAGGTATGGCAAAAGCGAAAATAACAGAAGAAATACAGAAAAGAAGATCGATTATTTGATCAAATTTTCCATATTTTACGTCATCTTTCAATATGTCTATATTAGTGTACATTATTAATCAATTCTTAAATCTTTCAATAAAAAATCTCTTTTTACTGTAAATTTGGCCATACTATCGGATGGTACAGGTTCAACGGATGGACTCTCTAGCTTCAGAGGGTCTATAGGTCGGCCATTTTTGTATACTCTAAAGTCAAGATGTGGTCCTGTAGCGGTGCCTGTGCTGCCAACATATCCGATTAAATCGCTCTGCTTTATATTGCTGCCTTGTGAAATTCCTTTAGCAAAACCGTTCAAATGCATGTATACGGTGCTGTACACCGAATTGTGTTGGATTCTGATGTAGTTGCCACCACCTTTTTTGTCCCAACCTTTTGCCACCACTTTCCCGTCTCCGATGCTCATTACAGGAGTCCCTTTGGGTGCAGCGTAGTCGACTCCATGATGCGGACGACGAATCTTAAGCACGGGATGGAATCGAGAGTGTGTGAATTTTGAGCTGATGCGTGAATACCTTAACGGAGCTTTTAAAAAAGCTTTGCGCAGGCTGTTGCCATCGTTGTCAAAATATTCCGTCTTTCCATTAATATCAAATGGAATGGCATGATATTCACGATTGTCGTGATAGAACATCGCACATTTGATTGAGTCTATGCCAACAAATGTGGTGTCAACCCATCGTTCCGTATATTTGGCTTTGAACATATCTCCTTTTTGAAGTCCGAAAAAGTCGATGTTCCATGCATATATGTCGGATAGTTTCATCGCCAATTCCCATTGTAATCCTTGTCCTACCACTGCGTTCCAAAGTGATGTCTCGATGACACCTTCTGCTACTCTCTCTCTTTCTATTATCTTGTGTCTGTTTTTTAAGGATGTGACATTGTCTCCATTGATTGATAATATAAAATACTCAATGGGACTAATATCGTAGATCAGGTGACGTAGCGTATGTAGGGAGTCTTGCTCTGTGATTACGCAATAATTGTTCCCTGCCCGTAACTTTTTTATATCGAACACTTTGCTAATTGCAGAATCACATTTTGCTATGTGTTTTCTGTCTATGTTGTACCGAGTCAGTATGTCGGATAGATTTTCACCATTTTTGACGGAATAATTTTCGTGGTCTAAAGAGTCTACATCAATTCCATAGATTATCTGATGAACATGTTTAGAACTTTTGATAGTGTCTATGATAGAGGATTTTTCTGTGTTGTTGTTTCCATTTGTTGTATTGCTGTTCGTGCAAGATGTTACAGAAAGTAGCAACAAGGAATAAATTGTTGGGGAAACGATTCTTGCTGTCAGTGACTTTATATGTATGCGAAATAACAACGATAACAGAGCGTCAACAACGCCTATAATCGTGTCTCTTTTTTTGCAGAAATCTGTTTTTTCAGTTGTCATTTTCGCTAGAAATCCCCCAATTAAAAATTTCGACAAAAGTAGTACTTTTATCCCAAAAAATGGTGATTTTTTTGACTTTTCTATAAAAGGGTCTTCAGTTTTTCTGATAATTTTTTTGCAGAAAAATCCATATTGTATTTTTTTGAGTGCTCTATTAATCTATTTTTATCGATTTCATCGTATTTTTTTGATAGAGCGAAGGAAATTTTTTCTGCTATATCTGTTGTGTCGTTGGGATTGAAGTAGACGGCATTGTCTCCTAGCACCTCATGAAATATTTCAATGTCACTCACTGCTACTGGACACCCGTACTGCATGGCCTCAAGAGCAGGTATTCCGAATCCTTCATATAGTGATGTGCAGACATAAAGAGATGCATTTCTATATAAAGCTTCCAATCGCTCGTCTGAGACTCTGCCAAGAAATTTTATTCTTTTTTCTGTATTTTGGATATTTGTCTCTCCGTAGATTTTTGCCGCTCCGCCAACAACAATTAGTTTTACTCCGTCGTCAGGACGTTTTTTGTAGGCTTCCACTAGTGTTTTAAAATTTTTGCGTGGATCCATGCTAGATACGGCTATGACATATTTGCCGTCAATTCCGGCATCTGTGTCCGTGTGAGGACGGGATTTCGGAGCTGGTGAAAAAATGAATATTTTATCCGATGGAATCGAGAATTCTTTAATTATTTCTTTTTTAGAAAATTCACTTACTGTAAGCACCAGTCTTGCTTGGCGTGTCAGTATGGGAAGAAACATGCTATAGCATGTGCGATAACTGAAACTGAACCATTCTTTATTAACACTATATGCAATGTCATGTACAGTGACAATTTGGTTTTTGTAACCTATAACTCCAAGTCCGAATAGGTTGATGAACAGCGGACTGCCAATTTTTTTCAGATGTCGGCGCAGGGTGGTCTGTTCCCAAATGTGTCCTTTATGGCCTGCTAGTTTTACGACTTCAAAATCTGGATTATATCCTTCTTCTATATTTACGTCTGGCATAAAGCACACGACATGCCATCCTAATTTATGTAAGGATTGGCACATCTCGTAAGACACAACCTGAACTCCAGTCGCCTTTTGAGCTAAAAAAAGTCCGTTTATATATAGAGTCTTATTATTCATATTCTGAAATCAAATTTCTGCGGCACGAGTATTTTTCTGCCAACTCTTTTTTGCCACATAATGTATATGTAAATTCTCCGATCAAAAGGAAGAACTTTGTCAAAATATTTGCTACTCTGAAATGCCATTTTGGCATTGTCTTAAGAAAATATTTTTTTCTGCTTTGTATAATATATTTCTCTCTTCTTGAGTTCAGACTAATGCTTGTCCCCTCCAGATGTTGTATTATCGCTGTGGGTTCATTGACAATTCTCAATCCTGTTGTTTTCTTGATCCTGTTGCAGAGATCTTGGTCTTCGTAGTACATGAAAAAGGATTCGTCAAATCCTCCGATTTTTTCAAATGTCTCACGTCTCATCATCATCGCTGCTCCACATGTATAAGCCACGTCTATCTGTTTGCCGCTGTGGTTGAATTCAAAGTTGTTGCCATAAAGTGCTTTATATGGCAATCCGAACAATGAGAAATTGAGTTCGGTTATGATTCCGTCGCCAGCTCTTCTGAAAGAGTGGGTGGGGCTTGATTCTGCATTAATGAGATTTGGCCCCATCACGCCTATTGTTTTGTCGGCTTTGAGGCAGTCAAGCAGAATTTTTATGGAATTGTCGTGGCATATTGTGTCGGGATTCAACAGAAAAATATATTCGCCTGTACTTTCCTTTACCCCAGCGTTGTTGGCCTTGCCAAATCCATAGTTGTCGTCTAGTCTTACTACTTTGACAGCTTCATCGTCAATTAGCGTTTGTAGATTTGTGTCGTTTTGGGAGTTGTTGTCGGCAACGATTATATCATAGTCGATGCCTTTTGTGTGACGACGCACACTCTCTACCGACTTCATCACTTGGTCGGCAGTGTTATAGTTAACATATATTATGGACAACTCCTTTTGCATCTTTATATGTTTGTCGGTATTCCCTATTATACTGCAAAAATAGTTTTTCAATTTCGATTATCCAACTATTGGCCTATAATCATACTCACACCGCTGTATGCCAAAAAGATATAAATCACTTTGAGCAGTAGTCCGTTATTCATTTTGTTGTAGACGCGAGCGCCTATCCACATGCCTGCCAGACAACCTGCTATTGCAATAAGATAGCTTTTGCCAACTTCTGCTGTGATTATTCCTTCCCCTGCACGTAGGATGGTCATCCAAAGATTACCTAAAAGAAAAAAACACTGTGTTTGTGCCATATATTCTTCTTTTGTCTTTTGTGTCGAAAGGTAATAATAGACAACTGGCGGCCCCTGCATTGAGAATAATCCGCCCATCAATCCACTCAGACTCCCCAAACTGATGGTGTTGAACCAGTTGGGTTTGATTTTAATGCCGTCTTTCTTGAAAAAGGTAAAATAGATCGACAATAGAATCAGTGTGATTCCCAAAATTATTTTTAGCCATGACGCATCTGTGCCAAACATCACGTAAGAGAAGAATGTACTTGTGGGTATAAAAACTATCAAAAGTGGCCAAATGAAACGCCAATCAAGAGATTTGCGAAGATCCCAGACAGTTATCAGACTTAATGTCGCTGCCATCATTGAAGATAGCGAGACAATGCTTTTGTAGTCTCCTCCCATCACACCAAGCAAGAAAAGCAATGGTATCAGAAAAATTCCAAATCCAAATCCTACTGTGCGTTGCACAAATCCTGCACCGCATGCACATACTATCAAAAGAAAGTATTCCACTGTGTCTGTATGCTCTACTGTGTCAAAAAATCTGAAAAAGACGGTGAAATCGCCGTCTTTCCCAAAATATTTAGCTATGATTATTAACTGTCTTGTGGAAATACAAGTTTGTATCCTTTTCCGTGAACGTTGATAATCTCTACTTCTGGATCATCTTTCAAACGTTTTCTCAATTTAGTGATGTAGACATCCATACTTCTTGCGTTGAAGTAGCTGTCTTCCTCCCAGATAGTCTTCAATGCCATGTTGCGCTCAAGAATCTCATTTGAGTTTGCGCAAAGAAGAGCGAGCAAATCACTTTCTTTTGTAGTCAACTTATCTTCAATGCCATTTATTGTAAGAGTCTGTTTGTTGGTGTCGAAAATGAATTTTCCAAATTTGTATGTCGCGTCTTCTGTAGGACGTTTTGCACCAGCACGACGCAATACAGCCTCAATACGAAGAAGAAGCTCTTCCATGCTGAATGGCTTTGTAATGTAGTCGTCGGCACCGATATGGAATCCTTCCAAGATATCTTCTTTCAGTGTCTTTGCTGTAAGGAAGATGATGGGCACAGTCGTATTTGTGGCTCTGATTTCTTTGGCCAATGTGAATCCGTCCTTGATTGGCATCATCACATCAAGCACGCAGATGTCGAAATATTGTTCTGAAAATGACTGGTAGCCAGCTGCACCGTCTTTCTTCAAAACCACCTCATAGCCCTTTGCCTCCAAATATTCGCAAAGAAGCAAACCAAGATTTTCGTCATCTTCACATAGAAGAATTCTTGTGGTGTTTTTCTTGTCGCTCATAATCGTAATATATTACGTTAATACTCTTTATTTTGTTTTTCTTCGACCTTTGGTATGCGGATTGTGAATGTTGTTCCCTCTCCGAATATGCTGTCGCATGTTATAGTTCCTTTGTGGTCAGTAACAACCTTTTTCACATAAGCCAAACCAAGACCGAATCCTTTTACATTATGTACGTTTCCTGTAGAGACGCGGAAAAACTTGTCAAATATTTTTTCCTTGTCTTCTGGCTTTATTCCTATTCCGTTATCTTTCACTGTGATGATGACATGTGTCTCATCATCTGCAGTGTTTACCTCAAGATGCGGGATAGCTTCTGTATATTTAAGGGCATTGTCCATTAGATTGTAGATGATGTTTGTGAAATGCACTTCATCTGCCAATACAAACGGATAATTAGCATCTAATGTTGTGTCGATGTCTCCTCCTTTATCCTTGACTTTAATCATAAAGTTGGACGTCACTTTTAGAATCAACTCGTTGACATCTATTTCTTTAAGTTTAAGCGCGGAACTTTCTTTCTCCAGAATTGACATCTGCAAAACTTTCTCGATTTGCTGTGTAAGACGTTGTGTCTCATCGCTAATCGTTTTGCTGAGGTGTGCAAGCATGCGTGGCGTTTTTGGAATACTCTCGTCGCTTAGCATTTGTGATGCCAGGGAGATTGATGATACAGGAGTTTTCAGCTCATGTGTCATGTTGTTCATGAAATCGGTTCGCATCTGTGTCAGTCTTTTTTCCCTTGAAATCATCATAAGTGAGGAAATGAAGATAAGCAAAAGAAGAAAGAAGATGACAGTAGTCGGTAGCACAAGCCTTATTGTGTTGTATACATATTTGTTTTTTGTCGGGAAGTACACCTTCATGTAGTTGCCCGTGGGATACGGGTCGTTCACAAACAGAGCCTGGCTATACGTGTTTTCCACATTGTCTCCGTTGAACCCTTTGGAACTGTACACTTCGACACCGTCACTTGAGTAGACTGCCACGTAGTGTGGTAAGTCGAGGCCTCGTTGTTGCATCTCTTTGTCCAATAGTTCTGTCAGGTGGTTGAAGTCGATACGCTCTGATATATGGCGTGAATAGTTTTCTCCCAACAGACGAAGCAATACGTTGTCAAGAAACTGACGCTCGTGGTTGAACCTGTCGCGCAGCTTCTTCTGAAGAAGATGTGATGTCCCTTGCAAAGTGTTTTTGCCACTGGTTGTCTGAAGGTACACTTTGGGCTTTATGCGTACACAGCTTTTATCATTGTCTGCGTTAAACTCAGTGAATTTAAAGATCGCTTGCAACTTTTTATGATCGTCAGAAAAAAAAGTTATTTGGCTGGTGTCTCGTTCTTGCAATTCTGATTCGATGTTTTCAGCCAAGAATCGCATCGTCTCCTCCTCTTCAAGAATTTGTGTGATGCTGAACAGACACATGCGGACATTCTCGTTGAATTGGTCTTCTCTCATGTTTGCCGTCATTTTGATGTACGACGACTGGAGCACAAGTAAGCCTACAAACGCGATTACCATGATGCCTGTCAAACACACTATTCCGAGACTTTTTCTCATCTGTCTAAAAAGTTTTAATCAAAAGTAACGTTTTAAATTTAACATTTCGATATATTTAACAAACTTTAATAGCATTCAAAAGTTAAAAAAGCTTATTTTTGTGTTGATTTTTGAGTTTTAGGGGATAAAATGGGTATTCCAACTATTATAACGGATTTGGCACTCATAATGATTGTGGCGAGCATTTCAACTGTTATTTTTAAATGGTTGAAGCAGCCTATCATTCTTGGCTATATAGTTGCGGGTTTTTTAGTTAGCAAACAATTTGTTTTTGCTCCGGATATCATTGGCGACGCTGATGTTGAGGTGTGGGCAAAAATTGGAGTCGTTTTTTTATTGTTTGCCCTAGGATTGGAATTCAGTTTTCGAAAGGTTGCCAAAGTAGGTAAAAGTGCGTTGTCGGCATCTGCCATAATTATTCCAGGTATGATATTGGTCGGTCTGGCTGTCGGAAAGATGTTGGGATGGAGCATGTCCAATAGTGCGATGCTCGGATGTATGATATGTATGAGCTCCACGACCATTATCCTTAAAGCTCTCGACGACTTGGACCTTCGCAGTCACCGTTTTGCAAGTGTGGTGCTTGGTGTTTTGATTTTCGAGGATTTGGCGGCTATCGTGATAATGGTGTTGCTTCCAACAATTGCTGCGGGACAGGCATTTGAGGGAACGGAATTCCTTTTTGCAATATTACGTTTGGTATTTTTCCTTATTATATGGCTGGTAATCGGAATCTTTTTCATTCCGTCTATATTGAAACGAGCAAAAAAATTCCTAAATGATGAGACTCTTCTTATTGTCTCGACGGGATTATGCCTTGGCATGGTTTATTTTGCGTCTGCAGTCGGATTCAGCGAGGAGTTTGGAGCGTTTGTTATGGGCTCGATACTTGCGGAGACAATAGAAGCAGAAAGAATCACTAAGGTGATGACTCCGATTAAGGATTTCTTTGGGGCTGTGTTCTTTGTGTCGGTTGGTATGATGATAGACCCGTCGATACTTGTGGAGTATTGGAAAGAGATCTTAGCTATTTCTTTGGCGGTGATAATTGGTCAGGTCTGCTTAGGAACGTCTGGAGTCCTTTTTTCCGGAGCGACGCTTAGAACAGCCATACAATGTGGATTCAGCCTTACGCAGGTGGGTGAGTTTGCGTTTATTGTCGCATTGCTCGGCACACAGTTGAAATTGTGTGATGAGTTTCTTTATCCGATCATAGTGGCGGTGTCAGTGGTGACAATTTTCATCACTCCGTTTATGATGAAGTCGGCAATTCCTGTAGTGGAATGGCTGAATGTTAAATTGCCTGAGAAATTCAGGACGATGATTGAGCGTACACAGACGAAGAAGGAAGTTGAGGGCGTGATGGGTGTTTGGAAAAATTTCCTAACTCAGATTCTTGAGATTGTCGGAATATATGGATCTGTGAGCATAGCTATTGTACTTGTCTTTGTGACTTACATTTTCCCTAAGATTTCCCAAGTGAACGGAGGTTTTTGGATCAATATGGTGATGACGGTGGTTAGTGTGCTGCTTGTGTCGCCTTTTGTGCGTGCGATAATAGCGAAAAAGAATCATTCGGCCGAATATAAATATTTGTTTTCCGTCAATCGTAGCAATTGGGCTCCGTTGGTAGGGTTGACGTTGCTTAGAGTAATTGTTGGAGTCGCGATAATCGCTTCGTTGATATGTTACGGTGTGTTGCGTGAACATCCGTGGATTTCTACATTCTTGGCAATGGGTGTGTTTTTTTTGATATTCCGTTCGAGAATGGTAAAATATTGGTCAATCAAGATTGAGCGAAAGTTCTTCTACAACCTCAACATTCGTGAGATTGAGATGCGAAAGAATATGGAGGAGAAGAGTTCTGTTTTTGAAAGTGCAGTACTCTCAAAGAGTCTTTCTACCCATGACCTTCATTTGGCTGATTTTGTTGTAGATGCGAATGCTGAATGTTGCGACAAGACATTGATTGAACTTAATCTTCGACAGGTTTGTGGTGTGCATGTTGTCTCTATCATTCGAGGTGAACGAAGAATAAATATTCCCGGTGGAAAGGAGAAAATTCTTCCTTTCGACAAGGTTCTTGTGCTTGGAACGGATGATCAGCTGACTGCTGTAGGCAAGCTGTTTGGCAAGCCTGTGTTCGACACTCCTATGCAGAAAAAGGAGGTCAGTGTGGAGCAGTTGATAATTGAAAAGGGCTCTGTGTTGGAAGGGAAAAGTATATTGGAGTCCGGAATCAGGGATAATTCGAAGTGTTTGGTTGTAGGAATAGAACATGAAGGAGAGACAACGATGTCGCCTAGCATTCACACGAGATTCTGTGTTGGTGATATCGTCTGGATTGTGGGTGAAAAGGACAAAATCCAAAATTTAATACAGAGTTCGCTAACATCTATAGATTTCAAGTAGCATGAAAGAACATTTGCCTTTATTACATCATATGCTCGACGGAGTTATAGAAGTCGGAACAGATGAAGCCGGACGTGGACCGTTGGCTGGACCAGTGTATGCGGCGGCTGTGATCCTTCCTCCTGATTTCCAACTGGATGAGCTGAACGATTCTAAACAACTTACAGAGAAGCAACGCTACAAGCTTCGCCCAATTATCGAGGAAAAGGCTGTTGCGTGGGCTTTGGGAATCTGCACGCCGGAAGAGATAGACAAGTATAATATCCTCCAATGCTCCATAATGTCGATGCACCGTGCAATAGAAGCACTTGGAATAGAACCACAGCATATTATTGTCGACGGTAATAAATTCCGTCCATACAAAAAGATCCCGTATCATACAGTGGTAGGTGGGGATGGTAAGTATTTATCGATTGCAGCAGCGTCGATTCTGGCGAAAACCTACCGTGATGATTATATGATGAAGATTGCGGAAGAGTATCCAATGTATGGATGGGCAAAAAATAAGGGTTATCCGACCAAAGCTCACCGTGAGGCGATTGCTCAGTTTGGCCCGTCGCCATACCACAGGAAATCCTTCACTTTGCTTCCATGCCAGCAGCCAATTGATTTTGGAGAATAAAAGCATGCTTACACCAGTTTTAGATCTTGTCTACATTATCGGACTACATCTTTTAATCTAAATGTAACTGGCAACGTGAAATAAGAATTCACGGATTTGCCATTGATTTTTGCAGGTTCCCATCTGCCCAATTTTTTTACTGTTTGTAAAGCGGCTTGATCAAGGTCTGGATTAACTCCTCTAACTATTTCATGATTGCATGTTGAACGGTCTCTTTTCACAATTAATTTGACGAACACTCGTCCTTCAATCATTTCCTCTTTTGCTTTTTGGGGATATACGAGATTGTTTTTAATATCACGAATAAGTGCCTCTTTTCCTCCAATGTATTCAGCTTTTTTCTCTACCCTGCTATAAATAATAGTAGTGTCTTGCCAAAAGTTATCTTCAGCTTTCTTTTGTTCCTGCTTGTCGCATTTGACAGGACGGATATGGTAGGGATTTCCCCTTTGTAAATAATGATAATCGTGACAGACATTCTCAATTCTTTCAACTGGGTTATAAACTTTATGCTCAATGCATTTTGCATGATTGTCGCATGATACGTCAAGTATGGAACTCCAATAGCCAGTGTGAAAGGGAATGTATAGGTTTTCGCCATTAGTTTTACTAGTGTAAAGCCATCCGATAATTTGACCATTGTATGCGACGTGGATGGAATCAATTAAGACAGTGTCTTTTTTTATCTCTACCTCTGTTATTTGTTTCGGTTGATATTCCTGCCAGTCTTTGTATATAACGTATGGATTTTTATTGGCAAGAAGTGTTGAATCATTACAAAAGACGGTTATTCTGGCATTGTTGAATCGATGGAATTCGTGAGAGTCAAAATCCGTTTCACGAATGGTGTCTTGGGTTAGATGGCCTGTAGAATCTATTAATTTGTTATTCTCAAGGAAATTATCCACCTGACACATACACAGGCGAGCGTTTGTTTTGTTAGGTGACAGGAGTGGCACAAAAATTATAAGCTCTGAGAATATTAGTCCTACCCACCAAAGAAAAATGTTATTATCTTTTTTCTTAAACAGAAGGAATAAGACGACGGCAATCATAAATATTCCAATGTAGAAATATAGCCATGATTGATTAAGGTATTTCCATCCATCTTCATAGGAGCAGGTCAGCAATGATTTGAGAAGTATCCAATATATGATGATGGAAACAATAATGATGTATTTGATATTGTCAAAGAACCTGTCAAAAAGGTGTATTCCAGCCACATCATGCCCTTTTCTGGCTACAAACACTAATATGAAATAAACTATCATTAAGATTAGTGGAGTGTCGCTGTTAATCTCACAGCCAGACAATATTGCGATAGCCGAAAGATATACACAAATTGTGCACAGAACAGTTAGTGGAGAGAGTATTAAGTTAATAAGAATGTAGAAAAAAGTCGATGAAAAAGGTCTTTTTTCTCCTGGTATTAGTTGACGGAAGAAAAATATTACAGGTATACCGACAATGAACAGAAAGAGAGTTATGAGTCCTAATACCTTTGCAAAAGCATGGCTACCGCTGGTGTATAATGGTGAGACGATCAGTATTAGTGATGGTGAAATTATTAGAATGGCTATCAGAATATCTCCCAAAATACTTAAGAAATGTTTGGCAAATGATTTGCGGTCTTTTAGATTCTTTGCAAGAAATGGAAGGACAACTGATAATATGAATATACCAGCTACGATCTTTTCGTCTCCTGATAATGAAATGAAAGGAATGGAAAACAGTGGTATGAGGATCGAAAAATAGGCAATTCTCCTAAATCTTTCAATATTGGGATGAAGTGTGGCAGTTCTGATAGAAAATGCAAGAAAACAGCATGAAATAAGCAGTAAGAATTGTGTATCATATGCTGTATGTGTGATGGCAAGAGCGAAAATGATTATAAAAGCAGCTGCTTCTATTGGAAAAAAGCGGACGGATTTAAGAAAATGTATGAGATGGTTTAGAATTATCTGTAGGGCTTCTTTCATATTTTCTTGTAACGATTGTTATATAGGATTATAATTCATTTGCCCTATTCCTCCATCGAATTTTTGATTCTTTTTCTAAATTCATTCAATGTTTCACCGGTGATTTTCTTGAATGTGCTGCTCATGTGGCTACTGCTTGAAAAGCCGCAAGTGTTAGACAGGTATTCAAGCTCTCTGTCTGGGTTTTCAGTAAGCAGCTTCTTTATTTTCTCAACCCTAAGATTTGCGATGAATTCAAAGAAAGTGCTGCGATAAGTGGTATTGATGAACCCTGATACATAGGTACGGTTTGTGCCTATTTTGTTTGCTATGTCATTAAGAGTAAGACCAGGCTGAAGGTATCCCTCCTCGTCTATCCATTTTTTTATTCTTTGGGCAATCGGAGATTCTTCACCAAAAGCATTTTTCTCTATTTTTGAAGATGTGACATTATCATATTCTTCTGTTTTTGCCGTCGTCTTCTCTACAGTTATTGATGGAGAGCATACAAAATTGTTTTTCCTGGAAATTTCTTTTGCTTTTTCTTCCTCTGTTTTTTTCAGTCCAAAATACAAGCGTTCGGCATGGATTTGGTATTTGTTGAGCGAGTGTACGACGTAGAAATAGGCCAATGCTGCAAAAAAGAAGAAAATAGCAATTGTCATTTTTTCCGAATAACAAAGAAGCACACCACTCAGACAGAAGACGATAACTGCCAGTGAAGCATCATAAGTCCATTCAATGTAAAGGAAGACATAGTCGGAAAACTCTTCTTCCAGATTGAACATGGCTCTTCTGTATAGTTTGCCGAATTTCACAACCCATAAGCCGCAGTGTGTAATAAAGATGAAAGCGAATGTGATGCCGACAAATTTATTGTCGTAGCCTATGCCATTTGTGATTAGATTTACCAAAATAGTGCTTGAAATGAATACAGAGGCATCTCTTATTACCTTCTTTTTAGTCAGAAAATCTGGGGCAATCAAAGGAATAACCATCCATACCCACTGTATACCCATCAGGTAGAAGAAGGAAAGCATCATACATTTTATGCCTGAGTCTCCTTTTGTGACGTCAACGGAAAGCAGTATTAAACTGAGGATGGTCGTTGCCATAGAAATATTTCCAGCAAGCAGTTTCGACCTTCTAAGAATCTTAAAAGGCAAAGTGTCTGCCACAATATTTGTCCTGTTGTATAGGGTTAACGCCAACCCCAGCGAGACAAATGCTGTGCCGGATAATATAGCTATGTAGATAGTTTCAAGTGTCATAGGTGGCTTTTTATCTCTCTTCTCTGTCTTTAATTTCTCAACCCACTAATTCAAAATTTTTTGCCACTTCAAGCGCCTCGTCCTCATGCTTCTCCATAATCTCTCTCTCTCCTGGACCTTTGTCGTTGATACCGCATAAATGCAACACTCCGTGAATGACGACTCTGAAAAACTCAGACTCGAAAGAAGTGTTAAATTTTTCGGCATTTGTCGCGATTGTATCGACACTGATTACCATGTCACCAGAGATGACATCCCCTTCAGTATAGTCGAATGTGATAATATCTGTGTAATAATCGTGTTGAAGATATTCTCTATTCACTTCCAATATATGGTCGTCGGAACAAAACAAATACGATAAATCTCCCACTTTTTTCCCATGTAGTTCTGCTACTTTTTTGATCCATGCCGAGACCCCCCTTTTCTTAATCTTTGGCATTTTGATCTTCGAATGCTCTTTGTTGTATGTAATAGCCATTATCGTTTTGTTTTGAGTATGTTCCCATTAGCAATTCAAAATTAGTTTAATTTATCTCTTTTACAAAATTGTAGAGCAAAAAGATTTATTACTTTTGCAAAAAATCATATCTTTGGACCCTAACCAAGTATATGAAGATGCAAGAACGTTTTATAAAGAATAAGTGTGCATTAGGTCTTATTTTGATGTTGCTGTATGTTTGTCCTACTCATGCTGCAAAAATTGTTGTGTCCGGAAAGAACGAGTCCTATGCTGGTGAGACGCTGGAATTGAGACGCTATACAGAAAAAATCCTCAACGGTTCGGAATCTGTGGCAACTGCTAAGGTTGGCAAGGAGGGCGATTTCCGTTTTGAGTTTGATCTGACGAATGAATGTCAGGTGTTTCTTCCCGGTGACGCTCAGCGCGGATACATCTATGTGGAACCAGGGAAAAGCTATGTGGTGGAGATTCCAAATAAAAGAGTGAGGACCCTTTCAGAGAAGCTTCAGCCGTATTTTGAGCCGAATGAATATCTTTTCTTCATTCAGAATCCCGACAAGAAGGGTGTGAATATGAAATTTCTTCAGTTTGAGGATGCGTTTGATTTCTTCACCATGAAATGTCTTGCAAGTAAGGGCGACGCGGATACTGTGCAATATTCAATCAGTGAACTGAACCGTATTTTTGCTGACTTGTCTACCAAATTTCAGAAAAACTACAAAGATTATCGTTGTCTGCTTCTTAAAGCTCAGTTTTCCGATCCGGTTCAGATGAATTCCGTCTATTCTGAATTTGCAAAACTTGGGGTTGACAAAACAAATCCTGCGTTTTGGGATTTGTTCAACAATGTCTTCTACAACTTGATTCCAAATACTCTTGGAAGTGAGGATTTTTACGTTTTCAAAAAGATAATAGAGACGTCAAATGCGAAAATGCTTTTGATGCATATCCAAGAGAGATATAAGATAACGGATGTAGAGCTGAAGGAGCTTGTAGCCATAAAAATTGTTGGCGATCTGGCGGCAGCGGAGATATTCGATAATAAACTTGTGGTGAAGATGCTTCAGAACCTTTCTGCGGCGATGACAATGGCAGAAAATAAAGAGCTGGCTCTGAATGTCGCCGCAACGGTCGGATCAACGCTTGTGGGGGAGGGAGCACCAAACCTTGTAGGCAACGACTTGAATGGCAAAAAGCACGAATTGACCGAGTTTTTAGGAAAATATATTTATCTTAATATCTGTAACACACGTCTTATGAAGACGGAAAAGGATTTAAAGATTCTTGATCGTTTCCAGCAGACATTTGACGGTCAGCTACAGGTGGTGAACATATTTGTCTACGATGAAAAGGAGAATGTGGAGAAGGCGACAAGGGGATTGTCGGGAAAAATGCAAGTGTGGCTTGCTCCCGAATCAGACGTGTTGAGAAAGGTATATAATGCTAGAGCTATTCCGTCTTATTATCTGATAGACACAGAGGGAAAATTTGTGCTTCTACGTAAGGCGGAGCCAAATGATGAGTTGAGATATCTATTGCTTAATATTTTTGATAATAAGTAGCGTATGTATTCAAGAGAAGAGGTAAAAGAGCTTAAAAGGGATTTTTGGAACGGATTCGACGAGTTTTGCGCAAAGCTTCCGCGTTTCAAATACAAGCATAAGAAATGGATTCTCTATAATACGAAGATCAAGCATGTGGAGATGAAATTCGGTGCGGGGAGAGACGGTGCATACGTTATACTTGAGTTGAACCATAAGAATCCCAACAAACGTGCGGAGAAATGGGAATTGTTGAAGCAGTACAAGGTTGTTATTGAGGAGTATTTCGACGATCCTGTTTGGCAGGAGTATTTTGTCAAGGAGTGCGGCACACCTGTAAGCCGTATCTACAAGCATAAACCAGATCTTGACATCCACCGTCGCGAAGATTGGCATGATTTTTATGTCTTCCTTTCAAAGGAGATGACAAAACTTGAAAAGGCTTTCAATGAGATGAGAGAACTTCTTCAAGATGAGGAGAATGAAGAATAAGAGAAATATAGAAACGGGAATGTGTATTATTGCCCTTTTTCTTATTTCTTCAGCCATCATTCTTTTCTGACGGTTTCCGGAAGATTAGAATCTGTTTAAATATTGTTATAGAATCCCATCCTGCAACTAAAAAATGATAACAATATAAGTAGTTTATGAGGAAAGCATTGCTCTATATAGTGTTTCTTTTGTTTATCTCTGTCATTTCGTTTTCCCTTTTTGTAGTAGAAAAATGGGAATATTTTTATGGAGATTCATGTATCATTGAATACGTAATAACATTGATAGTTGTTGTTCTTTCTGGTTTGATAATTTTCTATAGATTTCGTCCATTTTTGAAGAAACAGGCACTTTCTATTATTTCTATACTTATTACAAATATTCTTTGTGTCATTTGGTCAAGTATTAGCACAAATGGTATTTATAATATGTTTTATTATCAACTTCTACATTTATTATCTTTCCTTTTAATGTTATATGCCTGTAAAAAATGTACAGTTATCACTATACTATCAGGTGTTATGATTTTTTGTTCTCCAATAGCGTATAGACTTGATACTATAAGGTGGGTTTCACATGATGGTGAAACTATGGGTGTTGGTAATTTTGCAATGTTAATAAGTGTTTCTGTCCTATTTGTTGTTTCGTCAGTCATTATTTTATTTAAAACATGTATTAGAAAGAAATATTTATGACGCTTCGTCATCAATTATTCACTTGCAAAAATAGGAATCACACAAAATCAAAAAGATATAGCTACAAGTTCGTAAGAACTTGTAGAATTGAACGGATTAGGACGTTCCGCCCTTAACAATCCTCAAACTCTATAGCCATATTTTTTATTAAATCAAACCGTTTCTAACACAGGTGTATCTGTCTATCCTTTTATTTAAGTAGTTTGTAAGAGTTTGTCTTCTTAGATTCGTAATTTATTCTTATTTTTGCAAGTTAAAAACAGGAAAAATAACAATTACTTATAATCAATCATGGAGAATAAAAACCATTCGTTGATTTTCATGCTTCTGTTAGGTCTTTCTCTAATGTGGATGATGTACACTTCCAGTGAGAATGAAGCCTACTTCCAGCAGCAAGCTGAAGCGAAGAAGATGCGTGAAGATTCGTTGGCTAGAATTGCGGATTCAATAGCAAAAACAGAATTGCCAGTCTATTCTGATACTGTGGCTTTATCGGATTCAGCAAGAAATGTAGAATTACAGAAAGTATATGGTGCTTTCGCAGCATCAGCAAACGGTGCAAATGAGACAGTATCGTTGGAGAATGATTTGGTGAAGATCGATTTCTCAACTGTAGGTGGATTTGTTGAAAAGGCCACTTTGAAGAAATACAATTTATATGGCAGTTCAGAGCCTGTGGTGCTAAACAAGAGTGAACTTTCCCGTTTTAACGTTGAATTGGAGTCGGTTTCTGCTAAGAATATATCTACGGAGGAGATGTGTTTTGCGGTGACAGCTAAAAATGACACATCAGTTACTCTTTCTCTTCGCGCAGCACAGGGCGGATCGTTGGATTTCATCTATACATTGCCAAAGGATGAGTATATGATGTCGTTCAAAATGAAGGCCGACGGAATTGGAAACCAATTGAAGTCCGCTTCTGAAGTCACAATCAATTGGGAACAGCAGATTGAGCAGAAGGAGAAGGGTAGAACTTTCGAGAACCGTTATGTGCAGCTTTATTATAAAGAGTCGGATGGCGGTATTGATTATTTGTCTGAGGTAGAAGACGATGAAGAGAAGGTAGAAGAGCCAGTCAAGTGGATCGGATTCAAAGACCAGTTCTTCTCATCAATTTTTGTCAATGGTAAAAATAACAAGTTTACATCAGCTAGTTTGTCATCTTCTGTCTCTAAATCAAAGAACAAGGAGGTGCCGATGAAGCAATTCAAAGCGGAGATGAAATTGCCGTTTGATGCTAATAAGGGCGCGACAGCTGATTTCTATTTGTATTTCGGACCAAATGATTATGATATTCTCTATGATTATGACGATAAACTAGATGACGAGGTGTTGCTTAACCGTATCGTGGCAATCGGAGGAGGTATTTTGCGTTGGGTAAACCAGGGAATCACAATTCCTTTGTTTAATTTCTTCTCGTCGTTCTTGAGCAATTATGGTTTGATCATTTTGCTAGTGACGTTGGTGATCAAGATGCTTATTTTCCCATTCACGAGAAGTTCATACCTTTCTATGGCTAAGATGCGTGTGCTAAAACCACAGATAGAAGAGATTAACGCGCGTATTCCGGAGGACAAAGGAATGGAGCGTCAACAAGAGGTGATGCAGCTTTATTCTCGAGCAGGTGTCAATCCTATGGGAGGATGTCTGCCGATGTTGTTGCAGATGCCATTCTTGGTCGCTATGTACTATTTCTTCCCATCTGTGATAGACCTTCGTGGAGAGAGCTTCTTATGGGCTGAGGATTTGTCTTCATACGATGATGTCATTAAGTTTGGCACTGAGATTCCGTTGTTGGGCGACCACTTGAGCTTGTTCTGTCTGTTGATGACAATCACCAATGTCGTTTATATGTACTTTAATTCGAAGATGCAGGATACAGGAGCCACACAGCAGATGCCGATGATGAAAATCATGATGTATGTGATGCCGTTCATGTTCTTCTTTATGTTCAACGACTATGGTTCAGGTCTTACATATTATTACTTCGTATCGTTGCTGATCACAATAATCATCAACTTTGTGGTGAAGGCAACTGTTGATGAGAAGAAACTTTTGGAGAAAATCAAAGAGAACCAGAAGAAACCTCAGAACCAGAGCTCATGGATGGCACGTATGCAGGAGATGCAGCAGAAGCAGAAAGAGATGATGGAGGCTCAACAGAGGATGCAGAACAAGAATCAGAATAAGAAATAAATTCAAAACGTAAAGACGTGATGTATCGCGTCTTTACAAACATATCACGAGAGCAAGATGCAAGAGATTTGCATTATTCTATACATAGCTTTGTTGTTTATAGTTTCCAATAGGAAGAAAACAACGAGTGACATAGACTTTTTCACAGCCGGCAAGAATTCCTCTTGGCCGGCTGTGGCTTTTGGTATGGTAGGCGCAACAATATCAGGAATATCATTGATCAGTGTGCCGGGAATGGTGGTGAATAGCTCATTCTTCTATATGCAGATGGTGCTTGGCTTCATATTAGGATATATTGCCGTGGCATATGTCCTGCTGCCTATATATTATAAGTTGGGGTCAATATCTATTTATAGTTATCTTGAGACGAGATTCGGGGTTAAAAGCAGACAGACTGTTTCCGCTTTGTTCCTAATCAACAAGATGCTGTCGTCAGCTGTGAAATTATATGTTGTGATGTTGGTGTTGCATCTTTTCATATTTGAAAAATACGGAGTCAGTTTTGAACTGGCGACGTTGATAGTGGTGGCTGTGATTTTTGCATATACTTTTCGTAATGGAGTGAAAAGTGTTGTGATGACGGATTGCATACAGACAGCATGTCTGATAATAGTTACGGTTATACTTCTTGTTGAGGCTTTTTCAGCTGTAAATGGCGATTTTATCGATGTTTTTAACTATGTGTCAAGTGAAGGGTTGTCCAAAACTTTTGATTTTGAATCCGTGTCAAACAAAACTCATTTTATCAAGCAGTTTATTTCGGGAGCATTCATTGTAGTTGTGATGACCGGTTTGGATCAGGATGTGATGCAGAAAAACCTTACTTGCCGAAATCTAAAGGAAGCTCAAAAAAATATGGTCATGACAGGATTTTTGTTCACACCTGTTAATTTTATGCTGCTTGTATTGGGGGCGACATTAATTTATTTGGCTCACATACAAGGTCTTACTTTGCCTGAAAAAACCGATGAAATCGTACCTTTATTCTGTAATCAGTTTGGCGATGTTGCAATTTGCTGCCTTACACTTGGTATGGTAGCCGCCTCTTTTTCTTCAGCTGATTCAGCCCTTGTCGGTATGACTACATGTCTGCTTACGGATGTAATGCATAAGGATCTTTCTAAAGTGTCGAGAAGCCAACGCTATGCCATCCACGGAGTGTTGGCACTTATGCTTGTGCTCGTGATTTTATTGTTTAATGCCAATGCGCAGACATCGGCTATCAATATTATTTATACGATAGTTTCATATGTGATGGCACCGATCTTGGGAATGTTCATGTTTGGAATCTTCACAAAACGAGAGATTACAGATAAAGCCACTCCGTTCATCTGTATGGCCACTCCATTTGTGATGTACTATATCGACACTTTGTCTGCAGAATATGGCTATAAATTCGGATATGAATTATTGCTTTTAGGTGCTTTTGTTACAATATTAGGATTATGTCTGACAACTATAGGAAAATCTTCAAAATAGCTCTGCCGAGTATCGCTACCAACATCAGTGTGCCATTGCTTGGCTTTGCCGACATGGCGATAGCAGGTCATATCGGAGCAGCCCCATATATAGCTGCCGTAAGCCTTGGAGCCGCAATGATCAGTTTGCTTTACTGGAATTTCGGATTTCTGCGTATGAGCACCACAGCGCTTACTGCTCAAGCTTTAGGGGCGAGAAGACTTGGAGTGTGCTGCCAAGTGTTGGTCAGAGCACTTGTGATTGCCATGATAGGTGCGGTGTTGATTCTCTTGATAAAGAATCTGATTATCGATTTGGTGTTGAGATATTCGCAGGCTTCGGTGGAGACTGAGGAACTCACCTCGCGCTATATCAATATCTGTTTGCTGGGAGCACCCGCGTCGCTCGCCACCTATACTTTCAAGGGATGGCTTGTCGGCATGCAAAATACAAAATCGACAATGTATATCGCAGTTGGGGAGAATGTGCTCAACGTATTGCTAAGTGCACTCTTCGTTTTTGCTTTTGGATTTGGCATTGAAGGAATTGCTTGGGGTACAGTCGTAGCACAATATTTGGGCACAGTTTTTTGCCTCTTCATCTATCTCACAGCATATAAAAGAATCGGTCAATACGCTGATTTTAGTCGGCCTTTCGACGGAATATTGAATTTTTTCAAGGTCAATTCACTTATTTTTATTAGAAATCTCTGCATGATTGCGGTGACAGTTTGCTTCACACTATTTGGAAGCGGTTATGGCGAGTTGGTTTTGGCAGTCAACGCATGTATCATGCAGTTTTTCACCTTCTTCTCCTACTTCATGGACGGATTCGCTTTTGCTGGCGAGGCAATAGTAGGAAAGACGGAAGGAGCGCGTCAGATGGAAGAGCAACGTCGCACAGTGCAGCGATTATTCAATATCGGTGTCGTTATGGCGATAACGTTTGCTATTATCTATGGAGTGGGGTTGACACCGATCGTCTCTTTGCTCACCGACGATGATGCTGTGAGGGAAACATCCAAAGATTTGAGATTGTATGCGACGTTGATTCCGATAATGTCGTTTGCTGCCTTTTTGTGGGATGGAATCTACGTCGGCAAACTATTGTCGAAACACATGAGCATATCGCTTCTATTAGCGGCAGCTGTCTTCTTTACGATTTACAATACAATGTCCAGCACTTTGGGCCCTAACGTATTGTGGATAGCCTTCCTTTCATACGCTGCGACGAGAGGTTTGTATCAGACGGTGGTGTATTTGAAGACGATCAAGGGATAAACGACAGAATTGGATTCAACAAGTCCAGAATCAAAACATATTTGCGGACTTTTTCTTTAACAGCTTGATCCATTTCTTTTGACGGTGCGCATAGAAACAGTTTGCCCAACACCAAACAATGAATGTTTCCCATCCGGCTTCAATTTCTACTTCATCACTGTATTCTGTAGTACCGTTGCCATTATCCGTCAGTTTGATTCTATGATTCCAAATGGGCACATAGGTATTGCTTTCTTTTGTGTAAATTCCCGTCTTCTTAAAATCAATCACATTAATGAGGTGTTTTCCAAATGGGATGAACCCAAATAGTGAGAATTTGAAAGAAAAAGAATGTCCTTCTTCCCATTTTATTTTTTGCTCATCGGAAATGGGTTTGAAGGAGGCAAACGGGAAAGCTATATATTGTAGCGTCTTTAAATCTGTCAATAGTTCAAACACTGTATCTATATTGGCAGGAAGTGATATCTTTCTGTAAACTGTTTTCATCTTATTTTTATTGGTTTGTCGCAAAGATAGAATCAATGATCTGCAATTAGGTTGCAAAAAACAAAAATAAGGGTTAATCAAAAATCATATTTGATTCCACCATGGATTAGTCCCTGAGGTGAGACAGCTATTGGTTCAATGAAACCTCTTAATTTGTTTCCTCCTATTTCAAAACCGAGAGGCGATACGCAAATATTATAATCAAGATGTGTATATGGATTTCCATCATGATCATGTTCAAATTTAATAGTTGGACCTACACCATAGCGTTGATATAGAGCGAAATGTTGACGACTGATTAATGTCAGTTTCATTTCTACAGTGAATTTAAGATATTTATCTATATCTTCATTGCTCCTATTTTTCCAATAATCAATATCTTTCTCTAATGCTCTGATCTGATCTTGGATCCTTTTTTCTGGATTAGTCTCCCAATCATTTATTTTCTGGATCTCTGCATACGCATCATTTATTCTATCCTCGTTAAGATGATATTCCTCCTTCGTTTTCTGCCATGTGACATCCAAACCCAATTTTATCCTGCGATGTAGTTTGCGAAAATAGTATAGGTTTAATGTAGGTCTGTGTGAATACTCTTTGTCAACTATTTCAAAAGCATTGTTGTCGTGGATTTCTGTAGGGATATCGTAGAGTGTGAGAAATCCAAAACCAGCACCTATTTCATTTTTTGTGTCGGATTCATAAAACTCTCTGAATTTTTTCGCTCCACTATATCCTTTTGCTAGAAGCGACGTCGCACAAAAAAGCAGCGTAAGGAATACAATAATCTTTTTCACACTAAATATTGTTAAGATGTAAATTGTTTCAATCGGGTGCAAATATAAAAAATAATCTAAACAAGAAGAAGAGGAATATGGAAATATATCATTTTGCCAATTTTATACGAAAAATGATGTCGGATACTGTCTAAAATATGCATAAATATTCTTATAAATGCATAAATGTTCATAAAGTGAGCAAAAAGACGATATTTAAAACATAATGATAATTTAAATTTTGTTTTTGTTAGCACAGTGAAAGAAATTTTTAAAAAAATGTAACATTTTGTTTGTGGAATACAAATCCTTTTTTACCTTTGCAGTGAGATTAATCACGAACGAATAAAGGACATAAAACGAAAGGAGGTATTATGGAGACACTTATCAAACACAAGGATGCCGTTAACTTATGGATGGAGAGATTTGGTGTCAAATTTGGTATTTATAAGCATGGGGTATTCAATGAACAATTGTTCCCTTTTGACTCAGTGCCACGAGTAATCAGCCACGAGGAGTGGACGGTTTTGGAAAAGGGACTCATACAGAGATGTAAGGCTTTAAACTCTTTTCTTTTAGATATCTACAACGAGAAAAAGATTGTTAAAGACGGAGTTATTCCAGCTGAGTTTGTTTATTCTTCCAAGGGCTATTTTGTGGAGTGTGAAGGTATAACCCCAGCTAAAGGAATATTTGCTCATATCGCAGGTATCGATTTGGTTCAGGCAAAAGACGGCACATGGTATATTTTGGAGGACAATCTAAGAATCCCGTCGGGCGCATCTTATCCTATGATTGCAAGAAACATCACAAGGAAAGTGAGCCCGGAGACATTTGCCAACAATCATGTGGCAGACAACCGTAATTATTCGGAACTGCTTAAAGAGACGATGGATTATGTCAACGATGGTCGTGGAATCAATGTCATCCTTACACCAGGCAGATATAACTCAGCTTTTTTTGAGCATTCTTATCTGGCGGAGAAATCTGGCTCGGTGCTTGCCTATCCGGGAGATTTGGTTGTTGAGGATGATATGCTTTTCTACAAAGATATCTCTGGCAACATGGAAAGAGTAGGAGCAGTCTATCGTAGAGTGTCTGATGAATATATGGATCCTCTTACATTTGAGGAGACATCGATGCTCGGTGTTCCAAACATCATGCAGATCTATGCAAAAGGAAATGTGGCGATTGTTAATGGCATCGGCAATGGTGTCGCTGACGACAAGGGTATTTATTACTTTGTGCCGAAGATGATCAAATACTATCTTGGTGAAGAACCAATTCTAAAAAATGCTCCAACGTATCTGCCATATTTTGAGGAAGATAAAAAATATGTACTTGAAAATCTCAATAGACTTGTTATCAAGGATGTGAGTGAGGCAGGAGGTTACGGAGTGGTGTTTGGTAGAGATTTAGATGAATCCCATCTGAAGGAGATGTATGATCTTGTAGATAAAGAGCCACGCAGATGGATTGCTCAGGAGGTGATCGACTTTAAGGATCTTGAAATCATTGAAAACGGAAAATACGTCGAGAGAAAGGCTGATTTGAGAGCTTTTGTCCTTACTGGAAAAAAGACTAAGGTTTGGAAAAGTGGACTTACTCGTTTCTCACGTAATCCGAATTCATTTGTGGTAAACTCCTCTCAGGGAGGCGGTTTCAAGGACACTTGGGTGATGGAAGAATGAAAATCATCACGTGACACATTGTCGAGCTTTTTTACATAAAACTAACGAACTAAATATTAATCACATGAACGCTAAAACTATATCAGCTTCCAAAGCTAACAAACTATTTTGGCTTGGACGATATGCTGAAAGAACTTATCTCAACCTTCATCTTCTTCGTGCTTGCTACGACAAAATGATAGATGGAAATGGAGACGCGTATGACGAGTATTGCAATAACCTTAGTTTGGATGTGGATTTTGAGACCCCTTCCAATTTTGTCAGGAGTTTTCTTTACGACAAGCAGAATCCGTTCAGCATATCCGCTGAATTAGAGTTTGCCAATGATAATGCAATGGTGCTTCGTGAGGAGATCACATCCGAGACATTAGGCTACATACAGATGTCTTTGGCTCATGTCAATTCTTTGGCAGAGGTCAATGAGATTCATATTTCAGAACTTCAACCAGTCACCGACAATCTGCTTTCGTTGTGGGGCTCGATTGAGGAGAGGGTCCTTAACGACTATGTCCTTGCCATCCTTATGGTGGGAAAGATGATAGAGCAGATTGATATCCGTGTGAGGTTTGATTATCCTTACGACAGAGTCGAACTGTTGTATGAAAGGCTAAAGACTCACTTGAGATATGTGCCATATATCTATGATGTTGAGGTGGTTGAACAGATTGATAATTTGTTGACGGCAAAGAAGTATTGCCATGAGGCCTTTTATAAAGACAAGTTACTTTCTTTGCTCAATTCGATTGTGACCACGAATTAAATTGGCCAAATATCTTTAATCATATCCTATCCTAATGCACAGACAGGTGTTATTTTCGAGTAAAATTGACGCCTCTCTGTGTTTTCATAAAAAGATAAGCAATGAAAAAATATCAATATACATATCAGACGAGCATCACTTTTGACTGTAAAGTGTCTGATCATCATTTTAAGCTCCGATGTCTGCCATACAGGTGTGGATTTCAAACTATTGAGGAGGAGGATTTTTCTGTGTCGCCATGCAAGAATCTGATGCGATCGAGGGATGGATTTGGCAATGAACTTATATATGGAAGCACGTGTGAGCCACACAAGTCGTTCACTTTCGCATCTCGTGGAATAGTATTGCTTTCACAGCATCTGGTAATAGAAGAACCAAATGAGATATTCCGTCTTCCTACTCTATTGACTGAGACAAACGAAGAAATGATTAAATTCTCCGATGGAATCGTGTCATTTGAGAATAATATTGTAAAAGATACTCTTTCTCTTGTCAACGCTCTTCATGAGAGAATGAAATATGAATCTTGCTCTACCACTATAAAGACATCTGCCATTGAGGCTTTCACACAGGGGAAAGGTGTATGCCAGGATTTTTCTCACGTCATCTTAGCTATTCTTAGAAACAAGGGTATTGCTTGCAGGTACATCTCTGGATTCATACCTGGAGAGGGAGAGAGTCATGCGTGGATTGAGGTTAACGATAACGGAATATGGTATGCAATTGACCCAACCCGTAGTCTTCTTATAGAAAGCGACTATCTTAAAATAGCTCAGGGACGGGATTTCAACGACTGTACAATGGAAAGAGGTGTGTTTGTCGGATCTGGTGAACAACATAAACTTGTACATATCACAATGGCTGAAATATAGAGGAGGTATAAAAATGGTTACGGAGGTTTTCTCTTCTGAATTGCCAATAGACGAACGTTTGACAATAAAGAAGAACAGAATCAAGGGTGGCAATAGCGAAAAACGATTCTGCATTGTCACAGGTACACATGGAGACGAATTGGAGGGACAGTATGTATGTTTTCTCCTATCTCAGTTTTTGCAGGAACATATAGATGATGTGGACGGTGTGATTGATATTTATCCTGCGTTAAATCCACTTGGAATCGACAGTATTACGCGTGGCATTCCAAACTTCGATCTTGACATGAACAGAATTTTTCCGGGAGATCCGCGAGGAGCGATGGCTGAGACTGCGGCAAATGCGATCTACAATGATCTGCTTGGTGCGGAAATGGTGATTGATATCCATGCGTCGAATATCTTTTTAAGAGAGATTCCACAGGTGAGAATCAATGTGAAAAATGCTGATTTGCTGGTGCCATATGGGAAGGAGCTCAATGTTGATTTCATATGGATTCATGAGGCTGCCACAGTGCTTGAAAGCACACTTGCTCATTCTCTCAACTCTGTTGGCACCCCTTGTCTGGTTGTGGAGATGGGAGTAGGAATGAGAATCACGCGTCATTATGGCACCTCTCTTGTGAATGGAATCCTGCAGCTTCTTAAATCTCTGGGATTTTATAGAGGAGAGGTGGATATAGAAAACAAGGAACAGTTTGTCAGCACTCAGGGAGAGGTGGAGTTTCTCAATGCAGGATGTTCAGGTGTGTTCATTCCGTCGATCGACAACAATCAATGGATGAAAAAGGGAGAGAAGATAGGAATGATTGTGAATGCTCTTGAAGGTAATGTTTTGGAGACGGTGGTCAGTCCATGCGACGGACTTGTGTTTACTCTGCGTGCATATCCAATCGTCTACGAGGGTTCGTTGATGGCACGAATATTCAAAAAGAATTAAGTCATGGAAAAGAAGATTATATTTAGAATGAACTCTCCTTACAGAGATGATTTCCGAATCACAGGTTTTGAATTTGGTGTAGGAGAAAAGACGGTCGCAATTGTAGGGGCAATGCGTGGTGATGAGATACAACAGCAATATGTCTGTGCTCAGATTGTAAAAAGATTGATGAAGATTGAGAATGACGGTAAGATTGACAAAGGGTGCAAGATTCTTGTGATTCCAAACGCAAACCCTTTTTCAATGAATCTTGAAAAGAGATTCTGGTCGATGGACAACACAGATATCAATCGTATGTTTCCTGGCTACGACAAGGGCGAAACCACACAAAGAATTGCAGCGGCATTGTTTGATACATTGAAAAACTATACATACGGAATTCAGTTGGCAAGTTTTTATATGCCTGGAGAGTTTGTACCTCATGTGAGGATGCTGGATACCGGATATCAGGACACAGCGGATGCCAAATTCTTTGAATTACCATATATTTATGTCAGAAAACCGCGTCCTTATGATAGCACAATGCTCAACTATAACTGGCAGATCTGGAACACTTTTGCCTTTTCGATCTATTCGGGCCTTACTAATCAGCTCAACACTGATTTAGCGGAGGAGACTATTCATGCTATTTTCAGATTCATGAACAGTAAAAGGATCGTTACTGATTTGCAACGACACGGATATGTTTCAGAAATTGTAACAGATGACAATCATGTTGTGGTGCAAAGCAAGAAGGCAGGTATTTATACAAAACTTGTTTCTGCGAACCATGCTGTGGAAAAGGGAGATTTGTTGGCGAGAATAATAGATCCATACAACGGAGATACGCTTGATGAGATTTTGTCCCCATGCAAAGGTATTGTGTTCTTTGCTCACTATCGTCCGTTGGTGTTGGAGGACACTATAATATTTAGAATAATTGAAGTGAAATGATAACCTTTAATTTCCAGTTGTGTGCTGGCATTAGCACAAAAAATAGTCAATTGATGACATTTCATTGCTATTTCTTGCGTCGTGGCTATCGTGTTGGTAGTCACGATGTTTTTTTGTTTTCCTCGTTTCCACTATCTTTGCGGAAAATAAACGGAGTTATGGCAAAAGATAGTTATAAAATTGAAAATGAGGCATTCCTAGTGGAGGTTGCTAAGAATCCGGAAGTGAAAGCATTGCCCAAAGGAATTTTTTATAAAGTGTTGGCGACTGGCGACGGCAAGAGTGCCCAGACAGCTGCTGTGGTATCAGTCTACTATCGTGGCTCACTGATTGATGGCAAAGTGTTCGATGATAACACCAAACAGGGGTATGCTGATGCATTCCGTCTGTGTGAACTAATCACTGGTTGGCAGATAGCGATTCCTAAGATGCATGAAGGAGACAAGTGGGAGATCTATATCCCGTCGGAACTCGGTTATGGAAAACGAGGATGTCCGCCTGATATCCCTGGCAATTCAACACTGATTTTTGAGATTGAGTTGGTGAAGGTTAATTAGTAGGAAGATATTATAGGTCATCTGTGTAAAAAGATTGACATTATGATATTAATTTAATCTTTAGTGTAGATTCAATGTCAGTCTTTATATCAGATGAGGGCAACTTGTGTCCTTTAAGAATAGAAGACAGTTCTTCATTGTTGATTTTAAGAAGTTTAGCTAGTTCAGATTCTGTGATTCCTTGTTTTTCCATGGCATCAAGCATTTGCATCGCAATTTTTCTGGCATTGCGACGTTCTTCTTGATTTGCAAGTCTTTTTTCAGCATTTCGTCTCCATTGCGACGGAGAGGATGACTGAAACATACGAATTTTTTCTGTAGTATTGTTCATATTAATCTCTTTATCCTTTTATTTTAATTCCGTTAAATAGTCAATAAAACTATCAGTGTCAATAATCTGATTTGTAAGCAGAAAATTACGCACTTGTTCTTGATGTAGTAGCTCTTGTAGAGTGTGCTCACGTTCCTGCATTGTACGAGTAAGTTTGATGGCACCTCCAGTTATAATGTAACAACCATCTTCAAGTTTAAGAGCATATATTCGAAGCCATGAACGATGATGCGTCAATGTTTTCGGATTTGCTTTTTCTTTGTCAAGCATCATTTCTGATGTTTGCATGTTGTTTAATAGCCGGAACATTTCATCAAGATTTGCATCTGGAGAAATGTCTAAGATCTTTCGTTGTAGAATATCGCTATCTTCTGCTGTAATATCAATGGCTACATCAACATCTGAGATATCGAAGTATCGTTGCAAGTCAGGCATATTGTTCTTAAAAAAGGAACGAAGCCACTGCACGTCATCCCATTGGGCAAATAAAATATCCAGGATATTATCTTCATCTCCTTCATAGCGTACTGCCCATAGACGATTATCCTCTGTAATGTCATCAAATGACGAGATGTTTTTGTTTGTTACCATATCAATTACTGTTAAAATCCATTTTTATTTAGATGCAAAATTACACAAATTTTATGATTATCTAAGGAATTGTAGATTTAAAGAGCAAAAAAACCAATTATCATTAGTGTCCCATTTTAGAGGGACTCTAATGACATTGGGATTCAAAAAACGTACATTATTATGGCAAGTTCAATTCATTTCATATGATATTTTCGCATTAATTATTCTTTTCCTGTTTTATAAGGCAGGTGCAATTGCTTCAATCCATTTGTCAATACGCTCAGCGGTCTTATATTCTTCGTTGTCGTTGTCGAGAGCTAGGCCGACAAACTGACCGTCAATAACAGCTTCAGATCCGTCGAAAGTGTAATCCGAAGCGTCGACAGCTCCAACAACTTTTGCCCCGCCGTCTTTGGCTGTGTTGTAGATTTCTGCCATACCTCCGCAAAAAGTGTCGGAATAGCTTGATGAGTCTCCGCATCCGAAGATTGCAATTGTCTTGCCGCTTATGTCACTGCCTTTTAGCGCTTTAAGACCATCATACCAATCATCCTGAATTTCACCACTTCCCCATGTGCTTGTGCCAAGGATAAGGTTCTCATTTTCTGCTATTATGTTGGCTGACAGCTTAGACGCTGAGATAGCTTCAGTGCCTAATTTAGACGCTATTTCATTAGCAATTCCTTCGCAAGTTCCTGTAGAACTTCCGTAAACAACAATGGTCTTTTTCATTTTGTAAATATTTAACGATTTTTATTATGCGTATTCTTTCATCTGGCGCTGTTTCTTTTCGCAAAAACGTTCGCATTGGCAACAGATATCATATCCGAGCAGGGCTCCAATGATGAAATCCTCCTCTGGTGAGAGTTGGGAAAGCGGTCTGTCCACAATCATTCGGATTGCGTCAAGACATTGTTTTCTTCCAAAGTATATATTGATTGTTGTGTTGCCAGCCTTCTGTATGATATACTCTATGTTTTGATGTTGCAGGCGGGTCGTGGCGAAATTTTCATATTTGGCGTTGCAAGTGAAGAGCACCATCTGTCTCACACCCTTTTGATATTCATAGATATGATTTAATAGCACCTTCATATCAAGAGCCTGACGTACATTGTTTAGTTCTTCTGTTGACATAGAAAATAATGTTATTGTTTGACACTGCAAAAGTAGAAGTGCCAGACAGAATACCCAATACCTAAAACTGATGATTTGAGACTTTTTAGAGCCAATACCGATATGGTGGTATTGACTTACCATTTGGCGATAGCAAACCATAAATTCTGGGTATTCTATATGTTTTTCAGCATATATAATTTTGCGTCGTCAAATCAGAAATGAACATTCTCTTTTGCGAAATGTCTGGTTTGTCCTTGACGAAAAAACATCTTAAATTATTCATATTAAAATTAAAGTAATGAAAATCAAGAAATTTATGGCAATGATGATTGCCGCAGTTGCTCTATGTGTAAGCTTTGCATCATGTGGAGATGATGACGATGATGACGACAACAAGAAAGAAGAGAAGAAGGTGGTTTCGGCAGCAGAGTCTCTTGCCGGCAACTACACTGGCGTTATGACATTGACAGTTATGGGTTCTGCGTCGGATGACACTCTCACTTATGAGATAAAGAAGATTGACGACACTCATGTCAGCTTGACAACTCCCGCTTATGGTTCTGGTGCGATGGCTCTTCCTGCTATCACATTAAACGACATTCCTGCCAGCGTTTCATCTGTTGAAGGTGTGGATATTATCTCAGCGTCTGTATCGGAGATATCAGGATCGATTTTGGTAAATGAACAAGAGAAGGCTTACAAATTTTCTGATGTCGTGATTAAAGGCACAGGCAAAAAGGTTTCAATTGCATACAGCCTACAATATGGCAAGATGCCTATGGCTATGGTTGTTTCGTTCACTGGTGACAAATAAAGGTCTAAGTTTTCAATAAATGAATCAAAAGATTCTCTCATCTATCCTTCTGTTCGCCAATATGACTTCGGTCGTATTGGCGACAGATTATGATAGGAGTGAGCCAGACAATACAAAAAAGAGTCGGGAGGACGTAGCGTTCGACTCTCAGCTCGAAGAGGTGGTTGTCACTGCTACTCATACGCCAAAGGCTTTGAAGGATGTGCCAGTCGTGACTCGCCTTATTCCTCTTGTTGATCTTAAAAAAGCAGATGCGACGAATGTGCAGGATCTCCTCACTCAAGAATTGCCAGGACTTGAATTTGGTTTTGCCATGAGCCAGGAGACTTCTCTTAACATGAGTGGATTCGGAGGCAATGCAATTCTGTTTCTTGTCGACGGAGAGCGTTTAGCGGGGGAGACAATGGACAACACCGACTATAATCGCCTCAATCTTGATGATGTGGGCAGGATAGAGATAGTGAAGGGAGCATCATCTGCTCTTTATGGTTCGAATGCTGTGGGAGGAGTAATAAATATTATTTCCCGTGAATCGACGGAGCGATGGACTGCTAATGTCAATTCTCGCTATGGCAGTATGGGTAATGAGTGGCGTAATGGAGCTAATGTTTCATTCAACTTGGGTAAATGGAACTCACAGACCAACTTCCAACAGACAAAAATCGATCCTATCAAATTGTCATCCGGCCCAACTTCCGAGGAAAAAGCGTTAGCCGCATTGCTTGGTAAGACGGTGGAGGAGGATAAATCCAATGTGAAGAAACTCTATGGTCAGGAGTCGTTCAACATCAAGGAACGTCTCAAATTCAGTGCGACAGAATCACTGAAGTTTATTGCTCGTGGTGGTTATTTCTACCGTGAAAGCCAACGAGAAACGTACAACTATCATTTTCATGGTTATAGCGGGGGCTTAAAGACACTTTACGATTGGAAAAAAGGTAAAAATTTGGAAGTGTCGTACGCTTATGATCAATACGACAAGGCTAACTACACTCCAGAGGGTGTACGTACTCATGATCACGATTATCGCAATTCACAACATACAGTTCATGCCCTCTATAATCATTCTTTTGGACAGAACATACTGACAGTGGGATCGGATCTGTTGCATGACTACCTCACTACTTATCAGTTTCTTGACAATACGTCGCATGCGCAAAACAACATTGATGCCTACGCACAGTATGATTATAATCCTACCAAACGATTCAATGTGGTAGGTAGTGTGAGATATGATCATTTTTCAGCGTCCGACCATCAAGCGTTGACAGCACGTCTTGCTACCGTCTATAAGTTTAATAAGATTACGGTACGTGCAAATTATGCCAATGGATTCAGGGCACCGTCGCTTAAAGAGATGTACATGCACTTTGATATGGGCAATATGGGCTATATGATTATTGGTAATCCGGATGTAAAGCCGGAGAAGAGCAATAATTTCAATTTGGCTGTGGAGCACAACAACAAGATTACGGATGCGGGAATATTCAATGGTCAGTATAGTATGACGCTGATGGGTTATTGCAATATTTTCGACAAACGAATCACAAGTGTAGGCAGATATTGGGTCGTAGATGAAAATTATAAAGAAGGTGGATATCAGGTGCTTTATGATGATGATCGTATTCGTGAGGACGGAGACGGATATGTCTTTACTGCGGATGACGGTACTGAATATAAGGCGTTGACAAGTTCACTTTACTGGAATGAAGATGGTGTGCAGGTGTGGGGATTGGATTTCAGCACACAATATCGATTGGATATGGGTCTTGGATTCCGCTACAATTATGCGTTTCTGCATGAAAGCGGCAATGTCGTAGATTCTCAATTCACTCAACCTCGTTCCCACACTATGACATGGCGTACTGATTATGACCATAAGTTCACGAAGAACTATGCAATCAGTGTGGTATTATCGGGTAGACATCTAGGAAAACCTCAGTCAGGTCGTACGGATGTGGATCAGGGTTACACACTTTGGAAACTGATGCTGCAGCAGCATATTCACAATGGAGTGCATGTGAATTTTGCTGTGGACAATCTGTTCAATTATAAACCAAAAGCTTATTATTATTGTTCGCCAATGACTACGGGAACTAACTTCAGCGTCGGTTTATCGCTGGATATCGACAAATTAGTGAACAAAAAAATCTAAGAAACTTTTAAAATTTAATGAAGTTGGTTACAGAGTTGAGGATTGTTAAGGGCCCATGTTTGATAGATATTGGTCCTAACCCCTCCCCATGTGCGAGCCGAAGGCGAGCACATAAATTTAATAAAACCACAGAAGCACGAAGTTCATAGGATTTCTATTGCGGGCAGGTTTCAAACCTGCCCCTACGATCATGAAATCGATTGACTATTGGGGAAATGTATTTCATTGAACTCACGTTAATTAGCTATGTGATGAACTTCTAAAGCAAAATATTTTAACAAATTTAACAGCTCCTAAATACAAAGAAGATGATTTCAGAGAAAGCAAAACGTATTTGGAAATATATAGGTATTGCGGTGATTGCATTTTTGGCAACCGCTGCAATTGTGTTTGTATGGCACAAATGGTTCTCACGCACTCGTGTCGCATTTATCAATTATCAGGTCACTACGCTCAGTGAGATAAATAAGGCAAACGATAATCCGTTTATAAGTGTCGAGGAATTGCAGATTGATTGTCTTGACGACATAGACGACTATGATATGGTTTTTATGAATGCCATGGGTATTCGTCTTACTGAAGAACAGAGGGAGAAGATACAGATGGCAGGATGGACTGGTACTAATATTTTGACTAGTATGGCTGTCAATCCTGATAACTATATTGTGAGTGTGGATAGCGTCACAGCAGACACTCTCAATGCCTATTTGCGTGGTGCTACTCGTCAAAATTATCGCTCGATGTTGAATTATATCCGTCAGAATGTCGACGGGAAAATAATTTTCAAAGGAGAGGTGACGGGAGTTATGCCTGCGCATGACGGAGTGTTTTCACATCCAAACATCGAACACCCAAATGAAGAAAATGTTTTCTTCAATGGAATAGATGAGTATGAGGCATATCTGCAAAAGTACGGATTGATGAAAAGTGACGCTCCGAAAGTCATCGTTACAGGCATGATGGGAAATTCTGACGATCTTGTCGTAGCTCTTGAGAAAAGTGGAAATACAGTGTATCGTGTAAGCCAGAGTCTCGGCAAATTCATAGATTCAATTTCGACAAGTCGACCTGATATGCGTTTTAACGCTGTTGTTAATCTTGCTCATGGCAGGTTGGGCGATAAGGTTGTTGATTGGCTCAGTGAACAGAACATTCCGCTTTTTAACACACTTAGTGTGAATCGGTTGACTTCAGATTGGGAAGAGGATAAACATGGTATGTCGGGTGGTTTTATGAGCCAGAGTATTGTAGTCCCAGAATTGGATGGCAGTATTCGTCCGTATGTTCTTTTCGCGCAACGTATTAATGATGAAGGTATTCATGAACAATATACGATCCCTGAGCGATTAGACAGGTTTGTAAAGGCAGTCAACAACTATATTTTGCTTCAACAAATTCCAAACAAAGACAAACGTGTGGCTATTGTCTATTTCAAAGGACCTGGTGAACAGGCTCTTACCGCGTCTGGACTTGCCGTAGTACCGTCGCTTTATAATTTGCTCGATAAGATGCGACAGGATGGATATGATGTGACAGGACTTCCTGAAAACAGCGAAAAACTTGCTGAACTTCTTCAGAAAGAAGGAAGTCCGATATCAGATTTGTCACTTTTGGAAGAGAATCCTGATACTGTTGTGAAAATACAGTTGGGTAATATAGCTCTATTGCCACAACCTCTTGCTGGTCATGGAGATAACACATTCCAGATAGTCCATGGCACGGATAAAGATCCTGTGAAAGAGTTCCAAAATGCCTATTATTGGATTCAGAATGAGTTTAATGCCAACGCTATGATTCATTTTGGCACTCATGGTGGACTAGAATACACTCCACGCAAACAGGTGGCTTTGTCTGCCAACGATTGGCCCGACAAACTCGTCGGCACGATACCTCATTATTATATCTATACTATTGGAAACGTGGGAGAGGCTCTTATTGCAAAACGCAGAACATACGCGGGTATTCAGAGTCATATCACGGCTCCTTTTCTTGAAAGTAATCTGCGAGGCATATATAAGAATCTTAGTGATGCCATTTCAGCGTACAACAAGACTCCTAACAATACGACTTCAATCGCAGTCAAGAGAATAGCTGTCGGTATGGGCATACATCGTGACCTTGGTCTTGATTCTTTGCTCACTCAACCTTGGACCGAAACTGAAATCGCTAAAGTGGAGCAGTTTGGAGAGGAGATTGCCAACGAGAAGATTGTTGGTCAGCTATATACACTTGGTGTGCCTTACGAACAGGCAAGGATAGAGTCGTCAGTCTATGCTATGGCTACGGATCCGATAGCATACGGATTGTTACATCTCGATAAACAACTTAATCGTAGTAAGGGAGATATAGAACAACATAAATCATTGTTCACTACCAGATATATTGCTCGAGCAAAATCACTTGTCGGCCAACTTATAAATGATGCGACGCCTGTGTCTGATGCTTTCGTTTGCCAGACTGCTGGCATAACACAATCGCAACTAGATAAGGCAAGAGAGATAGACGCCGCAAAAAGTGGAGCGGGAGATATGATGAGCATGATGATGGGAGGCGGAAGCAAATTAAAAGCTAAAAATGAAAAATTAAAAATTGATTCTACAAAACATTCCGCTGAATCAAACCATCATTCACATCATCCGTCAGCGTCAGGCATGGATCCACGAAAGGCTTTGCAGATGGCAAAGATGGCTGGAGCATCTCCTGAAGCGTTGAAAAAGATGGCTGCAGCTATGGGATTAGGAGGTAAGGGTAGTGGTTCGGATAAAGTGAGTAATATGATGGCTCAGATGGCCGCTATGAAGAAGACATATACGCGTGAAGAGACATACCTTGCTGACGCCATTATTGAGGTGGAGCAGACGTTGAAGAATGTGTCTCGTTATAAACAGATGTTGATGGAATCTCCTAAGTGTGAGCTTACCTCTATGATAAATGCTTTGAACGGCGGATTTACCAAGCCAAGCAGTGGAGGAGACGTTATAGCCAATCCTCGTGCTTTACCTACAGGCCGGAATCTTTATGGCGTGAATGCAGAAACAACTCCAACGGAAAAAGCATGGGAAAAAGGTAAAGAATTGGCGGAGAATACGATAAAAATGTACAAAGAGCGTCATCATGATTCAATACCTCGCAAGGTAAGTTTTACATTCTGGTCGTCTGAATTTATTGAGACGGGAGGCACGACAATGGCTCAGGCATTCTATCTTCTTGGTGTAGAGCCATTACGTGATGTATTCGGAAGAGTGACGGATATTCGTCTTATACCGATTAAGGATCTTGGCCGTCCTCGTATAGACGTGGTGATACAGACATCCGGACAGTTCCGTGATCTTGCGGCGTCTCGTTTATATCTTATAAATCGTGCCGTACAGATGGCGGCGGATGCGAATGATGGAGACACTAAAAATCTGGTGAGGGAAGGTGTTGATGAATCAGAACGTACACTTATTGAGTCTGGAGTCTCACCAAAAGATGCGCGTGAAATGTCTACCTTCCGAATTTTTGGTGGATTGAACGGCGGATATGGCACGGGCATACAACAAATGGTGCAGACAGGAGAGAGTTGGAAGAGTGAGGATGAGGTGGCGGATACATACATAAATAATATGTCTGCATTTTATGGATCAGAAGAATATTGGGAGAAAGCTTCAAAAGTGGCGTTCAAGGCGGCTCTGACTCGTACGGATGCTGTTGTTCAGCCTCGACAGTCTAACTCTTGGGGTGCTCTATCTCTCGACCATGTGTATGAGTTTATGGGAGGAATGAACCTTGCTGTACGTAATGTGACGGGAAAAGATCCGGACGCATATTTTGCGGATTATCGTAATCGTAGCAACAACCGTATGCAGGAGATAAAGGAGGCTATCGGCGTTGAGAGCCGTTCCACTATTTTGAATCCTACCTACATCAAGGAGAAAATGAAGGGTGGAGCTAACGAGGCTGGTGAGTTTGCAGAAGTGATTCAGAACACGTATGGATGGAATGTGATGAAACCTGCTGCAATCGACGACCAATTATGGGAGCAGATTTATGACATCTATATTATGGATGGAATGAACATCGGAGTGGATGAATTCCTGCATGACAAAAACCCTGCGGCAATGGAACAGATGACTCATACGATGGTGCAGACTATTCAGAAAGGTCTGTGGAAGACTTCTCCTGACAAGCTCAAAAATCTTCAGAAAATCGAAAGTGATTTGCACGCTGAGGCTGAGGCGAGAATGCGAGCACAGATGGATAGTAAGGAAGATGAGAAAGTGGGTACGGTGATGAAGAAGCAGACAATCACAGATGCCCCTAATTCTACAAGTACTTTTGTGAACACATCTGTTGTGCTTGCCATTGTTGTGGTGGCAGGTATAGTTTTAGTGTTGCTAATTCGCAAACGTAGGAAAGAGGAGGAGTAGAAGCAGATGGAAACTGTGATATTGGTGTTGATGCTTGTCGTTATCTTCATGACGTGGCTGAAACTCACTTTTCTAAAGATGTGGCAGATAATTGTAGTCGCTGTTATCTGTTCGTTATTTATAGGCTTTTCATGGCCGTATGCCATTCAGCAGAGTAGGAATGAGATTAGCGAGTGGCTTGGCAATCAAAGACTTATGCTAGATACTTCAGTGTTGCTTACTATAGAGGTGTTTTGGCAGATGGCTTATTGTATGCTTTCGGGAAAACTTCTTTATGGTGAGACAGTTTCACGTCGCACAATATGGATATATCGTATACTTAGATTCTTTCCTGGTTTACTTATTTTCCCTGTTCTGTTTTATTTGCAGATTCAGGTGATGTATCAGATTTCAGGTGTCGATTTTGCGATTGTTTCTTGGAGCCTTGCTTTGATTGTTTTTGTCGCTGTAATAGGAGGCTCTTATTTGTTAAAGTGGTTCTTGCCACAGAAAAGCTTGCGACTCGAAGTGTTGTTTCTTTCATCATCACTTGTCCTGATCATTGGAATAGTGACGACGGTAAATGGAACCACTAGTTTTAAGGGGACAGAACCTATAGAGTGGAATGCTTTGTTAGCTTTCTGCGTCTTAACTTTTGTTTGTGCAGTGATCGGTTATTTTAAATTTCAAATTAGAAAATCAAAATGGAATTAATATCAGACATTCTTTATTGGATTAGCACCGGACTCCTTGTCCCGGTAATAGTGATACTTATAGTTCTTTTTATCCGTGCACTTTTGCTTGTTGGAAGTTTTTTCGGTCAGTATTTGGCTCTCCGTAAGACTTCGGCTCAGGTGCGAAAGGCTCTTAATGGAGTCACTCCGGAAAACATTGATTGTGTCCTTGAGAATTTGCCCAAAAAGGATAATGTGCTTGTCGTTCATTATATCAAGGAAATGATCAAGTCGCGTGATGATAAAGCAGAGGTGAAGAGGTTGCTATCTGAATTTGAGATAGAAGCCGACAAGGATCTTGGAGTAAGCAAAATCCTAACAAAACTAGGCCCTATGATGGGACTTATGGGAACGCTAATTCCTATGGGACCTGCACTTGCTGGACTTGCTTCCGGTGATATAGAATCGATGGCACGCAATATGCAAGTGGCGTTTGCAACCACTGTTACGGGTCTTGTGGCTGCTGCAATAGGTTATGTTACCCAACAGGTCAAACAGCGTTGGTATCTTCAGGATATGACTAATTTGGAATACTTGTCTGATATTATAGGAAAATGAGACATTCGCTTTTAAAAAATAGTGAAGAGGACGACCCAATGTCGACGGTGTCAAACCTCTTTGATGTCGCAATGGTGTTTGCTGTTGCTTTAATGGTTGCTCTCGTCACTCGTTTTAATATGACGGAGATTTTTTCGCAGGAGGATTTTAGTATTGTGAAAAATCCTGGCAAGGAGAATATGGAGATTATCACAAAAGAGGGAAAGAAAATCAATAAATACACTCCGTCGGAAGATCAATCATCAGGAAAACAAAATAAGGGAAGGAAAGTAGGCGTCGCCTATCAATTGGAGAATGGTGAGATTATCTATGTGCCTGAGTGATTTTTTGAGAAATGCAAGATAATAATAAAAAGAAGAGACGATTTATAACATGGCGGACGTGGCATAAGTGGGTGGGCATAGTCTTTACCTTTTTTATCCTCATGTTCTGCTTCAGCGGAATTATATTGAACCACCGTCAGTTCTTCTCAACATGTGAGGTATCAAGATGGTGGATGCCATCAGTGTATCATATCGACAATTGGAACCAGGGTGTTGTAAAAGGCACTTTGAAAGTTGACGACGGGATCATCGTTTTTGGGCAGACGGGAGTATGGAAAACCGACACAAAATTTGAAAGTTGGGAGGATTTCAACAATGGGATTACACAAGGGATAGATAATCGTAAGATATCGAATGTGGTTCGCACTTCTGATGGCATATTATGGTGTGCCGGACTATATGATGCTTACAGATACAACAAGAATTCATCTAAATGGGAAACTCTTTTGCTCCCAAACAATGATGAACGAATAAGTGATATAACACTTCGTGGAGATACTGTTGTTGTTCTTTCTCGTTCAACAATCTATGAAGCTGTCGCTCCTGAATATTCATTTGTTGAATGTCCAATAAAGAAGACGGAAGGGTTTGATAATAAAGTGACTCTATTCAAAACGGTATGGCTGCTGCATAGTGGAGAATTGTTTGGCATTTGTGGTAAACTTATAGTAGACGCAATGGGTATCGTACTTATTATCCTCTGCATCACAGGTTTGGTATTCTTTGTCCTGTCCTACACCATCAAGTATAAAAAAAGAGACGGAATTGATGTGAAGCAACAGGTGGGATGGATGAAGTGGAATTTGCGATGGCATAATCGTTTGGGTGCGGGATGTATTATCCTCACTGTTCTGCTTGCGGTGACTGGAATGTGTTTACGTCCACCGTTGATGATTCCTCTTGCTCTTACGAAAATTTCCCCATTGCCAGGATCAACATTGTCTGATGACAATGTGTTTCATGACAAGTTGCGTGGAATTCGTTGGGATGCCAATATGCATTCATGGCTTCTTTCTACGAGTGAAGGCTTCTTTTCTATTTCAGACGACTTGCATAATTCAGTTGCGGTCAAAATAACACAAGCTCCACCTGTAAGCCCAATGGGAATCAATGTGTTTTGTAGGAATCCAAAAGTAGAAAGCGAATGGTTGGTAGGATCGTTTAGCGGTTTGTTCAGTTGGAATCCAATTACAGCTTCTGTAGTCGACTATTTTACAGGTGCCTCTGCAGTTGTGAGTCATGGCAGACCGGTAGCCGCACATACGGTAACTGGCTGGACAAAAGACTTGTCTACGGATGATCCTGTGATATTTGAGTATTCTGCGGCTCCAAGTCATGTTTTGCCAGAGATGCCTAAAGTGTTGAAGGAACAGCCCATGTCGTTATGGAATTTCGCTCTTGAACTTCATGTTGGTAGATGTTATGAGCCGTTTATGGGATCTGTAGTATCAGCTTTATTTGTATTTGTCAGTGGACTGCTTCTCACTCTTATCCTAATTTCGGGTTATATCATTTATAGAAGAAGGTAATTTCGTGTAATCCATGGATTTACATCCATCGAAAACTTCAACTTCGGTGTCTATTTTATCCCATGAATAATTATAAAACCTGTTTAAATTTAATCAACAAATTGGTTTTAGAGATGGAGGATTGTTAAGGACGGAACGCCCTAACTCACTCTTATCCGCGAGCCCAGAGGACGAGAGGTAAAAATTTGTGTTCATTGTGCTTCTATTATTAAATAACGTGAGTTCGTGAATTGTAATCTGCGAATTATTTTCCACTTTTAGATTGAATTTTCTCCTCTTTTCCTCATAAAAAAGGCATAGCCTTTCTCTGTAAACCTTGTGCCTCTGTGGTTTTATTAAATTTTATGTGCTCGCCTACGGCTCGCACGTGGGGAGGGGGTTAGGACGTTCCGTCCTTAACAATCCTCATTTATGACACTCCAACTATCATTTTTCTCCTATTTTTAATTTCGTCGAATTGACGTTAAATATATGTTCTCATCTTTATTTTGTGCTGGTATATGGAAGGGTCATTTCTCCCTTAATAATCCTCAAAAATCAGTCATAATATCCTAGATGCCTCCCTCCAGTTGCACAACTCGCAAAAAAGTCGTTACTTTGCATAATTATAGAATGAAATTTAGAAAACATGAAGTTTGATCTTCAATACACTGATCCGAATAGCAAAGCACGTGCGGGTGTGATTACAACAGATCACGGCACTATTGAGACTCCAATCTTTATGCCGGTGGGTACGCTTGGCTCTGTAAAAGGTGTGCATACCCGTGAATTGCGTGACGATATCAAGGCACAGATCATTTTGGGTAACACGTATCATCTTTATCTACGCCCCGGTCTGGATGTGCTTCGTAAAGCAGGTGGCTTGCATAAGTTTAATGGATGGAATCGTCCGATACTTACTGACAGTGGCGGATTTCAGGTGTTTTCTCTTTCTGGTCAAAGAAAATTGACGGAGGAGGGATGTATCTTCCGATCGCATATTGATGGCTCCAAACATATATTCACTCCGGAAAATGTTGTCGACACTCAGCGTATAATAGGAGCAGATATCATTATGGCTCTCGACGAGTGTACTCCCGGCACTGCCGACTACAACTATGCCAAGAAGAGCCTTGACATGACACTGCGTTGGCTCGATCGTGGACTAAAACATTTTGATGAGACAGAACCGCTTTATGGCTACAGCCAAACTTTCTTCCCAATAGTGCAGGGTTGTACCTATAAAGATCTACGTGAAAAAGCGGCTGAAACGGTGGCTTCCAAAAACCGTGAAGGCTATGCTATCGGAGGACTTGCTGTGGGTGAGCCAGCTGAGGTGATGTATGAGATGATCGAAGTGGTCAACAAAATATTGCCGACTGACAAACCTCGCTACTTGATGGGTGTGGGTACTCCTACAAACTTGCTTGAAGCTATAGAGCGTGGTGTGGATATGTTCGACTGTGTGATGCCTACAAGAAACGGACGCAATGGATGGCTGTTTACCGCCAACGGCACAATGAATATGAAAAACCAAAAGTGGAAAGACGACTTTACACCGCTTGATCCGGAAAGTGACTGCTTCGTCGACCAGGTCTACACGAAAGCCTATCTTCGACACTTGTTTGTGAGTGATGAACTTCTGGCTATGCAAATCGCGTCTATCCATAATCTTGCCTTTTATCTGCGTCTTGTGAAAATGGCACGCCAGCATATTATTGACGGTGATTTCTCCACATGGAAGGCGGAAATGGTTAAGAAATTAAGTGTCAGACTGTAAAAACAGAATAGATTATGAGTAATTTGCCTTTTGTCTCGTCGCCTTGGCTTAAAAAGCTCGATCTTTATATTATCAAGAAGGTTCTGGGAGCATATTTTTTAATGATTATCCTGCTCGTCAGTGTAGCTATTGTGTTTGATATCTCTGAGAAGATAGACAATCTTGCTGATGCCACATTAAAGGAGATTGTTTTCGATTATTATGTTAATTTCGCATGGTATTTCTCTAACCTGCTATCTCCATTGATCACCTTTATTGCTGTCATTTTTGTGACATCCCAACTTGCTAATAATTCGGAAATTATCGCCACGTTCGCATCTGGAATCAGTTTCCATAGAGTGATGGTGCCTTATTGGATCTCTGCGGCGGTGATTGCAGTCATGACATACATATTGTCGAGTTTTGTCATCCCTCCTGCAAATGAGGTGCGACTTGATTTTTTGGCGAAATATAAAAATGCGTATAAACGAGAGACAAATGCCACTAATGTGCAGCTTGAGGTGGAAAAAGGAGTGATCCTTTACATTGGTACGTATGAAAAAAGTTTGAAGCGTGCCTACAGGATGACACTTGAGAAGTTTGATGGCAAGACTCTTGTTTCCCGCACAACAGCCCAGTTCGCCGACTATGATACGCTCGGACATTTTGAGCTTCGCAAGTGGGTGACACGTGATTTTGTGGGCATGCAGGAGACAATGACTTCAGGTGAACGTAAGGATACGACCTTGAATGTAGATACAGAAGATTTCTTTGTCTATCGAGAAATGCAGCAGCAGATGACCAACGCTCAGCTCGAACATTATATAGAAAAGCAGCGCAGACGAGGAGTGGGAAGTATCCAGGAATTTGAGATTGAATATGAAAAGCGTCATTCACAACCGTTTGCTGCCTTTATTCTTACCACGATAGGATTCGCATTGGCAAGTAAGAAGGTAAAGGGAGGAATGGGAATGAACCTCGGTATAGGTTTGGCATTGAGCTTTTCATACATCTTGTTTGATACTATTTCGGCCACATTTGCGATAAGTGGAGGTCTGAGCCCACGAATAGCGGTTTGGATTCCAAATTTCTTATTCCTGCTTATCGCCATATTCTTGTATAGGCGTGCACCTAAATGATGCTACTCAATAAATGTATTAGAAATTGCATATGAAAGAGAAGATCACAGAATTAGAAAGCAGACGTGAGAGGGCTTTAATGTGTGGTGGAGAGACTGCTATAGATAAACGTCATGCCAAAGGATTGCTTACCGCTCGAGAAAGAATAGATATATTGGTAGACGCTGGCACATTCCGTGAGACAGATATGTTTGTCCACAAAGATGGCGATGATGCTCCTGGAGACGGAGTCGTGTGTGGAGTTGCCAAAATCGGTGGCAAAAATGTATGTGTGTTTGCACAGGATTTCACCGTGCTTGGAGGAAGCCTCGGACTGCGTCATGCGAGGAAAATAACAAAGATACAGGATTTGGCGGCGAAAATGCGTTGCCCTATTATTGGCATCAACGATTCAGGTGGAGCCCGTATTCAGGATGGAGTGGATTCATTGTGCGGCTACGGTGAAATTTTTTACCGTAACACATTGCTGTCTGGTCTTGTGCCTCAGATTTCAGTGGTGATGGGGCCATGTGCTGGTGGAGCTGCTTATTCTCCTGCGTTGACAGATTTTGTGTTCATGGTCGACGGAATATCAAAGATGTTCCTCACGGGGCCTACAGTCGTGGAGACGGTAATGGGAGAAACGATATCTCAGGAGGATTTGGGTGGAGCTCGAGTCCATGCGGAAAAAGCTGGCACAGCTCATTTCTTCGCTAAAAATGAGAAGGATTGCCTCGCTCAGGTGCGACGTCTTCTTGATTATCTTCCGCAAAGTGCTGATGTGAAGCCGGAAACAAAAAAGTCGGTGGATTCGCCTAAAAACATATCTATTGAGTCGATTCTTCCTTCTGATGGCAAAGAGCCGTATGATGTGCGTGGAATAGTGAAATGTTTAGCTGACGAAGATTCTTTCTTTGAGGTACATGAGTTGTTCGCCCCTAATATCGTGTGTGGATTTATAAGAATGGATGGAGCGACGGTGGGCGTTGTGGCAAACCAGCCAAACTATCTTGCCGGAGCATTGGATGCCGATGCTGCTGACAAAGCTTCCCGATTCATTCGTTTCTGCGACGCATTCAATATTCCGTTGTTGACTTTGATGGATGTGCCTGGATGTCTTCCCGGTGTGGAAGGAGAGCATTCCGGAGCTGTGCGTCATGGTGCAAAACTATTCTATGCCTATGCTGAGGCTACAATACCGATGGTCACTGTAGTGCTTAGAAAAGCATATGGAGGCGGATATGTGTCTTTGGGCAGCCGACATATTGGAGCTGATTATGTTTTCTGTCTGCCTACCGCTGAAATCGCAGTTATGGGTCCGGAAAGTGCTGTATCAGTGCTGTATCATAAGGAGATAAAGGCTATTGTAGAGAATGGCGGTGATGTGGAGGTGTTCAAGAAGGAGAAGGCGGAAGAGTACCGTCGCGAATATGCTAATCCTTACGAGGCTGGAGCCAAAGGTTATATCGACGATGTCGTGAAGCCGCAGGATGTACGCGGACGTGTGATTGATGCGTTCGCTTCTCTTAGTGGAAAGGCGGTGGATCGTCCGAATAAGAAGCATGGGCTAACGCCAACTTAATTATATAAGTTAGGTTTTTATGAAGCAGATAGAAATAGAGATAGACGGAATCATCTACAAGACATTTGTTCGTGATAATGAAGAAATCTCACTCACCGTGGAGGAGACCCATTATGATGATGAGTTTATGGATGACCATGGATATGGATTCAATGATGCGCATAGAAGAAATCAGAGGGATGAGTATGAGGTTTTCCCACCCATCGCAGGCAAAGTGATAGATATTATTCCCGTCGGCACAAAAATAAAGAAGGGCGACGTGTTGGCTACGATTGAGGCAATGAAGATGTATAACAGAATCTTTTCTCCTGTCAAAGGAATAGTGAAAGAGGTCCATTATTCTGTCGGTGACAATGCCGTCCGTTCCACGTCTCTTGTTATTATTGAAAAAAAATAACGGTAACGTTGTAGGGCAGACCATGTGTCTTTCCTATTGTAAAAGATAAAATCAGACATTTCATCAGACAAGCTCTATGAAAAATTTACTTAGTATTATATTGTTATTAAATTGGTTTGTTATGACTGCACAAGTAAATGAGAATGAATTGATCAAAAAGTGGACAGTGTTCGACACTCCTCACCAGACATTGAAATTTTCCCAATATCCTACGTCTGAATATCTTCAGGCTATGCGACTTGCAATGAAAGAGCACAACAAGGAGATCGAAAAGATAAAGAATAATCCAGAAGCACCTACTTTTGAAAACACTATTGTCGCTTTGGAGGAATCGGGCGACATGCTGTCGAGAATACAATATTGTTTCTATAACCTGTTGAGCGCGGAAACCAACGATGAAATGGACAATATCGCTGGTGAAATATCTCCTGAGGAGACGGAACATACCAACGTCATTTATCAGGATACCATCCTTTTCGCACGTGTTAAAGCTGTATATGATAAGAAAGAGTCTCTTAATCTTTCCATAGAGGAAAAAAAACTGCTTGAGGATACATACGAGTCGTTTGAAAACATGGGAGCCACTCTTCCTGCAGACAAGCAGAAGGAATTTTCGGAACTCAGCAAACAACTTTCGACACTTACATTGCAGTTTCAGCAGAATGTGTTGAAATCCACAAATGAGTATAAACTGAAGGTTGCGGACGCGTCTCAATTGACGGGTCTTCCTCAGGCTATCTTGGATGCTGCGAAAGAGGATGCTAAGAAAGAGAATTTCGACGGATATGTATTCACGTTGAAAGCACCGTCGTATGTGCCATTCATGAAATATGCCGACAACCGTGAATTGAGAAAGACGATTTATTTAGCCTACAACTCTCGTTCTACATCTGGCGACAGCAACAATATTGAAGTCCTCAGAAAAATCGCGGAGACACGTCTTAAAATAGCAAATTTGCTTGGCTATAAGTGTCATGCCGACAAAATATTGCGTCACCGCATGGCTGAGAATAAAGATAACGTATATAAATTGTTGGAGGAACTTCTTGCAGCATATAAACCGACAGCGTTGAAGGAGGTTGAGGCTGTGAAGGATTTTGCCGCTTCATATTCAATTCCTGTGGCAAAGACAGATTTCCAGCCATGGGATTGGAGCTACTATTCTGAGAAATTGCGTGAGAAGGAGTATGCAATCAACGATGAGCAGATCAAACCGTATCTTGAACTTGAAAATGTAAAGAAGGGAGTGTTTGGTTTGGCGACGCGATTGTATGGATTGCAATTCGTGAAAAACGACAAGATAGAGGTTTATCATCCTGAGGTCGAGGCTTTTGATGTGATCGACAAGGATGGCAAATATCTTGCTGTGCTTTACACAGATTTCCATCCGCGTGAAGGAAAGAGTGGAGGAGCGTGGATGACAGAATTCAAACCACAGTGGATAGAGAAAGACGGTACTAATTCCCGTCCGCATATCTCAATCGTGATGAATTTCTCCCGTCCAACGGAGAATGAGCCGTCGCTATTGACATTTGATGAGCTTACAACATTCCTTCATGAATTCGGACATTCAATCCACGGAATGGTTGCCAACTCGCGTTTCGCATCATTGTCTGGAACAAATGTATATAGGGATTTCGTGGAGTTGCCATCACAGTTGATGGAAAACTGGGCTCTTGAAAAAGAGTATCTTGATTCGTTCGCGAAACATTATAAGACGGGAGAGAAGATTCCTGCAGAGTTGATTGAGAAGATTCGTCGTGCTGCTAATTTCAACACTGGTTATTTCACATTGCGTCAGCTATCGTTTGGTTATCTTGATATGGCATGGCATACACTTGAGACTCCATACACGGGAGATGTTAAGCAGTTTGAGGAGCAGGCATGGGCGAAGACACAGTTGTTGAACTCAGTACCGTCGGCATTAATGAGCGCCAACTTCACACATATCTTCTCAGGAGGATATTCAGCCGGCTACTACGGTTACAAATGGGCGGAAGTGCTTGATGCTGATGCGTTTGCGGTATTCCAGGCAGAAGGAATCTTCAACCAGCAGACAGCGGAGAGATTCCGTCGTGAAGTGTTGGAAAAGGGCGGCAGCGAGCATCCGATGACGCTTTATAAGAGATTCCGTGGTCAGGAACCAACTATCGACGCTCTGTTGAAGAGAAACGGAGTGAAGTAAATGCTAAATTATAAATGCATAATGCAGAATTGTAGAGACGTCATATTGTGGCGTCTCTTATTTTTAATTATAGAATTTTATTCACACGGTTTCTTTGAAACGTAATCATAAAAACAAATACTGATTCATATTGTTAAACTATATTCATCTATTTAACGTGAGTTCGATGAATTGTAATCTGCTGATCATATTCCACTTTCTGATTGGATTCTCATCTCTTTTTCTCTGTAAACTTTAATTCTCTGTGGCTTTATTAATTTTTTTGTGCTCGCCTACGGCTCGCACGTGGGGAAGGGTTAGGGCGTTCCGCCCTTAACAATCCTCGTTTATGACACTTCAACTGTCATTTTCTTCTATTTTTAAATTCGTCGAATTCACGTTATTTATGCGTGGATATTTTTCACAACCCATGTAGTGCAATTCAACAGACCTCCTTCTTGTGCGATATCATTATAGTTGATTGTTTCGATGTGTTTGTTTGGAAACGTCTTTTGAATAATGTCAACAACTTGTTTGTCTTCTTCTCTATCGAAGATCGGCAATACGATTAAATTATTGACTTCCAAATAATTCACATATATCCCGATAGCACTGTCTGGGTGCTTTGGATCTTTTTTGTTGATGAAGAATGGAACGTCGATATATTTTAGACCATATCGCTTGATGACATTTTGCATCCCCTTTTGAATGTATTGGTATTCGTCGGACAATTTGTTTCCTAAAATAGTGTTTTTATCCACAAATCTAACCATACCATCTGCGTGTCCTGTATAATCTGTTTTTATGGAAGGAATTATTATAATTTCACATTCCAGCAATTTGGACAATTCATTTATTAGAGTCTCTTTCTCATAACTTGGATTTTCATCAAAAATTCTATCCGTTAGTATTGCTCGACCTTCACAGATAAGAACATTGCCACCATCTAAGTTTATATTTGAATATGTGGCTTCGATGTTGTTCAACTTGCAAATTTCTTTTACATCGGAGCGGGATTCCTCCCATTCCTTTTTGCCTTTCAGATAGCTTGGATTGTAGGTGAACTGAATGAATTTGCCAGATTCTGTTTGTATTGGCATATAATCACGACACCAGATGTCTTTAGTGTTTGTAAGAAGACGATGGTCTATTTTGTGGTCACTGAGAATTTTATCAATGTTTTTATATAATATTGGATATTTTTTCGGCAACAAATCCGAGAAGAATACTGTATGGGTTTGTATATTGGTGGTCATAGTGATATTATTTATTCCCATGGGGATGCTTTTCTATAACTTGATTCTACTTTTTGTTGTATTTCTTTTACATAAAATCGGTAGTTGCCTTCAATACCTTTGTGTTTTCCTGTGATATAGCGTGTTGTCGTTCCTTTGTCACCATAAAATTCTTGACCTTCCTTATTTTGAATGATTTGTGGGGAAATATTGCCTTCTAGAGCCGACGAATAAAATAATTCCCAACAGCATTTTCTGGGACCAAAGATTATAGAATCGCAAATTTCGTTTTCTTGATTCAGTTTACCTATGCTTCTAATAAGTATTCCACCATAAAAAGAGTCTTCTTCTTTTCCATTATCTATATTGCATTTAAGTGATAAGTCTACACCATAATCGTGTAACCACCACATACCGGGTTCGCCATTTTCATTTCGCTTGATAGTTACGTCATCTTTATGATTTTTATTCCAAAAATAGAATTCTATTTCCAATATTCTATAATTGCAAGTCGTTGTTTTAATATGACTATTGAATAAAAGAATCTCAGCAATATCTTCAAATACTTTTTTAATATCATCCTCGGAAGAAGTAGCATTAAGTTTTGATAACAGATCTTTAAGTGTTTCCATAATCTTTAATTTTTTGATTCTAGAGCAAAAGTAAATCAAAGATTTTCAAATCAGCAGAAAAAGATGTTAAAAAAGCTTAAGGTTTTGGAAAGAATAAATAATGTAATCAATTTATTTATAAATACTTAAATTAATATATATTGGCTTCCAACAGAACACAAATAAAGGGGTTCATGAACAATCATGAACCCCTCCTGTGTTTAATATATTATATACAAACTCTTATAAGTCTTCTCCTACTGGAGCTTTCTTCCCGTTAGAGACCTCACCTTTGATGGTAAGTTTAGTTTCACCAGCGTTAGACTTGACTGTGATAGTCTTGTTGAAAGCACCTGGACGACCAGTTGCGTTGTATGTTGCTTTGACAACACCTGTCTTGCCTGGTGCGACTGGAGTCTTTGTCCACTCTGGAGTTGTACAGCCACAACTAGCCTTTACTTCTTGTAGTACCAATGGCGCAGAGCCTGTGTTAGTAAACTTGAATTCGCAAGTTACTTTTCCTTTTGACTCATCAAATGTGCCAAAATTGTGTACTATTTCGTCGAACTTTATACCAGCACCGGCTGCAAATGAAACTGCTGCCATCAAAGCTGTGCATAAAGTAATAATTAGTCTTTTCATACTTCTATTTTATTAGAATATTAATAAATCCGTTCTCTAATGCAAATATAATAGTCTTTTGCTCTTATAACAAGTAATCAATATAGAAAAACACTCGCAAATAACATTTTTTAGGTTTAAATTCTAATTTTTGTTATAGGAATATTTGCCTCTAAGAGCCAAGTGCTTAGGTTAAGTAAAAGAATGATGATTGGGGTTCTATCTTGTATTATGATTGATTTTCCTCTCATTCCCTCACAAAAGTTGTAGACTTTATCTGGAAATTTCTATTCTCTTTGGTTTTATATATACTCGCCTTCGGTTCGCAATAGAGAGGAGGGGTTAGGACGTCCCGACCTTGACAATCCTCTTATTTATTCTCGTCTTAACCTTTAGTATAATAAAAAAGAGACGCGATTGTTCGCGTCTCCTTGATCGTGGGTGGGCCCAACTGGGCTTGAACCAGTGACCCACGGGTTATGAGTCCGTTGCTCTAACCAACTGAGCTATAGGCCCGAAACCAACTATTGAAAAGTCAGTTTTTGAAATCGAGTGCAAAAGTAGGAAACTTTTGTTTCAAAACCAAAAATTTCCTTAATTTTTTATGCTGACGACTTGTATTTTATTTACACATTGAATCTAAAGTGCATCAAATCACCATCTTGGCAGACATATTCTTTTCCTTCGATTGAAATCTTGCCAGCCTCACGACATGCAGCCTCGCTTCCAAGAGCTACGAAATCGTCGTACTTGATGACCTCAGCACGGATAAATCCTTTCTCAAAATCTGAGTGGATGATTCCTGCACATTGTGGGGCTTTTGATCCACGAATGAATGTCCATGCTCTTACCTCCTGTACTCCTGCTGTGAAGTATGTCTGAAGATCCAAAAGCTTGTATGCCGACTTGATCAAACGAACAACACCAGATTCTTTCAATCCTGCTGCTTCAAGAAACTCCTGACGCTCCTCAAATGTCTCAAGTTCGTTGATGTCTGCCTCTGTCGCTGCGGCAACGATAAGCATCTCTGCATTTTCGTCTTTGATAGCCTCTTTCACAGCCTCAGTATACTTGTTTCCGTTTACCGCGCTTTCTTCGTCCACATTGCAAACATACAAGACAGGCTTTGTTGTTAGAAGATACAAGTCTTTTACCAACTCTTTCTCCTCTTTTGTAAGCTCTGTTGCTCTTGCTGATCTTCCCTCAAGCAATGTGGCCCTATATTTTTCAAGCACTTCACATGTTGCTTTCGCTACTTTGTCTCCTCCTGTCTGGGCCTGCTTTTTAAGCTTTGTCAATCGGCTCTCTACAGTCTCAAGATCCTTAAGCTGAAGCTCAGTGTCGATGATCTCCTTGTCGCGCACTGGATCTACACTTCCGTCTACGTGAGTGACATTGTCGTTGTCGAAGCAGCGAAGAACGTGTAGGATAGCGTCTGTCTCACGGATATTTGCCAAAAACTTGTTTCCAAGTCCTTCTCCTTTACTTGCTCCCTTCACCAATCCGGCGATGTCTACGATTTCAACTGTTGTAGGGACAACACGCTGCGGGTGAACAAGGTTTTCCAAAGTCACCAAACGATCATCTGGTACAGTAATGACTCCGACGTTAGGTTCGATAGTACAGAATGGAAAGTTTGCTGCCTGTGCCTTTGCGTTCGACAAGCAGTTGAAAAGAGTCGATTTGCCTACATTTGGCAAGCCGACAATACCGCATTGAAGTGCCATTTTATATAATCTTTTTAGTTTTTTACAAAAGTTTTCGCAAAAGTAATCAAAATTGTCGATTTGCGAAAATGTGGCGGTAATTATAAATTTGCGGAGAAATTGTAAAGACGTGATGGTGTCACATCTCAAGAAACAACATTTGTGTATGAACATATTAGATCATAAGGTCTTTGTTTTCGACCTTGGCATGGTGCTTGTGAGCCTTTATCGCAAGGAGTGTGTGGAGAAATTCCGTTTGCTTGGAATAGAGGATGCGGCGGCTATGATTGGCAATAGTTCGCAAGATGGTCCTTTCGGAGCTTTGGAGTATGGATTGATTTCTGTGGAGAAATTCTGCGATGAATTGGCTGTTTTGTCGAGCAAAAGGATTTTAGGCAAGGATATTGTAGACGCTTGGAATTCGATGATTGGCGAGACTCCCGTCGACTTGCTTAATATGATTTACCGGCTCCGCCATGAGTTTGGCAAGACGGTGTGTATGCTCAGCAACGTCAACCAACCGCATATCGACAATGTGATGCAGAATCATTTTTGTCAGGTGGCAGGACGTGATATCCATGATTATTTTGATGCCCTTTATTTATCTCATGAGCTTCATCTTAAAAAGCCAGAGCCAAAGATTTTTGAGACGGTGGGGCAGAGCATCCACAAAAAATTTGGATTCTGTGGCAGTGATATCATCTTTTTCGACGATAGCCGCGACAATGTGGATATGGCTATCCGATATGGATGGGATAGCGTCGTCATCGCTAATACGGATGAGACTATGGAGATGCTTAGAAAAATGCTAAATTCAAAATGCGGAATGCAAAATGATTAAAAGAAAAGACACGTATGTCCGTGCGTCTACATGTTCTCATCCTGATATTTCCTTCTGGCAATTTTCACCTTTTCACGAGAGTAGGATAGTGGGATCGCCTCTTCTTTTTGAGTGAAAGAGGCGTCTTCAGGAAACGATTCGAAAATCTTTTTTAATTTTTTGTATTCACTCTCTTTCAACACATTTTCTTCTTTGATCATGCCTTTTTCCACAAAGCTGGCGATGTCGTCAGCGATCACTGTTGGTGGTTCTTTCAGTCTCACCGCTATATCTGTGAGTGGCATATTGTCCGCAAAGAGAGTTTTGGCTAAATTCCTACGCTCATTGGTTGACAATCTGTTTGCTACGGCATTATTTTTTTCTTTGCTTTTCCAGAAATAGTAGATGTCGACGATAGGCATGGACACTCTTTCCTTAATCTCCTTACGCAAATCGTGGATTGATATCTCTGTTTTTTTCGACAACACTTTGTCAATCATATTGAGTTGGGATTCATCTATTACATCTTCTGCCTTCAGTTCACAGTTGTAAACCAGTTTTGTAAGATGGTTTTCGATAGTGCCGAGAGAAAGAGACCTCTCGTCGACAATCTCCTGAATGGATTTCCCTTCTTTGAAAAGGATCAACGTTTTTTGATAAGTGTCAGGCTCCGACGACTTAGATGATTTTGAAGATTTTGTTTTTTTAGAAGATGCTTTTGTCATCAACTCTTTTTCTTCATCTGTCAGTTTGTCGTCTCTTTTATCTGCGATGAATTGTCGTACGATTTTGACGATTTCATCGCCATATTTGGCTATTCTCTTGGTTCCTAATCCAGGGATTGTTTTCATGTCCTCCGTGCTCTTAGGAAGACGGGCGGCGATTTCCTGCAGGGTCTTCATGCTCATAACGTAGGCAAGAGGTCCGCCGTCGGCTTTGTCGGATCTCCATATAGTCAGACGGTGTTGAAGCACAGGATCAACGCCAGCTACAGTCATATCTGCCTTAGTACGTTCAAGTTTGCCCATCTCAATATCCAGAGTGGCTTTAGCGCGTGCTTCAAGAAATGAAGTCGTGGTGAACGGTTGTTCCTTAAAAGCTGTCAGTAGAGCAATTTTCACTCGTACAAGTTTGACAAATTCATCTGTTTGGGCGTTATAAGCGTCTTCCACCGATCGATTGTCAAGCTCGATGTCTTCATTATAGATGTCAATGTCGATGTCTGCAAGTTTGCCGAGAAAATAGCCTACGGCGGCTTTAATACGCTGTTGGAGATGCTCATCTGTGTATATGTTGCTTGCAGCGTCTACCAAGGCAGTATATTGGTTTCTGAATTTGTTTGCCACATCCACAATCTCAGAGGTCAAAGACTTGTATTCGGCGCTCACAAGATCACACAATTTAGGCATCAGATTATGCAGTGGGTTGCCAGTCTGTGCCATGTTGAAAACACGGCCGAAGATCTGATGAATATCGGTGAAATCGAACATCTCGTTGAGAAGCACTATCATGTATCGCTTCTGTAGTTGAGGCAGTGCTTCTTCTATATTAGCAGCTCGTTCTCCTTCATACTGCATATATCGCGTGACGTTTAAGTCGGTGATGATGGATTCAAGTTTGATAGGTGATTTTAGCACCATTCCATCGAGACTTTTGCATCTGCTCAATGCCACATACACTTGTCCGTGAGAGAATGAGGCAATGGCGTCGATGATGGCTCTGTCGAAAGTCAGACCTTGGCTTTTATGGATTGTGATTGCCCAAGCAAGACGGAGTGGAAATTGGGAAAACGAGCCTACCACTTCTTCATACTGATCTTTCGACTCTTTGTCTATTTTTATTTCTGTGTTTTCCCACGTCTCTCGCTCTGCTACAATCGGAAAAGCGTCTTCTTTGCATTTTATAGTGATTTTATGCTCAGAAAGATCAATGATTGTGCCAATTTTGCCATTATAATAGTTTGCTTCTCTGTTGTTGCGGGTGAACATCACCTGAGCACCAATTTTGAGTTCAAGAGATTCGTCCACGGGATACATTGATTCCGGGAATCTGTCTTTGATTATGGCATTGTAGATATTGGACTCTTCTTCCAGTTCATTCAATTTTTTCTCGTTGAATGCGTCTGCTATTTTATTGTGGGTGGTCAGGAATATTTCGCCCTCTTTAGGCTCATATTCTGGCAGATAATGTTTGTTTAGCTCGTTGAGCGACTCCATTGAGAGATGGTTGTTGCGAACTTCGTTGAGTATGCTGATAAACTTTTCATCTGCCTGACGGTAAATCTTTTTCAGTTCGATAGTGACATAGGAAGACTCTTGCAATGCTTTGCTGCTGAAAAAGAAAGGCGTGGAGTAGTGCTTCTGCATCAAAGCCCAGTCTTCGTCCCTTACAACAGGGGGAAGCTGCTGTAAATCTCCGATGAAAAGGCACTGAACGCCACCAAATGGAGAATATTTTTGCTTGCGGTACTCTCTGAGCCTGTCGTCGATAGCATCCAACAGGTCGGCACGAACCATACTGATCTCGTCGATCACCAGCAAATCGATGGTTCGAAAAATGTTGATTTTATCCTTTTTTATTTGCCCTTTCTCTTTTTTGTATTCCGGAAGAAAAGGAGTGAAAGGGAGTTGGAAAAACGAGTGTATGGTCTGACCTTTGGCATTGATGGCTGCCACACCAGTAGGGGCAAGCACTACCATTCGTTTGGCGGTCTGTGTCCTTAACAGATTCAGAAAGGTGGTTTTGCCAGTACCTGCATTACCTGTCAGGAACACATTCTCGTTGGTTGTCTCAATCAGCTTTTTAGCCAATTGCATCTCTTTGTTAATCTCAATCGCCATAATCTGGATCGTTTGTCTGTTACTATTTTAAATATGTATTATACCGTTTTATTTATTATTTTCTCTTTTATGTTTCCATCTGCGATGTGTCCAAAGCCAGTCAGAAGGATATTCCTGGATGCTTTTTTCAAGTAGACGGGCATATTTCTCTGTAGCGGCGTATTCTTCCTCTTCAGCAACGTTGACAGAAAGTACCGTCAAACGATATTTATAATATCCGCGTTTAATGCGTACAACGTCGGCATACACGTAGGCTGATTTGAACATCCTTGCCATTCTTTCAGGGCCAGACAGGAAGGGAGTGTCTTGATGAAGAAATTCTGTCCAATAGTCGATGTTTTTTATGCTTGGAGTTTGGTCGGCAAGCAGTCCAAGACCAAATGTTTTTTCTCCTTTTCTGTATTTAAGAAGAGGACGGATGATGTCGTTTTTGTCTACCAATTCCATGCCCAAACGGTTGCGGATGCTCTTTAAAAACGCATTTATGTATGGGTTTTTAGCCGGACGGTTGACCTCTACACCGACAAGATTAGGGCAGTCAAGTTGCCAGTAAAGAGCGGGCATCCATTCCCAATTGCCTTTGTGGGAAGACGCGAACATCATGTTTCTACCCTCTTTAATAAGGTTTGCCATTGCGTCGCGGTTCTCAAACTCCACATGTTTAAGAATGTCGTCGTAGCTCATTCTGTAGGTTTTGATCCATTCCACAATCATATCGCAGAAATGGTGGTAGAATTGCTTTTCAATGGTTTTCCTTTCGTCTTCACTCTTTTCAGGAAATGAGTTTGCAAGATTTTCTTTGACCACTTTTCTACGGTATCTCACGATATATCTGACAACATAGTAAAGCATGTCAGAAATAAAATATAACACGCAGAATGGAAGCAAACTGAGCGACGCTATTGCTCCACGCATCAAATAATACGCCAGTTTATTTTTTATATCCTGCAATCTCTCTTTCATTATATTGTTTTTTGAAACTGTCTATGTTTTAAAATAGTTATATCACTGATTTTTAGCAGCTAACGATGAGAAAAGGCTTGCCGACTTTATGACTTCCCGTCTTTGCCAACTAGCAAATAAGGAAGAGTCGGGGACGTTTCGTCCTTTGATAATTCTCACTTTCAATAGCCAAAACTTTGTGTCGAGAGCTGACTCCTGACACAGAGTCTAAATTATATCACTTATTGCTCATAAATTGAGAATGTCACGCGTCTGTTTTTAGCTTTGCCTTCATCTGTGCCGCTCACGTCAACAGGCTCCTTATCCTTCATGTCCTTGACATCAAGCTGGTCGGCTGCTGTGCCTTTGTCTTTAAGGATGTCACGGATGAAGAAAGCACGTTCGATGCCGATAGCATTGTTGTAGTCCAATTCCATCTTATCCGCATGACCCTTAATCAAAAGACCCTTGCTAGGTTGTAGACGAAGAAGCACTTTCATGTCTTCAAACGCCACTTCCATATCCTCGGTAGATGTGAATCCGCTTTCATTGAATGGGAATGTGAACATTGTGTTCATCTCCTCGCTCAACAGTTTGATAGCATCTTCAGCGTTAAGCGCATATTCAGCAAATTTAAGGTGACGACGCTCGTTCCAAGTGATGTCAAGTTTTTCAAATGATGTTAGAGTGTCGTAGGCGGTGATAGTGTTTCTATACTTAACCTTCTTTTCTTCAGTGACATTTTCAATTTCGCCAAGTTGGGAAATCAATTTCTTCACTTTTGCCACCTCTTCACGAGAGTATCGTATGTAGATCAAAGAATCAGGCAGGTGATGTATGCTGTCTCGAGCGAGCAAAGCCTCTTTCACTTCAGGAGCAATCATTGGCTCCTCGGAAGGAATCTCTTTGTTTTCTGGCATCTCATGCTTTTTCTTTACCTTGTCTGTCGGAAGAGTGACTGCCATTTTGAATCCGGCAGCGATTGTTCCAACCTTGGTGATCTGGTCACTTTCAAGCATAGTCGTGTATACTCCTTCTGGGGAGAATAGTTTTTTGTCGGATTTTGCGTCGACGACATCTGTGAAACCATAGTTTACGTACAAGCCGGCATACATGCCAAGTTTTGACGAGAACCATTTTGTCAAACCAAAGTCAAGGAAGAATGAGCAGGTGGTCTTTTTAGTTGTTATGTCTCCCTCGAAATCGAGTAGGGAGTAGTTGGTTTCAAGATCATTTGTAGTATTGGATTCTTGCAAGTACAAAGAACGAGACATACTTCCTTCTGTGACTTCGTAGGTATGGCGGACAGGGAATCCAACTTTCACACCGAATCCAGTGAGAAAATCCACACTGTATGTTATATTATTGCGGTAGTAAAAACCGATAGGAATTTCAAGTTGAGCATATTTTTGCTTTTCCTCCCAACTTTGGAAGTGAGTGGCAAGAATATCGCCATTTGCATATGTGTTTTTTTCGTCGTATGAACTGATTTTTCCGTAACTATTAAAGAAGGCGACCCCGAAACCAGTGCCTAGTCCAATATAGTCGTTGAAGAAATGACGATAGTTAAAAGAAGTTCCACCGCCAAGATTAGCTTGATTTTTCAATGCTGTTGAATATGCATCATACATCAAACCATGCACACCTCCATTTACTTGAAGCTCAATTTGGTTGTGTGCGTATTGTGCGTTGGCTATAGATGCCACACAAAGTCCTAATAAAATCCCTGTCGTTTTCCTTTTCATACAAAAAAACTTACATAAATCACTTGACCATTCAATTCTCAAAGATATAATTTATTTTAGGAAATTATAACTTTATGAATAAAAAATTGTATGTTTGCAAAAGAGATTTGAAAATAACAGAAAAAAACAATAAAAATTTCAAGGAGGTCTTATGGTCTTATTAATGATTTGTCTGTTTGTCCTTGGCTATGTGGCTATAGCGACAGAACATCAGATTCACGTCAACAAAGCGGCTAGTGCTTTGATTTTGTGTTCATTGCTTTGGACAATCTACATTTTTTATGCACCAGCGCTTAACACACCGGTTGGTGTTCAAAAGACAACAGATTATGTGACAAAGGTTGAGCTTATCGAAGGTGTTGGTGAGGTTGCGGAAATTCTGTTCTTCCTAATGGGAGCGATGACAATCGTGGAATTGATAGATGTACACGGTGGATTCAATATAATCACAAGACGAATCACGACAAAAAATAAGAAAACCCTTCTTTTTATCCTTACAGGCATCACTTTTGTAATGTCAGCGGTGCTTGATAATCTTACTACTACAATTGTTATTGTGATGCTGCTAAGAAAATTGGTGCAGGATCAGAAAGAACGCTGGTATTTTGCGGCGGTAGTTATTTTGGCCGCTAATGCAGGAGGAGCATTCTCTCCAATCGGAGACGTCACTACAATCATGCTTTGGGTGAAGGGTAATGTTACGACATCCCATTTGATTCCTGAACTTATTCTGCCATCTATTGTTGCAGCAGCATTGCCTATGGTTATAATGTCAAGAAAACTACATGGATCTTTGGAAGAATCAACGGATGTTGTTGATGCAGAGTCACATGAACTATCTGTAGCAGAAATGGTGACAAATAGGGAACGTAATATCATTTTCTATTTGGGTATTGGAGCTTTGGTGTTTGTCCCTATCTTTAAGGCAATCACACATCTTCCTCCTTATTTGGGAGTGTCTCTTGGACTTGGTGTTTTGTGGGTGTACACTGAAATCATGTATCATGAGAAGGGCGACTCTATAAAGGAAGAGAAAAAGGCTCGTATTCAGAAGGTTGTCAAGAGAATAGACATGACAACAATTCTATTTTTCTTGGGAATTTTAATGGCAGTGAACGCATTGTCATTTGCAGGAATCCTTCGCGAGTTGAGCGAGTGGCTTGATCAGAGTGTCGGCAACATATATGCAATCAATATTATCATTGGTGTCCTTTCTTCAATTGTAGACAATGTGCCACTTGTGGCTGGTGCCATGAAGATGTACGAGGTTGATCCATCGACAGCTTATTTTGCAGTCGACGGTGCTTTCTGGTTGTTCCTTGCCTACTGTGCAGGAGTCGGCGGAAGTATCCTTATTGTAGGTTCTGCGGCAGGAGTTGTTGTCATGGGATTGGAGAAAGTAAGTTTTGGATGGTATTTGAAGGAGGTTTCGTTGATAGCGTTGCTTGGCTATTTGGCAGGAGCTCTGACGTTCATCATTCAAGATACATATATTGTGCCATTGTTTAATTAAACAATAAAACAACGATTGATATGTGCTGGAAGTCAAAAATCTCATACATAGCATTGTGTACGATTGCACTAACGTCGTGTGATAAGGAGGAGTCAGGCTCAGATCAAAACTCCATAAATGATGTGTTCAGTGATGAAAAGTATGCTATATATATGGCTTTTGTTTATGATAGTATACCTTCTGCATCATCGAAGAGTATTACATGTTCTGGAATTTGGTCTAATGCAAAATCTAGTGCAGAATCTCCGTCTATACACAAATTGTCACCAGGCCGAGATGAAGGTGTTGAGGTGTTCGATATTTGTGTGACAGAAGACAAGACAGTTTATGCTGCTGGATGTTTCGGAAATGCTGCTGTCTATTGGGAGAATGACAAAGAAGTTGAATTGCCTGAGGGACGTGTGGCGATGGGAATAGGTGTTAATTCTAAGGGAGTGGTATACACCTGTGGATTTCAAAAAGAAGGTTATGAGGAGTCTGCAAAGATGTGGATAGGCACCAATCCTAAGGTTTTGAAAAATGGCACCAGAGCTCAAAAATTGAGTATTTATAATGAAAAGTGCTATATCGCAGGCTATGGCAACAATGAGGTAAATGAGGTTGAGGAGGCTCGTATTTGGATAGACGGACAGGCGTACAATAAATTGTCTCAGGATAATGACGAAAAAAATAAAAATGGAGATTATCCAGCATTGGCCAATGATATAGCTTCTGATGGCGACAATTGGTGGTGTGTCGGACAAGAGAGAAATTCAGGTGTAGGTTATTTGCCTAAAGTTTGGATAAACCGTTCCAACAACAATTTGAAACGAGAGGGACCAGCATCGTCTCTTTCCTGCATAAAATATGAGAACGGAACATTCTATATTGGAGGAAATGATGGCTATCATGCAATGTATTGGAGTGCAACTCAAAAAAGCAGTAAGGAAAACAGAATTAACAATTGTCAAGAGCATGATTTGTCGTCAGGAATGACGCAGGCAAAGGTAGATGACATAGATGTTTTGAATGGAATAGTTGTTTGTTGTGGATATGAAAGATCCGCAGCGGGTTCTAACATTCCTAAGTTGTGGATAAATGGATCGGAATATTCTTTAGGAGAACAGTTCAACAATTATAGTAATGTGAGGCCTTGTGCTGTTGCAATTGTAAAAAGATAAAAAAAATAGTGCCATAGGATGGATTTAAGTATATCAGTACCATATTTCTGCTTTATGGCGATATTGGTGATGTTGGTTTTTGTAGAGTTTAATCTACAAAACCATAATCACAGAACTAAATATGTTTTCATATTCTCGCTATTTTTGTTCACCCTATTTGTAGGATTGAAGGGTTGGACAGGAATGGATGTGATGATGTATTATGAGAATTATCAGGAGGCTCCCACGTTAGGAGACTTTATTTTAGGACGTTATTCTAAGGATTGGTATACAGATTTTGAGATAGGATTCAATTTGTTTGAAGTTATTGCTAAGACACTTGGCATGAGTTATTGGCAATTCCAGTTTGTCTATGTTTTGATAGACTCAATTGTGCTTTATTATTTTTTCAGACGCGAGACCAACTATTGTGTGTTGGCATTGCTTATCTATTTCATTTGGTGGGGATGGGTGTTCCATGCGGAGCAATTGCGTAATGCCAATTCAGTGTTGTTGTTTATGATGTCGTTGAAATATGTCAGAAGCAAACAAGTGTTTTCCTATGTGTTGTTGAATCTTTTAGGTATGACATTCCATACCACTTCTCTATTCTATATAATAGTATATCCTCTTTTAAGAATCACCTTGACAAAAAATCAGTTGCTATGGATTTTTACGGTGGTTATGCTGATTTTTATATTTAGAATCAAATTTATCAATATTGTACTTACTGGATTATACACTTATGGAGGTCAACATATAGCGTCGAAGATACAGAAATATTATATAAATATCGTTTATGCTGATTCATATTATAATATAGGAATGAGAAAAATAATTGTTTGCTTTGCATACATAATGTTCTTTTTTCTTCCTAATTATTTCAAGATCAGTAAGAACATTGATAATGTAACAAAAAATGTTTTTGTTATTTATTTCATCCTTGTTTTTTCGCTTTGTGAGATAAGAGTATTACAGGATAGGGCATCATCGTTATTTTGTATTGGACTTATAATGTTATTTGTTCAATATTATGCTGATTTGAAATGTCGTTTGCATAAGCAACTATATATTTTGTGTGTTATTGGAATTATGTTTATCACTGGATTTAAGTATTTCAGTGTAGAGTCATATCGTTACAGGACATCTTTTACAGCAGATGCAGATTATAATAGGTATGATGAAGAATTAGAGAAACGTAAGTTGGAGGAATATCTTGATGCGGTCAAGCGAAATGAGGGGGTGAAGAAAGAAAAGAACGATCAATTGAAGGATTTTGATAGAATTCGTGCTGAACAAGGTATAGAAAAAGTGAAGGATCAAAAGTTGCATCGACAGCAACCTGTTAAGACAAAGAAAAAGAAAAAGAAAGATCTTGAAGATGAATTAGAAGATTATGAGGAGGGAATAAATAAAGATAAAGAATTAGAAGAGAGTAATAAGACTGAAAATGAATCTATAGAAGATAAGGATAAAAAAAGAGACGATTCGATAGAAAAAGACAGTAGACGTCGAACTAGACATAAAGAATCTTCATCTTCTAATAGACAAAGGCAAAATAGACGATGAAATGGCGGAAAATGAGATAGAATATCGACAAAGTGAGATTGTCAGAGTGACTCTGATAGGAACGGTGATAAATGCAATTCTTATTGTGTTGAAGTTTGCAGCGGGAATTTTGGGAAATTCTGCGGCAATGATTGCGGATGGTGTCCATTCTCTTAGTGATTTCCTTACAGATTTTGTTGTTATTGTGATGCTTAAGATAAGTAGTAAACCCTCTGATAAGGACCATGCGTTTGGACATGGCAAATACGAAACGCTTGCCACTACAATTATTGGTTTGCTGTTGATCCTTGTCGGTGGCGGTATCTTGTGGAGCGGATTAGTAAAAATATATGGTTTTTTGATTAATGACGAGAATCTTGTCTCCCCAGGATGGTTTGCATTTGGAGCTGCTATAGCCAGTATTCTTATGAAAGAGGGAATCTATCAGTATACCATTAAGAAAAGCAAGAATCTTAATAGCGAGGCATTAGTTGCAAATGCATGGCATCATCGTAGTGATGCGCTTTCATCTGTAGGGACGGCGATTGGTATTGGAGCAGCGTGTATTCTTGGTTCACAATGGGCTATTCTTGATTCTTTAGCTGCTGTAATAGTGAGTTTCTTTATTTTTAAGGTGGCTATACAGCTTATAAGAAGCAGTGTGAACCAGTTGCTTGAGAGCAGTTTGCCAATTGAAGTAGAAAAAGAGATCGAAGAAATTGTTAATTCTTATCCAGGGGTGACGGAAATGCATAATCTGCGTACTCGTCAGGTTGGAGTAAACTATGCTATAACAATGCATGTGAGAATGGATGGAAATATTTCTCTGTATGAATCTCATGAAAGGGTAGACCAAATAGAGAAAGCCTTGAAAGAAAGGTTCGGACATCAGACAATTATCAGTATACATGTGGAACCGTGGAAATAGAATACATTTTTTTGAGATTTTACTTAAACGAATATGATAATGGTTTAATATTTCATGCATAAAGATGAAGTTTTGCAAAAATACATTATTTTTGATTTTTGAAAATTTAAACATTAATTTAGAGCATTATGGGATTATTTGGTGATATCTTGTCTACAGTAGGCAAAGTTGCTGTAGACGCTGTTAAAAGCGGTAAGGCTGAAGAGATAATCAAATCGATGGCTGGTGGTGCTAATGGAAGTGGAGGATTTGATGTAGGTTCTGGTTTAAAGGCTGCACTTAAAGTAGGAATTGAGACAGCAGCAAAAAATCTTGGTGCTGAAGACGGTTATTTAGCCGACGCTGCTGTTCGTATTGGTTTGCCTAAAGAGGCAATCACGACTTTTAACGCCGTGCAGCAAGTTTCCAGCAATCCAACGTTCAATTCAATGCTAAATGCATCAGGGTTGTCAATTCCTGATTCTGACACAATCATTAAATTGTTCAACCGTGCGGCAGAAAACGCGGCTCCAAAATCTATCGATATTTTTACAAATGCAATCACAAATATTTCGTTTGCTGATGCGGAACAGTTGTTGTTTGGCGCTGACAATGCAGCCACACAATATCTTCATAAAAACACTTTCAATCAGTTGACAGATGCTTTTGTCCCATCTATCACAGATTCTCTTAATACGATAAAGGTGGCAAATGTAACACCAACTGCAGCTTGGAATACATATGCCACATACAACAATAAACTTGTGGAGTTGCTTGACAACAACACAGCAAAGATGGCTCTCGAGATGGTACGTAAACTAGGTGTTGTGCCTGATGAGATTTTTGAAAAATTAAGAACTATCAACCAGGTAAACCCAGATTTGTCTGGTTACATTACAGGAGAAGCATTGAATGGTTTGTTCACCAAGGTTTCAGAAAAGGAATATGATATCCGCCACAATGCTAGTGCTCGTGTTTCTGATGTACTTCAGAGTGTGTTTGGAAGACTCGACAAATAGTCATTTGACTCAGATTATAATGAAGGGTATCAAGTTTTGAGAATTGATACCCTTTCTTTATTTTCTATATTAAAAAGTTGATTTTGTTACTGAAATGAAAAAAAGCACATTTTTAAGGTTAAGAAGAATAAATAAAGGATTATTGCTGTTACATTGTGGTAGTTGGATTCAAAACCTATTGTTCGAACTATTTTCAAAAGGAGAGTCTTTTATTCCCATGTCGATAGAGAAATCAGAAAAAATACTTGCTGAAAAATATTGTGATGCAAAAAGTTCTGCAATACGGAATAACAAAATAGTCTCTCAAGACGTTGATCTTCAGATTATAATTCCAGTGTATAAAACGGAAAGATTTCTAAGAAAATGTATAGATTCTGTATTAAATCAGAAAACTCAATATAGTTTTAAAATAGCTGTTGTGAACGATGGTTCTCCAGACAGAAGTGGGGAAATACTACGTGAATATGAGTCGGATGACAGAGTGATCGTTTATACGCAGGAAAATAAGGGTCTTTCAGGTGCACGAAACACTGCATTGGAAGAAATCTTTGCAAAATATATTACATTTATAGATTCTGACGATCAACTGCCTCAAGGCTCAATAGAAGCGATGCTGGATGCCGCTATTAGGTATAACGCAGATATTGTGCAAGGTTCGTATGAGAACGTAACTATGGAAGGAAAGAAAACTTCTAGTTGTATTTGCAAATTAAACTCGAATGCAACGCCTCCTGAAATGAAGGGGTTTCCGTGGGGAAAAGTGTACAAGTCTGAGATTTTTAAGAATATATGCTTCCCTGAAAAATATTGGTTTGAAGACACAAATGGAGCCATGTTGCTTGTTCCAATAGCAAAACGACTGGTGACAATACCGAGTATTGTTTATTATTACACAACAACAAACCCAGGCAGCATAACTAATTCTATTTACGGGAATCCAAAATCTATAGACACTTTTTATGTCACAAGAGCAATGCTTGACGATCAACAAAAGTTGAAAGATAAAGGCATCGACTTCTATTATCCTGTAGAGATGATGCTTAATCAGATTTCGATAAATTGGCAACGTACTTTTGCATTAGGGTTAGAATATGAGTCGGCAATTTTCATATTGACATGTGATTTGTACAACAAATATTTTTCAGAATCATCTTTGTCAGACTCTAGATACTTGAATCTAAATAAAAGTCTAAGGAATAAAGATTTTAATATTTATCGTAGAGAGTGTGCATTTTTGTAAGGTTATATGTCGACAACTCAATGCAGCCTTTTATAAATTTTTTGTATTGGGGAGAATGCATATTACTATTTGTAAAAAGTTTTTTGAGATTATGGATAAATATAATTTTGTCTTCTTTTTAGAAGCTTTTTTTGAGTTCAATAAAATTATATACGCAGAAGTTGCCAAACGTAAGAATGTCAAGACGATATTAGGATTCTATCCTAGGAACAGGTTTTTGAGGATACTATTTAGGCTTCAACATTCCAAGACGACTAACAAATATTTTAGTCTGCCGTTCAAGTCGTTATGGTACAACTCTTATTTTAAGAATGATTTTGGTGACGCAAGCAAACCCATTGTATTTATATTCGATGCCAAATGGATGCAGTATGATTTTATGAGAGGTTATGCAATGTGGCTAAGAAAAAAATATAAAGGATGCAGGTTGGTCGGAAATTACATCGACATTGTTGTGACATATCCGGAAAATGCAAAACCAGATTCAATTAGACATATGTTTGACATTTTGGTGACTTATGATAAGGATGATGCAGATAAATACAATATGTTATATCATCCAACCGTCTACTCAGAGACTAAAATAAACAAACCGAATGACACACCGATGACGGATGTATTTTTTGTAGGAGGAGCCAAGAATCGAATGAAAACCATTCTAGAAACTTATGATATTTTAGAAAAAGCAGGGTTGACTTGTTATTTTTACGTAATGGATGCTAAACCTCCTTATAAACAAGAACGTCGTGGAATTCATTATTCAGATGACGTATGGTTGTCGTACGAAAAGTGTGTCCAATTTGTACAGCATTCAAAATGTGTATTGGAAATCATGCAAAAGGGAGCAAAAGGAGAAACCTTACGGACATGGGAAGCTATCACATATGGTAGGATGTTGCTAACTAACAACCTATCAATTGTTGAGTCTAAATTTTACAATCCTGACTATATTTCAGTGATTTCAGAAAATGGAAATATCGATGTTGAGAAAATCAGAAATTTTGAATGTAAGCCAAATCCATTCAAGGATCAGATTACGCCAGAAAAGTTTCTTAAATATATTGCGGAAAAACTATAAACTTATGTCCCAGCAATAGATTTCAGCATATTTAAAGTGATTCTTTTTTATTAAAAAAGTGGATTAAATGCAAGTATGGATATAAAATATACGGCTATATCTTATTTTTGTATCATTTATAGATGTATCGTATTTGACGATTCTCTTTGCCGATTTATAGATTGACGTATGAAAACCAAATCATAATATAGAAATTCTACTGCAACGAGAAAGTAAAAGATTTAATAATTATGGACAAATGAAAATAATAAATGTAATTCCGCAGTTAGCCTCGGGGGGAGGAGAACGTTTCACAATAGACTTATGTAATGCTCTTGCTTTGCAAGGACATGATGTTTCCCTTATTGTTTTTTTCCCTTTGAATGAGCATTTTGGGTTTTATAAAGACGAGTTGTCTGACAAGGTAAAGTTAATAAGTTTGAATAAAAAAATCGGTCTTGACTTCACACTTGCGTTTAGATTGCGAAAAGTAATACAAGAAATCGCTCCAGACATAGTGAACACCCATTTAAGAGCAATATTGTATATGCCTTTATCGGTACTCACAATAAAAGCGAAATTTTTTCATACAGTTCATAATACTGCAGAAGTAGAGGCTGGAGGTACAGTTGGCGGTATATTAAGAAAACTTTTTTTTAAGACAGGTAAGGTCACTCCTATAACTATTTCACTGGAAAGTCTTGCTTCTTTTGAAAAATATTATGGACAAACTGCTCCAATGATTTTTAATGGACGAGATATCCCCGAATCGTTACAAATCAGTGATAGTGTAAAACAGGAAATAAATGAGTTTAAAAAGACTCCAGCGACAAAGGTTCTTGTTCATTTGGCTCGTTATACCGAAGTAAAAAGACAAGATCTTATGGCAAGAGTGGCAAAGAGATTGTATGATGAAGGTTTTGATTTTATTGTTTTATTAATAGGAAGGACAGATGAAAAGATTTTAAACGGTGTTAGAATTGCTAATTGCCGTGTTTGTCATATACTTGGGGAAAAGAAAAATCCATTAGAGTATTTAATGGCTGCAGATGCATTTTGTTTATGTTCCACTTATGAGGGCATGCCTATTTCATTGATTGAGGCAATGGGGGTTGGTGCAATTCCTGTATGTACACCGGTCGGAGGAATTGTAAATGTTGTAAAAAATGGTGAGAATGGTTTTTTGGCAGACGATATTTCGGAGGATTCGTTTTATGAAGCGATGAAGAAGTTTTTAATGTTAAGCGAGAATGATAGCCAATTAATGAAGAAATCGGTACTGAAAGCTTACGAACCATTTACAATGCGTGAATGTGCAAGTAAATATATGGAGTTGTATAACAAAACAAAAATGTAATGAGATATAAGGTTTCGATAATAGGATATTTAGCTAAGCAAAAACCTCTTTATGATGGTCAAACAGTCAAGACAAAACAGTTGATTTCTGTGCTTTATGATCATCTTTCCGGTGATGAAATCGGAGGATTAGACATGCAGGGTATGCGAAGGTCTCCAGTCTCTTTTTTTTGGAATTTTTTTAAGCTTTGTAGAAATAGTGATAATGTAATAATACTTCCGGCTCATGGCTCGTTATTGCTATTTCCATTACTCTGCATTCTATTCCGAGGAAAGGACACAAAACTTGTTTATGATGTGATTGGAGGATGGCTTTCTGGTTATATTGAGAAATATTCTTATTTGAAAGCAATACTAAAAAGATTTGATCAAATTTGGGTAGAGACGACAGTGATGAAAAAAGCTTTGGAAGAAAAGGGGTTTAATAATCTCACAGTTGTACCAAATTTTAAAAATCTTTATATTCTAAAGGAAGAAGAGTTGAATATGGAAATCTCTTTGCCGATTCGTCTATGTGTTTTTTCACGAATAACAGAAATGAAAGGTATAGACGACGCTGTAAAATCTGTGACAGAAACAACAAACACGGATTCAAGCTTTTTCTCTTTGGATATATATGGCCAGATAGATTCTTCTTATACGGAACACTTTTCAGAACTGCAGAAACATTTTCCAGAAAATATACGATATTGTGGATGTGTAGATGCGAGTAAGAGTACAGAAGTCCTGCGTGAGTATGATGCACTTATGTTTCCTACAAAATATCCTACGGAGGGTCTGCCCGGCACATTGATTGACGCATATTCTGCGGGTCTGCCTGTTATATCTGCGAAATGGAATAGCTTTTCTGATTTTGTTGAAGAAGGTAAAACAGGAGTCGGTTATACACAGTGCGATTACGAGGAATTGCTTGCGACGCTACGTAAAATTCAGAAGAATCCATCAATGTTGATCAATATGAAGAAAAATTGTCTGAAAAAGGCAAAGGAATATTCTGCGGAAACTGTTGGAAAACAGATATTATCCTTGCTTAAACTATAGAATATTATGCTGTTTACGAGAATGTTATTATAAAGCAGTTAATGTGTTTGAAATTATCATACATGACTTGTGAAACATTTGTGAAAAAGTTTTAATTTTGTATTTTAAAATGCGAATGTATGATGAGTAGAAAGAATTTATTAAAGATATTGCTATGTTTGTCATGGTTTTCAGGTGCAGATGCTGAAGTCCGCATCACGGAGATCATGACTAACAATGTGTCTACTATTGTTAGTGACAAATATAATTATGATGGCTATATCGAATTCTATAATGATGGTAGTAGCATTGATCTTAAGGGTTGGACTGTAACAAACGTTAAGGAAGGCAGTGAAAATTGGAGTGTCAAATTAGATTCTACGCATGTCTTGCCGTACGGATATTCTCTTTTGTTTTTCGGAAAGACTGAAACAAGCAGTCAATCTGCATCAAAAATGCAATATAATTATGTTGGAAGAGTAGGAAAAAAATTATCTACTGACGAGGGCTCAATATGTTTTGAGAAAGACGGAAAAAAAATTGAGTTGACTTATCCAAACCAGTATCCTCACATTTCATATTGTCAGGAAGGTTTTATGATACCGACTCCTGGAAAAGAGAACGATAAATTAATCACCGCAATATCAAATCGTGTTGCGTCTCCTTCATTCAAATCAGGCAATCCAGGGTTGTATGAAAATGCATTGAATGTCGAGCTACAATGTGAGACAGATGGTGCAAAGATTTATTATACTTTGAATGGAGACACTCCAACTATGGAAGAAGGAGAAGTTTATAATGGTGCTATTGGAATAGACAAGACGACAGTTTTGCGAGCCAGAGCATATAAAGACGGAATGCTTTTCAGCGAGATTTTGACAGGAAGCTATATTTTCCCAGACAAATATCACAATGCTTGCAAAAACACTGAAGAAAGACTTCCGGTTGTTTCTATTGCTGCCAACAACAAGGATATCTATGATGATATGTTAGGAATCTATGTAGAAGGAAAAAACGGAGTTAAAGTTTCATGCACTCCTGTTGCAAACTACAACCAAGATTGGTCTCGTTCGGCAAATTTTGAATATATATTGAACGGAAAGGTGGTCGATAACCAAGAGGTGGAGATAGGTGTATATGGAGGTTGTACAAGAATACATGTTGGAAAAAGCCTGAAGATCAAAGCAAACAAACGTTCTGGGAAAAACAGGATGGACTATAATGCTTTTTTCAAAAACCGTTCCTATAAAAAGTATAAAAGTCTCGCTTTACGCAATGGAGGAAATGGCTATGCGTATGTGCAACCACGTTGGAGAGATATGTTTATGCAAGGCCTTGCCAATGGCATGAATATTGACAAACAAGAGGCGCAACCAGTGTCTTTCTATCTTAATGGGGAGTTCTATGGAATGATGATTCTTACAGAAAGAACAGATGAGGATTATGTCTACCATAATTATGGACTTGATGAAGATGAAATAGACATGCTTTGTTGTAGCGGATCTTACGTATGCGAAAAGGGAACGCGAGATGCATATGACAACATGATAGATTATGTTAGTAAAAGCTATTCAGATCCTGATTTTTATGACAAACTCAATACCCATATGGATATTGACGAATATATAGATTATCAAGTTTTGCAGCAATATATAGGTAATACAGATTGGGTTACCAACAACATAAAAATATGGAGAAAGCATGATGGCGGAAGATTCCGTTGGATATTATACGATACCGATTTTGGACTGTCTCCAAGATCATCGGCTTTGGATACTTGTATGCTTGATTTCACCACGAAACCAATTAAAACTCCGTCGAATACACCTTTAATCTTAATGCAGTCATGTATGAAGAATGAAGATTTCCGCTGGAGATTCCTTGATCAATATTTGGATAGAATTGAAAATCAGTTTACAGATGAAAGGATAGACACTAAAATAGACTCTCTATGGGAAATGACAGATTTTGAAATGTGTGCGACCATCAAGCATAGCGACTTATTAAGTTGTCCGGGTAATTTTGATACATATCACAGTGAAATCGAAGCTATGCGATCATTTGCAAAGGAAAGAAAAAAATATGTTATCGATCAACTGAAGAAAGAGTTCGGTTTAGGGGATGACTTTGTTAGTGTAAAAATAAGAGCGGTATTTCCAGAGGGAGAGAACCCAAATTTCAGTTTTCTACTTAATAAAAGAGAATTTAACGGAGCCAAATATAACACGTCGCGCTATTCCAATGAGCGTGTAAAGGTAGAACCTATAATGCCTTATGGATACAAAATATCGAGATGGGAGATTAATAATGAGGCAGTTAAAAATAGCAACGGAAGCAAATATATTGAAACGTACTTGACGACGGTTGCAGAATCGGATGAACTCAAAATAAGCATATATTTTGAGCATGATCCTGATTGTAAACTTCCAGAAAACTTATATTTGAATGAGATATGTTCGTCAAATCAATCTATATTTGATGAAAATGGAAACTCTTCTGATTGGATTGAACTTTACAATGGTAGTGGACAAGATGTAGATATTGCAGGAATGATAGTTGAGAATGTGACAAAAGCAGTAAAATGTACAATTCCTTCTAATGACACAGTTATTGTTCCTGCTTATGGTTATCGACTTTTATGGGCAGACAAAAATCCTGATCTTGGTCCAATACACTTGAATTTTAAGTTAAGTGCGTCGGTTCCTGAAACAATCATCCTTCGCAGTCATTATCTTGACAGAGAAGTTGAATTAAGTAGTATAATCACTACTCCACATAATCCAGACGAGTCGTATGGTAGAGATTCGGATGGTTCATCTTCTATGAGACTATTTGCGAAATGTACAGATGATGATGGTAAAGAGATTGTCACCTCTACCCCACGGTCGGCGAATGGAAGTATTGTTTGTTCAGGTACAAATGTAGTGAACCCTATATTTGTTCAAAATGTTAAACAAGTATTTTCGAAAGGAAAAAATATCATTGTCCAGAATGCTAAAAATAGTGATATACGAGTATATTCAATTTTGGGTAATTTGGTCGAAAACAAAAAGGCAGATTCAGATTTGTTTAATATGACTATGCCTGCTCCAGGAATATACTTAGTGAAAATAGAAGCAAAATGCTGGAGAATAGTGATTGAATAGTTAATTTAATAGGGTAAATAAAACAAACATATAAAAGATGGCAATCTCGTCAAAAAAAAATAATAAAAGTGACAAACTGAAAAAATTTCTGTCGCATTGCTTAAGGAAATGGCCAATATTTGTTGTTTCTTTATTCTTAAGCTTATTATTTGCAATCTATTATTTGTATACAGCACAACCGCAATATACGCGAGAGACTCAGTTGTTGATTAAGGAAGAATCGAAGAACAACAAGGTGTCGGTATCTGATTTGACGGAAGATTTTGGTACGTTTTCTGGTAATACCAACGTAAACAACGAGCTTTCTAGAATTCAAAGTCCAACTTTGATTGGGAATGTGGTGAAAAAGCTCCATCTTGATATTGAGTACAAAAGAATTTCGTCTTTTAGAAAAAGGGTTATTTATGGTGTAGAAAATCCAATTAATATTGAGATTTTAGGCTTGGATGAAAATGATGTTTGTGAATTTGATATCAATTTGGATTCTACTTCTATGATTGCTTACGCAAAGAAGGATATGAGTAAGAATATAGAGACTAATGATTCTACACAAACAAGTGATAATACAGAACATGTAGATTCCAATAAGCCAAAGTTTACAATTACAAATCTAAAATACGACAATAAAGACGTAGAGGGTGTTTGGAGTGGTAAATTAGAGACCTCAATGGTTTTGTATAAAAAACTTCGTATCCTTGTGACATATAACAGCGAATATAAGAATTATGGCAAGGATCGTTCTGAAAATAGTTTCCCAGAAAACATTTGTGTGTCTAGGTTCGGGTTGGTTAAAGGTGTAGAATTTTTTAAGCAGAAACTACAGGTTAGTCTTATTGATAAGAAATCAAGTATTCTTAATTTGAGCTTTAGTGATGCTGATGCTAAAAGAGCGGAGGATGTTTTGATCGCTTTGATTGAGGCTTATAATGAAAATCTTCTTGAAGGAAAAAATAAAATAGCCCTTAGCACAAGTCAATTTATCAATGATCGTTTGTCTTTGATTGAACGTGAACTTGGTAATGTGGATGAAAATATCAGTACGTACAAGAGTAGAAACCTTACACCGGATGTAGATGAAGTGGCAAGACTTCATTTGGATAAGGCAAGTCAGGCACAGGATAAGGTATCTGAACTTGATGCTCAGTTGGCAATGCTCGAATACATTAGAGATTTTATCGCCAACAACCGTGAAAAGCAGTTTTTGCCAGCAGTGACAAACATTACAAACTCTGTAATTGAAAAAAGTATTGAGGAATATAACTCTCTACTATTGAAACGTAATGAACTAGTGTCCAATAGTAGTGTTAAGAACCCAATGGTTGTAAGTTACGATAAAAATTTGGCTGATTTGGAAAAATCCATTCTTGTCAATATTGATAGCCAAATTGACGCAATAGATAGCCAAATTCTTAATTTGAGAAAAACTGAGGCAAAAAGTAAGGCAAAAATTGCAAGTAGCCCGACGCAAACTAAATATTTGCTTGGAGTGGAGCGTCAGCAAAAAGTAAAGGAAACTTTGTATTTGTTTTTGCTACAAAAACGTGAGGAAAACGAGTTAAGCCAGGCTTATAGTGCCTACAATAACCAGATTATCACACAGCCAAATGGCAAACTTGAAGCGACTAGTCCTATCAAGAAGAATATTCTTATTGTAGCTCTAATGCTGGGTCTTTTAATTCCTGCTGGATTAGTTTTCATTTGGGAATCCATCAAAGGTAAGATTGACAGGTTAGATGATTTGCCTGATTTCCCTGTTCAACTTTTGGGTGAATTGCCATATAAAGAAGATGTAATCGTGACTTCTTCAGATAAACAAAACGATGAAAATAAGGCTTTTAGAAATTTAAGAACCAATCTGGAATCAAACTTCGAGGATGGTATGAAGTCTGTAATGCTTACTGATCTGCACTCAAACAGTGGTAAGGGTTATGTATCGGCTAATTTAGCTAAGGTATTTGCGTTGAAGCAGAAAAGAGTCGCTCTAATAAACTTTGATGAAAACGATAAGATATTTTGCAGTCTTATTGATAAGGACGAGTCGGGTGTTTATGATTACCTTTCAGAAAAAGACTCCTCTTGGCAGAATTTCATTTATCAGAGTAAATGTAATGAAAATTTATTCGTCATGCCGACTGGAAAGGTTCCATCAAACCCTTCTGATTTGTTAAACGAAAGAAAGCTGCAGACATTATTCGCCTTCTTGAAAGCAGGCTTTGATGTAGTAGTTGTCAATTGTCCGACATCAACAGATGAATCTGCTACAGTATTGATAGGAAAACTTATGGACCAATCAATCTTTGTATTGAACACAGAAACTTCGAATGCAAAAACAGTTTCTCTTCTAGGCAACTTTGTCGCTGAATCTAAATTCAAGAACATTTCTGTTGTTTTGAATTGTAAAAAAGTGTAAGATTATAAGATGTAAGTCCTTAACAATGTATCTCACTAAAATTTTTTGAGATTTGATGGCTGTCCCTGTATATTTCAACAGAGTTTGGTCATAAATCCACTATTAGATTCTGGAATACTTCAATTAGACAATAACAGATTTAGTTCTTGTATAAGTGTTTTAACAAACATATATGATAAATATTAATTAAGACAAGATTGTGAGGAGCCTTTTATTAAATAGGCTATTTAGCAATTATCAAATATCAGACGTGCATGGAAAATAATATTTTAGGGTGGATCTACTATAATCATGCAGTAATTACGACTACTGCTCCTCATGAAGAGCCGAATCTTAAGCCTCTTTTAGATGGTAGCATTTGGAATCTTAAATCTTCAAGGGGAAACAAACCATTACTTGCTCGATATACAACAGATTTCGATTGTGGAAATGATACTGGATTTTGGTTTATTATAAAAGATGCTCCATTTAAAATGGAGGATTTAAGTAAAAAATACAAAAAAAATGTAGAAAGAGCGTTAGAACGCTGCGAGGTGAGACGGATAGATGCCGTGGCTGAGTTTGATGACATTTATGATGTATATGATGCTGCAGTCGATAATTATCAAAATGTCGACAACAAAACATCCAAAGAGGGAATGCGAGAAGGAGTAAAAAAGGATGGCTTGGAGTATTGGGGGGCTTATGATAAAAAAACAGGCAAAATGGCCGGCTGGATGTCTTGTTCTAATAATGGTGATTGGACAGAAACAATTAGTGCTAAATATCATCCTGATCTGCTTTCTTCCAGACCAAGTGATGCTATTCACTATACTATCTTGAATCATTATCTAAATGAACTAGGACAAAAATATATCTGTTCTGGAAGTAGAAGCTTGAATCATAAAACAAACGTACAGGATTATAAAATACATAATTGGAAATTTAGACAGGCATTTTGTAAGTTGCATATTGTGTATAGAAAAGATATTAGTATACTTATCAAATTGATTTATCCATTTAGAAATTTGCTAAAGAAATTAGATAATATAACAGCCGTCCACCAAGTAAACAGTGTTCTAAAGATGGAGGAAATAGCAAGAGGTGACACAAGTATCTAATGATATTTATGGAGATGTTTTTGATTTTAAGATTACAAGAATTTGTTGTTGATGTGTGTAAGTAAACAATAATGGATTCTTTACATTAAGTCTGAATAACAACCTGCCCTCTTCCGCAGTGTTCGGAGGGGGCAGGTTTTATTTTGAATTTATTTATCGCACTATCTTTATCGCTAGTCCTTCGAAATATGCGATGAATATGCCTTTCGGAAGTTTGTCTAACATGATCTCATTCTCAACCTTTGAGATTTTGATCCTGTCGACGACGATTCCATTCAAACTGATAATTTGTAAGATACCGTCTTTTTTTGTTTTCACATGCAGCTTGTTTTCTGATTGTATATAGTAAATGATTGTTTTGTCGTCGTATGAAGTGATGTCATTGAATTCTGATGCCGGACACTCTCCGAATGTGGCTTTCTTTGACTCTTTCTCCCAGGCATCTACTATTTTCTTGCCCCATTCACAAGATTTTCCACTTGCCGTCTGCACTGATAAACCTGGTGCTGCGGATGCATCATCTACTAGGTCGAGATATTGCACAGGATTTCCGTTGCCATACCATGACCATGCCAGCCATCCTACATTCTTCTCTTGACAGTAGGAGAGAATTTGGTCTTCATCCACGTCTCCATCACTGTGATACCAGCCGAACTCTCCGATGCAAAGTGCTAATCCTTGGTTGATCACACCGTCGATATTGCTTTTCACTCGGCTTTTATTTCCTGCTGTCCCGTACATGTGTATGGAGAATATGACGTTGTTTTCCGGATCTGCCGCCAGAACTTCCTTGCCATAAGTGTGTATCGTGGCTGCACTTTGTCCGTATCCTCCTGCGTCGACCATGATGCAGTGTCGCAGACCAGCCCTACGGATGATAGGAATGGCTTTTACATATCCATCTTTCCAGTTTGCTGCAGAGGACGAATTGTGCCATTCATTAGCGATATTTATTATCACGTAGGCTTCTGTTCCCTTCAGTGTGCTTGCAAGGTCTGCAAAATATTTTGCGGCACTTTCCAGATCGCTGATTTTGTCGCTTCCGGTCACATCGTGTACCTCAAGGATTGCTACCATGCCAAATTCCTTGCAGGCTTCTATAAGTTTCTTGACGGACGACGCATCGTCTGCTGGCGTTCCATAAGCTGTCCCGTTGGTCAGAACTATGCGTACTGCGTTTGCATTGTGATCCTTAATCGCTTTTAATTGATCGTAGGCCGAACTTTTGTACCATGTATAGGCAAGATTGACTCCTCTCATCACAAATTCTTGATCACAATGGTCAAGCAATTTATTGCCGTTTACTTTAAAACCATCCACATCGGAGATTTTGAACTCATATTCTTGACTTTTATTCTCTTTCTCAATGCGAACATAGTCGACGACCGCCCATGTCCAGATAGGGGTGATTTTTACGGTGTTATTACCTGCGGCGAATTCAAACGAACCTACAAGAGTCTCACTTCTTTTGTCCACACTTTCATCGTCTGATGATAATCCTAGATTGGCGGTTCCGCTTACTCCGTTGACAGCACAGTCGACCTGCTTGAATCCATAGACAGAGTTGTAGCCTACATATACTTTATATAATCCTTTCTCAGATAAAGGTATATTGATATTGACATAGTCTGTCTCTTCTTTAAGGTTCAGCACGCCTGTTCCCGACATGTCTGATGGTGTTTCTAATGTGGCAACGTAGTCTGATGAACATTCCACTTCGAATATATTCTTTTGTGCCGACTTTTCGCAAACAGTGGTGTCTATTTCCGGTTTGCTTCCACATTTGTTGGTGTATTTGCGGAAGAAATCCCATAAAGCCTTTGTTGTGTGAAAATCGTCATTTTTCAATTCGTGCCAACGGTATTTTACGGAATATAGGATAACTTCTGTTCCACAATCTCCCCCCTTATAGTGGGTTTTGGTGCAAATATCCGACACTTGAGTCACTTCAGGGGTCGGATCACAGTTATCTTTGTTGGCGAATCCTTTCATAATGGCAGGGACTCCGTTATAATCCACAAAAGAGTCTTCCTTTCCGTGTATGTGGCAAATTGGCACAGGACGTGAACATTTGAAGTTGGCTCCCCAAAGGTTATAACCGGAAATCGGTCCGAAAGCTGCAAACTTGTCCGCCACGTTATTGATGATATGGTAGGTCAGCATTCCTCCCATCGAGAAACCTGTCATATAAACGCGATTTTCGTCGATCTTATACTCTTCTGACATTTTTTTTATAATATCCAACATGAAATTTATGTCGGTCATTCCATTGATGTCCCATTGTGAGCCATCACCTTGTGGATAGACAACGGCAAAATTGGCAGTGTCAGCGACCAGTTCCCATTGCGACAGACTTTTATGGTTGTTGATATTGTCACCCATTCCGTGTGCGGATATAACCAACGGACGGTTTTCTGTCAGGCAATCTGGCACATAGATGAATGCCTCCCTCCATTTTCCGCCTGTCTGGATACGGGTGACTTGACTGTATTTGGCAGCCATTGTAGTCATGCTGAACAGTAGCATAAATGCATATAAAAACAATTTTTTCATTGGAGTAAAAATTAGAAGTAAATAAATATTGGTTATCTGGCTATCTTCAATATGATGTTGTCGAAGATTACGATGTAGACACCAGCAGACAATTTGTCTAACGGGATGATATTCCGATCAGCGGTGATGTTAATTAATTCTATAGTTGTGCCGTTGATGTCGACGATGCTAACAATCCCGTCTTTATTTGAATTCACATACAGCGTTTTTTCTGATTGTGAATAATAGATTATTGTATTGCCGTCATAATGTGAGACATTGTTGTAGTCTGTCCATTGACATTTTTCTAATACAGCTGTTTTTGCCTCGTTTTTCCAGGCATCTGTTATTAATTTCCCCCATTCACATGACTTGCCGGAAGAGGATTGAGTTGCCAGTATCGGATTCTCGGAAGCGTCTTTCACAATATCGAGGTATTGTACGGGATTTCCGTTGCCATACCACGACCATGCAAGCCATCCTACATTTTTCTCTTTGCAGTAGGATAGGATTTTCGCTTCGTCTACATCTCCGTCGCTATGATACCATCCGAATTCTCCGATGCATAGAGCAAGCCCTTGATTAATCACACCATCAATGTTTGAGGCTATTCTGTTGCTGTTGCCTGCGGATCCATACATATGGATGGAGAAAATCACGTTGTTCTCTTCATCTGCCGCTAACACCTCTTTGCCGTAGGAGTGAATGGTTGATGCGTTCTGTCCATAACCGCCAGCGTCGACCATGATACAGTGTCTGAGTCCTGCTTTTCGAATGATAGGAATTGCTTTCTTGTATCCATCTCTCCAATTGGTTGACGAAGAGGAGTTGTGCCATTCGTTGGCAATATTGATGATCACGTATGCTTCTGTCCCTTTCAGTATCGACGCAAGGTTGGCGAAATAACGTGCTGCGTCCTCCAAGTCGCTGATTTTGTCGCTTCCTGTCTCATCATGCACTTCGAGAATGGCTGCCATTTTGTATTCACGGCAGGTTTCTATAAGCTTTTTTACGGAAGATGCGTCGTCAGCGGAAACTCCATACGCTTTCCCGTCGGTCAGCACGATACGCACAGCATTAGCTCCATGGTTGTGTATGGCCTTTAATTGATCGTAGGCCGAACTTTTATACCATGTGTAAGCCATGCTGACACCTCTCATAATAAACTCATTATCACATGCGTCTAGAAGTTTATTCCCGTCGACGTGAAATCCATCAATGTCAGAAACATTATGATTATGTGATGAAGTGTCATTATCCAATTCTATGCGGACATAGTCTATCGGAACCCAAGTCCAGACAGGGGTTATGGCCACGGTGTTGTCTCCTTTCTTAAATGCAAAAGAGCCTACAAGCACTTCTTTTTTTGCGTCTTCCCCCTCTGTGTCACTACTGTAGTCGAAGTCCACTGTCCCGGACACCCCATTGACACTGCATAGAGCCTGTTTATAGCCGTATATGGTGTTGTATCCCACGTAAACCTTATAGTTTGCCACCGTTTCAACATTGAAGGTGAAATTGATGTAATCATCCTCGTCGGGAAGGTTGACAACACCTTTCCCCGATTGATTGACAAGAGTAAGCATCGTTCCATTGTAGTCGGCACATTCCGCTTCTTTCTTTAAATCTGTTTCATACTTCTCACATTCGTTGCCAGGTAAATCGTTAGGCCCATCATTCAATATTTTAAGCATCTGATCAGCATACCTTTTCCCAAGTTTACGATAGCTTTCAGCTGAAAAATGCACGTTGTCTCCTTGATGACCTAATCCTTCGGCGGATATGACGTATGAGTTTGGAATTGTGGAAGGCACTTTTGCAATCACGTCATTGTGTCTTCCACATGATCCTCCTTGCTCGGTGCGAACCACCTCACCTACCAAAAGAGGAACATCTTTTCCATCCAAATTCAGATCATTAAGAATATTTTCATAGACCTTTTTTACTTTCCCCGGCCAACTGTAATCGCCAGTGTTTGTCTCTCCTTGATGTAAAAGGATTCCTTTTATTACGCCAGCTTCTTGAGCCTTCTTTGCACAGTCGATGAGTCTGCCGTATGGATTGCCTCCATAAGCATGAATGATCTCTTTCATGTAATCCTCGACATTATATGAATAACTTAAATAGTTATCCTTATCAAAAAGTTTGATGTCGCAACCTCCAACTGCGACAACAACAACTCCTACTTTTATTTCTGGCGACAAATTGTCAACCATAGTTCTTCCAAAATAATCGGCTGGCCCCAATTGCTTGTAACAGCCGGCCAAAGGAGGAACGGCAGAATACCATTTATACAGTTCTCGTGATCCACATGACTGAGTGGACATCATTTTAAAACGATCGCTGACAATTCTGTCTTGATTCTCTATTCTTCCCTGACCTTCCATGTTCGACTGCCCGAAACATAGATAAATGTGGAAATTAGGGTCGGGTGCTGCTAGAGAGACCGTAAACTGTAGAGATAAGAGTATCTCAGTAAATAAAAGAATAAATTTGTTTTTCATACGCTATTAGATTTAATGTTGCCGTCTCTACAATGAAAAAAATAAGCAGATGGCAAACGGATTTGATATGCCGCAAATTTCGATAAATAAAGGGTTCGGGTGGTTATCTGTCTGTTGCAAAAAGATATACATTTGTTGCTCCGTCAAAAGCAGTGATGTGTTTATGTTGCAAAGGGATGTAATTTTGTTGCAAATTTTTATTTTATGTTTTGCTATTTGCGATGAAAAGGAGGAAAATTAGCGGTTGATATTAGGCGACAGGAAGGCCATCAGTTTTTGAAATCAAAAGAAAAAAATTATTTTTGTTGGGTTCTTTTTTAGATTATGCGGTTGAATTTGTCCATATTTTTTACAATACTATTCTCTTGCAGTGTTTTATGTGCAAGTGAGCACCTTTGTTTTGATCATTATCGGACGCAGGATGGCTTGTGCTGTGATTACGTGCTGGGAGTGGGGCAGGACTCTAATGGCTTTATTTGGATTACGACACAAGATGGTGTGAGTAGGTTTGATGGCTTTAATTTCAGAAATTACACGAAGGATCGTGGGGGATTGATGAGAAAAAATGTGGCCTGCCTTACTAAAATTTCTTCAGGAGAATTCTTTTTAGGAGGTGACAGTGGTATGCTTCAAACCTATGATCTCTCAACCGATTCTTTCCTTTGCAGACGTTTCCCGGAATTGATGGAGAAATATGTCAAATCCGTATCTGGATTTTGTAAGTTACGTGACGGAAGGGATCTGTTGCTGTCAACAAGTGGAGTTTTCCCCTATGATACGTTAAAAGGTAGTTTTGCTAAAGATTCGTTGTTGACAAATATCACAGAACAGTTGTTTGTCGAGACGTTTTATCAGGATAGATTTGGAAATTATTGGGTAGGTACTTTTGATGGGCTTCACATCTTTTCTTCTCAAGGGGAAAAACTTGGTTCGTACTCGCTTTCTAAGGATAATGCTCCGGCGTCGTCAATTATAGAGCTTGATTCCGCCCATGTCTTGGTGTCGACTAATATGGGAGGGGTTTGGCTTTTTGATGTGTCAGAAAAGGAAGCTCCTGCATGTAGGGCGTTGGATATCCCATTTAAAAATGTCTCTGTGATGCTGAAAGACAAGAAGGACAGAATATGGTTTGGCACATGGGGAAATGGATTGTGGAGAATGGATCACTTTGGAAATTATGTGGAGATAAAAACGTTTGGTGGAGATGATGATCTGAAGAAGGTCCATGCACTATTTGAGGCTTCCGACCAGAGCATTTGGGTCGGCACACAGGTTAATGGATTGTTCCGTTGTCAAGCGGACAATAATTCAAAAATACTGCACTCTTCTGAAATGGGATATCCAAATGTGGATGCCTCATGTTTTTTGGAACGTCCTGACGGCAATATATATGTAGGTGCGGATGGAACGGGTGCATATTTGGTGACGGGAGAAGGCAAATTTGTGCAGCCGATGAAGAGTTTCTCTAGTTTGGGAGGAAGTATCCTTTCCTTCTCTCCGTGGAAAAAAGACACGTCATTAGTCTCTTCATGGTTCGGTGGCATCGGCACGGTGTCGGCGGATGGGAAAGTGGCATCGATTCCGTATGATACCTTGGAAAATACGGTCAAAAGTTCCAAATGTGTCCGTTTCATGAGTAATGGTGAGATATGGGTGGCCACACAGGGAGATGGCGCCTATGTGAGACGTAATGACGGGACATGGGAGAAAATCACATTCAAGATAAACGCAGACCTTACAGACAAATGGATAGAGGATATAGAGGAGGCTCCTGATGGTTCTAAATGGTTGGTTTCTCCTTTTAATGTTTGGCATTGCGACAGTGTCAAAATGCGTATGTCTTCGCTAAAAGGAAAGGAGGAAGCTTCCGACCCTTGTATTTTGATAGACGGTGCTTGTGATGAAGATGGTAATCTATATGTTGCGTCAATTTGCGGTGTCCAACTTGTATCTAGAGAGACGGGAGAACAGAAAGTGTTGGATTTTTTACCCGTCGCCAGCTATTTTTCTGTCTGTTTTGACAAACAGGGTTTTTTATGGTGCGACGGTACTGCCGGCATATATCGTGTGAATCTAAAGAAACAGACATTCAGAAGGATTCCTTTGCCCGCAGAAAAATATGGAAAACTGTTTTTCCAACCACGTGCTATATATGAAAGTTCCGCTGGTAATATGTTTTTCGGATGCTCCAACGGCTTTATAGTCTTGAATTATGAAGATATGGATTCATCTGGACGGGTCGAGTACTTGGCATGGAGTAAAGTGATGGCAAAGAAAGATGACGACTGGTCGGTCTTGCCTTTCAAGGAAAATAGGATCATTTTGGATGGGGATAATGAAGAGACTCGCATATCGTTTGATCTTGTCTCATTTTCTGGAATAGACATTGTATGCCGCTATAGGCTGAAAGGATCCGACAGCACGTGGACAGACTTGGATGGAAAACGTGAAATCATGTTGAGCCATCTTTCTCCAGGCAATTACGAATTGCAATTGTCGGTGTGCCGGGAAGGTCAAGAAAAAGATGCATCTCAGCTGTGTATGGCAGTGACGGTATCTTCTGTATGGTGGCAAACGAGGTGGTTTGCAGTTATTGTCGTTCTTGTTGTGTTAATGACGTTATACGGATTAAGGATAAGGTTGAAACGGAAGAGGAGCAGTGAAGATAAAGTGACGGAATCAACTGTAGACCCATTCTTGCAACAGGTGATGGATATAATAGAGCAAAACTACAAAAATCCGGAATTTTCAGTTGAGAATCTCGCTAAAGAATTGGGCACCAGTAAGTCCACGCTGATTCGTAGGTTGAAGCCACTGACAGACTTTACTCCTGTGGAGCTTATAGGCGTCTATCGGTTAAAAAAAGCAGATGATATGTTGCGAACTACGAATGCACCCGTTAAGGAGGTTGCGTTTATGACGGGCTTCAGTAGTCAATACTATTTCAGCCGTAAGTATAAGGAGTATTTCGGCTATCCTCCTTCTCAGAATAAGGAACGTGAATAACGGTGACACATCTTGATTTTGGAATTGCCAGAAAAGGCGAAATTTGCTTTCAAGTCTGCTATGTGATTAATTATTTAGTGAGATAAAACTCATAAATTTATAACTGGTCATTCTTGCGAATCCACAAAAGAGAATAGGGTAAGGGCCAATGCCGATCATACGGAAGCCCTTGACAATCCTCATTTCAGTTATGAAATTATTTATTAAACGGCATTTTAACAGCCATTTTTACATTTGAAACAGCAGCCTTGTCAACTTGTCTGATGCTATTTCTTTCTTGTTCTTTTTAGCGTTGTTGTTTGCTGTGACTACAGTCATCCTGTCCACACATTCAGACACCATCACGTCTTCTGAATCTGTTCCTGAAATAGGGTGCACTCCATATTTGCCTGATACTTGTCCGCCGGCGTAACTTCTTACTACACCGCCAAACTCAAGCATTCCGACGATTCCTCCTGCCACATATCCGGATGCTGTCACGTTTCCTACAAAATGGCAGTCGGCAACCCCTCCGTAGCTTGCACATCCTACTATTCCTCCAACATAAGAATCTCCTTTTACATGTCCGCTGGCCTTACAGTCGGAGATGCATGTGCGATACGCGTATCCGCAAATGATGCCAACATTGCGCTGCCCAATGACATTCTCTGTGACAATTGTAACACTTTTGATTGTTGAGTTTTTCGCATATCCAAACAAGCCTACATTGTCGGCGTTTTCTGTCTTTCCAATTCCGCAACATGTGATTGTATGGTCGTTGCCTTCGAATGTGCCAATGAATGGATACTCTTCAGAACCGATTGGAGAAAGATGATTGTTGATGATTGAGATATCATTTTCCAAAGTCACAACGAGTGGCGATATCAATGAATCATTGATATGAAACTTTCCGCTATTATAATCATTCACAAAAGACGTAAACTCTTCTGAATTTGTGATTTTTAAGATCATTTCAGATTGAGCCTCCTTCTTATTGCTACAATTTTGCATTACCAACGCAAATGTCGTTAGAAGCATTGCTAAAAATCCCCTACTAATCATTATCAAGATAATTAAATGCCTATACTAAATTAATCCATTCATCATTGTCATGATGCTGTACCCATAAAAGCCCATTGTAAAGCCAAATGCATAAGCTGATGCAAAACTTATGAATGAAACCTTTTTATAGTACATCAGAAAAAAACCTAATGCACCTAACAAAAGTAATAAAAATGCTACAACATACAAGATATTATCGAAGAAAAATACAAGAGCTGTCCATTCAATCATTAAGTGCATTGTGTTTCCGACCAAAAAAGCAAGTCCTACTGTGGTACAGCTTATGTATATTTGATTGTTGAACGCCATCTTGTTTATCATAGCCAAAATTGATAGTGTCATGTATGTTATGGCTGTCATTAGTACTCCAAGCTGGTAGAATTTGGGCACGTAGATAATGTTTAATAGAAATACGAAAATAAGTATGGCACAACTGTAAAATATGTTCTGGACTACCATGTTGTCTTTCGACATGATTTTAGAGACTCCCCAATATAATAAAGTCACAATCAGTGCCCATCCGATAAGTGTTGAGTAGACAGCTATTTGCAAAAATTGTGGGTAATAGGTCTCCGCAATGGTCAGACAGATTTGTGACCATCCTCCAATCAGCGCGATATGGCGAGCTATTTTATGACGCCATGACAAGCTTATAATGACAACCCAAAATAGGTTGATTAGAATGGGAGAGATATATGCTTCCATTATTTCTAAATTTCTTTTCTAAATTGTGCTTTCGGAATACCTAATTGATCGCGATATTTGGCGATTGTACGTCGTGCAAGAGAGAACCCTTTCTCTTTCATGTAGTCAACTATTTGCTGGTCGGACAATGGCTTTCTCTTGTCTTCCTCTTCGATGCATTTCAAGAATAAATTCTTCAGTTTTGCCATACTATGCACCTCTCCTTGGTCTGTCTCGACAGATTCAGTGAAGAAGTGTTTCAGAGGGAATACTCCAAAATCAGTTTGCACATATTTGTTGTTGCATACACGTGAGATGGTGCTGATGTCAAAACCTGTGTCATCGGCGATAGTCTTCATTATCATTGGCTTGAGCTCCTCGTCGTCGCCGGTTTTAAAGAATACTTCCTGACGCTTGATTATGGCGGTCATCACCTTGGTCATTGTTTCTGTGCGTTGCTGCACTGCGGAAATAAACCATTTTGCAGCGTCGACTTTCTGCTTTATGAAAAGAGCGGCGTCTTTTTGCGCACGGGTCTGGTTTTTCCTGTTGTTGGCATATTCCTCAAGCACAGTGGCATAATGGCTGTTGAGCTGAAGGGTAGGGGTGTTGGCTTGATTGAGTGTCAGCACCAGCTCTCCATCCTCGTCGTGCACATTGAAATCCGGGACAATCACAACGGAATTGTCCATAAGTATGTCACTCGTGTAGCATGGCTGAGGATTTAGCTTTTTCAGTTCAGCCACAGCGTCCTGTATCTCCTCTTCTGTCACTCCAAGAGCCTTTTGTATTTTGTCGAACCGCTTGTCTTCAATCGCTGTGTAGCACTCCTCCAATATTTTAGTCGCCAAAAGTACGGCATCCGAAGGATTGTCTATTCTTTTGAGCTGGAGAATCAGACATTCGCGGATATTTCTTGCTCCCACTCCTGCTGGCTCAAGCGACTGTACCACGGAAATGGCTTCCTCCACTTGCTCTTCGGTCACTACTTTCGACGCGATGAATATGAAATCATCGACAATTGTTTCTGTGTCTCGCTCCAGATAACCTTTGGGATTAAGGCATCCGATGACGTATAGGGCTATGTTTTTTATATCTTCAGAAATGTGAGGAAGTAGGTTGAGCTGAGCTCGCAGATCTTCTAGCACAGTTTCGCTTGCCTGATAATTCATCTCTGGGCGTCGCTCCTGTTCCGTCATGTCATTATATTGGTAAGACGGAATATCGTCTGAGCTCACGTAATCTCCTAAGGTGAAGTCGTCGTTGTTGCCGTCGTCGTAATCAAGCCCGTTGTCGTCGTCGCCTCCGAGATTTTCGTTGTCGTCGTCGCCGAAATCATCCTTGTCGGATTTTTTATCATGGTCGTAGTCGTAGCCTTCGTCGACTTCAAGCGCAGGGTTCTCCTCTATCTCCTGTTCCACACGTTCGTTGAACTCAAGCGCGGATTGCGTGAGAAGCTTCATCACCTGAATTTGTAGAGGTGACAGTTTGAGCTGCTGCTGCTGTTGTATGGTTAACGACTGACCTGACATAGCTTGTCAAATATTTTCTGCCAAATATTTTTGTGTGTTGTCCCACAGTTGCGACCACTCCTCTTTAGTGTACATGTCTGCCGGAAATTGTTCTATCTTGCAGTCATGGTATACCATTCCTGTGGTCTGTGGACGGTTTGTCAACAAGTAGAGTGCTGTTTCAGCTCCTTTTTCTGGAGTGCGGACAAAAGGGCTTAGAAATATGTCTGCTATGCCTTCAAACCATTTGCCTTTCGTGATCATCACCGTGTTGACGATGCCTGGATCTACCGCGTAGACGGAGATGCTTGAATTGTCGTACTTGCGTGCCAAGTGCTGGGTGTAGGCGTAGAGAGCGAGTTTGGAACTTGCGTATCTGCGGAATCTGTTGAACTTCTCTTCCGGGTGGAAAGGGTCTCCGGATATCGTGCCCCAGCGTATTGACGACACCATGTTCAGTATTTTTGCATCGTGGGCCAATGATCGCTGCAAACGTTCAATCAGACGGACATTTCCAAGATAGTTGACTGCCATCGACATATCCACCTCTTCCTTGCTCTGACTCTCATACTGGCACAATACGCCGGCATTGCAAACAAGCTCGTTGACGATGTAGCATTTCTGCTCGATTATTTCTGCGAACTTGTTGATGGAGCGTTTGTCTGCAAGATCAAGCATTATAGATTCGATAGTGCTGTGTGGGTGGGCAGACTTGAGTTCACCTAGCAGGACTTTGGATTTAGCCAGACTTCTGCATGCAATGATCAAATGTTTGCCCTGTCGTGCGATCTCTTCAGCCACTACTTTGCCGATTTTTCCTGTCGCACCAGTAACTATGCTCACCCTACTACTCATTTACAACGCTGATTAATAGTCTTTTGTAGATATTCTTCACTTGCAACGTCTTCAATGTCGTCTTTCATGAATGTTATTCTTGCGAATTTAGCTAACTTTTCAGCAAAATCGTCAATGCGGATAAATGTTTTTGAGCATAATAATGTATTAAATGTTAAAATGAAAAAGGGATGAACCGTTGTCCATCCCTTCAAAAATTAATATTTGCCACCGATTATTCTTTTAACCATGTCACAGATTTACATTTGTTGAAGGCATCTCTTCCAACATTTACGTTGTCTTTAGAATTATCGATTACAACTTCAAGATTTGTACAATATTTAAAAGCCTCAATTCCAATGTTTGTCACATTTTTTGGAATTTCTATGCTTGTCAAGCTACTACAGCTTTCAAAAGCAAAGTTTTCGATGTTTGTCACACTCTCTGGGATATTTATGTTTGTCAAACTGCCACAGCGTGAAAAAGCAAAATTTCCAATGGTTATCACCCCTGCAGGAAGATCTACACTCGTCAAACTGTTGCATTCTTGAAAAGCATATTTTCCGATGCTTGTCACTCCCGAAGGGATATCTATCCTTGTCAAATTGTCACAATAACTAAAAGCGCCATCATTGATGCTTGTCACTCCTGAAGGGATTGTCACTTCCGTGCATTTTTCTCTATCCCCCATCCAGCCATAGCATTTTGTCCCATTATCGTAGATCAATAATTTTGGCTCCAAACCGTTGCAGCTTGAAAATGCACTTGATCCAATACTCGTCACTCCCTCGGGAACATTTATGGTTGCCAAACTGCTGCAATCTTGAAAAGCATAATCTCCTATGCTTGTCACACTTTCCGGAATAACTATGTTTGTCAAGCTACTACATTTATAAAAGGCACTTTGCTTGATGCTTGTTACTCCTGAAGGTATTATCACTTCCGTGCATTTTTCTATGTCTCCTATCCAGCCATAACATTTTCTACCATTGTCGTGGATCAATAATTTTGGTTCCAGACTATTGCACTCCTCAAATGCAAATATTCCGATATTTGTCACATTCTCAGGAATATTAATGTTTGTCAAACTGCTGCATCCCTTAAAAGCATGTCCTCCAATGCTTGTCATACTCTTTGGGATTTCTATATTCGTTAAACTGCTACATTCATAAAAAGCCCCATCTCCGATACTTGTCACGCCCTCTGGAATATCTATGCTTATCAAACCGCTACTAGAAAAAGCGTCTATTCCGATGCTTTTCACACTCTCTGGGATTTTAATGCTTGTCAAACTGCTGCACTTCCTAAATGCCTCTTCCCCGATGCTTTTCACACTTTCTGGAATTTTAATGTTTGTCAAACTGCTGCAGCTCTTAAATACAGCTTCCCCGATGCTTTTTACTCCTTCTGGAATAATTACGCTCGTCAAATTACTACAGCTTTCAAAAGCATATTTTTTGATGCTTGTGACTCCTGAAGGGATTATCACTTCCGTGCATTTTTCATTATCCCCTATCCAGCCGTAGCATTTTGTGCCATTATCGTAGATCAATAATTTGGACTCCAAGCTTTTGCTATAAAAAAAAGCAAAATCCCCGATGTCCGATACACTTTCAGGAATATTTATGCTTTTCAAACTGCTACAACTAGCAAAAGCATAATCTCCTATGCTTGTCACTCGCTCAGGAATATCTATGCTTGTCAAGCTAGTACACCTATCAAAAGCATAATCTCCTATGCTTGTCACTCGTTCAGGAATATCTATGTTTGTCAAACTACTACATTCATAAAAAGCATCTTTCCCAATACTTGTCACCGTATATAGTTTTCCATCTATTCTCACCTTTTCTGGTATAGTAATGGAATCGTGTCCCAGATATGAAGGTTTCCAATTACCACTTTTGTCTCTTGTCACTTCCACTGTGGAGTCCGATAAAATATTAAATAATAGAAATGTTTCTGATGCGTCGATCACAGAAGAATCATCTTGAATACCGTCTTCCTCAAAGAAAACCTCTTCCACATCCGCCACATTGATTTTCCACTCCTCTCCGTTTCTCTGCTTCACAATCATGTCTGTCGCCAACATCGACAAACACATAGCGATTGTCATAACAGACGCAAATAATTTCTTTGCCATCTCTCTTTACTAATTTATTTTAAAAAACTCTTGTTGCCGTTGTGACAACATCACAAAGTTAAATATATTCTATAAGTTGCAAAATTTTTAACTACAAATATGATTGATGATCATTTGTTTCACAGGTATAATTTAAAATGAAAAAGGGATGAACCTCGTCGTCCATCCCTTTCAAATTTATTATGTGTAGACGTAACAATCTAGCGTCTCTACGGATTTTACATCTTTCTCAATGCCACGCAACCGTTGTGGCCACCAAATCCCAATGATGTTGAGAATGCGATGTTGACGTCTGCCTTTACAGCTACGTTTGGAGTGTAGTTAAGATCACACTCTGGATCAGCCTCCTTAAGGTTGATTGTTGGAGGAATGATGCCGTTCTTCAATGTAAGAACGGAAACGATCAACTCCAATGCTCCGGCTGCTCCCAAGCAGTGTCCCATCATTGATTTGCTTGATGAGATGTGTGCCTTGCGTGCTGCATCCTCTCCTAACGCAAGCTTGAATGCTGCAGTCTCACCCTTATCGTTAAGTGGTGTTCCTGTACCGTGTGCGTTGATGTATAGACAATCTTTTGCAGCGTCGAAATTAGACTCCTCTAGAGCCAACTTGATTGCCTTGCTTGCAGGCACTCCGTCTGGCTTTGGAGCTGTGTAGTGGTATGCGTCACATGTGTTGCCGTAACCTGTCACCTCTGCATAGATCTTTGCTCCACGTGCTTTTGCGTGCTCATACTCCTCTAGGACAAGGATACCGCATCCTTCTCCCATCACGAATCCTGCGCGACGCTTGTCGAATGGAAGTGATGCTTCGTTAGGATCTGTAGCCTTAGAAAGTGCTTTTGAGTTGGCGAAACCACCGATTGCAAGTGGGTTGATTGCAGCCTCACTACCTCCTGCTACGATTGCGTCTGCATAACCGTGCTTGATTGCATGGAATGCCTCACCTACTGCGTGAGTAGACGTTGCGCATGCTGTGACTACTGGAATACATGGTCCCTCAAGATGGTGTGCGATTGCTACCTGTCCTGATGCCATGTTGGCGATTAGCATTGGGATGAATAGAGGGGAAATACGGTTCATTCCCTCATTGATTAGTTTCTCACACTCTGTTGTGAAGACGTGCATACCTCCGATACCAGATCCGATGTATGTTCCGAATCTGTCGGCTGCGATGTTCTCACCGCTCTTCAATCCAGAATCTTCGATAGCCTGGTTGGCTGCTGCAAGAGCAAACTGTGCGAAACGGTCAGACTTGCGTGCCATACCCTTGTCTACACCGAAATCCTCTGCCTTGAAGTCTTTCACCTCAGCAGCTAGTTTTACGGGATGGTCTCCAGTCTCATACTGTGTGATTGGTCCGATTCCGCAAACACCTTTAATTAGACTATCCCAATATGCGTCTATATTGTTACCGATAGGCGAAATAACGCCCATACCTGTAATTACGACTCTTTTCATTTCAATTCTGTTTTTATATTAAGCCAAACGGCTGTTCGCAGCCTTAAGTAGTTCTTCACACTTGTTAGCCATTCCTTCAACGATCTCTTTGCAAGACTTCTTCTCGTTGATCATACCAGCGATCTCTCCTGCCATGAAGCTTCCTTCCTTCAAGTTACCGTCTTTAACGGCCTTGCGAAGTGAGCCTGCGCCAAACTGAAGCAATTCCTCTGAAGTGACGTTTGGATCGTTCTCCATCTTTGCGAAGCTCTTAGAGAATGGAGTGCGCACTGTACGTACTGGATGACCAAGTTTCTTACCTGTTACGATTGTGTCGTTATCTCCAGCCTTCAATACTTTCTCTTTATATACCTCGTGTACAGTACATTCGTCTGCCACCAAGAAGCATGTTCCACACTGAACAGCCTCTGCTCCCAACATGAATGCGGCTGCCATACCACGTCCGTCGCCGATACCGCCGGCAGCGATCACTGGCACGTTGACAGCGTCTACAATCTGAGGCACAAGTGGCAATGTGTTGGCTTCACCTGTGTGTCCGCCACTCTCCGCACCTTCAGCGATAATTGCGTCTACTCCCATTCTTTCGATACGAAGTGCCAACGCTACACTTGCTACAACTGGAATGACCTTGATTCCTGCTGCCTTCCACATCTCCATGAATGGAGCAGGAGAACCAGCTCCTGTAGTAAGAATCTTAACTCCTTCTTCAACAACGATCTGCGCGATTTTCTCTACCTCTGGAGCCTGCAGCATGATGTTAACGCCGAAAGGCTTGTCTGTCATCTGCTTGCACTTTCTGATTTCTTCTCTTACGATGTCTGGAGGACAAGCACCTGTGATGATACCCAAACCACCTGCATTACTTACAGCGGCAGCCAAACTAGCGTCGGCAACCCATGCCATACCACCCTGAATAATTGGATATTTGATACCCAATAGGTCGCAAATCTTACTTTTTATCATGTTGTATGTAATTTTCTAATAAATTCTTAACTGTCTTTTACTTGTTCCAACGAACTACGCATGCAGATGTCTGGAATCCCGCACCAAACGCACTGAACACCAAAATGTCGCCCTTCGACAACTTGCCTTCCTTGTTCAACCTGTCGAGCAGGATAGGAATACATGCCGACGACATATTTCCTGTATTCTCAATTGTAGTAGGGAATTTCTCTTCTGGCTCATCCAAGAAGTGGCGGATCGATTCGATGATTCTTATATTGGCCTGGTGAAGCACGAAGTATTTCACCTGGCTGGACGTGATGTTTGCCTCTTCCATCACAGCCTTTATGTCGTCCTGTGAGTTTGACACTGCCATTCTGAACACTTCACGTCCGTTCATCACCAACGGAACATTTCCTTCAATCTCGCCGACGAATGGAGTCTTCTCCATCGCTCTTTTGCTATATAGCACGATTGGAGCGGATGTTGTTGTCGAACGCATAGCAAGCACGTCGTCGCCATCAGCGCTGACGATGACAGCTCCCGCACCGTCTCCAAACAAGACGCTTGTGCTTCTGTCTGTCCAAGTTGGGATTCTTGATGGCTCTTCCGCAGCCACAATCAAAATCTTTTTCGCAACTCCAGTCTTAATGAACGATTCCGCAATTTGCATTCCATATAGAAAACCTGCACAAGCGGCATTGATGTCAATGCTTGGGCAAGTGGCTCCAATGTGACCCTGCAATACACAACCCAAACCTGGAGTGATATACTCATTCACTGTGTTGGAACAGATGATGTAGTCTAAATCCTTTGCTGTTATGCCAGCATCTTTTAGGGCATTCTCGATCGCCTCGACGCCGATTTCCTCCAACTCCTGATTTACCAAGAGATGACGGCGTTTGATTCCAGTGCGAGTGGAAATCCACTCATCGCTTGTATCCATCACTTCGGACAACATCTGGTTCGTAGCAACGAATTTCGGCAATGCACTGCCGGTTCCGATAATTCTCATGTTATAAAAATAATTCTGCAATTTTAGAATATGCTTGCAAATTAAAACATAAAACTCCTAATATGCAATTTTTTGATTGCCTTTTGCATTTTTTGGCCTCCTTATGAGTTGAAAATGGAGCTTTGGTTGAAAAAATCTATTCTAAATCCAACACTCATTTCGATTCGTATTCCGACCCCTTATAGGGGTGACATATTGTGGTCGCCTGATCATGAATGATCTAATAGCCGTCTTATTATTTTCGACACAAAAAAGGGATGAACTTCCGTCCATCCCTTAATCTATCTATTCAATCGCAATCAATTTAATCTTTTTCTTTTAACCATGTGACTGATTTGCAACCGAGGAAAGTATTTCTTCCAACTTCTACATTATCTTCCGAATTGTCAATCGTGACATCAAGATTCGAGCAACCACTAAAAGCATAATTACCGATAGAAGTAACGCTCTCAGGAATATCTATGCTTTTCAAACTGCGACAAAATCTAAAAGCATGTTCCCCGATGTTTGTCAATCCTTCCGGAATGCTGATGCTTTTCAAACTGCCACAGTCCTCAAAAGTCGAAGACCCGATAGAAGTGACACCCTCAGGGATGCTGATGCTGGTCAGACTGCTACAAACCATAAAAGCCTCAGCCCCGATAGAAGTGACACCCTCAGGGATGTTGATGCTGGTCAGACTGTCACATTCATAAAAAGCCGAAGCCCCGATAGAAGTGACACCCTCAGGGATGTAGATGCTGGTCAGACTGCTACATTTATAAAAAGCCGAGGACCCGATAGAAGTGACACCTTCAGGGATGTAGATGCTGGTCAGACTGCTACATTCTCTAAAAGCTAAATCACCGATAGAAGTGACACCCTCAGGGATGCTGATGCTGGTCAGACCACTACAGCCCCAAAAAGCATAATGCGCTATAGAAGTGACACCCTCAGGGATGCTGATGCTGGTCAGACTCCTACAGTTAAGAAAAGCTGAAGTCCCGATAGACGTGACACCCTCAGGGATGCTGATGCTGGTCAGATTGCTACAGCCACCAAAAGCCGAAGACTCGATAGAAGTGACACTCTTAGGGATATTGATACTTTTCAAACTGCCACAGCCCTTAAAAGCCGAAGACCCGATAGAAGTGACACCCTCAGGGATGTTAATGCTTGTCAATCCGGGGCATTTATAAAAAGCCGAAGAGCCAATGGATGTGACATTATATTTTTTGCCCTCAATTTGTATTTCCGCTGGGATGGAGATAGAATCTAGATTTTGATGTTGATGACAAGTGTGGAAACTAGACACTTCCGCAGTGGAATCAGATGTGATGCTGAATGCTAAAGGTAATACAGAGCTATCTGTCGATGTTGTATCTCCTATGGAAGAAGTGTCTTCCCCTATTTCAAATTCGACTTTTTCGATAATGCTCATTTCATGTATTTTGATATTGCCATCTTTAAGTTTTATTCGCATTAAGTCTATCGCAGTTGTACTTCCTTCTAAGTTGACTTCTTCGATAATGTCCACTTCATATTTTTCAATACAGCCATAATTTTTAAACTTAATACGCATGAAATCTGTCGCAAAAGTCAGCGTACACAAAATGAGCATCACTGATAAAGTAAATATTTTTTTCATATCTCTAAATTTTAATGATTTTTTTTTGCATCGTTGACGGAAGATAATTTTAATTCGTAATTGTTGGAAAATGCCACCCATAATGGCGATCCCTTGTGGTCGTCCTTAAGAAAATGTCGACTTTATTTCAGGTATGTCACAGATTTGCAAAGATAAAATACATCATATCCAAGTGTTATATTATCTTTTGAATTGTCAATCGTGACATCAAGATTTGAGCAACCACTAAAAGCATAATTCCCGATAGAAGTGACTCTTTCAGGAATTTTGACGCTAATCAAACTGCTACATTTATAAAAAGCAAAATTCTCGATAGAAGTGACACTTTTAGGAATGCTGATGCTGATCAAATTGCTACAATTAGAAAAAGCACGATAATCGATGGATGTGACCCCTTCAGGAATTTCAATGGCAATACATTTCGTTATATCACCTATCCAGCCATGGCATTTAGTTCCCTTATCATATACTAATAATTTTGGATCTAACTTGTTACAGTCCCTAAAAGCACCTTCCTCGATGGTTGTCACACTCTCAGGGATGTTGACGTTGGTCAAACTCCTACAGCTCGCAAAAGCAGAATATCCAATAAAAGTGAGACTCTTAGGGATGTTGATGCTGGTTAACCCAATACAATAACCAAAAGCCGAAGACCCGATAGAAGTGACACCCTCAGGGATGTCGATGCTGGTCAAACTCATACAGTCAAAAAAAGCTGAAGACCCGATAGAAGTGACACCCTCAGGAATGTTGATGCTGGTCAAACTTTGGCAGTAAGAAAAAGCACCTTTCCCGATAGAAGAGACACTATTAGGGATTTTGATGCTGATCAAGCCGTTACAGTCTCTAAAAGCATGATCACCAATGGATATTACATTATATATTTTGCCTTCAATTCGTACCATGGCAGGTATCGTAATGGATTCAGGGAATGCATTTTCTCTATATGAGTCGTCATTTATCACTTCAACCGTAGAATCAGATAAAATTTTGAATTTAAGTGGCGTTACTGATGTATCCACAATTGCCGAATCTTCGGGAATTGATTCGTCAAAAATAATCTCTTCCACCTCATTTACATTAATTCTCCAATTCTCTCCATTCTTCTGTTTCACAACCATCTCCGTCGCCAAAACAGTAACGCACAACACAAGTGCCACGATTGATACAAGTAGGTTTTTTGCCATATCTGTATAATTCTATTACAATTCAAATATCAATGCTGCCATAAATGGCACATTGTTGCGAAATTATGAATAAATCATACGACAATAAAAATAACGATGTTACAAAATCATGAATAAATTATACAACGGCAAAAATTCCAAATAAACAATCCGTCGAATTACCATGGCACGCACGTCCGTGTGTTTACGAGAGGAGGATTCCCCAGATGTGTGGATTCCCCAAACAATTACGCATTATGAATTACGAATTACCATAACACGCACGTCCGTGCGTCTCTACGAGGGGAAGTCCCCCAGATGTGTGGATTACCCCACAATTATGCATTATGCATTATGAATTATGAATTACGAATTGATCCCATTCCGTCCACGGTTGGAAAAAATATCGACGAAAAAAGGGATGAACCGTCGTCCATCCCTTCTGTGATTTTTATTTGCAAATGATTATTCTTTTGACCATGTCACAGATCTGCAACCTTGGAATGCATCATATCCTACCTTCACATTGTTTTCCGAATTGTCGATAACTATATCAAGGTTGCTACATTCCCAAAAAGTAGAATGTCCGATAGCAGTGACACTGTTAGGGATTTTGATGCCTGTCAAACTTTCACATCTCCAAAATGCCAGATTACCGATAGAAGTGACACTATTAGGGATTTTGATGCTAGTCAAACTTTCACATTTCGCAAAAGCAGCATCACCGATAGCAGTGACACTATTAGGAATTTTGATGCTGGTCAAACCGCTACAGCCCCCAAATGCTTCATCACCGATAGACGTGACACCCTCTGGAATCACGACTTTTGTGCATTTCCCCCTATCCCCAATCCAGCCATAACATTTTGTGCCTTTATCATAGACCAATAACTTTGGATTCAAACCGCTACAGCCACTAAAAGCACCCATACCGATAGAAGTGACACTATTAGGAATTTCGATGCTAGTCAAACTACTACATTCCCAAAAAGCGTGATCGCCGATAGACGTGACACTATTAGGTATTTTGATGCTGGTCAAACTACTACATTCCCAAAAAGCATAATAACCGATAGACGTGACACTGTTAGGGATTTCGATGCTGGTCAAACCGCTACAGCCCTCAAAAGCGCCAGCCTCGATAGAAGTGACACCATCAGGGATTTTGATGCTGGTCAAACCGCTACAACCCTCTAAAGCCCAACCACCGATAGCCCTGACACCATCAGGGATTTTGATGCTGGTCAAACTGCTACAGCCCTCAAAAACCCAACCACCGATAGACGTGACACTGTTAGGGATTTTGATGCTAGTCAAACCGCTGCAGTATCTAAAAGCACCCTTACCGATAGACGTGACACTATTAGGAATTTTGATGCTGGCCAAACGACTACATCCCTCAAAAGCCTCACTACCGATAGACGTGACACTATTAGGAATTTTGATGCTGGTCAAACCGCTACAACCCTCAAAAGCACCATCACCGATAGACGTGACACCATCTGGGATTTCGATGCTGGTCAAACCGCTACAGCCGCTAAAAGCATCCTCACCGATAGAAGTGACACCATCTGGGATTTCGATGCTGGTCAAACCGCTACAACCCCTAAAAGCATCCTCACCGATAGAAGTGACACTGTTAGGGATTTCGATGCTGGTCAAACCGCTACAACCCTCAAAAGCACCATCACCGATAGAAGTGACACCATCTGGAATCACAACCTTTGTGCATTTTTTCACATTCCCAATCCAGCCATAACATTTTGTGCCTTTATCATAGACCAATAACTTTGGGCTCAAACTGTTACAATCGTAAAAAGCACCATCACCGATAGAAGTGATACTATTAGGGATTTTGATGCTGGTCAAATCGCTACAGTATCTAAAAGCACCCTTACCGATAGACGTGACACTATTAGGAATTTTGATGCTGGCCAAACGACTACATCCCTCAAAAGCCTCACTACCGATAGACGTGACACTATTAGGAATTTTGATTCTGGTCAAACTACGACACCAAGAAAAAGCCCGATTACCGATTGAAGTAACACCTTCTGGAATCACGACCTTTGTGCATTTTTTCTTATCCCCAATCCAGCCATAACATTTTGTGCCTTTATCATAGACCAATAACTTTGGATTCAAACTGCCACATACCACAAAAGCATCATCACCGATAGAAGTGACACTGTTAGGGATTTTGATGCTGGTCAAACCGCTACAGTATCTAAAAGCACCCTTACCGATAGACGTGACACTATTAGGAATTTTGATGCTGGCCAAACGACTACATCTCTCAAAAGCCTCACTACCGATAGACGTGACACTATTAGGAATTTTGATGCTGGTCAAACTGCTACAGCCCCTAAAAGCCCGATTACCGATTGAAGTAACACCTTCTGGAATCACGACCTTTGTGCATTTTTTCTTATCCCCAATCCAGCCATAACATTTTGTGCCTTTATCATAGACCAATAACTTTGGATTCAAACTGCCACATACCACAAAAGCATCCTCACCGATAGAAGTGACACTGTTAGGGATTTCGATGCTGGTCAAACTGCTACAGCCCCTAAAAGCACGATTACCAATAGAAGTGACACCATCTGGAATCACGACCTCTGTGCATTTTTTCAAATCCCCAATCCAGCCATAACATTTTGTACCTTTATCATAGACCAACAACTTTGGCTCCAAACTGTTGCAGTCATAAAAAGCAGAATCACCGATAGACGTGACACCATCTGGAATTTCGATGCTGGTCAAACCGATACAGTCCTCAAAAGTACGCGTACCTATAGATGTGACACTGTTAGGGATTTCGATGCTGGTCAAACTGCTACAGTGATAAAAAGCCCCCTCACCGATAGAAGTGACACTATATATTTTGCCATTAATTCGTACTTTGGCAGGAACTGAAACCGAATCTAATTCCCGATATGAATCGTCGTTGATAACTTCCAGTGTGCTGTCTGAAAGAATTTTGAATTTCAATGGTGTTTCGGATTCATCCACCGCATGACTGTGGTCACAAGACGTAGGTAGACATAGCACAACTGATAGAATTAATAGAAGTAGTATCTTTTTCATTTTTTTCATTTTTTAATTCTATGAATAATCAACTAGTTTTTTCATTCGGCGATTGTTAAGGTCGTGTGAAAAATATGGATGTCGTGACATCGATTTCGCTAAATTATAAACAAAAACTAAAAAAGCAAAAGTTACAACAAAAATTTTTCCCATGGATTCGAAATTCGTTTTCCTGTTTGAAAATCGTTAAGTCTGCAATTGAGCAAGTTGTGAGTGAATTTTGAAGAAAAATGATACCTTTGTATCTGGTAACATTAATAGGATAAAAATATAGGGCATGAAAATACTTATAATCGAAGACGACAATGGAATGCAGGAGGTGATAAGCCAATCTCTTATTAAAGCTCGCTATGTGGTGGAGACGGCATCCACCTTGGATGAGGCTCGCTCCAAACTTCTTCTCTATGAATACGACTGTGTGCTGCTGGATATCATGTTGCCGGATGGCAATGGCCTGAGTCTGCTTAAAGAATTGGCAGACAAGAAAATCAATCGCAACGTCATCATACTTTCCGCCCGCGATTCTGTCGATGATAAAATTGAAGGCCTTGAACTTGGGGCTGACGACTATCTTCCAAAACCTTTTCACCTGGCGGAACTTCATGCCCGTATCAGAAGTCTTATGCGTCGTCGACGGGATGGCGAACATACAATCTGCCTTGGAAATATAGAGCTGAATCCTGATCAGTTCTCTGTCAAAGTGGGAGGCAAAACTCTGGAGGTTAGCAGAAAGGAGTTCGACATTCTGCATTATCTCATCAGCCGCCCCGACAGAGTCGTGAGCAAGGAGGCGTTGGCAGAAGCGGTGTGGGGCGACTATATAGACCAGTCGGACAATTTCGATTTTATCTATGCCCACATGAAAAACTTGCGTAAGCGTCTGAAGGCGGCTTCTGCGGATATCGAACTGAAAACTGTCTATGGCTTCGGCTACAAAATCACTACGCCATGAAACTGCTGCATCATATCTCTCTGCGTCTTTCTGTGCTGATGGCACTGCTAATCCTCTCTTGGAGCATCCCTTTTTATTACGCTCTGATTGATGAGGTGAATGATGAGACAGACGACTCTCTTGAGAAAATGTCGGAGATTATCATCAAACGTACGTTAGCAGGCGAAGAGCTGGAGGAGGCATTTATTTCCAACAACAATCAATTCACCATACGTGATGTCAGCGCAGAGTATGCAGCCTCTCATGATCATATCAGATATGAGGACCGTGAGGTTTATGTGAAGGAAATGAGGGAATACGAGTCTGCCCGTATGCTGACCACTATCTATTGTGATGACGACGGGAATTTCCACGAACTGGAGGTTTACACCCCTCACATTGAAAAAGATGATCTGCGTGAGACTATTTTCAAGTGGATGCTCACGCTGGCTTTGATCCTGCTGTTTGGAACGATGCTTCTCAACACTCTTTCGATGCGTCAGACCATGAAACCCCTCTATAATCTGCTGCGTTGGACGGAACTGTTCCGTCTGCACAAAAAAACGTCTAAACTTGTAAATCCTACAAATATTGATGAATTCCGACAGCTGAATGAGACAGTGGAGCAATCGATGCTGAGAAGCCAGAAACAGTATGAGATACAAAAAAACTTCATCGGCAATGCCTCTCACGAGCTTCAAACCCCTCTGGCTGTTTGCATGAACCAGTTGGAATTGTTGATGGAAGACCCTGCTTTGGGTGAGGAGCAGATTGTGGAGATTGGCAAAGTGATCCGTAAACTGCAGAATATGGTGCAGCTCAACCGCACTCTGCTCAACCTTTCCCGCATCGAAAACGGTCAATTCACCAAAAGCGAACTAGTCAGTTTTCAGAATCTGACTGAGCGGATCTTGCCCGATCTGCAATCCATCTTCACGGCAATGCAAATCCACGTCGAAATGCGATCTCCTTCCGATTTCCAGCATGTCATGGATCCCACTCTGGCGACGATGTTGCTCACCAACCTGCTGAAAAATGCATTTGTCCACAATAAGCAAGGTGGACTTGTTATAGTGGAAAGTACGGCCGACCACTTGCGTGTCTTAAATAGTGGAATAGAAGAGGCTTTGCCAGACAATCAGATTTTCGTGCCTTTCTACCATACTCCAGGCAAACAGAATTCCACAGGACTTGGCCTCCCAATTTCACAAGCCATCTGCAGACAGAGCGGACTCTACATAAAATATAAGTTTTCCGACGCGATGCATTGTTTTGAGATAGGGAAGGAGTCTTCTGACATTTAGGAATGCGGACTCGCGAAAAATGTATTGCCTTCCAGGCAAAGTTTTTGATGTTGTCGCAATCCCCGAGACTTCGTCCCGGGTTACTCTCGCTTCGCTCAATAGCGTCTTCCAGACGCCAAATATGATGAAATATATATAGTTCGTTCTAGCTTGAACTCATTAAAAAATGTATTGCCTTTCAGGCAAAGTTTTTGATGATGTTGTTATCCCCGAGACTTCGTCCCGGGTTAGTCTCGCTTCGCTCAATAGCGTCTTCCAGACGCCAAATATGATGAAAAATATAACTCGTTCTTGCTTGAACTCGTTAAAAAATGTATTGCCTTTCAGGCAAGTTTTTTGATGTTGTCGCTATCCCCCGAGACTTCGTCCCGGGTTAGTCTCGCTTCGCTCAATAGCGTCTTCCTGACGCCAAATATGTTGAAAAATAGATAGCTCGTTCTTGCTCAAACTCGCAGGTGAGATGGGGGAGGGACAACAATTATCAAACTCTAAAACCAAATTTTTTAATTAAATTTTAAGCAGTTCACAAATTTTCAGATTCTTTTCAGATTTGCTCTTTTACTTTGCAATTGAAATCAAAAATCAATCATTGTTTAACTAAAAAAGTAAAGGACATGAAAAGGTTAATGAAATTATTCGCAGTAGGTTGTGCATTGAGTGCCCAGACATTAGTTTTTGCAGGACAGGACAAACCAATCAAGATTGAGCAGTTGCCTGCAAACGCACAACAGATCATCAATAATCATTTTGCTGGCCAGAAGGTGGCTTTGGCAAAAGTCGACTCAGAGTTGTTCGGAAAGACTTACGACGTCATCTTTACAAACGGAGACAAACTGGAGTTTGACAGCAAGGGCGACTGGATTGAGGTGGAGTGCAAGAAGAGCCAGGTGCCGGCAGCCCTCGTCCCTGAATCCATTTCAAAGTTTGTGGCAGACTCTTATCCTCAGACAAAGATTCTGGAGATCGACCGTGATCGCAGAGGGTACGACGTAAAGCTTTCCAGCCATATTGAACTTAAGTTTGACGGCCAATTCCAGTTGGTGGGTATTGACGACTGATTTTGAGAGAAAAGCAAAAATTTGTTTAACTAAAAAAGAAAACGACGATGAAGAAGAGAATTTTCATAACAACATTCTTCCTGGCCGCTCTCTTTAATTTTGTGTCATGTGACGACGATAAAGACTTGGCTTCCAGTGATGTGCCAAAAGCGGTAGAGCAAACATTCAGTAGTATGTTTGAAGGTGTGTATCCACAGTGGGAATTGGAAAACAAACTATATAAGGCTGAATTTTTCCAGGATGGGCATGAAATGGAAGCTTGGTTCAAGTCTGATGGCTCGTGGACTCACACCTATACAGATATTTATCAGAATGAGTTGCCGGAGAAGGTGACGAGCTATGTGAGTGCCAAATATGCTGGCTACCGCATCGACGATTCAAAATTTGTGAAGACACCGTCGACGGAATATTATCAGCTGGAGCTGGAGAAAAATGGCAAACGAGACAAGTTCCTGCATCTTACTGCTGACGGGCAGGAGCTATAAACAGTTGATGTGTCGGAAAAATGACATGTATTATATTCGTATGACAACTTTGATGAAACGCACGGACGTATGAAACGCATGTCCGTGCGTTTTTATATTATCGGTTCGACGTGAATACATTTTAATTTCGTTGCCGGTTCGATACCGTTCTTCGCATGAAAACAGGGGTTATCATCCCTGCCTATAATATACCGTCCCTTCGGGACTTGCGAAATTTAAATAATTTGTCCTATTGCGGGCAGGTATTAAACCTGCCCCTACGATCATGGAAAATGTAGCCCAGAATGGGCGTCACAATTTAGGCAGGGGTTTCAACCCCTGTTTTGTGGACGACGCGCACGACGGGAACCCCGAAGGGGTGAAACAAAATGGAGACTTGCGAAATGTGAAATATTCATTTCGTATCTATTTTTGAATTGAAAAAGGGATGAGCCGTCGTCCATCCCTTAATCTATCTTACACCATGAAATCCTTTATTTTAGGTATTTCACAGATTTGCAACCTTCAAACGTAGAACTTCTAACCTTCACGTTATCCTTGGAATTATCAATTACAATTTCAAGATTACTGCATCCCCAAAAAGCATCTTTTCCGATGCTGGTCACACTCTCTGGAATGTTTATGCTGGTCAAACTGTTGCATAAGCGAAATGCCCAATCACCGATAGAAGAGACACTTTCAGGGATGTTGATGCTGGTCAAACTGCTACAGGCATAAAAAGCTTTATTTCCGATGCTTGTCACTCCCTCTGGAATACTTATGTTTTCCAAACTGTGGCATCCCCAAAAAACATCTTTTCCGATGCTCGTCACACTTTCTGGAACATTTATATTAGTCAAACTGTCACAACCTTGAAACGCAGATCCTCCGATGCTCGTCACACCCTTAGGGATCACGACATCAATACATTTTCCCTTATTTCCAAGCCAACCATAGCATTTAGTGCCTTTATCATAGACCAGTAACTTTGGATTCAAACTGTTGCAGTCCCCAAAAGCATCTTCTCCGATGCTAGTTAAACACTCTGGGATATCTATGCTAGTCAAACTTCTGCATCCCTCAAAAGCAGCTACTCCGATGCTAGTCAAACTCTCCGGGATATCTATGCCAGTCAAACTGCCGCATCCCCTAAAAGCAAATTTTCCGATGCTTGTCACTCCCTCTGGAATACTTATGTTTTCCAAACTGTAGCAACCAGAAAAAACATCTTCTCCGATGCTCGTCACTCCCTCTGGAATATTTACATTTGTCAAATTGTCACAACTACGAAAAGCAGAATTTCCGATGCTCGTCACTCCCTCTGGAATTTTAATACTAGTCAAACTGCCGCATCCCCTAAAAGCAGCATATCCGATACTCGTCACTCCATCAGGAATCACAATATTTGTGCATTTTTCCTTATTTCCTACCCATCCATAACATTTTGTGCCTTTGTCGTAGACCAATAATTTTGGCTCCAAACTACTACATCCATAAAAAGTAGACGCTCCGATGCTTGTCACTCCCTCTGGAATACTTATGTTTTCCAAACTGTAGCAACCAGAAAAAGCATTTTCTCCGATGTTTGTCAGACTCTCCGGAATATCGATTTTTGTCAAACTGCGACATCCCTTAAAAGCAGCTACTCCGATACTCGTCAACCTTTCTGGAATATTGATACTTGTCAAATTGATGCATCCCCTAAAAGCAGCTACTCCGATACTCGTCACACCCTCAGGAATGCTTATGCTAATCAAATTGTCGCATCTGTAAAAAGCAGCAATACCGATGCTTGTCACCGTATACACTTTTCTTCCTATTCGCACTTTTTCTGGTATAGTTATAGAATTATGACCGCAATATTCTAGTGTAGTGAAGGGATCATAACCACGATATGAAGACTCTTTTGCCAGCTCTACTGTGGAATCCGATAAAATTTTAAATCGCAGAAATGTTTCCGACGTGTCCACCACATTGATCTTCCTGTCCTTTCCGTTATCCTGCTTTACGACCATATCGGTCGCCAACATAGAGAGGCATATTGCGAATAAAGCTCCTAAAGCAAGTAGTCCTTTTTTCATATTTCTTTCCAATTTACAACCCCGAAGGGGTGAAACAAAATGGTGACTTGCGAAATTTGAGTTATTCATTTCGTATCTATTTTTTTAATTGAAAAAGGGATGAACTTTCGCCCATCCCTTCTGTGATTATGTTTGCAACCGATTATTATTTTAACCACGTCACAGATTTGCAGTCGCTTATGGCATTCTCTCCAACATTGACATCGGCTTCAGAAGCGTTGATTATGAGGTCAAGTTTTTTGCAGTACATAAAAGCACCATAACCAAGTGTTTTTAAGTTTGATGACAGTTCTGCAGTTGTCAATTTGTCACAGCCAGCAAACGCCATTTCTCCGATTGATTCCAAGCTTTCTGGGAATGTCACACTGGTCAATCCATAAAATATTTTATAAAACGCATAGTCTCCAATCTCTTTTACTCCGTCTGGAATAACGACGCTTGTACATTCTTCTTCACTTCCTATCCAGCCATAACATTTTGTGCCGTTATCATAGACCAATAACCTTGGCTCCAAACTGCTGCAACCATCAAAAGCACCTGCTACGATGCTTTTCACGCTCTCTGGAATACTTATGCTGGTCAGACTGCTACAGCCAGAAAAAGCCGAATAACCGATATAAGTGACACCTTCTGGGATGTTGATGCTGGCCAAACCGCTACAGCCCTTAAAAGCATACCATCCGATGCTGGTGACATTCTCAGGAATGTTTATGCTTGCCAAACTGCTACAGCCATAAAAAGTCTTATCACCGATAGAAGTGACACTATTCGGGATTTCGATACTGGTCAAACCACTACAGTCCGAAAAAGTAGAATCTTTGATAGCAGTGACACCTTCTGGGATTTTGATGCTGGTCAAACCGCTACAGCCCCCAAAAGCATACTGACCGATAGCCGTGACACTATTCGGGATTTCGATGCTGGTCAAACCGCTACACCAAGAAAAAGCCGCATACTCAATAGTAGTGACACTACTAGGGATTTTGATGCTGGTCAAACCGCTACAGCTCCGAAACGCACCCTCACCAATAGTCGTGACACTATATACCTTGCCATCAATTCGCACCTTGGAAGGAATCGGAATAGTATCAATTAAAGCGTCTCTATATGAGTCGTCATTTATCACTTCCACCGTCGAATCTGATAAAATTTTGAATTTTAGTGGAGTCTCAGATTCGTCAACTATAGTAGAATCTTCCACAGGAATGGTAGAACCTTCGAAGATGACCTCTTCCACATCTTCCACATTAAATTTTTTAATCTCTCCGTTTTTCTGCTTCACAATCATGTCTGTCGCCAACATAAATTGACATAGGGCAAATGCCATTACAGACGCAAGTAGTTTTTTCGTCATTTTTTCTAATTACATTTAAGAATTATTGTTGCCGTTATGATAGCAATGCAAAATTAAAAATATTTTATTGGATGTGGGAAAAATCAACGTTAAATATGGTTAACGATTGTTTTGAAAATAATCAAAACATGCGGGCAGGTTTGAAACTTGCCCCTACGGACGGATTCCCCAACAATTATGCATTTTATTGCTCCTACAGACCTACCTATGATTACGTCCACAATAAGACGCACGACCGTTATAATGAGACGCACGACCGTGCGTCTCTACGTGATTTTGCCCACCACAATCCGACACCGACCCATGCAGACCCAACAAGAAGGGTCGTAGACCCTTTATCGCTTGCGACGGTAGCCGATTCCATAATGATCGAGGTCGACAGACCGAAATCATTATGGTGTCGGTTTAAATGATTATTGGAATCGGTTTTAAATGATAATTATGCGTCAGTTTACGGAATTGGATTTTATGATATAACGATTAATGATTATTCATTCCGCATTTCGTATTTATAATTTTGAATTGATTTCGCATTTCGCATTTATAATTTTGAATTGATTTCGCATTCCGCATTTCGTATTTATAATTTTGAATTGATTTCGCATTTCGCATTTATAATTTTGAATTGATTTCGCATTCCGCATTTCGCATTTATAATTTTACTGTGCGAATAGTATATTTTTAATTTCAAATTTGCCATTCGCATAGAAAATACGTTATATTCGTAAAATCTGCCCATGTTGTGAAAGCGAATTTCATAATCCTCTCATTCCATCGGTCGAAAAAACTCGATTAAATGAGGTTTAAATGCAAAAAAGGCCAGGAATTTTCATTCCTGACCTTTTTATTTTAGGTATATCCGAAAGATTATCCCATGATAACCTCTACGTTGCAACCGTTAGATAGCATGTCTGCTGGCACTACATTGCCAGTTACTGCCTTACCGTCGACAGTGATGCTCTTGACTCCCTTCTCAACCTTGTTAGGGTTCTTGACAACGATATTGATGATATTGCCACGGAAACGACGTGTTGCCTTGAAGCCTTCCCAAGCTGGGATACATGGATCAATTAGCAATCCGTTGTAGTCTGGACGAATTCCAAGGATGTACTGAGCTGCTGTGAAGTATGCCCAAGATGCTGTACCCGACAACCATGGACAACGGCTCTGACCTGCGCGCATGTTGTAAGTCGAACATGTTGTCTGCGCATATACGTATGGCTCAATCTGACGAACCTCAGCACGTGTATTATAGTTGGCAGGAAGATAGTTCTTGTAGTTCTTGAATGCACGCTTACCGTGACCTAGAATACAGTCTGCCATGATTCCCCAACCTTGTGTGTGCTGGAATACCGCAGCGTTCTCCTTCATTCCCTTGATGAACAAAGGAGCCTTGATTACGCTTGCCTCTGTCTTCTCGAAAGGAGGATCGCAAAGCACTAGTCCGTATTCGATTGCAAGATGCTTCTCCACTGAGTTCATCACTGTCTCTGCTCTCTCGCCAGTAGCCTGACCTGAGATGATAGCCCACGACTGTGGGTTAAGCCAGATATTACCCTCCTTGATTGGGTTCTTGCTTGTTCCGAACACATATCCGTCTTCCTTGATAGCACGTACGTACCACTCGCCATCCCATGCTGCCTTGTCGATGTTAGCAGAAAGAGTTGTCAGATGACCCTCTGCCCACTTAACCTCGTCGAACTTAGACAGACGTGTACAGATATCGATATATACTGTAAGAGCGTAACGAAGCTGCATAGCCACAAATACTGTCTCTCCCTTAGCACCAAGCACCAAGCAGTCGTTCCAGTCTGCCTTCAATCCGCATGGAAGACCATTCTTGCCAAGACGATCAAGGTTGAACTGGATGGCGCGACGTAGGTGATCAAGCACTGTGCCCTCTCCCTTATCTGAGTAAGGAAGCACCTTGTTGTAGTAGTCGATATTACCAATCTCCTTTACGTATGTTGGTACTGTGTTGAATAGCCACATACAGTCGTCTGAACGGAACTCGTTCTCTGGAGTTGGAGCCTCGTGACCTGGATTGTGAGCGAAAGGCTTAACGACTGGCATAGCACCACCGTTTGAGTTCTGACCTGTCAACATAAGCTCAAGTCTCTCCACAACCTCTTCTGGAATATTGTGAATGACACCAAGCATATCCTGGATTGTGTCACGGTAGCCCATACCATCACGCTCACCACGGTAGATCAAAGAAGCAGCGCGGCTCCATGCGTATGTGATAAGGTTGTTGAATGGATTCCACATGTTGATCATCGAGTTGAAATCAGCGTCTGGTGTCTCAGCTGAAAGACCCTCGATACGTCCGTGCCAGTAGTCAACGACTTTCTTGTACTCAGCCTCAACCTTTGCTGGAGACGCTACGATCTCAGCGGCTTTCTTACCTTCTACCCAAGCCTTACCGATACCAAGAACTACTGTGAATTCCTTAGTCTCGCCAGCCTCAAGTGTCAAATCCACCTGAAGTGTACCACAACCGTTGTCTCCCTCAGTCACTGTGTTGCCACACTGACCCTTAACGACAGACTCTGGATTAGCGTAAGTATGGTAAAGTCCGATAAACTTGTCACGGTCTGAATCATAACCAGTTACAGGCTGACCTACGACACCGATGAAAGAGTGACGAGCCTGGTCCTTATTCTGGAAATTATCTGGCTCCTCTGGCATGTAAAGGTTGTTACCGTGATCGATAAAACCATCAGCGTAAGAAGTCTTGATGATATACTGAGTGTACTGCAAGTTGTTGCTATCATCGTGCATGTTCCAGTTAGAAGCGAACTCTGCGTAAGTGAAAGCACGTAGGTTTCTCTTCTTGCCTGAATTGTTAGTCACCTTCACTCTCCAAACCTCAAACTCCTGGCCAAGTGGCACGAAGTAAAGAGTCTCAGTCTTGATTCCCTCATACTCAGAAGAGATGATTGTGTAGGCTGAACCGTGGCGGCACTCGCTCTTGTACTTGTCAAGAGGCTTGCCAACTGGCTGCCAGCTACCACTCCAGAAATCCTTAGAATCAAGGTCGTGAAGATAGATGTAGCGACCTGGCTGATCATTAGGAACTGTATTAAACTTTAGGCGAAGGAAACAACCCTGCACTGATGAACGGTAGAAAGAGTATCCACCTGCGTTGTTTGTGATGATTGCGCCGTAACGAGTGTCACCAAGATAGTTGCTCCATGATTTAGGAGTAGCCGGATTGGTCACAACATACTCTTTACGCTTGTCATCGAAATGTCCGAACTGCATAAATTATTAATGTTTTTATTATTTCTTTCAAGTCCTATTACCTCAAAATAAGATAACATTGGCAAAAATAAGCAATAAAAATGAAGAATTGGAAAGACGTGGGTATGTTTTTCAATAAAGATTAAAACAAATCACTTAGTCTTATGTGATTTTGTACAATTCCACTATTGACATTATTCTGACAGCCAAAACTTGTTATTAATGTCACTCTGACAGACTTTTTTGTTTTACTGTGGTTTATAAAATTATCCACACGGTTCTCAATTTTCTCTCGTTCACTCTTCGTTATCGTATATTCACCTCTATAAAACTTCATTTCACAAAGGTTGACGCAATGGTCCGCTCGATCAATCAACAAATCAATTTGGCATCCGTTTTCCACTGAAGGTGGAGTCCGCCAGCAATACACAGAAGTCTGCACTCCTCCTATTTTCAATGCTTCCTTTATTTTTTGTATATGGTTCAGGCACAACATTTCAAAAGCGAAGCCACACCATGCGTTATACACAGGGGTGTTGATACTATGTGACCAATAGTTTTCATCTTGAAAATTGCATTTTTCTTGAACCTGATAGCAAAAATGGACAAAAGGATCCACAAGTTGGTATGTCACCATTCGTGCTTTTTTGTCGAAAGGCTGATATTGTCTTATAAATCTGCAATTTTCCAATTCCTGCATCATCTTAGAAAACCGAGCATTATTATGCATACGTGTCTCTTCAATCAACTCGTTCCTAGTCAGCCCCTTTCCTTTGGAAGAAAGAGCCTCAATAATGCGTACATAATCCTTACTATGTTTGAAAAGAGAGCGGAAAAGATTGTCTTTTTCAAATCTCAGTTCTCCAGTCGCTGAAAATAACAGACGATCAATATTTTGTGCTACGCTTTCTTCCTTATTCATCAATGATAAATAATAAGGTACGCCACCAAACACCATATAGCTTTCGGCAATCTCCCGCTCGTTGTAGCCAAATTCATAAGCATCGAAATATTGTTTGCATTCTCCCAACGAAAATGGCTCGATCAACATTTGATGAGTGACTCGGTTATGAAGACCACCATGATTATTTATAAGATTATCCAACATCCAAGAAGCAGCACTTCCACATGTTATAAGTTTAATATCCTGTCGAGCTGATGCCCAATCGTTCCAAAAATGTTCCAAGGCATTAACAAAATCAGATTTTGCTGTGTCAAACCATGGCAACTCATCAATAAAGATTGTTTTTATTTTGGTTGTGATAGATTCCAAATAGCGTTCCAACTGATCAAACGCCTCCAACCAATTCCTACACTGCTCGGCAAACGGATAAACTTTGCTTAACGCCATATAGAAATTTGTCAACTGTTCTTGTTGATTGACATTTTCCATTCCCGTCATCTTAAAACAGAAATCTTTTCCCAGCATTTTGCGGACAAGAAATGTTTTGCCAACACGTCGACGTCCGTAGATGGCTATAAATTCAGACCTTCCTGAATCAAGATATTTAGATAGGAGTTGCTGCTCCTTTTGTCGTCCAATCAACAATTCTTCCATAGTATCAATTAATAATGATGTATTTACAAATGTAGATATAATTGTGTGTATGAACAAAGAATAGCGACAAAAAGTGCTCAAACGCATGTTGCCGAAGCTGATTTGAGCACATTATCCATCTAAAAAGTGCTCAAACTCATGTCGCCGAAGTCGATTTGAGCACATTATCCATCAAATTTATCTGTTTGATTATGATTTGTGCGTACAGGTTTGAAATCTGCCCCTACAATCATGGAATCGATTTGGCGAAATCACGTTATTTCAAGAATTTGGTTATAGAGTCGAGGATTGTTAAGGGTCCAAGTTTAATAGATATTGGCCCTAACCTCCTCACTGCGAGCCGTAGGCGAGCATATTGAAACAACCACAGAGAAAAAAAGCTAGGCTTTTTTGAGAAATGGAGAATGTCAGAAAAAAAAGAGAAAAGAGAACTTTCTTTTAACACCGACAAATATAGTCTAGAAAACTCTGAAACATAAAAATCCCTCATCTGCAATAGGTGAGGGATTTTTGTTCAAAGGCGACAATCAAATTTGATTGTTGATGACAATTTTTTAAACCTTATTTCACGATGTATTTGTCAGTCTTTTGTCCAACCTTGACGACATAGATAGCTTTTTGTAAGTTGTCTATTTCATCCTTTTTGTAAGTGGAAAGAACTTTGACACCATACATGTTGTAGACATCAATAACACCGTCATACTCATCTGCCACTATTGTTTTTACGTCATTGTTAGAATCGAATGGATCTTCCTCTGGGTCAAATTCTTCAATGTAGTAATTTTTGTATGCGTAATAATTACGATATTTATCTTTTGTTCCGACAGGAACATATAAAACGAACATTATATTCTGTTCTCCAAAAGCATAATTACTACCAGAAAAAATTATAGGTGTTTCACTATACATTTTAACTGACTTTAAATTATCACCAAATGTATTACCTCCATTATTACCTCCGATGTTTGTCACACTATTGGGTATGATAATACTTGTGAGACCTGTATTATAAAATGAACGGTAACCAATGTTTGTCACACTACTGGGTATGTCTACACTTGTAAGGCTTGTACAACCTTTAAATGTTGCTTCTCCAGTACTTGTCACGCCATTGGATATGTCTACACTTGTAAGGCTTGTACAACCAGAAAATGCCTCATCCCCGATGCTTGTCACACTACTGGGTATGTCTACACTTGTGAGACCTGTATTATAAAATGAAAGGTCACCAATGTTTGTCACACTATTGGGTATGTCTACACTTGTGAGACCAAAACAATAATAAAATGCACAGTAATCAATACTAGTCACACTATTGGGTATGACTACACTTGTAAGGCTTCTACAATCAGAAAATGCATTCCTTCCGATGCTTATTACTTTCAATCCATTGGAAGTTTTTGATGGAACATCAAAAGACTCTATATTCTTATCTGATACCCCAACAAGATTAAGAGTTCTGTCTTCACTATTGAAAGTAAAATAGGCAGTAACTCCATCGATTTCTTCTTCATAATCATAAGATGTAGCGGATAATCCATATTGGATTGATGCCAACAGCATTGCAATCAGCAATGCGAAATGTTTAGTAAATCTACACATAAGCTTAAAAATTAATTTTGTTTAATAAATCTTGTTCTGATAACAATCTTTTACCATTAGCACATATTATCATTTGAGGCAATGAAACTTGAAAATTATTTTTTAGTACATCACACCAGCCCTGTGATTTCACAGTCTTTACGGGAAAAACAAAATTGACAATGTCTTTTTGGGGCTTTTTTGTAGAATTGTATACAATACCATCTATATTTTCCTTATACTTCGATTTGAGGATGTAATGCATCATCAGTTGAGGAATATTATATTCTGGCACGTAATACCCTTCCGATTTTGCCTCGTATGAACACGAAATCAAAAGAGGCAGAAGCAAGAGATATTTTTTAATATCATCTGATTTAACATCCCGGAGCAATCTCAAATCAAGCATTTTTAGTTGTTTATTGGGTGTAAAAACAGATGCATACATTGACTCACCCGTTTTAATGCCAACTTCTTCTATACAACAATCCAAATTATTACTAATGTATAAACATGGAAATCCTGCAATGCTAAATCTGTTGGGAGAAATTATTGACCTCTTTTCAAAAGGAACATGAAACAAGTCTGTGAGTTCAGTTAATAGGTGATCACTATTTCTAACTCTAAAATGATTGCCAGAATCAAAAGGAGCTTTATATAAACATTCATATTTATCCAATGATTTCAGCAGTTTATTTGCATAATAAATAGCTGAATATAGGTTGGCTTCATTCATCGCTTTATGAATGCCAAGCACGTAATCAAAATGCGTCTTTAATAATTCTGCATCATCAGAGTTTAAATTTGGAATAAAACTCATACGATCCAACAAGTTTCTAATGATCTCTGAGATTTCTTCCAAAACGTCAAAAAAATTGTCATATCCTTTGTTCTGAGTCAATTTCCAAATATATAATTGAAAGTCAGAAATACTATTCGGGACACGACTTTTATATGATGAAAATATTGAGCCCATAATTGTAAATTTAAATCCTTAAATGCTATAAGGACAAAGTTACAACATGAATAAAGAAGTCACCTTGGAATCATGTATCCATTCCGTTCGCTATTTTTCTCCATTTTGTTCATTGACATCATATAATGCGAAGAGATTTTTACCCAGTGCATTGGATATAAGTCGCACAAGTTCAGTGTTAAGCGACTCCTTGTCGTAGATTTTATATATTGCTCGGTCGGTCATATGTATTTGGGCGGCAAGCCAGGTCACATTTCTTCCCTGTCTCACCATCTCCTCTTGTATAGCATGTCCTATGTGGATTTTTACAGTAATGTCTTTTGTTTTTTCGTTCTCCATGGTAACATAAAAAAAGCGTGACTATTCGCCCGTTCATGTTAACCTACAGGTATCGCCAAACACCCTAACACCACATAAACACGAATAGTTCACGCTCCATGGAGCGCAAACATATTGGTGTCTTTCTTTAGTGTTCAAAATTGGCGATTTTGTAGGTTTAAAGAAAAACGATAGTTCGCTATTTATTTTTAATGCTTCTTTTCTGTTTCTTGAATTTTGAATTTAATAATAGCAAAATTACAAAAAAAATATAAGAAATCATAGAAAGAGGTCATTTGCAAAATCTTTTTCCGAGAAAGCAACATTCAAATTCGACATCAATGAAAATATAAATGAAAGGCTATATTCTATTTATGACTTATTTTCGTCTCTTCCCCTCATATAAAGGCATAGCCTTTCTCTGTGAACTTTATGTCTCTGTGGTTTTATTAAATTTATGTGCTCGCCTTCGGCTCGCACTTTAGCAAGGGGATGCACCAATATCTATCAAACATGGGTTCCTTTGGAATCCTCGTAAAATTAGGCATAAACTAGGACAAAGCCTTTTTTATTTTACTGATTTCTTCTTTCAAATCCATCACTTTAAGTTCCCAAAAATCTCCAAATCTAAGGGTGTCAATTCCTTCTGGGGATTCCTCTATATCATCAATTGTATCAAATCCTGCTATGATTTCTTCTAAACTTAATGAGTATGGATTTCTTTGTAATCCCCACTGAATCATTTCCCAAAGAGTATAGTCGGACATCATTTCATGTATATCCCAAAAATCCTTCTGACGTTTAATAGGACCTCCTATTGCCAACATTTTCATGGCAATTATTTCCCTTGGGTCTGCCAAACGAATTCCGTCTATCTCTTTTTTAGGATATATAAATGGTTCTGTATAAAACAGATCTAACTTGATTGGGAAATCAACGTCATCTCCTAGAAAAATACTATATCCCATTGCATCTTCGTAAAGGCTCTCTGTACCTTTATGAATTTTGAATTCTGATTCCAAAAAACACTTGATCTCTTCTCTATCCATATTTGGATATTCTACATCAGTAAACATATCAATGTCTATTGAGCGACGATGACCTCTCTGTAAACTTAATGCTGTTCCTCCAACAAGAGTGAAATCTCGGAATACTTCAGATGACATAGGTTTATCTAATATCATCAATAGATTTGGCGAAACGGTTTCTTTATGTAATTTCATAAACCACACTCTTTTACACGACGAATTACATTATCATAAAGTCTGAAATTCGACGGATCCGAAAGAATTTCATGTATTTTATCTATTCCATAAAAGTTTGCGATTTCTTTTATCTCATCAATTTCCCCATATTCCAAAACTCTTCTAATAGCCCATTTTTCACATTTAGTCCAGTCAATCTTATCTAAATCGACATCCCAAAATGTACTTTTTGAGAGAATAGACATATTGGGCTTGTATACAGAATTGAGATTCTTTTGCTCAATGTATATATCATGTTTAGCCTGGATTAAATAAAAGAATCCTGCAATATCTATTCCTAATGTCTTCTCCAATAACATTGAATTGCTTGGCGTAAATCTCCTATTTCCTTTGATAAGATCATTTAATCTTTGTTGAATCAAATGAGCAGAGTTAGCCACATCAACTTTTTTTCTATTCTGTTGACGTATAATCCTATCCAGTATCACTCCCGCTGGTACTGATGGCATATTTGTATATGTTTGATAATCTGTCATAATGCAAAAATAACCATTTTTTGGTTATCTTCAAAATAAAAAAACACAAAAAAAGGGCGACGCATCACTGCATCACCCCCAAGAAACAAATTATTATGCTGCCTATCTTTTTACTTATAAGCCTGATTATGTACACTCTTCACTGCTCTACCAGATGGATCGTTCATGTTCTTGAACGCTTCATCCCACTCAAGCGCGATAGCTGTGGAACATGCCACACTCTTCTCGCTTGGCACTGTCTGCGCTGCTGTCTGACTTGGGAAATGCTCCTCGAAGATGCTGCGATAGTAGTATTCCTCTTTTGTCATAGGTGGGTTGATTGGGAATCTTTCCGCCGCATGAGACATCTGCTCGTCTGTGACCTGCTGCGACGTGAGTTCTTTCAAAGTATCAATCCAGCTGTAGCCGACACCGTCTGAGAACTGCTCTTTCTGTCGCCATGCCACCTCTTCTGGCAAGTAGTCCTCGAATGCCTTACGAAGAATCCATTTCTCTATTCTGCCGACGGTGCCGCTCAACTTGTCTTTTGGATTCAATCGCATCGCCACATCCATAAACTCTTTATCCAGGAATGGCACACGTCCCTCAACACCCCATGCAGAAAGGCTCTTGTTGGCTCGCAAGCAGTCGTACATATGGAGCTTTGAAAGTTTACGCACCGTCTCCTTATGCAATTCTTCAGCATTTGGAGCCTTATGGAAATACAGGTATCCGCCAAAGATTTCGTCGGCTCCTTCTCCGGAAAGTACCATCTTTATTCCCATGCTCTTGATGACGCGGGCAAGAAGATACATCGGTGTGCTTGCTCTTACAGTTGTCACATCGTATGTCTCAATATGATAGATGACGTCGCGAACGGCATCCAATCCTTCCTGCACTGTGAAGTTGATTTCGTGGTGCACAGTGCCGATATGGTCGGCTACTTTCTTTGCCGCAAGTAAGTCTGGAGCTCCTTTCAATCCTACTGCGAATGAGTGCAACTGTGGCCACCATGCTCCCTGCTTGTCGCCACTCTCCACACGCTGTGATGCGAATTTCTTGGCAATTGCAGAGACGATGGATGAGTCGAGTCCACCGGAAAGAAGCACTCCATATGGCACATCTGTCATCAACTGACGTTTGACTGCGCTTTCAAGTGCGCTGCGGAGTTCATCTATATTTGATGTGTTGTCTTTGACTGCGTCGTATTCCATCCAGTCTCGCTTATACCACGTCTTCAACTCTCCATCTTTAGAGTAGAAATATTGTCCTGGAGGGAAAGATTTGATTGTCTCGCAAAATCCTTCAAGGGCTTTCATTTCTGAAGCGACGTAGAAAGTGCCGTTATGATCCCATCCCATATATAGAGGAATAATACCTTCATGGTCGCGAGCAATCAAGTAGACATCATTCTCAATATCGTAAAGTGCGAAAGCAAAAATTCCGTTCAGGTCTTCAATAAAATTGATTCCTTTCTCACGGTAGAGCGAGAGGATCACCTCACAGTCACTCTTAGTGAGAAACTCGTATGACCCAGCCTGACGGTCGCGGATGCTCTGATGGTTGTAGATTTCTCCGTTTACGGCAAGCACAAGTTTGCCATCTTTGCTATATAATGGTTGCTGACCACTTTGAGGGTCGACAATAGCAAGTCTTTCGTGAGCAAGTATCGCCTTGTCATCACAAAATATTCCAGACCAATCTGGCCCACGGTGACGAATTCTTTTGGACATTTCAAGGAGTTGAGGACGCAACTCCTGCGCTGATTTCTTTAGGTCGAACGCACAAACTATACCACACATATTCAGTTCGAATTAAGAGTTAATAATGAAGAATTAAAAATTTCGCAGTCTTAAAAGATATTTGCGAATAGAAACGAATCATAATGGCTTTCAACTTGAAGGTTTTACCCTCCAAGTCGCGCCATTCTTAATTCTTACTTTTTAATTCCATTTACGTAAGCGTCAATCTGCTCTGCCACCTTACGGCCAGAAGCGATCGCGCGCACAACAAGGCTCGCGCCGGAAGCAGCGTCGCCAACCAGAAATACATTATCCGCATATTTCGGATGCTCTGGCTTGATGAATCCCATGGCAAGAAGCACCATATCGCAATCGATGATCTCTTTCTTTCCGTCGAGCTTCATGATCGGACGACCTCCATCTGGATTTGGCTCCCAGATCACTCCTTCCACTTCAACACCGACAAGTTTTCCATCTTTGCCGATGAATCTGTTAGAGTTGAGAAGCCATCTTCTTTCGCATCCCTCTTTATGTGAAGACGTGGTCTTCTTGATATTAGGCCAGTTTGGCCATGGTGTGGCAGGGTTGTAGCCTACAGGTGGCTCCGGCATGATTTCAATTTGAGTCACACTCACTGCACCCTGACGGTGAGCTGTTCCGATACAGTCGGAACCTGTATCACCACCACCGATAACAAGCACCTTCTTACCTTTTGCGTTGACAAGTTCTGAATCCTTGAACTTCATACCTGCAAGCACTCTGTTCTGCTGAGAAAGCATCTCAAGAGCAAGGTAAATACCCTTCAACTCACGTCCCTCAATCTTTAGGTCACGAGCAGTCGGTGTTCCTGTACAGATTGCGTATGCGTCGAAACCAGCAGGAAGTTTTGTGCAGTCGATATTCTGATTGTATAGGAATTTGATTCCCTCCTTCTCCATGATCTCTATTCTGCGGTCGATCACGGACTTGTTGAGCTTGAAGTTTGGAATACCATAGCGAAGTAGTCCGCCTGCAGCCTCATTCTTCTCAAAGATAGTCACTTCATAACCCTTCTTATTCAACTGTGCCGCTACAGAAAGTCCGGCAGGACCAGAACCGATCACTGCTATTTTCTTGCCATTGCGGGCGTATGAGTGGACTGGGACATAACCCTCCATGAATGCACGCTCGATGATGGCACGCTCATTCTCACGGCATGTTGTAGGCTCACCGATTGTAAGGTTGAGCACACAACTCTTCTCGCAAAGCGCTGGGCAGATACGACCTGTAAACTCAGGGAAGTCGTTTGTGGTTGAAAGAATCTTGTAAGCCTCTTCCCACTTGCCTTTATACAGAGCGTCTTGCCATTCTGGCTGTTTATTGCCAAGCGGACAAGCCCAGTGGCAGAAAGGGACACCACAATCCATGCAGCGAGATGCCTGCTCTTGTCTGTCTTTTGAATTCAATGTTTGCTCCACCTCACCGAAATCACGAATACGGTCTTGGACGGGGCGATATCCGGCCTCCTTACGAGGCACTGTTAGGAATGCTTTAGGATTTCCCATATTATTCAATTCTTAATTTATAATGCATATTCATAATTGTGAACCACACATTACTACATTGATAAATAATTTAGCACTTAGCATTTAGCATTATGCATTTTTTATTCTGCTTTGATGTCAGCTATCTTATTTTGTAGCTTCTTCAACTGCTCCTCCTGAAGCACTCTCTTGTACTCAATCGGAACAATCTGGATAAACTGCTCCACGTAGTGATTCCAATCGTCGAGCATCGTACGCGCTAGATTTGAACCTGTGTACAACCAATGCTTGCGAATCAACTCGTGAAGTTCTTTACGGTAGCTCGCCTCCTCAATCAGGCTCAATTCCACCATATCCATGTTGCAGAAGTAGTCGAAATTATGGTTTTTATCCCATACATAAGCGACACCACCAGACATTCCGGCTGCGAAGTTTCTTCCCGTCTCACCTAGGACAACCACACGTCCGCCTGTCATATACTCACAACAGTGGTCGCCGGCACCCTCGATTACGGCGATGGCTCCTGAGTTACGAACTGCAAAACGCTCTCCTACACGTCCATTGACGTAAAGCTCTCCCGTCGTCGCACCATACAAGCCTGTGTTTCCTGCGATGATGTTCTTGTCTGCCTCGAAACTGCTCCTTACTGGAGGTAGAATTGCTATGCGTCCTCCTGAAAGACCCTTGCCGAAGTAGTCGTTTGTCTCACCCTCTAGTTTGAAGTTTATGCCCTTTGCAAGGAAAGCTCCGAACGATTGACCGGCAGAACCCTTGAACTTAATATTGATTGTGGAATCAGCAAGACCATTCTCCCCATATTTCTGTGCGATCGCTCCTGAAAGCATTGTGCCGACAGCACGATCTGTATTCTTAATGGCGAAATCAAGGTTGACCTCCTGTTTCTTTTCAATTGCATCCTTAGCCTGAGCAAGGATCTCGAAATCCTTAACGCCTTCAACCTTTGTGAATGCTCTGTGATCCCAGCATAGCGACTCTTTGCTGTCTACTCGCGCAAGTAGACGTGAGAAATCCAAAGTTTTGTGCTTGTCGCTGTCCATTGCCTTGATTTCGATCAATTCGGTATGACCGATGATGTCCTCAAACTTCTTGAATCCCATTTCAGCAAGATACTCACGGACCTCCTGGGCCAAGAATGTGAAGTAGTTCACCAAATATTCTGAACGGCCTCTGAATCTTTCTCGCAGTTTAGGATCCTGAGTGGCGACTCCTACAGGACATGTGTTTGTGTTACATTTTCTCATCATCACACATCCTAACACAATCAAAGGAAGTGTTCCGAAGCTAAACTCGTCTGCTCCAAGAAGCGCTGTAAGAATCACATCACGACCTGTCTTCAACTGGCCATCTGTCTGCAGACGGACACGTCCACGAAGTCCATTCAACACCAATGTCTGCTGTGTCTCGGCAAGACCGATTTCAGGCGAGATTCCTGCGAATCTCATTGATGACGCTGGAGACGCTCCTGTTCCTCCCTCTGCACCTGAGATGACAATCAAATCTGCGTTTGCCTTAGCCACTCCTGCTGCGATTGTGCCCACACCGCTCTCAGCCACAAGTTTGACTGACACGGCTGCTGTAGGGTTGATATTCTTCAAGTCGAAGATCAACTGAGCAAGGTCCTCGATTGAATAGATATCGTGATGAGGTGGAGGTGAGATAAGTGAGATGCCTGGTATTGAGTTACGTGTCTTGGCGATAACCTCATTTACCTTGAATCCAGGCAACTGACCACCTTCTCCTGGTTTTGCTCCCTGAGCCACCTTGATCTGAATCTCCTCTGCGTTCACAAGATACTCGGCAGTGACACCAAAACGACCTGATGCGATCTGCTTTGTCTTTGACGATAGGCTCACACCGTCTACACTGGAATGATAACGAGCGTTGTCCTCACCTCCTTCACCTGTGTTTGAACGGGTTCCAAGCTTGTTCATCGCAAGTGCGATAGCCTCGTGAGCCTCAATTGATATGGCTCCAAACGACATGGCTCCTGTCACAAAATGCTTGACGATGCTTTCCACTGGCTCAACCTCGTCGATTGAGATTGGTTTGCCAGCTTTCTTAAAATCGAAGAAGTCACGGATGAAAATCTGCTTGTCTTTGTTGTCCACGTAATTTGTGAACTCCTTGTATTTCTTGTATGAACCCATACGAGTGGCAATCTGCAGTGTGGAGATTGTCTCTGGATTCCAAGCGTGTGCGATACCATCCTTTCTGTAGGCAAACAGACCAGAATCAGGAATCATGTCTTCGTCTGTGGCCTTCATTGCTATATCATGGAGCTTGATCGCGTCGTCTGCAATCTGCTTCAGTCCGATACCTCCGATAGTGGAGATCTCTGTTCCGAAATAAGATCTCAACAAACTCTCGCTCAGACCGATGCTCTCGAAGATCTTAGCTCCACGGTAAGAACGGATAGTAGAGATTCCCATCTTAGACATGATCTTGTAAAGACCCTTGCAGACAGCCTTTATATAGTTGTGCTCGGCTGTAGGGTAGTCCTCTTGAATCTCTTTGTTCTTCACTAGCTCCTCAAGGACAGCGAATGTCATATATGGGTTCAATGCTGATGCTCCATAACCAAGAAGCAGTGCGGCATGCATCACCTCACGAATCTCTCCAGACTCGACAATCAGTGCCGTCTGCACTCGTTTGCCGACGTTGATCAAATAATGGTGGACGGCTGAGACCGCCAACAGACATGGAATGACCGCATGTTTCTCGTCGACATCCCTGTCGGAAAGGATGATATAGTTGATACCCTTGTCGACGCTCTCCTCAGCTCTCTTACATAGATCGTCGAGTGCCTCTTTCAATCCCTCTTCTCCCTTGCTCGCCTCGAACAGCAAAGGAAGTTTAGTAGTGACGAATCCCTTGTAACGGATGTTGCAAAGAATGTCAAGTTCTGCATTTGAAAGAATTGGATGAGGAAGACGAACCATCTTACAATTGCTCTCATCTGGATTCAAAATACCAGGTCCTACCTTACCGATATACTCAGTCAGACTCATCACAAGCTCCTCACGGATAGGGTCGATGGCTGGGTTTGTGACCTGAGCAAACTGCTGGCGGAAGTAGTTGAAGAAAATCTGTGGGCGATCGGAGATGACAGCCAATGGAGTGTCGTTACCCATCGCTGCGACTGGTTCCGCACCGTTGACTGCCATAGGAATGATTGTCTTTTCGATATCTTCCTTGGCAAATCCGAAGTTCAAAAGCTTGCTCTTATAGTTGGCGACGGAATTAGAAACCTTACGTCCGCTTTTCAACTTCTCAAGCTGGATACGGTTGGTGTGCAACCAGTCTCTATATGGATGTTCAGCGGCAAGCTGAGCTTTCAAATCTCCATCATAGTAGATCTTTCCCTCTTCTGTGTCGATCATCAGGATCTTACCAGGCTGAAGTCTTCCTTTCTGCTTGATCTCACTAGGATCAAAATCAAGGACTCCCACCTCAGAAGCGACAACCATCATGTCGTTGTTGGTGATCAAATATCTAGATGGACGCAGACCGTTTCTGTCGAGCATACCTCCAGCGTATCGGCCGTCTGAGAACATCAAAGCTGCGGGTCCGTCCCAAGGCTCCATCAAAATTGAGTGATACTCATAGAATGCCTTTAGATCGTCGCTGATAGGATTCTTGTCGTTGAAACTCTCTGGCACAAGCAAAGCCATCGCGTGAGGCAAAGAGAGTCCACTCATCACGAAAAACTCAAACACGTTGTCCAACGACGCAGAGTCGCTCATGTTAGGCTGCACGATAGGGCGGATGCTTGATATATCACCAAGCAGACCAGAATTGAGCACCGACTCACGGGCCTTCATCCAGTTTCTGTTTCCTCTTACAGTGTTAATCTCACCGTTGTGGCAAAGCAAACGGAAAGGCTGCGCAAGCGACCATGTAGGGAATGTGTTTGTAGAGAAACGTGAGTGTACCAGAGCAAGGCCAGAAGTGAAGTATGTGTCACGAAGGTCGTCGAAATAGTCGCGCACCTGCATAGACGAAAGCATACCCTTGTAGATGATATTCTTGCTCGACAATGATACAATATAGAAATCTTTATGATTTACCTGATTCTCTATTTTCTTACGGATTACGTAGAGTTTTCTCTCAAGGTTTGGGGCATCCTCATTAGAGACGCCGGTGATAAACACCTGTTTGATGTCAGGCTCACTCTCAAGAGCCACCTTGCCAAGACACGCAGGATTTGTAGGCACGTCACGAAGCTTCATCAAATTCAAACCTTCTGCCTCGATCACCTCAATCATCACCTTAAGAATCTTGTCTTGCTCTGTCTTGTCTTTTGGTAAAAAGACGAGACCTGTACCATACTTACCCTTTTCTGGAACTGGAATTCCCTTCAACAAAATAAACTCGTGTGGTATCTGTACCATAATACCGGCACCATCTCCACTCTTTCCGTCGGCACCCTCAGCACCACGATGCATCATGTTCTCCAAGACTTTAAGAGCGGAATCCACAAGTTCATGACTCTTGTTGCCATGTATGTTTACCACCATACCGACACCACAAGCATCATGCTCATTCGCTGGAGTGTAAAGTCCTTTAGTGAAATTGTTTTGCATAATTTTGTTTCTTTTCGTCGTTTTATATCTAATTATCCAAGTCGGCAATCCCATTTGGATTACCGATGCAAAATTACGCACAATGAAAATTTCTAACCGTTTTTATGATGTATTTGCTAAAAACAGATTGCAACAACTAACAATTTGTATATACAAAATCGAAAAATAGTATCAAATTGTAAGGTTGATGATGTTTACTGCTTACAATTTAAAACTTGCTAAAATTGAAATTGATTTTTATATATTACAAAATGTGATGCGATGAGACGGTTTTTCTAAACAAAAGATGCAAAAATTCATTCTAAACTATTATAATTGTCAGTTTTGCTCTCTTTTATTGACATTTTGATATTACAATAAAATAGATGTTTGCCGAAATTGTAGGGGCAGGTTTCCTGTTTCCTGCCCCGCACATCCTACGCTACGCTTCGAATGTACGGGGTTATGCAAACATCGTCTTCCAGACGAATTTGTCTGGATCACGTCTATAATAGATGTCTAACATGGATAAATACTTTACACAATAAAAAATCGTCTGTTACGTTATTAAAGCAGATTAACAATACATCAATGAAATTATTTTTTTTCAGCAATGCGTCCGTATTGTACATGTTTTCTTTTTATTTTCCTCTCTTTATGTACAAATAATTGTATTATTCCAACAAGTCCTTAAACATCAATCTAGTTTCAAGTTGACGAGGATTATTCATTCGTTCTAATTTCTCCAAATCGTCTTTAGGAGGTTTCGTATATATATCTTCTTGTATTTCTTTCTTGAAAAGTTGGTTAAACCCGTTTTTCTCATAGAAACGAATCACTTCTGATGTGTTTTTGGCATCAACGATAAGAAAACGGCAGCCAGTGCGGTTCAGCGGATCTAAAAACATTTGAGAAATAATTTCAATGCATTCCGAACCAACTCCTTTTCCTGCAAAGTGTTTATTCACGGCAAAACGTCCAATCAAAACTCCTGGATAACGTTTCAATAGCTTTTCATGATGTGTGCGACCCCACATTTTATTTCGTGGTGAACTTGGAAGATCATAAATCCGTATGCTATCGTTTGAAAGTGTGAATAGGCAAACAATCTCTGAAGGATCTTCATCCAAAAAGAAATAATATGCCTTGCTCATCAATCCGTGATTATAGTCAAAGACATCTTTTCGGAAAAATTCATCCATATCTTCATCTTTTCTGCATGTAAAAGGCTTACAATTTTCAATGATATCTTCAGTAAATAATCCTATTGTACATTTGTCTGCTAAAAATCCCACAATTTTCTGTTATTATAAAATTCCACCCTTGCGAAGAATCTCGCGTACAGCAATCACCTTCGGATCTTTATTTAAGTCGCGTTTTGGACGCTTGTTATTTCTACGCTCTACCTCATCAGCTCTTTCTCGAAAATCACGAGCTTCTGCACCATAAAGTGTAGGTATCGCTTTTACTGCTATTGCCATATATTTATGATTAAATTGACTTTTATATATGTCTAAAAAGATTAAATTCGGAACATCCTTTTTCTGTCTGCTACCATATCAAAATAATCTTTTTGCAAATGTAATTAATTTTTTATTCGGATTTGAAATTCCATTGTCTTTTTTCGTTTTCTGTTTCCTCTCCTTTGACAAACCCCGCACATCCTACGCTTCGCTTCGAATGTACGGGGTTATGCAAATATCGTCTTCCAGACGAATTTGTCTGGATCACGTCTTTAGATGTTTAATATTGGTAGACGCGTTATCCCCACGTCTCCCCAATTACGAATTATGCATTATAAATTTCGCATTGCTTTCACCATCTCACGGAACAAGACCTTAAGATTGTCTTTTGCGATATTGGTGTTGCGCTGCACCTCCTCGTGGTTTGTCTCTATACCATTCAACGCGTCTCCTAACGCATTCGACACGATCGACACTCCGAAACACTTGATGCCTGCCCAGTGAGCCACGATGATCTCCGGCACTGTGCTCATTCCACATGTGTCTCCACCTATCAAACGGAAATATTTATATTCCGCCACAGTCTCGAATGTAGGACCTTGTGTGCCGACATACACTCCTTTCTTATATGGTATGTTGTTAGACGCTGCAACTTTTTCAGCCAACGAGATCAAATCACGGTTGTATGCGTTGTTCATGTCTGGGAAACGTGTGCCGATGGAATCTTCGTTCTTGCCTCTCAACGGATGCTCAGGGAACAGGTTGATGTGGTCTGTGATCAACATGATGTCGCCTGCCTTAAACTCTGGGTTCAATCCTCCTGCTGCATTGCTCACCATCAAGTATTTGATTCCCATACCTTTCATCACCACCTCTGGATATGTGACGTCTTTCATAGGATAACCCTCATAGAAATGGAATCTTCCCTGCATCGCCATCACTGGCACTCCTGCGATTGTTCCGAATATCAATTTTCCTGAGTGTCCAGCCACTGTGCTCTGCACAAATCCTGGAATCTGTGAATATGGAATCTCTTTCTCTACGCTGATCTCTTCTGTCAGACCGCCCAAACCAGTGCCAAGAATAATGGCGATTTCCGGACGCAATTCAGTCTGGCTTTTAAGATATGCGCATGTAGCTTCTATTCTTTGTAACATAGTTGATAATTAAATTGTTGAACGACTCTTCATCCTTCAGGAATTTTATGTTCATCGGGATATAATAGATGTATTCTTTCAGTGCCGACGGGAATGTCTCATCATTCATCATCTTGACAGCGTCTTTCTCCGTGGTAAGGATGAGTTTTTTGCTGTTTTCGATTTCTGCGAACATCTCCGTCACCTTATTATAATCTTTCAATGTCAGTTTGTGATGGTCGGCAAAATTGACTGCCTTGATTCCGTTTGTCAGACTTCTCACATGCTCTTCAAATGTTGCTGGCGACGCGATTCCCGTAAGCGACAATACCGTCGTCTCCCTCAACAGATCCGGATCCACCGTCGCCTTTGCGCATGGGAACACTGGCTTCAGATCGCCATACTCCATATATGAGAAGAAAAGCGTCTGATAAGGATAAAGCTTAAGATTCATCGTGATCACACGCAATTCCATCGGCGTGATATCCTTCGGACACTTTGTCACGATCACAATCGATGCCTTGTCTTTCGCCTTAAGCGGCTCTCTCAATGTGCCCAGTGGAAGCAATCGGTCGTTATAGATAAGATTGTTGTAGTCCACAAGAAGAATAGGGATGTCCGGCGTGACGTAGCGGTGCTGGTATGCGTCGTCGAGCACAAACACCTCCGGACGGTACGACCCTTCGTCGCTCAATTTCTTGATCGCCCTCACACGCTTCTCGTCTACCGCCAGAATTAGCTCCGGAAATTTGCGTTTGATCTGGTATGGCTCATCGCCAATCTGATCCGGGGTGCTCTTTTCATCCGCAATGATGAATCCGCTCGTCTTACGCTTATATCCTCGGCTCACCACCGCTGTGCGGAACTTTTCAGAGAGAAGCCGTACAAGATATTCTGTGACAGGCGTTTTCCCTGTGCCTCCCACAGTGATGTTGCCTACAACAATCACAGGAATGTCAAACTTTGTGGATTTCAGCAAACCGACGTCAAACATGAAATTTCGCACTACTACAATAAGCCCGTAAATCCAGGACAGCGGCGCCATTAAAATATCTTTGAATAGTGATTTTGTAGTCATAGTTCTTCTCCCTTAGTTTCCTTTTTGTGTTTATACATTCAAGTGAATTTCTAACCCGCCATCGCCAATCTTGTGGAAAGATTATATTTCTCACCTGACATAAGCATTCCAAATATAGAAGTTTACAATGGAAAATGCAAATAAATCCTAACAACTTGCCGTCCTTTTATTATATTTGTGTTGTCTAATATAAAAATATGCCGAAAATGATGGAATGGAATAAACTGATTTGCACTATCCGCCTGGGATTGGAAAACTATCACGACCCCAAAGAGCAGGACCGTACGGAATTTCAACGCGACTACGACCGTCTGGTGTTTTCAGCCCCATTCCGACGTTTGCAGAACAAGACCCAGGTGTTTCCGCTTCCCAACACAATTTTCGTGCACAACCGTCTCACCCACTCGCTGGAGGTGAGCTGCGTGGGACGCTCCATCGGCAACCGTGTCTCAAAATTCCTTAAAGAGAAATACGGAGATTCTATTTCCACCCACGTCGACGATCTCGGATCCATCGTATCTGCTGCATGCCTCGCCCACGATATGGGCAATCCTCCGTTCGGACACAGCGGAGAAACCGCCATTTCATCGTATTTTTCCGAAGGTGCCGGAATGGAATTGAAAGAGAAATACGGCATCACGGACGAGCAATGGGCTGATTTCACCCATTTCGACGGCAACGCCAACGCATTCCGTCTGCTCACCCACCGTTTCGAGGGGCGACGTGAGGGCGGATTCGTGCTCACATACCCGACTCTGCTTTCGATTGTGAAATATCCGTATCTTTCCGCAGATGTGAAAGGCAAGAAAAACAAGTTCGGATTCTTCCAATCCGATTTCGAGACCTATAGGAAAATCGCCGATTATTTGGGCATAAAAAAGAAAGCCGACGGGAGATATTCGCGTCATCCCCTCGTCTACCTTGTGGAGGCGGCTGATGATATCTGCTATGAGATAATGGATATTGAAGACGCGTTGAAGATGCGTCTGCTCGATAAAGACGAGACTTTCAATCTGCTTCTCGGATTCTTCTCGGAGGAGAAGCAGGAGCGACGGAGGGAAAGAATGTCGTTCGTTGACGACGTGAATGAGCAGGTGGCATACTTGCGTTCCAGCGTCATCGGAGTGCTGATAGAGGAGTGTGCCGACGTCTTCATAAAGAATGAGGAGAAAATTTTGGCTGGAGAGTTTGAAGGCTCGCTGATCGACTATGTGTCGGAGAGAGTGGGTAAGGCCTACAAAGAGTGCCAGAGAGTGTCGGCGAAGAAAATATACAAGAGCAAGGAGGTGGTCGACATCGAGATCGCCGGCTACAACATCATCTACACATTGATAGAAAAAGAGATCGATGCAGTGTTCAACGCCGACAAAGCATATTCAAAACAGCTGTTGGCACGTATCCCGTCGCAATTCGCAGTGTCGAGCGAGTCGCCATACGAAAGGATTCTTGCCGTGCTCGACTACGTTTCCGGCATGACCGACGTCTACGCCCTCGACCTTTACAGAAAGATCAAAGGAATCTCATTGCCAACGCTGTGATAATTCATAATGCATAATTCATAATTCATAATGCGTAATTCGTAATGCGTAATTGTTGGCAAATTCATCTGTTGGGGAGATCCATTGTGGTCGCTAACCCCCATTACGCCGTCAGGCGTTATATATCGGTAGGGGGAAAAAACGATGATGGATTTCAATTTACCCCGTTAGGGGTTATATTAATGCCATTCATAATGATGCGTAATTGTTGGTAAATTCATCTGATGGGGAGATCCATTGTGGTCTCCAACCCCCATCACGCCGTCAGGCGTTATATATCGGTAGGGGGAAAAAACGATGATGGATTTCAATTTACCCCGTTAGGGGTTATATTTAATGCCATTTTACATTGTTGGCAATTCAATTTTCATTATTTTGTTTTTTTACATCCTCGTATTTTTAATTATTTTCAAACCTGCTCGCATGTTTTGATTATTTTCAAAATAATCATTAATCATCCGTCATATTTGGCATTGAAATTTTTGTCTTCCATAAAATATGTCTAATTTTGTGGTGTTGCCATAATTGCGACAACGTTTTGAAAATGTGAAAATATAAATTGGAAAGAAATATGAAAAAAGGATTACTTGCATTAGGAACTTTATTCGCAATATGCCTCTCTATGTTGGCGACCGACATGGTAGTGAAGCAGAAAAACGGAGAGGATTGGAAAATCAATGTGGATGATGTGGAAGAGGTTTTCTTTGAGGAAAATGCAATCATTCCTGAAGATTCGACGGTGGTCGATGCATCAGAAACATTTCTGCTATTTAATATTCTGTCTGATTCGACGGCGGAGGTAACTAGAGATGATAGTGGAAATGATTGTTCATACCTTGGTCATGACTCCATTACTATACCAGAAAGAGTGCGAATAGATGGAAAAGTTTATACGGTGACAAGTATCGGGTATGGGGCTTTTATTGCAAGTGATTTGATTAGCGTAAATATTCCTGAGGGAGTGACGAGCATCGAAGAAGATGCTTTTGGTGCATGCGACCGTTTGACCAGCATTAAGATTCCCGAGGGTGTGACGAGCATAGGAGCAGGAGCTTTTTCTGGATGTAGCAATTTGGCAAGCATAAACATTCCTGAGGGTGTGACGAGCATCGAAAGATATGCTTTTTCTTATTGTGAAAGTTTGACGAGCATAGATATTCCAGATGGAGTGACAACCATCGAAGGATATGCTTTTTCTTATTGTGAAAGTTTGACGAGCATAGATATTCCAGATGGAGTGACAACCATCGAAGGATCTACTTTTAAGAGATGCAGCAGTTTGACGAGCATAAATTTTCCAGATGGTGTGACAACCATCGGAGCAGGAGCTTTTGAAGACTGCAGCAGTTTGGCAAGCATAGATATTCCAGATGGAGTGACAAGCATCGGAGGATCTACTTTTAAGGGATGCAGCAGTTTGACGAGCATAAATATTCCAGATGGTGTGACAACCATCGGAGCATATGCTTTTTATGACTGCGGTAGTTTGGCAAGCATAAGTATCCCAGAGAGTGTGACAAGCATCGAAGCATGGACTTTTGCCAAATGCTACAGTTTGACAAGCATAGTTATTCCAGATGGTGTGACAACCATCGGAGCATATGCTTTTTATGACTGCGGTAGTTTGGCAAGCATAAGTATTCCAGAGAGTGTGACAACCATCGGAGCAGGAGCTTTTGAAGGCTGCCGCAGTTTGACAAGCATCGATATTCCTGAGAGTGTAACTAGTATCGGAGACAAAGCTTTTTATAGGTGTAGTAGTTTGGCAAGTATCAATGTGGCTTCTAACAATCCTATGTTCTCTTCAGAAAATGGTATTTTATATAATAAAAATAAAACAGAAATAATCACTATTCCAGATGGAATAGTGCCTCAATTATTGATCTACGATAATGGCACAAAATGTTATGGCTGGATAGGAGATAAAGGAAAATGTACGGATGTTGTGATTCCAGAGGGAGTGACAAGCATCGGAGCATCTGCTTTTTATAGATGTGGCAGTTTGACAAGCATAAGTATCCCAGAGAGTGTGACAAGCATTGGAAGATGTGCTTTTTATATTTGCAGCAGTTTGACTAACATAAATATTCCTGAGAGTGTGACAAGCATCGAAGCAGATGCTTTTTATAAATGTAGCAAATTGACAAGCATCGATATTCCTGAGAGTGTGACAAGCATCGGAGATTATGCTTTTGAGGGTTGCAGCAATTTGGCAAGCATAAATATTCCAGATGGAGTGACAAGCATCGGAGGATCTACTTTTAAGGGATGCAGCAGTTTGACGAGCATAAATATTCCAGATGGTGTGACAACCATCGGAGCATCTGCTTTTTATGGATGCAGCAGTTTGACGAGCATAAATATTCCAAATAGTGTGACAAGCATCGGAGTTTATGCATTTGAAAACTGCGAAAAACTTGATGTCGTAATTGACAATTCAAAGAAGAATGTGAAAGTTGGATCATATGCTTTCAACAATTGCAAATCTGTGACATGGTTAAAAGATTAATCTATTGCATATCCATGACCATAGGGACAGGTTTCAAATCTCCCCGCAATAGGACAATTTATTCAAATTTTACAAGTCCCGAAGGGACGGTATATTATAGGCAGGGGTGATAACCCCTGTATAATGGACATTTGGCGATGATTAAAAGCCTCGAAGAGGCGACACCTCCAATTCATTTTGTTTCACCCCTTCGGGGTTGCCGTCGTGTGCACCGTCCACAAAACAGGGGTTGAAACCCCTGCCTAAGAGGTGACGCCCATTCTGGCAAGTTCACAGAGAAAGGCTACGCCTTTTTAATGAGAAAAAGAGCTGAGAATTCAATCAAAAAGTTGTATTGCCTTTCAGGCAAGGTTTTGATGTCGTTGCTATCCCCGAGACTTCGTCCCGGGTTATTCTCGCTCCGCTCGGTAACGTCTTTCAGACGTATTAAAAAGAAACTTCAAATTTGGAGATTACAACATGCCCACATCACACAAATAAAAAATACGAAAATATTCACATGAAAATTTTTGATTTCTGTAATTTATTCCTTATTTTGCAATGATATTGTCATAATAGTAACGACGATTTTTTGAAAATGTGAAAAAATAAATTGGAAAGAAATATGAAAAAAGGATTACTTGCTATAGGTGCTTTATTCGCAATATGCCTCTCTATGTTGGCGACAGACATGATCGTGAAGCAGAAAAACGGGGAGGATTGGAAGATCAATGTGGATGATGTGGAAGAGGTTTTCTTTGAGGAAAATGCAATCATTCCTGAAGATTCGACGGTGGTGGATGTGTCGGAAACATTTCTGCGATTCAATATTTTATCCGATTCGACAGTGGAGGTGACTAGAGATGATAGTGATGATGAATGTTCATACCTTGGTCATGACTCCATCATCATACCAGAAAAAGTGCGAATAGATGGAAAAGTTTATACGGTGACAAGTATCGGGGCAAGCGCTTTTATATTCAATAATAACCTAAAAAGCATAGACATCCCTGAAGGAGTGACAAGTATTGGAGCAAGGGCTTTTTATGGTTGCTTTAGTTTGGCAAGTATAGATATTCCAGAAAGTGTGACAAACATCGGAGACTTGGCTTTTTCTCGTTGCAAAAGTTTGGCAAGTATAGATATTCCAGAAAATGTGACGAGCATTGGAGATAATGCTTTTGAATATTGCAGCAGTTTGACCAGCATTAAGATTCCTGAGGAAGTGACAAGCATCGGATATTGGGCTTTTGAGGGATGCGACAATTTGGAGCCAAAGTTACTGATCTATGATAAAGGCACTAAATGCTATGGATGGGTAGGAGATAAGAAAAAGTGCACGGATGTCTTGATCCCAGAAGGAGTGACAAGCATCGGATATGAGGCTTTTTATGGATGCAGCTGTTTGACCAGCATAGATATTCCAGAGGAAGTGACCTGCATCGGAGATAATGCTTTTTATAAATGTAGTAGTTTGGCAAGTATAGATATTCCAGAAAGTGTGACCAGCATCGGAGATCTTGCTTTTGATGGCTGCAATAGTTTGGAGCCAAAGTTGTTAATCTATGATAAAGACACAAAATGCTACGGATGGGTAGGGAATAGGGAAAAATGCACGGATGTCTTGATCCCAGAAGGAGTGACCAGCATCGGAGATTATGCTTTTTATGGCTGTGAGAGATTGACAAACGTAAATATCCCAGAAGGAGTGACCAGCATAGGAAGTTCTGCCTTTAGAGACTGTAGTAGTTTGGCAAGTATAGATATTCCAGAAAGTGTGACAAGCATCGAAAGTTTCGCTTTTGAAGGATGCTACAATTTGACTAGCATAGATATTCCAGAGGGAGTGACAAGCATCGAGTTTTTTGCTTTTGATGGCTGTAACGGTTTGGAGCCAAGATTATTGGTCTACGATAAAGGTACAAAATGTTATGGATGGATTGGAGATAAGACAAAATGTGCAACTGTCGTGATCCCAGAGGATGTGACAAGCATCAATTCTAATGCTTTTGAAGACTGTAGCAATTTGACGAGCATTAAAATTCCAGAGAAAGTAACAAATATCGGAACTGCTGCTTTTCGGAACTGTAACAGTTTGACGAGTATAGATATTCCAGAAGGCGTGACAAGTATCGGAAATTTTGCTTTTTCACGCTGTGGCAGTTTGACAAACATAAATATCCCAGAGAGTTTGACAAACATCGAAAACTTTGCTTTTGAAAGCTGTAGTAGCTTGACAAGCATAGATATTCCAAAAAATGTGACAAACATTGGAATTGAGGCTTTTAAATATTGTACAAAACTTGATGTTGTGATCGACAATTCGGAAAAGAATGTGAAAGTTGGAGCAGATGCTTTCAGAAAATGCAAGTCTGTGACATGGTTAAAAGATTAATCTATTGCATATCCACGATCGTAGGTGCAGGTTTCAAACCTCCTCGCAATAGGACAAATTATTCAAATTTTACAAGTCCCGAAGGGACGGTATCTTATAGGCAGGGGTGATAACCCCTGTATAACGGGCATTTGGGGGTGATTAAAAGCCTCGATGAGGCGACACCTCCATTATAATGTCACCATTTTGTTTCACCCCTTCGGGGTTGCCGTCGTGTGCTCCGTCCACAAAACAGGGGTTGAAACCCCTGCCTAAGAGGTGACGCCCATTCTGGGCTACAATTCCCACGATCGTAGGGGCAGGTTTCAAATCTGCCCGCAATAGGAGAGAAACTTAAAATTCTAAATGCGGAATGAATAATCATTCATCATATTTGACAATGAATTTTTACACATTCATTAAAATATTTTTTATTTTTGTGACGTTATTATAACGACAACATAATTTTAAAATGTAAATAGAAAGAAATATGGCGAAAAAACTACTTGCGTCTGTTATGGCATTTGCCCTATGTCAATTTATGTTGGCAACAGACATGATCGTGAAGCAGAAAAACGGAGAGATTAAAAAATTTAATGTGGAAGATGTGGAAGAGGTCATCTTTAATGAAAACTCCAACATTCCAAACGATTCGACAGTGGTAGACGCATCGGAATCCCCACTGAATTTTTCCATCAAACCCGATTCGACGGTGGAAGTGACAGGGGTTAATAAGGACTCTGAATCTATAGAAATCCCTTCTAAAGTAAGGATTGATGGCAAAGTATATACAGTCAACAGCATCAAATATTCAGCATTTAGCTGGAAACGTAGTTTAACAACACTTGAAATCCCTTCAAGTATAACAAGTATCGCTGAATCATCAGTTTTTAGCGGAAGTTCAAAATTGAAAAGCATCAATGTTGCTAGCGACAATCCGAACTATTCATCAGTAGATGGTGTCTTGTATAACAAAGACAAAACAAAGATAATCTGTGTTCCAGGAGGAATAAGAGGCGATTTCACAATTCCATCAAGTGTCAATTGTATCGGATATTCAGCCTTTGAAGATGATAGCCTGACAAGTGTCAAGATTCCTTCAAGTGTTACAAAGATTGGCATCTACGCATTTTGTGGTTGTCAAATTATGAAAAGCATTGATATCCCTGCCAGTGTCACAGAAATAGAGGACGGTGCATTTGCCCGCTGTTCAAATATGACAAACATAAATGTCGCAAGTGATAATCCAAATTTTATCACTGTGGATGGAGTGTTGTATAATAAAGACACAACAGAACTTATCTCAGTGCCTGCCGGAATAGAGGGAAAATTTGTTGTCCCTTCAACAGTCACAAGCATCAGAGGATGGTCTTTTTGGGGTTCAGGCTTGGATCTAATAAACGTTCCATCAAGTGTGACCAACATAGGAGACGGCGCATTTTGGAATTGTATGAATATTGTCATAGACAATTCAAGCAAAAACGTCACAACAGGAGAATATACATTCACTAACTGTTTTTCAGTTAGATTTACGAAAAATACTCCAGTTGTCGCAGGCAATCCAGACCTTTCCGTAGTAATGGACACATCAGACATTAGAGCTGTGATCTTCAAAACATTATCTGATTCAACAGCTGAGGTTTCACATTCTCGTGGAGGTATCGACTCCTTCTATATCCCAGCCAAGATTAGAATTGACGGTAAAATATACACAGTCACAGAAATCGCAAATGGTGCATTTAATATTGTAGGCGGAGGAAGTTTAGAAGGCATAAAGCTTCCTTCTACGATCACAAGCATTGGAGAAGAAGCTTTTGAATGGTGTGAAATGGAATCAATAGAAATTCCATCAAGTGTGACGAGTATAGGAGAAAAGGCATTCTCGTATTGCCAGAATTTGAGAAGCGTAAAAATCCCTTCGAATGTCACTAGCATTGGAAATGGAGCATTTCAGTATTGTTGGTATCTTGACATTGTAATTGATAATTCCAAAGACAATGTGAAGGTCGGAGAGGATGTGTTCGGTGGCTGTAAGTCAGTGACATGGTTGAAAGAGTAAATGGATTCTGATCGAATAAATCATTAAGGGATGGACGACAGTTCATCCCTTTTTCAAATTATAAATGCGAAATGCGAAATGAATAATCATTAATCGTTAATCATAAAATCCGATTCTCATAATCGATTAAACCGATCCCAATAATCATTTAAACCGACACCATAATGATTTCGGTCTGTCGACCTCAATCATTATGGAATCGGCTACCGTCGCAAGCGATAAAGGGTCTACGACCCTTCATGTGGGGTATTCTGCATGGATCGGTTTCGGATTGCGGAGGGCAAAATCACGTAGAGACGCACGGTCGTGCGTCTCATTCACGATCGTGTGTGTTTGAAATGTGCGTCTCATTATAACGGTCGTGCGTTTTTATTATGGTCATGCGTGTGTTTGAATCGTGCATCTCATTATAGACATGCGTGTGTTTAGGGGGAAAACATTGTATTGGATTATATTCACAAAAAAGGCGTGATTCATGATAAATCACGCCTTTTTCTGGTTGATGGTGTAGGGGCGAGGCCCAGAGCGATTGAGAGAGATCGATAAGCAACGACCCTACAAACCATCATGTCTCAAAAAAATTAAAAATTAAAAATGCGAAATGCTAAATTCAGCATTGTGCATTTTGCATTTATAATTTAGCATTAGTACTTAAAGCTGCTTCCTCCCACGAATTCTCTCAACAGTGATGTTGTAGGGATTTCGTTCTCCTGGATATCGGCGAAGTATGAAAGGAAGTTGAGCAGACGGTGGGCCTCCGAGTAGATCGGTGATGTCTGTGGCACCATCGACAATGGGGCGATCGCGTGGTGCTTCAGCACACATAGCTCAAATATCATAGCCGAGTTGAACATCGCGTCTGCCTCTTCCTGGAATGGCACAATCCACTTCTCCTCTCCCTTCATCACGTCTGGCCAGCGCTTGATGGTATCCTCTGCCGAGTAGCCACGGTATTTGAAGTCGCGCACGATACGGCGGATCAGACGGTTGTCGGTGTTTGGAATACAGTTGTGGTTGTCGAGTGAGATGGATGTCAGCGCAGAAACGAAGATCTTAAACTTGTTTTCAGCTGGAATTTTCTCTGTCAGTTTTGGATTCAGTGCGTGGATTCCCTCAAAGATCAACACTTCATTATTGTGGATCTGGATTGTGTCGCCCTGCTCACGCTCTCCAGTCTCGAAATTATAGCGAGGAAGAGTCACAGCCTCACCTGCGATAAGTTTGTTCAAGTCGCTGTTGAACAAGTCAAGATCCAAAGCGTAAAGACTTTCGAAATCATAGTTGCCATTCTCATCCTTTGGTGTGAGTCGACGTGGCACGAAATAGTCGTCGAGCGACACAGCCAGCGGTTTCAGGCCACAGACAGCAAGCTGAACTGACAGACGTTTGCTGGAAGTCGTCTTACCTGATGAAGACGGGCCGGCAAGCAGAACGATTCGAACTTTAGGACGCTTGGCAATCTCGTCGGCAATAAGGGCGATCTTTTTCTCCTGAAGAGCCTCCGCCACCTTGATCAGATTGCTTGCGTTGTTTTTCTCAAGCAGACCGATATTAAGGTCGCCGACATTCTCAATGCCAAGGAGCTGGTTGAAAGTCGTATGCTCAGAGAACGCCTTCAAAAGCTGAGGCTCCTGACGAACCGGAGCAAGCTCATTTGGCTTGTCTGCCGACGGCACTGTGAGAAGAAGAGCCCCGTTATAAGGAGTCAGAGCGAATTTGTCGAGATATCCGGCATTTGGCACAAGAGCGCCGTAGTAGAAATCATATAGGTCGTCGAGACGGTATAGCTCAGTGTACATTTCGCCGCGACTCTTCAATATATTGACTTTGTCGAAAGCCGCATTGTCCTCAAAATATTGGATTGCCCACGAAGTCGGTACGATTTCCTGGACGAATTCCGTCTTCTTGGCAATATTTTCGCGCATTCTTTCTGAAAGGCGACGGCAGAGATCCTCGTTTATTTCGCCAAGACCTGCAATTTGGCACAGATAACCGCCAGAGATGGGGTGCTCGATACGAAGACAAGCCTCTTTATTAATATGTGTGACAGCCTCATATAAAAGGAAAGAGATACTGCGGAGGTATGCTCTTACGCCGTGAAGAGAGTCCAGGCCGAGAAATTCCACACATTTAGGTTTGTAGACGCAGAATTTCAGGTCCTTAATTTTTCCGTTTACTTTCGCTACAATCGCTTTGACATCTTTAGGGCAGATTTCCTCCAGAGAGATGCCAGCGGGATATGAATTAGATATATTGCTGTTGACGCAATAGATTTTCACTTTCTTTTCCATGACTAAAAAATGTTATGCGTTCCAAATATTCTAACACTAAAATAACGTCATTTTTTTAAACGGCAAAAGAAAAGGTTGCGAAAAAATGCCATGAAATGATATACAACATAAAATAGACCAAATAAGAAAATTTAACATAAAAAAAAGGCGAATATGTTAGTTTTATATTTCAAAAGTTGTAATTTTGCATTCGTATATACGTTGGTTAACTCGTATATGTTATCGCGGCTATACAATATTAGGTTAAATATAGAAATGTCAGTTGTCAAAAGATAACGGACTAAACGATTAAAAAAATGAGAAGATTTTTATTTCTATTAGTGTCAACAGTTTGTTTTGCATTGACAGCACAGGCTCAGAAGAGTGTGACTGAGTATTTCAATGAGGGTATCCAGAGATACCGTAACGCGGAGTACAAGGCTGCAATCCAGAGCTTCAACAAGGTACTTGAGCTTAACCCTAAGTTTATCGAAGCTTATGGTAATATGGGTAACGCTAAGTTCCGTTTGGGCGACTATAAGGGAGCTAAGGCAGATTACGATATCGTACTTGAGTCTAACCCAAATGATGCTTTGACATTCTACAACCGTGCGACAGCAAGAAAAGAGCTAGGAGACGTTAAGGGTTCTATTGAAGATAACAATTCAGCAATCAAGATCAACCCTAAGTTCGCTGAGGCATACTTCAACAGAGGTAACTCATATGCAGAGCTTGGAGATGAGAAGGCTGCAATGAAAGATTACAACAAAGCAATTGCCCTAACTCCTCAGTTTGCAAAGGCATACTACAATCGTGGACACCTACGTTACAAAGGTGGTGATGTAGAGGCTGCTGCTCTTGACTGGGAACGTGCTGCATCTCTTGACTTCTACAAGGCATTCGATTCTTTGAAGGAGTACTGCGGTATCGGAACTCAGGAGACAAACTGTGATCCAACAGTAGGTCTAAAGTAAGAAATTACAGAAAGGATTTATAGAGAGCGTATCATTTGATACGCTCTCTTTTTTTATGTTTTGTCTCTTTCATTATCATGATTGGCTCACAAAAAATGATGATTGTTAAGGGCGGAACGCATTGAAATTCAAAATTAAAAATGCGAAATAAATTAAAAATGCGGAATTATCATTCTATAATCATTTAAACCGACACCATAATGATTTCGGTCTGTTGACCTCAATCATTATGGAATCGGCTATCGTCGCAAGCGATAAAGGGTCTACGACCCTTCTTGTGAGGATGGTTTAGTATTATATCCCCTAAAGGGGAATATCTGTCCTATATTTATTATATCGGTGGCCAAAAAAATAGAGATGCATTTCTGCACCTCTATTTCATATCGTTTTGAAATCAAATTCAGAAAACATTAGAATGTCAATGACAATGCGAACCCATTTGGTTTGGCATTCACCTTGAATGTCATATCGTTGTATGAACTGATTTTATTGTCGTTATCGAATGTCGTTTTATAATGACGTTTCAAAATCTTATGGCATCTTGTCTTTCCTGTTGAAAATTTCACAATACCGATAGGTAGCGTAATGGATGATGCTACACTACATGCTATACCAGCAATCATAAGTGGAACGTTTGGTTGAAAGTATTCGCAATCATCATAATAATGGCGATTGCCGTAGTAGTCATACCAGTAATCATCATAACATCCGTCTTCCTCCCAATGACCAGTCGCAACACTTGTTACGCATAGGACGGCTGACGTGGCAGAAAGGATAGCTCCCGTCAGCATCAAGTTGAATCCTTGCTTCATTCTGTCGGATTGCAGGGTGAATTCGTTATAGTCTGCCCCCAAATAGTTTACAGCTTCGTGATCTGTAAGGAAAGCTCCGTTGTATGTGTATGCCAATCCAGATGGAGATTTCCTTTTCACTGTGACATCCTTGACTACAATTGGTTTTGATTGTGATTCAGCCTGAATGTCATTATATTCAGGAGCAAACACGTCTTTCTCTCCATTCTTGTATTTGATCATGAAAATGTCATCTTTGTTGAAGATATACGACGGACCGTCAGGATTAGAGGTTTTCTTGTATTTGACCTCATTAGGAGTGATCTCCTCTACTTTTACTTCTGTCTCCTCACTCCTCACCGTTGCGGAAAATAATGACATCTTGTGCATTTGCGACAATCGCACACAGAGATGTGGCTAAAGACAGAAAAGATCTTATTGCTTTCATACTTTTTTTTGTTTATTAGGTTTTTCGTATTTCGCATAGAATTAATTGTGTTGCAAAAATACACAAATGATAAGATCCTTCAAAGGAAAGAAGAAAAGTATGTGTTGGTGGTTTAAGAATTTATAACAATTCGCAATGCCTTGTAGAGACGAGAGAATGTTGCGTCTATGGAAAAGAGGTGAATATATCAGCCCCAAAAGAATGACACAAAATGTCGGAAATATACAAATATTGCATTAAATGAGTTATAAAACATATATTTTTTGCATTTTTTTGACAAAAAGCGTATCTTTGCGACATAATTTGTGAATTATTGGAAATAAGAACATTTTTAGAAATAATACAATGGACAACAAAAAGTTGAGCGATGCTCTTAAGTATCACGCAGAGGGACGTCCAGGTAAAATCCAGGTGATCCCAACAAAGCCTACTGCAACTCAGAGAGACCTTTCTTTGGCATACTCTCCAGGTGTTGCTGAACCATGTTTGGAAATACAGAAAGATGAGAACTTTGCATACAACTATACAGCAAAGGGAAATCTTGTGGCTGTGATCTCTAACGGAACAGCGGTACTTGGTCTTGGTGATATAGGTGCTCTTGCCGGAAAACCAGTTATGGAAGGTAAGGGATTGTTGTTCAAGATTTTCGCAGATGTTGACGTGTTCGATATCGAGGTAAACGAGAAGAACATCGACAAGTTCGTAGAGACTGTAAAGGCTATCGCTCCTACATTCGGAGGAATCAACCTTGAGGATATCAAGGCTCCTGAGTGTTTCGAGATCGAGGACAGATTGAAGGCAGAACTTGATATTCCTTTGATGCACGACGACCAGCACGGTACAGCCATCATCTCTTCTGCAGCCCTTTTGAACGCTCTTGAGGTAGCTGGAAAGAAGATCGAGGATGCAAAGATCGTTGTAAACGGTGCAGGTGCAGCCGCTAACTCATGTACTCGTCTATACGTCGCTCTTGGTGCTCAGAAGAAGAACATCGTTATGTGCGACTCGAAGGGTGTTATCAATTCAAAGAGAACTGACCTCAACCCACGCAAGGAGGAGTTTAAGACAGACCGTGATATCAACACTCTTGCTGAGGCAGTTAAGGATGCAGACGTATTCTTGGGATTGTCTAAGGGTAACGTGTTGTCTCAGGACATGGTTCGCTCGATGGCAAGCAACCCAATCGTGTTCGCTCTTGCTAACCCTAACCCAGAAATCACTTACGAGGATGCAATGGCATCTCGTCCTGATATCATTTTCGGAACAGGTCGTTCGGATTATCCTAACCAGATCAACAACGTGCTTGGATTCCCTTACATCTTCCGTGGTGCTCTTGACACTCACTCAAAGGCAATCAACGAGGAGATGAAGCTTGCTGCTGTACGCGCTCTTGCTGAATTGGCTAAGAAGCCAGTTCCTGAAATCGTAAGCAAGGCATACGGTGGTAAGGCTATGACATTCGGTAAGGAATACCTTATCCCTACAGCTCTTGACCCACGTCTACTTGAGACTGTCGCTCCAGCTGTTGCTAAGGCAGCAATTGAGAGTGGTGTCGCTCGTCATGAGATTAAGGATTGGGATGCATATCGCGACCAGTTACGTCATCGTATGGGCTTGAACAACAAGCTTATCGATGGTCTACGTGTTCGCGCTAAGAAGGCTCCTAAGAAGGTTGTATTCTCTGAGCCAAACAACGTAAGCGTACTTTCTGCTGCTGTCGCTGCTAAGGCTGACGGTATCTGTGTTCCAGTTCTTGTAGGTAACGAGACAAACATCGCTCGTATTGCTGAGGAGAACAACATCAATATCTCTGGAATCGAAATCATCAACAACCGTGCTGAGAATCAGGGTTCACGTCGTGACCGCTACGCTAAGTATTTGGCAGAAAAGAACGCTCGTAACGGATACACATACGCAGAGAGCCTAGAGTTGATGTTCAACCGCAGCTACTTCGCAACTATGATGGTTGAGATGGGAGACGCAGACGCTATGGTATGCGGTGTTTACACTAAGTATACAGACGCTATCAAGCCAGCTCTTGAAATCGTAGGAACACGTGAGGGTATCGACCATATCGCAGCTCTTAACATCGTAAATACAGCTAAGGGAACATTCTTCTTGGCTGACACATTGGTCAACAACCACCCAAGCGTTGAGACTCTTGAGGAGATCGTTAAGTTGACTAACGACAGCGTTAAGATCTTCAATGTAGATCCAGTTATCGCAATGCTTTCTTACAGCAACTTCGGCGCTGACAACACAGGTAGCCCTGTTACTGTTCATAAGGCAGTCGAGAATCTACACAAGAACCACCCAGAGATCTTGGTAGACGGTGAGATGCAGGTCAACTTCGCTCTTGACAAGGATCTTCGTTCTGCTACATACCCATTCTCTAAGCTTGAGGGTAAGGATGTCAACACATTGATCTTCCCTAACCTAAGCTCAGCTAACATCACTTACAAGACACTTCTTTCTATGGGTCTTGCTGAGAATGTTGGTCCAGTTCAGATGGGATTGAAGAAGCCAATCTACGTTTGCGAGCCTGAAGCTTCTGTACGTGACATCATGAATATCGTGACTATCGCAGTTATCGACGCTCAGATCAACGGAAAGAAATAAGCAAGCAATTTGTTAATTTTAGACACAAAAAATGGGGTGTATCAAGCGATACATCCCATTTTTGTATAATGTTGTTATTAACATCAATTTGATCCAACAACATGAAATGATTTATTCCCTACGGGAAATGTGATGTCATCGGCATATTATCCTATCTGCCTACATGTAATCACTACGTGATATCCTAAATGATAACACAGAAACGACTACACCTTTAGGTGTTTTATATCGGTAGATATATGTTATGACCACGATATTTCCCCGTTAGGGGATATATCTAGTAATATTATAATTCGAATTCACGTTAATATAAAGTTTGTTGAAGAGTAAAAAATGAGGATTCCAAAGGGCGGAACGCCCTTGTCCCCTTCCAAAGTGCGAGCCGAAGGCGAGCACAATTTAATAGAAGCACAATGAACGCATTTTTTACCGCTCGTCCTTTGGACTCGCGGAAGAGAGGTTGGGGTTAGGACCAACATTTATTAAACATGGACCCTTAACAATCCTCATTTATGACACTTCAACTATCATATTTTTATTTCCTCGAATTCACGTTGATTTAAGGTAGGAATGCCCCTACAGTTATTTTGTATGCGGCCCCTAGGATGAAGCAGCGACGTGGTAAGCCGATCTTTTCCTCTCTGATGATCTTTTGTATTTGTAATTTAATTTAAAATTCACAGAGTATCTGACATACGAACGTACATTTTCTCCATTATACTTACTTGGAATCCATTGCCCTTCCGTCAACTTGATCAAACGAATTGCTTCTTGGTCTATTTCTGGGGAAACAGAATCTATAATTTCTACATCTTTTATTTTGCCGTCACTTTCCAGAATAAATTTAAAACGACATGTGCCTTCTATTTTGTCTTTTTTTGCTTTTTTGGGGTATTTAAGATTTTTGTATATGATTTTATCTACTTCTTTATAATAATAACTGGCGGAAGTGGTGACTAACAAACAGACTCCTTTGTCATCAAAATCAGGTATTTTAAAAAGGACAGACAAAGTAAATTCCTGATTGGTTTCTCCAGGAATCCATTCCTTCATGTTTTTTATGACACGGATGACTTCATTATCTAGTCTCTCATAAACACCCCTTATGAGCTTGATATCTTTTATATTTCCTTCTTTGGTGACGGTGAATTTCACTATGACTTTTCCTTGTACTCCAGCTTCAAAACAAGGTGCGGGGTATTTAAGGTTTTCCTTGAAATATCTCATCAGACCTTTTCTTCCGTCTGGATATTCTGCCGTATTTTCCTGTTTTGAATATATAGAGTCTTCATAGAATAGTTTGAAATCTTCGTATATTGTGTCGACGTCAGACAATGGAGTTACGATCAGACCATATTCTCCAGGTTCGACATTGGCATGTACGGAAAAGAAGCCCAACAGAAGAAAAAACAATATATATAAGATTCTGTTCATTTTTTATGAGAAACTTTTACGTTCATTTCATTCCCTTTCTCTTAAAACTCTGAGTCTCTCTGTGTTTATTCTAAATGTGCTCGTCTTCGGCTCGCACTAGAAAGAATGGGTTAGGGCGTTCCGCCCTTAACAATCTTCATTATTGATATTGCCTGATCCTTACGTCAATACCGCTTCCTTCCAAAAGCTTTACCACTTGTTGGATATCTGTCTGTCCGTAGTGGTAAGGGAAAAGAACTTTAGGATTAACCATCTTTGCCGCTTTAGCCAATTGTTCGGGAGACATAGTGTAGGGGAGATTGCATGGCAAAAAAGCGACGTCGATATCCTTAATATCCTTCATCTCCTCGATATCCTCTGTGTCGCCTGCTATATAAATACGGAATCCATCAATTGTAAGCACATAGCCGTTGTCTCGACCCTTAGGATGAAACTGTTGTTTGTCTGGCGAGGTGTTGTAGGCAGGAACAGCGTCGACTCTCCACGTCCCAGAAAATCCTTTCCCTAGCCACAAGAGCATCACGTCGCCATTCTTCATCACGCTGCCTTTGCCACCCAATATTTCGCTGCTGCGAGGATTGGTGATAAGTGTAGTCCCTTCTTTAGTAAGTTGACGGATAGCCACAGAATCCAGATGGTCGAAATGTTCATGAGTGACGAAGATATAATCAGCTTTGGGCAGGGTCGTGAAATCAGTGGCTGGTTGTACAGCGTTGGTGACTGGATCCACGTATATCCATTTCTCTTCGCTTTGCTCGATTTGCATCCTGACTGATCCGTGTTTGATGCAGTACATTTTTATGGATGTACCTTCAGAAGTTGTGAAGGTGTCCACGGTTTCTTGATCTGTTTTTGCAACCTCGTTCTCTTCGATGTTTTTTGCAGATTTTTGGGCATTGCAGCCTACTAGAGTGCAGAGCAATGTTACGATTGAAATTGTCTTTTTTATCATAGTAAATCGTTTTATGGCAGGCAAATTCTGCTTTCTGAAAAAGATATTTATTCCGTAATCTTCTTCAACCAATTCTTTACCCATTCCGCTTCGCCCTCTTTCCAAATACGACTCCAAAGTTCTATATTGAAAAAAAGACGTTTTAAATCTTTATCATTCCCGTCGTGACCAATTAATTTTAAGACTTTATTCACTTTATCGGATCTATATAAAACGGTATCAGGCGCCATCGCTTTTTCTATTGTTGTTGCCACTACCTCTTCTACTACTTCCGTGACCATTATCTCTGTATCCCAATATTCGTAGTCGCTTGACAAAAACAACGAGTCAAGTTTGGCATAGTTTTGCTTGTTTACCCATTGATAGGAATCTGAAAGTTGGTGGGCGGCGTTGTATATCTCTGGACAATCTTTTGATAATTGACGGAATTGTTCGGTATGTGTGTCCAACCATCTCTTGAGGCACTCTTTTGCTTTGTCTCTTTTCGTTGAAAAGAGATAGTCGAATGCATTTTTTTCTTTGTCAGATAAGGTTTCAATCACAATTTCGACATAATTGTGGCCCACATTGCAATGCTCGCTTCCGCAGTAATCAGACAAATCACCGTAGATGTCTTTCATCAGTGAATCCACCAACTCTTCTGGCTCCTCCACTGCCTCTTTCGCTAAATCCGACAATAATCTTCCGTCTACCTCAATGTCTGCAAAATATCCACGTTTTGACGAGTCTGAATAAGAAGGAAGAATAACGAAAAGTGACGCACCCTTTGCTTGTGCTTTTTTAAGGATGTGCCTATAGATATAGCCAAATTCATGCGATACGTCTAATTCTTTGTCTATTATATGATTGATGTTGTTGTCATTTTTGTCATCATATCCATATCTAGATCTAGTCCATCTATAGACACTGGGATGGATGAAACTTGGGATGTAGCTGCATGACAGTGGCACATCATATCCCTCTTCCGTCTCTTCAAACACGAAATATTCGCAACGAGGAGAATAGCCATTGGGTATAATGGAATCTTTGAGAGAGAATTTGATGTTTGAATTATAATATTTAAAGTCCAAAGTGTCGATTCTTAGTCTTAAATCCTTGTGTATGGCACCGGCTCCTTTCACCCAACCGATCAAACCCAAAGCGACTATGAAGAGGAGTGTGATGACTCCTAACAAATAATGTTTTTTATTTATCTTGATTTTCATGATCCATCTTTTTTTTGATTAGGTAATAGTTGAGAGCCAACATGATGATTCCGCATGTGAAAATGCTTATTGCCACTCCTGCGTGGCCAAGGTCGTTGACACTGGATATATTGTAAATGGCGATAATCCAACCGAACATAGCGATATTGAAGAATATGATGTTGTAATCTTTTCTCCATTGATAGGTATGGTAAGCCAAAAGGATAAGTAGCAGAACGACATAGATAATGGATGTGTGTTCTTCTAATAAAGGAGTCGTTATGGCGACGGTGATGGCTGCCAACAGACAAAAATATTGTCTGAACTCTATTTTGATGCCGTTTCTCTTTTGGAATATCCAGAGTAGAATCAAAGGCAAGGCGAATGGAATAATGATTTCACTGCCTTCTGTGCCATAATGATGGTAGTTTGATACACCGAATGTCAATATGATAAAAGATAGCAGGAATGCCCCTAATTCCAGCCATTTCGCATCTGTCTCCAACAATTGTTTGGCTTTATTCCAAGGAAGAAAGGAGAAAGCGTAACCTGAAGAGATGATCGTAAGTATACTATAGACAAGAAAATTGTTGTGATCGCTGAATATACATTTGAAGTGATATATAAAGGCTGTGATGATGAATGGGGATATGAGTAGACGTATATTCAATAAAAAACGTTCTTTGGCTTTGAAATAAGTGTTATACAAGAAGAATACGTCCATCGCCAGAGTCAGGCAACAAAGGAACCAATTGACATCTTGGTGATCGGCTGAGTCAACAGCAAGAAAAATGGCAGCGAAAGATGTCAATACTGTCGCCGCTATTGTCGCTTTGAAATAGATGGCGAAAGGAAAGCATAATATGATGACAGAAATGAAGAATACAGCTTTTCTTATTTCCAAATCAAAAGCTCCTTCGCACAACATGGAGAAGGTGGTGAGTATGGCTATGCCTTGCAATATCGCCACACTCTCTGTAAAGATCTTTTTGTCGGATAGCTTTGCGTCTACCAGATAACAAGCCATGGATCCTACAATGATAGGAAACAGACTGAAGCAGATACGGGCGTTTGTTCCGACATCATTCCAGAAATCAGCTATCAGGATAGCTACTCCTGTCATAACGAATATGGCAGCGACGACGCTCAACGCATATTTGCCGGTAGATGTGTTCTTTGATGAATCGTAGTACTGGATAATTTCATCGGCTGTTTGCTGCGAGATCACCTCTTTTTTCACCAATTCATCCGTGTCGATCTTTATTTTCATAGATGCGGTTGTATTTGTATTTTTTGCAAATTTAATTTTCCTGTTTAAATATGCAAGGAATATAGAAGATAAGTGTCAGAAAACCACCACTTTCTGCCCGTTGACAATATACACGCCTTTCTCAATCTGGATTCTTGCCATAGCGTTGGCTGAAAGATCAACAGAGCGAATAGCTTTCCCGTCTACACTATAAACGACAACAGATTGCCTTGCTGGGGATATGATGTATAAATAGCCTTTTCCGCAGAAAATCTTTATTTCATCCAGGTTTTTATTATAAAGCGGTATGTTTGCACGATCGTACAATGTTGAATCATGCATCGTAGTATCAGGCATTATAGTACAAAATTTATTATTCTCGAATCCCCATTTGAGGTATGAATCCTGATTTGGCTGTATGGTAATCCAATGATTTAATTGATTGACTATTGAATCATAATTTGTCGTTTCATCATATTGGTGGAGAATAAAGCAATTCTCTCTCAATCCATTATCTTCTCCGATATAATCGGTTGTAGATGTGTTGACGCAATGTATATTATCTGTTGTGCAGACATTGAAGATTTCACTTGCTTGGTTGCCAAACCCTACAATACCTCCAGCCAAAGTGTCTCTGCCTATCACATTGCCGAGGTTAAATGAGTTTGTGATATTGCCGATAACGCCGTCGAATCCTCCATTGACGCCTGCAATACCACCTACTTGTTGGTCTCCGTTGATTACACCATTATTCCTTGAATTCACTATAAAGCCGTCATTTCTTCCTGCTATTCCACCAATTTTTTCATCCCCCATGATTGAAGAATGGTTAGTGCAGTTGTCTATGAATCCGATTTTCACGTTATAGCAGTTTGAAATATCCGCAAAACCACCATTGTATCCACAGATGCCACCGCAACCTTTATTTGAGGTTATCCCTTGTCTGTTTGTACAGTTAGTTATAGTCCCATAGTTGTATGAGCATATACCTCCGCTACAGAGAGAACTATATACTTCAGCAAGATTGGAGCAATTAGTTATAGTGTTGAGATTGACACCACAAATGCCTCCAGCGTACCTCCAGCTATTTACAGAGCAGTTGATATTTCTGCAGTTAGAGATTATTCCGCTATTGATGGCGGCGATTCCTCCGCTCCAAAGAGTTGAGTGAATAACACCACTCTCTATAGTGAGATCCTGGACAGCACCATATTCTCCGATACTTCCGAATAATCCAAAGTAAAAATCGTTCTCCTCCACATTAATGTGTATGTTGTTAACAGTATAATTATTGCCCAAAAATGTGCCGTTAAAGTCGTAGGAAGCGGAACCGATAGGAGTCCAGGAGTCTAATGAATCTTTATATAATTCAGACAGGTCAATATCATTAGTGAGGGAGAAAAAAATGTTTTGAAAATCAGTTCCATTATTTACTTCTTCCGCCAATTCAGCCATTTGTTGAGGAGATGAAATAAGATATGGCTCATCCTCTGTCCCCAATCCTTTCCAGCTGTTGCTGTAAGAGAAAAGAGACAGTACGTTTAGAGATATAATTGTGAGGATTATTCTTTTCATTCTTTAGGATTATTAAATGTGCCGGCAGACGGATCATAGAAATCAGAATAAAAGAAATCTATATCGTCCATATGTTTTTCGAGTTCTTCTTCTGTGTTGATAGTGAACATTGATACATGAAGAGGCATCACACATTTTAGCCTTCTTAATTCTTTGAGATCTTGATCCGTACTTGTTGTTACAAAGTCTATCCTACCATTGCCGATCATCATACTTTTGATAATATAGTGAAGTGTAGCAATTGATGTATATGTAGAAAACATTACGTGATAACCTCTCTTCTTTAGCTCAAAATAATCTTCTTCCGAGAAGCACTCAACGTATACTCTTTCTTTGATTTTCCCAAAAAGTTCATCAATGATGTCAGGATCAGAAATCTTGTCTGTCATGACAGAGATGTCGGGATGATTCATCAATGTGTCCACTACTTCTTGTATTGTAATGGGAGTATAAGTATTGTATATTTTTCTTTGTTTGAAATCTTCATATGAAGCTATAGAATCTTTAAGTTCACTATGGCCTGTGATTTCATTGAAAAGTTCCCAATCGTGAGAGGCAATAAAAATACCATCTGAAGTAGAGTCTATATCTACCTCAAGGTATTTATATCCTTTTTCAATTGAATTGATCATAGCTTCACGGCTATTTGTATATATGTTTCCACCGACGCAACCAAGTGCATGAGCTATTGGTTGTGGAATTTGTTGTCCGAAAACATATTGAATGTTTATTGATATAAGGACAAATGTAATGATATATATATAGTTTATCCTTCTCATCAGTAGTGTTATATAGTAGAGGCTCAAATTAATAAAATATACTATAATTCGTAAATTGCTAAATATCATCGACCAAAATTACAATCTTTTTGCAAGAATGAGTATAATATTTACGATAAAGTGGGGTCGAACAGGAATATGTATGGATAATTAACAAAAAAACCTGCAAGATTAATCTTACAGGTTTTTGTCCTTTTCGTTTATAGTTACGATCATTTAGTTACTCTGATTTCGGCACAATACGGAAATTGTCGAAAGCGATCATCACATTTGCGTCTGTCTCAGGCTTTCCAAACACTAGAACAGAGAAGTTGACAGCCTTAGTCAGATCTAATTTCAGATCCTCTTTGGGCTGATCCTGATTGTAGACGTAATTGAACGCAGTCAACGGAATTGTGATTGTCTCCCAACCATCTGTATAGAATCCGTTAGACAAATCTTTTCCTCCATTCTGTCCGGCAATAAAGTAGTTCTTGTCATTCTTATATGGCTCCCAACGACAGATAGGCGAGATCGTACGTCCGATTTTGTCTGGCTCAGCAGATTTGTATCCGGCGATAAACTCAGTCGCGATTCCTTTGTAAGCGGCTTCTTTTGGAATATTGCACTCAAATTTCAATACTAAATCTTCGATTTTTTGTTCGTAGAAAGGCAGACCAGCAATTGATACAGCTCCACGTCCACCTTCATCTGCTCCGTGCATGTATTGGAACCATAGGTCGTTTATGTAAATGTATGGATGTTTGGCTGGGTATGTGCCATGTAGCAAACCGAACTTACCTGAGCATCCTTCTATGAGTTTTCCACTATAAGGCACGATAGAATCGTTTTCAATCTGACCCTGAACCAAATTGCCGTTCTGGTCAAAAGGAACTATTCCTCCCCATGTCTGGTGGTGCGTGTCGAAATCAATGATGATGTTACGCTCGTCTCTGAATAGAAAATTAGATGTCGCAACGCCCGCAAGGTTTCTCACTTTTATCTTTCCTGTCCATGCTTTGTCTGGCACTCTCACTACAATCTTGTCGTCTTGCGAGGAAATAACTTCCGCCTGAACGGAATCGTTATAGAATTGTGTTTCGAAGTATACTTTGGCATCAGTAAGACTTGAACCATAGATTACAGCCTCACCACCTGCAGGAACAAACTCAGATTTCATTCCGAAAATCTGGGGTACATCAATGTCTACGGCTTCCACTCGTTGCGCACCTCCCGAACAACCGGTCAAAAGTGACAATGCCAATATGCCGCAAATTCCTAAGTTTTTCATTTCTCTCTTCATGTCCCTTAAATTTAATGTTCAAATTTTTCCTAAAAATAGGGAAATTTTTTAATAATGCGAAATAAGTGTTGTTAAATTGACAATACTAAAAATATCTCTGTTTTAGCATCTGCAAATCAATGTCGAATGAAGAATATCTCCATCTTTTCGACGAGAGTATTTTCTTGAAATTGTTGATGAATTTGAATCCTGCCATTCTTGTTGGCTTGAAAATGTCAAGTGGCAGAATCAACGACATTATGAACAGCAACAGATTGTGTATGAATAGCAGTGCTTGTTGTTTGCGTGGAAGAAAAAGACGTCGGAGAAGGACATCGTTATATTCTTTCTCTGTTTGTGATTTTGTTGTCTCTCCCCTTAAAAGTGGACTGGTTGCAGGGTTGAGCAGGTCGCAATGTGTGTTTGTTAAGAAATATGATTTCCAGCAACGTAACCATCCACGTAAAAACAAGTCGATGTCTCCGCTACAATCTGGAGCAAACAGAAGATTGAATCCTCCAAGTTGAAGGAGTTTTTCTCTTGATAGAGCGACGTTGCTGCGGTCGAATGTCAATGTGTAGCATGCTGATGTCGCTTCTCCTATTTTATAGTTGACGTGGCGAGGGGTTAGAATCGGGACATAACAATTTGTTGATTCTCCAGTCGCGGGATATCTTGCGACGACTCCTGCCGCGAACATATTGTTCTTTTCAAATTGCGGTATTACGACATCGAAATAGTCTGTTGGCAGGAGAGTGTCCTCTGTCAAAAGCACAATTATGTCGCCCGAAGCTTTGAACAACCCCTTGTTTGCAACTTCAGGGAAAGAAGCGTGCGAATTGGTAATGAACAGTTGGATATTATGGTAATTCGTACGTAATTCTTCAGCCTGTTTGCTTAAAGCATCCCTGCCAACGACAATCACCTCTTTTTCTTGAACCAGAGACGAATTTTCCAATGAAGAGATGACGTTGTCTATCACCTTTTCAATGCTTTTGTCTTCGTTAATCATCGGTATCACAACCGACACGCTCTGCTTCAACATCTCGATTTGGAATCTTAAATATAAAGTCTATGATTGTCGTTTACCTTGAAAAGCATGTCAGCACGTTCCGGCATCTCTGCAAGAATGTGGCGGGTTATTCTTTCGTAGTGGGCGATGAAGCGTCGCACCTGGTCTGGAGTCATTATATGGGTTGCCTCTTTTCCTTGGTTTTTGATTCTCAGTTTTTCTTCCTGAAGATTTCTCCACTCAAACACTTTGTCGTAGGAAGGAATCTGTAGCATCACAAGGAAATTGATAGTGTCGAACAGATCTTTGTATGTAGTCTTCAATTGGTCGTTGACGTAGCGGCGCCATACACAGTCTTTGTCTTCAGTCGCTTCCAATTCGTTGACTGGAGTTATTAGCTCTGAATCTTCTTGAGCTGTGGCGTCTATACACCATCCGTCAATCAGGACCACGTCTGGTTTGCCGACGAATTTAGTCCACTCAGATTTTGGATATACATCATCAATGGCTTTGTTGAATCGAGGAATCATTGTCACTGTGTTTTTGTCAGCGTTGCGTAGTGAATTGATGATCTCAAGACCCAATTTCACATCGTGAGTGCCCGGCACACCGCGTGTCATCAGCAGAGGGTGGACCTCTTCTGAAAGTCTCTTACGCTCTTTTCTGCTTAGATATAAGTCGTCGATACTCCATGAAGCTACTTTTTTGCCGAATTTTTCTTCCAACACCAATTTGAGAAGTTGGCAGAATGTGCTTTTCCCCGCTCCTTGTGCTCCATTCACGCCAATCACCTGCATACGTGAACCAAAACCGACGTTGATGATATTTGCCAACGGAATATAGATACGAGGAAGGTCGTCCATAAGTTCCTGGCTAAGCATCAATTGGTCAAGCTTTTCTGAAAATGATGTGTAAAGTTGCTCCATAGTCTTCACAAATTTGATTCAACACAAACAAATCCAAAGTCCAATTGTAATAATAAATGAAAATAAAAATTCTGTTTTTACCAATGGCAGAATGCGAAGTGTGTGTTCTTCGTTTCTGAGTTTGTCGTTATTCGAAGAATAGCGTCAAGTCAATCAGACATAACTACATTGATGGATATAAAATTTCCATTTTCTTTATGGATTTCCACAAAGATATGAAAAAATCTTAAAAAATCTTAAAATTTGGTCATATTCGCTTTGTCCATTGATTTTTTTCATTAGAATTGCAATTAATTTTTTATGCCAAAAAAACTCAGATATGAAAAAGGTATTTTCTATTGTAGCTGTAGTAAGCATGCTGTTTGCGACATCTTGTTGTAACTGCAATTGTAAATGTAATCAGGAAGGGGCTCAGTGTGAGCAGAAGTGTGACAAGCCATGTGACAGAGGAGACAGACCACGTCACCACGGACACGAGGATGGTGAGTTCGGACCACGCCGTGGAGAAGGACATCGTGGAGGGCCACGTCATCATCAGATGAATCCAGAGATGGCTGAGAAGATGGCAAAATGGATGAATTTCGACAGTCTTTCTGTCGAGGAACAAAAAGCTTTGATCGCTGAAAGAAAGGCTGAAATTGATGCTCGTGAGGCAGAGAGAAAAGCCAAGAAGGCAGAGATGGAAGAGAAGTGGGCTAATTTCGACAAACTATCTGTAGAAGAGCAAAAGCAGCTTCTTGATCAAAGAAACCACATTCCATTCTTTAAGAAGAGACATCATCAAAATGCGAATTAAAGAGTGATCTTTTTAGTAAGTGAGAATTGCCGTCCAACGAAATTCCGTTGGACGGCTTTTTTGTTTCGCATTGCAGTATGAAGTGAACGCAAAACATATTAATTCTTGATATATTTAAGAATTTTATGTGATTTTTTTTATATTTGCAGTTTAGTGATAACTTGCATGAAGTTTGTGTGCTCGATATCATAGAAAAATAGAAGGATAATTTTGAAAAAAATAATACTCATATTGTTTGTGCTGTTTAGCATTGGGTGTCTGCCACAACTGGTGAATGCCCAAGATGCTGATGTGCAAACTGTTGAGAATGAGGCGGAAGATAATGAAGAGGAGGCTCCAAAAGAGAGGCGACTATCACGTAAAGAGAGAAAGAGAAGAGAGGCTGAAGAGCGTCGGTTGAGGGAAGAAAGAGAGGAAAAAGAGAAAAAAGAGGCCGAACGTATAGAAGAGGAGAAGAAAAAAGCGGAAATTCAGAAAAGACATCTTCAGGAGGAGGCACGACGCAGGGAACAGATGAAAAGCATCCAGCGTGCCCGTGAACTTCGTGAGGCAGAGGAAAAAAAGAAAGAGGCTGAAGAGGCAGGACCCGTGTATGCGTCTGAAGCAGAACGACTTCGTGCGGAAAGAGAAATCCGTCAACAGCAAATTCGTGAAGAGCAGAAACGTCGTGCGGAAGCTGTCGCAGAACGCCAGCGTTTAGCACGTGAACGTGAAGCAGAACGTACTGCCCGTCAGAAACAGGCTGCAGCAGAGAAGATAGCAAGACAGAAAGCAGAGAGAGAAAGACTTCGTCAAAAAGAAATAGAAAAGAAAAAAAAGCAACGAGAGAATTGGCAAGCTAGGAAGCGTCAGGAAGCTGAGGCAAAAGCAGCCGCACGTCAAAGAGCTTTGGAGGCTAAACAAAAGGAGAAGGAGCAGGAGGCCGCTCATCGTCAGGCTGTTATGGCTGCCAAACAGAAAGCCGCTGAGCAACGTGCTGAACAGATGAGACGTACTCAGGAAATAAAAAAGGCTCAACGTGAGCGCGAGGCTAAGGAACGTGCAAAAAAGCAGCAACTCCGTATGGAAAAAGCCAAGAAAAAACGTGAGATGAAGGCTAAAGAGCTTGAGAGAAAAGCCCAAGCCCGTGAACGTGAACGTGAACGCCGTGAAGAGGAGATGAGAGCTCGTGCCGCAAAACGAGAGGCAGAAGCTGCTAGACGTGAGGAACTTGCCGAAAAACGTCTGATACATGCTGAGCAGATGGCTAAGCGTAGAGAGGCAGAAGAACTCCGTAAAATTCAGGAAAATGAAAAACTTAAGGAGGAAGAAAAACAGGCCTTGATTGAGAAACAGCAGCAAGAAGCAATCGAAAGAGCCAGAAAAGAGGCGGAAAGAATCATGAAGGGCAAGAATAAAGTCAGAAAAGCCCAAAAAAGAGCTGAGGAAAAGGAGAGAAAACGCCTTGAAAAACTTGAAGAGGAGGAAGAGGCCAACGCTGACTTGTTTGAACTTGCTGAACTTGTCGCTGCGGGAGATAGCGCAGCTATTGAATTTGCCAATAAAAACGGAAGAAGAAAAAAACTTCCGGTCGTAATCCTCAAGGATGAGATGCTCAATGGTGAACTTGAGCCAGAACCTACTATTGAGGAACCTATTGACGAGAAAGAATTGCAGACTCGCAAAACTATCGAGGCTATCATCAAGAAAAAACGAGAGGCTGCAGCTGCTGCTTTGGCCGCTAAGGACTCGACACAACAGAATGACACAACATCTGTCGTGGATGAATCTATCCCAGACTCGCTTAATTTGGATTCTTTGGCGGAGGATATTGATGTCGAGATGCTAAAGGAGTATGCCGCTCTCGACAGTACTCTTCTTGCTCAGCAGTTGGCTGAACTTGAGGAGGAAATGCGAAATATGGAGGAGTTGAAAGAGGCGGAAAAGGCTCAGAAGGAAGGAAAAGGTGAAGAGATCGTTGCAAAAATCAAGATTCCAAAGTGTCGCTATCTGAATGAGGTCCACTATGACCGAGGTAAATTCAAATTTATCTACGACTACGATTTCTTCATGTATTACTGGCATCAGCGCTACTTCTATAAGAAAAGATTCTACGACCGTGTGGATACAGGCAGAGTGATCGCAAAGAAGATCATGGATCTTGTCGGCAATACCCAATACAGACGAGTATTGCTCAACGATGTCGTAGATTCTGTGATGGTCCTTTTGCCTCAATATTCAGCTATCGACACCCTCGTCGACTCGGTGATGACAGAGCTTAATCTTGAATATCTTGCGACGGGAGAAATCAAAATCTATTACAAAAAACGTCGCCAAAAGAAGATCCGCGCCAAGTATTTGCCGTCGGCTCCGGATAATAAGCCACTTGGCCATATCAAATTCTATACTCGCAACAGACGTAAGGTGATAGAGGAGCTTGATGCCGCTCCATGGGATTCTATATTGTTGGCTATGGAGGATACTGTGGATGAGGATATGGTGAAGATGACGGATTCTTTGGAGAAACTTCGTACTGCTGCGGAGGCTTCGTCTGTCGTGCTCGACAGCCTGCAGAAGCAAGCTGAGCGTCAGGCTTTGATTGATAGAATCACTGGTCGTAAAAAGAAGCAGACTGACGGTGTGGCTACTGCAGATTCAGCGGCTGTAATAAGTGAGGAGGAACAGTCTGAAACGAAGGGAGTGAGACGTCTCTTCAAGAAGAAAGACCCTACTGCTCCTGACAAAACTTCTCCAGGAGTCGATGAGGGTACTGAGCCTAAGGAGAAGAAACGATCAAGAAGAAGAAAAGATGAGGAACCATCTATAGACAATGCGTTGACTGAGGAAGAAATCCAACGTCGCAAGGAGGAAGAGGAACGCCAGGCTCTGATCGACAGAATCACCGGTCGTACTTCAAAGGCTAAACAGGAGGAGAAAACTCCTGCTGAACCTCAGACTGCCGCCACAAATGAAGAACAGCCAGAACCACAGGTGGAACAGACCGAGCAAATCGAACAGGAGGAGCAAACAGAACCAAAGGAGAAAAAACGTTCTAGAAGAAAGAAAGAAGAGGCAGCTCCTGAGGAAACTTCTGCTCCTATAAGTGAGAATGCAGATTCTGCTGAACCTCAGGAGAGCCGTCGTTCAAAGAAGAAGAAAGAGGAGCCGACTCCTGTAGAAGCTGCTCCTGCAACACCTGCGACTCCACGTGAGGAAACAGAAGAGGAGAAAAAGAAGAGAGAACAGCAGGAGTTGATCGAACGAATCACTGGCCGTAAGTCGAAACCTCAACAGCAAGTGGAGGAAACACCTGTAGCCGTGGATGAACCGGAACAGCCAAAAGAGAGCCGTCGCTCAAAGAAGAAGAAAGAGGAGCCGACTCCTGTAGAAGCAGCTCCTGCAACATCTCCAGCTCCACATGAGGAAACAGAAGAGGAGAAAAAGAAGCGAGAACAGCAGGAGTTGATCGAACGAATCACTGGCCGTAAGTCGAAACCTCAACAGCAAGTGGAGGAAACACCTGCAGCTGTGGATGAACCGGAAGAGCCAAAAGAGAGCCGTCGTTCAAAGAGGAAAAAGCAAGAGGAAGAGGTAGCTCCAGAAGAACAGTCAGCAGCTCCAGAGGCTCCACATGAGGAGACAGAAGAGGAGAGAAAGAAGAGAGAACAACAGGAGCTGATCGACAGAATTACTGGACGTTCTAAGAAATGATATCGTGTGATGGCTGATTAGCCATAGCAGAAACCATTCCATAGGGGCAGGTTTCGAACCTGCCCGTTATCGGATGGATAAACATGGATTTAAAGTACAAAAATATGATAAATGAAACTATGGCAGGATTTGAGAATATCCTTGCCGCAATCGAGAGGGGAAGGGTAGTGTTCCAGTTCCCAAGTTTAGTTGATTCGCGCTACACAGTGGCGACAGTGCAAGAAAAAGATCATGTGGAGAGAAAAGAGATGATTTTTCTTGTGAGGTTGTTGTTGGTCAGAATGGTCAAAGTCAGACGGCTGATGCAACATGGCAAAGTGCCGACGGAAATCTTCGACATCGAGTTTCTCGACAAAATTCTGAAGAATTTCAAACCTTATGATGTGCAGGATTGCTCATACTATAACGCAATCCTCCAAAATCTCTTTTTTGCTGTTTTGGCAAATCCCAAAGATTCTCTTCATCCCCGAATGTTTGCAAAGGAGATAGGTAGACGTGGGGCTAAGACAAGTTTTCGCTATGAGAAGATGTTCTCGATTCCGGAAGAAGAGGTGGTGGCGATGTATGATGCGGTAGACGTGGAACCAGACCCGATCTTTGAGTGTCTGGATACAGAGATTAGTCAGACGGGAAAGAAGTGTCACAGAGACGGTTTTAGCCGTGAACCGCGTGCAAGCCAACGCGCGAGAATCAGCAATTCACTATTCTTTTATGAAGGAGAAGACGGGAAGGGTTTGATACCTTTGCTGAAAGAACTCGTGTTGACGGATGATGAATATGCAGAGCTGATAGAAAGAGTGTTGAAGATTGGTGAAGGTCATGATTCGTGGTATTATGAACAAACGTTGATGGAAGAAAATTATGATTCCAAGAATTAAGGACTATCAAGCTCTTGACAATTATATGCTCTATGTAGAGTTTGATGATGGATATAAAGTCATGTATGACGTTATGGACGACATAAAGACGTTACCTTCATTTCGTCCCCTGTTGGATGTTTGTGGCTTATTTAAGCAAGTCCAGTTAGATTCTAGTCGCACTTGTCTTTTTTGGAATGAAGAAATTGATCTTGCTAGTGACTGTATTTACGAATATGGTGTTGTAGCATAGCGACAAGTCAGGAATAATATGAGGAAACTTTTTCTTTAAAAGAAGACGCTGCATCATTTGTGGCGTCTACTTTTTGATATTGGTGGTGACTCTTTTGTGAACAAGAATTGGATGTCTATTCATTATGTATTTAAATAGAAAAACAGCATTTTGATGCTTGGAAAACTCACAAACAAGTTTGTTTTTGAAAACTCTTAACAGAGAAAACATAAACCGCAGAAAACGGCATGTGTTTTCTTTTGTTTTTTGTTTTTAGCGTTGGGCTGTTTTCAGAGTCATTCATGACATGTTTTCCAGCACCGACGAATGAGTTGTATTTGTAGAGGTGCGTTTTCTGTTTCCTCTTTTTGCATTTGTATATAACAAGTTTGAAGATACGGAAAAATGACAAAAAAAATAGACGCTGCATTATTTTAGCAGCGTCTATTTTTATGATTTGAAAGACGTAATTACATTACGTCTCTACGTGCGTCTTATTTTACAAGTTCAAGAGTGTCCTTTGCGATCATATACTCCTCGTCTGTAGGCACTACAAGCACCTTAACCTTTGACGATGGTGTTGAGATGACCTTCTCCACTCCACAAGCGGCGTTGTTGGCAGCTTCGTCGATCTCTATTCCTAGATAACCGAAATTCTCGCAGCATAGCTGACGGATTGTTCTTTGGTTTTCTCCGATTCCACCAGTGAAGACCAAAATGTCAAGACCTCCAAGGACAGCAGTGTATGAACCGATGAACTTGCGGACACGGTAGACAAACATATCTCTTGCAAGAGTAGCACGCTCGTTGCCGTCTTTGATTCCAGCCTCCACGTCGCGCATATCCTGAGATATACCAGACACTCCCTTCAATCCACTCTCTTTGTTAAGGATATTGTTGATTGCCTTGATGTCAAGTTTCTCACGGTCCATCAAGTATGTGATGGCACCTGTGTCGATGTCACCGCAACGAGTACCCATCACAAGACCCTCAAGCGGAGTCAATCCCATTGATGTGTCGATGCTTTTGCCGTCCTTGATTGCGGAGATAGAACCACCGTTACCGATGTGGCAAGTGATCATTTTTGTGCCTTCTGGCTTCATTCCAAGGATTTCCAAAGTGCGGGCAGACACATATCTGTGGCTTGTTCCGTGGAAACCATATCTGCGGACGCCATCTTTCTTATAATACTCATAAGGAAGGGCATACATATATGCCTTAGATGGCATAGTCTGATGGAATGCAGTATCGAACACCGCAACCTGAGGAACGCTTGGCAATTCATGTGTGATTGCCTCGATACCCTTTAGGTTGGCAGGGTTGTGAAGAGGTGCAAGAGGAGCACACTCCTTGATGTTTTCGATAACCTCCTTAGTAATTAGTACAGATTTGTTGAATTTCTCACCTCCGTGTACAACACGATGACCTACAGCTTCGATTTCAGATAGACTCTTGATAGCACCGTCTTCTTTTGATTGAAGAACTTTAAGAATCAATTCGATTCCAGCTGTGTGCTCAGGAATTTCGCAATCAATTTGTTTTTTCTCACCTGATGGAGTCTTGTACTTCAAGAAAGAATCTTTCAAGCCGATTTTTTCAACTCCTCCCGACGCCAATGTGTCGTTCTTTGGCATGTCTATCAATTTGTACTTGATTGATGAACTACCGCAGTTTAGTACTAATATTTTCATGAATTTTTAGTTATATATGAAATGTTGCAGACGTTGGTACGCCTGCAACATTAGATTATTATTGTTTTGCAGCAATTGCTTGGTTTGCTGTAATTGCAATCATTTTAACTACGTCCTCTACCGAGCAACCACGAGAAAGGTCGTTGACTGGAGCGGCAAGACCCTGAAGGATTGGTCCGAGTGCCTCAGCACCAGCAAGACGCTGAACAAGTTTGTAGCCGATGTTTCCTGCCTCAAGAGAAGGGAAAACCAATACGTTAGCCTGACCTGCAACCTCGCTGCCTGGAGCCTTGCTCTTAGCAACACTTGGAACAAGAGCAGCGTCTGCCTGAAGCTCAGCGTCGATCTTCAAGTCTGGAGCATATTGTTTTGCGAAATTACCAGCCTCAATTACCTTGTCTACAGTCTCATGCTTTGCGGAACCCTTAGTAGAGAAGCTCATGATAGCCACCTTAGGGTCGTCGAAACCGAAGATTGATTTAGCAGTGCCTGCGCTGACAACAGCGATACTACCAAGCTCCTCTGCTGTTGGCACTGGAGTGGCAGCACAGTCGGCGAATAGCAACATACCGTCGTGACCGTAAGTCTTATCCTTGAAAATCATAAGGAAAGCACCGCTCACACATTTAGCACCCTGACGAGTCTTGATGATCTGGAATGCTGGACGAAGCACGTTGCCAGTGTAATTCTTTGCACCAGCCACCTCACCATCAGCGTCACCAGCCTTGACAAGAAGACAAGCCAAATATAGCGGATCCTTTACAAGCTCTACAGCCTGTTCAGGTTGTAATCCTTTGCGTTGACGAAGTTGAAGCAACAGGTCGATGTATTTCTGGCTGTTTGGATTATTTTCTGGGTCGATGATAGTTGCCTTTGAGATGTTCTTAAGACCGAACTCAGAAGCCAACTTGTTGATCTCATTAGGGTTGCCTAGCAAGATGATGTTTGCAATACCCTCTGCCAAAATTTGGTCGGCAGCCTTCAAAGTACGCTCTTCTGTACCTTCAGGAAGAACGATGCGCTGCTTGTTCTGCTTAGCGCGAGCAATAATACTGTCTAAAATTGCCATATCTAAAAAATCTTAAATTCTTTATTGTTCATTAATCTTGTCTCACACAGAATGTATGTAAACACGAACGTTTTGATTCTGTTCAGAGAAACATGTCATGTCATCAGAGACGCACGACTTATCTCATCAGAGACGCACGATTTATTTCATCAGAGACGCATAATTTATCTCATCAGAGACGCACGACCGTGCGTCTCTACATGTGGGCGATTAATTTGTTTTGAATTTGAATTGCACTTTTGCCAACTCTTCGTTAGCCTTCACAATTTTATTCTTCAATCCAGCTTTGTGGGCCTTGACCTTTTCAGCCACTGCCTTGTCGCTCAACGCGATCATCTGTGCCGCAAGGATACCTGCGTTCATGGCACCATTGATGCCGACTGTCGCCACTGGAATTCCTGGAGGCATCTGGACGATAGAAAGAAGAGCGTCCATACCCTCAAGTGTAGATGCGATTGGAACACCAATTACTGGAACTGATGTCTGTGCTGCGATCACACCTGGCAGTGCTGCTGCCATACCGGCTGCCGCGATAATAACCTTTATGCCACGTGACTCTGCGTTTGTGGCGAAACTCTCAACTTCAGATGGAGTACGGTGTGCAGAAAGGGCGTTTATCTCAAACGGGATTTCAAACTCGTCGAGTATTTTTGCGGCCTTTTCCATTATAGGCAGGTCTGATGTGCTGCCCATTATGATACTTACCTGTGGATTCATTATCCTTCAATTTTGTCAATCACTTCATTTGTTGCCGTGATGCGGAAATTTGCGACACGCAAAATCCATGCGTATATACACGGCTTATTTTGCAAAGATACATCTTTTTGAATTAACTCCCAACTGTTGTATTTAAAATTCCAACTTTGTGTTTTATACCGTCCTTTTCACAAAAAAAATATAGATTTATTGAGAAAATAAAACTATTTTTGCACCATATACACTAATTTTAGAAGTAGAATAAATTTATTGATATGGCAGAAAACCAAGAGATAGAAAAAAACGAAGCCAAAGAGGTGCTTAATTTCATTGAGCAGAAGGTGGTGGAAGATTTGGCGAATGGCAAAAACGGTGGTAAAGTTCAGACTCGTTTCCCGCCAGAACCCAACGGCTATCTCCATATTGGACATGCAAAAGCTATTTGCATGGATTTCGGTATCGCTAAGAAGTATAATGGCGTATGCAACCTCCGTTTTGACGACACTAATCCAGTGAAGGAGGACAACGAATATGTTGAGGCAATCAAGGAGGACATCAAATGGTTGGGATTCGAGTGGGGCAACGTCTTCTACGCATCCGACTATTTTCAGCAGCTTTGGGATCTTGCTGTGACACTTATCAAGGAGGGAAAGGCTTACGTTGATGAGCAGACTCCTGAGGAAATTGCAGCACAGAAGGGTACACCGACTGTTGCAGGAACAGAAAGTCCATATAGAAACAGACCAATTGAAGAAAACCTTCGTCTTTTCCAGGAAATGACAGATGGAAAGATTGAGGATGGAAAGATGGTGCTTCGCGCTAAGATCGACATGGCAAGCTCAAACATGCATTTCCGTGATCCGATTATCTATCGTATCATCACTACTCATCCGCATCATCGTACAGGTTGGAAATGGAAGGTTTATCCTATGTATGATTTCGCACATGGTCAGAGTGACTATTTTGAGGGTGTGACTCACTCATTGTGTACACTTGAGTTCGTGCCCCACCGTCCGCTATACGATTTGTTTATCGATTGGCTGAAGGAGGGCAAGGATCTTGACGACAACCGCCCACGTCAGTATGAGTTCAACAAACTTAATCTGAATTATACTTTGATGTCGAAGCGAAATCTTTTGACATTGGTTAAGGAGCATGTTGTAGAGGATTGGGACGACCCACGTATGCCTACTATATGCGGATTCAGAAGACGTGGATATTCGCCAGAGAGCATACATAATTTCATCAATAAGATTGGCTATACCACTTACGATGCATTGAATGAGTTCTCATTGCTTGAGAGCGCGGTGCGTGATGATTTGAACAAGCGAGCTACTCGTGTGGCTGCGGTGCTCGACCCAATTAAACTTGTCATCACAAACTATCCGGAAGGAAAAGTGGAGGAATTGGATGCTATCAATAATCCTGAAGACGAGAATTCTGCCACACACAAGGTAGAGTTCAGCCGTGAGCTATGGATTGAGCGTGACGATTTCATGGAGGATGCTCCTGCAAAATTCTTCCGTCTTGGTCCAGGCAAGGAGGTCCGCCTTAAGAATGCTTACATTATCAAGTGCAGTGAGAATCCTGCGGAGTGTATTGTGAAGGATGCCAACGGTAATATTGTAGAGATTCATGCGGAGTATATTCCTGAGACAAAGACAGGAGAGGCCAACTGCAATATGAAGATCAAGGGAAAGACTATACATTGGGTAAGTTGTGCACATGCTATCAAGGCTGAGGTCCGTTTGTACGACAGACTTTGGAAGGTTGAAAATCCACGTGATGAGCTGGCTCGAATCAAAGAGGAAAAGCAGTGTGAGGCCATCGACGCAATGCGTGAGATTCTTAACCCAGACTCGTTGAAGGTGTTGACCAACTGTTACGTGGAAAAATATTTGGCAAACAGCAAGCCGCTTGACTATTTGCAGTTCCAGCGTATAGGCTATTTCACTGTGGATAAGACATCTACGGCAGACCATTTGGTTTTCAACCGTACAGTCGGTTTGAAAGACAGTTGGGCAAAAGAGATGAAAAAATAAAAACAACAATAACAACAAAAAAACATGAAAAAGAATTTTTTCTATGCATTAGGAATGGCAGCTATGCTATGTGGTTGTTCTTCAGGTTCGGTTGAAGAAGATGGTAATAGAATGACAGCAATGGGATTCGTTGGTGGATTAGGCAATGCTACTACGTCTGTTTCTTATTATGACTTTAAGGAAGAGGACCCAGGATGTCAGATTTCTGGATTTTCTGGAACAGAAGGTTTTGGAAGATGGACAAATGAAGAGGCACCTACTATCACTTTTGAAAATGTCATTCCAAATTCAGATTTGACTGCAAAGATTGTTGTGACAAATGCCGTTCCAGGAGGTGATGCAACTAAATATGAGGTATACGCTAATGAGAAAAAGGTAGATGAGGGAGAGACTTATCCAGGAGTGATTTATGTCAATATTCCTGCAGATGCTGTTGGCGACAATGATAATCTTTCTCTTGTCTTGAAGATTTTGAATCCTAAAAGACCTATTGATGTAAATCCTGAAATTTATGATTCTCGCTTGTTGGGAATGGGAATTTCTAGTATAACACTTTATGGAATTTCTATAGAGGAAGTCGAGTCTGAAGAGTGATTCCTAAAAAATAGTAACCAATGAAACGTGTCATGTATGTTTTTGGAATGACGTTAGCTTTATGTTGTTGTTCCACAAAAGAGGAGAAAACGCCGGATCCTGTATCAACTGAGGTAAAGAGTGAGTCAAATGTTAAGCATTTGTATTCATACTATGATTTTTGTCAGGAAGATCCAGGATGTGAGTTTTGGGGCTTTTCTGGCAATGAGGACTTTGGACGTTGGTCTAATGGTGATACTGCAACAATTGAGTTGATGGCAGCTCCTAAGGCGGAAGTGACTGTCAAATTGGATGTTGATAGGGTGATATGTCCGGATGAGCCTTTGAGATTTAATGTTGAAGTCAATGGAGAACGTGTGTCGAATATTTCAACAAATGGAAACAGCTCAGTTTTTGTGAATGTGCCAAAGGAGAACCTTGGTGCAGATGGCTCTATACGTATGATGTTTATATTTGAAAATGCAGCAAAGCCAAGTAAATATAATCCAGAAAACCATGATGGAAGAAAATTAGGTTTTGCTATTAAAAACGTCACCGTTTACGGATATTGCTTGAATAAGGATTAATGAATTTTTAGAATTACGAGCGATGGATACGATATTCAGTCATATAGGTATGAGTTTGCCGGTAACCAATCCGGTACTCATATTTTCGCTCGTACTCTTCGTGATTCTTTTTGCTCCGTTTGTATCGGAGAAGTTAAAACTGCCAAACATCATTGTGATGATTCTGGCAGGAATTATCTTGGGTGAACATGGAATAGGAGTGTTGACTCGAGATTCCAGTTTCGAACTTTATGGCACCGTCGGCATGGTGTACATCATGTTCTTGGCTGGTATTGAGATGGATATTACCGACTTTAAGAAAAACCGTAAGGCGGGAGTTTTCTTTGGCGGAATAACCTTTATTTTGCCGATGGTGATAGGTACGTTGAGCAGTTATTTCTTGCTCCAATATATACCCCACCATGTGGTGCCATACGACTCGACTGTCACGGAAGCTTCTGAAATGACGTCGCAATACTATTTGCTGGTGGCTTCTCTTTTGCTTGCCAGTATGTACGCGTCGCATACGCTTATATCTTATCCGATTGTCAGCAAATACGGTGTAAACAAGAACCGCAGCATAAGCATAACCATAGGAGGAACGATGATCGCCACAACATTGTCTTTGTTGGTGCTGGCTGTGATTGTCGGTATGGCGAAAGGTCAGATTAACAGTTTCTTCTGGGTTCGTATGGCAATCGCTATATGTATATTCCTATTTATTATTATATTCGTTTTCCCTCGTCTTGCCAGTTTGTTTTTCAAACGGGTAAATGATAGTGTGGGTCAGTACATATTTGTGCTGGCTCTTGTCTTCTTGGGAGGCTATATTGCTCAACTTGCTGGACTAGAGGCGATTATCGGCGCTTTTTTGGTCGGTATAGCGATAAGTTCTTTAATTCCACGAATTTCACCGTTGATGAACAGGTTGGAATTTGTGGGTAATGCGATTTTCATTCCGTTCTTTCTGATAGGTGTCGGAATGCTTATTGATTTAAGAGCGGTGTTTGCCGGTCCCAACACTTTGATTGTGGCTGTGGTGATGTGTATTGTGTCGAATTTGTCAAAGTATTTGGCGGCTATGATCACGCAACGCACTTTTAATCTTAAAAAAGTAGAGGGCAACCTTATTTTTGGATTGAGTACAGCGCAGGCCGCAGCAACGTTGGCAGCGGTGAAGATTGGCTACGACACTGTCATCAAATTTGCTGATGACGGATCGTTGATTCGTATTTTCAGTAATGACATCCTTAATGGTACGGTCATTATGATTCTTGTCACTTGTGTCATCTCGTCAACGGTGACAGAACGAATGTCGAAGAAGATCTCGACAGAGTCGGAGACTATCGACGAGAAGATCGTTAAGGCTCAGCAGGCAGACAGAATTCTGGTGCCACTTTATCATCCAGATAATTTGGTGAGACTGATGGAACTTGCGGTTATCCTTAAAGCTAAAAAATCGAAGGAACCACTTTATGCCCTTCACGTCGCCGATGACTCACCAAACAACGGAATGGATCACGGACGCAAACTGCTTGAAAGAGCGGCTCGTATCGCGTCGGCAACTGATAATTCCGTAAAGATGATTTCCAGATACGACACTAATGTCGCTATGGGTATGATTCACACAATAAAAGAAAACAATATCACTGACATCGTATTAGGTCTTCATCATAAGAATACATTTACAGATTCTTTCTTTGGTGAGAAGACGGAGAAATTGCTTCAGCTGACCAACCAGATGGTAATGGTTGTGAAGGCGGTGCAACCCCTGAGCACGATACGCAGGGTGGTCGTGGCTGTTCCGCCGAAAGCACAGTTTGAAATCGGATTTGTGAAATGGTACGACAGAGTAAAAAATATATGTAAACAGATTGGCGCTTCAGCTAAATTTTTCGCTCCAGCTGATACTCTTGAACAAATCAAGGAACTGGCAAGCAGAAATAAGTTTGGAGTGCCTACTCAATATGAAATTCTTGACGATTGGGATGAATTCCTGATCCTGACACGTGAATTGGAGTCGGATAATCTTCTTGTGATTGTGTCGTCGAGAAAAAACAACGATTCCTATTTGCCTGCGTTTGAGAAACTGCCGCAGCAATTAGGCCGATATTTTGCAGACAATAGTTTTATCATTCTTTATCCGGAGCAATTCTCGTCGCCTGCGGATAAGGAGATTTCTTAATTATTAGGAGATATTATGGCAGAAATGTATCAGACTCCCTTTTTCTACAAATTGCTGAGAGTCTACAGTAACACAATATACAGCAGATGGTTTTCATCGACTGAGGTGAATAATGAGAAGGTTATTCCTGAAAATGCGTCGGTGATTTTCGCACCTAATCATCAGAATGCTTTTATTGACGCTATGGCGTTGCTATGGTCGTCGCCTGCTCCTATTGTATTTTTGGCTAAAGCTTCTATCTTCGGTAATAAATTGGTGGCAAAGGCATTAAACTTCTTCAAAATTATGCCAGCCTACCGTATGCGTGACGGATACAGTAATCTGAAAAAGAACGAGGAGAGCTTCGAGCAGGCAGTCAAGGTGCTTGCCCATAATGAGTATTTCTGCCTTATGCCTGAGGGTGGACAGGATGAATATCGCCGTCTTCGCCCATTGGTGAAAGGAATGTTCCGTATCGCTTTCGCAGCCCAAAAACAAAAGCCGGAAGGTGAGACTATTCTTATTGTACCGACGGGAATAGACTATGGACACTATGACCATAGCGGATTCCATTTGGTGATCAACTTTGGTAAGCCAATCCGTATTGCCGACTATTATCAGGATTATTTGGCAAATGAGGCGGTGACTCAGAATAAAGTGAGAGATGAGTTGTACAACCGCATGAAACCGTTGATTCACCATATCGTCTCTGAAAAATACTATGACACTATATACGCTTCGTCTTATGCTTATGCTCAGGAGATGCTTGAATCGAAGGATTGGGACGACAATGAGACAAACCGTCTGGAGGTGCGTCAGCGAATCTCCACTCAGCTTGATGAGGCTGTGGTGAATAATAATCCGCTTTTGCCGGAATTGGAGTCGGCTGTCAAAGAGTGGCTTGGAGACAGCAATATGGTGGAACTTTATGCACGTGCTTATGAGGAGCCTCATAAAGTTGATCCCAAATTGATCACATCTATTTTGTATTTGATTGGAGCCTCTCCACTTGCCCTTTATGCGGCAGTGTTCAATGGATTCCCATATTTATTGTTCAAGGCTGTGGCGTATAAACTCGCGCACAATACGGGATTTGAGGCAAGCCTGTTGCTTGGATTCGTATACTTGATTCTTCCGTTCATATATCTGCTATATATAATATTGTATGCGATTTTCGTGCCGGATTATTTTGCGGATACATTGTCGTTTGTAGTTTTCACTGTATGTTGGTTGCTTTCTCTTCCATTCTCATTTAATTTCCTTGTCAGATACAAATGGAGATTCCAGTATGTGAAGTCGAGAATACAGACTATTGCTGGCAAAGGTAAGGCTGCCGACAAGGTGGTAGAGATTTTAAGAAAGATTGTACCGTCGATTTAAGCAATGGAAGATATCGAAGAACTTGACATACATAATGCCGCAGAGGAGCGTGAACAGGACTATGAAATCGCATTACGCCCCCTTTCCTTCGAGGATTTTACTGGCCAACAGAAAATTCTTGAGAATCTGAAGGTGTTCGTTGCTGCGGCAAAGATGCGTGGTGAACCGCTCGACCATACTTTGCTTTATGGCCCTCCTGGTCTGGGTAAGACAACTCTTGCCAACATCCTTGCCAATGAGATGGGGGTTGGGTTCAAACTTATATCTGCTCCTGTGCTCGACAAACCTTTGGACTTGGCTGGACTTTTGACTGGTTTGGAGCCAAATCAGGTCCTTTTCATCGACGAAATTCACCGTTTGAAGCCTGTGATTGAGGAATTCCTTTATTCTGCGATGGAAGATTTTAGAATCGACCTAATGATAGACAAAGGTCCGAATGCAAGGGCATTGCAGATACCGTTGAATCCGTTCACTCTCGTCGGAGCTACTACAAGAAGCGGATTGCTGACAAGCCCGTTGAGAGCTCGTTTCGGTATTAACTGCCATCTGGAATACTACGACAAGGATGTCCTTACTAAGATTATATGCCGTTCCGCATCTAAGCTATACACTCCGTGTGATGTAGAGGCGGCGGGAGAAATAGCGAGCCGTAGCCGAGGCACACCGCGTATTGCGAACGCTATTCTGCGACGTGTGCGTGACTTCGCTCAGGTGAAAGGAAACGGAGTGATCGACACTAAAATAGCAAGCGAAGCATTACGTGCTCTCAATATTGATCAGTATGGCTTGGATGAGACCGATACTAAGATTCTTGCCATACTCATCGACAAATTCAAGGGAGGCCCTGTCGGACTTTCCACTATTGCCACTGCTATCGGAGAGGATGCCGGCACGATCGAGGAGGTGTACGAACCATTCCTTATTAAGGAAGGTTTCCTAAAGCGTACCCCACGAGGCAGAGAGGCCACAGAGTTGGCTTACAACCATCTTGGCAGAAAACGTGATGGTGCGCAACTTACATTATTTGATTAAAACTTATTTTGCAATGATAAAACCAACTAGTAGAAAAAACTTTATTCGTGAGCGTTCCACTGATTTTGTTGTCAGCGAACCTGCGAAATTGTTTGAATTTTTGCAGCAGAAAATTGGTTCAAGCCGTAATAATATAAAAAGTCTGTTGTCGAAAAGATTGGTATCAGTAGACGGTGCTATCGAGACTCGTTACGATTATGAGTTGAAGAAGGGACAGAAAATCAATGTCTGCTTCACAGGTAAGAAAAACACATTTTCTCATCCTAAAATTTCCATCATATATGAGGATGACGCTTTCCTTGTCGTCGACAAGAAGGAGGGAATACTTTCTGTGCCAGCACCTAATCATGCCGCAGAGGATACTGTATTGAAGGTGATGGTCGGCTATGTCAAACGTCAGAACCGTCAGAATGCATTATATACGGTGCATAGAATCGACCGTGACACAAGCGGAGTGCTTATGTTCACTAAAACTCCTGAGGTGCAGCAGGCGGTGAAAGCCCATTGGCACGACAGCGACCATAGGAAAGTGTACTATGCTTTGGTGGAAGGTATTGTGGAGAAGGATGAGGATACGGTGGAAAGCTGGCTGAAAGAAGATCCGAAGACATATATCGTCCATTCTTATAATTATGATAATGGAGGAATGTATGCTGTCACAAAATACAAGGTTATCCAGCGTGGCAACGGACGTACTCTCCTGAAATGTGAAATTCCGACAGGAAGGAAAAATCAGATTCGTGTGCATATGCAGTCGATCGGACATCCAATTGTTGGCGACGTGAAGTATGGGGCTCCTGTCACAAGTGTGAAACGTCTGTGTCTTCACGCAACGTATCTGGCGATAAAAAACCCGATGAATGGGAAGATGATTTCGTTTGAATCGCCAGTTCCTCGAATTTTCTATACGGTAATGAAGTAGAAAAATGGAGGATATAAAAGCTTATTTCAGAAAACCGGAGGTGGATGATATTCCTCTTCATTATGTCGACGACGTAAATGATTTTTCGTCGTTTGTCTCTGCCTGTCCCGACGATTATGACGTGGCTATTGTGGGCATACCATCCGCATGGGGGGCACAAAAATATAATCCGTTTTCAGCTGACGCTCCCGACGGAGTGAGGAAATATCTTTACCGACTGTGTGGAGATTTCCACAATGTGAAGATCGCGGATTTGGGTGATATCAATGTCAAAAACGATCAGTCGCCAATGGCAGCTGTTGCAGACGTTGTTTCGATACTTGTGGAGGCAGGAAAGAAGGTGGTCATTATTGGAGGTGGCGACTATTGTAATTTGCCAATTGTGAAAGGAATGTCCCAATCCATCGGGAAAATCAATATCGTCAAGGTTGATTCACTGCTTACGTTGAGCGGAGTGGATGAACTGGAAAAGAGTGGTGGTGTGCTATCAGCTTTTGATGAGATAGAGAAGATCAAGCAGGTGGATTGCATAGATGTGTTAGGCTATCAGACCTATTTGTCGTCGGAAGACAAAATATCCAGAGCCGACGACCAGCGTATATGTTTCACACGTTTGGCAGAAGTGCAGGACAATGTGCAGAATATAGAGCCATTGCTTCGCGACAATGATCTGTTTTCTATTTCAGCTCGTGCGATCCGCAATTCCGACATGCCGTCGTGTGTGGCGATGCCGAACGGATTATATGGGGAAGAGGCATGCCATTTGGCAAAGCTTGCAGGGTTGAGCGATAGAGCCACAGTGTTCTATATCTCCGATGTATACGCCCAAAATGAGTCGTCTCTTGCCCTTTCTGCTCAGATTGTGTGGCATTATCTTCATGGTGTTGATCACCGCTACAATGATTATCCGGTGAACGACATCAACAACTATCGCAAATTAATAGTGTTCGACTCACGCACCAATACAGAGGTTAAATTCTACTCAAACCCATTGAACGGAAGATGGTGGGTGGAGATACCAGGTCGTGATGGCAACCGCATCGTCTCATGCAAAGAATCCGACTACTTGGCATTGACAAACAGAGAGGTTCCGGAAATCTGGTTCAGACATTATATGAGATAAAATATCCGATGAAAAGGTGAAAAAATAGATTTGGCGGTAAGACGGGAAGGAATCCCGTCTTATTTTTTGCTGGGAATTATTCGTTAGGTTTACTTTATGAATTAAACATCAATGTGATATACAAGAGTAAAAGATTTAAAGTTGATTGAGATATTTGTTTTTATCTTTTCTACTACTAGAAGAAATAAAAATGTTTATCTTTGCATTGAATTTAAGAACGTATATAAATGATTTAGATCTTGTTAGGTCTATTTGTTTGTATAGTCAGAAATTAGTATTTTATGACATTGGCAATTATGAATTACGAAACAGCTACTATTAAGATTATTGCCCTTTCAGATGAAGTCGTGAATAAGTATGGCAATGATTTTGATAAATATGTGTATGACGTATTAGGCTACAAGCAGAGTAGTGTCTCGTATATGGTGTCAGAAAAAATTACTTTAATAAGAAATTAATAAAATTCATTAATTAAGCCTTGCTCCATGGCAAATAATGGGGCAAACATATAGAAAAAGCGTCATTAATGCTTTGTTTTTGGCTATTCGGAACGTAGGAAATTCAGAAAACCAGTCGAAAATAATGTCAGAGATGATGCCTACGGATGTGGTTATACTGTATCCCGGAGTGTGCAGAGGGCATTAATGCCCCCATGTACACTTTTGGATTTGTGTGTCTAACGTAGGTATCCTCTGTTCGTTTACTGGTTTTGGCTTCCTACGGCCACGAATAGCAAATGAGCAGGTATGGAATGCCTACGTTTTTTTTGTGTAAAAAGTTAAATTAACAATCTGTTTTGGGCATTGACAGATAAATTAAGAATATATATAGGTCCTTAAATTGGAAATATAAAAAAGACATCTTTGACGTAGCTGATAATTCTAAACAACCATAATATTAATATGTCAGTAAGGTCGCAGCAATGATGTTCATGTTCTCTGTATAGAGCGTGAGCAAGGAGATTGTTGTCTGACATGGGCTGTGGTTGGCCTTGAATTAACGATGATGGCCTTGCCTCGCTCTCTTCCGAGAAAATTTCGGATAGAGGGCTTTTTTGTTTTTGAAAAATGAAAGCGAAACCTTTTATCAAATGGGTGGGTGGTAAGTCTCAACTTTTAGAACAACTTGATTTTCATTTGCCTGCAGATTTTGAAAATTGGCAAGATGTAACGTATATAGAGCCATTTGTAGGAGGTGGTGCTATGCTTTTTTATATGCTTCAACGTTACCAAAATATAACTCGAGCAATTATTAATGATGTCAATCAAGATCTTATAATGTGTTATAGGACTGTGCGTGATTGTCCAAATGAGTTGATAGAATCATTGTTTGATATTGAGAACGCGTATCTTTCTTTACAAACAGAGGAAGATCGAAAAAACTATTTCCTTTCAATAAGAAACCGATATAATGAAAAGAATCTAGATCAAATTGAAAATACAACCTTTTTCTTCTTTCTAAATAGAACGTGTTTCAATGGGTTATATCGTGTAAATAAGAAAGGTCTCTTTAATGTTCCTTTTGGAAAATATTCAAATCCTACAATTTGTGATGCTGACACAATTTTAGCAGATAGTGAACTTTTAAAACGAGTTGAAATTCTGACAGGGGATTTTGAATCTACATTCCATTATGCTATGGGCAATACCCTGTTTTATTTTGATCCACCATATCGGCCATTGAGTGAAACGTCAAGTTTTACTGATTATTCAAAAGATTCGTTTAATGATGATGCTCAAATTCGTTTGAAGAAGTTTTGTGATAGAATAAATGATGGTGGTTATAAATTTCTGCTTAGTAATTCTGATTGTAAAAGAGAAAATGAAGAAACAAGTTTCTTTGATGATTTGTTTAATGCTTATCAAATAGATAGAGTTTGGGCAGCGAGATATATTAATTCAAATCCATTAAAAAGGGGAAAACTTACTGAAATACTGGTGCGTAATTATATAGAAACTAAAATGAAATAGAAATGAATAAAGATTTTGAAAAATTTATGTCTCAACTTTCAGAGACAAATGCTACACTAGGATATTATTCTGATTTTAAGAAGATTAGAAAAAAAGTAAATGAAATAGCTATTAGCCTCAATATGTTAAATTTTTTGTTAGGGAAGGAAAATCTTAAAGAGGCGGTAACGGCATTATGGGAAAGAGACAAACGTGTATTTAATGTGTTGGATATTTTGATCGCAACGCGAAGGAAGGACAAAAAGAAATTTATTGATGAAGATGGCAATATAAATCTTGTTAGCTCTTTGTTCACTTCTATTGATGGAGTAACGAAGTTTTTAGAAGAGACTGGACTTGCAGAAGTATTTAGACGTAGTGATATACATGATCTAGTGGACTATGTTTTCGGAGTAGAAACGGGATTAGATTCAAATGCCAGAAAAAACCGTGGTGGAGACATAACAGAAATGCTTCTTCATCGTATTTTAGAGACTAATGGAATAAAACATAGAATGGAAGTTTATTCTCGCGAATTTCCTGAAATAAAGGCATTGTTAGGAGAGGATGAAAAACGTTTTGATTTTGTTATTGAAACAAAGAAGCAGATTTATCTTATAGAATTGAACTTTTATAGTGGAGGAGGTTCAAAATTGAATGAAGTTGCACGAGCTTATCGTGAACTTGCTCCAATTGTAAATCGTGTTGATGGTTTTGAGTTTGTATGGATTACTGATGGAGAAGGTTGGAATAGTGCAAAAAATAAACTTGCGGAAGCATACAACGATATTCCGCGAATGTATAATTTTACTACTTTGCCAGAGTTTTTGAATGAAATAAAATCAGAAATGTGATGATAGAACCTTTTTATTCGTCTTTTAATAAAGATTTTATTATCGCTCATGGAGATTCTTTCCAATTGTTGAAGGAATTTGATTTCAAGTTCAATATGATATTTGCTGACCCGCCCTATTTTCTGTCTAATGGAGGAATTTCGTTGCAGAGTGGAAGGGTTGTGTGTGTGAATAAAGGTGAATGGGATAAGGGAAAATCCCCGGAAGAAATGAATGAATTTAATATGGAATGGCTCAAATTGTGTCGTGATAAGTTAAAAGATAATGGTACAATATGGATTAGTGGAACATATCACAATATTTTTTCTGTAGCTAATTGCTTGACAGAACTTGGGTATAAAATATTAAATGTGATAACTTGGCAGAAGACTAATCCTCCTGTTAATATTTCATGTAGATTTTTTACATATAGTACTGAATTCGTCATTTGGGCTCGTAAATGTCATAAAGTGCCTCATTTGTTTAATTATGAAGTGATGAAAAAACTCAATGATGGCAAACAGATGACGGATGTTTGGCGTCTTCCTGCAATAGGACGATGGGAAAAATCATGTGGAAAACATCCAACACAAAAACCACTTTCATTGTTGACTCGTATTATTCTTGCGTCAACAAAAGAAGGAGATTGGATACTTGATCCTTTTAGCGGAAGTTCTACGACAGGAATTGCAGCTAATCTTTGTGGGAGACGATTTGCGGGTATAGAGCAAAGCGAAGATTTTTGTGAAATGAGTAAGGCAAGACGAGAAGAATTGGAGGATATTAATGTTCGTGACTCTTTATACAGACATATTGTTGACCTAAGAACACTTAGTGATAAAGAACAATCATTATTATTGAAGGAGGACATGATGTTTTTGTATGGTAATGTGCCATTTGAATGATGCGTAAGATAGATTGTTGTTTTTAGAGACGGGATCCTCTCGTCTCTTTTTTTTATACGAAATTCTCGTCATACTTATGGATTTTCTAATCTGAGCAGATTTTCCCATTGCGATTCATAGTCATATAGTTTGAAAAATTGTAAGATTGCGGTGAAAACTTAATTTACTTAAAACTCTGTAACGTCTCTTACACAGGAGAGTTACCATTACATTTTGTACTATGAGAAAAACACTAATTGGCGTGTTTTCCTTGTTGTCTTGTTATTTTGCCAATGCTGACACTATTCTGACCGTGGAGTATCTTGACGGTAAGGATGCGAAAGAACAGATGGAGAAACTCTCCAAAATCGCTTTCGACAACAGTGGCAATATGACATTCGTTTACAACAATGGAGAATCCAAGGACTTCGGAATCCTCTCAAACACACAAAAGATTATTTTTTCCGAAGGAGTATTAACAAAGGTTGATGACCGGTCATCGGGGTCTTCAATTCAAATCTTTCCTAATCCTGCGGAAGAAACCATTAAGATTGTAGGTTTGGCAGATGGAGAATCTGTTAAAATCTACAATATGGTGGGAACACTCGTGCTTGTCAGCCAATCTTCCGTAATCAATGTCAGTCATCTTGCCGACGGTCAGTATCTCGTCGTCGCAGGAAATTCAATCATCAAACTTATTAAGAGATAACTATGAAAAAGATTCTATTCACAGCTGCTTCTTTGGCTTGCAGTCTGCTTGCCAGTGCTCAACTTTATATCTACAAAGATGGTCAGTTACGCTTCTCTATGGATGAGACTCCAGACAGTGTTGTCTTCCATGCACCAGCAGTACAGGAACCAGTTGAGGAGCCAAAGGTGCCTTATAATTATGATGCTAACTTGCAATACCATGCTGCACCAAATGAGTATCTGAACGGTTGTCAGCAGGCAGGACGTGTTATCACTGAATATTACAATGGTATCAGAGGTAACAAAACTTTGAAGGTGTATGTGCCTTATGGTTACGACGAGAACAAAAAGTACAATATCCTTTATCTGATGCATGGTGGAAGTGAGAATGAGAACACTATCTTTGGTAATGATGTCATGCTACAGAATATCCTCGACCACATGATCATGAACGGTGAATTGGAACCTCTTATTGTGGTTACTCCTACTTTCAATGGAAACGGTAGCGAGGCTCAAAACTTCTATGAGGAGTTCCGTGCAAGTGTGATTCCTTTCGTGGAGGGCAAATACTCCACTTATGCGGAGTCTACTTCGGAAGCCGACATTAAGGCATCCCGTCGTCACCGTGCATACGGAGGATTCTCTATGGGATGTGTATCCACATGGAATGTCTTCTTGTATTGCTTGGATATCTGCGCATATTTCATGCCTCTAAGTGGAGACCTTTGGTGTAATGGCTGTAACTCTGGTCAGGACAAGGCACGTACAATCGACGATGCTATCGCCAAATCAGGTTTTACAACCCGTGACTATTTCATTTTCGCGGCAACTGGTTCTGATGATATCGCATACCCTAACGAGAATCCACAGATTCAGGCGATGAAGAACAGCAGCAACTTCGTCTATACTTCTGATTTCTCAAAAGGTAATCTATACTTTATGGTAGCCCCAGGTTTGACTCACTGGTGGGGTTATGTGAGACACTATGTGTATGATGGACTACCATACTTCTTCCACGAATAAATTTCTATAAATCTGTTTAGCGTGTATATCCGTGTCGTCTCTATGGGATGGCACGGATTTTTATTTGATTTTTAATTATATAATAAGTAATTTTCACAAAATTCCGACTATTTTAGACTGAATTTTCACAAAATTCTAATAGTTTTAGCCTTGGATTTCACAAAATTCCAGCTGTTTTGGCCGAAAATTTGACTTGACGAATTCTAATCTGTGAGTTTGCAATTATGAAGATTTATAGAAAAGGCATTTCCCCATCCTGACTGGCTTCCTATCTCTTTCCCCTCAAAAAAAGTCGTAGACTTTCTCTGAGAACTTTTTCCTCTGTGGTTTTTATATATGTTCGCCTTCGGCTCGCAATAGAGAGAAAGGGTCCTTAATAATCTTCGAAAATCAGTTGCTAAACGGGGCAGCGTTAATACAAAATGTTTGTCAACATGGTTTTGGTAATAACCGGTTGATCCGTTTGGGATTGTCAAAGAAAAAATCTACTTTGCGAGTCTGAAAAATAATTAAGTGCAATCAAAAGGGTTTAATTATGGAAGCAAATCATACTATAAAGACTTTGGCGATTTTGTTTATTTTCGCCATCTGTGGCGTTTCTTCCTTATGGGCGGAAACGGTTGTCGATGTGCCACAGCCGGGATCTCTTCCGGCTTTGCTGACAACAATGGACAAGAATGTCAAAATAAATGGTGCGATCAACGGCTCTGATATAAAATATCTTCGTCAACAAATAAACAATGGAAACATTACATCCTTGAATTTGTCTGACGCATCCATTGTGAGCGGCGGTGATGCCTACTATGAGGAGTTTACCACGAACGACAACATTGTCGGAGAGTGTATGTTCAATCAGTGTGAAAAACTGGAATATATTAGTCTCCCTAATTCAATCACGTATATTTCATCCAAGGCTTTTTCAAAATCAGGATTAAAGAAAATAGAAATTCCTGATAAGGTGTCGACGTTGGGGTTTGATGCTTTTGCCTATTGCAACGCTTTGGACACTGTTGTGCTTGGAAGGAAAACCAACAAGTTGGAGCAGGGTGTTTTCTTCGGCTCTTCTGTCAAGGTGGTTTATGTGAGATCTTCGTCCATACCTACTATCACTTATTATCTGTTCTCTTCCAACCCTACTATCTGTGTCTACTCTGATATGAAAGACGATTTTGCTGATTCCGACTGGAATGAGTTTGGTACTATTGTCGGAAATTTGGAAGAACTTTATCCTCAGGATATGACGTCGTCTATTCTGAAGACGTCGCTCGACAAATATTTTGTTGATAAGGCATGTACAGAGCTTAAAAGCGAATATGCCTCAATGCATGTCGACGGATTAATGCATGAAATGACAAACGACAGCCTCCCTGATGCTGTAGTCAACATGATTTTGAAAATTAGAAACGATAGTTGGGCAGCCCACGAAAAGGAATTCCGTATCAGTGAATATAAAGCGTATAGCGACGCGAATTATTGGAATGGGGCAATGATGGCTACAGGTGGTTCGTATATGGGTAATCCGACGGGAATTTATGCGTCGGACGACAGCCCATTATATGTTTTCGTGGATCAGGATATCCCTTCTGATGCGACGCTCTATTTTGCTGGCTGTGTCAACAACGATCTTATTGGAAATGCCAAGACTGGTCACAAGCTGACTAAGGGATTGAATATCATTGATGGACAGAAAGATGCGTTGTATTATATAGTGTATACTGCAGACACACGGTCGAAAACGAAAAAGCTAAGTGAGTGGCCGGACATCAAGATTCATGTCGAGGGTGGAGTGGTGAATGGCTATTACGATGTGGCTCGACATAACGACAACGACTATGTGGAACTTCTTAACAATGCGACACATGATTTGTTTACTGTAAAAGGAGGAGAGACAATTCTCAATTTCAAGACGTCGACCTACAAAGAGGTTTTCCCTTCTACTATAAAAAGCAGTGTGGTATGGTTTGATAGCCTCACTGTCTGGGAAAAGGAGTTGATGGGAATGTGTGAGTCGGTGGCGTCAGGACGTCGTGCTGTTGCACCATTCCGTCTGACCGGAGGAGAGGCAATTTTCCCAATTTATTACAATAATCCGAATTTTGCGATAGAAGGAGAGGCTACTGATGATGGCTATGCCAATTCATGTCCTTACCGTACTTCCTATAATTCAGTGGATTGCATCAGAAAATCATTTGTCATACAGGCCGGACTGGACGACTGGTGCGCGGCTCATGAGTGTGGACATAACAACCAGGGTGCGATCAACCTGGAAAGCTGCACGGAGGTTTCCAACAATCTATTTTCCAATGTGATCTGTTATCTCGACGGTGTCACCACAACAAAAGGACATCCGCTTGCGACAACGATGAACTATTATGCTCACCATGTGCCTTTCTTCTCAAGAGATGTCACCAGCAAAATGAGAATGTACTATCAGCTATATCTCTACTATCACCAGGCGGAGAAAAACACTGCTTTTTATCCGACACTTTTCCAAGAGCTGAGAAAAGATCCGTTGGAATTATGGACGAATACCTACAACAGCTCATTAAAGTTTGTCAGAAAGGTTTGTGAGGTGGCACAAGAGGATTTGACTGACTTTTTCACAGCTTGGGGTTTCTTCGAGCCTTGCAACCTGACAATAGACGATTACGGAATATACGATCTCACTGTCAACCAAGAGGACATAGACAAGACATTGGAGGAGATTTCCAAATATCCGAAGAAGAACAGGGAGATTCTATTCATTGAGGATCGTGTGGAGGAGATTCCTGCGACGGATTTCCTTGTGGCGAAAGATGGAAAACGTGCTGGCTCGGATCAAATAGGTCAGTGCGGAGATTTGGGCCAGTTCACAGATTTTCTTTCAGGTGAATCCCAACCGTCTCAATACACCTATATTCAGGCTGATTCTCTTTATGCCATGAGTGGCTCTGGCGGTATAGGTTTTGTGGCACTCAACAGTGATGGAAAGATGGTCTATGCGGCCAATGCTTTGCGTTTCTGCATTCCATCCTGCGTCGACGAAGATTTTACCATCTATTCAGTTGACTTAGACGGCACGATGCACGAGGTGGCGAAATCAGGTTCTGGTGTGGAAACCGTCAGCATGACGGAGGCTGGCACTCTTTCAGATCACCTTTCTGCTCAGGCTGTAAAAGCTAAAATCAGCGGTCCGATCAACGGTACTGATATCAAATACCTACGTCAACTTGTGGCAGCTGGAAATTTGCAATCCATAGATCTTTCTGATGCAACAATCGTGGGCGGTGGAGATGCTTATTATGAAACCTATACTACGAGTGACGACGACATGGGAACTTACTCATTCTACAACCATCGTGGACTTGTGTCATTGACATTGCCACAGACCATCACGTCTATCGGAAGCAATGCGTTTGCTCAGTCAGGATTGATGTCCGTCCAAATCCCAGACAATGTTGTAAGTGTAGAATTGGATGCGTTTGCTTACTGTAGCCAATTGTCGACGGTGGAGATAGGAGAGAATGTCAAAAGACTGAGTCAAGGAGTGTTCTACAATTCAGAGGTGAAACATGTTTATGTTAAGGCAAAAACACCTCCTGCAATCGGCAACTACCTGTTCTCATCCAAACCAATCATCCATGTCTATGCAGAATCACTTGCCGAGTATGAGGCATCCGCGTGGGCTGAATACGGCACGTTGGTTGGCGATCTTGGTGATTATACGTCTATTAAGAATGTGGATGCGATCTCAGTGGACATACAAAACGACGGATTCTACTACGATCTGCTTGGACGAAGGGGTTCTTCATTACAACCTGCTAACATCTATATAAAAGATGGCAAGAAGATCATCTTCCTTCGTTGATGGTATACAAATGAGGATTGCAAAGGGCGGAACGCCCTTACCTCTCCCACCATCGCGAGTCCATAAGGGTGAGCGACAATAAAACCACAGAGGAAAGAAGCTCTCAGAGAAAGCTCATTTTAAGATTTGTCATAATTCAAGGACGCAAAAGGCTCTTATGAAATTCAAGTTTCGCAGTTGGTTATCATATTCGGGGTGGTGTTAAAATGAGGATTGTAAAGGGCGGAACGCCCTTACCTCTCCCACCATCGCGAGCCCGTAAGGGCGAGCGACAATAAAAAACCACAGAGGAAAGAAGCTTTCAGAGAAAACTCATTTTATGATTTGTCATATACAGAATTAAAATGCAATTAGATATAAAGTTATGAAAACATTGAAAGAAATTTTCGGTTACCTATTAGGAGGAATACTATTTGTATGTCTGATTCCATCCATCATGTGGATTGCGTCGGGCAGACCAGAGTTGATCCCAACAGATATGTTGAGGCTTGTGATAGGAGCTGTCTTGGCTGTTGTTGGACTGGTTATAAGTGTGTGGTCTATTGTTTATATGCGACGGAAGGGTAATGGCAACCCAATGGATGCGTTCGGCCATGAGGTGGCACCACGCACCAAGCATCTGATGACAGATGGGCCATATAGATTAAGCCGTAATCCTATGCTGACAGGCACCTTCGTCTACTTGATTGGCATTTGCACATGGCTGTGGACGTGGCAGGCATTGGCTGTCTTTATCATCTTCGTGTTGATAATGTTGGTGCAGGTACGTACGGAAGAGAGTAGACTTCGACGTGATTTTGGCGAGGAATATGAAGCGTATTGTAGTCGCACCGGCAGGTTTTTGCCATTCTGATCATTCGCTCTCTTCAAAGCACTCTTTCAGACGCTGGTATTCTTCAAGCAAATCCCACAGACCGTCTTCGCTCAACACACCACGTTTTAGGTCGGCAGGTAATTTGCCTTCCTCGTCAGCTTCGAAGTCGGTGTGCCAGTCGGTTTTATAATAGTTTTCTAATTTGGAGATGACGGGTTGCAAAGCATAGAAGTCGTCAACAGCTTGTTGTAATTGTCGGATCACCTCGTTACTCTTGTCGAAGAGGTTTTCCATCTGTGCGATACGTTCAGTCTGTTTCATAGTCAAAACAATTTTTGTCTTCAACTGCAAAGATATCTTATTTCTTTGTAAATGGATAGAGAATAAACAGCTGTATACATCAAAGTAATGTTAAAACAGAAAACGCACATCACAAGTACAACTTCGTTGCCGGTGCTGGAAAGCATGTGTGGCTTTCCTATTTGAAAATCATAAATTCAATAAAAAAATAGTGTTCTCCTAAGATGAGGAATTTAAGGGCGAAACGCCCTAACTCCCCCTTCATCCTGGTGCGAGCCGAAGGCGAGCATATGTAAAACCACAGAGGATATAAGACCTCAGAGAAAGTCTCCGACTTTGGAATTTTTATTATGACACTCCAGCTAGATACCCAACTAAACCTATGCTTTTTGGGGTAGATTTGGTTGGGTATCGGCTCGCTTGAAGAGTGCTGCTAATTATAAGAACTGGATATAATGCACCACTTTGGAAGCAAAAGAAATCTTTTATTTACAGATAGCAAAACTTGTATTTTCAATTTATCCAAAATGATTTTTCATGCAGAAGTAGTGCGATTTTATTCTTGATGCCTCCTCCGTAGCCTGTGAGTTTGCCGTTTGCCCCCATCACTCGATGGCAGGGGATAATTATGCAGATCGGATTCCAACCTACCGCACCGCCTACTGCTTGTGCTGACATCTTCTCTACTCCGTGTCTTTCCGCTATTTGTGTGGCTATCTCTCCGTAGGTGACTGTCTTGCCGTATGGAATGCCGCACATGATGTCCGACACTTCTCTGCGGAATGATGTGGCATTATCCAATCTGTAACGTGGAGTGAAATTGGGCTGATGTCCTGAAAAATAACTGTCAAGCCAACGTCGTGTGTCCTGAAAAACAGGCAGGTTGGCTTCCTGCCCATCTTTCAGATATCTCTTCCCTTCTTGCGAATGGATGAAATACAGTCCCGTAAGATAATCCCCGTCGGCGACGAGTATGATGTCGTCAAATTCGGACGGGGTGGAGTAGAGGGAAATGTATGACATGTTAATATTTTTTCGATTTAGTTGAGGAATGAATTCTTTATGACAAAATTAAAACAGAAAACGCACACCACAAGTACAACTTCGTTGTCGGTGCTGGAAAACATGTCATAGATGACATAGAAAACCGCCCAACGCAAAAAACAAAAACAAAAGAAAACGTGTGCGTTTTTCTACTGTTTATGTTTTCTCTGTTAAGAGTTTTTCAAAACAAACATGTTTGTGAGTTTTCCAAGTGTCAGATATTATAGCTGACGCTGTTTTCTGTTTGAATATGATGTGATTTTATTGCGGGCAGGTTTCAAACCTGCCCCTACGATCTGTTCTTTCTGGTTTTTATATGTGCTAAACTAGAATTATTTAACCAATAATTTTACTCCGTTGATGATATACACTCCTTTGGGTATACCTGTCAGATTGGAATTCTTGCGGACGAGACGGCCTTGAATATCATAGACGTCGTCGCTGGTATGCTCGACGCTGATATTTTTGACGTCTGTAAGATTTTCCACGTAGAAGAGTTGGAAATTGTCGTATGCCACCCAGTCTGCGGATATAGTGGACTGTTTGCGTATTCCCAGTCGCAACGTCTCCCCCTCGTCGATCTTAATGCTTATAGAGACGGGAGTGTAAGCGTTCGCGTCGTTGAGCGCGGAGGATGCCTGGGTGAGATTATCAGGGTATGTGTATGGGTTGTATGTGTAGGCGGACGAACTGAACAGATTTGGCAGCGGAGTGGCGACATCGTTTGCATAGAGTTGCGCGTTGCGAGTCGACGTTGCGTTGTCCTGCCATGCTTGATAGCCCGCGCTGATTGATCCTGCTCTGTAGAAAGCTTTACATCTGATGGTGTAGACGCCTGCTGGAAGTCCGGTGATCTCCTGCCAAATGTCAAATGGACGTGAAAACTGTTCCGCTGTCTCGTTGGCATAAGCATTGTAGGCGACACTGAGATCAGCACCCTGCCATCCCACGTTGTAGCGAGTGAAAGAGCTGTTAGTGATAAGGCAAGTGAGGTCGGCTGGCTGACCGTTCTGCGCAAGTCTCAACTGGCTCTGCTTATAATTTGCCACAGCTTCCGTCAATGCTACGTATGCACTGTTGACGGTAGTTGTACTTGATGAGTTGAGAGCACGAGTCGCTGTGGTATAGGCTTGCTTGAGCTCATTGTCCTTGGTCTCGTTGACGTAGTTTTTTACTTCCTTCACTAAGTTCTTTAATGCCTGACGTTCTGCATCCGGATTTTCTAAACGGTCGGTGTACTGCATTGCCGTCGCACGTCGTCCTATCTCCATCACTTGATCGGGAGAGAGAGCGGTGTCGAAGATGAGGAAGTCGTCGAACAGTGCGTTCTCCATGATCGCGTCAGAGGTGAATGGAGAGTGTCCGATGGTGAAACGTGTGATGTCGTTGATAAACGACGATGGCTTCTGTTTCACTGTTATCTCATTTTTGAGGTGTCCGTCAATATAGATGCGTCCGACGTTGCCCTGCTGTGTGTAGGTGACGTTGTGCCAATCGCCGACGCTGAGACCAGAGTAGGAGTGCACACCTTCTGTGTTTTCATTCTTGATCTCGTAGTACCAGTCGCTGTTGCCTCCAGTGTTGACGAGCCCTATATACTGGTCGGTGCCATGTTCTAATGAGTAAGCCCAGCAGAATTTGCCAGTGTTGTTTCCTATGCGTTGCAGCATATTGATGCTCACGGTGTAGTCTTCTGCGGTGCCAAGAGCATGTTTGGCTGCAGATAGAGGTATATTCAAATAACTGCCTTCACCCTTTAGACCTGTGGCGAGCACATGGTTGCCGTCATCAAGGGTGATGATGGATGCCTTTCCAGCAAGGTCGCCGGTATATGTGCCGCTGTCGTCTGTCGGTTTCCCGTCTTCAAAGCTAAAGCTGAGGACAGGATTAGGCAGTGGCTCTGGTTGAGGTGGCGTGACATTGTCGACATGCACACGTATCACACCTACAGAATAGGCTGGACATTCGTAAGCTATCGTGCCATCATCCTTGACGGTCAGTTGCTGAGTGCGTGGCACGATATATTTTGGTTTTGCCGTTGTGTTCTCATCTGTGCCTTTGGCTGCGGAGAGTATCTCTGCTTCAGCGGTCTTGGCTTGACCGCCAGATAGGACGAGAGCTACATCCTTAGATGAATTTGTAGGGTTGACAACTTTTATGTACATCATGCCGGTCTCATCGTCGATGCTGGCTGATGTGTAGACGGTGCGGTTTCCGTATGCACGGAGTTTGGCGTTGATGATGACTTCACCGTTGAGATAGCAGCGCACATTTTGACCTTCCTTTAAGATACGGATTGTATATTCCTTGCCTGTGGTGAGTGATCCTGCTTTTTCTCCAAGGACGCTTTTAAATCCGTTTTGGCATTGCTCCACGGCGTGTTTGGTATTGCCCCATCCTCCAAGATTGAGCCATGCATAGTTGTTTTCGTCGATGTAGTTGAAGATGATGAGGAACCCTTCCGAACCGCTTTGTTTCGTGGCATGGACAGTCATGTCGAGATTTGTCAGGTCATATAAGTTTCTCGTCACGCAACGAACATCTGTTTGTGATGCGTTGGTTTGCGTGAATGATCCGGCGGAGGTGCTGATGTTCCATGATCCATTTGATGTTTTCCAGTCGGTGGAAGCAGTCTTGTTGCCTGAGATGACGGTGCCGTTTGTAATCTTCGCCTGAAAATTGGTGAATGTGGCGGCGGTAGACCATGTGCCGATGCCGATTGCACTCTTATTGGAGTCGAGGTTGACACCGTTACCTTTCTCTGTCCAGTTGATGTTTTGTTTTCCTATATTGTTTGAGAACATTTTTTGGACGTAGTATGAAGGTGTTCCGTAGCTCATCGAACTGTTGAATCGGATCATGTCTGGACGCCAGTTGAAGTCGTCTTCGTGGGTGAAAATAGGTGCGTAGCTCATCATTCTGACTGCTTCACTGTTGTTCTCGCACCCCTGCATAAACACTGCTTCGCCAATGGCTGCGTTCATGTTTCCGAGAGTTCCATAGTCTTTTGTCACGGCATATTCTCCCACGTATATATGTGTGGTGGATTTGGACTGGTTGTCGTAACGGTCGTACTGACTGATGAAGAATTCTGGTGAGTCGTAGTAGTGCTCGTCTTTCAGTTCTACGGGCTCTGTGATGTCGTCGAACCAGTAGCTGTTAGCGATGAGATGCAGGTCGGGCCAACGAGTTTTGATGGCATTGTAGAACTGCATGTAGCGTTTCATGTAGTCGTCTCGGTTGAGCATAAACTCCTGCTCGTTGCCGATTTCCAAGTATTTCAGGTTGAATGGTTCGGGATGACCGTTCTGTGCACGCATACGTCCATAGAATGTCTCTGTGCCTCCGTTGGCATACTCGATAGCGTCGAGTGCCTCCTGGATGAAAGGATCAATGTCGTTTTCATCTACTCTCCAGTCGTGTCCGATACCGATGTTCACCACAAACATGGCGTTGGCTCCGAGGTCTTCCGCCAGTTCAAGATATTCGTGGTAGCCTTGTCCGTCAGTCACTTTGTATTTCCAGTTGCGGTTTATGTGCCCCGGACGTTCCTCGATTGGTCCGACGGTCTTCTTCCATTCAAAACGGTTGGTGAATCCGTCGCCCCATGATCCTTCTATGTAGCAGCCTCCTGGAAAACGCATGAAACGTGGATGCATATCTGCTAACATCTGAGCCAAGTCGGGACGACAACCGTTTTTGCGTCCTTTGAATGTGGGAGGAAACAGACTGACAACGTCCAAATAAATGATTCCTTTTTTGTCGCCTTTCAAAGCCAGATAACCATGGACATCCGCACCTGTTGCTTTGAATTTGACAGTGTATTTCTTCCATTCTTGTGTGGCCTTGACGTTGATGGAAGTGCTTCCTAAATTCTGTCCATTGGCGTTTTGAAGCTCTGCGATGATATTGCCGTCGTAGCTATCTTCGGCACGGAGCCAGAAAGATAGGTCGTATTCGCGTCCGGCGACGATATTGATACCCCAGTAACCTTCGTTGCGTACACCTGTATTGGCGGATTTCATGTTGACTTTCAGTGATCGCAACTGAACAGCGTTGAGCATTTTGTCTGCCGTCAGACTCATCTCAGCATTGCCCACAGTGCTCCAACTCATAGGTTTATCCATGTCTTCTTCGAAAGAACGGTTGCGAACCAGCTCGGCGTAGAGACCACCGTCTCCTGCATGATTTATCTCTTCATAGAAAATGCCATAATGATCTTCCGTGACGAGATCTCCACGGTTGTTGAGATTGAATTTGAGTTCTATCTGGGCTTGCACGGATGTGATGCCGACTGCAAGAAGAAACAGGATCATGAGTCGGTGTCCTGCAGTTGTGATTTTTGTAATAAAATGTGTCATTATGTTATATTTAGAGCTTGTCAAACTAGACGCTGAAAAATAGCTCAAAAAAATCAACGAACCAAGAAAATGCAACAAATTCTAAGAATATGATCAATTTTATTGAAAATTTTGAACAACTTCTAAAAACATCTATTCCACCGCACGTATCGCTCCCTGGCAATGGATCTTCACCACACGGTTGCTGTCTGTTTCGGCGATGCTTCGTAGTTGATCAATATATGGTTTGACAAAATCAGGTTTGCGTTTCCCGAGGACACGGAATATTTCTGGAGCCTCCATCCTTACTCGGTCGTCGCTGTCGTGAAGCAATTCAGCAAACAGTGGCATGTGATCCTTGTAGGGATCGGGAGTGTTGGTGGCGATATTTTCCGACGCCCAGATGAAAGCCAGTCTGACGCTCGCATCCTCGTCGTGGGCAAAACGGAATAGATCATCCCAATATGGCTCGACGGAATTGAAACATCCCCGTCCGATTCTGCCGAGAGCATTGATTGCACGTTCACGTAGAAGAGGTTCTGTGCTGTCGAGGAAAGAGGCGATTGTCGCGACTCTGCTTTTGATCGACGAAGGGAATGCAAGTCCCATCTCACCGAGCATCCATAATGCTTTTGATTTTATTTTCACCGATTCCGACGTGAGTAGTGATTCTACGTATGGAATGTTTTCCTCCCATACCTCTTTGTCTTTCGTTAACGCACCGAGACTTTTGTATAATTCTGCTTCTGTCATTTTGTATGGATTCATACTATAGTGTCATGAGCTAAAAAAACGGATGACATTCAATGTTTTATCAGTTTTTTGCCTCCTATAACATAAATTTTGTCATCTGACGGATATCTGGCCTTCCGACCTAGTATGTCGTATGTCAGGTCGGTGCTTTTTGAAGACGGGATGTCATTTATTTTGGAATCAGATGATAGAGAGATCGTTATAGTGCAGTTGCCATTGCCTAAAAAGTCTTTCAATTCTGATTGTGTGATATTGTCGATCTTTCCTATTCTCGTGAAATTCCAAGAATTGACGTCATAATAGATACAAAGATTCTCTCCTTGATACAAAATCAAGTCGCCAGGCTCTGTGGTGATCTGCTCGTCGTTTGTAGGGAATGTTTCTCCCAGTGATCCTACTTTCTCAAAATTCCCATAGTCGTGTGCTTCATAAGAGATCGGACTCTTTTTCAAAGAGGCAACGATGGCTTGTGAGGAACTGTTGTCAAGCAGCGACGCAGTGAGAGTCTTGTTGCCGATGGTGATCAGCAATTTTTCAGCCATATAATTAGTGAAATTTAATGTGGTTATCCAATCGCCAAGTAGTGATGCCATGTTGCTACGGTTTTTGTCGTTAATCCAAAGAGATTCATTGCTGAATTTTCCTTCAGGCACGAGTCGCTTGGCATCTGCTATTACGGATTGAATGCCACTGCTTGAACTTGATACAATCAATCCGATATTTTTACCTTCCATATATTTGCCGTTTTCAAATAGAAACGATTGCATCGGAGCTGCCATATTGCTCCACCATAGAGGAGTGGCGATGATGATATTGTCGTATTTGTCGAAATCTATATTTGTAGGTTTTATGGAAGGGTAGCTTTCAGCGACGTCGGGATTATTGCGTATGGCAGATATCAAAGCACTGCCTATGGCATAATTGTCAGCTTCATATTTCAGCCCTTCTTCTGCTGGCTGAATCTCAACAACATCCGCATTTTGTGCTTTGATTAACTCGTCAACGATGCTTTTTACGTTGCCTGTGTAGCTGTAGTATGTCACAAGAGTTTTGCCCTGTGCTGTAAGCATGTTTAAGATCAGGAAACTGAATAATGAAAAAAGTATCTTCTTCATGACTGTGATTTTTTGATGTTGCTCCTCTTTATTCCAGCAAGTCTATTTGACATAAGAAGAACTGTAAATCTGCGGGGATTCATATTAATCCTTAATCTGTTCGATTATTTTCCGCAAAAAGTTTTCAGTTCATTTTCACTTGCGTAGTTGAGAAGCTTTCCGCTTTTGATATTGATATTAGGGTAGGATGCCTTTAGGTCTTTAACCGCCTTGTCTATGGTGCTGCCTCCACTTGTGGCGAACAAAAATACTGTTTTGCCGTTAAAGTTGTAGCTTTCGAAGAATGTGTTGATGATAGTCGGGCAAGTGTACCACCAGATAGGGAATCCCACAAAGATGGTCTGATAGTCATCCATGTTGGAAAGCTTGTCGGTGATGGCTGGACGTGACGATTTGTCTGCCATCTCCACAGATGATCGACTCTGTTTGTCATGCCAGTTTAGGTCGGCATTTGAGTAACGTTGCTCTGGCTTTATTTCGTGAAGATCAGCTCCTGCTACTTCAGCAAGTTTCTTTGCAATTTTTTCTGTTGTTCCTGAAGCCGAAAAATAGGCTATTAATGTTTTGCTTTTCATGTTGTAGGATTTTTGGTTGTTGTTTTGAGCGTTTACACTCATTGTCAAAAGAGAAATTAAAAATATTAAGAGTTTCTTCATGTTTTTTGATTTTAATTAACGTGAGATGAATTGTAATCTGCGAATCATTATCCATTTTCGTATCGAAATCTAACCTCCTTTTCTCATAAAAAGACGAAGTTTTTCTCTGTAAACTTTTTCTCTCTATGGTTTTATTAAATTTATGTGCTCGCCTACGGCTCGCACTAAGGAAGGGGTTAGGGCCAATATCAATCAAACATGGGCCCTTAACAATCCTCATTTATGACACTCCAACTATCTTTTGATTTCGTCGAATTCACGTTATGTGACAAACTTACGCTGCTCTGTATTCCGTTGGAGTCTTGCCTGTTTTCCGTTTGAAAAAACGGATGAAATGCTGTGGATAACCGAACCCAAGACGATCGCTGACTTGTGTGATGCTGAGAGTGTGGTTGTTGAGCAACTCTTTTGCATGTTGTACAATGTGGTCTGCAATGAAATCCTGAGCAGTCTCTCCCGTTTCCACCTTCACCAGTTCTCCGAAGTATCCGGCAGTAAGATTGCATTTTTCTGCAAAGTAACCAACTGTCGGGATTCCTTCAGTTTCGGCATATTTGTCGATGTAGTCGTTCAAAAGAGATTCGAATTTTTGCACCGTGGCATGGTTGATCTCTTCTCGTGTTATGAATTGGCGGTCGTAGAATCGCATGCAGTAGTTTAACAGCAATTCAATATTGGAGACAATCAGCTCTCTGCTATGTTTGTCGATGGCATGTTTAAGCTCCTGTTGGATCATGGCAAGGACACTGCGGAAGATTTCGATTTCTCCTGTCGACAGATGTAGAGCTTCGTTGCTTGAATATGAGAAAAATTCGTAGTGTGAGATTTGACGTCCCAACTGAGTGCGAGCAAGCAGATCAGGGTGGAAAAGCAATGCTGTCCATTTGGGATTCGGCACTTCAGGATTCGGTTCCACATGGATGTTTTGTCCTGGAGCAAACGATGTGACAGTCATTTCATCAAAATCATATTTTGTACGACCATACGACAACTTGCATCCTTTGTTCTCTTTCAGAAAAAGTGCATATACACCGTAGTGCACTATGAGTTCTTCAACAGGCAATTGTTTGTCGTAGCGAACAACACTGACTAATGGATGCAGAGTTTCGAATCCGTAGAAATCGTTGAATTTTTGAACTGAATCAATATATAAATCGTCCATATTGCAGAAATATTTTATTTCAGATTTTCCTCAAAAAAAGTTTGGATTTTCTCATATGGAATTTTGTTGTTTTTGTCGTCGTACAGGTCGACGTGAGAAGCATCCGGGATTATCAAGATTTCTTTGTTTCCATCCGTCATGCTTTTGCCCTCACATTTTTTGCCTGTCATTTTTTCGAAGGCATATTCGCTGAAATATCGGCTGTGGGCTTTCTCACCGTGGATGAGTAGCACAGGATTTAAGATTTCGTTGGCATAGCATAACAATGGTTGGTTGAGAAACGACTGACAGCCTATCACGTTCCAACCGTCGTTTGAATTTCCGCTGCGTTTATGGTATCCGCGAGACGTTTTGTAGAAGTCGTAGTAATCTTTGACAAACCAAGGAGCATCGTCGGGCAGAGGGTCGATGACTCCACCGGCACGTTTGTAACTGCCAGCACGGAAATCTTCTGTTCGCTGTGAAGCAATAGCTTTACGCTTTTCCATACGTTGCTCTGGGGTGTTCTCACTTCCAAAATATCCTTCAGCGTTTACTTTGCTCATATCGTACATCGTAGATGCCACAGTGGCTTTGATACGTGGGTCGATTGCGGCAGCGTTGACTGCCATGCCTCCAAACCCGCAAATGCCAATGATTCCGATGCGTTCAGGGTCTACATCTTCACGGTTCGCAAGAAAATCTACTGCTGCCAGAAAGTCTTCTGTGTTGATGTCTGGAGATGCCATGCGACGTGGCTCTCCACCAGACTCACCAGTGAAAGATGGGTCGAAGGCAATGGTGATGAATCCTCTCTCTGCCATGTGTTGAGCATAAATTCCACTTGTCTGCTCTTTTACAGCTCCGAAAGGTCCGGTGATAGCGATCGCTGCCATTTTTCCGTCTGCTTTCTTCGGCTTGTACAAATCAGCTGCCAGTGTGATGCCGTAACGATTTTTGAAAGTGACCTTGGAATGACTCACTTTGTCACTTTGTGGAAAAATTTTGTCCCACTCATTTACGAATGTTATTTCTTGCTTGTCCTCCATGTCAGATTCTTTTTTTTGCTGCGAACAGCTAAAGAATGTAGCCAAGCACGCAGTGATTACAACTATTTTTTTCATGTTTATCTCATTTGATTATCTGATACAAAAGTATTTGCTTTTTTGTCATTGCTTCATATCTGAATTTAGGTAATAATTACCAAAATTTAGGGTTGGTCGCCAACGGTAGTTTTTCACTGCGTGAAAATCAACCATTGGCTATCTAAGCCAACCGTCCCTTGTTTGGGTTTTGCGAACCGTGGAACGGTTATTTAATTTGTTAGACTATGGTTGGCGATCGTCGCAGATGATAGACTGCCGTTGCCAACAAATTAGGGGACTATCAGATGTCCCCTAATTTTATAGTGAGAATGAATTTATCATTCTGATTAATCTTTTGTATTTCGCATTCCTCATTTCGCATTGATCTATTCGTATCTCAACGCTGTGATAGGATCAAGTTTGGCAGCTTTCTTGGCTGGCAGCCAACCGAAGAAGATTCCGATAAACGCACTCACGAAGAATGCCATAAACACTGCCCCTACACTCACTACAAACGGAGACATCATCACTTGGGCTATGACGTAGGAGGCGATTATTCCTACAATAATACCGATTATTCCTCCAACGACGCTCAACATTCCGCTCTCGATAAGGAACTGCCACAGCACGTCTTTTGCCTTGGCTCCGATAGCCATTCTAAGTCCGATCTCTTTTGTACGCTCCGTCACCGTCACATACATGATATTCATTATTCCGATACCTCCCACGATAAGTGAGATGATGGCTGTGGCTGTCAGTAGCGACGTGATTGTGCCGACCACACTCGACATCATTTCCAACATCTCTGCCTGTGTGCGTACCTCAAAGTCATTCGTTGCGTCTGGGGAAAGATTGTGGCTTGTGCGGAGAATCTTTTCTATCTCCTCTGTCGCAAGTTGGCAGACATCCTCGTTTTTCGCTGATGCGTAGATCATATTGAGGTGGTTTTGTGCAAGAATTCGTTTCTGCACCGTCGAATATGGGGCGATAAGGATATCATCCTGATCCTGTCCCATACTGTTCTGTCCTTTTTCCTCAAGCACACCGATGACCTTCATTGGAATTTTGCCGAATCTGATCTCTTTTCCGATTGGATTCTCTCCCTCTTCAAATAGGTTGTCGACGATGGTTTTTCCGATCAGGCAGACTTTAGCGTATGATGCGATGTCCTGCTCCGTGAAATTCGTGCCGTATGCGATTTCATACTTTTTGATGGCAAGATACTCCACACTTCCTCCCTGCATCGATCCAGGCCAGTTTTTTGATCCGTTCACGAGCTGTCCGGAAGCGTTGACTGATGGCGATACAGCGTCCACATATTTAGCCTGTGCCTTAATCGCTTCCACGTCTGCAAGCTTAAGCGACTGGGAGTTGGCGTTTCCTAGGTTCACACCGCCTCCACGCTGATGCGCACGCATCACCATGATAAGGTTCGTTCCCATCGAAGAGATATTCTCCTCAATTTGTGCTTGTGAACTCTGACCCATGTTGACCATGGCGATCACAGATGCGATACCGATGATGATACCGAGCATTGTCAGCAACGCTCTTGTTGTGTTGCGGAGCAAAGCCGTGTATGCTATTTTTATTAGATTCGAGAAATTCATACCATAATTTTTTAATAGTCGTCACTTGCAGGAAGCGCGTCTAGAGCTGCCTGAGCACTTGCTGTTTTCACGGGTTCATCCTTGGTCACTCTTCCGTCGCGGAGCATCACCACTCTTGATGTGAAAGCGGCGATGTCTGGCTCGTGTGTCACGAATGCGATTGTCTTTCCTGATTCGTTGAGACGCTGGAATAGACTCATGATTTCATAGGATGTACGTGTGTCTAGATTACCTGTCGCTTCGTCGGCTAGAATAATGACTGGGTCGTTGACAATGGCTCGCGCGATCGCCACACGTTGCTGCTGACCTCCCGACATCTGGCTTGGAAGGTGATACATTCTTTCTTCCAATCCTACTAGGCGAAGAGCTTCTTCTGCTCTTTCTCTTCGCTCCTTCGCACCTACGTTGGGATTGTAGAGCAACGGCAACTCTACCTGCTCAATTGCCGCAGTGCGAGGAAGAAGATTGTAGCTTTGGAAAACGAATCCGATCTTCTTGTTGCGAATTTCCGACAATTTGTCGTTGGAGAATTTCGACACTTCGATCTCGTCGATGTAGTATTCTCCCGACGTAGGTTTGTCCAGACAACCAAGGATGTTCAGCATCGTACTTTTTCCGCTACCGCTGGTTCCCATGATTGCCACAAACTCACCTGCCTGTATTTCGAACGACACTCCACGCAAAGCACGCACCGTCTCGCTTCCGACGATGAAATTACGTTTTAGCTCGTTGATTCTTATTATGGAATTTGCCATATTTTTATCTCATTCGTTTACCGCGTGGAGGAGTAGGAGTCAACGGATTGTTAGACATTCCTCCTTTAGCCTTCTTGACTTTTTCGCCAACCTGAGCCGACAACACTACAGTATCGCCAACAGCGAGTCCATTTTTGACGATTGCGTTCACACCGTCGTTCAATCCAGTCTCAATGAAGCGTGGTCTGATGGAATTTCCGTTTTTGATCCAGACTTTCTGACCGTTTTGTCTCATTTCCTCCATTTTCTCACGGCTTGGACGCTCTCTCTTCTCTCCGTCAAATCCTTCAGGTTTCTTTCCGTCTCTATGTCCATCTTTTGATGGCCTTTCTGGTTTGCCAAGAGCTTCAAACAACTCTTCTGTCGGATTGAAAGCCATGGCAGCCGCAGGGACAAGTAAGCCACTTTGAGCATTTGTATAGATAGTTACGCTTGCTGTCATGCCTGGATATAGCTTCTCCTCTGGATTTTCAGCCTTCACAATTACAGTATATGTGACGACGTTGCTGGTCACATTTGGCTCTAGACGGATCTCCTGGACTTCTCCATAGAATGTCTCACCCATATAAGAGTCTACTGTGAACTCAACTTTCTGTCCGACCTTTACCTGGCCTATGTCAGCCTCGTCGATGTTTGCCTCTACAGTCATGCTTTTTAGGTCTTTTGCAATCACGAACAATGTAGGGGTAGAGAAAGAAGACGCTACTGTCTGTCCCTGCTCCACCTGTTTAGCCAAGATCACACCGTCGATTGGGGATGTGATGACTGCATAGCCAAGGTTTACCTGAGCCTCACGCACGTTAGTGTTGGCATTGTTAAGTGTGTTTTGAGCCTGAATATATGTGTTAGTGGCCTCGTCAAACGCCTGCTGTGTTGCGGCTCCTGCCTCAAACAATGCTTTCGTACGGTTGTAGTTTTGTGTGGCAAGGTTAAGTGTGCTCTCCGCACTAGATCTTGATGATTTTGCCTGAGACAGACGTTCAAGCAGCGTCGACTTGTCCAATTCCGCCAATACCTGTCCTTTTTTCACTTTAGAATTGTAAGTCACATAAAGTTTCTCCACTTTACCTGACACCTGTGTTCCGACCTCCACCTTGTCTGCTGGTTGCAGATATCCAGTGGCTGATATAGATTTTGAAATTGTTCCTTCCTCGATCACTTGAGTCTTGAAGGTGACCTCTTTCTTTGACGGCCAGAAGAAGTATAGCAACAGTCCTACGACCGCAGCTATCGCAATGCCTATGCCTATTTTTTTTGCCATTGTATTATGTTTTATTTTTTTACTTGTTGATACGTACTGCCTCGTACTTGATCGGATAATCCATATAGACATCCAAAATCTTACGTTCGAGGATGAATGAATACTTTGATCTTACGTAGTCTGTAAGATAGTTGATATAGTTGTTTTGCTGTTGCAAAAGATCCACGCTTGTGACGGTGCCGTATTTGAACTTCATGTTGTAGACATCATATACGGACTTGTATGCCTTTGCTCTTTTTTCGTTTACTTTATATTGCTGGTATGCGAGATTCACATTGGCACACTCGACTGCCACTGTCTGGCGAAGTTTCAGTTCTGCTTCCTGCAAGTCGACTTCTGCCATCTTTGTCTGTGCCTCGTTCATTTTTAAGGATGTCTTTGTTTTTCCTCTGTCGTAGATCGGAATGGACATCGACACTCCTATGTTCTGGCTGAATCGGTCAATAAACTGGTTGCCGATGTCGTCGAAGTTTCTATGTCCCGAGCTCAACCCTGCGCTTGCTGAGATTGTAGGGCGTCTGCCAGCACGTGTGATCTCTTCATTGATTCTCGCCACCTCTATATTTGATTTTGCCAAAATCATATCTGGATGGGTGTCGAGTGTACGTTGGATGGCAGTCTCCACGCCTGGCAACTCTGCCATAGCCTCCATATCTGTTGTGTCTGGATAGACGAGGGTGAGCTCAGCGTTCGGATTCATCGAAAGAGCGAGTTTCAGATTAAGCAAAGCGTTGTCGCGGTTGATCTGGCTGTTGAGCAGATTGCACTCGTCGTTGGCGTATTGTGCCTTCAAAATGAGGTAGTCGCTCTCCAAGATAGTTCCGACTTTATATTTCTCTTCTCCTTGACGAAGCTGCTCCTCGGATGTCTCAAGTATCACTTTCTGGAATCGTAGCAACTCTTCAGAAGAAAGAGCGTTAAGGAAATACTGAAGGATTTTGATTATGAGGTTGTGGTCGTATTGGTCGGTGCGTACCACTGCGTCTTCCGCCTCAATACGAGACTTCTCTATATTGTTTTTTATCGCGCCTCCTTGATAAAGGGTCACTCCTGCGTTGATGCCTACGTTTCCTCCAAGGTTGACGTCACTCTCACGTCCTGTGTGGGAAAGTGTTTCAGATATGGAACCGCTGACCTGTGGCTTGCGGTTGTTCTTTGCTTGTTCGTAGGAATATTCGCTAACCTTTTCCGATAGCTTTAGGTTCTGACGCTCAAGACTATTGCCGAAAGCATACTCAATACACTGCTCGAGAGTAAGGTTGTATCGTTCGTTTTGTGATGCCGTTTCTCCCTCGGTCTGTGCAAACCCTGTGCAACAGAAAAGGGAAGCAATTGCCATTGTAGTTATTTCCTTTCTCATATAATTGTCATTATAATGGTGCAAATATATTAAAATTGTTGTTATTCCTATAAAAGATGAAAATAAAAACGTTGGCTCTTTCGTAGTTTATGACTGATTTGTGAGATATATTAAGGGTGGAATGCCTTTAACAATCCTCATTTTTGCTTTTCTAATCAGGTTGTGAAACTGAGTGAAGACGGTCACTTTTTCTTTTAATCTTTTTTCTCTTATGTGGCTTATGATGCTTGTATGCTCTGAATCCATAGCATGTGCCTATGCGGTAGACTATGTCGTTCACTTTGATAGGAGATTTAAGGAGACTGCTGAAGTTGATAGATCCGAACATACTGATTAGGTGGTGCTCACATTGCCATATCCAACTGGCTTTCCCTGTCGCACCGTATTGGAAGATGGGCTCTTTGTTGCCGTCATTATACAGTGATTCAACGCTTGTCTTTTTAAATAATGTGATGTATGGAAGAAGTGACACATGAAGAAGTGTTTTTTTCTTTGTCACGAAGTTGTGTGCATATCCGGCATTCAGATTGACACCAAAATAATGTATCTCCGATGGAATTTGCCACACATCTTTATTTAATATATGTGAGAATTCCTCGGGGTCTATGTAATGGTCTGAATATAGGAAAAATGTATTCATCGACAGACCAAAAAGCGGACTGCCCGCACTCTTCTCTTGTCTCATGCTGTGGGAGAACGCTGCGTTGTAGGAAAATTTCCGATAAAGAGGTGCGTAATAGGTGTTGAGCTGCATACGAAGAATGGCAAGGAAATTGTCGGGAATGTCGGAGTGTATTTTGTTGAAAGAAAGATTGTTGTTGCCTGTGTAGTTGAGACATATGCCGATACCCCACGCGTCGCCATAATAGTCGAAACTGAATTCTGAATTGTATTGGATTTTGTTTTTGGAAAGAGAGCCGAGTTCAAAGCTATAGCCTAACCCGAAATTACGGTAGCCAATCCAAAGTCCGATTTTTGATATCTGGTCCGACGTGATTCTGCAATAGTTTGGCAGTGTGTCTTCCGTGGCTTCCCATTTGAATTTGGTCTGGCTGTTGAACGTGTTGAAACTGAGTTTCACCTGTAGACCATAGTCGTTGGTGGTGATGTAGTTGGAGTCGACCGATGTCCTAAGAAATCGGCTTATCACTCTGTCTATCCATTTTTTCTCCTCTTCATATTCGGTGACGTAGATATATTCGCCTCCTGAATTTTGTTCGTCATTATAATACATGTCGGTGTCTCTTTCTGCATCTGTCGTGAAACTGAAAGAGAGAGATTCGTGGATGAAATTAGAGTCTGCTGCCGTCTCTACAGAATCCATCTGAGCCATTCCGAAAAACGGAACAGCTAAGATCACGATTATGGAAAGCAGGAGTCTCAACTTCATTTATTGCTTTGAAGGAGTTGTTATAATATGAAGGTCGCGCTGAGGGAATGGAATCTCGATATTGTTCTCGTTCAACGCGTTGTAGATTAGTTCCTTCGCTTTCGACACAATCACAAATTTATTTTCTACTAGAATCCACATCACAGCGTATAGGTTGACGGAACTGTCTCCGAAATCGTTGAAGTATACGCTTATCTGTTTGCTTGGATCTATGTTAGGCTTTACTCCCGTCTTCTCAGCTCTTAATTGACCTAATTTTTCCTCTAATATTTTTCTGACTTTTTCCACATCAGTCCCGTATGCCACACCGACAGGCAATTTTACGAGCTCATATCCGTGGTTGCGGGTCAGATTTTTGAATGTCTTAGTGAAAAGAGTTGAGTTTAGGAAAGCCACGACGCAGCCGTCTAAAGTGATGAGTTGAGTGCTTTGGTAGGTGATGGATTCCACCTTTCCTCTCACTCCGTCGCACTCGATGAAATCACCGACTCTCACACGTCCTGTCATCAGTGTTATTCCGTAGAAGAAATTATTGATCATATCACGCATCGCAAATCCCAGACCAGTGGCAAGACCAGCTGTCACGATTGAGATTCCGCTTTTTGGCACCTGTAGTAAAAAGAGAATGAAGATGAAGTATATTCCCCACACCACTATAGAGATCAAATTGTTGACAAGTGTTATGTTGGATCTTTCGATTTCATGCAACTGCTTGTTTTTCAATTTCCAATGCTTGTAGACAGAACGGAAAAGATATGATGTGAATCTGAAGATAAAATAGAATTCCAACACTACAACGAGCTTGAACAGAGACAACTGACACAAATCCTCTATGTCGAGGAAGTTGGTGAAGAAGATGTCTTTACATATGGCAGTGAGGTCGAAGATATCAGTGGCGATATAGATGCATAGAAGGAAGGAAAGCACTGCCGACACTGGAATTATACACATGGTGACAAGATCCAGGAACCATGTATATGTGATGTTGTCGCCTTGATTGTTCTGCAACTCGATTATCTTTTTGTTGAGAATGTCATTGTATGCCTCCTTCGACATTGACGACTCATCGATACCATTTTTCTTAAGGATATGTTTGGCCACCTTGTCTTTCTCGAACGCTTTCATGTATTCCGACGCGAATGTCAGAGCCTGAACGCATGTGAGCTGCACGAGCCACCAGATGAATACTTCTACAGCCAGGAGCGCATAGCCGAGCCATGCCATGACGCAGGCGACAGTCATGATTGTAAGAGATATCCAAGCATATATCTCGTCGTATTTAGGAATGTTCGCATGATGTTTCTGCACCGAACGGAATCCCCATATTGTGAATAGAATAAGCATCGGAGGAAAAAGAATCACGACGAGGTTGTTAGGCACAAACAATATGCGGAATATAATTATCACAAGACCCATCATCAAAATAGGGAAGTAGCAAGAGAAAGCACTCTTTATCTGATGCCCTTTTGTGCGGTATACAAGAGAAAGTGTGATGGCTGCAATCAAAAGCACGTATTCTATCAATCGTGAACATGCCATTGACAGAAAATTTTGACTTGCGAAAATCTGAGGCAGTGTGCACAATATAGTGAAGAGAAAACATGTCAGAGAAATTGCGTAATATGGTATGAATTCAGGTTTCAGCTGTTTCCGTTTGCCATATTGTTTAAGAAAGAAGATGGCGATTCCTGCCGCTAACAGTATGATTCCAAACACAGTCAGCACAAGACCGAAAATTGTTGTCCCCCTCCAATCTGAGTCTTCAGAATTGTTGCTGGTATATTTGTCTTTTATGTCATGGCATGCATTGTTGTAGTGCATGGAAAAGTTGCGGATCACAGAGAGATAGTTGTTCCCTCCATTGGTGAAAATACTCTGCTGTATAGCTTCGTATCTTCCAAGGGCATAGTCGTTGACAGTTTTTAGGCGAGACTCGACGTGCTCGTACAGCTTTTTGTCTTTGATAATATGGTCTCTCACCGATATCAGGTTGGCAAGGATTTTTTTAGATAAAGCCACACATGAGTCTCTTTCTATTTGGCTGGCTTCCGACAGCCTGAAGTCTTTTAGTTCAGTCATCAACAATCTTCTTGCGGATTTAGGTATGGAAGGAAGTTTGAATGTGTCGGTTGTGTTGTTAGTGGAGTCTGTCACCTCTTTGGCTATTTCTCTTGCCTTTTCCAGCATAAAACTGTCTTGCTTGGCTTCCATGGCTTTCTTTATTTCCTCTGCGGATGTCGACGAAGTGTCTCCGCCAAGTTGTTTGCCAAAGATGTTGATTCCCACACCCTTAGATGTCGAGTCGATTTGCGGCTTGCCATATTTTTGAGCCTCGTATGCTGCAGTGGCCAGCTCAACAGCTTTCTTGATAGAATCTTCTTTCATCTTGGCTAGTCTAAGACTGTCAATGTTGAATTTTCTCTTTCTTGGGGAAATGCTTTCCAACGACTCGATCAAGAGAGTGTAGCGTTTGATTTCATTGTCAAGCTTTTTGATGCTGATGTCGAATGGCATTCTTTTCTTCTTGAAATTATGATATTGAGTGGTCGCCTCATGACATGCATATGCCATATCGAAAATATAGTCTTGTTTTTGGCTGTAAAGCATCAAGGCTATTTTTTCACTCTCTTGGATTGTTTTTAATGCTTCTTTGTGCTGTTTGACGTTGATACTGTCGTATCTCTCCATTATCTGAGTCTCTTCCGTATATGTCTTTTCCAGTTCCGCTTTCAGCACGCTAACGGTCATGTCTAAGTTTTGCTCGTTAAGCACAGCAAAAGCTTGGGCAGATATCGTAATTAACAGAGCAAAGATGCTCCAAATCCTATTTCTCATCATTGATTAAATTATATGTGGTTGAAACATTATGCAAAATTAGTGAAAATCATCGACTAATGGACATGAAAAGCTAAAAATAGAGGTGCGACGATGATTGATTCGCTCTTGACATTCCTCTTTTTTGTCGCAAAATCCATGCCATTTTAATTCAGAGACGGAATTGTCGGACTAAAAATATGTTGGATAATATCGTATTTGGCAAAAATGATTGAAATAAATAATTTTTTCTTGTTTTTATTTTGAATGTTGTCGAGGATAATATTATTTTGTAGGTGCATGAATTGGTAAAGTGGTTCCCCATATTGTGCAGATGAATGAGTGAACCATATAGTAGGGTTTTATTATGGATTATATTATGAGATTGAAAAAAGGTATATTTCTTGCTTCATTGGCATTGCCAATGTCGACAATGGCAGCTGATATAGCGTTACAAACAAACCAGGTTGGTTATCCGTCACAGGCGGTAAAACAGGCGATGATATGTAATTCATCAGTTTCCGAATATTCTATTGTTGACGCCAAAAGTGGCACTGTAGTTTATAAAGATTCACTTCCAAAGGCAAAATCGTGGAGAGCGTCGGGTGATAATGTCACTTGGGCTGATTTCACAAAATTTTCTATTCCTGGAGAGTATAAGTTGAAAATCGGGACAAAGGAATCAGAGCCGTTCAAAGTGCAGAAAGACGGGCATGTTTATGATGAGTTGTTGACCCAGACTATGAAGGGATTCTACTTCTGGCGTTGCAGTACTCCGATTGAAAGCAAATTCGCTAAATTCAAGGGAGTCGATTATTCACGTAAGGCGGGACATCCAGACGACAAGGTCACTATCTATACAAATGCAAAAGGCACAAAAGTGCATCGCAACGCTCAGGGCGGATGGTACGACGCGGGTGATTACGGAAAATACACAGTGAACGCGGCAATCACTCTTCACACATTGCTTACAGCATATCAGTTGAATCCAAAATATTTCGACAATTTTGATTTGAATATTCCGGAGAGCGGCAACCATACAGCCGATATCCTCGACGAATGTATGTATGAGTTGAAATGGATGCTTTTAATGCAGGATGAGGCAGACGGCAGCGTTTTCAACAAGGTCACGACTCTTCAATTTCCAGATATGATCATGCCTGCCGATGATAGAAAGGAAAGATTCTTGATCGGTAAGACTGCTGATTGCGCGTATGATTTTGCGGCGACTATGGCATTGGCTGCCCGTGTCTACAAAGGCAATACCGATTATCCGGATTTCTCAGATAAAGCATTGGCTGCTGCAAAGAAAGCTTACGACTGGGCAGCTTCTCAGCGTCATTATGTGATGTTCCAGAATCCTTCTGATTGTAACACTGGCTCTTACGCATCAAGTGAAATGAAGGACGAACAGTTCTGGGCAGCTTCAGAGCTTTTAATCTCCACTGGCGACGCAAAGTATGCATCTATACTTAAATTCTCTCAGTATTTCACTGTTCCATTCTGGGGTGACGTGAGCACTCTCGGACTGATTTCTTTGATGCACAATGAGAATGCATTGCAGGAGAAGGTGGATATCAAGTTGGTGGAAAAGAAATTCAAAGAGCTTGCGGACGACCTTTATTCCATCTACAATGAAAGCGTTGGCCGTGTGCCAATGAGAGAGTATTTCTGGGGCTCAAACGGACAGGTTGCAAACTCAGGCATGGTGCTTGCGATGGCATGCAAGAGATTGAATTCAGAAAAATATCTGTCGGCGGCACAATATTGTCTCGACTATATTCTTGGAGCAAACGCAACAGGATATTGCTTCGTCACTGGATTTGGATCAAAATCTCCGGTTAATATCCACGACCGAAGAAGCGTGGCAGACGGTATAAACACTCCTATCCCAGGTTATTTGGTAGGTGGTCCGTCGCTCGACCAGACTTCAGACTGTGGCAACAGCTCATATCCTACAGTGAAGTATCCTGCAAAAGCATATCTTGACATGTCGTGCAGCTACTCGACAAATGAGATCGCACTCAACTGGAACGCACCGCTTGTTTCGTTGATCTCTCAGATTGTAAATGCGTATAAATAATAAAATAGTATAAGTTTAAGTATGGGAGACGTGAGCAATTGCGTCTCCTTTTATTATTCCCAAATCAAAAAATATGAAAGAAACAATAATCGGTTCTTGGCTTGCCCATCGCGATGGAAGAATCAATGCAAATTCATTCGCTGAATGTTCGGATATACTCACATTGGAGCGTGATGGAAAAGTGTTCCGCCAATTTGACACAACAAAGGTAGTAGTAAGACAAGACGGAGGAAAAGAAAGATATCAAGTAATTGTCACATTAGTAGGTGATTATGAGTTGAATGATGATGTTTTAGTGTTTAAGAATCTGACACCACGTTATGAAACTTCTAAATTCATGTTTGATGATTCTGACTGTTCTCCAGAAGTGAAATCTCAGCTGGTAAGATCAGAAATAGAAAAGAACGGAAATTCTGTATTGGAATATACAGTTGGAGAAGTTATTGTCAATAAAGGCCTGGAATGTATGCAAAGCACATCAAACCAAATACCTGCTTGTCATGTCAGAGTGGAAAACGACAGCTTGAAAATGAAATGGGATGGTTATGATGTGGAAGATGTGATGGTAAAATGCGACGAACCTGCAAATTTGGATCGAGTTACTCCTGGTCTTCCTTTAGATGTCGCTGTGAAAATGCAAGAATTCAAACTTTTTGAGGCAATCACAGAGGGCAATTGTCAGTATCTTAAAAATGTCATTTTGTATATGCCGTGCAATGTGGAACAAAAAAATGGCGAGTATTCTATAAAATTCCAACCGCTGGAGACTCAAGGTATGAAACTGATTATAGCGTTTTCAGATATGAATACAATGAACCAGTCGGAATTGGCATCTAACTATTCGCGAAGAAAATTCACTAATTTGCGTGAATTGGCTTCACTAATGACAGCTTTCGATGGAGTCTGTCTGAATCCTGTTAATGGAAAGTCATTCTGTTTACGTAAAGAAATGGTTACTGCAATGCTTGAAAATCGTTGGGGTGGTATTGGTGACGATGGAAAACCAGTCATAAATGATTGACGATGCCCTTGTGGTTGCCTGATTATTAGGCATCTATATGAATTTCTAAACAGAGACACGAAAATAAAGCAAATCGAGAATGTGTGATGGCACATTCTCGATTTTTCCTTTCAAAAAGTCCCCGATGGGTTATGCAAGCATAGCATTAAGTTCATCCATTGTTTATTTGTTAATGTTTTTGTACTATGTCTAATCATAAACTGACTAAACGATTTCGAATGCAAAAATATTAAAATTTATTTAATGCCATGTGTCAATCAATAAAATTAATTTTTTTAATGGAAATAGAAGAGGTGACCACAGTGGTTGATGATTGAAAATTGACGATTTGTCTCCAAGGGGTGAGATAGAAGATTTTAACCGTATCAAATTGTTGCATAACTTGTTACACAACTGTTGGGGAAGAGACTAGCACAATTTACTGTGCAACTGCAAGAGATGTGTTTTAATAATTGTATCGCATAATTATTTAGAAAAATTGCGTCAACTTTATTGCTTTGCGAATATTTTTATTAAATTGCGGGAAATTTAGTTTTTCTTACGAATATTTGAAACGTATGAGTGATAAAATGGTGAAATTTTGCCGCTACATGAGACAGAGCGTGGGCACCCTATTGGTGACAATTGGTGTGTGCGTGTTGGTCGCTGTTCTCACTTTTTCGTGGGCTTTTTTGAATCCGATTGCTCGTGCTTTGGATGCTATCGCATTTACAGACAATTATTTATATACGGAGAACTTAAAAGAGGGTGATTTGGATTATTGCCAGGATGTGGCTTTCGTCAACATGTCTGGAGTCCATTCAAGATTGGAAATCGCCGAAGGTCTTGATTATATTGCGAAGTTCGGTCCTAGAGTAGTGGCGATGGATTGTATATTCAGCCACAATATTTCGTCGGATTCTATTGAAAATGACAGCCTCCGCAACGTCATTGCAAGAATCCCAAATTTCGTTTCTGCGCAGCGTATTGTGAAAATGGGCGACTCGTTGGCTGCCGAACAATCTTTCTACCACGATGTATGTTATAATGCCAGCGTGAATATTGAAGACGGAATTGTCCGCCATTTCAGTCCAGACTCGGTGACAATCACCACTGGAGGAGAAAATGGATACTCACTGACTCTTCCTTCTTTCGTCGGAGAGATTCTTCGTCTTGGCTATCCTGACAAATACAAGATGCTTCAGGAGCGTGGAAATGATGAGGAGTTGATCAATTATAAGAAGATGCAGGTCGACGTGTATGATATGCGTAAGATTCTGGATATGGAGCTTTTCCTTGACAGTTTCGACGTGAATGATCGAATCATCCTTGTGGGTGACATCGACGATTTGCGAGACTACCACACTATCGCTACCGAGCTTTATGGTATGCGTCGTATAAACGGAACGTTGATCCATGCATACAGTATCGCCACCGCTACGAAAGAGCACCGTCTCATCACGAATATGAGCACCGAGTGGGCGATAATCTGGGGTCTGTTGATTACACTTGCTTTCAACTATTTCTGTTGCTGGGCTTATGAGGCTTACGAGAAAACAAATGGTATGATCATCAACTTCACCCAGCTGGGATTCCTTCTTGGAATGATGCTGCTTGGAGGTCTGACATTCATCAATTTCAGATATAATCTCAACTATACCTACGCTATGATCGGTGTGGGATTGGGTGGATTCAGCAGTGAGCTTTGGCTGTGGTTTGAATCCCTTGCCCCTTACCAGTGGCTGGCAAAAAAATGGAAATGGTTGAGCCTGTAGCTTCGTCTACTTGATAAACTAATTATTGTGCGAATGCTGATATTTCAACTCGATTATGCCTCTTCGCACTTATAATACGTTGATTTGAGAAAAATAAAAATTGATATAGAGATGAAATATAATATGAAACGAATAGGTTTAGCAATTTTGACATTGCTGCTTTGTTTGCCTACATTCGCGGCACTTAAAGCAGTGAAGAACAACAAAACAAACAAGTGGGGATTCCAGGATCCCAAGACACTTCGAACTGTGATCAAACATGTTTATGATGAGGTCGACCCAGCTCATTCTTTTATCGGCTCTAAGGATTATGCTGTGGTTCGTCAGGGTAAATATTGGGGTGTGATCAACACGGAAGGAGATGTGATTGCAAAGATGGTATTCAAGAACAAGAATATCGCGTTCAAGGCAGCTCACGCTCAGTGGAGAAAGGCACGTATCGAGGATTATATTTATGATGCTGCCGACGGTAATGGCAAGTTCGGTTACGCCAATTACTATGGAGATTGGGTGATTTCTCCTGTGTTTGACGAGATTGACGATACTTATACATTGTCTGGAGCATCGGAATATGCTATTGTGAAGCATAAAGGTCTTTGGGGTGCCATTGATGCCGACGCAAAATACATCATTAAACCGGTGATGACGACAAAAGAGTCTATCCTTCAGGCTGCCAAGGAGTGGGGTGAGTATGCACCACTTGGTTTGACTTCATATGAGGCTATGGATTCTCAGACTAGAAAGAAGGGATTTGCGAATTATCTGGGAAACTGGATTGTGAAACCATTCCTTGATGATTACGATAAGACTTGTATGTTCACTCCCGATCGTAATTTTGCTGTTGTTAAGCGTGGCGGAAAATGGGGTTGTTTGGACCGTGGTGAGAAATGGATCGTTCAGCCAGCATACGCTACTGCAGCTGAGGCTAAGAAGGCTGGTTTCGCATGGCAGTTGAAGAATCCGAAGGCAGGAACACGTCCGTCGGAGGCTCATAATATTGACGACGGAAAATTCAAAAACTCATTGTTCGCAAGTGCACCAGCAACACCGTCGACTCCGTCAATCCCTTCTACTCCATCTGTGACTCCGCAGAAACCATCAACTCCTGTTGCTGCGGGTGCACCTACAATCACCATCGTCTCTCCTAAGGATGGTGCCCAGTACACTAATCCGGAGATGACATTCGTATATCAGGCAAAGACAGCTGATGGTAGCAAACCAACTATCGCGGCTTATATCAATGGTGAACTTCAGCCTACTACAAAGGGTGTGAAGCAGTTGTCGGATCAGATCACTCTTACTCTTCCACGTAAGGAGGATGTCTGCAGAGTGCAGCTGATAGCAAAGGATAGCAAGGGATTGAGCAGTGATCCTGCTGTAGTAAGATTGTATTATAAGGCTGACTCTAACAAACCAGCATTGCATGTTGTCTCAATTGGTGTGAGTGATTATGACCAGGCTGATTTGAAACTTCAGCATGCGTCGAAGGATGCGGCTGATTTCTTGAGCGCGGTGCAGAACAGCAATTTGACTTATTACAAGAATTTGGCTACTGCAGCGCTCGTCACAGACAAGAACGCAAACGACCGCACAATCAAGAAGCAACTTTCTCAGCTTGTGAATAAGGTAGAGCAGGGCGACGTGATTCTGCTATACTTCTCCGGACATGGAGCTAAGGAGGGCGATGAAACATATTTCTTGTCGGCTAATGCGGAGAGTGAGGACTTGTTCTCAACAGCCGTTAACTTTGATGTCATCAGAAGCGCGACAAAACGTTTGAAGGACAAGAGATGTAAGATCATCATCTTTATGGATGCTTGCCACTCAGGAGCAATGTACGGTCAGAAGTCAGTGGCAGAGCCATTCTCACTTGCTGATCCAGGCATCATCGGTTTCTACTCTAGCACAGCTAGCCAGAAGTCTAACGAGAGTGAAGAGTGGAAGAACGGAATCTTCACGAAGGCTTTGATTGAAGGTATCAATGGAAAGGCTGTAGACGAAGAGGGCAATATCACAATCGACGGTTTGGAGAAATATATCCGTCAGCAGGTACGTACTTCTACAAACGGCAAGCAGATGCCTATATTTGAGAATAAACAAGGAAACTATATATTGTTCCCAAAAAGAAACTAATCAACGAATAGGAGGACAAAGTTATGAAGAGAATGTTATCAGTTGCCAGCATGCTTATTATGGCAGTGGCAACATACGCAGGAAATCTTTTCGTCTACTCGGTGACGGGAAGTGTTGAGAGAAAGGCAGGAAATGCATGGCAGACGCTTACAAAGCGTGCTGAGCTTCAGGAGTCTGATGTTGTACGTGTGAAAGATGGTGCTAGCTTATCTATCATCGACAAGTCGGCACAGAAAATATACGCTACAGGAGCTGTCGACGGTAAATCTGTCGGCACAATTATCAAAGAGCAGGGTAGTGCATCGTCTGCATCCACTCAGTTTGTAGCTCATGCGGTGAAGTCTTTGTTCAACGGAAATGGTACAGACAATATCAGCCATTCCGCAGCTGGATGTACATATCGTGGCGACATCATTGAGAGCGACATCGCAAAGTCAATTTTGGCAAAGAAGAACAGTGAGGCACAGTTTAATGTGAGCAACGAAAAGAGTGATTTCGGAGTGTCGTTTGATCTTGTGGATCCAAAGACAGGAGAGATCGTTGTCGCTGCAAAGGCAGGCAGAGAGGTCTATTTCAGAGTGAAGAACAACAGCTCGAAGATTCTTTATGTGAATGTGATCGACGTTGCGTCTAACGGAGAGATGGCAGAGTGTTTGCCTATCGACGATGCTCAGACATTGTCTCACTTGTTGATCCCTGCGAATTGTGTCATCGACCTTGAGGATTATCCAATCGAGTTGACTTATCCTCTTGGCACAGACAATCTTGTGTTGGTGGCTTCAGAGGTTCCTTACGATCTTCGTCAAGTGAACAAGTTCTTGAAGATGCCAAACATCAAAGCTGATGGCAAGCAGCAGATCGGAGTGTACTCTCGCACTATTGCTATCATGCAGTAAGAAAAGAAAAATGATTTTATTGGGCGACGGAATCCCGTCGCCCTTTTTTATTGGATTAAGAATGAAGAGTGAAAAATTAAGAATTTCCCTCTTCCCCAAGTGCGAGCTGTAGGCGAACACATAAATTTAATAAAACCACAGAGACACTAAGTTCAAAGAGAAGTGCTGCTTTTTATGAAAAAAAGAGGAGAGAATTCAAGATAGACAAGTATGGTATAAAGAACAAAATCATGGATGATAAAAAAGTTTAATATTGTTTTTTGACAAATTAATGTTTTGTTATAATTTTGTGCTTGTTGTGTGAAAAATCTATATTTGAATGACTTAAATAGAAATTTCGTATAGCAATATATTTTATGTAGGTACTCAATAAAAATAGAATATATGAAAAAATTATTACTGTTATCGACATCAATGATCGCATCGTTTGCATTTATTGTGAATGCTGTGACTTATATGCAAGTAAAAACAGATGATGGCAAAGTTGTACGTTACGATGTAAAGCATGTGACAGAAGTGAATTTTGAGGAAGATACTCAAGAGACTGAACTTTTGCAAGTCACTGTCAGTGGAACAATTGGCAAGGACACATACGTCGATTTAGGATTGCCAAGCGGAACAAAGTGGGCTACATATAATGTGGGCGCAAAAAAGCCTGAGGGTATCGGCACCTATTTTTCTTGGGCAGAAACCACTCCCGATGATATAACATTGTCGGATTGCTATAGCTGGTCGCAATATAAGTGGGGTGGCTATTATTCACAGAAAAAATATGTGACTATTGAGGAATGGGGCACAGTGGATAGTATCACTGTACTGCTTCCAGAAGATGACGCAGCAACAGTGAATTTCAGTTCGGAGTGGCGCACTCCATCTTCAGCTGAACAGAAGGAATTGATAGATGGCTGTACATGGACACACGTCGAAAATTTCAACAACACAGGAGTTTCAGGAGAATATGGAGTGTCAAAGAAAAATGGAAACACCATATTCCTTCCATCTTCAGGATATCGTTCAAAATACGGTTTGAGTGCAAGCTATTGTGGATATTACTGGTCATCTGACTTAAATCAGGAGGATAATGGCACAGCATATTTGACTAAATTTTCATCAGAAGGCTTTACTATCATGTATCAGGGCCGTCACGACGGAATGGTTGTACGTCCTGTGTCGAATGCAAAAGATATAGAATCTTATGTTCTGCATGTCACTGTAAGTGGTACTGTAGGCGAAAATACCTACGTCGACTTAGGATTGCCAAGTGGCACAAAGTGGGCTACATATAATGTCGGTGCAGATAAGCCTGAAGGTATTGGCACTCATTTCTCTTGGGCGGAAATCACACCAGATGACACAACATTGTCGGATTGCTATAGCTGGTCGCAATATAAGTGGGGTGGCTATCATAGCCAGAAAAAATATGTGACTCTCGCAAATTGGGGTACAGTTGATAATATCACAGAACTACTTCCAGAAGACGATGCTGCAACTCAGAATTTCAGTTCAGAATGGCGTACACCATCGTCGGCAGAGCAGAAAGAGTTGATAGACGGATGTGTCTGGACGTATGTTGAGAATGTCAATAATACAGGCGTTTCTGGAATGGTAGGTATGTCAAAAGCAAATGGAAATATCATCTTCCTTCCATCTTCAGGATATCGTGCAAAATATGGTTGGGGCGCAAAATCTAATGGATATTATTGGTCGTCTGATTTGAATCAGGAAGACAATGGCACCGCATACTTGGCCAAGTTCACTTCAGAAGGGTTTACAATTATGTATCAGGGTCGTCACGACGGAATGATGATACGTCCTGTTACGAATGCTGAAGAGAAGATTGAAATAAAGCCATATATTCTGGAGGTTACTGTCACAGACTCTATCGGTGGAAACACCTACGTCGACTTAGGATTGCCAAGCGGAACAAAGTGGGCTACTTGTAATGTGGGTGCAACAAAACCAGAGGAAATAGGTACACATTTCTCATGGGCAGAAACTGCTCCCGACGATACAACATTGTCGGATTGCTATAGCTGGTCGCAATATAAGTGGGGTGGCTATCATAGCCAGAAAAAATATGTCACTCTCACTAATTGGGGAACAGTCGATAATAATACTGTACTTTTGCCAGAGGACGACGCCGCGACACAGAATATAGGTTCAGAATGGCGTACACCATCGTCATCAGAGCAGAAGGAATTGATAGATGGCTGTACTTGGACATACGTAGAAAATGTCAATAATACAGGAATCTCAGGAAATGTAGGAGTGTCAAAAACAAATGGAAATATCATTTTCCTTCCGTCTTCAGGATACCGTTCAAGATACGGTTTGAGTGCAAGTTATAGTGGATATTATTGGTCGTCTGATTTGAACCAGAAAGATAATGGCACAGCATATTTGACTAAGTTCACATCAGAAGGATTTACGGTTATGTATCAGGGACGTCACGACGGAATGGTTGTCCGTCCTGTAACCACTAAATAAGATAATATAAAATTTATTTATGGGGGAGCATCAAAATAAATGGAGATGCTCCCCATTTTTATTTTAACGTCAATTCGAGACGAAATAAAAATAGAAGAAAAATGATAGTTGAAGTGTCATAAATGAGGATTATTAAGGACGGAACGTCCTAACTCCTTCACACGTGCGAGCCGTAGGCGAGCACAAATTTAATAAAACCACAGAGGCACAAAGGTTACAGAGAAAGGCTATGCCTTTTTATGAGGAAAAGAGATGAAAGCTCAATCATAAAGTGGAAAATGATTCGCAGATTACAATTCGGACTCACGTTATTTTATCAATAAATTGTATCTTCGTCTATTTTCGCTATTTTAGAAATGGTCGGATGTAATCATTGCCTTTACAAAACACATATTTGTTTTGGTGGTGCGATAAAAAATATTAACTTTGCGTTGCTAATTAGGCGATGGCTTCGTAGTTCAACGGATAGAATACGAGTTTCCTAAACTTTAGATCCGGGTTCGATTCCCGGCGAGGCTACTAAGTAATAATCGGGGGAATTCATAGGATTCCCCTTTAATAACATAAATGCGTATGAAGAAACTATTTACACTTTCGCTTCTAACAGCATTGTCGGCAACATCTTTTGCTTACGATTTCTCATCTTATTCATATGGATATCAGGCTTCAGATTATAGAGAGGCAATCAACATGGGATTGAAGTTTTTCGGTGGTCAGCGATGTGGCGACACTCACAACTGGATGCTTCATGAGAACAATGAAGTCTCAAAAAAATATTGCCATATGAAAGATGGTCAGGGCAAGGTGAATGGCGGCGGTAATGGCAATTACGACCTGACTGGAGGTTGGCACGACTGTGGCGACCATATCAAAGTCGGCACGACTATGGGTTATGCTGCATTCTCATTGCTTGCAGCATACGATATCTGGCCAAAAGCGTTCCAGGACAACTACGATGCTGAGTATGGACCAAAGAATGGCATTCCAGATGTGTTGGATGAGGCAAAGATTGCTACTGATTATTTCATGAAGTGTTTCTTGCCGAATGGTGAGTTCTGCTATTATGTAGGAGATGGAAGCGACCACAGAGTATGGATGACTTCGTCAAAGCAGAGTGAGCAGTCTGTAGATAACGGTGGTGATCCACGTCCAGTTTGGACATCTTCATCAAAGGGCGGTCCTCAGGCAGCAAACTATGTGTCGGCTCTTTGTTTGATGGCAAAACATTATCCAGACGCTGATTATGCGGCTAAGTGTAAGGCGGCTGCAATCGCCGGATATGAGTTTGCAAAGAAGAACAAGTCGGCTCAAGCTGCAATCCCTGAATTCTATGGATCTCCAAATACAGAGTGGACTGATGAGTTGTCGCTTGCAGCAGTAATGCTTTATAATCTGACAGGTGAGGACAGCTATTTGGCAGACGCCAAGTCTTATCTTGCAGGAAAGTGGGAGTCTAATTCTCCTTTGGCATGGGATACAATGTCGGATTATGTTTACTACTATCTTGCAAAAATCGACAAGAGTCTTAACAATGGACAGGGAGGAACTTATGTAAGTTTTCTTGAAAAGAATGTATTTGGATTACATTTGCCAAGTGCAACTAAAGATGCTAATGGATTCCCATATTACACAAGCCGATGGGGGACAAACAAGTTGGCACTTGGAGGAGCCACTGTTGCAGCTTTGTATATTAAACTTGTGGAGGACGGAGTGATTACGTCGTCTAAAAATATAAAGGAAGCGGAAGGATTCCGTGATAGAATTGTTGATTATGTGATGGGAAAGAACGAGTTCAACCACACATTTTTGCATGGATTCAAAGGAGATATGCATTTCCGTTTACACCATAGAAATGCTATGGGAAGAAATGACAATCCACCTTCAAATGTGAAAAACTCATGTGAATATATGTTTGCCAGCGGTGGTGTGATAGGAGGACCTTCCGGCACAGGAATATTTGAGAATGTGGTAGAAGGAGGAGCTTCATACACAGAGACAGAGGGAGGATGTGACTATAACGCACCATTTATTGCGGCAATCGCAAGTATCGCAGAAAAGTTGGATCCGATTCCGACAGGAGTGGAAGAAGTTAGAAACACTAGTTTCAGCGTTTATCCGACTGTAATCGATGATTATGTGATTGTGGATCCTATTGAGATCGGTTACGACGGCAGAGCGGAGATCAGCATCGTCAACATCAACGGACAGACTGTTGCTGCTGAAAGCATGATTGGCTTCACTCCTACTGTGATCTACACATCTTCTTTGCCACGTGGCATCTATGTGTTGAAGGTTAATTTCGACGGTGGACAGAAGACATTCAAGTTGATTAAGGAGTAATTATTACTCATAATATTGGGAGACGTGGATATCCGCGTCTCCATTTTTTATTACACATTCTGCATTTCGCATTTATAATTTAGAATTTATATATACTATTATGGAGAATTTCTCATTTTACAGCCCTACCAAATTCGTGTTTGGTAAAGAGACAGAGAGCAAGTGCGGTGCACTTGTAAAAGAATTTGGAGGTTCAAAAGTCCTTATCCACTATGGAGGAGGTTCTGTTGTGCGTTCTGGCTTGTTCGACCGCGTGAAAAAATCACTTATTGAGGCAGGAGTGCAGTTTTGCGAACTTGGAGGTGTCACTCCAAATCCACGTTCAGGAAAGGTGTATGAAGGCATAGAGCTATGCAAAAAAGAGAATGTTGATTTTATTCTTGCTGTCGGAGGAGGCTCATCTATCGATTCTGCCAAAGCAATCGCTATGGGAGTATGTTACGATGGCGATTTCTGGGATTTTTACAGCGGAAAAGAACGTCCGAAGAAGGCTTTGCCTGTCGGCACAGTGTTGACTATTGCCGCAGCAGGAAGTGAAGGCTCTGGCGACTCTGTGATAACACACGAGAATGGAATGCTAAAGCGTGGGGCAAGCGGAGAATGTATCCGACCTAAGTTTTCTATCCTTAATCCACAGTTGACAACAACTTTGCCTGCATATCAGACTGCTTGTGGCGCGACTGATATCATGGCTCACGTCTTCGAAAGATATTTCACTAACACTACAGATGTCCAGACAACAGACCGTCTGTGTGAGGCAGTGCTCCTTTCTATGATTGAAGAGACACCTAAGGTGATCAAAGACCCTAATGATTATCAGGCGCGCGCCAATATCATGTGGGCAGGTATGGTGGCTCACAACAATATTGTAGGAGTGGGCAGAGAGCAGGATTGGAACAGCCACGGAATTGAGCATGAACTTTCAGCATTGTATGATTGTGCTCACGGAGCAGGTTTGGCTGTTATCATGCCAGCGTGGATGACATATGTTGTAGACCACGACGTGATGCGATTCGCACAGATGGCATGCAGAGTGTGGAATTGCAAGATGGATTTCCAGAATCCAAAGAAGACGGCACTTGAGGGTATAGCAGCGTTCCGCAGTTTCTTGAAGTCGATAGGTATGCCTATTAATTTCTCTGAACTTGGAGCAAAAGAGAGCGATATTCCATATCTTGTGAAGACGTTTGGCCTTGGAGAAACAGGCAAGACGGGAGGATTTGTGCAGCTCACGAGCAAAGATGTGGAGAATATCTACAGATTGGCTTTGTAAAATCTATAGATTTGTTTTGATTTTTATGTAGGGGCGGAACTTGTATCCGCCCTATTATTTTTGATGAAAAAACTGCCGATGTTATATAGAATGATATTCTATATTAACGTGAGTTCGACAAATTGTAATCAGCATAGTTCGCTATATCGAGCAATCATAAAAAGAGAGGCATTTTCCTCCTTCTGATTAAATTCTCACCTCCTTTTCTCATAAAAAGACGAAGTCTTTCTCTGTGAACTTTTTCTCTCTGTGGTTTTATTAAATTTTATGTGCTCGCCTTCGGCTCGCACTAAGGAAGGGGTTAGGACGTTCCGTCCTTAACAATCCTCATTTATGACACTCCAACTATCTTTTTGATTTCGTCGAATTCACGTTATATTAAAAAATGTTAAAGCAAACATTTGTTTGCTGAATTTGTTTACTTTTGCAAAATAAACTTACGACAGAAATAATTCGATTAGTGAAATCGGAAAAAATATTTAACTATGACAGAAGGTAAAGATAACAGTAACTTTGAAAAAGTAAGGAATAGATTGTTTAGACATTCCATTCTTAAATGTTTGATTTTGTGCTTTGCAGCTTACGCATCATGTTTATTCTCCACAGCATTTTCAGCGGTGGTTGTGTCAGAAGTTTTTGTCGACACTACGACAAAGAATCTTCAATATGTTGAGCTTACAAATATCAACAATAAAGATCAGACGGTAAACAGATTAGAGCTTTCTAATGGCAATGCTTCTGTTTACGTGAATGATACCGTCACCTTTGCACCTTATGAGATCAAAATCGTGCTATTTCCTGATTTTGTTCCATCAGACAGCATAGAAAATGACAGTACTCAACGGATTTTGTCAAAATCAAGTTTGAAGATTTACGACATGTTGCTGATGAAACTTGATAGTGCAGAAACTTGTGACACGTTTTTTATCAACGACAAGGTGTTTGGATGCACGGAGAGAAATAAAGTGTTGGTGGATGAGACATTTGGTGTTGTCTCTTCCAATTTTAGGTATGCGTCACCGTCGCCTTTGAAAGAAAACATGACGGTTCGGATGAAAAAAGTGTTGGCTTATAGCTACGACAATTCAGGAAACAGAATTAAATTAGCAAGCAAAGTGATTTATGTGGAAGAGAAAAAAGAAGAGGTAGAAGAGAAAGAAATTCCACAAATCATTATTGATGAAGGAGAAAAGCATCCGGGCTTCAATGTTTATCCCAATCCTACCAAGGGAGATGTGATTGTAGAAATGCCAGAAGTGGGTGATTACACCATCCGACTATTCAATCTGAAATCAGCTGGACTTCTTACTAAAGAAATTGTAAACAATAATACGGTCGAGATAAACATGTCTGATTTGAGTTTTGGAATCTACTTGATTACGGTATACAAGGGAAGTGAAATTTTAGGAACAGTGAAAATCATCAAGAATTGTTAATGAGTTATGGGAAAAGCGAAGAATATAATTATGAGTTTAAGGGTTAGCATCGCAGGTTTACTGGCTTTTGTAAGTTGTCTGTTTGTGTCGGCAGATGAAATCGCACGTCCAATGACAAATTATAATGTGCGTGTCTCACAAGGAGCGGCATTAGTGGATCTTCCGATAGCGACACCTTCCGGAGCAGGAGGATTCAAACCAGATTTAAGGTTTTTCTATAATTCCGAGGCTGCAAACGGTTTGCTCGGAATGGGTTGGATGATTTCTCCATTGCCCAAAATAACAACAACAGGCAAGACAATTTTCTATGACAACACCGTCGAACCAATAGGAAGTGCCTTTTTATTGAATGGGGAGAGAATTATTGAGTATAAAAAAGAGAGTGACACGATTTTCTACAAGAAAGTTGTCGACGACAACACTATAATAGCAAAGTTTGACGACAAATTCAGAGTGCTTCTTCCTAATGGCAATGTTCAGACATACGTAGAATCGCTACCCAGCTCCTATTGTTGGCTATTGCAGTCGGAAAAAGACAAGAATTCCAATGAGATACTTTATTCCTGGGCATGTCAAGATGGAGAAACACCTAGGATTTCAGAGATCAGTTACAATCAAAAGGGAGCCAACGACCAAAAGGTCTCAGTATCGTTTTCCTACACAAAACGAACAGATTCCTTCTCTTCTTTATATGCGAAGAGATTGATGAAGACGAATTATCTGTTGTCGGAAATAAAAGTGACACTAGGAGAAAAACTATACCGTCAATATGCTCTTGTCTATGATATTAAAGAGAACCAAAGTGTTTTGAAGCAGGTTGTTGAGACAGGTGCGGATGGGAACACATTGCCACCATATACGCTTCAATGGGAGACAGAGCCAACCATTTATCAATTTAAAAATACGTTCAGCACATCCCTTGATTATCTTATCGACAAAAACAGCACAAACTGGACTTTTGCAGATTATGATGACGACGGAGAGAAGGAACTGGTTTCATGGGGCGATACTTATGTGAAATTCTACGCAAAAAATAAAGACGGAAAGTATGTATACAAACATCAAATTAATGCTCCTGAGGACTGGAAAATTATCCAGCCGATATTCGGATGCTTTTTCGATCCTCATAAGACGGACGTGTTGGTGAAATTCGTAAAGAAAACCATTAAAGAAGGAGCGGAAATAATAGAAAGTAAAGTTAATATTGGTGATTTGTCAACGAAAAAAGCGTTGATGGATAACCCTACTGACGATTTCTTACATATTGTCGCGGATTTAGATAATGATGGATGCGATGAGGTTATAAGATACAGGAAAAATATAGACGATCATTGTGCAGATGTCAGCATTTTGGATTGGAATGAAAATTATTTTGGATTGCTTAGTTTTCCCATAAGTGTAAAAAAGAATATCCCAAGAAATTGCAAACTTTTTGTTTCCGATTATAACGGAGATGGATTGTTAGATATAGCTGTAAGTTATGAGTATGTAGACTCATGGGTATTGCCTCAAACAGGTGATGAAGAATGGTTTAATATAAAACAGTGGTCTTATCTTGAAATTTTCACTAATACCGGAGTTAAACCAAAATCCGCATTGACTGGAGGAGGAAAGATGACGTTTGAAAGGACAAAGGTCATAAAATTCGATAATCTAATGGATTTTCATGCAGTGGCTGATTTCAATGGAGACGGACTACCAGACATTCTATATGGCATTATAGATGGAAAAATTGAAGAGGGGAAAACAAAATTTATTTATTGTTACGAAAACAAACAGGGAATTCTTTACAACAGAGGCGGACTAGAATTTGAGGACAAGAAGTTAGAAACGTCTTATAGCTTGTATTATCCCTATACAAACAGAGAGGACAACAAAAATGACGTCAAGGTCGGAGATTTCAACGGCGACGGTAAAGCAGATTTGCTTTTCCTTTGTGCTAACTATAAAATGGAAAAGGATTTAAGTCGTATATCCAGCAATGATGGAGTCTGGGGAGAATGGAAAGATGCGACAATCGCATTCTACACGTCGACAGGAGAATCCTTCAAATTGGAATCGAAAAAGACAATTTCAGAAGAAAGGAACTGTTTCCTAAAGAGCAGCATACAAATACATGATTTAAACAATAATGGCATTTCTGAAGCCGTCCATTTCATGGGTTATGATTTACTTACATTGAAGGAGTCGGGCAGAAGCGGATATTTTACTGAGTTTAGCAAGGAAAAACTGAAACCATATCTGAGGACGATTGAACAGAGAGTCATGAACAGTATGGTCGATTATTTCGTGCTTTCTTATGAGCGTCTTTCCGAGGAAGGAATATATTCGACCCCTGTTGTATACAGTATGCCCGCATCTCTATATAAAGGAAATAAAGTTGTAGTGTCAAGGCTCTCGTTTACTGGACAACGTGTCTATTCCTACAAATATGGCTCGTTGTATTATGAAAAGACAGGAAAAGGATTTATCGGTTTCCTAAATGAGACGGTGACTGATGAAACATCAAAGATAGTCACAGAAAAGGAGTGGAGTTATTCCAAACCTTCATTCATACCATTTTCCTACAGGGAAAGAGTTTTTGACGAAGATGGAAATGAACTGTCGTTAATAGATAAATCATACCGTCTGGAAAAAAGAGACGGCAAAAAGATTTATCGTGTGTCGCTGTCTTATTTGAAAGAGAAAAACTATCTCAACAATACGCTAACGACTACTTCTTACAAAGACATGAACTCGGCTTTTATGCCACAGACAATAGTGACTAAGAAAGGTATAGATGGTGGACCGACTAAGACTGAGAAAATCGTGTACGACGATGTGGACGGAGGGTCTGGTTTGCTTAAAAAGAAAGTTTCCACTTATTGGTCCGACAGGGAGGATTCGTCTTCTGTTAACCTGAAGCATGAGGCCTATTTCTCATACGATGAGAAAGACCGCTTGGTGGAGACGTTCTCAAAGCCGACAGGGATGGATGAGATGAAAGTGACCATGAAATATGACTCCTTTGGAAATGTCGTCCAATTGGATTCATCTTCCTTTGGTATTTCAAAAAAGTATTCGTTTGAATTCGACAGGAGCGGTGTCAATCTCTCTTCATTGACAAATCCGCTTGGTGTGACGGTGCAATATGAGTATTCGGATGGAAATATCATTGCTGAACGCTCCCCTTTGGGCAGAACTTCGTATGAACGAAACGGCTTTGGTGATGTCGTCGGCATTATATATCCAAACGGATCAAGCATGAATAGAAAATATTCGTATACCAAGTTTCATGGAGACATTTGCCTTTCTCAGGTAGATTCTTCTTCTCTCGGAACGGTCAAGCAAACCGTCACCAATGAAGGAAGATTGGAGAAAGAAACCGCTACTGATTTTGGAGGAAGAGTATCCACACGCGAATATTTTTATGAAAATGGCAGACAGTCTCATGTGGTGAACACATATGGCGATAAAAAGCCAAGGATTCTCAACAAATATAATTACGACAAGGCTGGACGTGTGGTGCTTCAAGAACGCTATGCCGATTCTCTGAAATCTCCAGAACAAAGAGATTTCTATGGCAATCTTGAATACAACAGAACCAAAATTGATTCTGTGAGATATATCTACGACGAGCGGTTCACAACCAAAATATATGGAGCGGACACTATCGTCAGCGAGATCGACGACGCTGGCAGGACAATCTCTGTCACAAAGAACGGAAAAAGAGTGGATTTCGTCTACGACGCTATGGGCAACATGCTCTCAGCTACTCCGCAGGATGGTGAACCCGTGACTTTGGAATACAACTCTCTTTCTTTGCGTACGAAGATCAACGACCCGAGTGGTGGGGAAATCACATCCGAATATAACGGCTTTGGATATTTGCTACAATCCAGCCAGTGTGTGCACAAGGCTGGCGACACGATTGTTTCCAGACAGACCTACAATGAAGCGGGGCAGCTTGTGGAATCGCAGATCGGCACTCAGACGATAAAATTCGTTTACGATGAGATCGGCAGACTTATCTCAAGAGAGAATGAACATCATGGACAGACCGTTGCATACGACAAGTTTGGAAACATCGCTTCTGTGACCGAGCAGATCGACGGAT
>DFGT01000001.1 GCA_002371265.1 Bacteroidales bacterium UBA3743 | reverse complement strand
CCATTGGTCCACGTGCATGAAGCTTCTGTGTCGAGATTCCTATCTCTGCACCAAGTCCGAACTGTGCTCCGTCAGTGAAGCTTGTTGGTGCATTCTGGTAGACGCAGGCTGCATCCACTAATTGCACATATTTAGCCAACGCTGTTGGATCTTCACTGATGATGGCTTCTGAGTGTTTTGACGAATATGTGCTCACATGCTCAATAGCACCGTCGATATTGTCGACAGTCTTTATTGCCATCTTATAGTCTTGAAACTCGCAACCGAAATCATCTGCTGTCGCATGGTTTTTCAATTCGGATGGATATTGTTTAAGAGCAGCATATGAAGCATCGTCGCAATAAAGTTTTACATTGCTTGCCGCAAGTGGCGCGCATAGAGCATCGATGTCACAGAGACGGTCTTTGTGGATGATGAGGCAGTCGAGCGCGTTGCAGACGCTCACACGGCGAGTCTTTCCGTTGTTGACGATTGCTTTGCCTTTCTCCAAATCTCCGGCTTTGTCGAAATATGTATGGACAACGCCGGCTCCTGTCTCGATGACATTCACTTTCGCGTTCTCTCTTACGAATTTGATCAGGCCAGCGCTTCCGCGTGGAATAAGCAGGTCGACGTAATCGCGTGCCGCAAGTAAGTCTGCGGTTGCCTCACGTCCTGCAGGCATAAGTGCCACGATGTCTGGGTTGACATTGTGCTTTTTCAAAACGTTGTGGATCACGTTTACAATCGCAGTGTTGCTTTCGAATGCGTCAGTTCCTCCCTTTAGCACACAAGCGTTACCTGATTTCAGACATAGGCTGAACACGTCGAATGTCACGTTTGGTCGGGCCTCATAGATAATTCCAATCACACCGAATGGCACACTCACACGTTTGATCTTCAGACCGTTTGGCAGTGTGTTTTCCTTTGATGTTTTCCCAAGTGGCGACGGTAGGGTAGCGACGTTGCGGATGTCGGATGCAATTCCGTCTATACGCTCCTTTGTCAGCTTCAATCTGTCGTACATTGGATTGGCAGGATCCATCTTGGCCAAATCTTTTTCGTTGGCTGCTAAAATCTCGGCGCTGTTGCTTTCAGCAGCGTCAGCCAAATCACGAAGAATATCGTTGATCTTACTTTCCGACAGAAGATTCAGTTCCGCTGATGCCTTCTGTACTTTTTTGAAAATATCTATATTGCTCATATCCTTTTATTTACCATTTGAAAATATCCTCTTTGCATAAAGGTCTTTCCTCTTCTCTCCAGTTGAATCCCCTCAACTTCTGTTCCTTTTCAGACATTTTGCCCGGCGGGTACATCTTGCCTTTTGACTCGGGAGTCATTTTTATCCTGTCCATTTTTTTGTCGACAAGGAAGATGGTTAGTTTCTGGCCTTCACACTTGTTGATTCCGATCAGTTTGTTGTATTCGTCCTGTGCGTAGTATAGCGACATGGCGTTGCCAATCATGTCCAAGCGGTCGAGATAACTGTTTTTGAAATAGCCTTTGGCTTCTCTTCCGTTAAGCTGGTCGTAGCAGTCTACCGCTTGCTGTTGGATCACAAATGCGTTGCCCTGGACATGCATCCAGTTTGGCTTGTTCTCTTTTGTGAAGATCTTGATTGTGTCGCCGGTGATCTGGCTTTCGTCCGACCATAATACAGGGTTGCCATCCAGACGGATCAATGAATCAAGTTCTATGTATGTCATCGAATCTCCTTTAGCCTGCATGTCGTTGCTGAAAAGTTTCACGTGATGGAAAGCGTAAAGCTCTCTTTTAGTTGTGTCGACGGGAGACTGGAGATACTTGATCGTGTCGCCGTGCACGAACATTGTGTCGTCCGGATTGGAATAGTCCATCATGCATGCCCTGCCTACGATGATGCCCTTGCCGGGATTGTTCTGCATCCATGCGTAATCGCCGGAAAAACCGGTGTGTGAAGAGTCGTCGAGAGCCAACGCGTCGCCCCACATCTCCACTGTGTTTGTCAGACTGGAGAAATAGATGGAGTCGGCGGTCATTTTGTCGCCTTTCTTGCTTGTCAGGACGGAATGGTTGTATAGACGTCCGTATCTGTCCACGGTGTTGGTCCACGCATGTGTGGTCTCTATTGTGTAGTCGGTGTGGTAGATAGTAGACGGGCCGAACACAGAAGAAATGTTCTGCTTTTGGTCGAACTTCAGAGAGTCAGTGAGAATCTTTGTCTCTCCGCTCAGCATTGTCACGTCTCCCTTGAAAAATGAGACTTTTGAGCTAGGGTAGTAATACCCTTTTTTAGAGACAATGTCAAATTGAGGGTCGACGAGATGTCCGCCATCAGCGTAATATCCGTAGTTGGCGTCTCTGTAGAAATCGAGCCAGTCTGTTGTCAGTGTCATGCTTCCGTTATGAAGCACAGCCCCTCCACGCACTTTGATTATTCGAGTGTTCCCATCGTAATACATCGTGTTGGACACCATGGTCATAGTGTCCTGCACCACACGACAGTTTCCGAATGCGTCAAACGAATTGTTGGTGTCGTAGAAATATGCGCTGTCACAGTACATCACAGCATTCTCGTGACGGAATCTGACATTGCCGCGAAGAATCTGATAGTCGCGTCCATGCTCCTTGTCGAACGACAGCTCCTCGCTATTTTCTAGGATCACATTTGTCGCGGCATTGGCAGACACTGCAAAAAATAACAGCAGCAAAAATATATATGTCTTTTTTATTAGACTCATTGTTGCGTTGTATCGAAACTTTTATTTAATCCAACCGTCATGCTCGAAGTCGCAGTTTTTCCAATTTTCATCAATGCGGACGTATGTCTCTTTCTGCTTCTTCGCAATCCAGCTGTTTAATTTTTCCTGTTTCTTATGACCTTCATACAGTTGTTTGAGCAAAGCAAAATCGTGGCTCATGTTTGCCTTGTGTGCTTTTGTCTTGCTTTTCAGCTTGGCGATGCAGTATACAGTCTTTCCTGAACGGTCGACCATAAGGAATGGTTTTGATACCTGTCCTTCTTCCAAAGAGTATACTGCTCTACCTACCTCCTGTGGAAGTTCCTGCATCTCATGCTTGGTAGAACCATTTTGCATGTTTGTAAGGATGCCCGAACAGTTGCGTGTGCTTTTGTCAGTAGAGTAGAGAGCCACACATTGCTCGAATGTAAATTTCTTATCGTCAATGACTTTGGCGATACTGTCGATTCGTTCTTTTGCCTTATTCATATTCTCCAAAGATGCCTTTGGCTTGAGCAAAATATGACGTGTGTTTACTTTCTCGTCCTTCCTCTCAATAAGCTGTATCAAGTGAAATCCGAATTCACTCTCCACTATCTTTGAGATTTTTCCAGGCTCATACATTGCGAAAGCGACGTCGGCATATTCTTTCACCAATTGTCCTCTTCCCATGAATCCAAGTTCACCACCTCTTTTTGCACTCTCTGCATCTTCAGAATAGAAAATTGCCAAAGTGGAGAATGAAGTGCTTCCGTCGTCGCAGCGTTTCTGGAAATCACGTAGTTTGTCCTTGACTTCCTCAATCTCCTCTTTTGTGATGAACGGCTCAACGGTCAGAATCTGCACCTCTACCTGGTTAGGAATACTAGGCAGGCTGTCTTCTGGCAGACTGTTTGCAAATTTGCGTATTTCTGCTGGAGTCGACTGAATTGTTCCGACCACTTTGTTTTGCACTTGCTGTACCAATTGCTGGGTGCGGACCATATCCTTCAATTCAGTGCGGATGTCCTCATAGTCTTTCATGAAATACTCAGCAAGTTTTTCTTTTGAACCGATTTGTCCGACCATATAATTGAGACGCATCTCTACCTGTTGGTCTACAGATTTCTCGTCGGCTTCAATACTATCAATTTTAGCTTGGTCGAGGAACAGCTTGGTAAGAGCCATCTGCTCTGGAATGTAGCAGTATGGGTCGCCCTTGATTTTCTCCCCTTCCATCTGCATACGGATTTTCTGCTCCTCTACGTCGGATTTCAGGATGATTTCATCGCCGACAATCCAAGCGATTTCGTCCACTATGTTGTTTTGTGCAAATGCTGAAAAAGCAAGGTTCAGCAAAGCTAATATTGAAATAATCTTTATTTTTTTCATTTTTTCTCGTTTCTGATCAAAGCACCTGATTGGATAGCTTCGTTGTAAGCGTCGTCAGCCAGTTTGCGCAAGAAATTAGCCTTTTTTTGTTCTATCATCATGTTTTCAATTCTTTCCTTCACATATATGAAAGGTTGTCTGTCACCCACCTTGATGTGGTCTTGGACAACAAGAATATAAACATTTTCTTCATCTGTGCTTTCAAAATGGTTTTTATGCTCAAATGAGTGCGTGCGTGAAATGTCAAACATTCCCAGACGCTGGACAGCTGCGATAGGAGTCCATTCGTTGTCAAAATATTTGATTTTCAAACCGTATTTTGTGGCTATCGGTTCGATGGCACTGATGTTGATTTCCGCAAATTTAAGCAAACTGTTGATTTCGCTTTTAGCCTGAGACTTTACTGGCATGGTGATGAATATTCCGTTGAACAGTGTCTCATGAGCGGTGTAGAGATCAGGATTGCTGTTGTAGAAATCCTGAAGTTCTGATTCTTTGATTGGGTTGCTGAGTTTGTCATGAATCAGGTGCTGCTGGTATTCGTATATCATCAACGATTTACGATATTTCTCTACGAGCAGGTCCACCTCTTCAGTTTCAGTGATGTTCTCTTCTGCTTTTAGGTATAGAAGTTCTTCTACAGCCCAATTTCGGATATAGTTGTCGATGCTTTTGATGCTGTCTTCATACGACATGTCAGGATGAAGAACACTTTTGACCTCATCTTCGTATAAAGGTTTGCCGTTCAATTCAGCGATTGGCTCAACTCCTTTGCCGAAGTATTTACATGACGAAAAGCAGCACATAGAAAAAAGTGCTGCTATTCCGGTCATTTTTATAGTCTTTTTTATAAATAACTTTTTAGTGTGTGCCATATTTAATGGTTATTCACTGTTTTGTATACGTCTTCTTTAATGACAACTGGATAGAGTCGACGGTTGTTGTTGATCCAATTCTTTTCCAGCTCTTTTTGGTAATCAGCAATCACCTTGCCCTTTACAGAAGTGTGCCACTGAGGAATTTTTGATTCATTTCCGTATATATACACAAGTGGAAATTTTTCAGCTTCAACGGTGGAATCCGCTGGGATTGTTTTGAAATAATATTTGTCCAAGATCGCGTTTTCACCTTTTATCCAGGCTCCTTTCTTAGTCGTATACCCTTTGCGTATTTTATCTTTAACGAGTTCGTTAAATTCGAATGCATCCAAATTAGAATTCTTTGTGGCCAGTGTCTTTATTTTTTTCAATGTGTCTTTGTTGGCAACAGAGAAGATCACTCCGACCCATTTAGGCTCGTCGAACTGATATTTCTCTTTCCTCTCACGGAAGAATTTAGACAAACTGTCTGCTTTTGTTGATTTATTACCCCAAACATGGAAATCACTTGCTGCATATACCAATAATCCGTCGCTATATTCTTTTAAAGCATATACGAATTCTTTGTTCTTTTTTGCAATGCTTTTCAATTCTTTGTTCAAGGCATCAAGTTCAACAATGTCTTGGATATAATTTACCAAATTTTCTTTGTATGTCAAGTTGGTGTCTATAGAAATTTCTGTGCGTAGATATTTCTCACCAACTTTTTTCCTGTATGAGTCGTGGAAATTCATGTATTTATGTCTGAAATCTTCTGTAGTGATGACTTCACCATTGTATTCATACCATGTTCCGTCAATCTTTTTTATTGAATCAACCATAAACTCCATGCCGACATTTTTCAGCTTAGCAACCTCATTGATAAGCGAGTCGTTAAGCTTGAATCCATTTTTGTAACGAAGCTCTTCACCAACTTTTTTCTTTACTGCTTCATATCGGTCTCCACTCATCACCTTTTTCTTCAATGCTTCATATTTAGCACTGTCAAGGGGAACAGCTGTTTGAATTTCATCTACCACGAAAATGTGCTTGCCAAATGAACTTGTGTATTTTTGAACATCACCGACTGGCATTTTGAATAGTTTGTCTATGATTTCCTGAGGATACAAACCATCATTTTTAATAAGCCCCATGTCGCCTTTGTCTTTTTTAGCGTTGCCCTTCATGGAATATTTTTTTGCTACTTTGCCAAAATTTTTACTTTTCTTTGCGATTGCAAAAACAGAATCTACGTAAGAATCTCTTGTCTCTAAAGGGAAGAAAATCTCATGGGCTTTTACAGCAATTGCTTTTGGACGTCTGTCGTGGATATAAACGATATGGTATCCAAATTGTGTGGTGAATGGAGTACTGAATTCACCAACAGGTGTGTTGTATGCAACGGTCTCAAAATTGTAAACCATGTCGAAAGCGGAGAATTCTCCTAGAAAACCTCCTCTGAAGGCACTGCCACAGTCTGAATTTTCCTTCGCTAAATCAAAGAATTTTTCCCCTTTCTTAAGACGATTGTAAATCTTGTCGATCTTTTGTTTTGACGCCTCATTTACACCTTTGATTAAGATGTGACTGGCTGTGATATATTCCTGTTCTCTTTGATATGCTTCGTTGATGAATTTTTTCTCCAAATCTCCGTTTATGAGATATGGATATGCTAAATGCTTGACATACGAATCCAACTCTTTTGTATATGTGTTGAGTTTCAAGTCAGGAAATCTTTTTGTCGCATCATATGATTTTAATTTGTAGTTGATGAACAATTCCTTGTAGTCGTCCATGCTCATCGGACCATCCAAAGAGATGTTGTTGTTCTTGTTGTACATGTACTCAAACTCACCTCTTGTGATTGTGTCGAATCTGTATGCTTCTGTACCTATAACCATAAGCACGGGATCATCAGATTTGTTTATTGATTTCATCAAGCCTGGAACATCTATATCCATTGCTGATGCACTAATGCTTGTTAATGCGCAAACTGTCGCTATGTATTTTGCTACGTTCATTATTCTTTTTGTTTTTGTTTCTGCAAATCTACCACTTTTTTCTATTTATTCATAATGAAAATTTGTTTTGAACATAAATCAAATATCGTTTTTGATGAAATAGATACATTATTTGTCTTATTTTCTGTTTTCCAACATTATTTGTCGACTTTTTTTATTATATTTGTCGCCGATAAAATTATATATGCTAAATGGTTTGTGGCGAGGTATGTATCACTGTTGTAAAAGGGGGTGAGGATGTTTCTGCCATGAATATAATCCTTTTTTAATGGCAACATTCGAAGAATTGGGTTTCAAAGATGAAATCCTGAAGGCTGTTTCCGACATGGGTTTTGTCGAGGCAATGCCGATCCAAGAGAAGGTTACTCCTTTCTTGCTTAGTGATGACGATAGAGATTTGGTGGCTTTGGCCCAAACCGGAACCGGCAAGACTGCTGGCTTTGGACTTCCTGTACTCCAACTTACAGATGATTCTCGCAATCAGATTCAAACGTTGATTCTTGCTCCTACACGTGAACTTTGCGTGCAGATTAGCAATGATCTTAAAAATTTCGCAAAGTATACTAAGGTCAAGGTCGTTCCTGTTTATGGTGGTGAAAGCATCATCCGCCAGTTTAAGGACCTTGATGTGCAGCCTCAGATCCTTGTGGCTACTCCTGGTCGTCTTATTGACCTTATTGAACGAAAAAAAGTGCATCTTGAAAATGTGAGGTTCCTTGTCCTTGATGAGGCTGACGAGATGCTTAACATGGGTTTCAAAGAAGATATCGAAAGAATTTTCAGCGAAATACCGGAAGACCATCGTACTCTTCTTTTCTCGGCTACTATGCCTAGAGAAATCGCTAACATCGCAAAAAACTATATGAAGAATCATGTGGAGATCGCGATTGGCAAGAAGAATTCGGGATCAGAAAACGTGAGCCATATTTATTATATGGTTGCGGCTAAAAACCGCTACGCTTGTCTGAAACGTGTTGTCGACCTTAATCCGGATATTTACGGAATTGTCTTCTGTCGCACTCGTCAGGAGACCAAGGATATTGCAGAGTCGCTGATGAAGGATGGCTATAACGCCGATGCACTTCACGGTGATTTGTCGCAGGCTCAGCGTGACGCTGTGATGCAGAAATTCAGAATCAAGAATCTCCAGCTTCTGGTGGCAACTGATGTCGCCGCTCGTGGATTGGACGTGAACAACTTGACTCATGTTATCAACTATTGCTTGCCTGATGATGTGGAAAGCTACACTCACAGAAGCGGACGTACCGGTAGAGCTGGCAAAAAGGGTGTCTCTATAAGCATCCTTCATCTCCGTGAGAAAAGCAAAATCCGTGAGATTGAGAAGATTATCGGCAAGGAGTTTGAAAGAAAGGATGTCCCATCAGGAATGGAGGTCTGTTCGGCTCAGTTGAAGTCTATCCTAAACAAATTAAAGACTGTAGAGATCAATGAGGAGCAGGTGTCGCAATATCTGGATATGGCGTATTCCGAGCTTGAAGGAATGAGCCGTGAGGATATCATCAAACATTTTGTCTCATTGCAATTCAATCAGTTTATTGAATATTATAAAGACGCGGAGGATCTTAATATTACGGAGCGTCCAGAGCGTGGCGGACGTGATAAGAAGGGCAGACGTGGTGATGACAAGACTGATGGTAAAGAGAAAAAAGGTTTACGTGGCGGCTACACTCGCCCTGATTTTACTCGCCTGAAAATCAATAAAGGAGAGAATGTCGGTCTTACTCCGAAAAAGGTGCTCGGACTTATCAATGACACTGTCAACGATAAAAATATCAGTATCCGTGATATAGAAATCACTCCTCGCTACACTTTCTTTGACGTGCCTAACTCTCATGTCCAGAAGATGTTCAAGGCATTTAGCGAGGTGCATCGTGGCAGTGATCTTGTTTTGGCTGAAGTGCAGGGCGAACAGCGTGGACGCAGCCGCAACAGTGAAAGACGTACTAAGGATTTCGGAGACAAAAATTTCGGCGGCGGAAAACGCAAGCATGATGATGACGAATGGGCTTATCAAAAGCCACGTCGTGACCGCAAGGGTGCACCTACCGACAACAGAAAACGTAAGAAGGAAGGGCAGCGTCGAAATAAGTTTAATTAACGATAGCTTATGGCAAATTCGCCAGGGCTTGTTAATAAAAGAAGAGTTTGGAAGACAAGTATCTGACAATCAATGCTCCGTCGGAGGGATTATACAAAGAGAAGGGCAGTAAGTTTATTGCCTTTGCAGTACCTGTTTCTAATGTGGAGCAGATAAAGACGATACTTGAGGAGAAGCGTAAGGAGCATCACGATGCCCGACATGTATGCTATGCATATATTTTGGGTGTCGACAAAGCAGACTATCGTTCGAATGATGATGGAGAACCGTCGGGCACAGCTGGACGCCCGATTCTTGGCTCTCTTTTGTCTGCCGGTGTGACAAATGTTTTGATCGCTGTGGTTCGATATTTCGGCGGTACAAAACTTGGAACGAGCGGATTGATAAACGCTTATAAAGTGGCGTCGGCGGATGCTTTGGAAAATGCGGAGATTGTAGAGAAGACGGTGGACGAGGAAATCCATATTTCGTTTGATTATCTAGTGATGAATGATGTGATGAAGATAATCAAGGATGTGGCTCCACAGGTCATGTCGCAGCAGTTCGACAACAACTGCAACATGGTACTCTCTATTCGTAAAGGCGACGCTCCGAATTTGATTGAAAGGTTGAAAAAAGTGGAATCTCTTATAATTGAAGACTGATATGAGAAAATTTATTATTTTGTCTTTATTTACTTTGGTGACATCTTTGGCAATGTCGCAAGAGTCACAAAAGAATAAAACCAGTGCCGCGGATATTATTGCCAATATTTTGTCGAACACTGGAGGAGGTTATTCCTACGACACCGATGGCAATGGAGAGTCGCAGGGCTTTTGGGTGAGTACGGGATATACATTCCATGTGGATGAGAAACTGGCAGTCTCTCCACGTTTGGTATACAACTGGGATCATTTCAGCTGCGACGGCGGATATTCTGCGGAATATAAATCATTGCGTGTTCCGGTAAGGGCAGACTATAGCCTTGTCAACAATGGGACATTCGGCGTCGGAGCCTATGGAGGTGTGGATGCGGAAAGAATCATGAGAGTATCCAACAACAATTATGATTTTGGTGTCCGACCAATCCAGTGCTCTGTGTTTGCGGGGGCGTCTATGCGAATCGCAAACAGAATTTCTGCTAATGTCGGATACAGAGTAGGATTGCTGTCTTTTTATAAAGATGGTACGGGAAGAAACAAAGGTTTTGAGTTTTCATTCAATTTCTAACGATAAAGAATCGGTTTTTGAAATAAAAAAACTAATTTTGACGGAGTTTTAAATAATTTAAGTCGATGAGTTTTAGTTCAGACGCAAATAAGATTTTTGATCAGGTTGTCGCAGACTATCACAAGAGCGATGACGTCGATGCACAGATGAAGAATCCGTATCAAGCAGGTACGATTGAATCGGTGTTATATTTAAAAAATTGGATTGATTCGGTTCAGTGGCACTTGGAGGACATCATCCGTGACCCACAAATCGATCCGGTTGAGGCATTGAAGATTAAGCGTCGTATAGATAAGTCTAATCAGGATCGTACAGACCTTGTTGAGAGAATAGACAGCTATTTTTTGGAGAAATATTCATCAGTGAAGGTAAAGCCAACTGCTGTTATCAACACTGAGTCGCCAGCTTGGGCTATCGACCGTCTTTCCATTTTGGCATTGAAGATCTACCACATGCAGGTGGAGGTAGACCGTAAGGATGTAGACGCTTCACATATTGACGCGTGTCAGAAGAAGCTTAATGTCCTATTGGAGCAAAGAGTAGATTTGTCGTCGGCTATCGACCAGTTGATTTCTGATATTGAGAACGGAGATCGCTACATGAAGGTCTACAAGCAGATGAAGATGTACAACGATCCGAATCTAAACCCAGTGCTTTACGCGTCTGGAAAATAAGATATGGCAAAGAGAGTATTGTTGATGAGATTGTCGGCGATGGGCGACGTGGCGATGACGGTGCCAGTTGTGGCTTCGTTCGCAAAGGCTTATCCAGACATCAATATAACAATGCTTTCCACTCCACGTTTCCAGCCTTTGTTCGCTAATATTTCGAACCTTAGTTTTGTCGGTGTAGACAAAGCTGGTCGTCATAATGGAATCAGAGGATTGTGGAAACTGAGTAAAGAGATTACCGCCGATGGCAAGTTCGACCAAATGATTGATCTCCACGATGTGCTACGAAGCAAGATACTTCGTACGATTATGCGTCTGAAGGGAGTGAAGGTGACTGTGGTCGACAAAGGCAGGGCAGAGAAAAAAGCGTTGATAGACGGGAAAAACAAGTCTCAGTTGAAACAGATGGTCAAGCGTTACCATGAAACGTTTGAAAAGGCTGGATATAAGTTTGACCTCAACTACGAAGGCTATTGTCCCAATACATCTACAGATTTAAGTGAGAGTCTGAATCTCACATCCCACGTCTCCAATATAGGAATAGCACCGTTCGCCCAGCATGAAGGGAAAATCTATCCATTGGATAAGATGGAGCAGGTCGTTAAAACATTGTCGGAACGCAATATTGGTGTTTATCTTTTTGGTGGTGGGAAAAAAGAGGAAGACGTTTTCAACTCATGGGTCGAGAAATATCCCAACGTCATCTCTCTCGCTGGAAAATATAAGTTGCAGGAAGAGATGGTGGCGATGAAGAAGATGGACCTCATGCTCACGATGGATTCTGCGAATATGCATTTGGCGTCGTTGTGTGGTGTGAAAGTGGTCTCGATATGGGGGGCAACTCATCCATATATGGGATTCTACGGTTATGGTCAGGATCCGGAAGACGCAATTGTCGCCAACTTAGATTGCCAGCCATGTTCGGCATACGGCAATAAACCGTGCAGATTTGGGGATTATAGATGTATGACGCAGATAAATTCCGAAACCGTTTGCAAGAAAGTTTTGAACATTCTTAATAAAACAGAAGATTAAATTATCGTTTGCATAAAACGAAAACATAGATAATAATGGAAAAAATAATATTAACTGGAGACAGACCAACTGGCAAATTGCACCTCGGTCATTATGTAGGTTCTTTGAAAAGACGCGTCGAGCTGCAGAATTCTGGATTGTATGACAAAATATTTATCATGATTGCCGACGCTCAGGCTTTGACAGACAATGCTGATAATCCAGAGAAGGTGCGCCAGAATATCATAGAGGTGGCGTTAGACTATCTTTCTGTTGGTTTGGATCCCACAAAGTCGACAATATTCATACAGAGCCAGGTGGCAGAGCTATGTGAGTTGGCATTTTATTATATGAATCTGGTTACAGTCTCACGTTTACAGCGTAATCCGACTGTAAAGACAGAGATTAAGATGCGTAATTTCGAGGCTAACATTCCCGTCGGCTTCTTCTGCTATCCTATCTCGCAGGCCGCTGATATCACAGCGTTCAAGGCAACGACAGTTCCGGTCGGAGAGGATCAGGCTCCGATGATTGAACAGACTCGTGAAATTGTCAACAGATTCAATCATATATATGGAGAGACGTTGGTAGAGCCAAACATTCTATTGCCAGACAATGCGGCATGTTTGCGTTTGCCGGGAACCGACGGAAAGGCGAAGATGAGCAAGTCTCTTGGCAACTGTATATATTTGTCTGATAGTGAGGCTGATGTGCAGAAGAAGGTGAAGTCGATGTTTACAGATCCAACACACTTGAAAGTGTCAGATCCGGGAAAATTGGAAGGAAATGCCGTCTTCACATATCTTGATGCATTCAGCAGAGACGAGCATTTTGCAGAATTCCTGCCAGAGTATGCAAACTTACAGGAGTTGAAAGATCACTATACAAGAGGAGGTTTGGGAGATATGAAGGTGAAGATGTTCCTCAACTCAATTTTGCAGGAGGAGTTGAATCCAATCAGAGCAAGAAGAAAAGAGCTAGAAAAGGATATCGAGGAAATTTACAGGATCTTGAAGAAAGGATCGGATGAGGCGAGAGAAACAGCTGCACAAACACTGGCAGATGTTCGCAGCGCGATGAAAATAAATTATTTCGACGATACAGAACTAATCAGAGAGCAGGCTGCTAAGTATAGAAATGCCGAGTGATTTAGTTACAATATTGAGTCAAGAATCTGAAATCGTTTGGATTCTTGACTCTTTTTTTTAATTTTGTGGCAGATACATGCAGATGTGTCTAAATATATTGCCATCCGACTGGATAAAAAGCGTTTTATTAAGTTGGTCCGTTAATTTGAAGAAAGTAGGAAAGACTTGGACTCTGAAGACAGAAATAAGTCAATCGGTAGAGTTGACAAAGTAAGTCTTTCTGACAACAACACTATTGTATATTACAAACACTAATTCCCATGAAACAATTCAACAAAAGTTAACATTAATTGCAAAAATGTGTTAAAGAGCATTTTTGCAAAATTCTTTTGCCCTAATATGCTACACATTTCTTAGTAATTGAATATATTTGTCGCATTTTAGAGATAGAAAGTGAAATAAAAATTAATAATAATTAACAAAAGGTAAAGATGAGGAAAGTTTTATTATCTGTCGCAATGATGTCCTCAGCACTTACAGTGATGGCCGATAGAACCATCAAGGGTGTTGTGAAAGATGCGAAAGAACCTCTACCGTTCGCCAATGTAGTGATTAAAGGTACTACAATCGGTACAAACACCGATATGGACGGTAACTACGAGATTGAGGTGCCAGAAGGTGCCATTCTAGAGTTCTCTTACTCTGGTTATGAAACACAGACAAGAAAGATCACTGCAAAGACAGGATCTACTCTTAATGTGACATTGTCAGAGGAGATGCTAGAAGAGTTGGTTGTTACTGGTTATGGTGTTCAGAAGAAGACAGACGTTACCGGATCTGTGTCTTCATTGAATGAGGCAAAACTTAAGGAAAGTGTTGCAACTTCCATTGACCAGGCGATGGCAGGTCGTGTATCTGGTGTGAGCGTAACATCTTCATCAGGTCAGCCAGGACAGGCAACTTCGGTACGTGTGCGTGGAGTTTCCACGTTGAATGGTTCTGCTGAGCCTTTGTACGTTGTGGATGGTATGCCAATTGGTGGTGGTGATGCATCTCACTCAGCATCTACTAACCCATTGGCTTCAATCAACCCTGCAGATATCGTTTCGATGGACGTGTTGAAGGATGCCTCTGCAACAGCTATCTACGGATCTCGTGCTGCTAATGGTGTCGTAATGATCACAACACGTAAGGGTAAGAGTGGAGATGCTAAGATTTCATATGATGGAACTTTCTCAATGTCTCAGTTCACTAAGAGATACGACATGATGAATCTTAAGGAGTATGCTGAATATGTGACATCTGATGGATATCGTAATAATATCAATCCAGAAACAGACGCCCTTTTGATAAATCCATCTGTATTAGGAGAGGGAACAAACTGGCAGGATGAGTTGTTCCGTAACGGACTAGGACATAGTCATCAGGTTAGTGCTTCTGGAGGTACAGATAAGACTACATATAACATTTCGATGGGTTACACAGGTCAGGATGGAGTTATGCTAAGCTCTGACTACAAGCGTATCAATGGTCGTGTTAATGTAGAGACTCAGGCTAAGGAGTGGATGAAAATTGGTATGAACGTTGGTGTTACTCGTCAGGAGAAGACAACAATCTATAATATCAAGAAAACAGATGCAACAGAGGCTTCAATTGGAAACAATGATCAGATCGATGAGTCAGTTATTGTTCAGTCGTTGCTTTCTTTGCCTTCATATTCTCCATATACTGTTGATGGAAAGCCTTACGGCCCACCAACAAATGATGGTGTGAAGATGAATCCAATCGCAGATCTTAAGATGTCTCCAGTAGAGAGAACAGAGTTCAACGTCTTGGGAACAGCATTCATTGACATCACTTTGTTTGATAAGAAGAAGGCTGATCAGAAGGCATTGGATAAGAAAGCTCAGGAGGAGTCTGGCGATCCAGCTGCAAAGGGAGAGAAAACAAAGATGGGAGAGAACAGATTGTCTTGGAAGAATGAGTTTGGTATCGATGTCACAAATGCAGACGAAACCTACTTCAAGCCATACTACAAGATCAATGATGCGTTTAAGCGTGAGGCAGATGCGGCAAACTTGTCGACTGGTGATTACAAGAACAACTCAATCCGTTTCTCATCTTACGCTACATGGTTGCGTGATTTCAATAAGAAGCACAATTTGAACTTGATGCTTGGTACCGAGTTCAACAAGTATTCTTATGAGGGTCTAGTAATGAAATACTACGGATATGAAGAGGGAGCAATACCATTGCCTACTGCATCAACATCAAGTAAGACAGTTGGTTCTAACTTCAAGGGAGAAGGATCAATGGCATCATTCTTCGGTCGTGGAGTTTATAGTATAGCAGGAAAGTATATCCTAACAGCTACTGGACGTTTCGATGGATCTTCTAACTTCGCACCGGGCAACAAGTGGGGATTCTTCCCTTCATTTAGTTTCGCTTGGCGTCTTGAGGAAGAGGAGTGGGCTAAAGGAAAGTTCAAGGATGTGTTCTCTTCATTTAAGGTTCGTGCAGGTTATGGACAGACAGGTAACGCAAACTGTGCTCAGGCTCACTTAGCTACAGTTACTAATATTGGACAGTCAGGAACTTATAGCCCTGGTACATATACAAACCAGAATTTGAAATGGGAAACAAACTCAATGATCAATATGGGTCTTGATTTTGGATTCCAGAAGAGCAAGTTGAATGTCACAATAGATGGTTACTACAAGAAGAACAAGGATTTGCTTTTGTTGCAGGAACTTCCAACTTATATCGCACAGAGCGATTACAAGTATATTACTCCTTCATATGTAAACGCAGGTTCTATTCAGAATGTGGGTATGGATTTGCAGTTGAGCCGTCGTGTAGAAAGAGACGTCAATGAAAGACTTAAGTTCGCTTGGGAGTCTGATTTGACATTCTCTTTGGTACGTTCAAAGGTGCTTGACCTAGGTTCTTCATGTGAGGCAATATACAACAATCCTCAGTATGCTTTGTTCTCAACAAAGTACAATATCAACAGAACAGTTGTTGATGAGGCTCCTGGTAAGTTCTGGGGATACAAGTATATTGGTATTGCACAGAATCAGGATGAGGCAAATGCTTACAATGAGCGTACAGGAAGAAACATTGGAGTTGGTGATATGATGCTTTCTGACGAGGAGACTTGGATTGGAGATCCAAATCCAGCATTCACAGCAGGTTGGGCAAACTCATTCTCTCTAGGACAGTGGACATTGGGAGTACAGTTCAATGCAACTGTAGGTAACGATGTTTACAACCTAGTACGTATGAAGCTTGAGAACAATGCAGGTGACGCTAAGTGGTGGAACCAGTCAGCAGATGTATTGAACTATGCAGTTGTTAAGGAAGTTGACGGCAAGAAGGTTGTTGTTAACGATTCTTCAATTCCGGCTCCAACAGGTACAGATAAGGGACAGAAGTCAGTATCAGATCGTTATGTTGAGGACGGTTCATTCTTGAGACTTCAGAATGTAGCTTTGACATATAGATTCCGTCCAGAGGCTAACAGAAAGTTGCATATCGATGGACTTCGTATTTCAGCTTCATGCTCTAATGTTTGTACAATTACAGGTTATTCAGGTTATGATCCAGAGAACCCAGGTGGAGCAACTCGTCAGGGTGTTGATGAGGCGCGTTACCCAAGTCCACGTACTTACACTTTGGGCTTAGGATTTAGTTTCTAATTCTATTTCAAGAAATTTAATATGAAAGCAATTTATAAATCAGCAGCTCTTTTATTTGGAGCGATGTCGCTTTTTTCTTCGTGTGAAGATTTCTTGACACGAGACCCTCAGGATTCGTATTTGTTGAACGAATACTTGAATTCAGATGAGAGATTGGATGGTTACACAAGGCAGGTGCGTGGACCAATGACATGGTTCGGTTACGAAGAAAAGTTCTCATGGTGTGTAGGTGAGGTTTACTCAGGTAACGTTTACCACAACTATGGTGATGAGGGAGAATTCCACTTCATGTCATTCGGTAATAACAATGCTAATATCAGCAACGCATATACTTCATTGTATGCTGTGATTGCAAAATGTAACCACATCATTAATGAGGTGCCTAAAATAGCACAGGAAAATAATCTTTCTAAGGCTGCAATTGATAAGTGTGTCGGTGAGGCTTTGATGTACCGTGGTATGGCATACTTCTTCTTGGCTGAGTATTGGGGAGCTTCTCCTATTGTGCTTCACAATGCTGAGACAATATCAGGAGATTTGGCTTCACAGGTTACAAAGGCAGACAGAAAGTCTTTGTATACTTTGATCGAGAAGGATTGGAAAGAGGCTTACGAGAAACTTCCTGAAAAACAGCAGCCAGGATGTCGTGCTTGGAAGGCTTCTGCATCAGGTATGCTTGCAAAGCTTTATGTGACTATGGCATCTTGCCAGACACAATTGGATGATAAGGGTTCTTATGTTTGTCCAGATCCAAATGGCTATTACAATATGGCTATTGAGCAGGCAGATATCACATTGAAACTATGTGATTTTATGGAGGAAGGCTATGAGGCATATGATGCAATGTTCCAGCCTGGTACTTTCAGTAAGGAAATCTTGTTTGCTTTGTTGTTTGAGCAGGGACCTTATGGAGCAGGAAGCCCTCGTCAGGTGCAGTTCGCAAGATCTACATTCGTGGCAAATGGTCCTGATGCATGGGGTGGAGAAAAAGGTTTGACAACTATGCTTTTTGATTCATACGATAAGAAGAATGATATCCGTTTGAAGGCTACTTCTTACTATTTCGGTGCGGATGATTCTTATACGGATGCTTTGACAAAAGCTGATGCAGCAGCAGGTAGAGGTCACTTCTACATCATGAATAATGGTGCTAAGTACTACTACTTCTTGAACCCTAACAAGAGCTTGACTCAAAGTGAAAGAGATCAATACTTTGGTTCAGAGCCTAATTCAGCTGTATTCAACCATTGTCGTAAGTTTGTTTATGGTGTTAAACCTCTTGACAACCAGATGTCAATTGATCTAACAATGCCTTTGCTTCGTGTCGCAGATGTATATCTTTTGAGAGCTGAGGCAAAGATGGGTATTGAAACTAATGGTAATGTTGAAAATCCTTCTACTGCAGGTATTGAAGATGTAAATGTTGTTCGTACACGTGCTGGTTTGGAGGCAATTAAAAAGATTGCATTCTGTGAGCCTGATTCCGTTGCAGGAAATGGAAATGTTGCTGAGGCTACAGTTCAAGACCCTGAGGGTAATGATCATACAATCACAGCAAGTTGCGATATCTATTATCCAACTTACGACTTGATGCTAGAGCGTCGTCATGAGTTTGCTCTTGAAAACCAGTGCTGGTTGGATATCAAGCGTTTGTACTACCGTAATCCAGAAGCTGCTGTTTATTACATTAAGAGTCAGGACCGTGGATTTATTTACGGTGAGAAGTTTGGATCAGAAATCGCAATTCCTCAGAAAAGAGCTGATTTCCAGCGTCAGTGTTTGATTCACGACCTTTCCGTTAAGGCTCATGCTATTAATGAGACTTATGGAGAACAGGGTGCTGAGAAGCAGATTCAGTATGATAAACTTCAGTTCTTCTTGCCAACTCCTGCATCTGTTCCAAATACAGCAAATTATCAGACTGTTACAGATTACAGTGAGCAGATTTTGAATGGCTCGTATAAGTATTAATTAGTGATGAATCTTATTGTTGCGATTGAAATCGCATGAAAGTAGATCGCAACAATTTTTTGATTTCAAAAAAGAATAAAATGAATAAAACTAAATTTTATACAATCGGTCTTATTGCTGGCTCTTTGTTCGCCACTTCTTGTGATGACAGAGTTGATTGCGGATGTGACTGCAACATGCCTCAGTTTGATAGCTGGGAGATTTTAAAGCCAGGTACAGCTAAAAGCGAAGACGGTACAGTTAACGCAGGTACAGCGATTGTTGTTTATGGAAAGAACCTTTCTGATATTACAGCAATTGCATTTGGAGACAAGAATGCAGATCTTCATCCTGCTTTTACAGAAGATAATAAAATCGTTTTCCAAGTTCCAGAAGGAATTTCTGAGAATTGTGTCGCTCATGTGAGTACTGTATCTTGTGAGAAAGGATTTGATGTAGATTTGCTAAGAGTCGTTGTCGCTCCTCCTTGTGTTACAATGTGTGACAATGAAATGGCTGAGAAGACATTGAGAGTTGTAGGAAACTCTTTGTTTGCTCCACTTACAGCTAAATTCTGGGATGGAGAAGGCCATACTATCGAGGCTTCTACAGAAAATGGCTCAATCACTATTGACGATCAGAATCATGCAACAATTAAAATTCCTGCTGGAGTTAAAGATGGTGGTACTATAGTGTTTGTCAGCAAGGCAGGAGAATCAGAGACAAGCTTCAGATTCCGTGACACAAGAAACATGTTGATTACTCATGATGACGATGAATATTTGAACTTGTTCAACCAGAACAAGCCAGATGGCGAGAGAATTGATGAGGAAACAGGTATGTCTATTGGTCTTCCTGAACCAAAAGCAACTTTGAAGAGCAAGTATTTCAAGTCTGAAAACAATACATCAGAATTCTCTATATTCTATGATATTGCAGGTTATACTGCTTTGACATATTCTCCAAAAGGTGATGCTAATCCAACAGGTGTTAAACCAAAATATCCAACTCCTTTTGGTTGCTTCTCGGAAGATATTGTTAGTGGAAAGACAAAATTCTCTGATTATGTGATCAAGTTTGAGGTGTTCGTTCCTTCTGAAAAGCCAATTAATGGTAATGGACTTGCAATTGGATTCTTTGGTTCTGCTTGGCAGGATATCAGAAGCTATTGTGCATTCTGGCAGCCTTCAGAGGCAGTCTTTGGTAAGGATAAAGATGGTGTATGGCAGGCAAATTGTACTTGCAGTAATTGGAGTACAAAAGACTGGTTGACTGTTACTATTCCTATGGACGAACTTAAGTACAACTTTGCTGTAAAGGACTACTTCTGTAGTGCTCAGAATGATCGTAAGATTACTGATGGCTCGGATAATGAGTACGCGGGATTCGGAGATAGCGATGACGGTCTTGCATTCTTTGATTTGTATGATTTCTTTGCAGAGGATTTGCTTGGTGATAGAGTTGATGATATAGCAAGTATCGGATTTGAGTTTGGTAATGCTGACCAACCAAATAAAGCTAACGCACCATATATTGGTATTGATAACTTGCGTATTACTCCAAAAGATAACAATGGTGGTGTTTGGCCTTTGTTGAAATGGGGTAAACCAACTCGTGATTTCTATACTAATCCTATCATTTCTTGTAGCAAGTAATAGAATAGAGTTAATATAGTTGATAAAAAGAGACACCTCATGGTGTCTCTTTTTTTTCACTAATCATTAGCATTGTTTTGTGGTATATGATGTGCTTGATTATACACCAAATGACTAAAAATGATGTTGTTAATCATGTTTTGTTGTTAAAATAATGTTTTGTTTGTATTTTTTTTAAGGCATGCTGTATGATTATTGAAAAAGATAGTATATTTGAGAAAAATAAATTTAATTATCGGTTATATGAACAAGTCGGAATTGGTAGATGCTATGGCATCAGCGTCTGGTCTAACTAAGACAGACAGCAAGAAGGCATTGGATGCTTTCATTAGTGTTGTTTCAAACACATTGAAAAAGGGTGATTCAGTCAATCTGACTGGTTTTGCTTCTTTGTCAGTTAAGGAGAAACCTGCTCGTACATGTCGCAACCCTCGCACAGGTGAGCAGATGACTACAGAGGCTAAAAAGGTTGTTAACTTCAAGGCAGGAGCTGAACTTGCAGATGTGGTTCGTTACGGAAAATAATCCTACTGCTATATGCAATCGAAATAAGAAAGAGTATCAAAATCATTCATTTTGATACTCTTTCTTTTTATGATGAGATATCGCTTAATTTTAAGTTTTTTTACTGAATGAAAAACCAAAACCAAGTATAACTACATTAAACTAAAATGATTAGGAACAAACTACGATGTGCCTTTCTTTCGACATTTATTCTGATTGTCCCAACTTTAATGCATGCGAAAAATGCGGATATCAAGCGTGTGGAACTTGATAAGACTTCTTCAAACGATTTCAAAATATGTAGCTCTATTGGAGAAAAGGGACTTCTTCTTGGCACTATAGAAAAAGAGAAACAAAAGGGTGCAGAGAAAAAACATGAGATCTGGACTATTACGAAAATGGATACTTTGCTAAACAACACTGCAAGTATAGACATTACCGTAGGGTCGAATTGTCAAAGACGGGTGCTTGATGACGATGGAAAATTCTTTCTTATAAGCTCGAATTTTGGAGCGACAAAATGGGGACATCAACGATATGAGATAACCATCCTTGATTATGATAAAATGACAACAACGAGGTATGATGGATCTATAGATAAGTATTTCCCAACATGGGAAGATCCTATGGTTCTAGGAGATTACCTTTATATGCTCGGTGAGGCATACTTCTCGCAGCCATTTATGCTCATTACAAACATCAAGACTGGAGAGTCGAACTTTGTCGATATCAATACACTCGACAAAAAGAATTACGCAATTATGTCTTACAATGTCGACAAAACGCATAATGAGGTGCATGTGTTGACAAAGGAAAAAAATGGAAAAGAAGGATATGTCACAAAACTATATACATTTTCAGACGGTAAGAAAACCAATGAAATGTCATTCAACGTGAAGGGGACAAGAAATATCCTGCGACTGCTTTTGTGTCGAAATTGAATGATGGAAACTATCTGTTCTCTGGTACATACTCATTGTCTGAGAACAGTAAAATGAAGGAGTCTGTAGGAATCTTTGTGCTCAAGACCGACAGCAATGGAAAAACTCTATTTTCTACATTCACAAATTTCCTTGACCTAAAGAACTTCACTTCTTACATGTCAGACAAAAATAAAAGTGGAATAGAGGTAGAAAAAAGCAAAAGCGAAGCAAATGGTAAAGAACTTACAAAAGAGTACAATATTTTGCCATACAACGCCATTGGAAATGACGGAAAATATCTCCTGATAGGAGAAGCATATTATTCAGTTTGGGAAACAGAAGTAGATAAAAACGGTGTCTCTGGTTCTCATTTTTTAGGATATAATTATACACACTACTTCATAGTGGAGTATAACAATGAGGGCAAAGTTGAGTGGAGCAATGCGGCGGAACTAAATGTAAAGATGATGCCAGTTCGTATGAAACACTTGGCGGTAAACAAAGATGCTAACTCTTTGCAGATAGTATACCCTTCATATGGATGCGTGGTAAAAACATCGTATGATTCAAATGGAGATGAAATCTCGACTGAAGAAATCAAATATGTGGGTGACGAGGAAACATTAAGAAGATCCTTTGACTTAGACACGAAGTATTGGTACGGAACTCATTTTTTAGCTGCTGGAAAATTGCTTACAAAGAGTAAAGAAGGCAGAGAGAAGGTCTATAGCATACTCAAAATCACGTACTGATTCCTGGCTTTATATGTTGTAATAGGGCAATCTCTAGGGATTGCCCTTATATTATGAATCTGACATCAATCATATTCGAACTCAACCATTCGTTGTGAGACGCACGACCGTGATTATGAGACGCACGACCGTACGTCTCTACGATGGATGCCCCATACAGATGCGTGTTCCCCCACAATTACGAATTATGAATTGATTTTTATTTCACCGTCGATTTTGAATATTCCGACATTTTTATCATCTTTACTAACGATAAACAAAAAAGAATTTGGCATCGGAGAGGAATTTGGAGATGTAGACGCGAATCATTCCGTCTGCAACAAAAAAAGAGATGCGATTAATATCACATCTCTCTTGATTAAGCGCTTCTTCTAAGGCTTGAACTTAGGACCCCATGATTAACAGTCATGTGCTCTAACCAACTGAGCTAAAGAAGCATTCCGAAATTGTTTTACATCGGTTTCACGATGTTGCGCTTCTTCTAAGGCTTGAACTTAGGACCCCATGATTAACAGTCATGTGCTCTAACCAACTGAGCTAAAGAAGCATTCCGAAACTGTTTTACATCGGTTTCACGATGTGCGCTTCTTCTAAGGCTTGAACTTAGGACCCCATGATTAACAGTCATGTGCTCTAACCAACTGAGCTAAAGAAGCATTGTATGTTTTGCAACTCCCCTCTCGTGAATTGCGATGCAAAAGTAGTGTCTTTTTTGAAAATAAACAATATATTTGCTAAAAAATGTAATAAAAAATTGAAAATATTATGAAAATACTAGGTATAGGCAACTCATTGGTGGATATGTTGTGTCGATTGCCCGATGAGTCTATCATAAAAAAATATAATCTTCCCAAAGGAGGAATGCAATTAATCGACGATGAACTGGCTCTGAAAATCTCAGATGACATCAAACATCTGGAGTGCCAATTTGTGGCTGGAGGCTCTGCTGCCAACACAATAAGCGGTTTGGCTAATCTGGGAGCTGAAACTAGTTTTCTTGGAAAAATCGGAAACGATGAGGTGGGAAACTTTTTTGAGGCTGATCTTAAAAAGTCTGGAATCGAGGCTCAAATGATTCGCTCTGATCTCCCTACAGGTCGCTGCATATCTCTTATATCTCCGGATGGAGAGCGTACGATGTGCACTTGCCTTGGCGCGACGGGAACATTCTCTGCTGAAGATATTCGTCCTGAATATTTCAATGGCGCGGATGTTTGTCATATAGGTGGCTATCTTGTGCAGAGCCATGAATTGATTGAGAAGGTGATGAAGACGGCGAAGAAATGCGGAGTAAAGGTGTCTCTTGATCTTGCGAGCTACAATGTGGTGGAGGAGAATTTTGACTTTATGCACTATCTTGCCAAGAATTACGTCGACATCGCTTTCGCAAATGAAGACGAAGGTCATTCGTTCACTAAGTGCGATGATTTGAAACGTGCGGCGGAGATCATCTCTGAGGATATAGAAGTGGCTATTGTGAAGTGTGGTGCCAAGGGTGTCTGGACAAAGCGTGGCGACGAGATTGTGTTCGTAGAAGGCTTGAAAGGCAGAAATTGCATCGACACTACAGGAGCTGGAGACCTTTTTGCGTCGGGCTTCCTTTATGGCCTGATGGCGACTGGCAATATCACCGTCGCTGCCAAATACGGAACTATCGTTGGAGCGAATATCGTGGAGCATATAGGAACCAAGATGCCATCGGAAGTTTGGGATAACATCAAAAGTGAGTTTGCGAAGATATGATCAAAGCGGCTTTCTTCGACATCGACGGAACTCTAGTGAGCTTCAACACACATAAGATTCCAGACTCGTCATTAGATGCACTGAAACGTTTGCGTGAGGCAGGTGTCCGTCTTTTCATAGCAAGTGGACGTCACCGTGCAAGTATGGACAAGATAGAGCCGTATGCCGACCTTTTTGATGGCTATGTGATGGTGAATGGCGGACTTTGCACTTTGGGCGACGAGATTGTGCACAGCACTCTTATGTCAAAGAAGGATGTGAAGTTGTGGCTGGAATATATAAGGAAAGAGCCCCGTTCCACATGTTTTGTGCTGCAGGACAAGATTGTGATCAACTTCATCGACGATCAGATGCAGAAGGTTTTTGAAGTGTTGGATTTCCCGATTCCACCGTCTGCAAATCTTGATGATTTTGCTGATTCCGACGTCTACCAAATGATTATTTCATTCACGGAAGAGGAAAATTCGAAAATTTTGCCTATCTTTCCACAATGTTACGCGCCACGTTGGAGCCCTCTATTCAGTGACATCATTCCAAACGGCGTCAACAAGATGGTCGGAATCGAGAAAATGATTGAATATCTTGGCATCACAAAAGATGAGGTGGCTGCGTTCGGAGACGGTGGTAACGATTTGGAGATGATTGAATCTGTGGGGTGGGGAATTGCGATGGGCAATGCTTGCGACGAGTTGAAACGTGTGGCGAAATTCACTACGGAGGATATCGACAACGATGGACTTGCAAAAGCCGTCGACAGATTGTTTGAAAAAGGATTGATTAAATGAAATAACCCTGAGTGGATAATTTGACATTCAGCATTAAAAATTTGATTTTGTTATGGCAAAAGTGATTACAGACAGCAGTTTCACTAGTGAACTGAACGAGAATAAAGTGATGGTGGTAGAGATCGGAGCTCCCGGTTGTGGACCATGCAAGGCGTTAAGCAAGACATTGGAGGAGATTGAACCATCGTTCGCGGATAAGGTGGCTTTCTTCAATGGTGATATGGGAAGTGGCGACGTGGACGACCTTTGCATGGAGTACAGAGTGATGAGTGCTCCGACGCTGTTGATCTTCAAAGACGGAGAATTGTCGGAGAAGATGACAGGAGCGGTCAAGAAAGATCAGATTGAGGCCAAACTGAATTCTTTGATTGGATAATGTTTTGACGGGCGTGTCCCGTAAATATTTTAATTAATAATTGTAGAGACGGAGCGTGCTCCGTCTTTGCTTTATTATTTTGCGTCTTTGCTTTATTATTTTGCGTCTCTACAATTATTAATTTCCGTCTTTGCTTATTATAAAAGAGATATGGGAAACAAGAAAAGATTAGTGGTGCTCACAGGAGCAGGAATAAGTGCGGAAAGCGGAATCAGCACATTCCGTGATTCCGACGGACTTTGGGAAAAACATTCTGTGGAAGAGATCTGTACACATGAGGCATTGTATCGCAACTATGATATGGTGGTGCAGTTCTACAACGACAGATTCGCCCAACTTGCCACTGTGGAGCCGAATGCCGCTCATTTGGCATTGAAAACATTGGAAGATAAGTTTGACGTGCAGATAATCACCCAGAATGTGGATAATCTTCACGAAAGAGCAGGAAGCAGCAATATAATCCACCTGCATGGAGAGTTGACAAAAGTCTGCTCGATGAAGAATGAAAACCTCATCGTCGACAGAAACACATTGCCGAATCCATTGATCACGGGCAAAGATGTCGCTCCCGACGGTGGAAAATGGCGTCCATTCATCGTCTTTTTCAACGAGGCTGTGCCGATGATCGAACCAGCGATAGAATTGGTGCAGACAGCCGATATTCTGCTTATTATCGGAACATCTTTGCAGGTGTATCCGGCGGCAAGTCTTTCCATGTATGTTCCACGTAATGCGGAGATGTTCCTCATTGATCCCAAACCAAACACAGCGGGTTTCAACCGTCCTATAAATGTGATCGCGAAGGGGGCGTCGGAAGGAATGAAGGAGTTTATGGAAATTATGAATGAGAAATTATAAATGCTAAATGAGGAGACGTTGGGGAACCGCATCTCCTCTATATTTATATTGAAAAAATAAAACGTATCGCATGTCAGTCGTTCTTGTATTTATAGTCTTTCTTGTTGTCTTAATCTGGCTAAGGAAAAGAAACTCGAATCAGAAAATAAAGGTAACAAAAGGATTTGTTGGAGAATCTATGGTTAAAGGGATTCTTAAGAATTTGCCTGATGATTACTATGCGATGCATGATCTTATACTTGAAAAAAATCAAGGGTCAACACAGATTGATCATGTTGTGGTGTCAAAGTATGGCGTTTTTGTAATAGAAACAAAAAACTATATTGGGAAAATATATGGAAACGATGACAGAGATTCGTGGACACAAATTATATTGACTGATGTGACGTACGAAAAAAAATGGTGGAAAACATATACTTACGTCACAAAAAATAAGTTTTATAATCCAGTCAGACAAAATCTTGGACATGTGTATGAAATAAAGAAAATTTTGAAGGAATGTTCATATTTACCTTATTTGCCTGTTATTTCAATTGTCGTATTCTCTGATAACGCTGATATATCAGGAGTAAAATCAAATAATCATGTGATAAATATGAGAGATTTGATAGAAACTATAATGAATTATGATAAAGTTTATCTGCCGGAAGGGTATGCATATCGAGTGATTGATCTGATTTCTTTAAAAAATGACAGATGTGCAATAGACGAAAAAATGCATGTCCAGAATGTACAATATGCCAAGAATAAATATCGGGATAATTTGATCTCAGGCATATGCCCAAGATGCGGTGGAACACTTCAATTGAGAGTCGGCAAATATGGTAATTTTTACGGATGTAGTAATTATCCAAAGTGCCGATTTACAAAAGACTAAAGTTGAATTTGTTTTAATCGAAATGCAAAACAAAAGCGAGAATATGCATCTGCACATTCTCGCTTTTTGATTTATTTCTTCCAATAATTAATGTGTCTCCTTTTATTTTATCTGTCTCTCCAACGTACAAATTTGGCTCCGTCAGATAGGTCGAATGTCCATTGAGGAGTGTTGATCACTGGAGATTTCTCTTCGTCGATCTCAAACCACGGAGAAAAGTACATGCCTTTTGTATATTTTTCCGTCCAACGGTAATTGTCTTCGTTATTGGCTAGAATTTCAATCTCTTGTGCTGGCATATAGCTTTGGCTGAACATTACTTTCAGTTTCCCTGTCTGCTTGTTACGTAGCACATCCATCACGGTGACAGCATGGCCAGGACTTCCTCCCCAAATAAGAATATCTCCCGGCTGAATGTCTGTTGATTTCACTGTCATCATCTCTTTTGCCAAAGTGGCTGTGCCGCAATAGGTGAACACAAGTGACAGATATTTGCGGAATGTGGTGTAACTGTAATCCACACCTGCGTCTTTGCTCCACGATGCTTTCCAATTCTTGTCGAAATGGACTCGATAGCCTTCTGCCCATTTTTTGTAATAGAACACAAATCCAGGGGCATTTTTGAAGTGGATTTTGTCATACATCTTATGTTCCCATAAATACTCAGCCCATAATCGTATGCAGGCATCCGCACATTGTTGCAGGTCGGCGGGTCGCTCTTTGTTTTTTGAAAATGTGCCGACAAGGTCATATTTTAACACTCCAACAGATATTATCTTATTTCGTCCGCCGTTGTTTTGCTTTTCTTCTCCATTGTAATATCTCACTTTGTGATCGGAGGGAAAAAGCTTACGGTCGAGCAACCATTGTGCGTAATCTGTGTTGTATGGTCTTACCCAGTTTGTGTCGTTGTTCACGAATCGGGTAAGTATTTTGTCGCCATCCGGATTGATGGTGAAATTACGGAATGGTTTCTTTTGTATTGAGTCTGTCGACGCAGGTTCAGATGCCTCTTTATTTTGTTGTTGAGTGCATTGTTGGTTGTCTGCCGCAACGCTACATTCGTTGAACAGTCCGATTGCCAACAACAAAATAGCATATAATTTATTGGGTGTGTTATTCATAGCTGTCTGTTTTTATTTTGTTTTACGACTGTAATGTATCAAATCCGGTCTGAATTCAAAGTGCATGGTGTCGTAGTGATACCAGCGTGCCCCGGAAATGAATCCGTGTTTCTCGAAAATCCTGATTATTTCTTTAGGAATACGGTTGACGTAGGTGATCTCGTCTGTCTCTTCTTTCCCTGGATTCTTCCATCTCCAGAAATCAGAATATTTGGTGCAGATGTCGATTGTCATTCCGTAACTGTGGGCACTCAACCGGTCGCTTCCTCTCACTTTTCTCCAGTTGAAAGTGGACGACTGGTCAAAATATTTGCGATAACTTGCAGGAAGAGCAGACAACTCTTTTTCTACAGCACGCAGACTGTCTGCCGCACCGTTGATTTTAGAGAATCGCAATTGCTGGCCGAACCATTTGACCTTCACCAAATTTTTAGACACCTCTTGAGCCGTCGCTCCATACATATACTTCATGAGTTTTTCATTACGTATTCTTCCTGGATCATAATTTCTTGATGGCATCCATACACTTGTGTCGTATGGTTGAGTGAACATGTCTTCTATGTCGGCACCATCCATCCGCTCGACAAATGTTTTTTCCTTTTTGTCGTCGTAGATGACTTCTTCACCATTTGAAAGAGTTAGTCTCCCGTCGGAATAACTTTTTATGAAATCTGGATAAGATGCCAATAATGCTCTCACACCTGATGGAATCTCTGTTGTGGATGGAATGCTGTCTGCTTTCTCAGTGGGAATGACGCTTTTGGATTCCTGGGCCTGCGTGCAAGCATTGAAACAGCAGAGAGACGACAATGCGATTATGTGGTAGAGTAGACATTTCATTGACTTTGACATAATTTTCGTATTCCAGACACTGCAAATATAGATTTTTTATTGGCTTCTGGTGTGATGATGGTCGAAAAAGTATCTAAGAGGAGGAATATTTTGCCTCTGTCCATAAAATAATTAACTTTGCGTCTGAAGGTTAATATTAGAGGATATGGTAAAAAAGACAATTAAACATTTCGGACATCTTATTACTGCGTTCGGTCTGTTTGCTTTGGGGGCTTCTTCGTGTGTGAAAGATGAACTTCCAAATTCAGAATGTGACATAGAAAAGATTATAATTCATTATCCGAATCCAGACTCATTGTTCTATCGTCTTTCCGATTCAATTATGATTGTGCCTCCTGCCGACAGCGTGATCAAGTTTGAGGTGCGGTCGAATGCGGATTTGTCGTTGATGCGTATAGAGTATGTCTTGACGGATGGCGCTACTTTCAATAATATTTCTGGATATAAGTCGGATAATATCAGAATACTGACTAAAAGTGAGGATGGAAATTGGAGCCGTATTTACACGATATCCTTCTCTGTGCCAGAAGAATCATTCACAAGTGAGAAGAAGATCATAGAGTTTAATTTTGAGGATCATAGTTTGGACAAGGATGGAAAATATAGCATTTGGCTTAACGGCGATGATGCCAACTATTGGGCATCGGGCAATCCAGGATTTAAGCTGAGCAAGTCGACAGCCAAACCCAATGAGTATCCTACAATAGTAGATGAGAATGGTTATGCTGGAGACGCGGTTGCTCTTGTCACTCGTTCGACAGGTCTGTTTGGTGAGATGGTGGGAATGCCGATTGCTGCAGGAAATCTGTTCGTCGGATCTTTTGAAGTGAGTCAGGCGTTGAAAGACGCGATGGCTGCCACATTGTTCGGCAAACCATTCCAGCTGCGTCCGATGAGAATCAAGTTTATGGCCAAATACAAGCCGGGAGACAAATACAAACGTAAGTCTACTGAGGTGTCAGGTATGGTGGATTATCCGGATATGTATGCGGTGTTGTATAAAAACACAGATTCAAATGGAAATGAAGTCACTCTTCGTGGTGATGATGGCAAGACAAATCCGAATATCGTGGCACGTGCATTTTTGAGTGAGTCGAAGGCAAAAAGTATTTCTGCCGACAAGTGGACGGAAATAAACATTCCGTTTGAATATCTGGAGGAAATAGATGAGAACCGTTTGATGAACAGAGGCTACAATTTTGCCATAGTCTTCACGTCAAGTTTTGCCGGTGGAGAGTTTTCAGGTGCTGTGGGCAGTACGTTTACTATTGATGAAGTACGATTAATTTGTAATGATGATGAAGAATAGACATTTCAATATAATATTCCTTGTGGCGACGCTGCTGCTCTCCACATTCTCGGCATCAGCTGAAAATGAGACTCAGAGGCAGGATTCACTCATGAATGAAGATTCGAAATCGGTAAGTCAGCGTGATTGGAATGGCTGGGGATATGGCTGCCGACTTGGATTCACAATAGGTGGAATCACACCGGTGCCATTGTCGGCGGAAATCCGTGAGATGATGACATTCAGTCCGAATGGAGCCTTTATGCAGGAATTCTATGGATACAAACTGTTTAAGGAGAGGTTGGGATTCTATTTTGGCGAAAGGCTTGCGATTGAAGGCATGAATGTTGAGGCAAGAGTGAAAAACTACCACATGAGTATAGAGCAGGGTGGCGACTATATAAGCGGCTATTTCACAGGTGTGGATAAAACAGAAGCTAAACTCATCTCCGTCAAAATACCGATTGAATTTATGGCAAGGGTCAATTCTCGTCTTGATTTACGTGTCGGCCCATATATCCAGATTAATCTTCACAGAGAATTTAAGGGAGAGGTTTACGACGGATATTTGCGTGAGAATACGCCGACGGGGCAGAAGATTATTTTCAGCGACGGTTCTAAAGCGACGTATGATTTTTCTGAAGATGTAAAGAAAACCTGTTTCGGAGCGGAGGTTGCGGCAGATTTTCTTATTAAAAATAATTTTGGAATATTTGCCAATCTTGATTATGGATTTGGCAGCGTCTTCGCTGATGATTTTGAAACGATCACGTTCAAGATGTATCCTATTTTCTTCTCTTTGGGTGTATCTTACAGAATTGAATAGAAAAGACGTTATGATGAGTCATATAGTGGCGCCACAATGTGACGTCACTATTTTTTTATCACAAATCTTCCGACGATTTGAAAATCACCTTGTTCTTTGATTGGAACGACGTGAGCTGATAGTTAGACATGTCTTGAATCGCCATTTTTGTGTACTGCTTGTCGTTAAGTGATTTCAGGACAAACTCGATAGTCAGATTCTTGTATGTCACACCTGAGCTTCTTGCTTGGATAAAGTCTCTGAAATACTGTTGGTCGTTTTCTCCGAGAGAATGGCCGAAAAATGTCACTTTGTCGCCATTGCCCAGCGTGAGCAAGGAGTCGATGATAGCGGGTGGATTGAAGTTGTCGTCCATCGCCTTTTGAAGAAATTTGTATGAGTTGTTTGTCTCATTATACTCTTTAGTTCCGATCACAATCGTGTCATCCTTGATTTTTCCGTGGACATATTGGACATCTGCTTTCTCTGGCCATGGGACATCCGTGTAATTGAATGTAAACACCTCAATTTGATCAAACTTGTCCATTTCGAAAATTGAATTCAGACGATTCCTCAACGCTTCATCATTTGTATGGGAAAACGGCTGGCTGAGCAGGTAGTCACGAAGTCCACTCTTAATCTTTTTAAAAGCTTCTTTGTCTCTGACCTCTTTGGATTCAGCGTAAACAGGATCCTTCAGATAATAAAGTTTCAAGTCTTCGGTTTGGGAAAGAAGATGTCTCTCCACCATCTTTTCCAAATTGCAAACAGTTTGCTTTAGGAAAAGTTCGCGTATCTCCACTTCTGGATTGTTGTATAATACGTAAACTTCGCCAGACTCGTTGGATGGCACGTATAGAAAGTCACTTATCTCATTTGCACTTACCGGGCAATTTCGTTCCTTTATAAATGCAAGGACTTTATGCTCTTCCTGACTTATGGGATCTTTGATGTCGTGATTTATTTGTGAATAATTATATAGCTCTGTTTCGAAGTCAAACCATTTGACATCACTCAATCCCCTCGTAGGCTGCCACTGATTAAGATAGTCAATCAAAGGCGCAGGAAAATCCTTAGGGCAATAGAGATCGCTCTTGTAGAAATCGCTGTACTTGGTTTTTCTGCCAAGGAACAAGTCGAATCCATTTCCTATTATTATTACGTGGCGTGACATTTTTTGCTAATATAATATACGCACGTTTATGCGTTTTTTGTTGTCTGCTATAGATTTCAGTGATATTTCTACAAATATAGGAAATATCTGTGTTATTGAACTCCTAGGGACTTTTCAAAATGAAATTTCATGCCTATTCCGAAAAACTCGCCATCGCCCCAATTGCCTGTTGCAGATCAGCAAAAAAGAAAGACGGGGGAGTGAAGTGCACCCCAAAAGTTGGA
>DFGT01000034.1:58451-90099 GCA_002371265.1 Bacteroidales bacterium UBA3743 | reverse complement strand
TGTCTAACTTTAGGGGTTCATATCAGAGATGTCCCGTCTTTACGATTTATTAATTGTTAAAGATTTCGTTTTTTTAGTAATTCCTTTGCAGGTATTTCCACGATATTGCCGTCCTTATCAGAAAGAATCAGCGTCTCGTTGTTGGCCGCTTTTTTCTCCAGAAATTCGATCTCTGCGATTTTTAGAGCAGCTTCCAACTTGTCTAAAATTTTATTGTCGTCCATAGTTTTTGATTTTATCTAATTTAAAATCATTAAATGTTTTCATTTCGGCTTTTGTCCCTTTGGCTATTATTTCGCGAGGCTCAACGCCATTGTCTACAATCATCCATGAATCGACGATGGGGATGAAGATGTCAAACAGGTTTTTCAATCCTTTCTCATATCTTCTGTAAATGACGTCTTTAGGAATGTTATGCCCTCCTTCTCTTACTCTTCTTGCAACACGTTCAACAGCTAATTCTGGAGAGTTTAACCAGAAATATAGCAATGTGACTTTATATCCTTTTTCTTGAGCTCTTTTTACTAATTCTGAATAGGATCTGGTTGCTAAAGTGGTCTCGATAGAAAAGGTCTCGTCGGCGGTAAGCAGTTCCTCAATACGCAATAGCATCAGTTTACCTGCTTGTATCGCAACACTTTCGGGACAGAAGGGAGATAATCCTTTGGCTATCTCGTCTGCGTTGACAAACTGTTTGCAGTCCAGAAGCTTTGGCAAAACACTATATGAAGCAGTTGTTTTGCCAGCTCCGTTACATCCGCTTATTATGTATAGATTCTTTTTTGCCATACTTCTATTGGTTTTTGCAAAGATATAAATTATAGAAACATTTTACATGCTTGTTAATGCAAAAGAAATATGAGAAAAATAAAGACGGGAATCTCCCCGTCTTTACAAGTTTATGATGCATAATCCAAACAATATATAACACTGATGACGTAATGGAGATCTCCACAACGGTGGAATGTCATTACATATTACGAATTATGCATTATGAATTACGCATTGAAAACCACTCCGTCGTTGGCAAATTTTGCTTTCAGACATTTTGCGGTGAATGACCTTTCATTCTTTATGAGCTCTTCTGGAGTGCCTGCAAACACAAGTTCACCTCCCTGATCTCCACCGTCCGGACCGATATCTATCACATGGTCCGCGCATTTGATCACATCCATGTTATGCTCGATGATGACGACGGTATGTCCTTTCTCAATCAATGCGTCGAATGCTTTCAGCAGTGTCTTGATGTCGTGGAAGTGAAGTCCAGTTGTCGGCTCGTCGAAGATGAACACTGTTGGTTGTGCCTTTTCTTCTGCCAATATGGCGGCAAGTTTGACACGTTGGCTCTCTCCACCCGACAATGTGGATGATGCTTGACCAAGTTTGATGTATCCCAAACCTACATCCTGCAGTGATTTCAATCTCTTGACGATTTTCTTTTCCGTCGACTCCATCTTTTCAGAGAAGAACTCTACAGCTTGGTTGATGGTCATCTCAAGCACGTCGTAAATGTTCTTGCCACGGTAGCGCACCTCCAAGATGTCTGGCTTGAATCGTTTTCCTTTACAGCTTTCACATGGCAACACCAAGTCCGCCATAAATTGCATCTCGATGGTTGTTGTGCCTTCTCCCTGACATTCGTCGCATCTTCCTCCTTCTGTGTTGAATGAGAAATGTGCGCTGCGGTAGCCCATCTGTTTAGACAACTGTTGGTCTGCGTATAGCTTACGAATTTCATCGTATGCTTTTACGTATGTCACCGGATTCGAGCGTGATGATTTGCCAATCGGGTTCTGGTCTACAAAATTCACATCTTTCACCATATCTGTGGCTCCACTGATTGATGAGTGCAATCCTGGTTTTTCTTCCGATTCATCCAACTCTCTCTTTAGTGAAAGATAGAAGATGTCTCTCACAAGAGATGATTTTCCAGAACCGCTCGGACCGGTTACTACAGTCATCACGTTGAGCGGAAATTTCACGTCGAAGCCTTTTAGGTTGTGCTGCAAAGCTCCTTTGATCTCTATGTAATTATTCCAAGGTCGACGGAATTGTGGAACAGATATTTTTTCGACTCCGTTAAGATAGTCTATTGTGTAGCTGTGAAGACCTTCTTGCTGCTTTGCTTTTTTGATATCTTCTGGAGATCCTTCGAACACCACTTTTCCTCCATTGCGTCCTGATTCCGGACCAATGTCTATGATATAGTCGGCAGCACGCATGATCTCTTCGTCGTGCTCCACCACTACCACCGTGTTGCCTAGTTTCTGCAGACTACGTAGGACTGAAATCAAACGCTCTGTATCTCGGCTGTGCAGGCCTATACTTGGCTCATCCAGAATGTATAGTGAGCCGACGAGACTGCTTCCCAGTGACGTGACAAGGTTGATTCTCTGGCTTTCACCTCCAGAAAGAGAGTTGGATAGACGGTTTAAAGTCAGGTAGCCCAATCCCACGTCTACCAAGAAAGTGAGACGATTCTTTATTTCTACCAACAGACGTTTGGCGATTAACTGCTCATGCTCTGTCAGTTGGATGTTGTCGAAGAATATTTTCAATTCCGACACTGGCATATCCACCAGTTCTGTGATGCTCTTTCCTGAAACCTTCACCCAAGAAGCGTTCTCCTTCAGACGCGTGCCTCCACATTTTGGACATGTCGTTTTGCCACGATAACGAGCAAGCATGACACGGTATTGAATCTTGTATTGTTGTGATTCTACAAACTTGAAGAACTCGTCGATTCCATGTGTGAGTTGGGTGCCATGCCAAAGTTTGTTTTTCTCTTCTGTTGTAAGTTGGAAATATGGCTTGTGTATAGGAAATTTGATTGCTTCTGCATGGAAAATGAAGTCTTGCAGCCATTCTCCCATCTTCTCTCCTCGCCAACACATCACTGCCCCTTGATATACCGACAGCGTTTTGTCTGGCACTACCAAGTCTTCATCTATGCCTACCACACGTCCGAATCCTTCACACACAGGACATGCTCCGTATGGTGAGTTGAAACTGAACATCAGTTCTGTTGGCTCGTCGAAAGTGATTCCGTCTGCTTCGAATTTGGTGCTAAACTGCTTCATCACCTCTCCATCAGGAGTGTAGACTAATATTTGGCAAGACGCTCCGTCGCCCTGCCACAATGCAGTCTGAACAGAGTCTGAAACTCGGTTTTTTGTCTCGTTGTCGTGTCGTACCACATATCTGTCCACAACGATGTAGACCTCTTTGCAGCTTTTTGCCATTTCTGCGGTGAAGTCTGTTATCTTGACGACGCTGCCATCAACAAGCAGACGTGCGAAACCTTCCAATTTGGCTTTCTCCACCGTCTCCACAAGATTTTCATTGGAAAGAGACGACAGAATCATTCCTTTTGTGCCGTCGTCAGCGGAAAGAATATAATCCACGATGTCCGACACCTGATGACGTTTAACCTCCTCTCCAGAAACAGGGGAGAACGTGCGTCCGATGCGGGCAAACAGAAGCTTGATGTATTCGTAGATCTCAGTAGATGTACCGACGGTGGAGCGTGGATTTCTTGTGCTGACTTTCTGCTCTATAGCGATTGCCGGAGGAAGACCTTTGATATAGTCCACCTCTGGTTTGCTCATTCTGCCCAAGAACTGTCGCGCGTACGACGAAAGGCTCTCCACATAACGTCGTTGACCTTCTGCGTAGAGAGTGTCGAAAGCGAGCGATGATTTTCCAGAACCAGAAAGTCCGGTGATCACCACCAGTTTATTGCGAGGTATTTTGATATCTATATCTTTGAGGTTGTGCACTCGCGCACCTTTGATAGATATGAATCCGCTGTCTGCCATAAAACGAATAAACTAACTTATTATTTTCAAATACACGTACAATTGCGCTTCAAATACACGCATGTTCGTGCGTCTCCACGAGCAATTTAGATTAAATCATTCAGATGCTCTGTGTCGTTCCACATTTCGATGTTCCATATTCCAGCCTCCTTACGAATGTCGCAAAGGCAAGTGCTTTGTGGTTTGGGCTGGTTGGAAGCGTCCTTCATATCCCAGCGTTTGAAGTAGACGTAGAGGGAACGGAGCACTACGCCATGAGTGACGATGAGCACAGTCTGATTTGGATGCTTTCCCGCAATCTCTTCGATGGCTTTGGATGCGCGTCGCATCACGTCGCCAACAGACTCACGTTCATCTGTGTTTGAGGTGAGATCCCAGAAATGTGCCATTTCATCAGGGTAAAGACGTTCACCCTCTTCGAAAGACAATCCTTCAAGTTTGCCAAGATAAATCTCTTTCAGCTCGTCGACGGGAATGATGTCGAATCCACGGTTGCCAACCACAAGTCGTGTTGTATCCAACGCGCGAGGCAGAGAACTGCTATATACAGCGTCGATATTGATGCCGTCGAGCCTTTCTCCCAGTCTTACTGCTTGACGTTTGCCAAGTGGGGTGAGGTCGGAATTGCTTTGACCTTGAAATCTGTGAGCTACATTCCATTCCGTCTGGCCATGTCGGCAAAGAAGAAGACGAACCATTTTGAATTTAATTGGTGAATATTTGACGAGACATCGGCACGACAAATATTTGCATTAAACATAAAAACCCCGAGTAGAAAATCTCTCGGGGTATTTATTTTCGATAAGCAAAAGTTTTTACTCCTCTACTGCTTTTTCGATTGCTACCTTACCACGGTAGTAACCACACTCACCACATACAGTGTGGAAGATGTGCAATGAACCACAGTTAGGACAAACAGCAAGTGTTGGTGCTACTGCCTTGTAGTGAGTTCTTCTCTTTGCTCCTCTTGTCTTTCCCTGACGTCTCTTAGGATGTGCCATTTTGCTTTATTATTTAATGTTATTTTATTTTAAAATTTTTCAGTGCTTCCCAACGCGGATCAATCTCCTTCTCACCTGCTGCCGTATCACTTGCCAGGTCGGCAGACTCGCTATCCTCATCATCTTCGCCGCTTTCGAAACACTCGTGCTTTCTAAATTCATCAGCCATTACTTCATCGCATTCGCCGTCTTCATGGACGTGGCGAATCGGAATTGCGAGAGCAATAAACTCGTATATGTGCCATGAAAGGTCAATCTTCTGGTCGATTTCAGAAATGTATACCAGCTCATCATCTGATTCGCCGTCGCCAAACTTGGCGTCGAAATGACCGTCTGTGGAGATTTCTAGCTCCATGTCCTCAAGACATCTGTCGCAGGGTACAATCACCGTGCCATCTATCTCAAAGTCGAATGAAAAAGAATCTCCCGATGAGACTCTCATCTCCACGTCGACTTCCACATCTCCTCTTTGAAACTCCGAGCCTCCTATCTCCTCGAAATCCTCATCGGTCATCGAAAAGTGATAGTTGTAAACCCCTTTCTCAAGATGCTTCAAGTCTATGATAAATCTATCCATGGCTTTCATTTGGTTTGCAAAATTACAAATCTTTTTTCTTATTACTAAATTTTCGTTTTGTTTTTTCACTTTTTAAGTGATATTGTTGATAAATCTTTTCGATTAAGTTCGGTTTTTGTCGTGATTTTGGCTTTTGACTACAACATTTTTTCCATTATTTCAACAGCTTTTGCTATGTCTTCAGCAAACATATTGTGATCTTTGAGAAAGTCTGTCCTGCCATTGGAGATCATATCCAACAGCTCTTTGTTCATTCCGTCAGCATAGTCGGCGATGGCGATTTCAATGTCGTCTTTCTGCCAGTCGAGCGTGGAATGAATGTATATTCTCTGTTTCTGATGCAAGAAACTGTATGCAGTCTCGATACTTTCTTTCGTTATCATTCTTATTTGTCGTAACCAATCGGACGGAATTGTCTTTGATTTTCGTCGTACACAAATCCATGTCCGTATAAATAGTCTTTTATCTTATCTGGATCGTTTCCAAAATTATAGCATAATGATTCCAAAGTGTCAAACTCTTCGTCTCTAAGAAGCATGTTGACGCTCGAAACTAATATGGCAGGATCTTTGGGTAGGTATTCCATTTTGTCAGAGTTTATTTTATGCTCATTGACGGGATTTATTTAGCTGATATTTTGCCCATACGTATCTTATGGATTTAATGGTATGGCAAAACGTCCGCAAAGGTAATCAAAAAACAAATGTCATTGGAGTTTTGTGGACAAATAAAAGGTCCTGTCTGGTTTTATAACTGATTTTACAATGATTGTGAAGGGCGTGACTATCTACATTTTTCACGAACACAGAGAATGAGCGGTCAAAAAAACTAATTTGTAAGTGTTCGATTCAACTTGCTTTACAAAGAAAGAAGGGTCCAAAACCAATCAGATTTGAACCCTCGCAATTTTCTTATTTTAGTGGCTTTTTACACTTGCTGATTTTTACAAATTCAGTTATCGAATTAGTGTAAAGTGGCCAAATAAATATGTTCTTTTTTCTTCGATATAAATTTTATACCAGTAGTCTGAAGAAGGCATTGGCTGTCCAAGGTATGTTCCATCCCAACCGTCGAAATCTTTACCAAGATATTCTATTATTAGTTTGCCAATTTCGTTATAGATTTGAACCTGAGATTTTGGATATGCCTCTTTTAGTGCTTCTATCGTCCATTTGTCGTTCACTCCATCTCCATTGGGAGAGAAATAGTTAGGAATATGGAGTTCTGGTTCAAATTTGTCTTTATGTATACTGTCTTGTCTCTCGATAACGACAGATATAGAAGCGTTGTCACTAATGCATTGGTCATCATCCACTATGTATTGAGGCCTTTTATAGTCAACTGGATAAGCCACTGTGAACGAATATATTCCTGAATTTTCTACTATATTTGAACCTTTCTCATAAATGGAAGTTGTGGCACCAACTTCGGATGAGTTTGTGATTTCAAACCATTCGTTCAAATCAACTTTCTCTCCGTATTTGGCTGTGACATCCTTAGACACTATCACTGGTTTGGGTAAGACGACAACGTTGATTACAGAAGGATCGCTTTCTGCTCCCGTTGTATTATCTTTTTGTGTTACGTAATATTGAGTTGTTGTCTTTGCATTATCAACGGCAATCGCCGAGTTGATGCCTGTTGAGAATGTTGTTTGACTTACTCTGTTTAGAGGCGTTGGATTGTTAGAGTCTCTTGGATCATCTGTTCCATACCACCTCAAACTATATTCAGATTCAGTTTTGCCAGAACCTTCCGCGATGGATATGCCTGCTTCCAGTTCTGGCACTGCGTTACCCTCGCAGACATAGACGTCCTTTACCTTAGGTGATAATACATCATTTATCTTCACGGTAATCTTCACAGTGTCACTTGGACAGCTATTACTATTGTCAATACGATATACATAGTAATACAATTCTTTAGATCCTCCATTTAATAAAGCTGTATTATAAACAGGAGTTGGTATTATACCTTCCATGTAGTTACTAACAGCAGCATCTGCATCTTCAGTCATGCCAGAGTAGTAGTATGTGTAACCAGATTCTTCCACCCATGGATCCTTGGCTTCATTGATGGCAGGGAATATCTTTCCGTCGCTTGCATCTGCTTTTATATACTGAATGGCTATAGGAGACGGTGCCTCAGATTTAGAAACTGTGACAGTGATTTCAACAGGTTCACTCTTACATGATAATGTGGTTGTTGTGTAGGTGGCACGCACAGTATAGGTTTCAGAACCAACAGACGCTGAGTTTGGTGTAGGAGCGATTGTCGTAGGATTATCTTCACCCCACAAGAATCCATTTGATACGTAATATTCATTTGCACTTGTGGTGGCAACTGCCGTCAACGGAGATGCATTTTCGTTCAAACAATAATTTATTGGTGTCTGAACAGATGGCTGAAGCACACCATAAGTAGTGACATCCACATGTCGCAACGAACTGATGTTGTTGTGATTCGCGTCATCCCATTGAGCGACGTAGTATGATGTCACACCTACATTGTCGGTTGTGATTGTAGGCGCTGCTGGCAATGGGTTGGCGGGATACTCAGTTTCAGAAGCGAACCATACTAAAGAGTATGTTTTTGTATCTGTAGCCCCATTTGTCGTAGCCGTCGCAAAATTTGTGATGGCATCAGGAGTGTCATTCAAACAGTAGGAAACTGGGGTGACTTCAGGACAAGGAGCACCTAATATTTTCACCTCTACTGTAGAAAGTTTACTTGGGCAAGATACCGTAGAAGAATAAGTGATTTGCTGATGTATAAAATAATAATATGTCTCATCTTTCGAATCGTTCACGTCGTCTGCCTTAGGATTTGCTGGTGTGTCAGAAGCATTGTTGATATCAGACGGAAGTGTCGGAGAATCTGACTGTCCAATCCATTTGACCGTAGCATTAGCATCCGATCTGCCTGCTACTACAGAGAGTAATTTATCCGTTGCGAATACTCCATCCGTTGCACGTCCTTCTGCCTTTAGATATTGCACAGAATAATTATCCAAAGCATCAGGTGTTTTGTAGAAATCTGAGAGAATTTCCGCTGGCTCGCTTTCACAATAGCCAGTCATTCTTGAAACGACGGTATAAATGCCAGTGGCTTCCATTTCAGTTGTGAAAATGAGAGACTTGCCTTCAGCACCGTTGTTCCATGTAGAGATTGCGTCGGATGGCTCGGTTGAAACTGTAAGCGTAGTCTTATCACATTCATTATCCTTTATCAAATTCTGTTTTACTAATGGTATAACGGAAAAGTCATACGCTGTTGGTTCGCTTGTGCAACCATTCAAAGACAAAGCGTAATAATATGTATAAGGAGTTGTGCTGCCGGGCAAAGTGGAGAGATCAGTATTTGCCATGTTGTCAGAAGAAATGGTAGGTGATTTATACCAATTCACATCATATCCTTTAGTACTGATAGGTAATATTGAAGCACTAATAGCATCAGTCGAAGTCGAAATAGCACCATTGACATATTCACAGAATGGTGGAATTTCAGACAAAATTTCACTTGGCGTCTCTTTGACGGTGAATGTGAAGGTATAATATTTACTTACAGCCTTAGTCTTCTTGTCCGTAACTGTGAAATATGAGACATAAGGCACAGTGCTGGCAGAAGCACCAGCCACATCAGGCTCCGAATCTTTAATCGGCGTAACTGTATCTCTGTACCATGTGATATCATAATTAGACGGAATGACAGCCAAAGCCTCATCCAACTTAGTCGCTCTGTTTGGATCATTCTCGCAGAATGGGGCTATTGTGATATCTTCAGCCTCTGGAACGAATGCTGGTTCTGCGTATACCTGAATGTTCCTTATCATCAAAGCTTCCCCATCTCCCATATCACTTATATAAACATTGACTGTCAACGTGTTGTCTGTTATTGGCCTGACATCTTCCTGCTCCAATTGCTCTGCTGTCGGTGACTTGATTGTAGCGGCGAGACAAGTGCCTGCTTTGCTGGATAACGCAACCAATTTCTTTCCACTGCTTGTTTCTGTATTGTTAACTCCCACTTGGATCATCGAATGATAACTACTAGTCAAATGGGGAGCCGGGTTAGAACCTGACGTGTTCAAATAAGTAGTAGACAATGGGTTGCAATACTCAACAACTACCTCGTATTCTCCGCCATTTTTTAGCCCTGATACGATGTATGATAAAATTTTAGTGCCTTCGCTTATTTTGTTTGTACCTTTTCCTGCAGAAAAAATCAGTCCTCCTCCGTTATCTTCTAATCTTAGATTATCCAATCGAATAGGGTTGGGTGTAATCGCATAATGCGGTTCATCCAAAAATTCAGATGTCGTCTCTGTAGACTCTGTGCCATCTGCTAAAGAAATGGTTTCCACAGAAATTTGAGGAATTATAGAGTTGCCAAATCCATCTATCATATCGACGGAATAATAGTCATTGGTGCCTTCCGCAACAGAAAAATCGGTTTCAGATATTAATGGCAGTGCCAATGCTCTTCCCACAGAAAATATGCACAATATCAACAGAAATATTGTTCGTATTAATTCTTTTTTTTGACTTTCGCTTTTTTGCATATCGCATTCGTTAGCTAAAAACAATTATTTTTTAGAAAATGTACACATTTTATTGGTTTAGTGGTATAAGAACATATCATCAATGATGTGCACAATCCAATTGCAAATTTATGAAAAAATATCAGCCATTAGCGAGAGATTTGCTGAAAAATAAAAATGTAAAAGGGGAAAAGGTCGCGGTGTTCAACTGTCACAACTATATTGTAGGATTCTTACAGCATCATCAAAATCAATATCAGTATTCCGCAAACTACCAACGGAGCGGGATTCATCTCTGTGTATTCTCCCAGTTTGATTTTTGGCAGGTTGGTGAACAGATTGAAGATAGGATCACAAATGTTGCCGACTGCCTCAAATTTCTTCAGGTTGGCGTCGCTGAGTTTGTTTTTGTATGGGATGGTTTTCCAATATAATATGACGATGAATAATGAGACTCCAGTGAACAATTTCAGTACCCACCTGATATGGATATTGCTACTCATCCCAATCGCATTGAGTAGTGCAACGATGATGAGTGCGATGACGGATATCTTTATGATCTCGGTTTTGTCCATTTTTTTGGTTAGGAATTAGAGTTGATGGGTTAGAGTGTGGCACATTCCACATTTAGCATTTATAATTCAGCATTTATAATTCAGCATTTATAATTTCTTTAATGTGTTGCTCCACATGTTCCAACCTCACTTCCACTCCGAATTTCTCGGCGATATGCTCGGCTGTTTTCTGTGCAGAGTAGACGGAACGGTGCTGTCCTCCTGTACAACCGAAACTTACCATCAGACTCGTAAATCCTCTTTCCATATAGCGTGCGACGTGGAAATCGACCAATGCCCAAACTGAATCAAGGAATGTGAGAATCTCACCGTCTTTCTCAAGAAAATCAATCACCGGCTGATCTCTGCCTGTCAGCTGCTTGTATTCTTCGTATCTGCCTGGATTGTGCACCGCGCGACAGTCGAATACATAACCACCTCCATTGCCGGATTCGTCGGCTGGAATACCTTTCTTGTATGAAAAACTGAACACTTTGACTACCAATTCCTTATTCTCCATAATGCTTTGATGCTTCTTTTATCACTTTTATAAGTTCCGGATAATCATTTTCAAACTTATCCACGACGTTGCTCAACACTTTCAATGTGTCTGGAATCTGACCTAGGAATGTCTCTTTCTTCTCTTCCAATCCACGTAGCCCGTAAGTGCCAAGCACCTGCACCATACGTGTCAGGATAAAAAACGAAAGATTGCCATAAAACTCGTCGTCGGAGATCTCGATGTATTTCTTTATCGCCTTCAGATAGACAGAAATCATTTGCGTCTTTATCGCTTCTGGATATTTCGCCCTCACTTGGTATACGAAAGAGACTAGGTCGTACCAGATGGGACCACGTCTTCCTCCTTGAAAATCAATGTACCATAATCCTCCTGATTTCACCATAACGTTGCGCGACTGGAAGTCTCTGTACATGAATCCCCATGCGTCTTTGCGGACTTCACTCATCGTTGTCCACATCTTTTCAAAATCATCGTGCAGACGGGATTCCGAATATTCTATCGGATGCTTCTTTACAAAGTATGTCTCGAATTTCGCGAAGTCTGCCATCAATCCGTCTCTTGAAAATTCTGATTCTGGATAGCATTTGGCAAAATCCACCGTCTTTGCTCCAACAAACTGTATTCTTGCCAAGTCTGACATCACTTTGCAGAGCATTCGAATGCTTGTCTTTGAATATTCGTTAGCCTGGCGGAAACGGTCGAGCACTTTATATAATGAGTCGTTGCCACAGTATGTTTGCAGATAGATCATCTTGTCTTTGGAGACGTGGAATACTTTTGGCACGGATGCTCCGGCACGCTTCAATTGCTTGGCAATATATATGAAGGCATTGTTCTCTTCCACTGTTTCTCCGATAGTAGCCACGTATTTGCCAGACTCACCGTCGACGATGAAATATTGTCTGCCTGAACCAGCTTGTGCGATCGGAGTGATTGAAGTAGGGCGATGTCCTTGGAATTTTTTGTAGAGACGGGAGATCGTTTGCATGTTTTCCTCTTTCACCTCTTCCGGAGTCTTTGCCACAACTGGTTTCGGACGCTTCTCAAGTTCTTTCTTTTTCTTTTCGCGTCGCTCCTTTTTTTCTTTCGCACGTTGCTGTTGGTCCAGTTGCATCTGTTCCAGCACTGCGGAAGAAAGGTGGTCGGCAGGATTTATTTTTCCCTCCTCGCTTTGGCTCAACGTGTTGTAAATCTGAAGCGTGGCATTGGCGTCGAGTGCCGCATATTTAATTTGAGCATGGTCGAGAGGGTTTGCCTCCCAATTGGAAGTCTGCTGACGTTTTGAGATCTGAAGCTTGAATATAATGGCGTAGATTTTCTGCAGACTTTTGTCTTTGATGCCGAATTTCTCCACATAGCTTTGCAGCTCCACGTAGTTCTCACATTTGAAGTCAGGCATACGTCTGCGCAGTTGGCGAAAATCGTCGTGAAGGCTAAGCCCTATCTTTGTGATGTTAGGGTTGGCGAAGATTTCAGCCACGGATTCAGGGATGTTCAATAGGTTGAGACGGAATAGATAGCAGCGTTGCTCCGAACTGATTTGCAATAGGGCAACCTGGTTGGTTTTGCCTTTCACGAAGACAGGCTTGGTTTCCGTGTCAATGCCAAGCACCTTTTGCTTGCTCAAATAGTCGACAGCCTCCTTCACCATGTCGAATTTCGACACGACGATGATGTCGCCGTCGAAAGAAGCGAACGGCAACTGTTGTATTTCTTCTTTTGTTATCGATTCAGCAAACTGTCCCATTTGTTGTCAATCTTCTTCGTCGTCTGGGGCTGATATATATGAATGAAGAGCACCCAGGCTGCGAGTGAGACATTGTCCCCAGAAATCGTGGAAGTGATCCACACATTCTTTTAACGCCGCACACATGATAGCATTGTCTGCACTCTGGATTCTGTGAGTCATATCTACGATATCCTGATAGATGTCGGCGATGTCTTCCGACACGTGAGCCACAATAGGCGTGTCGCTGTATTGCATGTCGACATGGTCGACGGTAAGAAAATCATCATGAGCACCAAGTTTGTCGCTGACAATCTGTATGACGGAATTATACATTGCTTCCGTCACCTTGCATTCAAGGTCGATATAGTCGTAGTCTTCTTCGTCGTAGGAAGGAAGGTCGACGGTCGCGGCATACAAGCCTGCCAACGAGCCCGCAAGTTTTTTTGCGAAATCCTTAGATGTGTCGTCGGCTGATTGCTCGATGACACGACAGAACAAAATCGCCGACTTTATAAAATTGATAGTCTCTTGATTGTTAATATCCATGGCATTTTTCAAAAAACTTTGCAAAATTACATTTTTTATCGCGATTTTCAAAGATTTTTTGGATCGTCGACTCATTTCTCATTCCTCATTTTGCATTTTGCATTTTTTATACTACCTTTGCATCGCTTTTCTTGATTTTCGGCAAAAAATCATTGAGGAGTATTATGGGGGATTAGAAAATCTAATCCTGAGTATACTTAAAATTTTATTAAAGAAATGGAAAAATTTCAACTTTCAGGTGAGCTTCGTGCAGATCTAGGCAAGAAGGCTACAAAGGAGACTCGTGCAAACGGTCTTATCCCATGTGTACTTTACGGTGGTGGTGAAGTAAAGCACTTTACAGTTAAAGAGGGTGACGTTAGAAAGCTTATCTACTCTCCAAATGTATATGTTGTTGAGTTGACTATCGCTGGTAAGACAGTTACAGCTATCTTGAAGGACCTTCAGGTTCACCCAGTTAAGGATAACATTCTTCATATCGACTTCCTTGAGATTTCAGACAAGAAGCCAGTTGTAATCGAAATTCCTATCAAGCTTGAGGGTCTTGCAGAAGGTGTTAAGCTAGGAGGTAAGTTGTCTCAGCAGATGAGAAAGCTTCGTGTTAAGGGTATCTACACTAACTTCCCAGACAGATTGATCGTTAATGTTGAGAACCTTGGTATCGGTAAGTCTATCCAGGTTGGTGCATTGTCATACGAGAATCTTGAGTTGTTGAACAACCCTATCAACGTTGTTGCTACAGTTAAGGCAACTCGTGGTTCAAGAGCTAACGCATAATGAAATATCTGATTGTTGGGCTTGGCAACATCGGAGACGAGTATGCCAACACAAGGCACAACATAGGATTTATGGTATTGGACGCTTTTGCCGAAGCGTCCAATCTTGTTTTTAAGGACGAACGTTATGGTGCTATTGCCGAAGGTCGTGTTAAAAACAAGGAGTTTATCCTGTTGAAGCCTAACACATATATGAACCTTAGCGGAAATGCGGTACGCTATTGGGCAACCAAAGAAAAAATAGATATCGATCATATCTTCGTCGTCGTTGATGACTTGTCGCTTCCTTTCGGCAAAATACGTATCAAAGGTAGTGGTAGCGCAGGTGGTCACAACGGTTTGAAAAATATTCAGGAACTTCTTGGCACAGAGAAATATGCTCGTCTGAAATTCGGTATAGGCAACGATTTCCCAAAGGGCAAACAAGTTGATTTTGTGCTTGGCAAGTTTGGTGATGAGGATATGGCAGCTATGCCTGAGAGAAAGAAGATAGCTGGTGATGCAATTGCGTCTTTCATGCTTGCTGGCCTGGATATCACAATGAACCAATACAACAACAAGTAATGGCTAAAGAGGTAAAGGAGGAGGTACGCATCGATAAATGGATGTGGGCAGTCAGATTGTTCAAGACGCGAACATTGGCAGCTGAGGCTTGCAAAAAAGGTCATGTCATGATTGGCGGCAATTCCCAGAAAGCGTCGAAGATGATTCGTGTTGGGGATGTCGTCCAGATCAAACGTGCTCCTATCACATACTCTTTCAAGGTGCTTGCGTTGAGCGAAAACCGTATGGGAGCCAAACTGGTGCCTGAGTTTATGGAAAATGTCACTCCTCAGGATCAGATTGAAATCCTTGAACTTAGCCGTTATACATCTAATGGTCAACGTGACCGTGGAGCTGGCCGACCTACTAAAAAAGACCGTCGTGACATCAATGAGTATACAGAACCTCAGTTTATCAGCGATGATTGGGACTGGGATTTTGATTTGGACGACGATGATGATCTATATGATTAATGATTAACATATATTATTATGATTGCGGCAAAACAGTTGAGAAATAAAAGTATATCGGAGTATGTGCTGTATATCTGGCAGATTGAAGATATAATCAGAGCTTTTGGCCTGGACATAGAAAAGATAGATCAGAACATAATTTCCCGATATGGTGATGATGTGGATAAAAAGGCGATTAGAGAATGGTACGACAATATGATTTCTGGCATGGTGAATGAGCAGAAACAGTCGTTCGGACATCTTCAGTTCATAATGAATGTTGTCGACGATATGAACGACCTCCATATGAAACTGCTTCAGACTCCAGAACAGATCTCATATAATGCACTGTTTTTCCAGATATTGCCTGTGCTGCAGGAGTTCAGAGCAAAAAATAAGAGTGGGGCAGAGGTCAACGACGTCGACTTGGCTCTTACTGCTCTATATGGCACGACGATGCTGAAGATCTCGGGAAAGGAAGTGTCGAAAGAGACTATGGATGCCATCCAACAGCTTGCAAAATGGCTCAATCTCCTTTCTCAGAAATATAAGGATTGGGAGGAAGATAAATTGAAGTTTGAGGATTGAAAACAGAAAAAGAAAAATGAAAAAAATTAGTAATACCCTAGTCAAAACATTGTTGACATTTTCTTTTTTTGTGACAATATACAGTGTTGCACAAGCAAGGGTTCAAAACAGAATTAATTATTTGCCGGTTGCACAAAGATACGAAGGCAAAAGATCCACTTCATTTGAAGTCTTTCAAGCTTTGGATGGTGGAGCTCTTGCGACAGAAATCTCAGATAAGATATTAAGAATATATGATGGCAAAACTGTTTTGATATTAGGCGATAATTTTTATGAAGGACAAATAATCAAAATTAAAAAGCCAATGCAATTAGGCATCTACAAATACGAAACAAAGAAAGGCGATATTAAGACAGTTCCTGTAGTACGATAATAAGTTGATGTATGGATATAATGGCATGATAAAGGGTAGCCCATCGGACTACCCTTTGATGTTTTTCGAATTGATAGATATGTCTTCAATTAGTATGTCAGAATCTCCAATCCATCCTCTCTCATCACGAATGTATGCTCCCACTGTGCTGATGGAAGAAGATCGGCAGTACGGACTGTCCATCCGTCTTTCTTGTCGAATGTGACGTTGCGGACACCCATGTTGATCATTGGCTCAATCGTGAACACCATTCCTGGCACCAACAGCATACCTGACATCTTTTTGCCGTAGTGGCAAACTTCTGGCTCTGTGTGGAATTTCAATCCCACTCCATGTCCACACAATTCTCTCACCACTGAATATCCGTTTGCTTTGGCATGCTTCTCAATCGCATTGCCGAAATCACCGACGAAAGTGAATGGTTTGCAGATGCTGATTGCCAAATCAAGGCACTCTTTTGCGACGTCGACTAGACGCTTTTTCTCCGGAGTCGTCTCGCCGATGATAAACATACGTGACGCATCTGCGTAGTAGCCGTCAAGGATTGTAGTGCAGTCCACATTGACGATGTCTCCCTCTTTCAACACTTCTGTTGTGCTTGGAATGCCGTGGCAAACGACTTCGTTGCGTGAAACACATACACTTTTGGGGAATCCTTCGTAGTTGAGACATGCAGGAATGCCTCCGTGGTCGATCGTATACTGATATACGATATCATCAATTTCCTGTGTAGTCATGCCCGGACGAATGGCTGCTGCCACAGCGTCAAGTACTCCCGTATTCACAACTCCACTTCTACGGATTCCTTCTATCTGCTCCTCATTTAGGATCAACTCATTTTTAGGAACCAAGAAACCGCGATTTTGAAAGTTCAGAATTTTACGGTCGAACTCAGTTGGCTCGACTCCTTTGGGAACTCTCCAGTTTATTTTCTTTTTACCGAAAATCATCTTTTTTGCTATTGGTCAATAAAATAAATAGAGAGACGCGTTACAACGCGTCTCTGCAATTTGTCTGTATGTTTTTACAATTCCAAATCTCCGTTGAATACCTCAAACCAAGGAAGACCTTGTTTGTTGAGCTGCTCCATAAACGGATCTGGATCAAACTCTTCTACGTTCCAAACTCCAGCTTTCTTCCATTTGCCTGTCAGGAACATCATACCTCCGATCATCGCTGGCACTCCGGTTGTGTAGCTTACACCCTGCATTCCAGTTTCGATGTATGCGTCGTGGTGACTGCAGTTGTTGTATACGTAGTATGTCAACTCTTTGCCGTCTTTGCCTATACCCTTGATACGGCATCCGATTGAAGTCTCACCCTCGTAGTTCTCTCCCAAATCTTTCGGATTAGGAAGCACAGCCTTCAAGAACTGTAGAGGAACGATTTTGACACCATTGTATTCAACTTCGTCGATTCTTGCCATACCGATGTTCTGAATCACACGCAAGTGAGTAAGATACTCTTGTCCGAATGTCATCCAGAAGCGCGCACGCTTGATAGTAGGGTAGTTCTTGACCAACGACTCCAACTCTTCGTGGTACATCAGGTAAGACTCCTTTGGTCCGATATTTGGGTAGGTAAGTGGCTTGTGAATTTCAAGAGCACCAGTCTCCACCCACTTGCCATCCTGATAGTAACGTCCCTTCTGAGTGATCTCACGAATGTTGATCTCAGGGTTGAAGTTTGTCGCGAATGCCTTATGGTGGTTGCCTGCATTACAGTCTACAATATCAAGATACTGCATCTCTTTGAAGTGGTGCTTTGCCGCGTATGCAGTGTATACACCAGAAACACCTGGGTCGAAACCGCAACCAAGAATGGCAGTCAGACCAGCGTCTTCAAATCTTTTCTTATAAGCCCACTGCCAGCTGTATTCGAAATGAGCCTCGTCCTTAGGCTCGTAGTTGGCTGTGTCGAGATAGTTGACTCCACATATCAAGCAAGCGTCCATGATCGCCAAATCTTGGTATGGAAGAGCCACGTTGATAACCAATTCAGGATTGTGGCGACGGAATAGAGCTACAATCTCATCTACATTGTCAGCATCGACGCTATCCGTCTCAAACTGCACTCCATACTTCGTTTTAAGCGTCTGGGCTAATGCATCGCACTTAGATTTGGTGCGGCTTGCTAGCGTCACACTCTCAAACACTGAAATGTTTTGCGCTACTTTGTGAGCAACAACTGTGCCGACTCCGCCGACACCAATGATGACAACTTTTGACATTATCGTTAGCTTTTTTATTGTTAATACTATCTCACATAGTGTGAGGTAACATGGTACAAAAGTATTTCTTTTAGAAGTCTGCTACAAATTAAATGGCAAAATTTTCTGGGTATTTTGCAGAGACTCCTCTGTAATATTCTTTGATTGCCGCTATATCAGCTTCAGCATCGTCTGTAGGAGTGAACATTTTCTTTATTCCGATCTCTTTTTTCTTGTAGTCGAAATAAATCAGAGCGATCTGAATTTTAGCCTTTTGGGCAATATAGTAGAATCCTCGTTTCCAGTTGGGATTGGCTTTGCGTGTCCCTTCCGGTGTTATCGCCAGATGGAAATGGTCTGTGTTGTTGCAGACTTCCACCAATTGGTCTACAGTGGAGATGCGTCTGCTCCTGTCGACGGGAATGCCTCCGACTGCTTTGAAGAATATTCCGAATGGAAAAGCAAACCATTCTTTCTTGATCATAAACTGTTTCTTCTTGCCTCCGATTGCCGGGTAAGCGAACAGCCCTACGAAGAAATCCCAGTTGCTTGTGTGTGGAGCTATGCAAAACACACACTTCTCTGGAAGTTCAACCTCTTTCTCTATCTTCCATCCGAACAACTTTAGTACGGACTTCGCTAATTTCTGCTTGAGCATGATTGATTAATTCGTTATTCGAACTGCAAAAATACGGATTTTATTTGATAAACATGTTTCGACGGGAAAGTTTATCTCTTATATCTCGGTTGATGGATATGTCATTGCTTGCAGAGAAATCATCTTCCTATGAATTTGGTTTTGCCGAGTTCGAATCCCAATTTGTCTACGGCTTCTTCATAGGGGTCGGATAGCCCAAATTGCTCGTAGTTTTCTATTCCTTTTTTCTGTTTTGGATAATATACGGTTTCCAACTCGCAATGTCCAAATGCCCCATAACAGATACTCTTCACGTTGTTTGGTATCGAATATTCTTTTCCTGCTTTTTTTGCCGGATATTTAAGCAGGTATGCTCCATCTTTTGTGAAAAGAATGCCATTTTCTGACTTTAGCTCTTTGTTTCGCTTGTCGACGATGATTGTTTTCAAATTTGGAGTATAAAAGCATGCGTACATTGATGTGCATACATCGTGAGTCCTAATGATGGTTTTGGAAATGTATAGTTTTTCCAACTTTGGAAGATCTAGCATAGCTATAGTTTTGAATCCCTTGGAAATCACCAGAACTCTTGGGGACGCAGAACTGAAATCGTGTGAGTTATTATATTTTCTAATGTATATATCCTCCACCGTCTCTTTTTTCCCATCTATGAAAACTTCGCTTTTAAGCACAATGCTGTCTTGTTCTTGCTCAAAACCAGCTACATACCATCTGCCTGCATCGTATGCGTAACATACACCGTCTACTTTGGCAATTTTTCTAGGAAATTCAGGGAAACACGCTTTTGCAACAAAAACGATTGAAAATAAAAACAATATTGAAAAGAAGAGTTTCTTCATAATGTTGGAATTTTAGTTTGATACAAAAATAGTTATTGATGTATGAATGACAAATTTCGGATTGTCAAACAACCAGAAGAAAGGCCTAATTTATATATCATCTCCCTATGAATTTGGTTTTGTCGATGTCGAATCCCATCGACTCTGCAACTTTGCAGGATGTGTCGTAAACTCCAAATTGTTCGTAGGATTCTATTCCTTTTTTCTGTTTGGAGTAATAGACAGTTTCCAACTCGCAGTGACCAAACGCTCCATAACAGATGAATTCCATGTTGTCGGGTATCGAATATTCTTTTCCTGTTTTTTTTGCCGGATATTTAAGCAGGTATGCACCATCTTTTGTGAAAAGAATGCCATCTTCCGATTTTAGATCTTTGTTTCGTTTGTCGACGATGATGGATTTCAGATTTGGAGTATAAAAACATGCGTACATTATTGTGCAAATGTCGTGTGTCCTGTCGACCGTTTTGGGAATGTATAGCTTTTCCAATTTTGGAAGATATAGCTGGGCTACAGCTTTGAATCCCTTTGGAATCACCAAAATTCTAGGGGATGCAGTGTTGTTCATATAATCTTGAATGTATATTTCCTCCACTTTCACTTTTTCTCCATTTATTACAACTTTGTGTTTTAGCACGACGCTGTCTTGATCCTGCACAAAACCTCTCACATACCATTCTCCATCATCATAACCGTAACATACACCGTCTACATTGGCAGTTTTTTCAGGATTTTCAGGACGACACGCTTCTGCGATAAAAGCAATTGAAAATAAAAACAATATTGAAAAGAAGAGTTTCTTCATAATGTTGGGATTTTAGTTTGATACAAAAATAGTTTTTGGTGTATGAATGACAAATTTTCTTTTGACTTTTTGTGGATTTCCTAAGAATCTGTTCAAATTTAAGGCTTTGTCCTAATTTATGACTGATTTTCCGTCTCTTTTCATCAAAAAAATCGTAGAATTTCTCTGAGACCTTCTATCCTCTGCGATTTTATATGTGCTCGCCTTCGGCTCGCACTAGAGAGGAGGGGGGTAGGGCGTTCCGCCCTTAACAATCCTCGACTCTGTAACCAAGTTTTTGAATTAAATTTAAGCAACTTTTACGAAAAATAACATATGCTGTTTTCTGTTTAATATCATTTCAAACATAATGAAAAACTCCTCGTTCTTACACGTGGAAGAAAGTGCGTTAGGGTGTTCAGTCCTTGACATTCTTTTGACCGCATAGCCATTATGTAAAAGCTTGCTAAAACACTAAAATGTAGAAATATTGTATATTTGTCGATAGGTTGCTTGTTTTTGTCGATAAAATAATCTATTTTTGTTATGAATTAAACAAGTTGCTATGAGGAAGTATAAGGATTTTGTATGTGTAGGATTTGCATTGATGTTATCGACAACGGACTGTATGGCTAATGGAAATGTTAGAATCCATGTTTCACAACTAGGCTACACTCCAAATTCGGATAAGAAGGCGATGGTGGTGCCAGAGGGTAGGGTCGACTCTTTTTATCTTTGCGACGCTGCGTCTGGCAAAGTTTGCTACAGCGGCAAACTGTCTCCGAGAAAATATTGGGATTTGAGTGGAGAGGATTTGCAGTGGGCTGATTTTTCATCGTTTGACAAGGCAGGAGAGTATTATATAAGTGTGGGTGGAAATAAATCCTACAATTTCAGTATTTCTTCAAAAGCGTATGATGATTTGACTTTATGGGCTCACAAGACATTCTACTTGTGGCGTTGCGGTGTCGATTGCACTGAGGAGTTCTCGAATTTCCACGGACAAAGCTATGCCCATAAAGCTGGTCATCCCGACGTCAACGTGATTGTGCATCCGTCTGCAGAGAGCGCTGGTAGAAAGGCTGGCTCGACGGTGCAGTCGCCAGGAGGTTGGTACGACGCGGGTGATTATGGAAAATACACAATCAATTCTGCCATCGCGTTGGAATCTATGCTCATGGGCGCGGAAGTCTACTCGAAATTTTATAAGAATTTTGACATGGAGATTCCGGAGAGCACGAACAACACACCAGATGTGCTTGATGAGGCTATGTACAACCTCAAGTGGATGCTCACAATGATTGACACAGTCGACGGATGTGTCGCCCACAAGGTTACAACCAAGGGATTCGTCTCGATGGTTTTGCCGGCTGAAACAAATGTTCAGAGATATATGATCGGTAAAAGCACTGCCACAAACTATGGATTTGCGGCAATTATGGCTAAAGCTTCGCGTCTGTACAAGAATAATCCTGATTATCCTGATTTTTCGGAGAAAGCGATGCGTTATGCCAAGCAGGCTTACGAATGGGCTGAGAAAAATCCAGGAATAATTTTTCATAATCCGGATTCAATCTGGACTGGCTCATACCCGGCAAGATTCCCCGAACAATTTCGTTTTTGGGCAAATGTAGAGCTTTATCTTGCTACAAAAGAAGACAAATATGTCGATCTGACAGCGATAGACACATTTGATTATGATGTCCCTACATGGCAGCTACCTGCGTCGTTGGCATTGATGTCGTTGATCACAGGCGTCGACAATGGCACGGTGAAAGGAGCGTTGAAGAAGAAGACGGAATTGCATTTTTCAAAGTTGGCGACATTGCTTTACGATCGCATGGAGAAGAGTGCCGGCTGTTTCCCGTTGCATAAGTTTGAGTGGGGAAGCAATGGAAGTATGTCGAATGCTGGAAGTATTTTGTTGCTTCAATACAGACATACAGGCGACAAGAAGTATTTGAAAGCGGCTCAGGACATCACTACATATCTGATAGGCCGTAATGCTACAGGATATTGCTTTGTGACTGGCTATGGAAAGAAATCGCCGATGTTCATCCACGACCGTAGAAGTACAGGCGACGGAATAGCGGTGCCGGTGCCAGGACTGATTGCCGGAGGCCCTACGCTTGACGCCATCACAGATTGCGACACCTACGTCTACAAATATGATCATCCGAAGAGCGAATATCCTACTCGTGAATATTCCGCAAGAGCCTACAACGATGAGATTTGCAGCTACTCGACGAATGAGGTGGCAATCAATTGGAGCGCTCCATTTGCGATGCTTCTGGCTGGAATCAACGAAGCGATGATGAATGCCAAATGAGAAATACTAAATGCTATATACTATATTATAAGTTAATTTGCTAATATCGTACTTGTGAGGGATAATCCCGTTAGATTTTAAACCGTGGGCGTGAGCCTACGGTTTTTTTATATTAATTGAAATTAAGGAGGAAAATGCAAAATATTTTATCTAATGTTAAAGTCGTGTTAAAAAATATGCTTTTCTTTTTTGTCCTGTTTTGATATGGTAATTTTACAGTCGAAAACATAATAAGATTAAAACTTACAGCCATGCGTAAATATTTAATCGCTATTACAGCAGCGATGTCGCTTTTGTCAGCATCAGCGGAAGTGACGTACAAGTATGATGAGTCTACCAAAACCTTGACTTTTTCAGGCGATGGAGAAATGAATGTATACACCACGGATATTTTTGGAGACACGTATATCAATCCGGAGTGGAGCAATTTGAAAGATGAAGTGGAGAATGTAGTTGTCAATGAAGGCGTGACAAACATTGGTAAACATGCATTCATGTCGTTCAGCAAATTGAAGGACGTTAAGATAGCCTCTACAGTAGAGATAATTGATTTTGCTGCATTTGAGGGGTGTACATCTCTTGCCGAAATCACATTGCCAGAAGGATTGAAAGAGTTTGGAGAAGAGGCGTTTTATGAATGTTCTTCTTTGACATCCATTTCTATTCCAGAGAAAGTGACGTATCTTCCCAAAAGTATATTTCAGAGTTGCAAATCATTGAAAAATATTGATTTGGGAAATGTTAGAAACTTCGGTGAGGCAGTTTTCAAGTATTGCGGATTTGAGACATTTGTGATACCAGAAGGCACAAAGACACTTTCTGAAAACATGTTTTTCTCTTGTCGTAACATAAAGAAACTTGACATACCTGCAAGTGTGGATACGATTGAGTCTGGAGCATTCTATTATTGTGAGTTGGATACAATCAAATTCTTGGGCGAAACATTTCCACAACTGACAGGATTCAATAATTTCACGATGAATAAAGAGGAAGGTGATGTCGTTATAAGTATCAATTGTAATGCTTATACTGAGGAAGCGATAGAAGCGATCAAAAGTCACGGAGGGTCATATGATACAAAAATCATACCTGCTTGGCCTTATGGCACCGATGTCTACTCGACAAGTAATGCTTACGGACCGTTGACAATCACTCCCGTCGACTGCGACAAGAATCTATATAAAATATCGGTGGATTTATGGACGTCTAGCTATCAGGTCACTTGGGGAGGAACTTACGTAGTGCCAGAGGAGGATAAGAACAAACCTGAAATCATCGTTGATTTGTCGTCGCCAGCAACAGTGATCGCTCAAATAGATTATGTTCAAGGAGGAGGCTCAAGCATTCCTACAATCAATTTCTCTGTGACAAAAACTGGTATGGGAGACGTTGATGTAGAAGTGGTGGAGAAAACAAGCACAAGCCATACATACAAGTTGACTGCTACTCCGGAAGAGGGATATGAGTTCCTTTACTGGGAGACATATAACGAAGGTATATTGACAGAGGAGCAGGCAAAAAATCCAGAGCTGACATTGACGATCACTGCCACTGAATACATACAGGCATTTTTCACGCAGTCGTCATATTGTGGTAAAGACGGAGGTGAGAACATAGCTTGGTCTATAAAGAACGACACTTTATATCTGACGGGAGAAGGAGAAATGGAAGACTATTCTCTATTTGAGGTTGCTCCTTATAGTTGGTCTCTTGACGACTTCCAATATGTAAAGGTCGGAGAAGGCATCACAACATTAGGAGATATGGCGTTTGTCTTTATGGATAATATAAAAAAAATATATTTGCCTTCAACATTGTCTGTTATAGGATCTTATGCTTTTACGGAATGTGATGAATTGGAGAATGTATATTTTTCAGGAATTACACCTCCGTCATTTGAACAGTTGGAAGACGTGTTTGCGAAATCTACAGAAGATGCAGATGATGTGACAATAGTTGTCCCTTGTGATGCGTTGGATGCGTATAAAGAGGTTTTGACAGACATGAAAGTAATCTGTGGCAACTCAGCGGTAGATGATGTCGACGCTGATGAGATAGTAGTGGTGGCGGCAGATGGACGTATCTCCGTCGACAGATATGATTTTAGAATCTATGATGTCCTTGGATGCGATGTCACTTCATCAAACGGATCTCTAACATCAGGAGTTTACATTGTGAAGTGTGACGGACAGACTCAAAAAGTAGTTGTGAGATAATCAATTTGAGATTGTTAGACATGTGAAATGGTGGCGGGCGGTTGCTCACCACCATTTTTTGTGTTCCGCTTGTAGTATGAGTTGAATTAAACCGTCGTTTTATTTATAATTTTAGTAGATATGTTTAATATTCTTTGTCCATATCCTTATCTTTTTTATATTTTTTTAACATTCGTTTTTGTAATTTCTTGAAAAATTATATATTCGTTGCGTCTAATCTAATACTAATTAAGGAGAACATGAAAAAGTTAGCGTCTATTATCACTTTTCTGATAGTGTATGCTGTGTCTGCATTCGCCGGTAGAGTGGAATATGCTCATTTTTCCCATTTCTCTACCGATGACGGAATGATGACCAATAAATCGGAGTCTATCACACAGGATGACCGCGGATTTATTTGGATCGCAACTGAATTTGGCCTCGACCGTTTTGATGGAAGCAATTTCCGTCACTTTTCTAAAGAAAATTATCCCGAAATTCCAAGAGACAATTTTTTGTTTGTATCACATGTTGGCAATGGAAAGATTGTAGCGGGTGGCATGAATGGTCTGCTTGTGGAATATGATCCGTCTACAGACAAGGTGACAAACAAGATGCCTGCCGATTTCGACAAGACATATTATAAGATGACTCATGGTGTCACATTGGATGATGAGGGCACGATTTACGCATACACAAATGGTGGATTGTATATCTATGATAAAGACAAACAGGAGTTTTCCAATGATCATCCTGCATATAATGCGCTGACGGGAGCGTTCATGCGTTCTCTTTACGTAGACAAAGAGCATCGTTATTGGATTGGTATGGTAGGAACAGTAAGCGTCTACGGAAAAAATGGCGGACAACTTATGGAATACAAGGACGTCCATACGGAGGCGGTTGTGAATTCTATATGCCAGTTGAATAACGGAGACATCGCAGCTTCATTGTTTTCCAACCAGTTGTGGATATTCAACAGCTCAAAGATCAGTGATAAACCTCGTGTGGTAAATCTTCCTTTCAACAATACGACACGTGTCATCCAAGCAAAAAATGGAAGATGCTGGTTTTCTTCAGATGGAGACGGCCTTTGGTATACAGACAATATAGAGGACGTGCAACCTGATTTTGTGAATCTTCGTCCGTATGAGGAAAACGGAGAGACAATGAAAAAGCTCTACACTGTGATTGAAGATTTCAATGGCGACATTTGGGTCTCGACACAAAACAGCGGAATTTGGTGTTACCATAAACAGCAGATACGAGGCATTTCATTCTCGTCCGAACAGGGATTCTCTAATCACGTATGTTCGGATTTTACCGAGGATAAGGATGGAAATCTGATTGTGGCCACTGACGGGTCCGGTGTTTTCAAGAAGATGGATAATACGTTCAGGCAGTACAAAGTCGGTTGCAACAATGTGCTTGGAATAGACTGTGACAAAAATGGCAATATGCTGCTTGCCACATGGGGTGACGGCTTGCAGTCGTTGGATCTGAATACCGGTGTCAGCCATCGTGTAAAAATGAACGGTTTGGCTCAGATAAACAATATTTTCAGCATTTGTCAGCTTGCTGATGGTGAGAAATACTGTGGATCAGCTGGTGACGGATTGTATGTGGCGGATGCAAATGGAGCGTGGATCAAACGAATCCTTGCAGATGATTCATTGGCTAAGATGCCGAATAAGTGGATTTACAAAATAATAGAAAAGAATGACATTTGTTGGATCCTTACGACAAACACGATTTGGCGTGAAGAGAAGGGTGTGTTCAAGGCGATGATGAAGGATCTGGCAACAATAAAATCCGTATGTCCGCTTTCTCTGTATGATATTGATTGCGATGAACATAGCAATCTGTATGTTGGTACAAACGAGGGTGTATTAAGAATCGCTTCTGATGGTTCGGAAGTGAAGAAAATAACGGCGATAGACTCTTGTGAATTCCGTGTTGTATGCTCAGACGGAAAAGGCAAAATATGGTTTGGCGGATTGGGCAAAGTGTTGTGGTATGATCCAATTCACAACACATCAGGTTCGTTGCCGGGCTATTATGGAAACATGTCTAAGTATCTGTTCTATTCCCGATCTGGATTTTTGTCGAAAGACGGACATGTGTATATGGGAACGAACACAGGATATCTATGTTTTGCTCCGAATGAGATCCAGGTGACGAAGAACATCAAGTATATGGATTTCTCAACGCTCTATATCTCTCAAGAGAAACAGTACACGCTTCACAATGTGAGTGAACTGACGTTGAAACACAACCAGACAGATATTGCGATAGATATTGACTTGGTGGATTATTCCCCAACAGGTGCAGCTGCTCTTCGTTATCGTTTGAAGGGATTGAACGACGACTGGAAGGAGATGGGAAAAAATCGCAGAGTCTTATTCAACTATATTCCAGAGGGTGACTATATTTTGGAGGTTGAGGCTAAATCCGCCACTTCATTCACCTCTGTTCAGACCCTTACTTTGCCTTTGAAAGTATTGCCTCCATGGTGGAAGACATGGTGGTGTTATTTGTTAGAGGTGGTGTTGCTGGCAGCGATAATATTTGTTGTGTATCGCACTAAAATGCGTCAGCAGGAGGCATTGAAGAATGAGTTGCGACATAAGGTGGCAGAGCGTACGGAAGAGTTGAATGTGGCGTTGAAAGAGAAAGACCGACTTATTTCTGTCATTGCTCACGACTTGCGAAATCCGATGTTTGGAATCGTAGCTTCATTGGATTCGGTTTTGTCACAGGAGATGGTGAATATAAAGAAGAGCTCACTTGTGGATATCAGAAACGCAGCGTCGATGTTACAGGGTGAAATGCAGAAACTGTTGGCATGGGCACAGTCGAACTCTAGCCAGTTTGCGGTGCGTATGTCGGATGTCGATTTGAAAAGGTCTGTGGAGAATGAGGTCCGTCTGCTCAATGAATTGCTTGTGGCAAAGAAAATAGACGTGGTCACTAACATTGATTATTCTTGTTGTGCGAAGGCTGATATACGTCAGCTTGAGGTGGTGGTGAGAAATATTCTTAACAATGCTCTTAAATTTACCAATGAAGGTGGAAGAATCACCGTCGAAGGAAAAGAATTACAAAATGAATTGCTGTTGAAGATTTCTGACAATGGAGTGGGAATGACGCCAGCTCAGTTGGAAAACCTTCTTTCAAATGGAAAGCATGAGTCGACGGAGGGAACAACCGGCGAAAAGGGCTCCGGACTTGGATTCTCACTTTGTCAGGAGTATATGAAGCAGATGAATGGCAAGATTGGTGTCGAGAGCAAGGAGGGTGTGGGCACTGCCATAAGTCTGTATTTCAAAAAGTCGACTGCCAAGGTAAACAACCAGATCGTTACAGAGGAGACGACAGAGACTCAATATATCCCGCAAGAAGATTCTGCGTTGAATGAAAGTGTCATACTTGTTGTCGACGACGATGATATGGTCTTGAAAAGCATTGTCTCGATGCTAGAACCGTATGCGACGGTACTGACAGCCAATGACGGATCCGCCGCACTGAATATTTCAAAGAATGATCAGCCTGACGTGATCGTCAGTGATGTGGAGATGCCGATAATGGACGGATTCACGTTGAACAAATCTTTACAGGCCTCGCCGGAGACCAGCCATATTCCATTGCTGTTTGTCTCAGCACGAACAGAGGATGAGATGCGTTTGGAGGGACTTGGCACGGGTGCTGTGGATTATATCACGAAGCCATTCAGCCAGAAAGAGTTGCTTCTGAAACTTCAGAGTATCATCAATGTGAAGCGAAACACTCAAAATAGAATCCTATCTACGATTGTTGAACCGGACGCTATGGAGAAGACAGAAGAGATGGATCCGTTCTTGAAGAGAGTGATAAAGGTGATTGAGGAAAACTATTCAGACTCAGACTTCAGCATTGAAGTGTTGGCAAGAGAGTCTGCGGTAAGCCAATCTACATTGACAAGAAAAGTAAAGGTTTTGACAGGCAAGACACCGCTTGAGATCATCACAGACTACCGTTTGAACATGGCACATTCATTGTTGACCACTGAGCGTATTTCAGTGGCAGATGTCGCATACAGAGTCGGTTTCTCTGATCCAGCCTACTTCACAAGGAAATACAAACAGTTCTTTGGACGAGTACCGTCGCAGAGATAGAGGAAAATTCAAAATGCTGAATGCAAAATTCAAAATGCATAATTGCGTTGAAGAAACGATATGAAAGAATTAAAATGTCCAAAGTGTGGAAATGTATTCCAAGTTGATGAGGCTGATTATGCATCTATTGTCAGCCAGGTGAAGAATGCGGAGTTTGATGCGGAACTGAACCGTCGACTCGCAGAACTCAGCAAAAATCAAAAGGCGGAGCAGGATCTTGTAACAGCTAGAACTGAACAACAGTATCAGAATGCATTAAACAGGAAGGATCTTGACATTAAAGAAAAAGAATCTATAATTGCACAGCTGCGTAATGAACTTCATGTCGCTGAGGAAAAGAAAACCGCAGAAATCAAACTGGCTATTGCAGATAAGGAGAAAGAAATTGCCGCATTGCACTCTTCTATTCGGGATGATGAGAATAAGATGCAGATTGCGGTCATGAATGAGCAGAGAAAGGCTTTGGAACGCATTAAAGATAAGGATGAAGAGATTGCTCAGCTGAAACTAAATGTCCAGATGGTTAAACAACAAGCTGTCAACTCTGAAAATTCTATCAAAGAACAGTACGAGTATCAACTAAAGATGGCAAAAGAGCAGGTGGATTACTATAAAGATTTGAAGATCCGCATGTCGACAAAGATGATAGGCGAGACGTTAGAAATCCATTGCTCCACTCAGTTCAACCAGATGATGCGTCCTGTGATGCCTAATGCATATTTCGAGAAGGATAACGACGCTTCTGGAGGTAGCAAAGGCGATTTCATCTTCCGTGATTTTGCCGATGATGGCACAGAATATGTGTCAATCATGTTTGAGATGAAGAATGAGGCCGACGAGACTGCTTCCAAACATAAGAATGAAGATTTCTTTAAGAAGTTGGATGCCGACCGAAAAGCAAAAAAGTGTGAGTTTGCGGTACTTGTATCGTTGCTCGAACCTGAAAATGAACTCTATAATGGAGGTATAGTGGATGTGTCGTACAAGTACGATAAAATGTATGTTATCCGACCTCAGTTCTTTTTGCCACTCATTTCTCTGTTGGTTCAGACATCAAAGAAAAGTTTGGAATATAAACAGCAATTGGCAATAGCACAGAGCCAGTCGGTCGACGTGTCAAATTTCGAGAATCAACTTAATGATTTTCGGGATAAGTTTGGAAAAAACTATCGTCTTGCAAGTGAAAAATTCAAGACCGCTATTGATGAGATTGATAAGTCTATTCAGCATCTTCAGAAGATCAAGGATGCTCTTATAGGTAGTGAGAACAATCTTCGCCTTGCCAACGACAAGGCTGAATCTCTGACTATCAAGAAACTTACACGTAATAATCCAACAATGAAACAGAAGTTTGACGATGCACGAAAGGGTAGTGAGTATATTGATGTAGAAGATGATTGAGATTTATATTGTACCCGGTTTTATAAAACAAAAAATGGTTCGACTTTCGCCGAACCATTTTGTTTTTCTAATCGTTGGAATTATTACTTCCAAGCCTCGATGATCTGCATGAAATCAGCTGCCTTAAGAGCGGCACCACCGATCAAACCACCGTCGATATCTGGCTGAGCGAACAACTCAGGAGCGTTGCTTCCCTTGCAAGAACCACCGTAAAGGATTGATGTGTTGTCTGCTGTTGCCTTGTCGTACTTAGCTGCGATAGAAGCACGGATGAATGCGTGAACCTCCTGTGCCTGAGCTGAAGTTGCAGTCAAACCTGTACCGATAGCCCAAACTGGCTCGTATGCGATAACAACCTTAGCGAAATCTGCTGCAGAAAGAGTGTAAACAGCTGCCATCTGACCCTCGATAACTGACTTGAATGTGTTAGACTCACGCTCTTCCTTAACCTCTCCTACACAGAAGATTGGAGTTAGACCGTTAGCCAAAGCCAAGTTAAGCTTCTTGATAAGAAGTGCGTTGTCCTCTCCGTGGTACTGACGACGCTCTGAGTGTCCAAGAATACAGTACTTAGCACCTGTTGAAGCAACCATGCTTGCAGAAACCTCTCCTGTGAATGCTCCCTTCTCGTTTGCTGAACAATCCTCAGCTCCTACACCGATAACTGATCCCTTTACTGTCTCAGCTACTGCTGCTACTGAAATGAATGGAGTACAAACTACTACATCACACTTTGGAGTCTTACCTGCCAATGCGTTCTTCAAGTCGTTTGCCAAAGCGATACCCTCCTGAAGAGTAGTATTCATCTTCCAGTTTCCTGCTACGATTTTCTTTCTCATTTTCGTTGATATTTAATTTATGTTTATTCTGAATTCAATTCGTTTGCAAAGATAATACATTTGGATGATTATCTAAAGCATGTTAAAAATTTTGTATTTGTGCCGACGCGAATTTTTATCCACCCATTATCGAAACGGTTTATGGACTGTCTAATTTTTACGTGAGTTCGATGAAAAAGAAGAAAACAGATAGACGGAGTGTCATAACTGAGGATTGTTA
>DFGT01000034.1:54264-58396 GCA_002371265.1 Bacteroidales bacterium UBA3743 | reverse complement strand
GGATTGTTAAGGGCCCATGTTTGATTGATATTGGCCCTGCCCCCTTTCCACGTGCGAGCCGTAGGCGAGCACATAAAATTTAATAAAACCACAGAGAGAAAAAGTTCACAGAGAAAGACTTCGTCTTTTTATGAGAAAAGGAGGTTAAATATTAATCAGAAAGTGGAAAATGATTCACAGATTACAAATCATCGAACTCACGTTAATAAAAAAATAGAAGCACAATGAAACATTTTTTACCGCTCGCCCTTTGGGCTCGCGGAATGGAATGGGTTAGGGCGTTCCGCCCTTAACAATCCTCGAAAATCATTTGCTAAATGGTACAGCGCCATTCTGTCTTTGTGCCGATGCGAATTTTTATCCCCACTTTTATGATACTGTCTCTGCTGCCTCTTTCTTCTTTTTCTTCGTTTTCCAGAATCTGTAAAGCAGTTTCGCCAATTCTATCAGATAATCGTATATGAGTATGATTATCAGTGGCACTCCAAAATATGATATGTTTTTTGCCACGTCGTTCCATCCTTCCGAAACTTCTGTGTCTTCTTCTTCCAGAGGCTTCTCGTAAGTAGGTATCTCGTAGCATGAAAATTTCTCCTCCACAATTCCGTCTTTTATCAGAAACAATTCAGGATTGGAGCGGACAAAAGCGTCTGTAAGTTCTCGTTTGATTTGGAAGAATGGGTATTCCGCCCCTGATGTCTCGATTATATATTCATCCACCTCACGGCTGTCGGGATCAGAGGTGGTGAGCATCGCAAAATTGTAGCCGTTGCTTTTGCAGTATGAATACAGCTTGTTGAGCTGTTTCCTATAAGTGGTGCTTGCCTGTGTGATGTCTGGACTCACAAGAATGAAAGAGTGTCCTTTGTGAGACATCGCTGCCTTGGCATCATCGTCTATCTCAATTTTATGTTTCTCTGCGTATTCGATCACATTTTGTATTGGATCTCCCTCTTTGCAGACGGTGAGGTCTAGAATCGGAAGTGAGAAATAGCAGTGGATCGCCATCACGACTGAAAATGCGAATCCGTAGATGGAGATAATCCACTCTGTACGTTTCGTATATAATGCCAAATTATAGTTTCTCCAATGGAATACCAGTGATGCCAATCCCAACAACATTATATTGTGGGCGATTGAACTGCCGAACGTATGTGCACTGATCGTGCGGGTGATTCCGTCGTAGATGTCAGGGCATTGGTGTATTGTGGTGGCGGACGTGATGATCTGTACCGTTAGGAAAATTGTCGCCATTATCGATGTCCATTTGATTTTTGCTCCTAATGTCATGCATACTCCGATCACGAACTGAAGCGACGAAATGGAGATGGATATTATGTATGATAATGGCAGCAGCACGTCTAATTTGAGACAGTGCAGATATCTGTCGCACAAAATGTTCGATCCTACGGGGTCGACGATGGATTCGTATCCTGGAATGAGGCAAAGCAATCCTACGATAAGACGTGACACAAAAACCAATATTTTGCGTAGCGTCGTGTTTTTAAGTTTTTTGATAAGGATTGACAGTCTTTTTCTCATTTGTGAGATCCAATTTTGTTGTGTGGCAGTAATGGCATGCTTTATGCCGTCCGTATGATAATATAAATGAGACGGGAATGCCTCCCGTCTCCATAATGATTATTTGTTTTCAGCCTCGTCGATTTTGATCAGGCCGAAAATGGCATAGTTCACCATGTCCATATAGTTTGCTTCAATTCCTTCGGAAATGATGGTTTTGCCGTTGTTGCTCTCGATTTGCTTTGTGCGGTATATCTTCATGAGAATCAAGTCTGTGTACGACGTGGTGCGCATGCTTCTCCACGCTTCATCATAGTCGTGGTTTTTGGCGAGCATAAGTGTGCGTGTCTTTTGCATATACTCGTCATATAGGCGTAGTGCCTCGTCCACAGAGATGTCGTCACCGTCAGCAAAACCTTTGCTTAATTGAATCATACCCATGATGGCATAATTGACGATGCCGATCAACTCTGGCTGGATCCCCTCGTCTACATAATGATCTCCCTTCGTCTCCAATGTGCGGATACGATTGGCTTTGATGAAAATCTGGTCGGTGATGGAACACGGACGCATAATCCTCCATGCTGCACCGTAATCCTTCAGCTTCTTTGAGTAGACGTCGCGGCAAACTTGAATCGCTTTGTCGAATTGTGCTTCTGTTTTAGCCATGGTTATACAGTCTTGACATTGTATCTGCATTTCACTTTGCCCTTGAGCATAGCACTGATTTTGCTGCGGTTCATCTGGCGGCGGATTGGTGAAATTCTGTCGATGAACACCTTGCCTAGCAAATGGTCGTATTCGTGCTGGATGACGCGCGCGAAAAAGTTTTCATACTCCTCGTCGTGCCATTCAAAATTCTCATCCTGGTACTTTATGCGTATTTTCTTTGATCGTTTTACTGGTTCTGAGATGCCTGGCAGACTCAGACATCCTTCTTCTCCCTTCTCCTCCTCTTCGCTGTAGAAAGTGATCTCTGGGTTGATGAATGTCTTCTTGAAATCTTTGTATATAGGATTTTCCTCAGCCAAACATGTTAGGTCTACAATGAAAAGTTTGATCGACAGGTTCACCTGTGGGGCTGCCAAACCGACACCTTCGGCATGAGTCAATGTCTTATACATGTCTTCGATTACCGTTGAAAGATTAGGGTAATCGGGAGTGATATCTGAAGCAACTTTTTTAAGTACGGGTAGTCCGTACACTGTGATAGGATATATCATGTTGTTTTATCTTATTTATAGGAATTTCATTCTTTGGCTTTCAAGATAGGATTGAAGAATAATCACCGCGCTGACTTTGTCGACCAGCTTCTTGTTTTCTCGACGCTCTTTCTTTTTCACTCCGCTCTCCAGAATGGCTCTGTTGGCAAGAACTGAAGTGAATCTCTCGTCGTGGAATTCAATCGGCATGTTGGGAAACTTCTTTTTGAATCCTTTCACGAATGGCTCAATATATTTCATTGATGCGGACGCTTCACCGTTCATGTTTTGAGGCTTGCCGATGACGACTTTGTCGACTGTCTCTTTCGCGAAATAGTCGGATAAAAACTGGAATATTTCATTTGGAGAAACGGTATCCAATCCGTTTGCGATGATTTGCTCCGGATCTGTGGCGGCGATGCCTATACGTTTCTGTCCATAGTCGATTGCGAGTATTCTTCCCATCTTATACAATTCAAATAGCAAAAGTAATATTTTCTTGTCAATAATGCATTATGATTTGCAAATTACGAATTGACAAACACCACTTCTTTGAATGCGAATTTCATTATATTTCCGCTGTCACTTTCCATAATCAGTCGTCCTTCTGGTGCGACGTCGATGATTTTCGCTTTGAAAATTGTATCTGTAGACGGGAGTTTATAGTCTGCCATTTCATTGAAACGATAGAGTCGGGAGATGTATTCATCACGTAGGGTCTCCATATTCCCGTTTGCCAACATCGCGTATCGGCGGAGTAGGGCATTGCATAGCAGAGTCATTTCGGTCGACAGATCATATGTCTTGTCTGTTATGTTAGCGAGTGAAATTGGATTAGGAGCATCGCTGAGGAATTTTTTTTGGTTGATGTTCAGTCCAATGCCGACGATGGAACTGTCGATTGTGTGCCCGATGATGCTGTTTTCTATGAGTATTCCGCAGATTTTTTTGTTGTCGACGTAGATGTCGTTTGGCCATTTTATGCAGACTCCGTTGATGCCCTTGCTTAGAAGATAGTCTGTGATGCCGAGCGACATTGCGATTGATATGTAGAAGTGGTCGACTATGGAAAGAAAATCAGGACGGAGAAGAAGACTCATGGTGATATTCATCTTTGGCTCCGACTCCCAATGGTTCCCTGGTTGACCTTTGCCTGCAGTTTGTTCAATGGCTCTCACAACAGTGCCTTCTTCCATGTCGGGCACCATCCTCAGTAAGTCAGCAAGCGTATTGTTGGTGCTGCTGAGACTCTCTTTCTCTATTAAATGAATCTGCACGATCTTTTTAAATTAGAAATGCGAAATTAGAAATGCGAAATTTTATTTTATTTTTTTTATTTAGCATTTAGCATTTAGCATTTAGCATTTAGCATTTAGCATTTAGCATTTAGCATTCAGCATTTAGCATTT
>DFGT01000034.1:0-54201 GCA_002371265.1 Bacteroidales bacterium UBA3743 | reverse complement strand
ATTTAGCATTTAGCATTTAGCATTAAAAAAGGAGACGTTGCCGTCTCCTTTTTATTATTATTGACGAATCAAAGTGAAGTGACCAGTGTAGGTCTTTTTTATCTCTTTGATCTCAATTTCATACCAGTAGTCGGTAGATGGCATTTGGACACCGTTGTATGTTCCATCCCAATCCAATTCTGCATTGCCTGCCTTGTAGTCGGCAAGTTTCTTACCCCAACGGTCAAAAATTCTGATGTTGGCGTCTGGATATGCGTCTCTAAGAACTGGAATGCTGAATGCATCATTTATTCCGTCGCCGTTAGGAGAAATATGGATAGGGAATTCCAGACCTGGAGCATGAGTCACGAATGAAGAGTCAATCTGACATCCTGCTGCATCGATGATCTTGATGCTATGGTTTCCGTATTCCAAACTATCTTTAATCGGTTCGTTGATGTTTTCATCATAGTTGTCATCGACAATATATTGGAACGGAGCTGTTCCGGTATTCGACTGTAATACAATTTCCACAGAGCGGAACGATAAAGAGTCGATTCTGTCGAATCTTGGCGCATATCTCACTTCTATAGTGGCATCAGCTGTTTGTGTGCAGGCACCTCGTTTCATCTCGACTGTGTATGTCGCATAGCCTGGCTTGGAAACCACATTGATAGAAGGTCCATACATTGTGACACCTTCACCTAATTGATCCAGTGAACTCCATACGTACTCTGTAGCTTTGAATGGTGACGCATCCAATGTCGCTGTATGTCCTTCACAGACAAATTCAGGGGCTATGATCTCTCCTTCAATTGCCTTGTCGATCGTAAATTCTGGATAATACTTTTTGTCAGCACAAATTCCTCCGTTTGATGCTATTAGTGTCATCGCTTTTTTTGCGACCAAACCAGATTCTGAGAAAACTGCCCTTACATTTGCTCCATTTTGGGAACCATTGATCAAACATTCGTCAGACTCCCAAGTGAGTTGGATTTCAGAAGCAGGCTCTGCTTTTGTGATTTGGATGAACCCTGTCTCTCCCTCACATAAGCGTACATTACGATCCCAATCAACTTCGTACGCCGGATGAACGGTAATTTCTGATACCTTAGATGAATCTTGATTGCCGACTTCATATTTGTATACAATGTCGTATTTAGCCGACTTGTTAGGAGAAATCTCTGCAAACAGATAATCATCCTTCTTCGCCAATCCGATATCCTTCTTGACGCCATCTATTGTCTCGACAATCTTAAATGTAAATTTGTCTGGGTGAAGAATTGTTCCTGTTCCTGTTGTGTCAATTTTAAATCCGACTCCTTCTTCGTTTAAACACATGTCTTTTGTTTGTTTTCCGTTGGCATCGACAAGTATTGCCTCGATAGACAGAAGTGCGTCAACTTTTAGTGTGATGTCCAGCGAAGTACCACAAAATTCTGGGTCATAACCTTTTTCTCCGTTTGCGATTACAATGTTGTACTCATGGTCTGCATCAACACTTGATAAACTTAGTTTTTCTCCTTTGTTTATTTCATTTCCTTCTTCATTCCAAATAATCTTATCGCTTAATGCGGCCATGTCTATTCCTGTCGACTGGACAATTGGAATGGTGATATCTTTTGCAGTGGTACGTACTGCCTCATATATGCCATCTTTTGCAAGAAGTGATTCGTTAATTTTCACCTTTGGCTTTGATTTGAAGCTTCCTCCCATTGCAATCTTATCGTGGTAAACACATCCTGATGATGTCACAGTGTAGCTGTAAACTCCGTTGTCGGCAGGTGTTGTCGACGGAATGTATAGCACCTCTGTGTCGTAGCCAGGAAGTGGGTTTCCATCTTTCTGCCATTCAATCTTATGCTTTTTAGAATCGTATGCAAATGGTGTGTTGTCTTTGAAATTCACAATCTTGATTGTAAGCGGAGTGCCTTCACAAACAGACCAATTCGACGGACTTCCTGTTATATCCAACGACTTGTCTTTCACATCAAATTTGAATGATGTGGCACAGGTGTTGGTGTATGTCACTTCGTACAATCCGGCTTTGATGTCAAATTTACCTTCTCCATTGCTGAATGTTCCTGTCTTCTTTTCTCCTGTCTCCAAGTTTTCGTAAGTAAACTTATCTTCTGTCTGCTTGACATTAAACAGAACGTCAACCTTGCTGTTGCATCCGTCGAATACAACAGTGCCATCCTTTGACAAAGTGAATGTTCCTTTTCCACTGTTGGCGTTGTATTGCTCGTCGAACTTGATTGTTCCCTCAACACCAGGATCTTCGACTGTTACAATATGGGCATTGACTGGCTTCTTGCCTTTACATGCACCCATAGAGACTTCGAGGTCGACTGTAAGCTTGTCTCCCTTCTTGTTCAATCCTTCCGATGAAGTGTTTAATGTCTCCATCTGTCCTGAGACTCCTGTTGGCGATACGTTCCATGAGTAGCTTGGCACGTCGTTCGCATCCATGTTGTTCGTTTTCAAAACAGCTTTCAACTCAACTCCGATTCCAGGACATGTTGTGTTGTCTCCTTCAATCGCAACCTCCAATTCATTGACTGTCACAAACACATCTTCGAATTTTGAGCGACAAATCTCTCCGCTTGATAATTCAAACCATGCTCTACACTGGTATTCGCCGTGCACAGTTGCAATTGAACCTTTCGGATTAGTTCCGTTTGAACTCAAATACTCAAGTTCGTACTGCTGGTTAGTGATTCTGTTTGAAATTGAATACAAATCTTTCAAATCGACCTCTCCTCCCAAACAGATTGGATCTGGAGTCTTAGTTTTCAAAATTGGCTTTGAATATATAGTGACTAGCAATTCTGCTGCAGGACTCTGTCCTCCTCCTTGACCTAGATATCTCTGGACAACCCAATATTTGAAATCTTTCTCTGTTTCAGTGGTTGCATCGTAAGAGAGATCTTCCAGATGCAAGTCGATAGTTATGAATTCTTCTGCCGAAGGATTTGATTTAGGATCTTCCTTATACCAAATAAGTTCATAATCAGACTCAGAGAAACCACCCTTTGTGCTTTTTTTTGCAGTCAATGGGAATGAAGTTTTTAATTTCTCTGATTCCTGACACAATGTGATCGCCTTCACCTCTGGTGCTGGGAATGAAGAAATAATTACTGTGACTTCTTTTAGCTCACTTTCACAACCAGTTGATTGGTTGACTTGTGAAACATAATATTTCACTTTTCTTTCTCCTGTCTCGTTTGCGATATATTCAGGTGCTGGCTCAGAAGCTAATGGATTTTTATCTGAGTCGTACCATTTTAATGAATGGCCTGCATCTACTTTGACTGCAGTGCCGTCTTGGTCAAGAAGAGTTTTGAATGAGCCTGTCGCTTCTCCTTCCACCTTCAAATACTGAACTGTAAAGTTCGTATTTGATGTAGGAGCCTCTGTCTTATTTGTTGTGATAGTGATATCCTGTATTTTTCCGTAGCAGACGGTGCTCGCATATTTCTTTTGAGCATCTTTGTTCGTATACTCTGCTTGCGCATAGTATGTCACATCACCTTTCTCGTCTGTTTTTGGAGTCAATGTGGCTGTCGCATCAGACATATCAGATTTTTTCGACCAATTAGCTGTAGTGAAATCACCGTCGCTATTGGCTGTGAATGTCAGTTCCTCAGCTGTCTCATTGATACAATACTCTGTTTTGTTGGCAGACAAATCAAGTGTCGCAACTTCATGGACAGTGATTGTCAATGTCGCTTTCTCACTTTCTGCGTTCGTGACAGAGTCCTTCTGGCTGACATAGAATTTGTATGTTCCGGCTGCAGTAGCCTTGAACGATGGCGCTGTCTCGCTGCCAGTTCCCTTTGCTGCCGCGGGATCGTCATACCACAAAAGCTCGTGGTGCTCCTTTGCTTTGACATATTCAGCCAAACTTGGAATTTCATTGTCAAGACACAATGATTCATTAGTAACCTCTGGCACAGGAGCATCGTTGATTATAATCTCTACTTTTACTCGCTCACTTGTACATTTTGTTACGGTATTGTATTGCTCTGCCCAAACAATTATAGTGTCAGCATTGTCCAATGGAATGCTTTTGTTTGTCATTTCCGACGTTGCTGTCTCCGACTCATACCAGTGAATTTCGCAGTCTGTATCCACGTTGGTTTCTGCTGCAGACAGGTTGTATTTGACAGACGGATCTTTTAATAGGGAAATTTGTTCCTTTACGTCTGGCTTGCCAGTCTTGTTGACAGATATAGTCAAAGTGTGCTCTACGCTTTCACAACCAGTCTTGTTGTCAACCACGGTATATTTATATGTGTACTCTTTTGTGCCGGTTCCTGTAGCAGGACCAGTCAGATCGACAACATTTGTAGGCTCATCAACCCAGTTGATTGTCATGTCTGCGATTTCGAAAGTAGGCTCTGTTGCCAACGATCCCTCACAGAACTCTATCCAGTCGAGAGAGTCGACAGGAGCAGGATGGGCAATCACCTTGATTGAATCGTAATGTTCACAACTCTCAGGATTCTTGTGGTCGTAAACCATCACATAGTAAACCTTTTCAACAGCTTTTTCTATGTCTGCAGCCCCTGCCACAGTAGCCCAGTCTGTCTTCCATTCAAGAGTTGTGGCATTTCCTGTTTCATCTTCTTTTATCGCCTTTGCGGTAGGTGATCCTAAAGGATTCTCGTCATACCAGAAAATGTCAAATTTTGCTGTTGGATCATTTTTGCCTTCCAATGGCTCAATATCCAAAACCAAATCATCGCTTTCCTTGCAAAGCTCAACCACTTTCTTGTATTTTGCATCAACGTCGTCTTTGATAGTCTCGCTTGCTATGATTTCAAGTTTCTTTGGATCGTCGCAAGGAGGACAATATAGTTTAGACGTTATCTCCATTCTACCACAGTCGTATGAAGACAATTTGCTGAATATAATGTTTCCGTATGGACCAAATTTGTCGCTCGCATCATTAATTCCTTCTGTTCCTAAAGAAGAAACTAATACGTTGCCACTTATGTTATCTTTGTATGGATATCCTCCACCCCAGTCATATACATATGGAGCACCTCCTGTTACGGTTGTTTGAATAAATAAGAAGTAGTTGGTTCCTCTTGTGCTTCCAGGAAGCTCTATGTCAATATTTACTGTAGCAGTACCTCCGTCTGCTGGTAATTTCAAATCTTGTGTTTTACCTTTTTTGATGACTTTGTTTAGATCAGGGATCAAAGTTCCGTTGCTCTCAGAAATTGCAGAACCGTAAATTATTGGAGTTGCCGTTGCTGATACAGAACCATATGATGAAAAACTCATTTCCAAAGATTCTAGCAAAACATCTTCATATGCGGCAAGATGTAGATAGTAATCTTGATAATAAGTTTCTGTACCTGGTTTTGCAGATTCTAGCATAGAACCTTTTTCTTTGGTGATATCTTCCAACCAAATAGAATATGTTGTGTCAATAGGTGCATTGTCATTGAATGTCACCTTGTCTCCAGTCACACAAAATTCACCTATAGGAGATGCTTTTGTCAGTGAAATGGTGTCTAATGCTACACCACCAGTGCTTTTTGAATATACTGCAAATTCGCTTGGAATTGAATATTTTGATTTGAATTTAAAACATATTTCATTTGTTGCTGTTGGATTTTCAGCGTCTTTTTTTACGCAAGAAGTTGTGATTAGAGTATCTATTGTCATAGATTTGTCTCCTAGATATGTATTGACTGTTACAGGCACACAAGTGTTACATGGAACATTTGTGCCAATATACTCAATAGTCACTTCATATCTACCTGTATCTTGGACAGAGATTTCTGTTTGGTTAAACTCATCTGCGGCCATTTCTTGTGTTGATGACATAGGTGTAGATGAATTCAATACCTTACCATTAAATGACCATGTGAAGTGATAGCTTAGCTCTTTTGATTTAGGAGTAGTAAATCCGGAGAATAAAGTTGCTTTTGTTCCTGGACATTTCCATATTGTATCTACCATGAAACCCTCTGGACAAGCATCTTGAGTTGTACATGGTATTTTCATTGGAGTTACTTCATTTATGATTTTTTTTGTAGAACCTAATCCACATTCTCCGTTTTCGTTACTTCCAAATGCAAAGTATTCATCTTTGTCATTGACCATAAATCCGAACAAGTCTCCTCGTGCTATTTTTACAGCATCGTTAACAATTTTACCGCTTGAATAGTATGTGAATTGAGGACCTTCCTTGTTGGTGTCTGTCCCTTTATAATTTGGATTGGGCATAACTCCTCCAGGACCACCACTATTTCCCCAATAAACTAAATATCCTTCTTTTGTTACTGCCATGGCATAACCCTGTCCTCCAGCAACCTCTTTGACATCAGTTAGAAATTGTTCTCCTGATATGTCTTGGTACGCTCCTGATACTACTTGATGGGCATATTGTGTTGTCGTTCCTGGTTTTGAAAAACCATTTACTCCTCCCCATGTGTTTCCCCATCCATATACTAATCCGTCTCCTGTAACAGCAAAACCAGCGACATCGGCCGCTGCTGCCATTCTTACATTTGTCAATGGTGTTAATGCTGTTTTATCATCGTCGCTACCAATCATTACAGGCTGTGCTGTATAACAATTAGCATTTGAACTTGCTACTGCACCTCGGCCGTTCCAGTTTCCAATGGAATACAAGTCTCCCATTCCGTCTCCATCTGGATCAACAGTTATTAACAGATTGTCGTCTCCAGCTCCGATGTGAATCGCATTTGTCACGTCTGAGCCGTCTTTGAATTTAATTAATATAGGTACATCAACTTGACCTTCACTACACCAAGAAGCTGCATTTTTTCCGCCCCAACCAACAACTCTGCCATCATTTAGAATGGCAAATCCTGCGGATGTTGAAGCTGCGACAAATTTTACATTGCCTAAATATGGTCCTCCAGGACTTCCATCTAGATTATATCCTGGCACATCGTTTCCGCATAATACAGGCTTCGGTTCGGTAATTACTGTTGCCGCTCCGCTTCCTTGTCCACATTGATTTTGTGTATTTTCTCCCCATGCATAAACAATGCCTTTACAAGACAATGCTAAGTTAAAAGCACCTGATCCTGCTGTTACTTGTGAAAATGTTAATCCATTATCCATTTTGACGCGTTGAGGAGACGTATAGAACTTTTGGTCTCCTGGATAATCAGGGTCATTGGGGTCAAGACCAAGTAGTCCACTTCCTATGTTTGATTGATTTGTTCCCCAAGCATATAAATATCCTTGGGCACAAATGACAATACCGTGGTCATTACCTCCAGAGATTGTCATACTCTGAGAGAACACATTTCCCACAGAAGTGATAATTGCTAAAAGCGATATAAATAATTTTTTCATATTGTTGTATTTCCCTATCATAAATTTGTGATGTATGTCCTAAAATTTGCCAAAAGTAAAAATTTAATCGGAGTTGGCAAAATTTTAGGAAAACAAACTCCTTTTATGTTAATAAAAGAGTGGTTTGCGATGATGTTTGGTTGATTATAACAAAGAAGACGGAGCTACATTCCGTCTTCTTTTATGATTTTATTTGTTGTTTGTTTTTTAGTAATTGTATAATTCGTCTATCGTACGCTTGTAGTCTTCGATCACGCTATATGAATTGTGGTCGCTTAGCCCATCAAGGAAATCATCGACGTCGTAGATGTCTTCTCTTCCTCTGCCATATAGCTTGATGTCATCTTTGTGTCCGTGTGAGATGACCTCCCAACGTCCAGACTCTATGCTGAATGCGGGGGCCGGTGCTCTGACATCATCTTCGTAAAACCAATATGTGTACGACCCGTCATTGTGGAATTCGTAGCATACAAAGTAATAGTAGGAGTGTGGACTCTCTTCTATTCTCGACCATGTCTTTCCGTTGAATAGATAGTATGCATCGTCTTCGTCATATGTGCTCTCGAAATCACATGATGTCGAGATTATTGCCAATAGCGCAATGATAGTTGCTTTTATTAATGTTTTCATGTCCGTAAGTTTTTCGCGTTCGACAAATGTTGTTTGGCAATATTGCCAATGTCGACTCTGGGTTCACCAAAATCCTTTTATGTCTGCAAATATAATTCGTGTTTTAATAAAAACTATATCCTTTTGAACTTTTTATTTCAACAAATCTTAATAAAACTAAAAATATATCGCCACCCGTGCGGAAAATTTGACATTTTCGATATGGTGAATCCAGCCTATATGCTATCACTACGTGATATTCAGTATGATTTTTATAAAAAAAAGAGATTGCTCTTTCGAACAATCTCTCTTTCTGGGTGGGTGAAGGGGATCGAACCCTCGACCCTCAGGACCACAATCTGATACTCTAACCAACTGAGCTACACCCACCATTTCTGAATTGCGATGCAAAAGTAGTGACTTTTTTTTATTCTACAAGGGATTTTCAGATTTTTTTTGAGTTTGGACACTATTTTTTTAATGGGCTGTTCAAGTTTAATTGAAAAGAGGTTTGAAATTGCTGCGGGCGAAATACCCGAACTCCTCCCCAAGTGCGAACCGAATGTGAGTGCAAACAATAACAATAGGAGTAGAATGAACGCTATTTTTTCCGCTCGCACTTTGGCCTCGCATAGGATTGTATGGCAGTGACAATCCTCAATAACTATAACCAAATTCTTTATTGGGTTTCAGCTAAAAAAACTGCTTCTAAGAATATGTTCCCCATTTCTTTTGCATGCTTAATCTATAATTATGGTTTACGAATTACGAATTAATTCGTCAAATCGCTTTGCAAGTAATGCAATTTTTATACTTTTGTGGAAAATTGTATTTTTTATATAAAAAGAATTTAGTTTTAAGTAAAATTATAGATAATGTTAAGGCGAATTTTATCAATCGCAGGTCGCCCAGGACTATTCAAATTGGCGTCGCAGGGCAAGAATATGCTTATCGTTGAGGAGTTGGCTTCAGGAAAGAAGACTCCTGCGTATGCAACGGAAAAAATTATTTCTCTCAATGATATAGCTATATATACAGACGAAGGTGAAGTCTCTTTGGCTTCTGTGTTTGATTCAATCAAGAAGAAGGAGAACGGTGCTGCTACTTCTGTTAAACCATCTAACGATGCTGAGCAGATGCGCGCATACTTTGGAGAAGTGTTGCCAAACTTTGATCGTAGTCGTGTACACGTGAGTGATATCAAGAAAATTATGGTTTGGTATAATCTTCTTGTTGGTGCTAACATGACTGATTTCGTAAAGGAAGCTAAGGCTGAGGAATAATATCGAAATAATATGATATATGTAGAGACGTCGTATTACGGCGTCTCTTTTTTGTATCAGTATACCTTATATCCGGGTGGTGCCTGTGCATAGCCGAGGGTGCCAGAACATATCCTGGTGGTGCCTGTGCATATCCTGGGTGCCAGAGCATAGCCGGGGTGCCTGTGCATAGCCTGGTGGTGTCTGTGCATAGCCTGGGTGCCTGTGCATATCCTGGTGGTGCCTGTGCATAGCCGGGGTGCCTGTGCATAGCCGAGGGTGCCTGTGCATAGCCGAGGGTGCCAGAGCACTACTTCGTAGTGCACTTCGGCACCCCCGGTTACAGAAAATAGCGTCTTCCAGACGCGGAAACAATTGCTATGTCCATTTTAATGAAAAACAAAAAGAGACGCATTTGACGTCTCTTTTTGTTTATTCTTTTGTTTAGCATTCAGCATTTTTTATGCGTCGATAGTTGCGTATGTTGCATTCTCTTCGATAAACTCACGACGTGGTGCAACATCGTCTCCCATCAACATTGAGAATGTGTAATCCGCTGTTGAGAAATCCTCCAACGTCACTCTCTTCATTGTACGTTTCTCAGGGTCCATTGTGGTGTCACGTAGCTGTTTCTCGCTCATCTCTCCAAGTCCCTTATAACGCTGGATCGTGATTCCACTTTCGCTTCCGTTTCCGTATTTGGCGATAAACTCATCTCTTTCTTTGTCGTTCCAGCAATATTCTTCAATCTTGCCTTTGCAGCAACGGTAGAGTGGTGCCATCGCAATATATACGTATCCTTTTTCTATCAACTCACGCATGTGACGGAAGAAGAATGTCAAAACCAATGTGTCGATATGGCTACCGTCGACATCGGCATCGGTCATGATGATCACCTTGTGATAACGGAGCTTTGACAAGTTCAAAGCCTTTGGATCTTCGTCTGTGCCGATTGTCACTCCAAGTGCCTGGTAGATATTTCTGATTTCCTGGCTTTCCAACACTTTGTGCGGCATGGCCTTCTCTACATTCAAAATCTTACCTCTCAATGGCAGGATAGCCTGGAAGTGACGGTCACGTCCCTGCTTCGCTGTACCGCCGGCGGAATCTCCCTCGACAAGGAACAACTCGCATTTTGCTGGGTCTTTGTCTGAACAGTCTGACAATTTTCCTGGCATTCCACCTCCAGATAGTGGAGATTTTCTCTGTACCAACTGGCGGGCGTGAGCTGCAGCTGTACGTGCTTTCGCAGCAAGTATGACTTTGTCTACAATCATCTTCGCTTGTGTAGGATTCTCTTCCAAGAATGCCTCAAGACATTCGCTGACTGCCTTGTCTACAATTCCTTGCACCTCGCTGTTTCCTAGCTTGCCTTTTGTCTGACCCTCAAACTGTGGCTCGGCTACTTTGACCGAAACGACTGCTGTCAAACCTTCACGGAAGTCTTCTGGATTGACCTCAATCTTGGCTTTCTCAAGCAACTTGTTGTCGTCGGCGTATTTCTTTAGTGTACGAGTCAACGCACGGCGGAATCCCTGCACATGTGTTCCGTGGTCTTTTGTGTTGATGTTGTTGACGAACGACAATATGCTCTCGTTATAAGTGCTGTTGTATGTCATCGCTACCTCAACCGGACTTCCGAATTTGTCTGTGTTGATGTGGATCACCTGTCCGATCAGACTCTCTTTTGCTTTCTCGATATATTCAACGAACTCACATAGTCCACGCTCTGAATAGAACACTTCTTTTTTGAATGTGCCGTTTTCATGCTTTTCGCGCTCATCTGACAGTGTGATTTCTACTCCAGCATTCAAGTATGCAAGCTCTCGCATACGTGTCGCCAAAGTCTCATATTTATATTCTGTCTCTGTGAAGATTGTGGCATCTGGATGGAACGAAACGGATGTTCCTGATGTTGTGGCTTCTCCGATCTCCTTTACTGGGAATAGTGGCTTACCTTTTGAATATTCCTGCATGTAAAGCTTTCCTCCACGACGAACCTCTACGTGTAGATGGTCAGACAATGCGTTCACACATGATACACCCACACCGTGCAAACCTCCGGATACTTTGTAAGTGTCTTTGTTGAACTTACCTCCGGCGTGTAGCACTGTCAACACAACCTCAAGGGCTGACTTTTTCTCTTTAGGATGGATGTCTACTGGAATACCACGTCCGTCATCAACAACTGTGATGGAGTTGTCTTCGTGGATTGTTACCGAAATGTGCTTGCAATAGCCTGCCAACGCCTCATCGATTGAGTTGTCGACAACCTCATATACAAGGTGATGGAGACCGTTTGTGCTAATGTCTCCAATATACATCGCAGGTCGCTTTCTAACGGCCTCAAGACCCTCTAGGACTTGAATACTACTACCATTATATTCGTCCTCTGTATGCTTTACTTCTTCACTCATCGATACTCTTGATTTTTGTTATATGTTGCAAAAATAAGAAAAATGTTTAAAACTTGCAACACAAAGGTATGCTGATAAATGCGTTTTTTTAGCGTTTTAATGGCTATTTTTCGTCGTATTCGTCCTTTCTCTTAGGATTTTTAGGGAACCATCCTCTTTTTACTCTCTTTTCTTGCTCAAACACCTCAATGATCGACCAGAAACATGAGAATGCGAAAACTCCTAAAAGGGCTGATGCTAATGTGTTTTCCAATACCAAACTGCCGGCTACCCCCAATGTGCCGACGATTGGAAACCACCACCAACATCTTTTCGCTCCAAAATAGTATTCCGCTTTGATTACTATTGGGTGGAAAAGTCCGATGCACAAGAATGTGCAGATGCCTATCAGTAGGCCTTCAAAATTAAAATCCATATTTGTTTTTATATAATTTCACAATTATGCTTTTTTGCTGACTTTTAGTTCTGTGACAGTGCCTTCGCTTCTTTCAAATACGAATATCCTGTCGAATTTGCTTTGGTATCTATGATTCAACGCTGTCCTGACATCGTCTGGATTGTACAGACTCGACATCAGAAAACTGTTTTGCACTATTATCAGCCACTGCTCGTCGAGTGGGGCATAGTGGGATATCTTTGCGTCTTTGTCGTTGATCCTTCCGCACACACTGCTGACGCTCATCGGCTTCACTTTGGTGGATATGCCTGCGTACCATAAGCCTTCGTCATACCTGCCTGTCATGTTTTTGATGCGTATCATCTCGATCTTGCTTGGCAGGTTGGTGTCGCCATATTTGCTGCTTCTGTCGATTATATACTCTTTGCCTGTCGACATGGGTATGTTGTCGAGTACGATTTTGGATATGGCTTCTGTGAATGCAAGCCGCATCAGCTGCGACGCTTTCTCTTTGGGCACACTCACCGATGGCCCGAGCTCGTTGGTGAAATGCACGTCGACTACCAAAACCTGATCGCATACTTTCTCCACAATCTGCTTGGCTCCGTTCATGATGTCGGTGAGGAAATCTTCATGCGCTCGCAGATTGAAGTCGCGGTCTTCCCTCTCATATTTCAATTCCGTCAGCTCTATGCCAATCTTCTTGCGACCGGTGCTGAGAATGAAATCCGGACATTCACATTTTTCAAGTTCTCCTATGGGAAAGGCAGTAAAACTCGAGCGGAACAGACGGATGATCGCCCATTCTCGCTGGTCTTTCTTGTATTGGTTGAAACTTACATTTCCCATATCTTAGACTAATTAAAAGTTAAGAATTAAGAGTTAAGAATTAGAACTGTCACTTTTTCTCTAACCTCTTACCCAATCCTTCCTACTTATTTTTCCGGCTTCATCTTTATTTCAAGAAGATTGCCTGCGTCGACAATCGTCTTCAGCGTCTGGCGGATATCCTCTTTTGTGATCGACGCGAGTGTCTCACTGTATGTCGGATTGTCACACCATCCGTATTTTTCAAGATGCTCTAGCTGTCCTTTCCAATATCCGTTCTCTAGCAGACTTTCCGCGAATGACTTCTGCAATGCCTCTTTGGCTTTCTGAAAATCGTCGTCACGGATGCCGTCTTTGATGATTTTGTCAATCTCTTCCTTGATGATTCCGCTCAACAGCGTCTCTTTTTCAGGGTCGGTGTCGAATGCAATCTTCAAATATGCGGATGGGTTTGGAATGACAGATGACGATTGTCTGACCGCTACTCCGTATGTTCCCCCTTCTCTTTCTCTGCATGATTCCAAATAACGGTAGTCGAGAACCGAGCGGAGAATGGCAAGCTGCAATTTGTTCTTCAGATTGTACTCCATCTCAGCCATATATGAGAAATAGTCGGCTGATTTTGGATTAGACAATGTCTTGCTGAATTCACATTTTGTATGTCCGGATGGATGTCTGATGCCTCTGTCTATCCAACCCTTTTGCTTGCTCTTGGATGCTTTTATACCGCCAATATACGAAAGAATATCGTTTCTGACGCTATCTTCCTCCAAATTTCCTACAAAAATGTATGTGAATTTCTCAGGACAGTAGAATAACGACTTGTAAACCTTTATCGCGTCTGCTTCGTCTACTTCCGAAAGCGACTCCTTTTTAAATGGCTTTGTATAGGCGTTTCTGCTTGTCGTCAGCACCTGCACTGAATCTCGGTAGTCGTTCATCGGGTCTGACGAACGATTCTCTAAAATGGTCTCGTATTGCGAAATCAGCGACGCGTAGGCTTCCGCATCTTTTCGTACGGAGGTCTGCATTAAATATGTCATCTGAAGCATTGTCTTGAAATCTTTCTTCGTGCTTCGGCCTGAGATCTTCGACTCGTACATTGAGATGGATGGAGAGACGGTGACGTTCTTTCCTGCCAGAGCTTTCTCCAATTGGGTGGCGTCGAAATCTCCCAGTCCGTTGCTCTCGACGATGTTGTCGGCTATCTTGGCGGAAGAAAGTTTGCTCAGATCGTCGACGGTGGAGATTCCTCCTTCGCTGATAGCTGTCATCAGGATCTCGTCGTTTTTGAGTTTTGTGGATTTGATGAATACTCTGGCTCCGTTTGATAATGTCCACATTGTGTAGTCGAGTTTCGGATTGTGGTAGATGTCCACAATCTTGCCTGGCTTTGGATCTTTCTTCACAAGCGGACTGTTTTTCGCCTTGTCTATATATGGCGACGTCGCGATTCTCTCACGGTCGGCGATGAGCTGAGTCAACTGTTTTTCGCTTGGCAGCAAGTTTTTGTCTTTGTCTGCGGCTGTCATCAACACTGTGATCTGGTTCGTCTTGAAATAGTCGGCGAAACGTTTGTTGACTATTTCGGTTGTGATCGACGGAAGCATTCTCTTGATTGTGTTGTATTCCCATTCGATTCCTGGAATTGGCTCGAACGTTGTGAAATTACGTTTGTATTCGCCCACGAAAGAGTTGTTTTTTGCTTTTGTCCTTTCTGCGTATGCTTTCTCGAAAGAGGCGACGGTGCTCTCTTTTGCTCTGTATAACTCGCTTTCTGTGAATCCGTAGCGTCGCACTTGCTCTGCCAAAGCGAGAATCTTTTCCGAAGCCTCCATGCAGCGGTTGTCTTTCACGATGTAGGTGAGCTCATAACCGTCGCAGCTCTTCACTTGACTTCCATACGACATTGACGCGTAGGAGAATGGACAGTTTTTCTCTTTGATCACTTCGTCTATTCTGGCGTTCACCATTTTGCTGATCAGATTGTCGATGACGCTTGTTGAGTATCCTACGATTGAAGCGTATACTTCCGATGGCATGGCATCGTGGCGGTATGTGATATTTCCCATCGTATATTTTGCCTCTGGATCAGTCAGGATACACACTTTGGTAGTGTCGAGTTTTTTCAGGTCGTACACCACGCGTGTCGCAGGGTTGACTCTTGCAGGAATGTCTGCGAACATTTCTTTTATCTTATTCTCAACGTAATCGACATCCACGTCGCCAACTATGATAATTCCTTGCAAATCCGGGCGATACCATTTGTTGTAGTAGGCACGGAGAGAGTCGGGGTGAAAATTCAAGATGATGGCGGTGTCGCCGATGATGTCACGTTTCGCGTATTGTGAACCCTCATATAATATAGATGACGATTTCTTCCACAGACGGCGGTCGGATGTGTTGCGAGTACGCCACTCTTCCAGGATCACTCCTCTTTCTTTGTCGATCTCGTCGTCCTCGCAAGATATGAAGCTCGACCAATCATGTAGGACCAGCAGGCATGAGTCGACGATGCCGCTGCGGTAGGTTGGCACTGCTTTAAGGTTGTAGACGGTTTCATCAAGTGAAGTGTAGGCGTTGATGTTTGCCCCGAATTTCACGCCGATAGTCTCAAGATAGTTGATTATTCCTTTGCCGGGGAAGTTCTTTGTGCCGTTGAAGGCTATATGTTCAAGGAAATGGGCCAATCCGTTCTGACAGTCTTCCTCAAGAATAGCTCCTACATTTTGGACGATGTAGAAGTCGGCACGTTCTTTTTCAGTCTCGTTGTGACGGATATAATATGTCAGACCGTTATCCAAAATACCGTAGCGAAGAGCCGGATCCATAGGTAGGGGCTCTATTTTCTGTTGTGCAATACAAGTGAAAGTTGTGCTTAGTGCTAAAAATATGTTGAATAGTATCTTTCTCATTCCTCTTTTATGTTAAAAAACTTAAAAATGAAAATCAATGGGTTAACCCTCTTTTTTTGATTTTATCTACAAATATACACAAAAAACTCACAAGTTGGCACACTTTTTGTTTGTAATTTAGTATAAGATTTAACAAAAATAAATAATGAAAGCTGTTTTAAGAACACTTTGTGCAATTGTCATGATGTCTGGATTCTCTGCTTATGCAGAAGTTTCTGCTGACGATTTTTCTATAGCTTCAGTGGAGAAGACATATGTTAAATGCACTATGAACGGGAAAGGTGAAAGAGTACCTAACTATTATGTGGTGGTTAACGGTGTAGCGCATCAGACAGATTCTCGCACTTTCTTTGAGATTAAGAAGGCAAGAAATGAGGAGAAAAAGAATTTCGCTAATCGCCAGCAGAATATCTCTGTAGATAAGGAAGATAAGAGTAATACTCTTTAATATATGTAAGACGTGAATATTCGAAACTAAAGGTTTCGTGGTTTACGGCTTTTGTTAATGTTTTTTGTTTGTCCTTAAATTAGAGGGTGGGTGTTTATGACTCATTCAGGTGTATTGCATTTATTTTTCAGGTGACGGAGATTATCTTCGTCACCTTTGTTTTTCTGTCCCCGCACATACTCCGCTCCGCTGCGTATGTACGGGATTAGAGAGATAGCGTCTTCCAGACGCATGTGGGCAAGGGTCTCTCTATCCTTGCATCCCCGCACATACTCTGCTCCGCTGCGTATGTACGGGGTTACGGAGATGGCGTCTTCCAGACGCATGGGGACATGTTCTCTCTATCCTTGCGTTCCCTCGTACATACTCCGCTCCGCTGTGTATGTACGGGGTTACAGAGATAGCGTCTTCCAGACGCATGGGATTGCTCGACTCTATATCCAAATTCTTTATTCCGCATTCCTCATTTATAATTTTTAATTTTAATTCATTGTGTCCCGTAAAAAATCAATATATTTGCAAAAACAAATTAAATGTAAAAAGATGAAAAAGACTGAAGACGAATTAATAGAGGATATGCTCAACACGGCATTTTCCGAGGATATAGGTGATGGCGACCACACAACTCTTTGCTGTATCCCTGACACTGCAATGGGTAAGGCTAAACTTTTGGTTAAGGAAGACGGTGTGCTGGCTGGCGTGGATATCGCTCTACGTGTGTTCAAAAAATTCGATCCTGAATTGAAGGTGGATGTCTTGATGCACGACGGTGATACAATCAAAAAAGGAGATATTGTTTTCTACGTTGAGGGTAAAACTCAGTCGCTTCTTCAGACAGAGCGTTTGGTGCTCAACCTTATGCAGAGAATGAGTGGTATCGCTACTCAGACAAGAAAATATGTGAAACTTCTTGACGGGCTTCACACTCGTGTGCTCGACACTCGTAAGACTACTCCTGGTTTGCGTATCATCGAGAAAATGGCGGTCAAGATTGGTGGTGGTGTAAACCATCGTATCGGCCTTTACGACATGATCCTTCTAAAGGACAACCACGTCGACTTCGCAGGCGGTATCGATAAAGCTATCAATCGTGCTAAACAATATTGCAAAGACAACAACAAGGATCTTAAGATTGAGATCGAGGTCCGCAATATGGATGAGCTTGAGCAGGTGATGAAAGTGGGCGGCGTCGACAGAATCATGCTCGACAATTTCAGCACAGAGCTTACTCGTAAGGCTGTCGAGAGAATCGGTGGCAAGTATGAGACTGAGTCGTCTGGCGGTATCACTATCGACACTCTTCGCAGCTATGCAGAGTGTGGCGTCGACTTCATCTCTGTAGGTGCTTTGACTCACTCTGTAAAGGGCTTGGATTTGAGTCTGAAAGCATGCTAAATCTTTATAATTAAGAATTAAGAGTTAAGAATAGGGCAATGGTCACTTGAACATTGCCTTTTTTGATTTTTATGAGATCCTTTACCTTCATAACATTTATCCTTTGCTCGCTATCTTGTTTTGCGGAAACAATTCAGGATGCTTCACAAGACTCTTTGAAAGGAGCCTATCTTAAATATGTGCCTGATGGTTCGTATATTGTGGAAGTTGATGATTTGGGTTACTCGGATAAAATTCAAGATGCTTCACAAGACTCTTTGAAAAGGGCCTTTCTTAAATATGTGCCTGATGGTTCGTATATTGTGAAAGTAGGAGATATAGGTTACTCAGATAAAAATATTTCAAAATCTTGGTTGATAATATATGCAAAGACCAATGAAAAATGCGATGGTGAAGATGAAAAGGGAATCCTTGTCTTGCATCAGACGCATGAAAACGAATGCTATGTCGCTTGTGAGGATAGCAACTATTTCGATTATGATCTGTGGGGTGAAGATATAAATTATGGAGACGGTAGGATCTCGGTGTCTGCGGGTCATCCGGTGCATGATATTGTGACATCTTATTATGAATGCTTTAATGGGGAATGGAAACTTGTAGGATATGAGTTTGGAGATCCTGAGTATTTGGAAGAACGATTGGATTTTAATGATGGAAAGATAGATTGTTTGACGGGAAGAATGTTCCTCAGGAATGGTTGTTATGTAGGAGGCTTTAAGGAAAAGAATCCAAAGAAATGTGAAGTGGATATTGATCTCCAGTATCTACAGGATTTCCTAAATGAGGATTTTACTGTGTACGACAGTTTAATCTATTTTTACCAACATTGCGAGTTTTCTGAGCCACGTAGCCACTTTTACTACGGTTATAGATGGAGCGAAGAAGATCTCGACTCTTTAAAAAGATTGTTTCTGACCTATTTGCCAGACAGTACGGATCTGTTGGATGTTGTTGATTTGGATGTTCAGGATGAAATTATAGAACATGGTTGGCTGCTTCAAACAAGATGTGAAAGGCGAGTGTGGGAATCCTTTGACGACGGGAGATGCTATAATCCAAATTTACGTGGAGCTATAATATTATTTAAGAATAAGACGGGAGAAATCTATAAGTATTTTGAAAGAGAAAATGTGTTTACACCAGAAAGCGGACCAGGTGGCCTTTGGTGTGTGAATTCCTTGAATGGCAATCTTATTGTGAGAAACGATAATTATGGTACTACGATCGATTGGTATGAATTTGTCAACGGAGAGTTTAAACTGTTTAGATCTTGTTACAAGGCAGATGATGTCACCTCTGGATTTGAAGAGCACGTCATAGATATTGAATCCGGCACATTTGAAAGCATAGAGGATATCATGGAATATGTTTACGACGAGGTTACCGACACCGGATATATGAAGCAGACGGATCGAATAGTAGTCAATGGCAGGGTGACGGTCGATTATCTTCCTGATTTCCTGGATAAATCCTCTGATATTAAGATTATCGAACAAAAACGTAGTAGTCAATGGCAAGATGACGACTGATTAATCCTCAATCATTTAATTTTTCTCTCCTCCTTCACTGTTTCCCATGCTGCATTGATCTGTTTCATTGTCTCTGTGGTTGTTTTAATGTGCTCGCCTACGGCTCGCACGTGGGGAGGGGTTAGGACGTTCCGTCCTTAACAATCCTCATTTTTTGACCTGCAACCTATTTGGACGTTATCTAAATTTGATCTTTTCCTTTCTTCTCCTCATCAATAAGCAAAGCCCCACAGTGTCTGCAATAGATGGCGTCGTTGTCCTGGCCTTTGCTTCCGCAGTGCAGGCAAACTTTCGTCTTGCTGATTTTACGTTTCTCTTTGGCGAGGGAGAGTGAGAATATTCCCGTCGGCACGGAGAGAATTGAATATCCGAGAAGCATGACGATAGTGGTGAGGAATCTTCCAAGCGGGGTGACGGGAGTGATGTCGCCATAGCCCACAGTCGTCAGCGTCACGACTGCCCAGTAGATACTTTCGGGGATACTGCTGAATGTCGCGCCCTCTCCTCCTTCCACCAGATACATTATCGCTCCGATAGAAGTGACCAGCAGCAGCACGAACACGGCAAATATGATAGTCTTGTGCATTCCCGTCTTTATGGCATTGAGCATCATCTCGCCCTCTTTGATGAATGCGAAAAGCTTGAATATTCTAAAGATACGTATCACTCTGAAAATACGTATCACCATGATTGCGTGGGCCTGCGGAATGAAAAACGCGAGGTATGTAGGCAATATGGAAAGAATGTCTATTATTCCGAACACACTGAACGCATACTGACTCGGACGCTCCGAACAATACAGACGCAGGATATATTCGAACGTGAAGAAGATGGTGAAGATCCATTCCAGGATGTGGAGCCCGTGACGGAAATTGTCGGGCATCTCCACCGTCTCCATGATGGCGATTGCGACACTGAGAAGAATGAACCAGATCAGAATGACGTCGAACAGGCGACCAAGGTAGGTGTCTGTTCCGAAGATGATTTCATTCGCCTTAGCTTTGACATAAGGGTTCTTCGAAATGAAGTTCCAAATTCGCTTGATATTATCTTTTAACGTCATTTTTTTGCAATTTTATGGTGCAAAATTAAGAAAATCGGTTCTAATAGAAAAAAATGTTTGCGTTATTTAATATGAATGATTATTTTTGTGTCGTTTATGAGAAAATGTTTATCGTTCATACTTGTATCAATAGCGACGATGCTCGTTTTGACATCGTGCGGTGGATTTGGAAAAGTCCAGCGCAGTACAGATAATGAGTACAAGTATAAAATGGCGAAAGAGTATTTCGCAAATGAAAAATGGTTGAATTGTGCCATCATCGGACAATCGCTTCTGCAACCGTTCCGTGGCACGGAAAAAGGTGAGGAAGTGTTGTATATGGTGTGTAAGAGCTACGTCAACAATGAGGATTATCCAGTAGCTCGCACATATATAAAGAGTTACATAAAGAGCTATCCGCGAGGTACGTATATTGAGGAAGAGGCGTTCGACCTTGCTTATTGCTACTACAAGGAGAGCCCGGATGTGAAGCTCGACCAGGAGCCGACGGAGGCTGCCATCGAGGCTTTGGAGGATTTCGTTGCTAAGTATCCAAGTGCGGAGAATGCCGGATTGGCAAAAGAGATGTTGATCGAGATGCGAGAGAAGTTGGCGGAGCAGCAGTTGAACAATGTGAAACTCTACTACAACTTGGGTGATTACCGTGGCAACAACTATTTGTCTGCCATCATCACTGCAAGAAACGCAAAGAAGAAGTTTCCGGACAGCAGGTATAATGAAGATTTGTCTTTCTACATTTTGAAAAGCTATTACAGCCAGGCTCATGAAAGTGTGGAAAGTAAACAATACGACAGATTTATTGATGCCAAAGACGAATGTTACTCATTTTTAAAGGAGTATCCGTCTACGAAATATGCCAAAGAGGTAGAGGCTATCCAACACAAGATAGAAAAGTATTTCGAGCATCATAAGAATTGATTAGAAAGAAAATAAGATTAAAAATACAATAAAATGGATTTTAAGAAAGTCAACGCACCTACGACTACGGTTACAAGAGACATGAACAGCTTGAGTGAGCGTACTGGCAACATCTATGAGACTGTTTGCATTATTGGTAAGCGTGCCAATCAGATCAGCATCGATATCAAGAATGAGCTTGATAAGAAGTTGAAGGAGTTTGAAATTGGCAACGACAATCTTGACGAGGTTTTTGAAAACCGTGAGCAGATTGAGATTTCTCGTTACTATGAGAGACTACCAAAGCCAGTGCTTATCGCTACAAAGGAGTATGAGGATGGAGAAATCTCATACAGATTGGCTCAGAAGGTTCAGAAGAATAAGTAATTCGTATTTATGTGATATAAAAGGGAGTTCGGAGGAGTAATCTGCCGTACTCTCTTTTTTTCTTTTTTAGACGGGATTCGATTAGATTTATGTCGACATTATCAGGAAAACACATATTGTTGGGCATCACTGGTGGCATCGCTGCCTATAAGTGCGCTCCTTTGGTACGTGAGTTTGTGAAGCGTGGAGCTGAGGTCAAAGTTGTTATGACGCCATTGGCTAAACAGTTCATCACCCCGCTTACGATGGCCACTCTATCAAAAAATCCAATCTTGGTTGATTTCTTCAACCCGGAGAACGGAGAGTGGAACAGCCATGTCAATCTTGGTATGTGGGCAGACGTTTATCTTATCGCTCCGGCTACCGCCAACACTATTGGCAAAATGGCTAACGGTGTGGCAGACAATTTGTTGCTGACTTCATATCTCTCAGCAAAATGTCCGGTGTTTTTCGCTCCGGCTATGGATCTGGATATGTATAAGCATCCAGCGGTACAGAAAAATATCGCTACTTTGATTTCGTATGGCAACCATGTGATAGAACCAGGAACAGGTTTCTTGGCTTCTGGCCTTGAAGGTAAAGGCAGAATGGCTGAGCCTTCGGATATCGTTGTCGCATTGGAGAATTTCTTTGAGTCGAAGAATGACATGACTGGCAAAAAAGTGATGATCACTGCCGGTCCGACATACGAAAAAATCGATCCTGTGAGATTTATAGGCAACTATTCGTCGGGAAAGATGGGATTCGCTTTGGCTGAAGAGTGCGCGGATAGAGGTGCCGAGGTCACTTTGATCGCCGGACCTACTTCGTTGAAGACAGTAAACGGAAAAATCAAAAGAATCAATGTGGAGTCTGCCCAACAGATGTATGATGCGGCGGTGGAAAACAGCCCGTCTGCTGATGTCCAGATTCTGTGCGCGGCAGTTGCCGACTATCGCCCTTCCGTCACAGCGGATAAAAAGATTAAGCGTGAAAAGACGGGAGAAATGACTTTGACTCTCGTGCCTAATCCGGATATCGCTGCTGCGTTGGGGAAAATTAAAAGAGAAAATCAAGTGAATGTGGGATTCGCTTTGGAAACGAATGACGAGGCTACTAATGCGAAAGATAAGTGTGCACGCAAGAATTTCGATTTCATTGTGATGAACTCATTAAAGGATAAAGGAGCTGGTTTTCAAGTTGATACCAACAAGATTACAATCTTCACTGCTGGTGGAGATGTGATGGAATATCCTTTGAAAACCAAGAAAGAAGTTGCGGCAGACATCGTGGATGCTGTCGTGGAAATAGCAAAAAAGAAAGGCTTATGAAAAAAGTTTTTTTGACACTTGTTTCGTTCGTTTTGGGATCTGTTGTCTCAATGGCTCAAGAACTGAATTGTTCTATCACTGTCAATGCCGACAATGTGCCAGGAACAAGCAAGGACATGTATAAAGATTTGGAGTCGGCTCTAGCTGATTTCTTCAATACCCACAAGTGGACCGACGCTGTGTTTCAGAAAGAAGAGCGTATAGACGTGACATTCACTTTGTATATCGACCAATCGTCTGAGGCGAACGGTGGAAAACAGACCGGAATGTTGTCGGTGACAGCGAGCCGTCCCGTCTTCAACACCTCTTACACGACTCCTCTTTTCAACTATCAGGACAATAATTTCGCATTTAATTACAATCCTGGTGATCGTATTGATTATTCAGAAGGTGACTACGATGTAAGTCAGAATCTGATGGCGGTGTTGGCGTTCTATGTCAATATTGTTCTCGGTCTTGAGTTCGACAGCTTTTCTCCTCTTGGCGGAACCTCTTTCTTTGAGAAAGCTGAGATGATTTCTGCCGCTGCAAGAAGTTCGGATGATGAAGGTTGGAAAGCATTTGCAAAAAATGACAACAGATATTCGTTGATATCTTTATATATGGATGCGAATATGGCGAATCTTCGTAATGTATATTATGAGTATCATCGACTAGGACTTGATGTGATGGCCGACGACCTGAACAAGGGTAAGGCGAAGATCATGGAGCAGATGACTTATTTGCGTGAGATGCAGCGTGCAAAACCATTTGCTGTGCCTCTACAGATTTTTGTCAATACGAAGTTTGATGAACTTTATAATCTGTATCGTCTTGATGATCAGAAAGTTCGTGATGAGGTGTATAATGCAGTCGCAGCCATTGCTCCTCAGATGAAAGACATCGACAAATTGCAGAAAGGAAACTGATTATGCTTACTCGTTTAGAGATAGACAACTATACTTTGATAGAAAGAAGTGAGATTGATTTCAACAACGGCTTCTCAGTGATCACTGGTGAGACCGGAGCTGGAAAATCCATTTTGCTTGGAGCGTTGGGTATGTTGATGGGCGGAAAAGTGGAGTCGAAATACTTCAAGGATGCGGAAAAGAAATGTGTCATTGAGGCGACGTTCGACATTTCCGACTATGGATACCGTCCGTTTTTTGAGGAGAATGAGCTTGATTATGACGACGAGTGTGTGATTCGCAAGGAGATAACACCATCTGGAAAAGCTCGCTCGTTTGTCAACGATACTCCTGTGAGCGTGTCGCAACTCAAGCAGATTGGTGAGATGCTTATTGATATCCATTCTCAGCATCAGAATCTGTTGTTGAAAGATTCTGGTTTTCAGCTTTCTGTGGTGGATTCTGTTGCGGATACAAAGAAGGAACTTTCAGCATATCAGTCTGATTATAAGCAGTGGAGTGGGGCAAAACGAGAATTGGAGCGATTGAAGGAGCAGATGGAGAATGATGCTCGCGACGCGGATTATCTCAAATCTCAGTTGGAAAAACTTCAGGCTGCCAACCTAGTTGACGGAGAGCAGGAAGAGTTGGAGACAGAAAACAATCTTCTTCAGAATGCGGAGACCATTAAAACAACACTTTCATCTGTAGTGAATCTTGTAGAAGACGACGATAATGCCGTGAATGTACGGTTGAAACAGACTGTTAATCTTCTTTCTTCAGTGTCGTCATTTGCACCTGAGTTGGATTCTCTTGCTGAGCGGACAAACGCTGTGTTGGCGGAGATGAAGGATATCTCATCTGTGGTGATGGAAGTGGCAGACAGAGTGGAGTTTAATCAGGAAAGAATTGATTTTGTCTCTTCTCGTCTTGACACCATCTACACTTTGGAGAAACGTCATAAAGTGAACACTGTCGCCGAATTGAAGGATATACAAGCCGATCTGGAGCGACGTGTGAATAATTTTTCTTCCGCAGATGAGCAGATTGCGTCGCTTGAGGCGGACGTGGCCAAATATTTCCAACAGATGGAGAAGAGCGCGACGTCGCTTTCTGAAAAAAGACAGGGATCTTTGAAAAAAATCGAATCAACAGTGGAGGCTTCAATGTCGTTGATGGGAATGCCACTTGCGAAACTTTCCGTCGACCTGCAGAAATCTTCTCAATATACTTTGGATGGAGCAGATGAGGTAACGTTCTTGTTTTCAGCCAATAAGGACAAACGAATGCTTCCGATTGCTGAAATAGCGTCGGGTGGAGAAGTCTCACGTGTGATGCTTAGCTTGAAGTCGTTGCTTTCGGAAGTGAAGAAGATGCCGACGATCATTCTTGATGAGGTTGATACAGGAATCTCTGGAGAGGTGGCTGCCCGTATGGGAGAGGTGATGTCTGCGATGGGCAAGAGAATGCAGGTTGTGGCTATTACTCATCTTCCTCAGATTGCGTCGAAGGGCGAGACTCACTACAAAGTGTATAAGGAGGAGGATGGCGACAAGGTCGTTTCCCATATTGTGAAATTGTCTCCAGACGAACGCGTGACCGAAATAGCCCAGATGCTAAGCGGTCATAACCCTTCTGAGGCGGCAATTCAGAATGCCAAGGATCTGTTGGGAAGATAATTTGTTCAGGTTTATTGACAGATAACAAAATCGGTTGATGATGGTCATAATCAGTGTCGGCCAAACAATAAATCTTGAACAATTCTCATTTTTAACAGTTGGATGCTGTATATAGCAACTTTTTAATTAATTTTGAATGATTTTATAAGAATCTGTTTAAGTTTTGTTTCTCAATCTTGCTATGTGATTGGATTTGTTATGAAAAATAAAGGTTTGATTTTATGATTTTGTGACTGCTCGTTCTTGCGGATTCGCGGGAGAAAACGAGAAAATCCAATATCTATCAAACATGGGATCTTGACAATCCCCATTTCTAGTTGCGGAAAGAGATCTATAGCAAAACAAACTGCTTAAATAAAAACTGCTACTAAGTGATACAAAAAATAATAACTAAATTTAATAAGATGAAGAAATTCAGATTGTTTTTGGTGATGGCAATTTTGGTGCCATTTCTTTCAAGTTGTTCTTACAACACAATGGTAGAGAAGCGTGAGGCTGTCACAGGACAGTGGGCACAAGTAGAGGACAGCTACCAGCGCCGTATGGATTTGATCGGCAACTTGGTTGAGACAGTCAAGGGTGCGGCTAAGCATGAGAACGAGACTTTGACTGCTGTAATCAACGCACGTGCCAACGCAACTAAGGTCACTATCGACCCTACTAATTTGACTGAGGATAACATCAAGGCATACCAGATGGCTCAGAATAATTTGACTGAGGCACTATCTAAGTTGATGGTTGTTCACGAGCAGTATCCTGATTTGAAGGTCAACCAGAATTTCTTGGAACTTCAGGCTCAGCTTGAGGGTACAGAGAACAGAATCTCTGTTGAGCGTAAGAAATTCAACACTATGGCTCAGGACTATAACACAACTATCTCAACATTCCCTAACAACCTTATCGCATCTATGTTTGGCTTTGAGAAGCAGGCATATTTCAAGGCTGATGAGGCTGCTAAAACAGCTCCAAAAGTTCAGTTCTAATGGAGGCAAAGTCATTTTTATCGGTTGAAGAGTGTCGCAATGTGATCGACGCTATTGCAGAGGCAGAAAACAACTGTTCCGGCGAGATCCGTGTGAACATTGCTAACAATGCTGGTGAAAATGTTATGGAGTCGGCTGTCAATGTCTTCTATTCTCTTGAGATGGACAAGACGCAGAGAAAAAACGGAGTTTTGTTTTTCATCGCTAGTGAAGACCGCCGTTTTGCGGTTATCGGGGATGAAGGTATCAATAATGTTGTGCCCGAAAATTTCTGGAATGACGTGTGTGCTCTTATGATCGAGTATTTCACGAAGGAAGAATACGGTGCAGGATTGGTTGCCGGAATCAAAAAATGTGGTGAGAAACTAGCTGAATTTTTCCCTCCAGTCGACAATGATATTGATGAGTTGCCAAACGAAATAGCTTATGAAGATGCAAAATAGGTTGAAGACGCTGCTTATGGCACTGCTTTTGTGGTTGCCAACATTGGTTTGCTGGGCTGAAATTCCCGACAAACCCAAGCCGGAACGTCTTGTCAACGATTTTGCCGGACTTCTGTCCGCCACCCAGAAACAGGTGTTGGAGGATTCTCTCGTCGCATTCAATAAAGCAACGTCTACTCAGATATGCGTGGTGACGGTGAAGTCGCTCGACGGGTATGACATCGCTGATTATGCTCAGCAGTTGGGTGAGAAATGGGGAGTGGGTACCAAGAAACATAATAATGGTGCTATCCTGCTTGTGAAGCCGAAGACTGAACGAGAGAAGGGACGCGCGTTTATCGCTACAGGTTATGGACTTGAAGCGTCTCTGCCAGACATTATCTGTTATCGAATCGTCAACAATGTTATGATTCCATATTTCAGAAATAATGATTATGGAGGAGGAATCATGGCTGGAGCTGAATATATGATGCGTGCGACGCGAGGTGAATTCACTGCGGAAGCTGAAGAGGACGATTTCCCGTATGTGATTGTCGTCTTCATCATAATAATCGTTATACTGATGATTTCCGCCGGACGTAATGGTAAAGGTGGGGGAGGGTCGAATAACGACACTGATTACAGACCACGTCGTCGCGTCACTTACAATGATCCATTTTCTCAAGGAAGTTTTGGTGGCGGCGTCTTTGGTGGCGGTCGCAGCAGCGGAGGATTTGGTGGTGGATTCGGAGGCGGCTTTGGCGGTTTCGGAGGCGGAAGCTTCGGAGGCGGCGGAGGCGGCGGCTCTTGGTAGTAAAAGGTTGAAGGTTAAGGCATTTCTTTCAGAAACTTGAACCCTGAACCCTGAAACTTGAAACAAATATTAGGATTTAGAAAAATATTAAACAAAATGAAACAGATATTGAAGTTTGTTGCAGTGGCAGGACTTTTCCTTTCCGCAACAGGTTGTGTGAACAACGAACAGAAGAAAAATGAAGAAAATCAGGCTCCTGCAAAAGTGGAGGCTGTTGACCTAGGTCTTACAAGTGGCACTAAGTGGGCGTCTTGCAACGTCGGTGCGGAATCTCCTGAAAATTATGGTGATTATTTCGCTTGGGGAGAGACAACTTCCAAAGAGGTTTACTCCGACACTACTTATACATATTACATTGTTCCTGATTCAGCGGCTGCTGATTCTTCCGCTAAGAAAGTATGGAAGAATATAGGTGTGGATATCGCTGGCACAGAGTATGATGCTGCCACAGCTATCATGGGTGATGAGTGGAAGATGCCTACTGAAGCACAGTGTAAGGAGCTAGTAGACGAGTGTGAGTGGAGCTGGACAGAGTCGAACGGAGTCAACGGATACAAAGTTGTTGGAAAGAATGGTAATTCGATCTTCCTTCCTGCATCAGGTGTCAGAGGTGCTGCCGACGTCGTTAAAAACGATATGATCGGTGGTTTCTGGTCGTCTACATTATGTGAGGCTGCAGAGACATCTGGAGATTTCGCAATGGCTGTTTACTTTTTCTCTGAGTCACGTGCTGTAGAGAAGGGTGGTCGTTGGATGGGTCGCTCAGTTCGTGCTGTGGCAAAGTAAATAATCATAATTCTAAATAGTCTATAGAATTTTGAAATGAATAATGGTCCGCAAAATGTTTTATATTTGCGGACCTTTTTTGAAAAAATCCTACCGTATTTTGATTTGATTGTTTGGTTGTAATTCAAAGAATCCGCTTATGAATAAAGATCAAAAGATATTGGAACTACAGCAGAAGATTGATTTGTTGGAGTCTCAAAAACAGGGACTGAAAGAACAATTGAATAAAATTGAGTCTTCATTTTATGAATTTAAGACTCAATATACTTCTGTGATGTTGGATCTGAGTAGTCAGTTGTCTTTTTTGTCGGAGTCTGTCAACTCTCTTAGAAATGAACTGACAATTTTGACAACGGCAGAGACGGAACCAGAACCTGCAGTTACAGATCCTGTTTATGAAACTTGCTCGACAGGAATTGAAAAATCTACTGTTGTTTCTGACTCGGTTGAATCTACCGTTAAGCCAGAGCAAATTGAGCCAGAGCCAGTACAGGAGACAGTTGAGCCAGAGCCAGTACAGGAGACGGTTCAGACAGAGCCAGTACAAGAGGCTGCCAAGACAGAGCCAGTACAGGAAACTGTTCAGACAGAGCCAGTACAAGAGGCAGTTCAGACAGAGCCAGTGCAGGAGGCAGTTGAGACAGAACCAGTACAGGAAACTGTTCAGACAGAGCCAGTGCAGGAGGCAGTTGAGACAGAGCCAGTACAAGAGACTGTCAAGACAGAATATACTCAAAAGACGGCAGCAACAGAGACGGCTCAACGTAGTACGTCGGCAGAATCCCGTCAATCTGCACCGTCTAAAACACAAGAAGAGACAATTTTTGATAAACTACGCGATAATTTTGATTGGGAGAAGTTTATTGGCGAGAACCTGATCATGAAATTAGGTATTTTGATCGTTTTGATCGGTGTAGCCATTGGAGGCAAGTATGCTCTCGAACATCAGCTGCTCAGCCCGACAATGCGTATCATCATCGGCACTCTATTTGGAGCTGCGCTTCAGGGAGTGGCAATCAAATTGAAGAAAGAATACAAGAAACTAAGTGCTGTCTTGGCGAGTGGAGCGATGGCGACATTGTATTTCATGACCTACTTTGCCTACGATTTCTATGGCTTGATACCTATGCCTGTGGCATTCGTGTTGATGACACTCATCACCGTCGCCACGGTTTGGCAGGCATGCACTTATGATATGGAGGTGATTGCCATCATTGGTTTGGTGGCAGCCTATGTGATTCCATTTATGTTGAGCACGGGAGAGGGTTCTCCGTGGGCTCTGTTCTCTTACATCTCAATTATAAATGCTGGTGTGATGTTTATCTCCGTCAAACGTTATTGGAGAATATTGTTTGTCTCTGCTTACGTTTCGTCGTGGTTTATATATGGAGTTGTGTATAGGACTCTTGATTTTCCAGAGACTTCAGATGCGGTGAAGTTGCTGCTGTTCCTGTTTATCAACTTTGTCATCTTCTATGTTACATTCTTGGCTTACAAGGTGAAGCACAAGATGATTTTCCAGAACTTTGACATCGTTTATCTGCTTTCCAACTCATTCATGTTCTTTGGATTGGGTTACAATGTGATGTTCAACAACGAGACATTGGCTCCGTATGTCGCATGGTTCTCTTTTGCAAATGCCCTGATTCATGGAATTGTGGCGTTTATTCTTATCAAGAAGAATATGGTCGACAAATCTGTTTATCGTTTGATTACAGGTCTTGCCATCAGTTTCGTGACTATCGCGATCATGGTATGGGCGACGGGACACTGGCTGACAATGTTCTGGATGTTGGAAGGAACGGTATTGTTCACAGTTTCAAGAATTTCAAAGCGACCATTCTATGAGAAAATGTCGTATCCGGTATTCTTCTTGGCATTGATAAGTTTGATTATCGACTGGGGAAATCCGAATGGCGGACATCTGAGAATGTTGACGCCGCTGTTTGAGGCATTCGCTAGTTATCGTTCGATGTGGGATACAACGACAGCTGCGGTTCAGGGCAATGCGTTGTCTATCATCAACACCGTCGTCTTCATTATGCTTTGCATCTTCATAGGTGTGGTCGACAACCGTTATCCAATGGTCGAAGACGAAGAGACTCAGAATTCATGGATGAAGTTAGCCAATAAGTGTATGAAGGTGATGGCTGTGTTTGTTGTTACGACGGCTATCTTGGTACATATCGAACGACCATGGCTGACTATGGTTTGGATGTTGGAGGCGACAATATTGTTCACATTTGCCAGAGTCCGCAAAAACGTGTTTTTTGAGAAGAGTGCGTATCCTGTTTTTGTTTTGGCTGTGATTAGTTTGCTGATCGACTGGGGAAATCCGAATGCCGAACATCTGGATTTCATGACATTCTGGTTTGAAGAATCTTGTCCGGCTGGATATGGATATGCATTATATGTCATCAATACGATTGTCTGCATGGCTCTTGCTGTTTGTGCGGCGGTGTTGAATTATCGTTATCCTTTGGAAGAAACAGAAGAGACAAAGAATTCGTTAGTTACAAAAGTCTCACAATACTTGTCAGTGATGGCGATTTTTGTGGTGACGACAGCGATCTTTGTGCATATCGAACAGCCATGGATGACAGTGTTATGGTGTGCTGAGGCTTTGCTACTCTGCTATTTGGGCAGGACAAAGAGTATATGTTTGGTGGAGCGAGGAGCATATGTTATGGTTGCGCTTTCCTCTATCGCATTCTTAAATGTATGGAACGATCTTCCTTGGTCTTATGATTTTGAATCCAGAATTGAAAAGTTTGAAAATAATTTTGGAATAAGAATTTCTGAGATTTGGACTTCTGTCGTGGCTGGATTGTCGTTAGTGGCAACTCTTGTTGGTCAGATATGGATGATAAATAAGTTCAAGCTGGAAAAAGATGGAGTTGCCGAACGCTTTGATTTGAACTTTAAACTTAAATTGTATTTGGTTGCAGTATTGGCATTCATCATCTGGACACACACACCTTGGGTCATCACAACGGCATTGCTGTTTGGTCTTGCTCTTCTGACTTTGATTTTTGCTTTGAGAGACGATGCACGACTCAAAAAAGCATTTGTGGCAGTTTTCGGCTTAGGATTATTCTGTTGGCTTTGTGACGTGTTCACAGCCTACGAAAGCACTTTTGGAGATGATGGTGAACTTAGCACAAATACAAAGCAGGTTATTATGTTGTTAGGTTCGGTGATCGACGTCGCTCTTATTTATATGATGCGACGCTACAACGAGATGCCGAAGTTTGAAGCCAGCAAGATATCATGGTTCCCATTCATCGCTTTGTTGGTGTTGATGCCATTTGTCGCTGTCGGATATGTTTATTGTTATCATGTAGGAAGTTGGATGGAACATCAAACATTGGATAATCGTGTGGCTATACGTTTGTTTACATCATTTGTATTCTGTTTTGCGATGGCATACTTTTCAACTTGGACATTCGTATCGTTGAAATACAAATTGAATGGTTTCAAGAAATTCACGATGACTTGTTTATGTCTGATTTTGTTTGCAAAACTATTTGTAGGATTGTTTGATTTAAGAATCCGTGGCGAGGAGGTAGACTTCAATGTTATTCATTTATTCTCTTTGGTATTGACACTATTTTCTGCGTGGACATTATATCTCTACAAAAAGCAGGAGAAATGTATGTTTGGAATGAGCGAAGAGATGACAACCAAAGCGTTTGACACATTCCTATTCTTTGGCTTTGTTGCCGTAGGAGGAAAAGAGTTGAACAAACTCTGTTGTTTGGTTGGAAGTCCAGAAGCGTTTGGTGTAGTGTTCAGCGTCTTCTTGGGAATAGTGTCCTTGTTCGGAGTCTACTACGGACTTTATAAAGATAAGAAGTATCTGAGAATTGAGGGATTCGTGTTGTTAGGTTTCACTCTTCTGAAATTGTTCTTCTACGACATGGCTCGTTTTGATCAGATATATAAAGTGATAGCTTTGATATCTTTGGGTCTGTTGATGTTGGTGATGGCATTCTTCTATCAAAAGATTGCGAAGGAGAAGGAAAAGATGAAGGAGAAGGAATTGCCGAAGACGGGAGAAATTTCGAATGATGATGAGCAACTGAAGGAGGAGGACTCCAAAGTAGAAGCGGAATAAAAATTTGTTTCTGTCCTAGTTTGTGACTGATTTTCACGAGGTTTTTTAAGGGCGGAACGCCCTTAATTCCCCTAAATCCGCGAGTGCGCACGAGCGACTTGTCAATTATATGAGAGAAAAATGGTGAAATAAAACAAAGCCGTTTCAGATCTTGAACACCAAGTATCTGAAACGGCTTTGTTAATTTTCATAATATTGGATGACTAAAAAATTACCCAATCGTTTGCGTTTTCATAAACATATTCAGATGATGAGTTGAGGTACCACAAACCGTTTCTCATTTCAACTATACCGCCAACATATTTGTATTTTTTGCTGTTTTGATTCAGTTCCTCAATATGTCTCGCCAGACATTCCGCCTTATCTTTTGTCTCCTGCGATTTGGCTGTGATGCCTCCTTTGGTGTCGTAAATGCCGATGCGGTTGTCTTTGAATTTGATGATCCAATCAGGATAGAAGACACGCATCTCATTGGTCGTGCTATCAATATAACGGAATCCTAGATCCTCCTTACCTGTTCCGTTTTTCAACCACCATTCTATTGTCTCTGCTTTTTGTTCCAGATAATCAATAAACTTTGTCTCGTTCTTTCGCCCATTATACTCTTTTGCAAGGTAAAGATCCACCAAACTTAGTTTGTTTGGATAGGCTTCGTAATCGTTCGGACACGATTTTTCCGTATAGACAACGAAGATGGCAGGCTCTTTTTTTAATGCTTCTTCTCTTTTTTCCTCCAGTTGTTTCTGTAACACGGGATAATAGTCTTTGATGGCTTGCGTGATGGCTGGACGAAATTTGCTGTCTGCATTTCTGTTTATGTCCTTGATGAAAACCTTGTAAAACTCAGTTTCAAAATATGTCTGCAATGCATAATGTTTAAACCACACTCGTAACGCTGACTTTAGTTTTTGATAAGATCGGGCTGCGTTACCTATGGTTGCTTCGGCATCATCTTGCTCTGTAACCAACTGGTAGCATAAGTTTGTGAAGATTTTCTCCACATCATTGGCGGATATCTCATACTGTGTAATCTCATTCTCCGATGATTGGTCAACGCTCTTGAATCGTGCATTCACCATAATGTCCTGACTTAATTTGATCGATGTGTCAATACCTTTGGCTTGCAACTTGGAAATATTGTTTGGATTTATCTCATTTTCGTCTATTCCGAACCATCGGTTCATCGACTGGATGAATACGTTTTGAAACTCGCTTGCTTTTCCGATGTCGCCGTAAGTTGTACGTGAGATAAACTCCGTTTTCAAGGCGGGGTCAAGAATGAAATTTATAGGCTTATGACCTTTTATTTCTTCTTTGAAGTTTTTTACAGAGACCGTCAGAGCCGCTTTCGCCATATTTTGGTTCTCCTTCAATACAGTTGCTTCAATTTCTTCATTGGTCTCTTTTATAATGGCATCACAAGTTTTGACCACTTCGTCTATTGCACGTTTCTCTGCTTTCTCTTTTTCACTTGTCGCAGATGCATAATCGAATTGCGGTTCAAATATTAAATGAGGCTCCTCCAATGGATTCAACATTTTTTCCTCAACAGAGGAGAGCCTTTCGCAAACTTTGGACACTATTTTTTCCACCGACTCCTTTTGTCCGTCATTTTGGGCAACTAACCGTTTTTGAAGTTCTTTTTTTATCTTCTCTTTCAACGAAGAAACAGCGAATACCATTCGTTGTGTTGTCTGCATCTTCGCTATGATGGTTTTGGGCTTATTGGGGTCGGTCTCTGGAATATTATCCACTTCGTTTCGTGAATAGTTGGTATATAAATAGCCCGTTTGTAGAGACGGGTATTCGTTCAACCGTTTGTCATGAATAGCCATACGGCGGATTCTTCCCAAGGTCTGTGTACGGAATGTGTTGGATTTTATCTCCCTGAACATCACCAATATATGTGCTCGTGGACAATCCCAACCCGTACCTGCAGCATATTTAAACAGTAGGAAAGCAACAGGACTTTTATTGTCCGTAATGGTCTTCAACGCTTCAGTCTTAGGCACTCCACTCAACCATACGGCTATTTCCTTTTCTTGGAACCCTTTGTCTCGTAGATATCTCATCACCAATGTTTCCTTTTTTTCAACTCCTCGTGCCTCTGCATCTTTATCGTCATCAGGAAGTTGGATGAGTATCAATGGGTTGATGTCCGCACCGAAGGTTTTCCACTCTTCAATCAGTTGTTGACGTTTCTCGATCGCCAAGTCGAGCATGAGTTTGTCCAAATCCTCCTCTTCATAGCGTTTCAAATCCTCTTCGGTCTGGCTGACAATCTCCTTTTTGATGAGTCCTTCCTCAATCACATCTTTGATATTGACCTCGACCCAGCCAGCTTTGTGATTTCTCACATCACTGATGGAGGGCTCTTTTTCTGGCGTGGCACTTACTTTGACGATAATCCTTGGATTGAGTGGATTGATCACATCACGGTAGGCTGATTCGGTGACGTTCTTATGACTCTCGTCTATAATCATGATGATTTGACGACCTTCCGCTAACGTGTTCTCTGCCACATCTTCGAAATAGAAACCAGACTCCTTGATCAGTTCGGGTTCTTCCGGACGACGGTTCTGTCGGTCGGCTGCACGGCGCGACACCAATTTCTGCCAATTGAGAAAGAGAATGTCATTCTTCTTCAACTTGCCTTGCGAGAAATCTGCGATGGTGAGAAGTTTGTTACTAAGGTTGGGAAAGAAATAATCCACAAATTTCTCTTTGCTTTGCATAGCAAGTTCGTCTGAAAAAGTAATCCAGACGAATGCCACATCCTCGTCCCAGTCGGGTTGGCGGCTGAGAGCGTCGATGAAGTGGGTGGTCATGAAGGTCTTGCCGCTACCTGTGGGAGCTTTAAGCGTTAGTTCTGCTGTGGAATCGTTGTGGTTCCACAGGTTTTTGAAACTTTCGAGCATCTCATCGATAGCACGTTGTTGGAATGGAAAAGCGTTATATTGAGCCATGATTTACTGATTTATAGATTTGTAGACATCGAGAATCGGTTGTGGAATTGCCTTGAGGGAGATGCCTCGAAGGTCGTCGAATTCACCTTCAAAAATCTCTGGTGTTCCCCAACAGAAAATGTACACGTTGATTTGTGGGTTGCACGTGCTAACCGAACGTAGTTTGTCGATTTCCGCCACAAATTCCGGCATTTTTGCATAATTCTCCGTGAAATATATGGCGGTATAGCAGGATGCTAGGCTGTTGGATTCGGAGACGATGTTCACATCATCTCTACGAGTATCCGCAAATATTTGGTACGTATCGGTATGTGCGATTTCCTCCAGCGTGTTTTCGCCCAAAGCGAGAAGATACCCAGCCTTACGTGATAGTTCCACACGGTCGGCATCAATCGCATTATGGCTGGCATGTTTGCCCACGAAGGCGGTGCGGTAGTATTTAAGTCTGCCACCTAAACCTTCCACCTGTTCGCCTTTGGCGTTGGTGTAGCCGCACATCACGCGGCGGTTGCGTTCGTAGGTGACGTTCTCGCAGATGTTGTTGTCTCCCTCTCGCTGCTGCACCAAAATGCATTGGCGATGACCACCATCTTCGGCATTCAACTTCATTGTGGCGTGAAGGGTCGTGCCAGAGCCAGCGAAGAAGTCGAGGATGGTTAGATCTTTGCCTGAAACTATTTTTAATATGTCATGAATTAAAATGACAGGTTTAGGATAATCAAACGTTTTTCGTTCTCCCATAATTCTTTCTAATTCGGGAGTCGCGTTGAAATTTGTGTATTCATTTGTACAAAAATCTAAAGATGTATTAGGGTTACTACGAGTAATAAGATTTCCATCTTTATCCACAAATTCATATGATTTTGTGTATACTTTATATTTGTTGGATTTTAAGGGCTTTTTGAAAACAATAAAATCATTTTCTAAGCCCCATCTAAATTTCTCCTTTCCCCATCTCCAAATCCATGTTTTGTCATCAAAACCATTTCCTGGCCATATTTCTGTCCCATCAGGTGTGGTTATCGGATAGTTCATTGTATCTGAATATTGCAAGGAGTTTTTATTGAGTTGAGTGATATAGAACCGTCCTCTTTCTTTAATATGTTCATCTTCAAACTTATACAAGGTTTTTATTTGTTCAGAATCTTTGACTTTAGGAACAAATTCGATTTTGTTGACGTTTTTTGCATATATGAGAATATAATCATGAGATAGTGTGATTGTTGTTGAATCATGTTTCCCTGAATTGATAGTCCTTCTTGGTAAAATAGACACTCTATTTTCTTCATCGAAGACTTTATCTCCTATGCAGATTAAATCTTTTAATTCATTATCATCAATGGAAATGAAAATCACCCCCTTGTCGCTCAAAAGATTTTTAGCGAGTTCGAGTCGTTTGCTCATAAAGGAGAGCCAATAGGAGTGTCGTAAAGGGTGCTCCTTGGGTACGGGCGAGCCGTCGGGGAATTCTTTCAGAAATCGTTTGTCCTTGTAAGTGAATCCGTCGTTACCCGTGTTATATGGCGGATCAATATAGATGACATCTATTTTGCCACGATGGGTGTAATTTAGGCAGGTGAGGGCGTGGTAGTTGTCGCCCTCGATGATGATGTGGGGTGGCGTGTTGTTGGCGGACGCATTCAATGCGTCCCTACCTGCGGCATCGATGGCTTTCTCTTTCACCTCTTCGAGGATAGGAATTTTGTTCTCCGATTCTGTTTCGAACGCTTCGGGAACGTCGAGCCATGTCAATCCATAGCGTTGTTCCTTGATTTGTTTATGCAGCTGTGCAATTTCCTTTTCCAACTCACGGATGCGGATTTGCATGGATGTGGTGTCCTGCGTGGAATCTGAAGACAAGGCTTGCCTTGTTTCTACAGTGTTATCATTTTTGCGGTCAGTCATTTTTGGCGAAATTTCTGTTGCGTGAATAAATTGTAAAAACAAGCGGCGTGGGCCACTTGTCCGCAACAGAGGTGTCGCCAAACACCCACAATGAATAACAAGATAAGCCCACGCCGAAGCGGAGGTTATCTTTTATAGCTATTCATTGTTTTATTCTACTGAGTTAATTTTTGGCGAAATTTCTGTTGCGAGAATAAAAGCTAACGCTGTGATAATATGTGTGTTATAAATCTCTGTCTGTTTCGTAAAATAAAATTGATGGAATTAACATACTATTGTACTTCCAATTTTATAACAATTGGATAATACATTTTCTTTCTTTTCGTCAGTTTGAAAATAAGATAATCAATTTCCAAATTGACGAAAAATTAGCCAAAATTATAATTTTTTCGGTTATACTGCCTTACGTATTAAATAAATTTTGAAGGAATCTTTTATACATAAACTCCGTTTGGGGCAGGAATCTTTGTTAATTTTTTATCCCATCACCACGTCGAGCACCATCATCAGCACAAAACCGAATGCGAAACCTATTGTGCTGAGATTTGAGTGTTGACCGCTTGAGGCTTCTGGAATCAACTCCTCTATCACAACGTAGAACATCGCTCCTGCTGCAAAAGCGAGCATGTAAGGAAGCACTGGTACAAGAAACGACGCTAACAGCAACACTGCGACGGCTCCGATCGGCTCGACGGCTCCACTCAATGATCCTATCAGGAACGATCGTAGGCGACTGTTGCCCTCTGCTCGCATCGGCATTGAGATGATCGCTCCCTCAGGAATGTTCTGAATCGCGATACCCACAGATACTGCCAATGCACTGGTGAGTGATATGTTAGACGTTGCGTTGTCCGCTCCTGCGAAGACGACTCCAACAGCCATTCCTTCCGGCAGGTTGTGGATCGTGACTGCCAAAGCAAGCATAGCGGTGCGTGAAAGTTGTGAGCGCAGACCTTCTGGTTTGTCGGTGCCGATGTGAAGATGCGGCGTGAGACAGTCTATTAGCAACAGAAATCCCATTCCCAACAGAAATCCGACAGCCGCTGGCATGACCGCCCATTTGCCACTCTCACTCTCCATATCCATCGCAGGAATAAGCAGCGACCATACTGATGCCGCCACCATCACGCCAGAGGCAAAACCCAACAATGATTTCTGCAATCGTACGGATATCTCTCCTTTCATGAAGAAGACGAAAGCCGATCCAAGCATTGTGCCAAGCAATGGCACTAGTAATCCAATTAATATAATCGTCATGTCCTATCTTTTTTTGCTCTGAAATAAAGCATTGCTCCCTCTACGTTGAAATCGATAATGTTGTAGTGTGGCTCCAAACGGCGTCGCACATCATCGACAGTGTCGAATGGGGGAGTGAACCATCCCATATGTGTCAATACCGAATTGACCAACCAGTCTGAAATCCTCTTTTCTCCTGCAACGTAGAAACAGGCAAGAAACTCACCTCCTGGTTTGAGTGTCCGCAGTATTTCTGAGTATGCTTTGTCTTTGTCGGGAAACACGTGCAGTCCGTTCATGCAAAGTATGAAGTCGAAAGATTCGTCATGGAATATCATTGCCCCGACGTCGCCCTGCAATGTCTTGATGTCTGTGATTTTTGCCTCACTGAAGCGGTATCGCGCTCGATCGAGCATGTCTTGGCTATAATCCACACAAGTGATGTCGGCTTTCTTCATCCGTTTGTATTTGTCGACGGTAAACACGGCTGTTCCCACTGGTACATCCAACATCTTGCCTTCGAAATCATCCGGAATCCAGCTAAGAACTTTGCGGGCAATTTCGTTGTCGTCAACGCCTCCCCAAAAAAGTTTGAAATAGAGACGGCTCCACCATTTGTTTTGAGTGAGAGCGTCATCATAGAAGTTTTTGCTAAACTTGTAAGATCTTTTAATTTTGTCTGCCATAATCAAATCTCTATTAAGTTTTACATTCCAAAAATAACCAAAATGTTTTGCAACTTGATTGCAGACATATTAAAGATGAAATAAAATCAGAAACTGTATTTCAGTTTCAGCCAAACTTCCGAGTTTTTGTCGTATACAGAGAATGTCCCTTTGTCGGCATGGAAGAAATCGTAACCTATTAATGTATGTAGTTGGTCGTTTAAGGCGTAGTCGGCGCTGAGACGGTTGTAGACACCTCCGTTTTCAACATCCAAATATGCAAAACTTTGCAGGTTCAGTGTGTTGTTGAACAAATCTTTTGAAATACGGAATGTTGCTAAACCGCTGTTGTTATGCTCTCCGTATGCCACATACTTGTGTGCGTATTGGGCAGAGAGCGACCAGTCGTTGCCGGCATACCAGTCGAGTCCGATAAGAGCATTTGTCGATGAAGCTCTCGCAATTTTTTCTGCTCCTATTGTTTGTTGTGCTTCATTTAGATATTCTGCGAATTCTCCTCTGACCACAAATTTGTTAATAGGAACAGACATGTCTGCTCCGAGCATGGTCATACGGTGATACTCGCCTATTGCGTTGTGGAAGACGGGAGTCTTGTTCCATGTGTGTAGCGCTGAAAATGAGAAATCTATTCCACTCAGAAAGAATGACAGTCTGCCGCCATATTCCATATTATATAATTTATGTTTTGGCTCTTTCCCTATAGTCAGTTCTCCTATCGACCAAGGATTCTCTTCCTCTGTGGGCAGTTCAAAAAAAGAACAGACAGGCACCGCAACAGCTTCCAGACTCCATTTCTCACGGGAGTAACGTAGACGCAGAGCTCCTACAGGAATTCTGATGTCGTCGTAATCTTGAGCAAGAAACTCAGTGTAGTCCATGGGTGAGATGATGTCAGTAAGCCTTAACGCATCCGCCACTCCCCATGTGATGATCTGTCTGCCTGCACGTATATCCCAATGAGAGTTGGTGTAGTAGGCGTAGGTCTCCCGTAGCTGAAAACCTGTGCGGTCTTTCAGAATCGCGTTATACACCAGGTTGGCAGAAACGAAAGCTCCTGCATGACCTTTGTCAATAGATACTTCTCCACGCACTCTGCTTCTTGACGACATCCAGTCGTTGGGCTTTTCTGTCCGCATGGCGTGGTAGGTGTCCACGAATCCTTTCACTCCGACGTGAATGGATTCCTCATCCTGTGCGGCGACAGGACGAGGAAGTATGCACAATAATAATGCTGTGAAGATCACATGTTTCATAAGCCTTTCTCTAGTTTGGCAACAGTGAAGAGATCTTTGTCAATCTTGACATCGTACTGTGTGTTTTTTACTTCAATCACAGTGCTGTGTCCCGTTTGCACATTTTTCATCTCCATCTTACAGATAGTCCAGAAATCTTGTATTTTCTTTATTTCTGATATTGTGAGCAGACGGTGCAATTTGTTAAGCTTGTCGTAATATTCCGCACAGACAGCCACCAGACAATCCTGACGTATCCATGTCACCTTGCGACTGTAGATCTCATGTTTGTCGACAGGCACCGATTCCACAACCCAGCATTTATGTCCGTCTTTCATCTCCTCACGTAACAGAGTATGCTTATCTTCATCTATATGACGGGATCCCATGTCGTCGTAAGTGAAGTCTGTACCCATAAAATAATCTGTTTTTGACGATGATCCACTGATGCGGCGAGTCTTCTTCATGGCAGGAAGATATAGCCATTTGGCATCCTCTTTGCCAATCTGGTCGTAGTCCCATGTCAGGAAGCCTGTTCCTTTCACGTCGCCGGGATAGGTGAAAAACATCATCTTTTTTGTGTCTTTGCCTTCATCCATAGCCCACGATGACACCTTGCGTTGTCTGGAACTTCCGTTTTTCTTGATGAGGGTCAGCTCCATCTCTCCGTAACGAGTGTCTCCATCAGGACGGTCTTTGACTTTTTGTATGATTTCTCGTCCTGTTAAATTCTGCGCGTTTGCTCCAAATGTCGCCATCATGCAGGCGGCCAAAATAAATAATGCCTTTTTCATGTTTATGGTTTTTATTGATTAGACGTTTCTTTACCAAACACCTTGCATTTCTTTACAAGAATTGGGGTGACAAACAAATCGGCAATTAGTGCCGACAATACACCGATGATAGCCATCAGACCGAAATTGATACACATTGTGCAATCTGACGTGCAAAATCCGGCGAATACCGCGGATGTGATGACTGATGTGGTGATGATCGCTACTCCCACGACACGGAATGTCCTTTTGATTGCGCTCTGGTAGTGTTGAGTGCGGTCGAATTCCAACTTTGAGTGGTTGATGAAGTGAATGGTATCGTCGACAGCCATACCCAGCATCATCGGAAGCAATGTGGCGGTCATCATGTCGAATGGTATTCCCATCCATCCCATGTATCCGCCCACGAAGATGGCTGGCATCATATTCGGTATCAAACCAATCAGTCCGACTCTGATGCTCTGGAATGCGATCATCAGTATCACTCCAATGATAAGAATGGATATCACAAAAGAGAGCATCTGTCCTCTCACAAGGTACTGCATCATCGTCACGAACTGTGGTATGTTGCCCACAACTGTGATTTTGGCATTGGGGAAGAGTTTCTGTGCGTCGCCTTGAATCTGATCCATCTCACGTTCCACCTGTGCGGAATTGAAATCAGAGATCTCCACCATCAGACGTAATCGACGATAATCGTAGTCGATCCAGTATTCCGACTCTGTGCCTCCTGCGTTTTCATATAATAAAATCATCTGTGCGACCTCTTCTTCTGTCTTCGGAATACAATAATATGTTGTATCGCCATTGTTCAGAGTCTGATTTAAGTCTTTCAAAATGTCGAGTATCGACGTCGTACGTTTCGTCAGCTTGTATGTGCCGATCTGTTGTTGCAGTTTGTCAAGATTCTGAAGGTTTTCAGGCTTCTTGGCTTCGTCATTGTCTGCCAATTCCACAATTAGATCGTAGGAATATAGTGATCCAAGCTCCGAACGACCCACGTCGACAACTTCTTTTACATAAGGCACTTGTATGCCCATAGTCCTCTCAATGTCGAACGCCGCCTCGATTTTCCACAGACCAATGCATAGCAGAATACATATTGCCGAGAATGACAAACCTATTTTTCGCGGATTGCTTAACACCTTGTCACTAAGAGACACGATCGCTTTTGTCCATTTCGTGTCGCTATCCTCTGTAAACCCTTCTATTGGTTTCTGGTTTTTGCCAAATGACAGTAAAAGAGGTGTTATCACCAGTGACGTCATCAGAACGAAAAATACGCTCATACTGCTGATGACACCTACACAGTGCATAGGACGAATCGGTATGGCAAGGAAAGAGAGCAAAGAGACAAGAGTCGTAAATCCGCAGAAGAATACAGACCAACCAATTTCTTTGATAGTTTCCACAATGGCTTTGTGGCGTTCCCCGTGAATACGCATTCTGCCTTTAAAGTAAGAGAACAGATGGATATTATAGGCTATGGCTACGGCAAACGACAGAATCATTGGAATCATCAGTACAGTAGAGTCGACGTACATTTGTGTCCATCCTGCGATGCCGTAGGTGATGAAAAGTCCTCCGATGACAGAAATAATAGGTGCGACGACTCCTCTTACTGATCGTGTCATGCAGATCATAACGACCATACATATAATGGTTGCTATCATCATCAATCGTCCCATTTCCTTTCCTATATACACTGATTTGCAGTGTGTCACGTAGGGCATTCCTGCTCCTCGTGGATTCAGCGAGGCGTATTCCGGCTTCTTGATGATATGTTCTACCTCTTGACCTGTGATGATGTCTGGCGACACTGATCCTTGTTGTTTCCAAACACTGTCTTTGGGAAATGTACGCAGTTTCACCATAATCCATGAAAGATCGCCTTTCTCAGAAATCAGTTTGCGCGCCACGTGTGGCTTGCTATAAGCTTTGGCTTTTATAGCCTCCATAGCTTGAGATCCATCTTCGGGAATCTCGTCAGGAACAATCTGCTCGATTGTCATTCCGTCGTCGCTGCCTACCATAAATTCGATATCAGTAAGTGATGTCACTTTGTCGGCATACGAAAGACTGTCGAGCAATTCATTGGACAATGCACGCAGTGTTGTCAGATTTTCTTTAGTAAAATGATTGTCGCATTGGGTGAGGATTCCTATGTAATAGTCGTTGCCGAAATGCGATTTGAACTCTTCTGTTTTCACTAGCATGGGGTCATCCTCGATGAAATAATCATCGAACGAGGTCTCCTTGACCATACGTTTCATGCCGATCACTGATACTATTAGTATCAGTACAAATGCGATGAGTGTGATCCAACGTACACTCAGCAGCCGCTCTGCAAATTTGCCGAACTGCTCGTTAATCTTTTCTATTTTCATTTTCTTTTATGTTTTTTTGATTCATTAATGCTTTCCAACCAGTAAACTCAAACTGGATATAGTCTTCGATTACACTTTTTATATCCTGAGGATTAAGTTTATGCTTGATGATTTCAGAGATGAAATTGAACATCCACACCATGTGGATATGGTAGGTGAATGTTGAGTGAGGATCACTGAATTCAGGATTCATTTTTTTGAAATTGTCCATAAATATCAGCACTTGGCGGGTGCAAACCTCACTGTATTCATCGATAAAGGTTTCGAGCGACGAACCTTGTGCTTTGTATAGTATAAGTTCGAATTCATCACGATATTTATTGAACAGCCTCATATATGTTTGTACGTGTTCTGTGATCATGTTGTCGTTTTCTCCATTGATATATTTGAAAAATTGTTCACTGGAGTTTACGTTATGGTGTTCATACATGATCTTTTCAAATTCTTTGATAAGAGGCATTACGATATGTCGGAAAAGATCATCTTTACTCTTAAAGTAGTTGTAGATGTTGCTGACACCGATGCCGGCACCTTTGGCGATGTCGCGCATGGAAGTCTTTGCATAGCCATTCTTCAGAAAAACTTTTTTGGCTACCTCCACGATTTGTTCGCACGTATATTCTTTTTTTATCTGCATTTTTTTCTGTATAAAAACGAACAATGTTCGATTTTGTTCATAAAAAAAGAGGCTCGCATCTCTGTGAGCCTCTATATTGTTTGTGTTTTGACTTTTTTATGTTTATTACATCTTATCATCTCTCGTCTCTTTTGTTGATGCAAAGGTATCGCTTCTTTTTGCTGTGTCCAATGCCTAAAATTGATGATTTGGGAAGACGGCGCTCTTGTAACATTCGAGGATTGTTAAGGGCGGAACGCCCTAACTCCCTCTCTTTCTGCGAGTCCGCAAGGACGAGCTAATGATTGACTTCAATTTTTTTTTCTTATAAAAAGAAGTCTTTCTCTTAAGACGCCGAGTCTCTGTGTTTATACTATCTATATGTGCTCGCCTTACGGCTCGCACGTGGGGAAGGGTTAGGGCCAATATCTATTAAACATGGGCCCTTAACAATCCTCATTTTTTAATAAGCTAAAATTCCCTTATCAGATGGAAAAATCCATAAAAAATCCCAATTTTAGTGGCTCGCTATTTGCAATTCACTAAAATTGGGGATATTCACGTAGAAATGTCTAATAGATTCAATCTTCCTTTACATTCTTTATACTGTACCATGCCAGCAAAAGACCGATGACAATCAGCATCGGCATGATGATATACTGTCCTGCAATCTCTGCTGGCAATTCCATACATGCATGCATTATGTTGAATAGTGCGATGAGTGTCGCCAAAATCGCATTCACAATCTTTGTCGCTTTATTATCCCACATCATACATAGCACTCCGCAGGCTGGAAACAAGAACGAAATAAGCATCATGAACACTATCATTCCTTGGTCGACGTTGCCATCCGTGGCAACAACTGCCATATTCTTTCCCCAAAACATTGGCAGAACATCACAGATGGAGTGACATGCAAAACCGCCAATTGTCAGCAGCCATAAAACTGAAATTTTAATTTTTTTTGTCATAATGTATAACAGTTTAATTTTGCTGCAAAGTAACTGCGATTAAAGAGTCTGCACAATACCAAAAAATGAGTGTTTTCCGTTGTTTATTGAAGATTTTCTATCCAGTCGCGCAACAGCGTCTTGACTTCTGCCAGATTGTTTTTGAACTGTGACGACAAAACTTCTGTGTGATTGTAGTGCAGTATGTTTTCTCCTCCCGGATTCAGAATCTTGAACATAAGGCTCTCTTCTGGAGTGCCGCTCACAATACGCTTATAGCCTTGTCCTGCCACACTCGACTGAGCGTCAACGTCCACCAGATTCGTCGGCGGATTCCCATCTGTGAGATTCAAATTTCCAGCTGATCTTCCATTTGCTCCGTGACACTGAATGCACGACACATTAAATATGCCTTGCTGAATGCATCCAAACATATCTACGGAAAGTGAGCCTAGATCCATGCGTATAGTGTCTCCGCCCGACTCAAAGTCGTTAAGGTCGATGCTGGCAAGTGTGAGGATACGTTTCCTCAATTTGTTAGTGAGCGCAAGTTCGACGGTGGAAATTTCGCTTGAAAGATTGTCGAGTGTGACGCTGATATGTTGCCCGTCTGCAGTGTTTTCTGGTATCGCGCGTTGTGTGGTGGCATATTTTTTGTCGTCCGAGAATGCGGCGACAGCAACAGTATAAGTGTCGCTCAATTGCCCAATGCCTCTGATTGTCGCAGTGACCTTCACTGTCTTTCCACTGTTTTGGATCAAAATATCCTCGTCGTCTATATTGCCGGAATCACATCCTGTCTGCAATAGGGAGATTGCTGAAATCAGGAATGTTTCCCATTTTTTTATATTAACCATCGTGATAGTATTCAAAATAATTAATTGATTGTGCGACGGAATTAGAAACTATACTGTAGCTGTAGTGTCGCTCCGTGAGTGGCAATGCCAAGATCGTCGTTGTCTCGGTCAAGCTGAGTTTCGTGGCCCCAACGTCCAGTGTATTGGTACATGCCTGTAAGTTTGAGGTTGTATTTGTTGATGTAGTAGTTTAATACGGCTCCTGGTGTGTTGAGGAATCCATCTTTGCTTGATCCGTTTCTGTCCATGATATCCCAACGAAGACCTCCTTGGACGGAATTGCTGAAGAAGAAGCCGATTTGTGCATATCCACCCCAGTAGTTTAGCAACTCATCTATCTTCTGGCGTTCTGTAAACGACACGTGCATCCAATAGCCTTCAATGCCAATAAACAAACGGTTGTAGAGCATTGAGAACTCTCCTCCAAGACGAGTGTCGTTTGTGCTTTCACTCTCACTCTCGACATTGATGCCCGCACTCACTCCAAATTCCATGCGTCGTACATTAAGCATACGGTTGTTTCCATGTGTCTTCGGCATCTTTCCCCACGGCATGAATGTTAGTCGTCCAGCATACAGAAGTGATGGGATCTTGTGGTCGTCCGACAGCGTTTTTGTCGCAGTGTTCACTCCGCTTCCTGTCCCGTTCCACAAACCGATTTCATAATGCATCAATCCTTCTGTCTTTAATTTGGCAGTTCCATGAAACTCCACTCCGATATCAAACCCTGTGCCTATTGTAGGCCATACTGAATTAAGGCTGTATGGCATGATCACTGTAGATGTCAGTGAGACTGGAAGAATTGGAAACAATGCCTCGCCAAGGGTCGTCTGTACCGCGCTGAAGAATGGAGTCTTGAACTTACCTACGCGAAATCTTGCGGCGTTGCAGATCTTCGCGTCTACCCATCCTTGCTGCAAAATATTTCCACCCGATGCGGATGCATTGATACATAGATTATAATCCACTCGGCCAAAGGTTGTTCCTGTAAAACCTAAAATGGCGTATGGCATAGCGAAACCACTGTTCGCTACATTGTCTTGATTGTACGCTTTGTCTAATCCCTCGCTGTCATACCAGTTGAATCGACCTTGCGTCTGCAAGAACAGGTATGGCTTGAATATAAAATTGTCATTTTTGCTTTTTAGTGTGAATCCACGGTTGTCAGCAATGCCAATGACTCCGTTTTCCATGTCGATGCTGTCGCTGACTGAATTTCCGTTCGCTTTTTCGAATTCGATGTTGCTTTGAGCCATTGTTGATGCCGAACAGCAAAGCATCATGGCTATGAATATATTTCTCATAATGATTCCAAAAATTTTATTAATGCTAAACGATCTTCTTTGTTCATATTAGAAAAAATTTGACGGGAGGTATATCCCTCTCCTCCGTGCCACATGATTGCCTCCTGCAGGTTGCGGGCTCGTCCGTCGTGTAGAAAATATGTGTGGCTGTTGACAAGAGATTGAAGTCCGATACCCCATAGCGGAGTCGTGCGCCACTCGTTGCCCATCGCCAGTCCGCTGCGATAGTTGTCGTTGAGGCCCACACCCATGATTTCGCTTCCCATGTCGTGCAGAAGATAATCGCTGTAAGGATGGATTGTCTGACCTCCTAGCCAAGGCAACTCTGTGCCTGATAGAAGTTTAGCCCCACGTGGACGTGTGTGCAGTGTGGTGACATGACATAGCTGGCATTTTGCAGTGAAAAAGTTTTTTTCGCCAATGGCAAGATAATCTCGTTCTGTGATTTTATGCCCTTGATATTCCACCATCTTGGTTGTGCTTCCCAATCTGCGAGCAGGCACACCGAGTCCGTGCATATAATAGTCCACATCCTCCATGTCTTGAGTTGAGACGTCAAGACGGTCGTATGTGAGTCCCATCATGCTTCCTTCATTCATCTGCGACTGACCTTCGCAAATTTCCTCTGGATAACGGCTGTTAGTGGCTCCCATGTCGCTTGAAAATCCAAGTTCGACGGTAAGATCCTGATGCTGAGCCTTGTTGCCAGACAGACCAATGTCGTACACTCCACGTTCTGTCACGTAATTACATCTTCCGCTGATTCCGTATTCAGGATAATTGCTTTGTGCCGCAAGACGTTTGATCTCTTCTCTGTCGATAGCCATCATCTGTCCCATTCCCACATGTCTTAGCGGAATTCTCACACTGCAGAACAATTCGTTGGGGTCGATCGGATCGTCAGTGTCCCCATATTTGGCATACCATTCGGTGATTGTATATTCGGGTCGTGCCAGTTGATACTTTTCTCCGTCTGGAAATTCAAAATCTTCGTAGTGCCAGCGACATTGCAGTTTTCCTTCCGCTTGTATTCCATAGATGCTTTGGTCGTGAAGCACTCGTCCGTAGTTTTGGAAAAACTGACCGTTTTTTCTCGCCACATACACCAACATGCTGGAAAAACCATATTCTCCGCTTCCATACACAGGTGTCCCATCTGCGTCTTGGCTGATTTGAGTCCACAAAGCAGGCTTTGTTCGTCCGGCGTTTCTGTGACATGATCCACATGAGTATCCTGCATATACGGGTCCTAATCCAGTGGATTGAGTCAACGCGTCATCGTATAGCTTGTCTCCATGTGTGAATCGTTTGCGATTGGCAACATTCTCTGCAACCCATGGAGCATCTTGGTCGTACGCGAAACTTGAATTGTTGAACACTGTGCTGATTCCAGCCGACAGCATATATCCTTCTGGCACATCAATCTTGTCAATGTCGTCCAATAATTCTTCGTCACATCCAAGAAGTAGGGGAGTCAAAGCTGTAATTAGGAAATATTTGCTTTTTGAGATATTAGCAATCATTTGCTTGTTGTTTTGTTTTGCTTGTCGTATATATACACATATTCCTTGCCCCTAAAAAAGGGACAAGGGAATAGTGTGATTTATTAACTAAAATTAATATGTTCTTGGTTCTCCCATGTAGAACAATAGGAACTCAAGGGTATGAAAACCACGAACGTTTTGTGCTGCACTAATTGTCTCGTCTTCCTCGTCGAACTCGCCTTCCCATTCCAATTCCTGGAAATTGCCATTGCTAAGAATGTTCTTCAACGCTGCGGCATCCAAAGGCCATGAATCCATGTTAGGATCAAGACCAAGATCCGCCACTGGTCCGAAAAGGAATGCCTCGCTCATCTCCCATGGCTCACGAGCCTGCATCCATGCGTTGGCTGCCAACTCAAATGTTGCTGTGCTTGGATTGTTAGCAAGATTACGGACTGCAGTGTTAAGAGCCACGTTTCTTGTCACCAACAATTCGTATGTTGGCACCACAACAACGTCTACATAATTCTTGATGATTGGCTCCAACTCACTTTCTGTAGCATTCAACAACGCTGGCTTAACACTGTTCGTTAGTGTTGCTTCCAATGTCGCGCATGCTTTCTGTGCTTCTGTGACGCTGCTGTTTCCGATATGGCTGCGGAATGGCGACGCCATGCCCTTGATAGCATTGTATGCCGCATTGATCTCTTTTTTAGTCTGCTCATACAAAGCATTGTTTTTTGCTTTCAAGTAAGACGCGATGCTTGACGACGCTTCCTTGCCGTCTGTTGTTCCGTTGAATGCATTGCGGATCGACAAGATGTTGTTGCTGTAGTCATCTATTGAATGGTAGCTGTACCAACTCTCTACAGCGTATACCGCCTCAGTGTATTTGCCCGACTCCCATAGGTCACGTGGCTCTCCGATTTTTGCTGTTCCGACTTCGTTGGCGATATCTGCGCATCCCTCGATGATCTGTTGAGCGCATCCTACGTAGCTTGTGTAGTCTTTGCCAGCACCTGGATTCTTGAATTGTTCAGCGTATGATCCCAATCCTTTATAATCGTCCACCCATGCGTTCTTCAAAGTCGTCGCATCTTTGGTCAATAGATTTGCAACCTGCACTGCATATTGAGTCCAGTTTGTGACATTCTCCGATGTGACTAATGTGCGATCCTCGTTGATCTGTGCGTCAGCTGTTCCTTCTGGAATCGAGTTTGATTCTGGATCATCATCTTTACATGATCCCAAAAACATTGTTGCCAAGACAGCAACACTAATTAGTAGGTTTCTTTTCATATTACATTAATTTTATTTTTTATTTCTTGGAAAACCAGTTGACGAATGCTATGCCGATTGCAAACTCATTTTCGTCGTTGTATTTGCCGTCTCCGATTGTTCGGCTGGTGTAATCAGCTTTGAGCACGAGATATGGCAGCGGTTTATAGTTGAGGCCCACAGTCCACATTGATGTTTCCAATCTGTCGTCGGCCACCGCATTTTTCACCTCTTTTTGTGTGTTGTAGTATTCGTATCTCACAAATGGAGTGAAGTCAAGATTCTTGTTGTTTCTGAATAAAGGTTTCATTCTAAATCCAAACTCGACTCCATAATCAACAGCCTTGCTGGCGATTGGTGCAGTACGGCTGTATGGCGATTTGTTGCTTAGCATAGCATTCTTTGCACTTAGCAAATCACTGTTGCCTAAATTTCCCTGCAATATGTTTGCTCGAGTCTCTATCCATTTGTTACGGTACTTCAAATCCACATTCCAGATTGTGACAGGAGCCTCGAAATTGTATGTGTTGGGCTTGTCGCTGTTGTCAGCCACATTGTCACAATAATAAAGTGAAGCTCCCAACCTTAATCCAGGGATACCTGTATATTCCAATCGACCCGCGTATGCCGGACAAGTGAAGTTGTCTCCTTCAAACATTCCTTGGTTTGCTTTTCCTGCCCAACTGTTTCTGTTGAATCCGTTGGCATTCAGCCCTGTGATCACCATTGCCTGATATTGGAAACTTGCCCATTTGTGCCCAAACTGTCCGAACACCTGCAATCCAGTCTCATGCCATGTGCTTGGCAACATCGTCGTCTCTCCTTCTGGACGCACAGTTCCGAAAAAGTTGATTGGTTCGTGATGTGAATTAGTCAATCCTACAGGGACCACCATGTGTCCTGCGCGTATATTAAAATGATTGTTAAGATGATAAGTCAGATGAAATTGTTCGACGGCGACTTCTCCACCTTTCTCCATCTCCACCTCGTATTCTCCATTCTCAGTATTTTCCAGTTCGTAAACCTGACCTGTTCCTCCGTATTCAAACTCAACCTCCATGCCCAACCAGAAATTTTTGTTGAACTTGACATCTCCAGCAAGCACCATACGTGGAATACTTATTGTGTTTCTCTTCACTTTGCTATTGCCTTCGCTGGTGCCATTAAAACGGTTTATGCCGTAATCCTTAAAGTTGGCAAGCATTTCGCCATATCCACCTACTCGGTAATGTTTGAAGCTGTCGTACTCAGTACTGTCTGTGTTCCATTGTGCTGAAGCAGTGCCGGCAATCATGCTTACTGCTGTCATGAATAACAAATTTTTCAGTGTCGCCATTTTCAGTCTAATTTTTCGGCTGCAAAATTACTTTATAGTTAACGACTACTGCAATACGCAAAAATGGGTAAACTGTCGTCGCTAACTCTTACCTATTAATGGGTATGGAGTGCATTTGATTTTGTGAAAATTCCGAAAAAAATCCCATTTTTGCTTTTGTGATACCCTGTTTTGGGTATCTGTGTGTAATCATTATTACCTAAAAATAGGGATGAGTGATGTTGCCATGCCTAAATCTAATAAACCGACACCAAAAATCGAATAAACCGACATCATAATGATATCGGTCTGTCGACCTCAATCATTATGGAATCGGCTATCGTCGCAAGCGATAAAGGGTCTACGACCCTTGGATGAGAGGTCCAGCGTGTGTCGTTAGGTTTGTAGAACCTGTATTGACGAAGTCAACGCCATGTTTGATTCCTTGTCGATTCCTGCGTGGCAGGTGTCGTGAGAAGAAAATTGGTTTATAGAAATGTGTGAATTTTATGAAAAAACTACTTGCATCACTATCTAAATTCAGTAATTTTGTTTGAAATTGAAAAGACAAAATGACACCAATTTTTTCTGCTTCCAATGTTAAAACTCTTGACTCACAAGAGATTGCAATAGAAGGAATAACATCCTTTGAACTTATGCATCGAGCTTCGTCGGCTCTCTATTCCAAGTTGACGGAATTGCTGGCAACCACGGATGTCCACACAGTTGCGATTCTTGCCTCTGGTGGAAATAATGGTGGAGATGCTCTTTGTGTGGCTGATATGCTACGTGTTGAGCATAAAACATCACGTCCTTTAGAGATTGTCATATTTTATATTAAGGTGAGCGACCGCCAGACCTCCGACTTCATTCAAGCGTATGATAAAGTGAAGAATTATATAAAGATAGTAGAAATCTCCACCGTCGACGGGATAGAAAAAATGTATCCTATTTTAAAAAGAGAGAATCTTTGTGTTGTGGATGGATTGCTGGGATCGGGAATAAATAGGGTAGTGAAGAAGGATTCTTTTTTAGGGCAAGTGGTTGATTATGTCAATGAAATGCGACGTGAAGATTCTATGCTTGTCTCTATCGATCTCCCTTCCGGACTGATGGGAGAGGATCGTGAACTTGCCGATTCGACACGTTCGATAATCAGAGCCGATCATACAATTTGTCTCCAATATCCGAAATTGTCGACTCTGATGCCGGAGAGTGAGCGATATGTCGGCGATATGGATTGGGTGGATTTTGACATGAGATTGATGAAAGAGGGTAGTGGCGACGTCGGGAATATGTTGCAATTTTCTGATTTCACCATCAAACGCCGTCCTAAGCATGGACATAAGGGCACATTTGGAAAAGGATTGTTTGTGGCAGGCAGTCGGGAGATGCCCGGAGCTTGTATGTTGGGATCGAAAGCTGCGATGCGGAGTGGATTGGGAATGCTCTACGTCTTCACACATAAAGAGGTCAAACCATATCTGATCAATTATCTTCCAGAAGCGATATGCAAATCGTATGATGCAGTCGACGCGAATGCTCTCGACACACTTAGCCAGCTTCTTGCGATGACCGATGCCGTGGCTGTCGGACCGGGGCTTGGCACTACGGATGGATCCAAAACACTTGTGAAGATGGTAGTCAGTGCCGCATCAGAAGGCAAGTTACTGCTAGACGCAGATGCGTTGAATATTGTTGCGGCCGACAATAAATTGATGGAATCCCTACCGTCGAATACAATTATAACACCACATCCTGCGGAATTCCAGCGACTTTTCGGAAAATGCGCGAATAGGATGGAGATGATCGACAAACAGATGGAAATGGCAAAAAAACACAATATTATAATAGTGTTGAAAGGAGCCTACACCACCATCACGGATGGCAACACATTGTTTTTCAATCCGACAGGAAATTCTGGAATGGCAACTGCAGGATCAGGCGACGTTTTGTCTGGAATCATCTTGTCGCTTCTCACGCAAGGATACGCTCCATATGAAGCCGCCAAGTTAGGCGTTTATCTTCACGGAATGGCAGGAGATGCCGCTGCCACCAAACGAGGAGAATCCTCAATCATCGCGTCGGATATAATAGAATTCATAATGCATAATTCGTAATTCATAATTGTTGGAAAAGTCCATCTGAGGAATTGAATTTGCCCGTAGGGGCGAACCCTTGTGGTCGTCCGGTTAATTCATAATGCATAATGCATAATTCGTAAATGTTGGGAAAATCCATGCATCTGGTGAATCCAACCCTCTCGTAGAGACGCACGGACGTGCGTGTCATGAACAATGCGAAATTCATAATGCATAATTCGTAATTGTTGGGATATTATCCATCGGACGTAATTTCAACAGAGATGATGAATCCTCCAATTACGCCGTCAGGCGTTACATATCGGTATGAAAAATATGAAGACGGATTTCATCCATTACCCCGTATTTAGGGGTTATATGATATGCCGAGGACCGATTTGTTTCGCATTTTCGTTTATGATTTCACATTGATGGGAGGATTTAATTCGTAAATCATAATGCATATGATATGATTTCCCATAAGATTTCACCTATATCATGTATTCTAAAAAATAAATTTCACGTGCGTATGCCGAATATGCCGTGATGAGGCATCTCTACGGTTAAAAATTGTTAAAATTTACCTGACGCAAAATCAGCGTCTTACGAACATTTCTTAAAAATAATTGTCAAAACGCTTGCGCAGGACGGAAATCT
>DFGT01000015.1:132049-207077 GCA_002371265.1 Bacteroidales bacterium UBA3743 | reverse complement strand
GTAGGGTATCGTTTGTGTAGGGTATCGTTAGCGTAGGGTATCGTTAGCGTAGGGTATCGTTAGCGTAGGGTATCGTTAGCGTAGGGTTTACACCCTACGCTGTGGTATGTCGCACCTACGGTGCTGTGAGAATGTCGATCTATTCGATATTATAGCACAAATCCTTGTTTTATATATGAAAGATGGCCTGCGAGCACGTAGAGACGGTGTGCACACCGTCTCCACTCTTCGAGAGATTATCTGGAAGAAGATAGGTCAGAGTCTTAATCCTTGTTTTAATGGAAGATGGTCTGCGAGACAAGGAGGCAATATATGATATACGCTTCCATAATAAAAGTCTTAATCCTTGTTTTAATGGAAGATGGTCTGCGAGAGCCTTTATTTGATGAGTCAGCTCTTTTAGAGGATGGCGTCTTAATCCTTGTTTTAATGGAAGATGGTCTGCGAGAAGAAACAAAGATATACTATAGTCGAAAGTGTTATGAGTCTTAATCCTTGTTTTAATGGAAGATGGTCTGCGAGCTGGAGAGAGAATATGGCTGCTCCCGACGTTATTAGTCTTAATCCTTGTTTTAATGGAAGATGGTCTGCGAGCGTTTCGACGAGTTGACGCAACAGATTCAGGACTTGCTGGTCTTAATCCTTGTTTTAATGGAAGATGGTCTGCGAGTCGTTTCATAAAACTTTATTATGAATGCCTAAATTTGAGTCTTAATCCTTGTTTTAATGGAAGATGGTCTGCGAGATATGCAACAAATGCAAATTGCACAGGATCTCATGTCTTAATCCTTGTTTTAATGGAAGATGGTCTGCGAGTTGCTTATGGCAACTCCGAATCGCGTAGCGGATGCAGAGTCTTAATCCTTGTTTTAATGGAAGATGGTCTGCGAGTAGGCTAAAAAGCAGATGAAACAAATTGTAGTAAAAGAGTCTTAATCCTTGTTTTAATGGAAGATGGTCTGCGAGTCGCAGGAGTTGTAGTGACAATATTGGTTTTGCTATATAGTCTTAATCCTTGTTTTAATGGAAGATGGTCTGCGAGGTTATTTTTAAACCCTCTAGTGTCGGGAATTAAAATGTCTTAATCCTTGTTTTAATGGAAGATGGTCTGCGAGTTTCTTAAAAAACTTTTTCACGTAAATATATTGGATTGTCTTAATCCTTGTTTTAATGGAAGATGGTCTGCGAGACAGATACTATCCTATATAGATGCCAAATTAAGTGTGTAGTCTTAATCCTTGTTTTAATGGAAGATGGTCTGCGAGGACGAGTACCTTGGTTATTGGTTTGATGTTGTCGATGAGTCTTAATCCTTGTTTTAATGGAAGATGGTCTGCGAGGAGTCAGTAGATTCTATTAACATTAACGATCATATCTAGTCTTAATCCTTGTTTTAATGGAAGATGGTCTGCGAGTCCACGGATACTATCCTATATTGATGACGTGCTGAAGTGTCTTAATCCTTGTTTTAATGGAAGATGGTCTGCGAGTGTTTGGCAATATCTCCTATCTATCACAAGACTTCTGGTCTTAATCCTTGTTTTAATGGAAGATGGTCTGCGAGCTTTTTTGAAGACCGTGGCTACACTTATTAATGAAAAGTCTTAATCCTTGTTTTAATGGAAGATGGTCTGCGAGAAGCGTAGAAGAATATGAAGAACATAACTATAAAAAGTCTTAATCCTTGTTTTAATGGAAGATGGTCTGCGAGACTAATGAGAAAATATGGAAAACCTCAAGATATGAAAGAGTCTTAATCCTTGTTTTAATGGAAGATGGTCTGCGAGATAATAACAAAAAAATATAAACAATGGATAACAAAAGTCTTAATCCTTGTTTTAATGGAAGATGGTCTGCGAGTGGTGCTAGAGTATATTTATCTACGGAAACTGTTACTAGTCTTAATCCTTGTTTTAATGGAAGATGGTCTGCGAGATTATCGAAATATAAAGGAAATCATTATATACTTCGTTGTCTTAATCCTTGTTTTAATGGAAGATGGTCTGCGAGAAAAAAGAAGAATCTCTCAACGCATTAAAAGAAATAGTCTTAATCCTTGTTTTAATGGAAGATGGTCTGCGAGAACATAAACAAAATGGCAAGCATGAAAAAAGTAGCGTCTTAATCCTTGTTTTAATGGAAGATGGTCTGCGAGAGGTATGATAATAGCATTACTAGCTAACATTACTATGTCTTAATCCTTGTTTTAATGGAAGATGGTCTGCGAGAGCTTGTAGCTTCTGCAAAAACAGAAATAAAGGCCCTGTCTTAATCCTTGTTTTAATGGAAGATGGTCTGCGAGATTTTCAAAATTTCAGTCATTTTAATTTTCCCGCCCTGTCTTAATCCTTGTTTTAATGGAAGATGGTCTGCGAGTAAATAATGAGAAAATTGAAAAAGTTTCTCATAGTGTCTTAATCCTTGTTTTAATGGAAGATGGTCTGCGAGAGGTAAAATTGCAACTCGCAGATTTGCAGACCTTTAGGGCTCAAAAATGTTCAAAATTTCAAAAATCGCATGAAAAAAAGTACATTTTTCGACTACAAAACTATAAAAAATTCCCGTCGTCGCAATGCTTTTTTCATCAAAAATCCACCGAATTGTCATTTTTCCGACATCTCATTACGCTCCTGTCGCAAATCTCCAAATTTTCTCTATTGTGAAGTTTGAAAGTTGATGTTGCGAACCCAGAAGGTTCGCAACAACAACAATCATTTTGTATTGATATTGAACAATTCACTATCTAAAAGCATTGACAATGCTTTTTCGTTAGATATTTCAAGGTTGCAATCTTGTAATGAAAAAGTTAAGATTCCATTATCGCCACATTTTTCTTTAGCTTTTTCACTCATAATAGAATTTGTTACAAATAAAGCTTTACTGCTCATTCCTCCATAGTTTCTTACTGCAGAAGCAAATTTGTCAATGTCTGTATTGTCCTCTATCTGTGTTTTGCACTCCACAAAAAGCAACTTAGAACCAGCCTCTACCAATACATCGATTTCATTTTTTGCAGCACTATCTTTGTACGGAAATTTACAATTCATTCTAATGGATTCAGCCTTGTCCCATTTACTAATAATTTCTGCAACTTTGTATTCAAACCAAGCTGTTTTCAAAAGCAAATCGCGAACGTGTTTTGATTTTAGCGTTTTTGTAATGGTATTTCCCCTTTCAATAAGAGTAATCTCAAATTGCTTCGATTCCTTAATCCATTTCATGGTTGAGCCATTTTTAAGCGTAAACTCTGTTAAATGTGAATTTCGTCTAGCTTCTTCAACAAGTCGAAACATATTATTGCTCCTTGAACTCAACGAGAATAACTCTATAATGCTCTCAACGGCTTGTTTGTCATCTGGTTCTATTTTATCAAACGAAGTGTAATCATTAAGAGGATTTCCCAACAATCTAAATTGAGCATCCATATCAAATTTAACTTTATGCGAACTCTTGTTACTAAAATCCCATAGCAAATTGTTTTGGTCTACGTAGAAAATTTTAGCATTAGACATTTGTCCAAACACCTTAGCAAAATAGAAAGCCCATGGTTTAGTTCCACTTGATATGTTTATAGAGACATCATCATTTTTATATGTTTCAGCGCATTGAAGTACTTTTTTTTCAATGTCGTTCAATTCTACAGGGTCAATCTTTCTTCGCTCAGATGGAATTTGGATTTCAGTAGATATACGCTCAGCGTTGTCGCGTGAACTATCTGAATATATAAAAACAACCTTATCTGGCTGTGTGGCTATTATTCCGTTATAAACGGGAGCCGGTTGCCCACCAACGAGGGTTATATGAACTTTTGCCATAACTTATTGTTTTTAATCCGTCAAACAATCATATTAAAATTTCATTTTGCATTATTTTAAAATTCAAGCAACATCATATTTTGTTCTTCAGTTTGACAACATTCTGACGATGGATGATTTCGGGAACCCTGCATAACTTAACTTATCAGATTAGTTTACCTAATAAGTCAATACAAAGACCTGTTATTTTTATGATGTCATCAACAGTACAAAAACCTAATTCGTTTTGATGTGCAATTGAATTACGGAATATGTTGATTGAATACATCAGTTCAAAATCATTTTTCTCTTTCGGATTAATGATTTTGCATGCATCTGATATATACTGTATCAATTCATATTCTTTATTTTTATCTGCCTGCTTTTTTCTCGCTTGTAATTCACTATATTTGAAATTAAGGAAGTCTATCAATTTTTTTTCAATTCCTCCAATGGAAGGATCATTAATTTCGACTTTTTTATCGTCTATATATTTTTTTATTTTTTTAACATTTTCCAACCGCATATCTTCTGTGATAATTGAATTTTTTTTACCTAGATACACTTTGGCTTTTTCGGGATTAGTTGTATCGCAAATATCCTTGACTTTTGACAATAGAGCTTCCAAAATATCCATAGTGGCAGATGAATAATTCTTGTGTTCATAATGCCATTTGGCAATTTCATATTGAAATTTACAATTAGAGGATTCTCTTGAAAATTTATGCAAATACTCTTCAAGAACTGAAGGAACTAGAATTTTCGCAACGGGAGAATATTCGGAGTTCCTTGCTGCTTGTAAAACATCAACTTGCTGTTTAATCCCTGACAAAAAATCGGACCCCATCACATCAGAAAAATCTTTTATGGACTTACCACGAGCATCTTTTTTTGTGGCATCTTTTTCTGGATTATAACCCAACAACTTCGCAATTTGGTATCCTTTGCCGAACTCTTTGAAAGCATACGCACCATTAATCCAATCAGACAGATTAAGCAATTTGCTCAAATCTATTACTGGTGCATAGCCCAACTCGCCTGAAACATCAAGATTACCGTAAGTAATTTTCTCAATTGTGATTTTCTTGTTGCTAACATTCTGCAAATAAATTATACAATTCATCAATACCATAGGCAATGAACGGAATCCGTGGGTGATGTCAAAATAGATTTTGTCATTCTCGTTTAAAAAAGCTTCTATTCCGAGGAGTTTGGAAATGTTATCGTCAACCTCGGCCTCATTCAAACCGTATTTGATGAAAACGACTTTTGAATCACTGCCGGGCAAAACATTTTCTATTACCTCTTTTGGCACTTCTATTTCTACACCTGTCTCATTGTCAACACCTTTTAAGATCAATTCGGACTCATGTGAAACACATTGACGGATTTTTTGAAGTTTTTTATACTCATCACCAAGATCATCGTCTGCAAATGTTGCATACACCTCATCCCACATTGATTTTATAGTACCAATAAGTATAACTTTTTCGATGCCGTATGCTTTTGTTAAGGCTTCTGCAATGAATTTTGCAGAATAATCTTCACCATCAATTTGGTAATTGGCTGATTCATATTCGCCTTTGGCATTGTCGCCATCTTTCATTTTTCCCGTTCCGAGAAAAGATATAAGTACTCTTGCCATAATCGATTAGTTATTTAGTAGGAGAAAAATCTTTTAATGACTTTTTCTTCGCTTTGATTATCTGAAATTCGTTAGGAATTCCCTTTGATTTATTACCCATCTGAGGATACCTAATTTGCCTATTCCCCGATTTTATACCTGAGGAAATTGCGTACAAATCATAGAGTTCCTGTTCCCAAGTTTGTTTAGTTATGTTTAAAACACTCAATAGTTTATCCTCAAACAACTTTATGTAGTCATTAATAGGAAGAAGATGGTTGTCGGGATTGTTAAAACGAACCGTTGTTTTGTCAATCTCAATACTTGTTAGGCTCATTTTTCCATAACCGAATGGCTTTGCATAACCCAAAGAATGATAACATTCTGTATGATTGTGAAAATTAATTGCAGACAATAGTGCCCCAAGTTCAAACTCGTGCAAGTTGTGAAAGTGTATTTTGAACTCAATCTCAGCACCTGCCTTTAACGGCACAAATGTTGTTGTTTGAGTACTTGTTGCAAGTTGCATTTCTTGGGCAGCATTCCGCATAAGGAATCTTTTCCTACCTGAAATTACTGCATATTTATTGGAAAAAGTAATAAGCATATTACTCTTGTTTTGTTCCAAATAGAAAGGATAATATGTAGGCTTAGGAGATCCTAACAGAATGGTCTGACTATTCGCTTGCTGACCTTTTACACGGGCGCAAGTTACTTGAACTCTACCCTTTTGAGCATCTTTATCGCTGACAAAACCGAATAACGCCTGTGTCATATCATAAGTATTCTTCGAATAGTTTTGTGGAAGACATTGATGAACAGTTTTGTTATATGGTTGTCTGTAAAGATATGAGAAGCCCAAATCTTTTACAATTGTTTTTCCGTTTTCAGTTTTTGTTCTGAAAAAACATGGCACAATTCCTATGTAGTTATCAGATACAATATCTGCAACGCTATTGTAATTTCGCAGTTTTCTCTTCCAAAAATTCCAATTCTTGTTGCCACCCTTGATTTCGTCACGATGAATGAAAATAAAATCGTCATACTCCTTGTCCTTCAATGGTATGAAATCGCTTTCATTCATTTCTGGTATCATAAACTGATATTCGTGTAGTTTGCCATTCATAAAACCCGACAAAAATAACATATTCCAATCTCCGTCGGCATCTTTGTATATATAGTCATTGCCAATGAGACGGTACTTGTCTGCAATTGTTCTGGCATTCTTAATATTTACATTGAAGTCTTCTTGTATTTTGTCATACGAAATTTTCCAATGCTGACATTCAATTACATAGTAATTGCCTTGGTAGAGAATGAAAAAAACACTTTTTTGTTTTCCGTCTTTTAACTCATACTCATCGCTATTTAAATCTCTGAAACTAAATCTGTTATTAGCGATTCCATTTCTTGCATTTGACATTGTTATTATCTCAAACACACTCCGTATCATGCCTTTTAATGATGTCCCTGGTACGAAAAACGAATTGTTTATCATACAGTTGTTACCATTTGCAGAGCGTACGCAAAAAGGGGTAACGGCTTTCATTTGGACATTAATAGTGCCCGAAATACCATCAAAAAACGGTTTGTCCTGTGCCGTTATAAATTCGTCTTTTTCCTTGTCGGAATAGTTGAAAACGTATTTAGAAATGGGCACGAATGAATAAGGATTGTAAAAACTATCCAAGTTTTTATCCTTACTGAACTGTGGTTTATTGTTATTGTAATACATAGTTTCTCAGTTTTTTAGTTATCATCAAATCCTACAAACACAAATCCCGCTGGCTGCAATACTGGCATATTTGCACAAAGTTCATCTTTTCTTGCCTCCCAACGCTGATTGAAAAGCAATTTCTTATTCATCCTATTCGGATAATACGGCTTCGCATTGTCTATGTCATCACTGGTTACATCGTATGTAATGACTTTGTATTCGCCGTCAACGAATTTGATACTGTATGATTTTTTGCCGTCATACAATTGACCTTCAATTACAAATGGATTTTTCGTGTTGTCCAAAACTAATTCTTTGACATTGTCTTTGTCGAAGATTTCTGGCTTTGGTTGGTCGCTCATCCAAATGTAACCCTGAAAATCTTTCGTTATGTTTATTGTTGTTACCATTTTTCCACCTCCCTTTTATGATTGAACGTTCCATTTACATCTACAACACAGCCGCCAAAACAGCCGTTGCCACGATTAACACCTCCTCCAAGAGGCAAGAGTCCGTCAATTATATCCTTTAACGCTGCTTCAAAGGCTTCTTTAAAGGATGTATCTTCGTCAAAAGCGGCTTTTTCAACCAATATTTCGGTCTTAAAACTTTTACCGTTTCCGAAAGTCAGTTTTTCGTCAAACAATGCACTGTCTATTGCTCCGCCGGTGAATCGGTCGATTGAAACGTGGTTCATTATTTTGTCGGGCAAAATGTCCTGAATTACATCATTAAAAATCACTCTACCGCGTTTCTGTACCCTCTCGTCTTGACTTTCATAACCGAACAAAGCACGAACAACTTCGCTATCGTTGCCCACTTTGGGCGTCTTGTCGGGATTATTACCGTCAACAAATCGCTGTTTCAATCTATTGTAATGATATGCCGTGCGGTGTGCAACAGCACCTTTCAATGATGTCGCAGGAATAAGAACACACTTAGCAATTTCTCCGTTGTCATTTTTAGCAAAGACCGGCTTGTCTTTTTTGTCCCACTCTATGACTTCTTCTTTCACCGGTGTCATATCCACTTCGTCATCACCGAATCCTGAACCAAAAAGGAAGAAGTCTTCCGGTTGCAAAACGAGTTTGTATGTTGTCCATTTGTCAGAAGATGTTTTATCGTCAAAATATTCACCGTCAAATGGTTGGCTCAAATCAGATGATTTATTGATATAATCTTTCAAATCATTGGGATTGGATAAGTCAAATTTGCGCCAAACGATATTTATTACCTTGATTTTGCCGAATCCGCAACGTGTTCCGCTACCAATTCGCAAGGTTTGCGAGTTTAATTCGCACAAAACGCTGATAAAATCGTCTAACTTTTTAGGTGAATTATCTTTGTCTTCGGAAACCATTTCAATTTCAAAGACAAACCGAGTTCCTTGATAAACAACCTGTTCATCAAATTTTCCACCTTTGGCTGTAATGCCTTTTTCCGTTATCTTGGCGTGCTGACGAATAGGTAGTTCTTTGAACTTTGCATAAAATTGGTCGTTTTCGAAATCAATTGATTGTAGTCCGTCAATGACCTTACCGTCGCTACCAATCATTTTAGCCTCGGAAAAAATAATTTCTGAGCCTCGGCTGTCTTTACTACTTTGTTCGTGTTTGCCAAAGAACTCTTTTGCGGTTTTTTCACCAATTGCATGACGTAAAACACCCGCAATGGCTGTACCGGGAATATAAGGCAAGCCGTTGAAATCTTTGATAACAAGAGCATCGGTTGTAATATCCTTCTCACCCGAACCGACGGCAAGTGGCGTTCCGGCTTCAATAGTAACTCTTGCTAAGAGTCTGTGTGTATATGTTGTTTTTGTATTCATCACTATTCCGCTTTTTTTGCCATTTCGGAGGCAAGGTTTATAATTGCAAGTTGTGTCTCTTTTTCGGTTAAGCTGTCAAAGAATGCCCTAAATATTTCGCGTCTGTTCTTTTCGCCCCATTTTTTCGCCGCTTTGCCGTGAGTAAGATAGGCAAACGGTTTGTTGTTGTTGTCCACCTTGGTGAAGAGTTCACGTTCCAATTCGGTTTTGTGTGGATAGCACATAGCAAGTTCGCGAATGTGTCCCCATTGGGATGCAAACCTATCTTTTTTGAACAACTGAATGTTCGTGGAAGTAACAAACCCGTCAACCTTGCTATATATGCTTTCCGACAGACGTGCTTCCTTAATCCTTGCATTAATACAACTGAACAACGGCTTGTTGATGGATTCATTAAGCAACATCGCCTTTTCTGGCTTTTTGTCATCTTTGTTAGGTTCGTGGAAGGAGTATTTGGCTTCACCGTCAAAATCCGCATTAGGTTTAACCTCTAAAAAAGTAGGATTGAAAATCACTCTGCCAAAACCTTCGTTTAGATAACTACCAATACTCTTTGATTCCCACTTGTTGTTTTGGGCTTCTGCCACGTCTTCCACCAATAGGACAAACACACTACCTTTTTCTATTCCACATCTGTCAGCATCAAACGCCTTGCGTTGAGAGTTCCACGGTGCATATTGGAATGTTTTGATTTGACATTTGTCCCACAAAATTTTACAACCCTTTATTTCAAGTTGTTCTTCAGTCGGCTGAAAAGTCGGCAATCCATATTCGTCTAAAAATATCAGACGGCTGTCGGCATATATCGTAACGATTTTGCTCTCCTTAATTGGTTTGCTGTTGATTTCGTCGTAGTTAGCAGGCGCAATGTTGACCAACCCAAACTGAGCAGTTCTTGAACGTCCAATTCGTTTTTCACCTGTTAATGCGGTATCAATTATTTTCTTAAACCGTTCAATATCTTGCGGTTGCAATTTGCTTTCATCAAATTCTACCTGAAAATAAAATACTGTACCTTTGGGCAGAGATTCATAACCGAACATCTGTTCGTCTTGCGAATGTCTTGTGTGTCGGTCGTATGCCGATTTGATGGCATAATTCTTCTTGATATCACATTTCTTGGCAATAAGTCTATCGAACTCGTAAAAACCGTTTTTGCATTGTTTTATTTGTTGTGCCTTAATTTCATCGCTCCCCAAATCTTTGATACCGTGATACACACGCAACGGATGGTTGTCCTTTTCACCGGGTGCATACTTAGGTGTATGATATGCCGCAGGAACTTTAAGAGTTCTGTATTTGTCGCCAGCCAAATGTGCATCGCCAAATTTTACGGCATTACTATGAAAAAGCAATAATTTCTCCTCAGGTTTCAATTGTTCCTCAGGTTTCAATTTCTTGTCATTGTACAACACATTCGCAGCAATTCCTAAAAAGCAATTGCCGGGTATAAAATCCAATGTCTTGTTTTCTCCGACAGTTGCAGATTTAACATTGATTATTACATCGGAATTCAATGTGCATTTATATTTTTTTATTGCCATATTTTACACATTTTTAATTTGACATCTGCCGAGTCCACGATTACGGTTTTGACCGATACGTTTTATAAGCCCGACACTTTTGTTAATGATTTCAAGAAATTCTTTTGAAATTTCTTCCTCGGATTGAATGAAAAATTTCAATTTGCACGGAATCGTAATCTCAGTTTTTCTCAGACTTGTTTTGCTTGCAGTACCGTTTTCATCAATTCTCGTAGAAGCAATTGATGTGTACATAAAATCTTGTACGTGTTGTTTGACAATTTCTTTTCTCTCATTATCAGGTAGTTCTGCATTTGAAAAAAATAAAGAACCAAATCTTATCGCATCAATGTTGTTGCCGATTTCATCTTTTTTATTAAGAAACTTGTCCTCAATTTGTTGCGGATTACGATTATCTTTATCCTTTGAATTACCGAAATATTTGATAAACAATTCTGAAATCTCGGTATTATTAAATGTATAATAGTCTTCAACGGCTTCTCTGACAAGTCCCTTTATGGTCTTGCCCGGTATAAACGGCAGATTTTGTCCGTCCTTGATTACCAAAGCGTCTAAGTCTGCTCCGGCAGCCAAGCCCGACCCACAGTGCCATTCGTTGAAAAATTGTATTTCGTATTCGTATTTCATAATTATCCTTTTGAATTAGTATCTTGATAAGTAACTGAATGTAGAGCAAGAATGTCATACACAGGGTACACCAACAAATCTTTATCCTTAATTTTCCTCGGCTGTGCATTTGTTAGTGTAGAAACGAGTTTGTTCAATTTCTTTGCTTTATCAGTTTTGTCGCCGACAATTGATAAAACCCTGTTGATTTTCTGCTTAGCCACATTGATGTCCTCGTGCATAAGGCTCAACCACTGACGGAGATGAGATTTGATTGCATTGCCTTCTTTGTTCAAAAGTTGATTAGACATTGTAATTATTTCGTCTATCTTAAGATAGCCATCTTGTTTTTTATAGAAATACGGACCGTACTGCCAAGAATGTCCATCTTTCGGAGTGAGTTCACGCTCAACGATTTCGTCGTAACTCTCTGTGAAACTGTCTTGAACTTTGTGGAACATAAGGCAGGATGCTTTTCGTTCCGATTGTTTCTTTGCAAAATCACATAGTCCATTTGCCAAATTGTAGGCGTAATGAAACGGAAATGAGGATTTTACAAAGGCAATTCCTGCACAAGCGGTGAGGTTTTCAATCTCTTTGTCTTCCCCCTTGCGTTTAAGATGATAATCTTTCAAGAATGATGTCTTATCTTCAAAAGACGACAAAAATGCTTGAACGTATTCAACAGCGAAATCAGCCCTACATATCAGATTGTAGTCCTCGCCACTGAGAATAAGAGGACGGATTGGGATGATGTTTTCGCCCTTGAATTTATCCTTCACTGCATTGAAAGTCTCTTTTGCAGATATTTTCACTGCATTATCCAAATCTGTTGAAAATTGTTTGAATCTTTCTGCACCCAACTTGCATATTTCTTCAACCACTGTGCCAAGTCCATTGCCGTCGATGTGGATAACAGCAATCCAATCGTTGTTGCCACCTTTTTTATTTAAATTTATCAATAATGGACGTTTCTCATCGTCGGGTATGGTTTTACCCCTAATTTTATCGTAAGTTCTTTCTGTTTTACTATTTGCTGGATCAAAGTACTTTGCGTTTGCTCCAGCATCTAAATACTCTTCCTTGCCCATTATTGGCTTTTTGTTAGTTACTGGCAAACCTGTGTGACGACTTCTTAATATCCCCATCAAACCAAGTGTCTGACTGCGCATAGGTTTGTTACGCTGGATTTTAAGGAACTTTTCTAGATTTTCAACATCCTTATTGTAATTGCCTGTCATCTTGACAACAGCCTGAGAGAATGTAATACCGGGGGCATGTTCTTGAACAACCTTGGGCATATTAAGTACAACTTTTGCTAGGGCAGGGGCTTTTTCGTCGAAGATATATTTAATGTGTCCGGATGCCATCAAAACTGCACCAGTGTCCCCATTGTATTCGTGGAATGAATCTCCGACTTCATTCTCAAACACCTCCATACAAATCTCCTCTACCAATTCACTTGCACCAACGATTTCTTTCAGTTTATTTGTCTGAAAAATGAAGTTTTGGATGCCTTGCACCGCCGCTCCGTATAAAAATTTTGTCATATTTCTCTATTTTTTCAGTTTGTTATATTTCCAAATCCATGACTTACTCCTTTTCCCAATCCCAAAAAGTCTGGCATTGTGATGTTTGCCATGAAATCAAGATCAAAACTCATCATTTTGATACCTTTGAATGTTATATTGTATGTATCTATTATTTCCTCCAATTTGACACAAAGAGGTGTTTCTATCGTCATTTCCAATCCTTTGGCCATCGATAGTATATTTCCTGTCATTATTTTTTCCAATATTTGGTATTTTTCCACGATCCCTTTGGCTTTCATATATGTTTCGTAGTTTTCGGAGTTGAATGGTAACCATTTCCTTATTCTATATGATATTAACTCTTCTGTGATTGTTATGTTATGGTATTTGGCAACAATCTCGTCAACTTCACAAACTATGGACCTTTTGCCTATCTGTAGAGATAATTCTTGTCTGCAAAAGAATTCTCCAATGACTTTCGTGCCTTCTCCCACGCACATGATAGCCGCTTTGCCTCCTATTCTTTTATATTGAATAAGTGGATAGGAATATCTGAATCCATCGTCTGTATGGTTATGGAAAAGTATGCTGTGGTTTTCTTCCAATATGGCGTTTATTGCCCCTCTAAATAATGGAATCTCACTTTGTCTTATCTCTGCCGTAAACTTGATTAAAAAAGTCCTAATTTTCATTCCGTTTTTTTTGTTTATGATGCTAAATTATATAAAAAATAATTAGTTTCGTCTAAAGTAATGATGTTTTTGGACATAAATCACTCACTTTCTAAGTTGGTATTTAGTCGGTATTTTACTCAATGCAAATGTAATATCTCGATTTGTGTCTTGTTGAATATTTTGTGTTCAAGGTCTACGTTATTATGAAATGTTTCACATATATGAGGTAAGAGTTTAAAAAAACAAAAACGCATCCAATTTCTTGGGTGCGTCGCTGCTTTGCTTTAGATCTAACAAACAAACCAAATTAGAACTTTGGAGCGTACTTTTTGTAAAGCTTAGTCAACAAAATATTAATAAGTACCATCGTTTATATTTTTTAAGTCTTTTTTTTTCTTTTTGACGATGCAAAATTATGCTTTATAACACACAAATGCAAGTGTTTTGGGTAAAATTTTAAAAGAAATTTATGCTTTTTGACACTAAAATTAAATTGAAAGAATTTTGCTTGTTTTGCTTCAAGTTTGAAACTTTTTGCATCCTTTTGGTTAAAATTTTGAACAACAATTTTTGAGTGTTTGTTCATATTCCATTTTCCCCTTTTCGTATAAATAAAGAATGGATGGCTTTTTTGATATATACATTGCATTAGAGTGTCGTCGTTACTCCAAATAATAAAAAACTTATTATATTTTATGCTTTACAACTCCTTTCTACATATTTATTGCTTAATTCTCTTTTTTATCCTTATTTTTATGCCCTAAAAAACACAAATTGTGAAGAATATTAATTGGCTATATGGATAAACATGCGATATAGTGGTGTTGATGAACAGGATGGGGTAGGTTTGGATTTTATCCATACAATTAATTTAAAACAAATGAAATTCTAATAGCAATATGAAATCTAACATTTCAGCAGCGTTGACTGCATTTTCACTTTTTACTGCCGCTTATGCCGCTCCACCTTCTTCTTCAGGGTGGACAATGGTTTTTAATGACGAGTTTGAAGGAAACTCTCTCGACAAGAGCAAGTGGAACCCTACTTATAATTGGGGACATACACATAATCACCAGGCATACTGTGTCGAGGAAAATGTCTCTGTCAAGGATGGAAAACTGATTATCAGGGCTGACGCTCGTCGCCATCCGGAAGCTCCTGCCACATGCTCCAATGGCGGAAAAACATATTCTCTGGACTATACTTCAGGAGCTATCGACACGCGTGGACATTTTGAAGTGAACGGCGGATATATAGAAGGTCGTTTCAAGATGCCTTGGCAACTTGGCACATGGCCTGCGTTTTGGACTTTGCAGGATGGTTGGCCGCCTGAAATAGATATTTTTGAGGTGCCGCACGAGCGTAATCTTCATCACTACTATTTGCATTACACTAAGACAGATTGGTATGCGTCTCACGGTTCGGCTTGGGATCATGAAGCTTCCTTCGGTGGCACTCACACTGGTCCTGACAAAAGCGCGGATTTCCACACTTATGGACTTGAGTGGACCAGCTCATATTTGAAATTTTACTTTGATGATAAGGTTATCGCTACGTATAATCGTCCGACGGAGATTAGTCAGCTGAAAGGAAATTATATCATCATCAATTTGGCTGTAGGCGGTTGGGCAGGCGATAATATTCAGGTGACAAATGCCAATCCAGCGTATTTAGAGTGCGACTGGGTGCGTGTGTGGAAGAAGGATGCGAGTGAGATGATTCCTTCAGATAAAATTAAGGTGATGTCAGTGAGTGAAGGGAAATGTATGAGCGGTGTCACCGGTGATTTGAGCCTGGTGGATTGCAACAGCGACGACGCTTGGATTAATCTGTTTGAACAGTATAGCGGAACATTCCGTCTGAATATATCTGGCAAGGTGTTGGAAATTGGAGGAGAAAGTAAAGAAGACGGTGCTAAAGCAGGAATTTGGGACTGGAATGGAGGTGGACATCAGCAGTTCGCTTTTGAAAAACAGCCAAACTATACGGCGAATGTAGTGACGATGATGGCTCGCCATAGCGAAAAATATCTTCAGGTCGGAAAAGACGGAACTATCTTCCAGGCTCCGTTGCCAGACGACAAATCAGCTCTTTGGAGAATTTTCCAGCCTGGAGAAGAGATTGTTACTTCAGCAGATGAACTAAAATGTGGCGATCAAGTTCGTTTCATAGATAATAAATTGGTATGGAGTGGGGAAGAGCAGCAAAAGATGCTGGTGGAGGTCTATGATTCACGTGGAGTCTGCTGTATGGTGGATGAAATTGGTGGTGGCAAGACGGAGGTGAGCCTGCAAATGTTGCCGACAGGAATCTATTTCGTCACTATCAATGGAGGAATGATGATGAAAATCAGAATTTAGTAATACAAAATGGATAGTTCTTTTTCCAAACAGGATTCACTAGTATCAAAAGGAGTTGCGATATTACTTATGCTTTATCTTCATTTGTTTAATCAGATGAATAATGTTTTATTATGTCATAATAACGTGTATATTGAAGATATTCCTTTAATTCATATATTGGTAAGAGCAACAAATCCTGTGCCATTTTTCTTGATCTTGAGTGGGTATGGAATGTATATTGTCTATAAAAAAGGAGATAAACATAGATATTCAAGATTGCTAAAACTATTATTGCATTATTGGGTGATTTTGTTGATATTTGTCGGAATTGGAAGCTTTCTTTATCCAGATAGATATCCAGGGACATGGAGTAAGATATTGTCCAATGTTACTGGATACAAAACCACATATAATGGAGAATGTTGGTTTTTGTTGCCTTATGTACTTTTGTCATTTACATCTCCATGGGTATTTAAAGTTACAGACAGATATAAGGATGGAATAGTTGTGCCAATTTTGTTTTTAATTAATCTTTCCACTTCTTTTTTTATCAGCAGATATGGAGAAAGATTTTTATTCCATAATTATTGGGCATATATTCCTATCTTGTATTTTAATTTGATGTTGTCTTTTTATTTAGGATCTATGTCTGCAAAACATGATGTCTTTCAAAAGGTATCATCGAAAATAAGACCTTATGGTAAATATTTATGGATACTTTTGTTATTGTTGGTTTTACTTAGATGTTGTTATAATACTTACTCATTTGACGAGTTTTATGCGTATCCTTTTTTATTGTTGTTCGTGAATGCTCCTCGATTAAAAATTATTGACAGATGTTTGGCGTTGCTAGGAAATCATTCTATGAATATGTGGATGATTCATTCTTGGTTTTGCTACTATTTATTTCATGATTACATATATGAACTTAAATACCCTATAGCAATATATATTGTTTTGATTTTAATTAGCTTAGTCAGTTCGTATATAATTAATTTCATATGCCATCCTGTAGAAAAGATTGTCAACAAGATATAGCTTTGATTTTGGCTGATAGTCTAAATATAAAATGGAGAGACGGAAATCATTCCGTCTCTCCATTTTATATTTATAATTAAGAAACTCTTAAGTTTTTAATTATAAGTGATTGTTTGGCTCGCAAGGTGGTGTGGGTCAGGACGTTCCGTCCTTAACAATCCTCATTAGCATTTAGCATTACGAATTACGTATTTATCTAAGCATATATCCGAAGAATAAACCGATGCTTCTTGTTCTTGTGTTACCCACGTTATGTTCTGGTTTGGTGATGTCTGTCAGACCCATGTCGAAGATGGCTCCGATACAGTACCTTCTGAACTCGTAAGTGGTGGCGAACGAGAATCCGAAATCGAAACGTTTGTATGGAGCAATGCGAGACATGCTGTTGTTGTCGTAGACACTCTCGTCGAAAACGTCGATTTTAGTTTCCGTCTCGTGAATGATCATATCATCCACGTCGCTTATATATCTTTCTTTGACTTTTCCGTGGATTCCAAATGCCATATATGGTCCTGCACTTATATCAAAGCGTCTGTCCTCAGTGAACCAGTTTCTCAACGTCAACTGACCAGGAATCTTTATATATCCGATTCTTGTGATGATTGCATTCTCACTTTTGAAATTGGTGGTGTCGATAAAACATTTGCGATGGTTGGCCTTCTGTGAGTAGAACACTCCCGTAGATATAGCAAAATAGTGATGGATAGGAATGTCAATCACGATGCCACCTTCAAGATATGGCAGGAACACCTCGTTTGCGCTCGACTGCAAGATGTCGATGTCTGTATGGTAAGCCACGCTATGGCCAGATTCTCTTGTCCTTTCAGAAAAACGGCTTATTCCCAATGTGCCTCGGAATCCTACAGATACAGGTTCACGACATGGCGGAGCTGGCGGAACCGGGTCTACCACTATCGGACACGGAGCTGGTGGTGGCGGTGGCACTGGTACAGGCACCGGCACAGCCATTGGTTGCTGAGCTACTGGAGCTGTTGTCTGAGGTGCTTGGATTGGAAAAATATTCACAACAGATGATGCACCTGAAGGTGTAGTGACAGACTCTGTTGGCACGGGAGCTGGTGTAGAAGCTGGCACGGAGTCTTGTGCATACACATTATTAGACAATACAATTATTGAGGCAAAGACCGAACAATAATTCCTGAATTTCTTCATTGTTGATAAGTCATTAAAATAAGTTGGTGACAAATTTATAATATTTTATTGTATTATTAATGAATTGTTTGATGAAAATGCTGTATGTCAACGACTTTTTTACTAAATGCTAGCTCTTACTCTCGCAGATTAGAAGGAAAAATTCCAATAATTATCAAGCTCGGCCCCTTGACAATCCTTATTTTTTAGATGCGAAATGAGGTTCTGTCGCAAAATATTCCAAACAAACTTAATTTGTTTCTTAAATGTTGACTGATTTGCACCTGATTTTATGTGGATTTTTTATCAAATTATGTGGATTTTTTCGATGAAATGGCGTTTTTTGAAAAAATCCACATAAAATTTTAATAATTGAACATGCGTGGTTGAATAAAGCAGTAACATTGCAGTACAAAAAGATTTTGACCCTATTATAAATTATTATATCTACTTTATTGCGTGTTGTGAAACAGAATGCAATATGATGAAAACTAACTAACATAAAAAACCGAATGATTTATCGTTCGGTTTTTTGTTTTAAATAATGTGAGAAACGATATTATAGTAGGTGTGTGTCATAAATGAGGATTCCAAAGGACGGGCGAGCACATAAAATTAAAATAAATCAGTTCATAGAGAAAGGATATGCCTTTTCTCATAAAAAGACGAAGTCTTTCTCTGTGAACTTTGTGTCTCTGTTTTTTTTTTAATTTTATGTGCTCGCCTACGGCTCGCACGTGGGAAGGGGTTAGGGCGTTCCGCCCTTAACAATCCTCAGTTATGACACTTCCAACTATCTTTTTGATTTCGTCGAACTCACGTTAATATAATTGATATTTCAGATCCTTGTTTTGAGAAATTTAAGCTAAACTTGTATTATCTATATACATAGACAAAAATACCATACTTGTTTGTTTTTTCCTGTTTGATTTGTCATTTACATTTTCATTTGTACTTTTATGGAGTTAATTAATGAAATTTATGTACTATGAAACACACTTTATTATTTACTATAGTATTGACTCTTGTGGAAATGATATTTTCTCCGGTAGTCGCTCGAGTGTATCATGCTACACCACATAAATTTGTCCAACCTGATGGCGACACTGTGTCGGTTCGCCTTTTCGGTACGGATCTCTATATGGATGCGGAAAGTGAAGATGGATATACACTTATTCGTGATGAGGTTGACGGCTACATCTGTTATGCTATGCTTTCTGCCGACGGTAGGGAATATGCTTCTTCAGGAATAAGATACAACGGCGGGGCGGCTCCTTCTGAAGTGAGTATGATTGTGAAGCCGCATATCCGTCTGAATGCGGAAAGGAGAACAGAAATCATAGAAGACCATAAAAGTTTGCTTGGATTGGATAAAGACTCCGCTCCACAATTGCGAGCAGCGACGTCGCTCCCTGATACCGTCTACGGTGTCTGTCTGATGATTGATTTCGCCGACAGAAAATTTACGGTGTCTCGTGAAGAGGTGGAGACATTTCTAAATTCAAGTGATCGCACCGTCTACGGGAACGCACGTTCGATCAAGGAACATTTTCGTTGGATGTCTGGCGGTAAACTGACATATATCAACTATTTGCCAAAAGATATATATCATGCTCCGAATAATTTCGAATATTATTCACCATCTGATGCTACAGACTATACTACTGACCGCTTTTTCCCTGTTGTGACTGATGCATTGCTTGCCATTTCGAAGGAGAGGGATGGGTTCGACCTTAATGACATCTCTTTCAACGGCAGGAAAATAATGGCTATCAATATTTTTTATGCTGGAGCGTCTCCGTCGAAATGGGCGACTGGACTGTGGCCACATCAGGGAGGATACACATTCAATCTGAAAAGCAAATACTCCAATATTTCATCAAGAGAATGGCATGCTTATCAGATGTCGAATCTTGATAAGGAACTCACTATGGGTACATTCGTCCATGAAAACGGACATCTTGTGCTTGGTTTGCCTGATTTCTATTCTTATGAGGATGAAAATGACGACAATAATATCAAGGATTTCAATATCGCCAACACTTTCTGGACTCCTGACGAGAAAAATCCGGAATTGCTAAATCCATATTCTATGGATGAACTGGGTTGGCTGACTAACAAACAGGATATCACTAATATAAAAGATGGTCGTAAAATCACTATAAAACAGGAGGTTGGAAACGCTGCCGTCTTCTATGGCACTGGAGCAAATGCCAATGAACGCTATTATATGGAGGTGCGCGACAAGCATTATGCAAACTATTATGGCACTAAAAATCCTGGTGTTATGATCTGGCATGTGAACACTAAGGGCGATAATAACCATGCTGGAAAACCGGAACTTCTTGACGGCCGTCCTGCTACTTCCAAAAATTGCATGTGGAACTCTAAGAATGGCCCGAAAGTGTTCGACGACAATAGCAATCCGAGTGCTAAATGGTATGATGGCAACAACAGTGGCATCTATCTTTGGGAGTTTTCCGATCCCGGCTCTACAATGACTTTCCGCTGTGGAAATGAGTTGAGCACTCCTCTCGCTTTTCTCACAGAGTCGCTTCCTGATGGAGAGGCTGGCGTGGCTTATTCCGCAAAAATTGAAGGCGAGGGTGGTGAGCAGGATTATTTGTTCTATTTGAAGAATGGATCCCGTCTTCCTGCGGGTCTTTCTTTGAGTAGCGACGGTGTTGTGTCTGGAGTCCCTTCTGAAGGTTTCGATGGAAATGTGACTATAGTGATGAAAGATGCTAATAACACGAAGGTCGAGAAGGAATTCTATCTGAAAATCAAGCAGATTGTTACAGTCGCTGAGTATTCATTTAATGTGGAAGTCGACGTGAATGATGGCTACAACGCCACTATAGTTGATGTGAATATGGCAAACTTAGCCGGTTTGCTCGGAATTTCTGCTTCAGATTTGTTGTCGGAAATTGGTAAAAATGTGTCGCTATATGCTGTGGACAGCAACGGAAATTTGGAGAAATCATTCACTGCCAACAAAGGCTACTGGTATAATTTGAGTGGAAATGTGGAGCAGTGGACAGAAAATTCCACTTCTGCGGCTGTGTTTGCTGAGATTGATCCGGATGGCAACGGAATGCGTATAGGCCAGTATCCCGGCAATACGAAGGTGGGTGACACTTGCACTATCAGGCAGGTGTTGATATACGGTGAGTCCCAGATAATGCTGATATATAAGGTACATGTGACAGACCAGTCGTCCGTCGAATCGCTTCCAGCGTTGTTGCCTGTAGACGGTGTCATTCGCGTTTATAATGAAAAAGGCCAATTCATCGGAGAAATTGACTCATTTACAGAGCTTGAAAACATCGGTTCTACACATGGCGTCTATATGCTTGAGCAGTGTGGAGTATGGTATAAAATAGTTAAATAAATCGTTTTTCCACGGAAAAGGCGGAGATGTATATTTAATATGTTTCTGCCTTTTCTCTTTTTATGGTGCATGGTTGTAACAAAAAGAGGTGCAAAAAATATATGGTGTCTATTTTAATGGAAATTTTGTTGTCGTGACGGAGTTTTTATTATTCATTTGCCGTAAACAAAAGATTTTGTGATATGAAAGGATTTGTCACTACTCTAATAACAACCGTTTTTTCAGCATCTGTGATTGCTGGAGTGAATAAGCAGAACTTCGATTTCGTGGTCGGGGTAGACGGTACATGGGCTCAAGCCAAAGCTGCCGCAGAGTCGTCTACAAAAGCTCGCTACTATATATTCTTGCCCGACGGTCAGTATGATTTCGGCCGCATGACAGGAGACTCCAACCAGAAAACTACTTTTTCCGGAGCAAACGTGTCGTTGATCGGGCAGAGCATGGACGGAGTGGTGTGTTACAACGCCCCTTCGGCTGAGGGCATCGGCACAACAGCTACTCTTTATCTAAAGAAGGGTGGCATATATATGCAGGATATCACTTTGAAAAACAATGGATATGTGAATCCGAATGCTTCCGCCAATCGCCTGGTTTGTCTGCAAGACGAAGGTGATAAGAATATCTTCAAGAATGTGAGGATGCTTTCTGGTCAGGATACATATTACACTACCAAAGCTGCCCGCCGCACCTACCTTGAAGGATGCGAGATCCATGGGACTGTGGATTTCATCTGTGGTGGCGGACAGGTCTATTTCAACCGTTGTCTGCTGTATTGTGAAAACCGTGCCAACGATGTGATCACAGCTCCTGGTGGAAATGGTGAAAAATATGGATATGTCTTTGAAAGTTGCACGATCGACGGTGCTGTTTCTGACGGAAGCTTCACGCTGGGACGCTCTTGGCAACAGAAGCCTAGGGCAGTCTATTTGAACACGACGATGAAGAAGAAACCGTCGGCGGCAGGATGGGGTAATCCGATGAACACTTGCCCTGCATTGTTTGCAGAGTATAATAGCAAGGATGTGTGGGGGAATTCAGTCGACTTGAGCCAGCGTCGCTCTTCTTACTCATGCAGCAAGGATGGCTCCACAGCAAATTTCAATCCTGTATTGAATTCGTGGGAGGCGTCGCAGTATACTATTCAAAATGTGGTCGGCTCTGACGGATGGGCTCCAGATGTCGCCGCAAAATTGATATCTGCACGTCAACTTACAGCCAATGGCAACAAACTTTCGTGGAATGATGATGAAAACGCAATGTGCTATTTCATTTTCTGCGACGGCAAATATGTGGCAAACACAACCCAGCCGTCGTATACAGTGAATGGAGGCAATCTCAATTCCGTCTACACGGTGCGAGCTGCAAATGCGATGGGAGGACTGGGAGCTTCTTCCAATGGTGTGACTTTGAGCGGAGAGATTGTGCCACCTGATACTACGGAAATCTTGGAACCATCTGAAAATGAACATGTGTTTCATTTCGACAATGGCAAGACGTCGATGAGAGCCGGCACAGACAAAGAGAATGTGTGGAGCTGTACTGACGAGGGTTTTGACGAATATAAATGGGAAATCATTTCTCGTGACGACAAACCAGTCCTTTATGGCAATGAGGTGACGTATCTAGGAAGATCCTACAAAACATTCAAAGGATCCAATGGCGCTCAGGCAAAACTGACAATGCCAGACGGAGTGGCTGCCAAGAAAATAACATTTATTGGATACACAAATGATGCGGAAGTGTTGTCTGTCCTGACTGAGATAAACGGCGATTCCACCGTCTACATGACTTTTGACAAAAATTCCAGCAATTACGCGTCGTCGCCAGCGAAGATAACGTATGAGTTTTCAGAGCCGGTGTGCAAGGATTTCACGTTCACATTCAGTGTGAAGCAGGCGTGTTTCATTATTGTGCTGGACAGTGAGTATTGTGGATGTGAGAAGGAGAATGGAGGAGACCCATCATCCATAGATCTGAAGGTTTCCGATGAAATGGATGATTCTGCATACTATGATATTTATGGGAGAAAAGTGACACACACAACAGCGGGAAATATTTATATTCATGCAGGAAATAAGATTTTGATACGATAATCTTATGTGTTTGATACAGAAATCCTATAATTTTTGTGTTTTTATCCTTAATTTTGCAACATAAATTTAAAAGGTATGAGACATTTCTATAACATATTGCTACTAATGATTGCGTTGTTCGCACAAGTGTCGGTTTCGGCTGCTAGTGTGAACCCCAATGACTTTATCATAAAGCATGGAGATGGATCTGCATTTCAAACGGTGATGTCAGGAGATAAAATAAAACCGTTTTATTATGAATATGAGGAAGGTGTTTTTATAGATCATGTGCAGGTGCCCGACGCGATATTCACAGTGGAGCATGACAAAAAAAATCGTAAGATTTATCTTACAGGTATAGCTGGTGGTCCTACAAGATCCTATGATATTAGAATTTGGGGTTTGGTGACGAACGACACTCTAAATAATGAGAGAATCAGTCGTCCCGGCAAACTTACAGTGTTGAGGCCTTATCTTGAGGTAGAAACAACAAATTTTGACATAGATACCGAGACTATCCTAGATCCTATCAAAATTGATTATACAAAGTTCACATACTCAGTTTGGACTTCAGAGCTTCCTTACGGTATGAAACTAGTGAAGAGTGATGACCATTGTGAGATCGTCTCCACAGAAGTATTGCCATCTGGAGAGTATCGTTTCAAGGTGTATGGCGCAGATTCATTGTATTACTCAAAAGATTCCATTATCGTTTGTGACACTCCAGTGAGTTCAATCGATACGATGAAGTTTCATCCAAAGTTGTATTGTGATTCGATTGAATTCAAAATCAATGTGTTTGAAGGAGGGTTGATGAAGATTGGAACAGGAGGAACAAAGCAGGTGGTGGAGCTTGGAGATTCAATTGAGAAGTTTGGATTTGAATGGAAAGCTCCGGGAAAACTTACCAATGAGCCATTGACTCCTGGTTTGGAGATGGTAGTTGATTCTGCGAAGCATGATATATGGATTCAGGGAGCACCTACAGAGCTTGGTTTGCATGAGTTTGACATCGCGTATGAGACTCAGTTCTCATTTGTTGTCTACAACATAGAGGTGGCGGTATTGCCTGAGATTCGACCTATCATAGAGGTTGCGGATGAAAGCACGTTGGGTCAGGTCGTTTCTGTAGGCGACATGATCAATGGAATAGAGCTATCATACTACAATTCAGACTCTGTTTGGGTGGAAGGATTGCCAAAGGGAATTGAAAGCACGATAGATGAAGAAGAAGATCAGATTTCAATTTACGGAACTCTGCAAGAGAGTGGCAATTATGAGATAAAAGTTCATGCTCGCAATGAAAAGTATGAGACGGAATTGAAAATCTCACTTTCTACATCAGACAAGACAGGAGGACTTTCTGGAATCGACGACATTATGTCGGACAACGCAGGAAGGACAATAGTTTACGACATTTATGGAAGACGTGTGTCTCCGGAAAATATGGGAGTAAACACCGTCTACATTATAAATAGGAAAATTGTTATACGAAAATAATTTCATTGATGTATTATTGAAGGTTCCTGAGCGTGAGTTTAGGGACCTTTTTAATTCATAATTCATAATTATTGGGAATTAATATGAGTCTGATGAATTTTGAAAAACGTGGTGTTATTATATTATAATAGACATTTTCCCAATAGTCAATCATTTTCATGATTGTAGGGACAGGTTTCAAACCTGCCCGCAATAGAAATTATAATCAAACAGAAAACAGCGTCAGTAATATCTGACACTTGGAAAACCCACAAACAGTTTGTGTGGGAAAACTCCCCAACGGAGAAAACCCAAACAGCGGAAACCCGATCTGTTTTCTATGTCTTTCATTACATGTTTTCCTGCACCTACAACAATGTTGTATTTGTAGAGGCGTTTCCCATTTTCTATTTGTTTGCAATTTAGATTAATCTTAGACAGCTTATTTTTAATCGGCAAAGAATTTTGCATTATAATTTTATTACATTTGTGGAGAATTTGAAAATAAAAAGATTGTAATGAAATCGCATAAAATATTTTATGGCATTATTGCTCTTGTGTTGGCATCGTGCCAAGGCAAAGTGGAGAATAAGAATAATGATAATGTAGACGGGATGTCGCTCGATTCTGTCGCGACGCAGGTGGATTCTATTCCGTCTGCAGACAGCATATCAATTAATAAAGATTCTTTAAGCAGGGATTCTGTTGTGATGGCAGACACTTTGCCGATTCCAAGAATTGTCCCAAGAGAGTTGATTGAGCAGACGTTGCAGTTTGACGACACTTTCATCGTCCGCAAAACATTGAAAAACCATCCGCCTGTGAAGGGAATCTACGTGAGCGGACCGATCGCCGGACACAGCCGTTTCAAGGAACTGCTTGAGATGGTGGAGACGACGGAGCTTAACGCTATGGTGATAGACGTGAAGAACGACAACGGAAATGTGACATATAATATGGAGCATAAACTGGTGAATGAGTTTAAGGCAAACATTCGCTATATCCGTGGTATACAATCTTTTTTGGCTAATCTGCACAGCAAAAATATTTATGTGATCGGTCGAGTAGTGGCATTCCGTGATCCGTTGTTGGCAAAGAAAAATCCTGATTGGTGTGTGCATAGAAAAGACGGTTCGATCTATTACGACCGTGCGGGGCTTGCGTGGGTGAATCCATACAACCGTGAGGTGTGGAAATATCTCGTGTCGATAGGAAAAAGAGCCGCTGCCGATGGTTTCGACGAAATCCAGTTCGACTATATCCGTTTCTCAACAGAGGTGAAGGATTCAGAAGTCAATTATGGATACGGTTCAGACACGATGTCGAAGCAGCAGGTCATCACGGAGTTTGTGAAATATTCGGCTGAAGAGTTTGGCAAGTGCGGTATCGCATTTTCAGCGGATGTGTTCGGCACAGTCATCGACAACGATGTGGACACACGTCTTGTGGGACAGAATTATGCTGATATGGGAAAGTATGTATCCACTATTTCTCCGATGATATACCCTTCTCACTACGGACCAAAAGTGTTTGGCATTCCGATTCCCAACAATGCTCCGTACCAGACAATTTTAGGTTCGATGAAATTGTCGAAGAAAGTGTTGGATTCGCTCGACCGCAAACCGAATGTGAGGGCATGGCTTCAGGATTTCAGCGCTCCTTGGGTGGCTGGGGCACGACCTTATACAGCGGCGGATGTGCGAGCACAGATTGATGCCATCTATGATGCAGGCTATGATGAGTGGCTGTTGTGGAATGCCTCAGTAAGATACAGGAAAGAGGCGTTGATTAGGGAGGGAGATACCGTTCCAGCTTATAAAAAATATAAGAGTGCGGCACCACAGAAACCTGTGTCACCCACTACAGATTCTGTCAACAATCAAAAGAAAAGTGACATTGTCGCAAAAGATAGTATTGTCGCCGCACCGTCGAATATAAAAAAAGACAGTATTTCAGATTGATTTTATTTGGAAAATATTTAATTTTGTGAGTGATAAGTGGAAATGAATACTTTTTGCGAGATTTTTTTAATGATAAGTGATAATTAAAATGATTGACAGATGATAAGTTTGGTAAGACGTAATGTATCGCTCCTATTATATATGGTGGCGATGATCTTGCTTTCTTCGTGTGGAAGCAAGATGAGTGAAGATGAGGTGAAGGACTACATCTCAGGATTTACTTCCAAATATTTTGGAGGTGAAAAGTCTTCAATTCAGGTTGTGTTCAATGATGATGTGCTGAAAAACAAAGAAGAAAAAGATTTGGCGCAGTACATCGAATTCTCTCCCTCTTTAGATGGAACATTTGTAAAGAAGGACGACTACACATTGTCGTTTGTTCCTGATTTGAACAGTGTCAAATTCGGATCGACCTACAAGTGTACGATTAAGATGGAGAAGTTGTTCAACAACGACAAGATGCCAGACTTCTCGTTTGATGTGGAGACGATAGCACCGTCGGCAAAATTGAAAATCAACTCCGTGCGTGTCGATTTGGTCAATTCGGATGCGGTGATAGTCAGTGGAGTCCTTTCGTTCACTATGGAAGTCGATAGAGAAATACTCCGACCTGAGATGTTCTCCATTGACGGAGCTGATCAGAAGGATGTTTTGATTGAGCAGATGTCTTCGCCAAACATGTTCCGTTTTGAGGTACGCAATGTGAAGAAAGGAGACGAGTCGAAGAAATGTAAATTGGAGTTTAATTGCTCTTATTTGCGATTGGACAACAAGCCTTTTGATGAGTTTGATCTTCCTGTCAAGTCGTTGTTCCAGCCAATATCTGTCTCTTGTACAGGAAGAAAAGAGAAAACCGTATCTGTATATTTTTCAGAGCCATTGGATTCAAAGCAGAATTTGAATGGATTGATAGAGGTTTATTCCAATGAGACAAAGGAATCTGTCAAGATTGAGAAATATGAGGATCATGTAAAATTGATTTTCACTTCAAAAGTCCGTACCACAAAAGGAAAGGTTGTTGTCCTTCCTGGAGTCAAGAGTAATAATGGCAAAAAACTTACATCTCCTTATGAATTTCCAATATCATATTCAATAGGTATTCCAAGTCTGTCTATTTTGGACAATGGATGCATATTGGCGAATCCAGCCGATGTGAAGGTAAGATTCAAAGCTTCCAATATCTTTGCTGTCGACGTGGATATCTTGAAGATATATTCCAACAACGTATTGTCTTATCTTCGTGATGGGACATCAGACAATTCTTATTACGATTATGATTATGATGAAGAAGAGTCTTATGGAGGAAGTGGTTTTGATGTTTCCATGCGTCGTTATGGAAGAATGATTTATCATAAGACAGTCCGTCTTGATGATGCCGAAGATTTTAATGGAGAGGAACCTCAGCTTTACACAGTTGATTTGAGTGGATTGTTTGATGATGATCCTACTGCAATCTATCAGGTATACCTTTCTTTCAAGAAAGAGTATGCAATGTGTAATGCCGGAGGAAACACTCGTGCGATAGAGCTTAACACAAAAGAGGGTGTCAGTGAGAGAATGGAAGATCTTTTTGACCATGATGGTTATTTCGATCTTCAATCAGCAATGGGATTCAGTTATTGGGGTTCGGATGATCCTACAAGCGACAGCTATTATTCTTGGAACAGATGTGTGAAGAGCAATTTGTACAGACTGAGTGACCTTGGTATCATAGTTAAGCGAGCAGGTGGCAAAAATATATGGGTCAGTGTTGCTGATTTGGTAAACGCCACTCCTGTAGGTGGAGCTAACGTGACTGCATACAACTATCAATTGCAACCTGTCGCACAGGGAAAGACAGATTCAGAAGGATTCTGTGACTTGGAATGTGTGAATCTACCTTATTTTGTTGAGGTTGAAAGAGGTGGATTGAAGAGCTATGTCAAGGTTACTAACGGTTCTGAACTTTCATACAGTAGTTTTGACGTTTCCGGAGTGGATAAAGAACGTGGTCTGAAAGGGTTCATCTACGGAGAGAGAAACGTATGGCGACCAGGAGATACACTTCATTTGTCTTTGATGCTGGAAGATACAGATAAAAACTTACCAGAGAATTGTCCTGTGACTGCAGAGATGTATAATCCGCAGGGTCAGTTCTATTCAAAACATGTCACACGAAACGGAGAAAACGGCTTGTACGCATTCTCGATCCCTACAAAAGATGAGGATCAGACGGGTGTATGGCGAGTTGTGTTTGAGGTGGGAGGCCGTTCATTCACAGAGTATGTGAGAATCGCCACAATCAAACCAAACAGATTAAAGATAGATCTCAACAGCAACAGCGACATTATCACTGTCGGAAAATCAGTGGATTTGCAAATCAATGCGAAATGGCTTACAGGAACGCCCGCTGCAGGTTTGAGCTATAAGGTAGACGCGGATATCACCGTCGACAGAAACCCATTCTCAGCGTATAAAAACTATACATTCATCAATCCATTCGTTGATTTCAGCAGGACATCGGTTCGCATGGGAGAAGGTGTTTTGGATGCAAATGGACGTGATGATGTGTCTGGAGGCAGTGGTGATGACGAAGAAGAAGTAAAAACATTTGAGTCGTTGTTCTCAGATTCAGAGTTCGCACCGTCTTTCCTACATGCTACAGTGACAGCAAGAGTGTTTGAGAAGGGAGGAGACGCAAGTATCGTGTCGAAGGATTTCAAATGCTCTCCTTTCAAAAAGTATGTCGGAATAGATTTGAAGGATAGAAATTTTGAGACCGATAAGGATTTGAAATTCAACGTTGTTGTGCTTGATAAGGATGGAAAGAAGACCAATGCGAAACTAAAATACCGCATTTTCAAGATGGAATGGCGTTGGTGGAATGAATACAACAGCAACTATCTGCGTGATTTTGTTTACAACAAGCATAACAGTCCGGTTGCGGAAGGAACGTTGGATGCTGCATCAGGAGTCGCTTCCGTTCCGTTCAGAATCAACTATCCGATGTGGGGTAGATATTTGATTGTTGTCTCTGACGTGGATGGCGGACACATGGCAGGAGGAACAGTTTTGATTGATTGGCCGTCATCTCGTGGTATGAGCAATAAGGAAGACGCTACAGCTTCCACAATGTTGATGCTTTCAACAGATAAGGAAACCTATAATGTGGGTGACGATGCGGTCGTATACATACCTGCGGCTAAGGGCGCGAGAGTGCTTGTCTCAATAGAGAGTGGCAGCAAGGTGATGTCGAGAGAGTGGGTGTCAGCTACAGATCAGGTGAGCAAGTACATTATCAAGATTACAAAAGAGATGACTCCTAACGTGTATGTTTCGGCAAGTTTGATCAATCCGCATGCTGTTTCGGCAGATGGAAAGCCAATTCGTAAGTATGGAGTCAAGTCGTTGACTGTCGAGGATCCGAAATCACATCTTGTGCCTACGATCAACATGCCTGATGAGTTGCGTCCTCAGACAAAGTTCAAGGTTAAGGTGGGAGAGAAGAATGGCAGAGCAATGAGCTATACATTGGCTATCGTCGACGAAGGTTTGCTAGACATCACGTCGTTCAAGACACCTAATCCTTGGCCAAGCATGAACGAAAAAGAGGCACTTTCTGTTCGTACTTATGATATGTATGCTGATGTGGTAGGTGCGTCTACTGATTATTTCAAGAATATATTGAGTGTCGGTGGAGACGTCTCAATCAATAAATCGGCACAGAAAGAGAAGAGATTCAAACCAGTTGTGAAGTTTATCGGACCGTTCACATTGAAGGCTGGAGAGACTAAGGAGCATGAACTTCAGTTGCCAATGTATGTCGGAAGTGTCCGCACAATGGTAGTCGCATGCGACGGAGACAAGTCATACGGTAGTGCGGAGAAAACGACTACAGTGTCGGCTCCGTTGATGGTGATGAGCTCACTTCCTAGAATCCTTACAAATGGAGAGACGGTTAAGTTGCCAGTCAATGTGTTCTCTTCTGTTAAACAGGGACAGAATGCAACTGTAACTGTTACTGTAGACGGACCGCTTTCGATAGTCGGTTCAAATACAAAGAGTGTCAATTTCACAGTCGCAGGAGACAAGATGGTCTACTTTGACTTGAAGTGTGATCCTACAAAAGAGGGCGTGGCTCACGTGAAGATTAAAGGCTCTGGTGCAATGCAGGCAAGTGAGGAGATAGCGATTGAGGTGAGAAATCCACAGCCTATTATTATTGACAGCGAATCGCGTGTTGTAGATTCTCAGACAACATTCTCTTGGACACCATTTGCGAAAAACTCTACAAATAAGGCAAGTGTGACAATCAGCCCAATGCCAAACATCGACGTCCAGGCTGCATTCTTGAAGATGATTCACTATCCATATTGTTGTAGCGAACAGGTGTCTAGCCGATTGTTGTTCTACTTGAACGCGGAGAAATTTGTCAATCCAGACATGAAATCAGCGTTGTCTGGCGAGGTGAACCATTTCTTGACAGTCCTTTATGGTCGTCAGATGTCGAGCGGAGCATTCATCTATTGGCCAGGAGACAGCCATATCAATGAGTGGATCACAAATATGGCAGGACATGCGTTGCTTGAGGCAAGAAGCAAGGGCTATACTGTGCCTGACGACGTGATTGACAGATGGTTGAGTTACCAGAAGACAAGAGCACGTGAGGCTACACCAAGCACAACACAGGCTTATCGTCTGTATACTTTGGCTTTAGCTAAAAAGGCAGATGAGGCAGCTATGAACAAGATGAAAGAGAAAATAACCAGTCAGGATGTTCCGGCTAGGATTCTCCTTGCTTCAGCCTACTCATTAGCAGGAAAGAAGAATATTGCAACCACTATCCTAAGCAAACTTGAAGATAAGTCGTTGGATTACTACAGATACCATTGGGATAGAGAGTGGACATTCGGCTCATCGTTGAGAGACCGTGCTTTGTGGCTTGAGTCGTTGGCGTTGAGTGGTGATTCAAAGAAGGCATTTGAGGTAGCGCAGAATGTCGCATCTAAGTATAATGCGAACAATTGTTGTACGTATGAGACTGCGTATACAATGCTTGCGTTGAACAGACTAAGCAGTGTTATAGCTTCAACAGCGAACACATCTGTTGTCCAGAAAGGAAATACAGTAAAGACAGTCCAGACATTGTCGATTGTTGATCTTGATCCGTCTGCAGGAGAATGTGTAGTCAAGAATAATAATCAGTCTACTTCTTATGTTACACTATGTAAGACACATAAACCAACAGCGCAAGAGATTGTTCCAGCTAAAAACAATGGTTTGGAGATCAGCGTCGTCTATGAGGATGAGTCTGAGAAAGAGTGTTCGATCGCAAATTTGAAGCAAGGAGCGGAGATTACAGCACGAATCGTTGTTAAGAATGGTTCGTTGGCAAAGGATTATCGTCTGCTGGCATTGTCGTATGCATGGCCTTCAGGTTTTGAGCCATGGAGTGACATTGCCTCTGATAGTGACGGTTGTGATTATGTTGACCAGCGAGACGACAAGAAGATCTGGCATTTTGTAATGTCAAGCAAAAGTGTGAAGACATTCAAGATGAAGCTACGTGCCGCATACTGTGGTGACTTCATTGTGCCATCAACAGTTTGCGAGGATATGTATGATGCGGAGATAAATGCACATACAGCGTCGTCGAAGGTCAAGATCTCAGAATAATTAGAGATTAATTAAATAAAAAAAGACGGAGGAAACTCCGTCTTTTTTGACGTTTAAATTTGTTCAATAAATACGTCGTAGCCGTTTAATGTGTTGGTAGGCGATCAAATTTGTTCACATAAATACGTCGTAGCCGTTTAATATTGGTTTGACGTTTAATTTGTTTACATAAATACGTCGTAGACGTTTAATATTGGTAGACGTTCAATATTGGTGGCATTAATGTCGTTTGATGAATCGTAAGAAAATAATAAAATATTCATTGGTCGGTTTATTGGCAATATTCATAACGTGGTTGTGGATAGTGCCGTGCCGGTTGTTTTCAGATGTCAGCTATTCGACGGTGGTGGAGGATAGAAACGGACAGTTGATCGGAGCGCGAATATCGCAGGATCAGCAGTGGCGATTCCCGTTGCAGGATTCGTTGCCTGAAAAATATGAAAAATGTCTGGTCAGGTTTGAAGACAAAGGGTTCTACCATCATTTGGGTGTGAGTCCGTCTGCAATTGCCCGAGCTATCAAACAAAATCTGGAGGCTGGCAGGATAAAGAGTGGTGCCAGCACAATCACAATGCAGGTGGCACGTATGAGCCGAAGAAAAGAGCGTACATTCATGCAGAAAGTGATAGAGGCTTTTATGGCTTTTCGTATTGAGGCTCAATATTCCAAACATGAGATTCTCCAGCTTTATGCCGCCCACGCTCCGTATGGCGGAAACGTGGTTGGCTTTCCTGCAGGATGTTGGCGTTACCTTGGACACGACGGAAGCAATCTGTCGTGGGGTGAGGCAGCTGTCATGGCGGTGCTGCAAAACTCACCGTCGATGATCAATCTTGCAAAGAAACGCCCATTGCTGTTGGAGAAAAGAAATCGTTTGCTGAAATCGCTTTACGAAAGCGGCGACATCACCAAAGGTGATTATGAACTTGCGGTTGAGGAACCGTTGCCGTCTAACCCCAATAAGATTCCGAGTGCGGCTCCACATCTGGTGGAGTGGTATGCCCAGAAAAACAATGGAGAATATGTGCGCACCACCGTCGACCTCAATCTTCAGAAAGATGTGGAGGCGATTGCGAAGCGACGCAATGATGAGTTGCGGGTACGAGGCATACATGATTTGGCGATTGTTGTGATTGATGTGCAGAGCGGAGAGGTGATCGCTTATTGTGGAAACGCCAATTCATCGGTGAAAAGAGCAGGAGTATGCGTGGATGTGGCAAGATCACGACGCAGTTCGGGCAGTTTGCTGAAACCATTGCTTTATTGCGCCGCTTTGCAAGACGGATATATCCTTCCGAATACGTTGCTCCCGGATATTCCAATCAATATCAACGGATTCCGTCCAAGCAACTATAATAAAGAGTTTTGTGGAGCGGTGCCGGCATCCGAGGCGTTGAGCAAATCGCTTAATGTGCCGAATGTGTTGCTTTTGAGAGATTATGGAATCGACCATTTCATCGAAATTTTGAGACGTTGCGGATTGTCCACAATCAACCGTACTGCGGATGTCTATGGACTGTCGCTGATTCTTGGAGGAGCGGAGATTTCACTGCTCGACATAACTCGAGCCTATGCAAAAATGGCAAGAAATTATGAGTATTCCGTCGCATCAAGGAATAATGATTATGACAATCCAGGATATGTGGAGAATTTTGAGAAATCATTCATACTTACCGATAAGGCTGCTTTATTCCACACAATTGAGGCGATGAAGCGAGTGGAGCGTTTGGATCACATGGATATGTATAAGATCAGCGGTTACCGTGATATCGCGTGGAAGACAGGCACCAGCTACGGAGCCAGGGATGCGTGGTCTGTCGGCTTTGACCATCGTTATGCGGTGGGAGTGTGGGCAGGAAACGCGGAAGGCCAGGGAGTGGCTGAGTTGACGGGAGTGCATACAGCGTCGCCAGTGATGTTTGACGTGTTCAACCATCTGACATACAGTAAGAAAGATGGCAAGAAATGGTTCACAAATCTGAAGGTGAGCGACGGTGCAGAGATGAAAGTATGTCGGGAGTCTGGAATGCTGGCAAGTTTGGAGTGTCCAAATCCAGTCACACAGGTGATGCCGTTCAACGGTGTCAATTCAGGAGTATGCAAGTATCACCATGTGGTGAAGGTGACAGAGGATGGAAAATATCGCGTCTCCAACATGGATGAGGCAAGCGTCAATGCCACATATTTCACATTGCCAGCCAACATGGAGTATTTCTACAAGAAGAATCATCCGGAATATATCACGTTGCCACCATACAGCGACGTCTTCATCGGAGAAAAGAGCAAGAGCAATCTTGGATTTATCTATCCTCAGAACGGAGCCGTCCTGTCGTGTGTCGGAAAGTCGGCGGATGAGGAAAACGGAGTGCTTTTTGAGCTGGCACATAAAAGGCCTATGACAGAAGTGTTCTGGTTTATTGATGGCAGATACCTCTCTTCCACAGTCGGGGAACATAAGCTCCAGATTGAAATGGAAGAGGGAAAACATAAGATTTCCGTGGTGGATGAGAACGGCGACAAAGCAGAGGTTAGGGTGGAGAATCGACGATAGAAACCGTTAGAAGATGACGATAAATAAAGAATTATGGAGAAACAGCGTGCAGGAAGAAATAGGACGATGACGTTGAGTGACACAGAAAAAGAGGAGTTGAGGAAAGATCTTTCTTTTCTCTCGGAAAAATCTGCTGTCGACGGTGCTGTCGACAAAACATTCAACCAGGACCTTTTTGAAGTCCTTGAATATCTACCCAAGCATTTTGTTGATTTGCTGATTATCGATCCTCCTTACAATCTTTCCAAGAATTTCGCTGGAAATAAGTTCAAAAAGACCGATGACGTCGCATATATAGAATACGTCAGAAGCTGGCTGCCGAAGGTGATGGAACTGCTGAAACCTAATGGCAGCGTCTACATCTGTTGTGATTGGAAATGCACAAGTGCCATCTATCAGGTGTTGAGCGAGTGCGCTGTGGTGGTCAACCGTATCACATGGCAGAGGGAGAAGGGCAGAGGTGCTAAGACAAACTGGAAAAATGCGATGGAGGATATATGGTTTGGAGTGGCTGATGAGAATGATTACTATTTCGATGTTGAGGCTGTTAAGCAGAAAAGGAGAGTCGTGGCGCCATATAAAGAAGATGGAAAACCCAAAGATTGGGAAGAGACAGATGAAGGAAAATTCCGTCTCACATATCCGTCCAATTTCTGGGATGACATAAGCATCCCGTATTGGTCGATGCCCGAAAACACCGATCATCCCACACAAAAACCGGAAAAACTCATTGCCAAACTGATTCTGGCATCATGTCCTGTCGACGGAATTGTGTTTGATCCGTTTTTAGGCAGTGGCACAACATCCGTCGTCGCCAAAAAACTGGGTCGCCATTATTGTGGAGTGGAAATCAGTGAAGAATACGCATTGTTGGCAGCCAAACGTCTACGCAAAGCAGAAACAGACACCAATATCCAAGGATATAATGATGGCGTGTTTTGGGAACGAAACACATTGAATCAGCAAAAAAAGAAGAAATAGAACGATATATAAAATGCAAAATGATAAATTATAAATGCAAAATGTATTGGTACGTTTCAACCCTGCTCGTCATATAGAGGATTTTCACCACAGAGGCACAGAGTTCTCAGAGTCCTATAATTTTATGGAGATCACTCGCCCTTTGGACTCGTGGAGAATAAAAGAGAACATGGAGCAATCTAATGCACAACATGAGGATTGTTAAGGACGGAACGTCCTAACTCCTTCCCACGTGCGAGCCGAAGGCGAGCACATAGAATTTAATAAAACCACAGAGGCACAAAGTTCATAGAGAAAGACTATGCCTTTTTATGAGAAAATAAGGTGAGAATTCAATCAAAAAGAGGAAAATTGTTATTTCGAATTTGCAGATTGTAATTCGTCGAACGTTATTTTATTGAGATCACTCATCTTTGGGTCTCGTGGAGAATAAAGATATCATATTACAATCAAAATTTTAAAATTAATCAGTTGCTTTGCAGAAAAATGTTATCTTTGTCAAGAAATAAAAACAGTCAAAAATATTATGGCAATACCAGTAACAAACATACCTGTTTTAACAGGAGAAGTAGCAGAACGGTTCATAGAACAGTGCGAATACAATTCACAACATCTCGCAGGGTCAGAATGGAGTCAAGAGAAAGAAGACGAATTCAATGATTGGGAAGAGAAAAATAGAGCGTGGGTTGAAGAGTATCTAAAGAAATTGGAACAAAATTTATGATCACACTCGATTCTCTATTTATGCTTTCTGTAGGTCAGGCTCCTCTTGATTTACAGTCATTTGATTGTGGCCGAGAAACAGTAACCAATTTTTTCCGTAATGAAGCACAAGCCTACCAAGACGAATTATTCGGTAAAACATACTTTTATGTTCCCCCCGACAATCCTACTGATGTGGTAGCAGGGTTCACCGTCGCTAATGCGAGTATTTTTACAAAACACTTGGGAAATAGTCGTCAAAAAAAGATAGGTTACGAAGTCCATCACCAAAAGGGACTAATCAATTATCCTGCAATCCTACTGGCTCAGCTTGGAGTCGACAACAAATACAAGGGAAATCATTTGGGAGAGCAAATCATTTAATTTGTAACAAAATGGTTTACAAACAACAGAAATAAATCAGGTTGCAGACATCTGATTGTCGACGCATACAATGAACCCAAACTTATTGATTATTACCAACGTAATGGCTTGAATCTTTTCTTTTCTACAATAGAACAAGAAATGAAATACCGTAATTGGAATAGCGAAAAAGATGGAGAATTAGAAACTCGACTTATGTATAGGGACCTTATTCTTCTTCGACGCAACACCATACGTTAGAATGAAGTCCACTAAAACTTTCCAAGTACGAGTCGAAGGTTAGCATATAAAACTATGATGTAGGGGCAGGTTTCAAACCTGCCCGCTTTGATTAACCCATAAAAATACATCGAAATATAAGAAACTGTTTGAATTTATTGAATAATTTGGATGCCGCTTTTGAGGATTGTTAAGGACGGAACGTCCTAACTCCTCCCCACGTGCGAGCCGAAGGCGAGCTTTTATTTAAGCTTTACACGTATATAGGTCGTAGGGGCAGGTTTCAAACCTGCCAACTTTATAAATAGTTCAATATGAATGTTGTAATATACATTTTTTTCAAAAAATAACATTGCTTGATTGGACCATACAAGAAAAATTTTATCTTTGTTGTAGTAAGTAAAAGGATTATTTATGATTGTAGAGGAATCTCATAAAAAGAAACAAACAAGCGATGAAACTTTGTCTTTCACTGTTGGAAATGTGTCATTTAAGATGATCAGAATCGAGCATGGCACTTTCATGATGGGTGCGACTCCAGAAATGGATTGTCCTAATGATGAAGAAAAACCAGTTCATGAAGTGACCATATCCAAAGACTATTATATGGGGAAAACTCAAGTGACGCAAGAATTATGGCAAGCGGTGATGAGAGATAATCCTTCTCATTTTAAGGATGAGATTATGGGAAAGAAACATCCGGTAGACAGTGTCTCGTGGTATGATTGTCAGGAGTTTATAAAGAAATTGAATGCTCTTACTGGAAAACAATTCCGTCTTCCTACAGAAGCCGAATGGGAATATGCGGCACGAGGAGGAAATAAAAGCCTTCATACACAATATTCAGGAAGCGATGACATTGATTCTGTCGCATGGTATTACGGTAATTCAGGAAGCCAAACACATCCTGTGGCTAAAAAATCGCCAAACGAACTTGGATTGTATGATATGAGCGGAAATGTTTGGGAATGGTGTAATGATTGCTATGGAGATGATTATTATGCGAAATCTCCAGCTGTTGATCCACAGGGGCCATTAGCCGGCTTCCGTGTGTTGAGAGGTGGTGGCTGTGGTGACGATCCGTGGTTCTGCCGTTCTTCCCATCGTTATTGGAACTGTCCGGATGATGGAGACCACGATTGCGGTTTTCGTCTTGCCCTTTAGTTTATTTTAAGGGGAGTGAGTTATTAGTAGGAAAACGGATCTTCAGCGAACATTGCTGGATTGTCATTATCGAAGACGGGATATAGGCCGAGTTCTTTGATGAGCATTTCGTACACGTAGGCGGAACTCTGAACATAAAGCTCTGCATCTTCTATTTGAAGCAGTTCAATAGTTTTGGATGTATAGACAAGATCTAAAGCTTTTTCTAATGAGTAGCCGTAATCCTCAATCAGATATTGAGTCATATCACTAATTCTCTTGTCGATAAGAATTTCTGCTATTTGGTGGTGTGTCGGCTTCAATCTTGTTTCCATACTGATATTTTCTTTTAGTAGTTTAGAAACTGCTTAATCTTGTTTGAAATATATTTGCTATAGAAACTCATCCTGCAACTAAAAATGAGGATTATTAAGATTCCATGTTTGCTTAACATTTTCCCCCAAAGTATGACTGTTATTAGATTTTCTTTTATATATGTGCTCGCCTACGGCTCGCATCTGGGGATGGGTTAGGGCGTTCCGCCCTTAACAATCCTCAAAACCTATAGCCAATTTTATTTGATAAATTTAAGCAATTTCTTATTCTATTGTACGTACTTGTTTTGACTGTTTTTATTTTCTAGCAAAGATAGTATTTTTCTACAAAAATTGATGATATCTCAAAATTAGATTGCTCTATGTTCTCCATTCTCCTCCACGAACCCCAAGGGTGAGTTACCTCAATAAAATCCAATTTCGCATTTTTCATTCCGAATTCCTAATTTTAACGTAAGTTCGATGGATTGTAATCTGTGAATCATTTTCCACTTTCTTATTGAATTCTCACCTCTCTTTTTCTCATAAAAAAAGGCGTAGCCTTTCTCTGTAAACTTTGTGCCTCTGTGGTTTTATTAAATTCTGTGTGCTCGCCTATGGCTCGCACTTTGGGAGGGGGGTAATGGCGTTCCGCCCTTTGGAATCCTCATTTATGACACTCCAACTATCTTTTGATTTTTTGATTTCGATCGAATTCACGTTAAATATAAAGAAGGTGCCAAACGTATCATTTTTGCGGTATAAATGGAATTTTTTAATTTTTTGTCTGGTTTTGATAGGCTGTTATTCTTATTTGTTTTTATGTTTGTGCCGATGACAAAAAGCTCATTATCATGAAACACACTTACAACTATTTCAAGAATTATCTGTTGTCTGCATTTGCTCTCGGCTCTTTTGCCGTCGCCTCTGCTCAGACAACTTGCCTGAATGGCCGCACAGAAGGATTTGGACAGACTCCTCCTATTCATGTGGAGGGGAATAAACTTATGGATGAGTGTGGCAATCAGGTTGTGCTGCATGGTGTGATGGACACTCCAAACGGATATTTCAACGGTAATTTCAGCCGTTGGGCTTTCGACTGGGGAAAGGGGTATGATGCTCCTACCGCCATACCTAATGTGACAGAATATTTCAAGAAGATATTCACTGTGCTTGGATCTCAGGATAAGGGTGTCTACTGCAACGTCTTCCGCCTTCATATGGATCCTTGCTGGACCAATGATCCCAACAAAGAAAGAGTGGGCGAGGGCGGTGAGCATAATATCAGCCAGTTTTCTGCCGAACGTCTTAAATATTTCCTCGAAAATCTCTATTTTCCGTTGGCTAAGGAGGCTGTGAAGCATGGCATGTATGTGATCATGCGTCCGCCTGGTGTATGCCCACAGGAGATCAGGGTGGGCGACGCTTATAATGAGTATCTGAAGACAGTCTGGGATATTGTGTCGTCGAATGATTCAATAAAGAAATATGAGGGTGTCATCTCGCTCGAACTTGCCAATGAGCCGGTGCGACTGTACGATAAAAATGGAAAGGAGACGGCTCAGGCACCGTGGGCTCCACGGGATTTCTTCCAGCCTGTGCTTGATATCATCCGAAGGAATGGGTTCAAGGGTATCGTGTGGGGAGCAGGTACGGGTTATCAGTCGCAGTATGGCGGCTACAAGGATTATCCGTTGGTGGATCCGCTCAAAAATCTGGGCTACGCTTGCCACGTCTACACTGGTTGGTATGGAAATGCCGATGAATATGGGTCGACGCAGGGGTTCATAGACCAGTTTAAGAAACAAGTTCCTGTTGTGGAGACTAACCCTATTGTGGTGACGGAGTGCGACTGGAGTCCAGGACACGTCGTCGGCACTAATTTCGACGGATCATTGAAGTCGGAGAATCTTGGCACGTGGGCTACAGGATCCACAAGCAAGTGGGGCGTGCGATTCAAGGCAGTGATGGACAAGTATAATCTATCCCTCACGCTGACAGGCACAGATGATTATGTGGATATGGAGCATTACTTGAAGACAGGCGAGATCCGTTATGCTTTCTATGGCAAACAGGGAGCTGAGGACGCATGTGGAAAAGCCTGCTGGGATTGGTATAGAGAGTATTCCAAGGTCAATTATCCGCAGTTTTGTGGAGAAGCGTTGGAGCCGGTCGATTGCCAGGGATTTTTCCCGTTGACGCGAGGATGCTTTAATCCTAGTATTTGGGAGACAGGCACGTACAACTATAAGACTCAGACTTTGGTCACAGGTCAGTATGGTTTTGGAGGATGGCAGTATGATCAGCCGATTGATTTGAGCGGATATGAGAAGATCATTGTATCTTTGGCAAAACCAAGCGACGGAGCATCATTCCGCTTGTTTGATGAAAGCAGCTATTGGTCCACTCCATACGCATATGATTTCAAAAACAATACGACAGTTGCCGAGATCAATTTGAGTAGGTGTATGAAGGGCGATAGTGGCAAAAGTCTTGATCCTTCACACATTTACATCGCAGGTTTCTGGACATACGGAGGCGGCGATGGAGTGCAGATCAAGTCGATTGAACTTGTCGCGAAAGATCCGACGGGAAACGTGGAAATCGTAAAAGATAGAGACATTTCGAGTGTCGAGTATGTTTCGCCACTCGGTATCGTAAGCAGTCGTCCATTCGACGGATTGAATATCATTCGCACCGTCTACTCAAATGGCGACGTTGAGATTAGGAAAGAGTTTAGAGTATATAAATAAATTATTTATGTGTTCGAGAAGGAGGATGCGTGAGTATCTTCCTTTTTTTTGTTGGCAGTTGGCTTATGGCAGTTGGCAGATATACGTGGGCGTATTTTAGTGTTCCAGGTAATGTTGTGAAGAGATGGAATGCATTTTCTGTTTTATTTCTATCGTGTTTCTCCCTAATTTTGGTTACTTTTGCCCAAAATTTTTCTATTCTAATGAAAAAGCAGTTAAATCTCAAGGTTGAGAATTTAAAGAAGATCACTGAGCAGCACATCCTTTTGAGTTTGGTTGCTCCCAATGGAGATATGCCGGAGATAAAGGCTGGGCAGTTTGTCGAAGTGAAGGTAGACAATGCTCCGACTGTATTTTTGCGTCGTCCTATCTCGGTTCACTTCGTGGATTATGCAAAGCAGCGTCTGGATTTGCTTGTTGCCCTTGTTGGCGACGGTACACGCAAAATGGCAACTCTTTCTGTAGGCGACGAGGTGAGTGTGTTGCTTCCACTTGGAAATGGATTTCCAATGCCTACAAAGGCGGGAGCTAAATGTCTGTTGGTAGGTGGAGGAGTGGGAATAGCTCCGCTTCTGTATCTTGGTGACAGACTAAAAGCGGCCGGACATCAGGTGTCGTTCCTTTTAGGTGCTCGTAATGCTGGCGGTGTGATGCTGGAGGACGAGTTCAAAAAGTTTGGTTCTCTTTATCTCACTACGGAAGACGGTAGTGTGGGGGAGAAAGGATTTGTCACAAACCATTCTATCCTAGAGAAGGAACAGTTTGACGAGATCTTCGTATGTGGTCCGACTCCGATGATGAAGGCAGTCGCGAAGTATGCGTACGCTAAGAATATCGAGTGCTACGTCTCACTTGAAAATAAGATGGCATGTGGACTTGGGGCTTGCTTGTGTTGTGTTACAGAGGATAATAAGGGACACAACAGATGTGTTTGTTCAGAAGGACCAGTGTTTAATATCAACGAACTACCATGGCAAAATTAGAAACAAAAATAGGTGGTCTCACGCTTAAAAATCCTGTGCTGACAGCGTCGGGAACTTTTGGATACGGCACTGAATTTTCAGAATTCATTGATTTGTCGCGTCTTGGCGGCTACATTATAAAGGGCACTACGTTGAATCCACGTGAGGGTAATCCGTATCCACGTATGGCTGAGACTCCTTCAGGAATGTTGAACTGTGTAGGTTTGCAGAACAAAGGTGTCCACTATTTGAAGGATCATATCTATCCGAATATCAAGGATATCGACTCTTGCCTTATTGTGAACCTTTCAGGAAGCACCGTCGAAGACTATGCTGAGGCTGCTGAGATCATCGGCACAATGGACAAGGTGCAGGCAATCGAGTTGAATATCTCTTGCCCTAATGTAAAGCAGGGTGGTATGGCTTTCGGTACAACTACTCAGGGAGTGGAGCAGGTGGTGTCTGCGGTAAGAAAGGCGTATAATAAGACTTTGATTGTCAAGCTTTCACCAAACGTGACGTCGATCACAGATATGGCTTTGGCAGCTGAGGCAGCTGGTGCGGATTCCGTCTCCCTAATCAATACTTTGATGGGAATGGCAATCGATGCGGAGCGAAGAAAACCATTGCTAAGCATGGTGACGGGAGGATTGAGCGGCCCATGTGTCAAGCCTGTGGCATTGCGTTGCGTATGGCAGGTGGCAAAGGCAGTGAAAATCCCTGTTGTCGGATTGGGAGGAATCATGAACGCTACTGACGCTATCGAATTCTTCTTGGCAGGAGCCACTGCTATTGAAATCGGAACAGCAAACTTCATTGATCCAGAGACAACAGTCAAGGTTGTGGACGGAATCAACGAGTATTTGGACAGACATAATTTCAAGTCAATCACCGAAATCATCGGTCAATTGGAGGTTTAATCATGAGAAAGGTAAGTTTTGTCATATCTATTTTGGCATTTTTTGCGGTAACTATCTTTTTTGCAGGAGACTTGTTTTCAAACAACGTGGAGGATCCGATAGAAGAGGTTAAAGAGAGAAACTGGTATTTGAATTCCATCTGTGATGTCCGTCTGATGAACATCGAGAGTGATAGGTTCTCATTTACTGATGCTCAGAGTGCAATGATTACCAATCGTTTGCAGAATGGAGATTTGAAACTTAGTTGCGAAATACAAATAGCTTCAAACTTGAAACTTGAAGGTTTGAAGACTGTGGATGCTCAGTTTGAGTTTCCTCAGTTGAAGATTTCCCAGCCACTAAGTATTCTTTCCGTTTCTGACAGCGTGATGATAGCAAAACTTGACGTCGATTTGGCGAAATATTATGATGGCAAGAACAAAGAAGCTTTGATAGCGGCGATCAACGGTTTTGCATCAAATAAAAGTTTTAAGATCAAACCATCGTTTGAAGATTTCGCACATGAGAAAAACGACTGGGTTTCGGTAGAGAAAATGCAATGATTTGATTTTTAGGAAATAGTAGAAGGGCAGATTGTTGGAATCTGCCCTTTTTGTTTGTTGACAAGATATGTTCAAATTTGTTTAATATATTTTACTATCGAGGTCATTCTGCAGCTAAAATTGAGGATTGTTAAGGGCGGAACGCCCTAACTCACTCTCATCCGCGAGCCCATAGGGCGAGCGGTAAAAATGTGATTAATAAATTCTGTTTGATCATTATCCTTATTGCGGGCAGGTTTGAAACCCGCCCCTACGATCATGCAATTGATTGACTATTGTGGAACGTCTATTTTACATAATATTATGATGCCATGTTGGTTTCGTCGACATCACGTTATATTAAAATTAGATGGCATCTAATCAATTCTGAGTACAAAAAATGGTAAAATAAAAGAGATAACTGTTAATGTGATAGCTATGATTTTCATAGGTTTGGATTTAGCTTTTTCAATCAAGAAAGCACAGAGAATGAAATAAGCACTGTTTGCTAATAACAAAAGAAGGATCATTATGTTGAATCCAGTAAATCGACAATTTAATGCAAAACATATTGTCATGACGATGGTTATTCCGTAACATAAGGCTTTAAGTGGACGAAGATTTGTGATTAGAGCAATCAATACAGTCCAGACAATAAATGCCCAAAACATCACAAACAGCATTATAAATCCTTCGCCGGGTCCATGTTCGTCGGATGGAGATTTTGCTATTATCCCAATGACAGAACCAGGTATGACAGAAAGTGAAAATGCTGTGGCTAACGCAGCAAATGCCAGTTTACGCTTTGTGAAATTTGAATTTGTGGCGAATGCGAAGATTATAAATATTATAAAGATTAAGAAGAATATCATAATTTAATGACTAGTGACGAATCTTTGAATTGAATCTGTTTTTCTGTTTGAGAATCAGAATTTGTAAATTTAATAAATTTTTGGCTATAGAGTTCATCCAGCAACCTTAATATCTTGATTAATTCGATAGTTATTTCACAAACCTATCGATTCTATCGTGTAATATGTTATAAAGGAAGCCAAAGTTAAAACGACAGCTAATGTCTTTGTGAGTGGAGAATTGGCTTTTTCTATAATGAATGCACATAGAGTGTAAAAGGCTGTAGTGCCAATTAACGCTAATAAAGGTCTGGTGTGGCCCCCATCTTTGATACAAATGATAGTGAAAATGATTGCTGTGATTAAATAAAAACCGCCACAGATGATGTGAAATGTGCGGAGATCAAATGCAAAGGGTATCCATATCACCCAAATTATGAAGATAAAAAATAAATAAAATATCAAGAAAAATACACCATCAGGAATCCCCAAAAAGAAAAAAGGAAGACTGTTCAAAACAAATGATAGCGACAGAGCTATGAATGCCAGTTTACGCTTTGTGAAATTGGGATTCGTGACGAAAGCGTAGATCAAATATCCTATAGAGATAATGATGAATATCAGTATCAGAATTGCTAAAAATACAGAGAAGGTTAATATTTCCATAATCGCGTGAAGTTTTAATAACTAATGACGAATCTTTGAATTGAATCTGTTTTTCTGTTTGAGAAGTTTCCAGAGAAAGTCTACGACTTTTGAGAGGAAAATAGACTCAAAATGACCATATAAAGTGCAAAGAGCATTAAAAAGCTACCTCCTAAAGCATCTCCGTCTGATGGATATTTCGCTGAAATTCCAGAGACAATGCATGGTATTATGGTTAATGCGAAAGATGTGGACAACCCGATAAATGCCAGTTTCCGCTTTGTGAAATTGTGGTTTGTGACAATTGCGGAAATTAAAAAAGCTATAAATATCAGTAAGAATATTATACCCATAAGCAACGTCTGTTATACACACTTAATATATAGCCCTATAAAACCGTATGGCACAATAAAGGATGCCAGCGTCAAAGCGACTGCCGTAATCTTCATTGGCGTAGTTTGGGCTTTCTCTATAATGTATGCACAGAGAATAAAAAATGCGGTGTTCGCTATAAATATGAGTGGAGCGGTGGTTGGAGATTTTAATCTCGTCTCTAAACAAATAATGCCGAACACAATAACCATGTTGATGAAGAACCCGATACTTAATACATAAAATGTGTGGGAATTCGTTATGATTGGCATCATCAACATTGTTAGCCAAGGAATGATAACATAAAAATATATACCTATGATTATAAATCCATCACCTGGACCATCGCCAATATCAATTACCATAGAACATGGCAAAATTGAAAATAAAAAAGATATAGCCAAAACTGTAAATGCCAGTTTACGTTTGGTAAAATTTTTGATAAATAGAAAGATAACAATGGCGACTATTAAGATTATTATGTATTCCATAAGCGATGTATGTTATTCCTAATATTTCTTTAATTCTTCAAGAAATTTATCTATATCAATGACTTCGACACGAGGAAAAGGAATAGTTTTGAGTACGTCAAAATGTTTGTCGTTTGATACAATGAATTTTGCATCTGCTTTTATAGCACAATCAACAAATTTATTGTCATCTTTATCTGCAGTGATAAGTTCGAAATGATAAAATACTTCGACATGAAGAATATTATTTCTGTTTAGTATGGCGGCAATGACATTGCGAGCAATCATTGGCGAACCTGTAAGTTTTTCGATAATTTCTTGATATTCATGCAATATGTCATCAGTGAAACATAAACAGTATTTTCCTAATATAAAATCTCTCCAAATAGGGAAATAAATGCTAGATCTCTTTAATGATGATACTAAACAATTGGTATCCAATACGACATTCTCCATCTCAATATTTGTATGGTGTTCTCAAATGTTCTTTATTCCAGGATTCAATATCCTGTGTAGATAGCGTACCTTCATTACATAATCGATCCATTGCGTCTAGTGCTTTGTTTGAAAAATAATCTGCAATCAGGTTGCGAATTTCTTGCATTTCTTCTTCGTCTTGCACATTGGCGATACTTTCTAATATCTGCATTTGATATTTTGTAAATACAGGTGATGTATCTACATTGTTATAGGTGAATTGTGGTTCTTTTACCATCATTGATTCATTTCCTGTTACATTATTTTTATTGCTCATAGTAGGATGCTTTTAGTACTTGCTTAATCATTATCGCAAAATTAATTAAATATAATAAGAATCTGCTTAGATTTAATTCAAAATTTGATTATAGAAGTTTCGTATTGTTAAGGGAATTGACGTTTTTTTTACAGCTCGCCCTTTGGGCTCGCGGAAGAGAATGGGTTAGGGCGTTCCGCCCTTAACAATCCTCAAACTTTACCCCAAAATTTAAGCAGTTTCTAACAGCTTTCTCAATTTGCTAGAAACTTTAGATATTTCATCACAACACATTTCTAGGAATCCACAATAGAATGGATGGCATGGAACATCATAACCTTTCCACATCTCGACGTAGGTATAAGATATTCTATCAAGAATATATTTTATGTTGTCCGTATCAATTTCTTGAGTCTTTTTTATCTGATCGCTAAAACTTTCAAATCTACTGCTAAACATTTGTGCTACCTCTATTTCGTCAGGAGTACTTATAACATTGTCTAATTCGACAGAAAACAAATGACAAAGTTCTCCCAGTTGCATATAAGTATGTATTATCTCTTCCTTTTTTGTCGGTTGTTTTGTCTTTTTTTCGTGTTGGTGTTTTGTTGAGAAATGATCTTTCTCATATTCTATCACCAGAGATATTAGAAGATCTAATTCAATGGCATTCTTGTGTGTGATTGGAGTGTCGTCATTTACTAAAGAATTTAATTCCTTAATTCGTTCTATTATAGCATTATATGCTGTTTCTGTTTTGATTTTTGTCATATATTTCCTGTTTATTAAATGGTTATAAAGTTTAGTCTTGGCTCTAAAAGATGATTGTTTTGTTCATCCATGCGAGTATGTTGAGTGTGCATTAAATAGAAAGAGACGTTTATAAAATCTTTATTATCTTGTAATTTTCATGAATGTTATCTCTTTTTATCTTGATAATCACGATTTTCTCGGATAATTCGCCTAAATCGATTATATTATCTGATCCAGTCAAGGCTTTTTGGGTAAAAAGAATTCTTCCGTCGACGGAATAGATTGTCAATTCATCGCAAGTTGGAGCATGCAGTTCATCGCCATTGATAAAGCATACAGGTTCGGTGGAATGGCAGATGTTTTTTGCTGAAGATTTTTGTGTCACTTCCAATTCTCCGATTAAATTGGCTCCGAATAGGGAGTTGTATTGCGACGATGGGTTGCCAAATTGTATGCAGTAGCGATTGTTGTCTTTGGTGAAATCTCCAAGTTCAGAAATACGCAGATACAATTGATATTTGCCGGTTTCTACGTCGTTTGGAAGAGTTATTGATGTGGAGATCTCGTCTGACTTGCGTGATAACCAATTGCATGGATCAATCTCGTCGTTTGAAAAAATCTCATATTTATGAGTCTCTCCCGACAGGATGAAAGATACTCTCTTTTTCTTCGTCAGATTCGCAAATCCAACGTTCTCTATTGTCAAAGAGATAGGTAAATTCTCATTTTGAGCGACGGTATCAGGAAGCACAGACTTGCGGAGTATGAACCTGTAGCCCAGGTGGTTGGCAACGTAGGTGTAGCCGTCACAACCTGAATATTCAGCGTCGTTGCCATTGAAAATCATATCTTTCCATCCTAAAATTGTAGGCTGATGCCATTCGTAGTTGAGGTAAGATGTGTGGGTGCGGAATCCTTCCACCGAAAGATATTCTGGCGTATTGATCGGATTATCTCCATTGTTGTTTGCCACAAGTTCGCCTCCATAAGGTGTGGGTTGCGAATAGGTCTCCAGCCATTTCACCATCATTTCACGCGTCATCTTATGGCCAGATGCTCCCATTCCGATGGTTCCCAAATCACTGTCGGATCCCAAATATCCATCGTTATACATGCCGACGCGATAGATCGTGTCGCCTTTCTCTGCCAATGCCTTTTTAAACTTCTCTGAATCAATATCAAATCCGGAATAGTTGTTTCCATCATTCACTTTAAGCCATTCAGCGACAATATCGGGACGACGAACACCGATCTTTATTTCAGGTGGGGTTGCGACGAGCAATGTCTGCAACGCTTCCGCAATATTGGCATTTGTGGCGTTCACACTTGAATGCATCTCTCCCCAACTTCCGTACATTCCAAGCTCTACAAAGACGATTACATCGGTGTTTCTGGAGTAAACCTCGGCCAACTGTTTCAGGTGGGTAAGTATCACGCTTTGGTCCGGATCACAATTCTTAGCACCATTATACCACGGGTCGTATGCAAAACGTACTATGGCACTTTTGCCTCTTTTGCGCACATCGTCGAGCATAGAATCGAAAGCATCAAGCATATCCTGCGTCAAAGGCTGTGACACTCCGAATGTGGTGTCTCCCGTCTCCTTATCGATAGATATGACGGCATTGCTGGAAAATTCAGAAATGTCCATACGCAGATGAGTCAGGTTACCCCATGTGTTGGAAGGCTTGTTGCCCTCAGGAGTGAAATGTTTGCCGACGGGACGATAAAAGCCAATGTGTGGATTTTCAATCTCTTCCAAGGCGTCTGTGTAATCGAGATTCTGAACGACAGAGTTTGCCATCGATGTGGAGAGCAGACAATAAAATGATAATATGGCAAGAATTATTTTCTTCATATCAGTAAATGATTTGTTATCAAAAATATAAAAAAATGCATAATGTTTAGCTCTATTCTGCAAATTTTGCTGAAAAATCATTTGTCCTGACACATCTCTTATTTCACAATTTTGATTATTTTTGTGGAGTATTAGGGTATTTAGCATAATAAAGGATATGAAAAGATTTTCACTTTCTATAATAATTCTTGCGACATCGCTTTTGGCTGCATTTGCTCAGGATGCTTCCGTGCTTTATTTTGCCAAACATAATCCAGTTCGTCATAATCTGAATCCTGCGTTTATGCCAGAAGGCTACAAGGTGTATGTGGGGGTGCCCGGATTATCAAATATTGATGTGAATGTGGGCAACAATTCCTATGTTCTCAGCGATTTCTGTAAGATAAAGAATGGGGATATTTATTCCGTCTTCGATAATGATCCTATCATAGAAATCAACAGTGTGCTTTCAGAGGCAAGAAACACTGTCAAGGCAAATGCGTCCACCTCTTTAAATATCTTGAATTTTGGATTCACAATCAAAGACATACATTTCATCAATTTCGGAGTGTCGTTGAAAACAGACATTTCGGCTTCAGTACCGTCTCCTTGGATCAAATACATGTTTGATACAGAGGATTTGACAAAATTGTCAGGCTCTTTTGATTTGAGCCGCACCACTACGGATGTCAATCTTTATTCGGAATTTGCTTTGGGATTTGCGGATAAATTGGATGAGAGACTTACCGTCGGAGCAAAATTCAAATATCTTATGGGACATGTCAGCGCACACATGGATTTGTCGAATTTGAAGGTTCAGATGGATTATAATGAGTGGATTTTGAAGGGAAGGGGAGACATGTATGTGTCGTGGCCTGTGCTAAAGATTGAGAATATGGATAATGGCCAGCTCTATTTTGACATTACGCAGAAAGAAATAAAGAATGAAAAGGGAGAAGTGGTTGATTATGAGTATGATATAGATCCAAAAGATTTCTTCAAACCCCAAGGACATGGATTTGCGGTAGATTTGGGAGCAACGTATAAGCTTTTCGACAATCGTCTGACACTATCGGCAAGTTTGCTCGACTGGGGATTTATCAACTGGTCGAAATCAGCACAGAGGATTGTGCTTGATGCCGATGCAGGATTTAAGTTTGAAGCGGCGAATATGCAGGAAGACGATGATCCGATTGATATGATAAATCTTTTGCTTGACGAATTCAATAGAGTGGAATTCAACAAGTTTTATTATGCTGACACGTCAAAAAATATTTCATACAGTACCAATTTGACGAAAAAACTATTTATCGGAGGTGAATATTCATTTTTGGATGATAAGATCAGTGTAGGATTATTGTCGAAATTGTATATGGGCAGATATAGGACTAGAGAAGAGTTTTCTTTGTATGGCAATTTCCGTCCACATCGATTTGTTGATTTGTCAGTAGGATATGATTTTGTGACAGGAGCCGCCCATAATATAGCGATAGGAGCAAATTTCAATCTTGGCCCTATAAATCTTTTTGTGGCCGTCGATCAGGTGCCTTTGAAGTGGAAAGGAGGTTTGCCAGTCCACACTATGGGCACTCATGTTTCAACAGGTATGAATCTGTTGTTTGGATGGACGAAAGGTAAACAACAGCAGCAGGAAGAGAGGAATGATGAAGAATGATAAAATGGAGTCATTTTGAATTCTGCAAACTATGGGTGCATACAGGAGAAAAACGAGTTTGTTAAATTGAGATGTTTCGTCACAAATTCGACGAGTGTTTGAGTCATAAACCGCGGAAAAAATGGATTTTTTTGCGGTTTTTTTATGTCTATATCCCTTCAATTTCATAAAAATTGCATATTGTTGCATAGTCTAAACCTGATTTTAACATTTTTTAATAATTTTATTGGACAATACGTATTTATATTCCCGATGAATTGGTATTTTTGTAACATACAAAGGGATGTATACGTTTTATGAATTGCCGTTATGGCGATTAGGACAAGAAAAGTATAATGGGGGGCAAGATTTGTAGGGTTTGATTTCTTTTGCTACGGTTCTAATAAATTCCAACGAATATTATTTAGTCATTAAGAGGAGATTTCATTATATTGTGATGTATCTTCGTAAAGTGGCGTGATAGTTATATTCCTTTTGAAAAAAGAAATTTTTATACACAATATAGTGTGTTGAGAATTTGTATTCTCCGTTCTAATACTAACCCTACCGTCGCCCTCCGTTCTGAAAGCTAAACCTTCGATCTATCCGCCTATGACATAAAGTCATGGGCTTTTTGTTTTTTTATAGGATTGATTTGTTATATTGGTAAAGTATGAACAAATGGAAATGGTCGTTTTTTAGTCCTTTATATTTCAACTCTTTTATTTTAACGTGAGTTCAATGAATTGTGATATGTATGTTCGCAAAAACGAGCGCTCATAAAAGAAAGACATTATCCATTTTTTAGAATTCTTACCTCTTTTCTCATAAAAAGGCGTAGTCTTTCTCTGTGAACTTTATGTCTCTGTGGTTTTATAAATTCAGTGTGCTCGCCTTCGGCTCGCACAAAGGAAAGGGGTTAGGGCGTTCCGCCCTTAACAATCCTCATATTTTTGAGGAAAAGAGACTGAAAATCAGTTATAAACTAGGATACAGCCTTGAAATTTTGTAAAAACACAAAAAAAGCACGGACTATTGGGTCCGTGCTCAATTATGATTTATGCATTAAGAATTATGCATTATTTAGCCTGCTCAAGAGCAAGAGTCTTAGTTGGCTGATCGCAAACCTCTGATGGTCCCCAGTACTGGATTGGGCCAGGGTATACGAATGCAGTCTCGATTGCCCATGTAGCGCGGTTTTCAGCAAGCTTCTTGAATGGAGCACCGTCTAGCTCAACCAAAGCCTTGCGGATAACTGGCTTCATAGCACCGTGACGCTTCTCCATGTTCATCATCTTTGTTACAGGCACACCACCAGCAATCCACTGGTCAGCAGGAGCTGTTGTGTTCTTGATCAAAGACATGTAACCAGTCTTGCCAGCCGCCATCAAACATGCTGCGTTGAATCCAAGTGAGTAGCAGTAGTCAGCGTCGAAGTTAGAAGGAGCTGCGCAACGTCCCTCATATCCGAAGAAGTGACCTAGGCCAGAGAACTTACCTGTGTAAGTGCCAGCTGCTTTTCTCTTAGCCAACTCTGTCTTAACCATCTCGATAAGAAGCTTCTCTGTCTCGATTAGAGATACCTGTACGTTTCCGTGAGGGTCACGCTCTAGAGTAAGCTGCTTCTGTACGAAGTCTGGAAGAGATGCGTATACTGATGCTGAGTTAGCAGAAAGCTTCTTAACTGCAGCAGCAACGTCTCCGTTAGTCTCAGCTAGAAGGTCGTTCAACTCCTTGATAAGAACCTTCATCTCAGGGATGAACTCGATAAGACCTTCAGGGATCAAACATACACCGAAGTTGTTACCCTTAGCAGCACGTGCAGCCACTGTGTCAGCGATATTGTTGACGATCTGAGCAAGAGTCATCTTCTTAGCCTCTACCTCCTCTGATACGATACAGATGTTTGGCTGAGTCTGAAGACCACACTCAAGAGCGATATGAGATGCTGAACGACCCATCAACTTGATGAAGTGCCAGTACTTCTTTGCTGAGTTAGCGTCACGCATGATGTTACCGATAACCTCTGAGTAAACCTTACATGCAGTATCGAAACCGAATGAAGTCTCGATCTCATCGTTCTTAAGGTCACCGTCGATAGTCTTAGGACAACCGATTACCTGGATACCTGTATTCTTCTGTAGGTAGTACTCTGCAAGTACACATGCGTTAGTGTTAGAATCGTCACCACCGATGATAACGATAGCCTTGATGCCAAGCTTGTTGCAAATCTCAATACCCTTGTCGAACTGCTCTGTCTCCTCAAGCTTTGTACGGCCAGAACCGATGATGTCGAAACCACCAGTGTTGCGGTACTCGTCGATGATGTCTGCTGTTAGCTCGATGTACTTGTGATCTACAAGACCTGAAGGACCACCCAAGAAACCGTAAAGCTTAGCGTTCTTGTTCATAGACTTAAGTCCGTCGAACAAACCTGAGATTACGTTGTGACCTCCAGGAGCCTGACCACCAGAAAGGATAACACCTACGTTCATATCCTTCAAAGTAAGTGGTGAGTTAGAAGCCTCGAATGTAACTACAGGCATACCATAAGTATTAGGGAATAGCTTCTTGATTTCAGCCTGATCTGCTACAGACTCAGTAGCCTTTCCTTCCTTGATAGCTACGTTACCCTTCAAAGCCTTTGGAAGCTTTGGCTGGTAGGCAGCTCTTGCGATTTGCAATGCACTTTTTGCCATTGTTTTTCTTATTTAAATGTTATTTATTTCTTATTCTTCCTCTTCTTTCATGTTGTGGAATACAGCCTGAACGTCATCGTCCTCCTCAAGCTTGTCAAGGATCTTCTGTACTGCCTCACGCTGCTCTGCAGTTACCTCCTTGTAGTCGTTTGGCTGGTATTCAAACTCTACTGATTTGATTTCAAAACCATTCTCCTCAAGGTAAGCCTGGATCTTGCTGTTGCTCTCGAATGGGGCAGAGATGAAGATTGTCTTGTCTTCCTCGTCACGCTCAACCTCCTCAACGTCGTAGTCGATCAACTCAAGCTCGAACTCCTCCATGTCAAGACCTTCCTTGTCTGCAACTGTAAACATACACTTGTGCTCGAATAGGAATGAAAGGCTACCCTGTGTGCCAAGCTGTCCACCGTTACGGTTGAAGTAGTTGCGGACGTTACCTACTGTACGAGTTGTGTTGTCTGTAGCTGTTGTGACGAAGATTGCGATACCAGCAGGTCCGTATCCTTCATAGATAACCTCCTTGTAATCAGCAGTATCTTTGTCTGTAGCTCTCTTGATTGCTCTTTCGATGTTGTCTTTTGGCATGTTCTCCGACTTTGCAGTCTGGATCAATGCACGTAGACGTGGATTTCCGTCAGGGTCTGGACCTCCTGCTTTTACAGCAATTGTGATTTCCTTACCAATCTTTGTAAAAGTCTTGGCCATGTGGCCCCATCTTTTAAGCTTTGTGGCTTTGCGGTACTCAAACGCTCTTCCCATATTGTTATTTCTATTTATCTAATTTTTGCTTCTAGTTTTGTCTCGAAATTCTTGATCAACTTGTTCATGATTCCGTCGATCTGAGAATCTGTCAATGTCTTTTCTTCATCTTGAAGAATGAATGACACTGCGTATGATTTCTTGCCGAAATCAAGTGTCTTGCCTTCGTACACATCGAATAGGTATACTTCCTTAAGCAGCTTCTTCTCTGTGTCGCGTGCAATCTTTTCGATTTCAGCGAATGTTGTCTTCTTGTCGATTAGAAGAGCCAAGTCTCTTTTTACTTCTGGATATTTAGGAATATCGTGGTAAGTCACATTGTGGTTTTTCATCTCTCCCATCAATGCTGTCCAGTTGACGTCGGCATACTCAACCTCCTGTGAGATATCCATCTTCTTGCAAAGATCTTTAGACACAATTCCAAGTGTCACAAGAACTTTTCCGTTAGACGTGGTGATTTGCAGACCATAGCTCAACAAATCGTCTGAATACTCAACCACTTTTGTTTTCTCCTGCTTGATTCCAAGTCGTTTGAAGATATTGTTGACGTATGCGCGAAGTGTGTAGAATGAGGCTTTCTGCTGTGCCTGTGCCCAGTTTTGCTCACTCTTCATACCTGTCAACCACATACCCAAATGGTAATCTTCTGAATATGGCTTCAATGGGTTTTCTGCTGTTTGCTCGGCTTTGCCGTTGTAGTAGTAGCAGTTACCGAATTCGTAGAATGCCAGGTTAGGATTCTTACGGTTGATGTTGTAGCTGATGTTCTCAAGACCTCCGAATAGCAATGTCTGACGCATGCAGTTCAAATCGGCGCTTAGTGGGTTCATCAGCATGATTCTGTTTTCGCCCTTGAATTTCTCGCAGTTGTCGTAGTAGGCCGACTTAGTTAGCGAGTTGTTAAGAATCTCGTTGAATCCCATTCCTGTAAGCTGCTCAGAAATCAAGTTTTGAAGCTTGTAGCTGTTTACTTTAGGAGAGAATGACAATGAAGATTTCACAGACAAGTCTGGAGTGACGTTGTTGTATCCATAAATACGTAGGATATCTTCAATCACGTCGCACTCTCTCTGAACGTCAGCTCTGTAATTTGGAACTGATACAGTGAACTCGTCGTCATTTTCATTTAATATTGAGATTTCAAGACCAGCCAAGATAGTGCGGACTTCATCTTTTGCGATTTCCTTTCCAATCAATGAATTGATTCTTGAGTAATGCATGTTCACGATGAATGGCTTGATCTCATTTGGATAGATATCTGTGATTTCAGATGAGATTTCACCGCCAGCTACCTCTTTGATCAGCATTGCCGCATATTTGACGACCTCGATGTTGCAAGCAGGGTCGCAACCTCTCTCATAGCGGAAAGACGCGTCTGTGTTCAATCCGTGGCGACGGGCTGTCTTTCTGACGTATACAGGGTTGAAATACGCGCATTCCAAGAATACGCATTTTGTTGACTCTGTCACACCTGAATTCAAACCGCCGAACACACCAGCTATACAAGAACCGCCGTTAGCGTCGCAGATCATCAAGTCGTTTGCGTTAAGTGAACGCTCAACTCCATCTAGGGTAGTGAATTTTGTTCCCTCAGGCAAAGTCTTGACAGAAAGTGCGCCACCAGCGATTTTGTCAGCGTCGAAGCAGTGAAGTGGCTGGCCAACCCCATGTAGAATGAAATTAGTAACGTCAACTACATTATTAATAGGGTGTAGTCCGATTGCCGACAACGACTCCTTCAACCAGTCAGGAGATTCCTTGACTGTTACATTATTGATAGTGATTCCCGCATAGCGAGGACAAGCCGTAGAATTTTCCACTGTCACCTTCACTTCACGGTCGTGATTGTCAATCTTGAAGTTTGCAGTGGATGGTTTAGTTAGTTTGTGAGCTGGACCATGGAAAGCAAAATATGCAGCCAAGTCGCGAGCCACACCATAATGAGAAATTGCATCCGAACGGTTTGGTGTTATATCGACCTCGATGATTGTGTCGCTCTGTCCACCATAGTAATCTTTGGCAAGCATACCGACTTTCGCATCTGCTGGAAGTTCAATGATGCCGTCGTGGCTTCCTCCGATACCAATCTCGTCTTCAGCGCATAGCATACCTTGGCTTTCTACGCCACGAAGTTTGCCCTTCTTGATAGTGAATGTTTTGTCACCGTCAGGCAGCACAGTGCCGATAGTAGCGACGATTGTCTTTAATCCTGCACGACAGTTAGGAGCTCCACAAACGATCTGCAGCAACTCAGGCTCACCAACGTTTACCTTAGCCACATGCAAGTGGTCTGAATTTTCGTGAGCAACACATTCAACAACTTCACCGATTTTTAGACCTTCTGATAGTTCAGGTGATGCCGACTCTAGTGTGCCGACTTCAAGGCCGATAGATGTAAGAATTTTAGCAATCTCTTCTGGCGACTCAGTGATATCAATGTATCGTTTGAGCCAATTGTATGATATATTCATATTAAATATGTTATCATTTTATCAAAAAACTAGCACAAAATTATAAATAAATTTCTTTTAATCCACTATAAAAGGAGTCAAAACATATTTTTATGGTTATTTTTCCGATATAAGTTTGAAATGTATCTTATTTTTTATACTTTCGCAGAGATTTTTGAATTTTGAAGTAATTAAAAACGAAAATGTCAGATAAAGAATTGGAAAGAGCTCAGGCTCTGGAGGCAAAAGAGAGAGAGCAGCAGGAGCAACAGCAGGCTGCTGAGTTCAGTGAGTCAATGGAGAAGGTTGAAAACGTATTGACAAGTTCAGAAGCCTTCATAGAGAATAACAAGAAACCATTGCTGATCGTTTTGGGTGCTGTTATAGTTGTTGTGCTTGGCCTAATTTGGTTCCTTAAGAGCCATAATGAAAAGAAGGCTGAGGCAAATGATGCGATTTACAAGGCTCAGTCATGGTTTGAGCGTGATTCATTCCAGTTGGCATTGAGTGGAAATGACGATTTCATAGGATTTGAGGAGGTTGCAGACAAGTATTCAAGCACTCCTGCTGGAAATCTTGCATGCGCATACGCAGGTATCTGCTATAAGAATCTTGGTAAGAACGATGACGCTATCAAGTATTTGAAGAAATTCTCCGCTGACGACAATTTGGTGTCTCCTGCAATTTACGGTGCTATTGGAGATTGTTACTTTGAGTCTAACAGTATTAAGGATGCAGAGTCATATTATAAGAAGGCGATTGATTCGAAGAATAATATGATTGCACCTTTATATACTTATCGTCTTGCTATGCTTTATTTCAATAATGGAGATAATGCAAAGGCCGCTGAGTTGATGGAGAAGTTGAAAGACGATTATCCACAGAGTAATGAGGCACGTGACGCTGACAAATACATTGAGTATTTCCAGAGCTTGAAGAAATAAATTTTGAATTCATTGATAATCGCCTCCTTTTGTGTCTCACATTAGGAGGCTTTTAAATTTATAGAATATGTCTACTACTAATTTATCTGCTTACGATGCAAACAGAGTTCCTCATGCAGGAGGAATGAAATTCGATATTATTGTATCCGACTGGAATTCAGAGGTGACATTCGCATTGTGCGACGGCGCTGTTGAGACATTAAAGAAACATGGAGCCTTCGACAAGGACATCCGCGTCTTCCATGTTCCAGGAAGCTTTGAGCTTGTGTATGCGGCAAAGAAGAGTTGCCAGTGTAAAGATGTAGATGCGGTCATCGTATTGGGTTCTGTTGTCCGTGGTGGCACACCTCATTTCGATTATGTATGCCAAGGCACTACAAACGGAATCGCGGCTTTGAATGCAGAGGGAGTAAAACCTGTGATTTTTGGTTTGCTTACCACAGATAATATGCAGCAGGCACTCGATCGTGCTGGCGGAGCTCTTGGAAACAAGGGTGTTGAGTGTGCACAGACAGCAATTCGTATGGTAGGATTTACTTGTGACATTGATGAAAATGCTTATGTGGCATTGTAATTCTAAAATGTTGGTCTGAATAAAATTTAGGATTATGAGGACAATACTAAAATCTATATTGGTTGGAGATGACAAGGATGAAAATTTTTTTCGATTTTTCACATTCTTGTTCATTCAGTTTGTGTTGGTCTCTATTAATCTCTTTGCTGGATTTGTGACATATTCGATGTCTCTCACTGCATGTGTCGGATATTATCTTGTGAATCTATTCATTGTAGGCAATGAAGTCGTGAAAAATATCTTCCCAGACACAAAAGTTTCAAAGGTCGGGCGTGCGATAGTGCTGGTGGTAGATTCTGTTATGGCGATGGGCTTTTCTGCCATTGTTATTAATGAATTTTTCATAAGACTACATTCTCCTGTTTATTTTTCAGAACCATTGGTATGGACAATGATAATCACATCTATGGTTTCTGCGATTAAGAGTTTTATATATGGGTTTTGCTGTAACATGGTGTTGAAAAAGACAATTGTTCCATTGGTTGTTTTTGTGTCGATGATTTTGATGGGAATATTCGATTGTCAGGTTTTAGATTCGTACATTGGTTTGGCGGTATCATTATTTGTGATATATTTCGCTATTAAAATGATGGTTAGGGCATGGATACATCGGAAAAATTTCTAAAAGAATCAGGAATACGACCAACGTCGACAAGGGTGTTGATTTGGGAAAAACTCAATGAGGTGCCGTTTGCGTTTTCTCTTACGGACATAGAAAATTTGATTCCTGATATCGACCGTTCGACAATATTCCGGACGTTGGTAGTTTTTGAGGAACATCATCTTCTTCATTCAATAGATGATGGCAGCGGGGCACAAAAATATTGTGTTGCGATGTCGGAGGAAGAGCAACATGTGCATATCACATGCAATATATGTCATCACACGTATTGTTGTAAATCGTTGTTGGTGCCAAAAGTGGAGGTTCCTGAGGGATTTCAAGTGATAGAAACAAGTTATGTGATAAAGGGTATTTGCGGAGAATGCAGTAAAAAGATTTCGAAATATGGCTATGATGGACGTCATTAATATGATAGATATTATAGATGCAATAGGTGTTTTTGCATTTGCTATCAGTGGAATACGCATGGCTGCTAATAAAGGTTTTGACCTGTTTGGAGCATTTGTCGTTGGTTTTGCCACAGCAATTGGAGGAGGAACAATCCGAGATTTGTTGTTGGGGGTGACTCCTGTATGGATGACGAATTCACTTTACGTTACGATGACAATCATGGCGTTGCTGTTTGTGGTGGTATTCCGCAAACGACTTATCCACATGAATGTGACTTTGTTCATTTTCGATACATTCGGTTTGGCTTTGTATACCGTCGTCGGAATAGAGAAAACATTGGCAATGGATTATGCTTTTCCATGGTGGGTGCCTATTACGATGGGAACGTTGGGTGGAGCAGCTGGTGGTATAATCAGAGATGTGCTTCTTGCGGAGGTCCCTTTGATTTTTAAGAAAGAGATATATGCGACAGCCTGTATATTTGGTGGTATTATGTTTTTTATTTGTGACGCACTTGGGGCAAATCATTTGGTCTCTGATTTAGTATGTGCTGGATTTGTTGTGGCAGCAAGAATACTTGCAGTGCGTTATGGCATATCCATTCCGAAAATAAAAAGAGAGGAGTAAAGGTAGGAAATGCTAAGATGAATGCTTGAAAATATGCTGAATGGCATATTGCCACAGGGGATTTAAAAAAAGTGATAAAAAATATTGAATTTTTTTGAGCAAATGCTTTGAGTTAGTGAATAAATGATTATCTTTGTAAAAAGAACGAAACTACAGAACGGAATTGTGATGAAAAGATTTTTTACGTATCTTATAATATTATTCTCATTATTCACTTTCTCGATGGAGATGGTGGCACAGGAGATTAATTTCAGAGCGTATAAGAGTTCTGCGGGAGTAGGGGCTAAGAATGTTTCTGATGTGTATGCATGGGGACCTTGGATCGGAAACAACACATCGATTGTCATTAATATGACAAAGAATGTGGTAATTGTAGGTGATGCAACATATGAAATCATGGAAAAACCTAAGCATTGGGTTGTAAAGAAGGATTTCAAGTATTGTAGTTTTGAGTGTGCAACACCTAGTTTTGACAAAGCTAATATTAAACTTTATCAATACGATAGAGGAGAATATAGAATATATGTGAATGAAGAGAAAAAAGCTGTAAGATACGTTGTTAAGTATCTAGACAACTAAATCGTTCACATTTTGGAATAGAAACATAAATTTTTCGCATTAATTATTTTTTTCCAAGGCGTTGAGTATGTGATATATTCGACGTCTTTTTTATTATTCTATATATTAAGTAGCACCGTTGTTATATTTAAATCCTTTGACATCCGTTGAAAACTATTCTAATTAACGTGAATTGGGTTTTATTTTTTTTATCATAAAAAGACGTAGCTTTCTCTGTAAACTTTGAGCCTCAGTGGTTTTCTTAAATTCTGTGTGCTCGTCTTTAGCAGGGGGAAGGAAAAACCTTCACAACCCTCATTGGGCTTGTAAGATTAATTCTAGAGCACGTGGAGTTGTTGTCTGCCTCTTATTTCTTGTGCTTGCTTATTTGCCATTCCTGCCATGAAGGATATATACTATCTATTATTTTATGATTCTCTAAGTCGGTGGTTGATAGACTTTCTAAGTAACGTAAAATATCATCTATTTTGTCATAATAGTATGCGACATTGGGTTCTTCTCTCTTATTTAAGAAACTTATTCTATCAAGGATAATTTCTTTTAGTCTGCTGTAATTACTAGGGTTTACTATTTTGCATAGTGTAAGATCAATCATTGCCCAGTCGAAGCCATTAATTGGCAATTCCAATTCTTCATTTAGAATTGGTTCTATCCTGTTTTTGTATGCCGAGGGTAGGGTACCGTAATTGGTAAATACATATTCGGTACAGCTTAATACTTCTTCGTGAAATTTGTTGATTGCTGATTGGTTATCTTCATCTAACCTAAAAAAATAATTTATATTATAACCTATCATTTCACCTACAAAACCAAAGCTATAACTTGTTCTTTGATCTGATTTTGACCTAAAACTAAATTTGCTAAACCAATTTTCTAAAACATCGTATTTAATGTCATACGCGGGGGAGATGATTAGTCCTCCTGACCATTTGTCGGTATGATGGTTGAATACAACTTCTTTTCTAACTCCTTTTCCTTTGAAAGTATATTTAGAACCCGTTTCTTTCAATCCAAAATTATTGATGAGTTTGTCAGATAATCCTGACATTATATCTTCAAACAACTCTTTGTTTTTTGAACGAGTTTCATTATTGTTTGTCAATTCCATCTTCTTTCATTTTTTGTTTTCAGCTAAATTAGTTTTTTTGAGCTTTAATTCAAACTGTCTCAAAAAACAGACAGCCTAGACGCATGTCGAGTCTAGGCTGTCTGTTATTAAAGGAAATAAATATTTAAGTCTATTTCGCATTAGCGCATTGTGTTTGTTTGCTTTTCGCATACATGTCTACACATCACACATTTCGCAATCACATTTCGCTAATTATTTCGTTCCAAGGCGTTGGTCAGGACTTACGATGACGACGAATCATCAGCCTTATAATGCACCAGATTATTTAGGTGCAACAGGTAATTTCTGTCTGCAGGAATACCTGTTTTATTTTTCCCACTAATCATAAAATTTAGTTGTTGCTACAACTATAATTTATTAGCGTTTGTTTTTTTTCATTTGTAAAGTTTAAGAAAACGACACCGTATGAAAAAGGGCTAACATGAAGACTGGACGATGTCGTTTCCTTTTACTTCTACAAAAATATTTCGAATCAATGTATGAAACAAATTGATTTTATAAATCCGTAAAATGAATTTGAATATTCGTAAAAAATAATGTTTTTTACGGATTTGTAAAATGTTAAGTCTGTCTAAATCGCTGTTATTTATCTGAATTTTAATAATTTATCTTTGAGTTAACATAGGGTTTGACGGTGGTCTTTCCCCTAATTCCAAACGATATTTTTTTTGTTTGTCCTTCATAATATTTGTGTTTCTCATAAATTGTTAAAATCAAATAAAATGTTTTGTCACATGTAAACTTCGGTTTGCATGACATTAGGTTTGTAAAAACTCAATTTTTTTATTGATATTATTTTTAGGACTTGACATTTCGTATATGGTTGGTCATGTTTCCATTTCAGTTTGGCCGATCTGAAAAATCAGATTGCCCTAAGCTGTTTCTAGGTATGGTTTGCTTATTTATAAGATGAACAAGATTGCTTTATGTTCGTTTATTTTGTTATTGCAAGCCTGTTCTAAAAAATGGAAAAGATACATGTTGCAGAATTAAGGTTGTTTTTATGATTTAGATATGTTTTTTAGTAAAAAAGGATTTATTTTGAGGTGACGGCACGAATGCATCTGCCACCATCACGATAGTATGATTTTATATTATACTCATTGGATGAAAAGCCAAGTCCGATAGCATTTTTAGATGATCCAGACTCAACTTCGGAAGTCCAGTAGAATCCCTGGTTAGCATAGTTAAGATTTCTTCCGTCTGACATATATCCTGTGGTCGGAAGGAATATGGATTTGCCGTTTTTAGCGACAATCTTATATCCTGATGGCTTGTCCTGCCATATCCACGTGCAATTGGTCTTCAATTCTTCGTATTGTTGTTTGGTCGGTGTTTGCCAACCTATACCCATATTATAAGTTGCGGCATCATAGTCTGCCGTAAGTCTTAAGCTTTTGATGATTTCATGTTTGGTCAAATCAGCAACAGACAGATTGCAAGTCTCACACTCGGCTTCCGTATAATTGCTTTCTGATATTTCTCCCCAGGCAAAATATGATCCTGCCGACTCTGGAGATTTTGCTCCAATATTACAGGTCGCCCATTTGGTGCCGCTTGGTAAACCAAGGTCTACGTATTCAAAACCATTGACGGTATTCTCTTCGTCAACTCCACTACAAGAAGCGAATATTATTGCGGAGAGTATTACATTTGCCAATATGTATATAATTCTTCTCATATATAGCTTAGATTTTACAAAAAACAAAAGTATTGGTTTTGAGTTGAATTTGAGTATAACTTTTTGTTAAAAAGTATTAAATCTTTATTTTGTGGTCAGAAAGTGCCCAAAAAGTCAGTTATGACATGTTTTTTTGTTAATTTTGCAGTTAATGTACTAATTTTTGCTTTGAATCGGCAATGTAGGCACATTGGTTTGTAAATAGAAATAGGTATGCTTTTTGACGTTATCAACTCAAGTATTTCAGACATGGTGATTCACCACATTGGATCTCACTCTGATAATTCTGAAAATGTTTATTCGCAGCGTCCGATGTCGTTTTCCGAGGACGACAGTGAATTGCCGCACCTTTTGAAGCAGTTTTTCTTCGACTCATTCCGTGAGCCGAGTCTTTATTGTTTTGAGGATATGGAAGACAGTGTTGCCAAGATGGTCGCTTCTGTGTTTGATAACCCATCCTCGTTTTATGAAAACTCACGCCTTTTTGCGGCGTCGTTGTACGAGAATAGCAACCATCCTAATATCAAAAGTGGAGAGTTGTACGTCGCAATGTTCCGTGATGTACGCATTTTTGATCAGGACGTAAGATGCTTGGGCTTATTCAAGAGTGAACACAAGGATACATTCCTGAAGGTTTATAATCAAGAAGATGGTTTAGCGCTTGGTTATGATGAAGGGTTGGATTTGAAGAAGTTGGATAAGGGCTGCCTGATTTTTGATATTGAGAGAGAGAAGGGGTTTGTTGTCGCATTGCTCGACAAGGCCGCAGGAAAGAGTGAGGCTACATTTTGGAAAAATGATTTCCTTGGACTTGTGACCCGCATGGACAATAATTTCCAGACAAAGGAGTATATGGATTTGTGCAAGTCGTTCGTGACTGACATTTTCCGTCCTTCTCGCGAGGAAGAGCCAGAGAATGGAATTGAACGCGCCGACCAGATTGATATGCTCAACCGTCAGGTGGATTTCTTTAAGGGAACGGATATTTTTGATATTGACAGGTTTAAGGAGCAGGTGCTTGGAAACAATGAGTCTATCTGCGACGTGTTTGATGAGCATCTTGCGCATTTTGAGGAGGCTAACGATTTGGAGTTGCCAAAAACATTTGCCATCAGCAAGGAGGTGGTGAAGAAGGGTGCACCGAAGTTCAAGAGTGTACTTAAATTGGATAAGAACTTCCACGTCTACATACATGGAAACAGAGATATGATAGAGCGTTCTTTCGACAAAGAAAAACGAATGCATTATTACAAGATTTACTTTGAAAACGAAGAGTAATTGAAATAAAAATGTAATTTTGTGACATTATGCAGGAAGTGAATATAAATAAGACGGTGCTTGCAATGCGTTTAGGCTTGATTTTGGCATTCTCTTACGTGATGCGAGATTTGATGTCTTTTAATGCTGGCGACGGAATTTTTTCCATCGTCTGTTTGTTCATATCCATCTTTTTCTTGATTTTCCCATTTGTCTTCCTGTTCCGCATGACTGTGAATTATTGTTGTCGGTATAACGACTGCAAATATCAGTTCTCCACTCCGTTTTCAATAGCAATCAAAGGATTTGCCTTTGCTGGCATAATCTATTCGCTCTTCTTCTATTTGTATGTGCAAAACTTTGCACCTAATCTAATGAGTGATATGGTGAATTCATACGAAAAAGTTTTGGAAGGGCAGGGATATGATGATGTGATTTCGCAATGGAAGGATATGGCTGGTTCCACTACTCCGAAATCGTTGATCCCATCTATTTATATGGGTTTCTTGTTGACTGGACTTGTCGTCAGTCTGATTTCTGTCGGAGCGGCACGGTTTGCGAAGATGGAAAAACCGGGTGATGATAACACAAGTTCATCTATTGGCGGAGATTCTCTGTATGACAAAAGTGAATCAAATAATAAAGATAATTAATAAACAATAAGATAATGGATATATCTGTAGTCGTACCATTGTACAATGAAGAGGAGTCGCTTGGCGAGTTGTACGCATGGATTAAGCGCGTAATGACAGAGCATAATTATAGTTACGAGGTGATTTTCTGCAACGACGGAAGCACAGACAAGTCGTGGCAGATCATTGAGGAATTGGCTGCTTCCGACAGCAATGTGCATGGAATAAAATTCCGTCGCAACCATGGCAAGAGCGCCGCCCTTTATTGCGGTTTTGAGAAGGCTCAGGGCGACGTTGTGATTACTATGGATGCTGATTTGCAGGACTCACCTGATGAGATTCCTGAGTTGTATAAGATGATCAAGGAAGACGGTTATGATCTCGTCTCTGGCTGGAAGAAGAAACGTTATGATTCAAAATTGGCAAAAAACCTTCCGTCGAAGCTGTTTAATGCCACGACACGAATGATCTCTGGAATCAAACTGCATGATTTCAATTGTGGATTGAAGGCATACAATTGTCATGTTGTAAAGAGCATCGAGGTGTATGGAGAGATGCACCGTTATATTCCATATTTGGCTAAAAACGCAGGTTTCAAGAAGATAGGGGAGAAAGTAGTCCAGCATCAGGCGAGAAAGTATGGTGAGACAAAATTCGGATTAAACCGTTTCTTCAACGGATATCTAGATTTGCTTTCCTTGTGGTTCATCTCCACATTTGGAGGCAAACCTATGCATTTCTTCGGCTTTGTCGGAAGCATCTTGTTTTTGCTAGGATTTATTTCCGCAGCTTATGTCGGAATCTCTAAACTTGTGCATATGGCTAACGGACAGTTGGATCCGCTAGTGACCAGCAGCCCTTATTTCTACATCGCGTTGACGATGATGATCCTTGGCACACAATTGTTTATGACGGGATTCTTGGGAGAGTTGATTTCACGTAACTCAAGCGAAAGAAACAACTATAAGATTGAAAAAGTAATATAAAAAAGGATATGGATATCATTCTTGACATATTGAAATTTTCGGTAAGTGGAATTTTGGTTTTCCTTGCCACTTTCTTTGTATTGAAGAATTTGCTCGACAACAGAGAGAAGGAGAGAAGACATCAGATGAGAATTGAGACAGGTAAAATTCTTACTCCAATCAAACTGACGGCTTACGAGCGTTTGGTGTTGTTCTTGGAACGAATCAAGCCGGAAAGCATGGTGGTGAGAATCCAGTATCCTACTATGAAAGCTGGCGATCTTCACCTTATGTATATCCAGCAGGTGCGTGAGGAATTTGAACATAATGTCTCTCAGCAGATTTATGTGTCGGAAGACCTTTGGCGTTTTGTCGTAGCTGCGAAGGAGAGCCTTTTGCAATTTATCAATACGTGTTCGGAGTCGGTTCCGAAAGATGTGCCTGCCGTTGAGTTGTCGAAGATTCTGATCGAGAAATACAACGAGACAGAGAATCCGCCAATTGATATTGCATTGGTGGTATTGAAGAACGAAATCAAAACTTTGGCATGATGAGCATTCTGGATTTAGCGAGCAAACGAGTGTCTGTACGCTCTTATGACACTGCCCATGTGGTGGAAAAAAATGTGCTTGACGAAGTGATTGAGGTGGCCCGTCTGGCACCGTCAGCCTGCAATAAGCAGCCATGGCGATTGATCGTTGTGAAAAGCAAAGGAAAGTTGACGGAATTATCTGCCGCTTACGACAGAGATTGGTTTAAGACAGCTCCAGTTGTTTTGGCTGTTGTGGTAGACCATACAGAGTCGTGGCACAGAGCTGATGGCAAGGATCATGCTGATGTAGACGCTTCTATTTTTGTGGAGCATTTATGTTTGGCGGCTGCAGAGAAAGGTTTGGGCACATGTTGGGTTTGCAATTTCAATCCAGAGGTGGCAAACAAAGTGCTTGGCATAGATGGGGTGGAGAAGGAACTGGTTGCGTTGGTGCCGATAGGTTATCCGTCCGACAATTCCGTCTTCTCAAAACCTAAGGTAAGAAAGGATATGTCAGAAATCGTTTCTGAGATCTAATAAATGAAGAAACAGTCTATGATGCGCAAAACGTATAATATGGTAAGCAAGCGAGTGGTGGGGGTGTTGGCTTCCATCGCTTTGTTGTTGTCTCTTACTATGTGTGAGACGGATTTTTGCAATGAGAATATGTATGTGGTCGGCACATTGAGAACTTTCCATAAATTGTCGAAATCACCTATCAATGTCTTTTTGGCAACTATGGATGCAAATGGCGACACAATAAAATATATTGGTAATACAAGTGGCTCGTATGCTAATTTTGTATTGAATCCTGAATCCGACACCTCACGATTCTACATTTTGACTGCGGATACTGTGGAAATTGGCAAGATTGCAATAGTGCATACCAATAGAAACGAGTTTGTGAATGCAGAGTGTGGAGTCCGTACGTTGAGCACGATAGATACTGTTTTGATTGAAAACGCATCGGAAGGTGATTCCGTCGCAATATTATTTAAAGATGTTGATGAAAACTACGACAATGAGAATATTGAGATTTTTTTGGCTGGTTTTGAGTAGTCTTTTCATCACATCAGTTTTTGCGCAAAAAAAAGAGGCGCAGGAGGTTAAGGATGAATGGAATTTGACTACGTCCAAAACTTTTTATGGAGTGTCTGTATATGCTGATATCGCTGGCCCAATAACATCTATGTTTAAGGATGGCAAAACGGATTTTAGCTTTGGCGTGGACGCAGATATTTGCCATACCATTTATCCTACTTTTGAGGCTGGATATTCCAAGTATGACGCCACTGAGTCGTATAATTATGGATTGCCTCAGATTCCTGGATATTCCTACACATGCAACGGCTCTTATTATAAGATTGGAGCCAATTTCAATTTCTTGAACGACGGACGTGGAAATAAAGTGATTCCATTGTTGTATATAGGAGCAAAATTCGCTTTCTCACCGTCTCACTTTGATATTGAGAATGTAAGATTGAGCAATGAGTTCTGGAATATAGAGAAGGCATATTCTGTCTCAGGAAAAAGTCTTTGCCGATGGGCGGAGTTCTCAGTCGGATTGAGATATCCGATCGCTAAGTTTTTCTGTATGGGAGTTGAGGGAAAATTGCGAGAGTTTGGAAGAGCAAAAGTCAAGACAGTAGATATGCCTGACGGATCTTCTTTTGATGTAAAACAGAGTTATTCCCCAGGCTATGGCAATTTTAATGGAAGCAAATGGGGTGTGAAATACACAATCGGATATTTCTTCCATTGATTTATGTGGCTTAATCAGGATTATTTTTCTTTGAATCTGTAGGAAAATCTGGCACCAAGACCAATAGTCTGAATCACTTTGTTTTGTACATCATTGTGAGGAGACAAAGCATTCCAGTCTGCAAAGAAGTTGATGTCGAAATATTGGGTCACCATTGCTCCGATTGAGCCGCCGGTTGTGAAACAAGCCCCAATGTTTGACGGGCATGTGAAAAATACATTTACTGTTTTGTCGTATCTGTTAATCCCTATTAGTGCTTTAGGACTGAAATACATGTGTCTGAATATCTTTATGTAGGAGTATATTCCAGTTTGGAACACAGCCATTTCGAAAGAGTCTCCATTATTGGCTTGATTTAATTCTTCTGGAGTGTCTATTATCTCTTTAATGCTATTGTACGAATAATGAACATTCATCACACTTAATCTTCCACCTACTCCAAAATGATGATTCCAATACCACGCACCTTCGATTCCTGCTGATGTGCCTGTCGAGGTGTTGAATGACATTCCGTAAGCAGGCTTGTATTTTGTTAGGGGAATCTGGAAATTAGCGTAAAAGCCTAGAAATGAAGGGTTCCATTGCTCAAAGTCCACCCAATGGTCTATAAGTTCCGAACTTGCTTTTTTACGTTTGAAAATAATGTCGCTCAACCAATATGCGAATTCGGTGGACATGATTCCAATACCTGCTCCGGCCAGGATGTCGCTCATCCAATGACGGTTGTTGGCCATACGCATCAGTCCGGTGGCTGTGGCTGTGGCGTATGCGCCCATTCCTATCCATGGACTTAGATCACCGTATTCTTTATTGAGCATTGTGGCTGTCATGAAAGCGGTGGCGGTATGCCCTGAAGGGAAACTGTTGTTGGACGATCCGTCTGGACGACGGAGTTTGGTAGTGTATTTGATGCTGTTCACAAGTCCGGCCATTATTATTGCGGAAAAAGCGTCGGCAGTAAGCATCTCACCCCAGCTGCTACGGCTTGGCACACCCAAAGCCTTCATTCCAAGCATTACACCTGCTGGGAGGTATTGGGTGAAGTTGTCGACTTCACTGTGAAATCTAGGCATGAAACTGTTACGCAACTCCCTGAACTTTTTGTTGTGCTCCATTTCGATTAATCCACCGACTATGAATGGCACACCGATATGGGTGCATTCAATCATTTTTGAATAAGGATGTTTGATTATGGAATCGTTTATGTTTGGAAATGAGTCACTTGGGGCGACGGAAGTGATTTTGATGGAATCATTTTCCTCAGTCGCGGAAATTGACATGACTGACATAACACCAGCTATTGCGGCACAAATCGTTTTGGACAAAACCGAGGCAGAGACGTGGTGTGCCATATCTCTTAATTCTCTATAACATGCAATAATATAAGTTGTTAAGATCCCTATTATTCTAGATATCTTGTCCGAACACATTTGAATATATCATACTTTTAGAACAAAAGTAATGAATTTAAGTGACGCATTGTTGAATTTGTTCGTTTTTGTATGCCTTTTTCTCCGAATTTCACATTTTTGTAATATCATCACTAAAAAAGATGGTCATACATTTGCATAAACACTGTATTATTTGTTGTTTTGAAGAATGTATCGACGATGCAGTCTGATGCTATCATTAAAACTTATAATTATGAATAACAATAAGAGTTTATTTAAGTTTTTGATCTCATGTTTTGTGCTGACACTGTCATCGGGTGTTCAGGCAACTACATGTTGTGATGAAGATTTTACGGATGATTTTGATAAATCAAAAGTCGGGTTTAAGCAACAATATGAAGATTGGCCTGCGGAATGTCTTGCAAAACTGGCAAACAAAGAGTCGTTTATAGATCCGGTTATTGAGTGTTATGATAAAAAAAATGTCAAGCATTTGTTGTCTTTACGAGTAAAGAATGAGCCTGTAAAAGACAGTATAGATAGTACAAAGCCGATAATTCTTCATTTAATGGTGGATGATGATGAAATACCTTTGAAATATTATAAATTTCTTACTTTCTGTTGGATGGATCATACCACATATGAAAGTAATAAAGCAGAATTTGCTGAATCTGGAAAATGGTTTCTTAGAAGTTTATCAAGGTCATCAAAATGTGATTCGTTTTATTTTTGGCTTTCACCGGATGATTCACCTTCTGAATTATATCCGATAGGTCCGTTTGCTAAATAAGAGGCATAAGAGCTATATTTTCAATCTTTATATTTAATCATCAGTATCTCTTAGGTGCCTGATGCTTATCATTAAAACTTATAATTATGAATTTCAACAAAAATCTGCTGAAATATTTGATTTCATGTTTTGTGATGACTTTGTCATTGGGCGTTCAGGCACAGGGTTATGAATGTTCTGATTTTACGGATGATTTTGATAAATCAAAAGTAGGTTTTAAGCAACAATGTGAGGAATGGCCTGTGGAATGTATGGCAAAACTGATAAATCAGGAGTCTTTTTTAGATCCTGTTATTGAGTGTTATGATAAAAAAGGTGTCAAACATTTATTGTCTTTAAATCTTAAGAATGAGCCAGTAAAAGACAGTATAGATATTACAAAGCCAATTATTCTTCATTTAATGGTGGATGATGATGAACTCCCTTTGAAATACTATAAATTTCTTACTTTCTGTTGTATGGATGGTAACCAATATGAAAGCAACAGAGCAGAGATGTCAGAAAGAGGAAAAAGGTTTCTTCTTAAGGCATCAAAATGTGATTATTCGCTTTATTTTTGGCTTTCACCGGATGATTCACCTTCTGAATTATATCCGATAGGTCCGTTTATGAAGAATCGATAGCTTTTTTTGATGGAAATTATTGCTGTTGAGAATTGGACGAACCGAATATTTTCATGCAAAATGTAATGGCATTTTTGCACCTTATTTTAATAGCTTTATTTTGTTGATGCCGAATTTTTTACTAATTTTGCATCCCGTTAAGTAAAAAACAACATTATACAACATAAAATGACAGACATCAAGAACCTAAGCATTGCTGCGGACAATATCAGAATTTTGACTGCTGCAATGGTAGAAAAGGCTAAATCGGGACATCCGGGAGGAGGAATGGGTGGAGCTGACTTCATCAATGTGCTCTATTCTAAATACTTACGATATGATCCAAGCGACCCTCTATGGGTTTGCAGAGACCGTTTCTTCTTAGATCCGGGTCATATGTCTCCAATGCTATATTCTGTATTGTTGTTGTCTGGTAAGTTTGAGGTTTCTGATATTCAGAATTTCCGTCAGTGGGGCAGTTGCACTCCAGGACATCCAGAGGTTTGTTTTGAAAGAGGTATTGAAAATACATCTGGTCCGTTAGGACAAGGACACACTATGGCTGTAGGTGCGGCAATCGCAGGAAAATTCCTAACTCAAAAGTTTGGAAACTGGATGGACCACAAGATCTACACATTCATTTCAGACGGTGGTATCCAGGAGGAGATTTCACAGGGAGCAGGAAGAATTGCCGGAAATCTAGGTTTGTCTAACTTGATTATGTTCTACGATGCCAACAATATTCAGCTTTCTACAAAGGTTGATGAGGTGTCGAACGAGGATATCGAGCAGAAATACAAGGCTTGGGATTGGAACGTTATCACAATCAATGGAAACGACGTCGCTCAGATTATAGAGGCACTTGATAATGCAAACGCTGAGACATCACGTCCTACACTTATTATAGGTAATACTACAATGGGACGCGGTTGTGTCAAGTCTGACGGTTCTAATTTTGAAGGTCAGGTTTCGACACACGGACAGCCATTGTCTGCCGCAGGTGTTGATGTCGCTAAGACAATTGAAAACCTTGGCGGTGATCCTAACGATCCTTTCAAGATTTTTGAAGAAACAAAGAAATTATATGCTGCTCGTAGAGAGGAATTGATCGCTGAAGCAGGAAAGCGTAAGGCAGAGCAGGCAGAGTGGGCAAAGAAAAACCCAGAGTTGGCTGCCAAACTGGAACTTTTCTTCAGTGGCAAACTTCCTAATCTTGATTTCTCTAAGATTGAGCAGAAGCCAAATCAGCCTACACGTGCCGCTTCGGCTGCAGTGCTTGGATACTTGGCAGACAATGTAGAGAATATGATTGTCAGCAGCGCTGACTTGTCGAATTCAGATAAGACAGATGGTTTCTTGAAGAAGACACATCCTATTGTAAACGGTGATTTCAGCGGCAGATTCTTGAACGCAGGAGTTTCAGAGTTGACAATGGCTTGTATAATGAATGGTATCGTTCTTCACGGTGGTATGTATGCCGCTTGCGGAACATTCTTCGTCTTCTCTGATTATATGAAACCAGCCTACAGAATGGCGGCACTTATGCGTCTTCCTGTAAAATATGTATGGAGCCATGATGCTTTCCGTGTAGGTGAGGATGGACCAACACACCAGCCAATCGAGCAGGAGATGCAGGTGAGATTGTTGGAGAAGATTAAAAACCATGCTGGAAAGAACAGTATGCTTGTGCTTCGTCCTGCTGACGTTTATGAGACAACAGAGGCTTGGAAGATGGCGATGGAGAACACAGATACTCCGACAGCGTTGATCCTTTCTCGTCAGAATGTCAACGATCTTCCTGGAGACAGAGTGGCAGAGTCGAAGAAAGCAGCCAAGGGAGCTTATATAGTAAAGGCTTGCGAAGGTACTCCGGATATTGTGATGGTTGCAAACGGTAGTGAGGTAAGCACGTTGTTTGATGGAGCGAAACTGCTGGAGGAACGCAAAAACTTGAAAATCCAAATTGTGTCTGCGATCTCAGAGGGATTGTTCAGAACTCAGAGTAAGGAGTATCAGGAGGAAGTGATACCGTCGTCAGCAAAGAAATATGCTTTGACAGCGGGAATACCTTGCTCGATGCAAGGACTGGTCGGCGTTGACGGCTATGTACACGGACTTGACCATTTCGGTTACTCGGCACCATTCAAAGTGTTGGACGAAAAATTCGGATTTAATGCCGAAAGCGTTTATTCGGATGTTTGTGAATTCCTGAATATTTAATTGATAATTAATAAAAGCCACCTTAATTAAGGTGGCTTTTTTTGTTTCTGTTATGACTAGAGTAGACTATAGATACCATTTCCCGTTGCCCGTTTATGGCGTTGCACTATTGTTGGATGTCGCTATGGTGATGTTTTATCTGGTGCTTGCATTGCAGACAGCATTTGGAATAAGCGATGATATTCTTCCAAAAGAAAATTTTGGCTATTATTTGACCGGGACATTCATTTTCTCGGCCATACTGGCATTCTGTACCTATATGTTGCTCACAAGTCGTGACACATTCATATTTGATAATTCGGGAAACCGGTATTTTGACGGCTATACGTTCCTTGGAAAAGATAAAGGAGAATGGAAAAAAATGGAAGGTGGGTTTAGCCGCATCGTCTTCCAGACCTACGAGCAGAGCCAGACTTTCAATTTCATGGGTATAAGCAAAAATAAGGTAGACGAGACGGTGTATGAGTTGCGCAAAGTGTACGACGACCAGACTTACGATTGCTTGGTGTCGACATCAGATGTGAAATGTCTGCCTGCCACATTGAAAATAGGAAAGCAAATTGCTGATGCCAATGGAGTCAAATTCTTCGATTATGTGAAGGATAAATATAGAAAGCAGAAGATTTACATCTGATTTCCGTGGAGACGCGCAACAAAAAAAAGAATAGTTGTGCAGATGCTGCATTCCTATGTCATGAAGGAGAGTAGGGCGGGAAAATTAAAATGACTGAAATTTTGAAAATAAAAAGAGGAAAATAGTAATAAAATGAAAAAATTTTCTATTTTTGTCTTTGTTAGTATAACAACGAATAAAAGGAAGTAATAATTATTAAATAATATCAAACATGGCTAATTTGGATTTGTCAAAGTACGGTATTACAGGTGCAACAGTGATTGCACACAATCCATCGTACGAGGTATTGTTCGCAGAGGAGACAAAAGCTGGTCTTCAGGGTTATGAAGTAGGTCAGGTTACTGAGCTAGGTGCAGTAAACGTAATGACAGGTATCTTTACTGGTCGTTCTCCTAAGGACAAGTACATTGTTGATGACAAGAACTCACACAACAATGTATGGTGGACATCAGACGCATATAAGAATGACAACCACCCAATGTCAGAAGAGGTTTGGGCAAAGGTTAAGGATATCGCAAAGAAAGAGCTTTCAAACAAGAATCTTTACGTTGTAGACGCATTCTGTGGTGCAAACAAGGCTACACGTCTAGCAGTTCGTTTCATCGTTGAGGTAGC
>DFGT01000015.1:131791-131998 GCA_002371265.1 Bacteroidales bacterium UBA3743 | reverse complement strand
GTAGCATGGCAGGCTCACTTTGTAACAAACATGTTCATCCAGCCAACTAAGGAAGAGCTAGAGAACTTTGAGCCAAACTTCGTAATTTACAATGCTTCAAAGGCAAAGGTAGAGAACTACAAGGAGCTAGGTCTAAATTCAGAGACTTGTGTCGCATTCAACACAACATCACGTGAGCAGGTTATCATCAACACTTGGTATGGTGGT
>DFGT01000015.1:7919-131734 GCA_002371265.1 Bacteroidales bacterium UBA3743 | reverse complement strand
GGTGAGATGAAGAAGGGTATGTTCTCAATGCAGAACTACTACTTGCCTCTACAGGGTATCGCTTCAATGCACTGTTCAGCAAACTGTGATATGAATGGTGAGAACACAGCTATCTTCTTCGGTCTTTCTGGTACAGGTAAGACAACACTTTCTACAGATCCAAAGCGTAAGCTTATCGGTGATGACGAGCACGGTTGGGATGACGAGGGTGTATTCAACCTAGAGGGTGGATGCTACGCTAAGGTTATCGGTCTTTCAAAGGAGCATGAGCCAGATATCTACGGTGCTATCAAGCGCAACGCACTTCTTGAGAACGTAACTGTATCTAAGGATGGTAAGATCGACTTCAACGATAAGAGCGTGACTGAGAACACTCGTGTTTCTTATCCAATCAACCACATCAAGAATATTCAGCCAGGTTCATCTGCACCAGCTGCAAAGAACGTTATCTTCCTTTCTGCTGATGCATTCGGAGTATTGCCTCCAGTATCAATCTTGACTCCAGAGCAGACTCAGTACTACTTCCTATCAGGATTTACAGCTAAGCTTGCTGGTACAGAGCGTGGTATCACAGAGCCAACTCCAACATTCTCAGCTTGTTTCGGTCAGGCATTCCTTGAGTTGCACCCAACTAAGTATGCAGAGGAGCTAGTTAAGAAGATGAAGAAGTCTGGTGCTAAGGCATATTTGGTTAACACTGGATGGAACGGAACAGGTAAGCGTATCTCAATTCCTGATACTCGTGGTATCATCGACGCTATCCTTGATGGTTCAATCTTGAAGGCTCAGACTAAGAAGATCCCTATGTTCGACTTCGAGGTTCCAACAGCTCTTCCAAATGTTAACCCTGCTATCCTTGACCCTCGTGACACTTACGCAAACGCATCTGAGTGGGAGACTAAGGCAAAGGATTTGGCTGGTCGTTTCATCAAGAACTTTGAGAAGTACACAGGCAACGCTGCTGGTAAGGCTCTTGTTGCTGCTGGACCAAAGTTGTAATCAAACGCTATTAAACAATAGCTTAAATATAAGAGACGTGAGCAATCACGTCTCTTTTTTTTGAAAAAGTGGTCAATTATTAAGTATGTATTAGAATTATCACTATAAAATTTAGAAAAATTCAGATAAATCTGATAGATTTCAACAATTTTGACCATTTATCAACAATTTTTTGCCTGTTTGTTGATAAAACTATTATGTATGTTTTTGTTGAAAATAGTGATTGATTTATTTTTGTATTGTCTGTTGTGCGAAATAGCAATGGACAATTAGTAAATCATAAATAGCAAAGGGCTTGTTTTTATAGTATGTGTACGATAATTCATCATATATCATCATATATTAAGGGATTCCTATTTTTAGCCGTAATGGTGTTGAATTTAGGATTGCATCAAGTGCGTGCAGAAATAGATCCATATGATCTGTGGGATTCTCAAAATCCATATAAAATAGGATCAGCGAAAGATTTGGTTGACGCATTTGAAGTGTTTAATGATTACTTTTACGATTTTCGTCCTGAATTAGGAGATACATTTAGCATTACGTTGACTTCAAATATTGATATGGCAGGAGTTGAATTCACGTCTGTTCAAACAGATTACTCGGTGCCAGTAAGAATAGAAGGAAATGGATATACTATTGATGGTTTGACATTTACTGGATATGAAGGAGTTAAATATTCTGGATTGATTCCAATTTTGAGTGATGGATCGGTCATTAAAAACCTTAATCTCAAAAATGTAAATGCGAAATTGCCATCAAAGAATGGTGGTATTTTGTCGGGATTAGTCAATGGAAATGTGGAGATATCTAATTGTAACATAAGTGGAGTGGTGTCTTATACAATGTCTGAAAATACAGAATGTATTGGAGGTGTAGTGGGTGTTGTTAATTATAAGGCTGATTTTGTACTTAAGGATATGACAGTTGATTTGGAGTATGTAATTCCTTCGTCTGTTAGATCAATAGGCGGTGTTGTTGGTTATTTAAATAGTCCTACATCCTTGAATTTGTCGAATGTGGTAAATCGTTCCAAGAAGACACTATATGTAAAAGAGTCAAGATATGGAACAGGTGGACTTTTGGGTTATTTAGAATCCTCTTCTAAAATCAAAGTAAATGATTGTTCCAACTATATGAATATAGAGTCTGGTTCGCCTATGGTAGGAGGAATTGTAGGATACTATTCGGAACCAACAGATAAAAATGTTGTAAATGAACTATATAACTGTACTAATGCAGGTGCTATTTATTCTGATTATGGAAATGTTGGAGGTATTGTTGGTATTTCAGAATTTGTGAAGATTTCAAATTGTGTTAATATAGGAGACATATCTAGCAATAATGCATCTTTGGCAAAAGATGGTGAAATTGGAGGAATCGGAGGTATTGTAGGAACATATAAGGCTAAACGAATCACTGTGATGAACAACACTTTGTGTTCGTGTGTTAATATGGGATATGTATCTTCTGAAATAGAAGGTAATTCGGCAGGTATTGTTGGTTATTATTATAGTGATGAGATAGGCTATAATGTGTCTGAATACAATGATATTCCATCAATGATATTCCCGTTCCAAAATTGTTTGTCATTATCTTCTGATGTTTCTAATCGAATTGTTAAGAGTTTTGAATTTAATACAACGTTAGGATATAATTGTATAGGTGGACTTTATTCAGATGCTTCATTGGGAAAATTCGTGTCAAATGATTCTGTTCATTGTCTACCTAATAGCGTATTGACATCTGGTAAGTTGCCTTTATACTATTATAAGGATGCCGGTTATTGGCTTGATAATGAATCAGCTTTGTCAAAAGGTTATGAACCGGCTTTTTTGCAAAAACCGGGATTTTATCCTTATCTTCCTCTAAACGATGATATTGCAAAACTGGCGTCTCTTCCAATTATGGTGTCTGATGGTGAACGTCTTGATAGTATTGCTTCAGGATTTTCATGTGGAATGATTGATGGTGTCGTCTGGACATCTAAAAATGGAACATTTGAGGTTTCTGAGGAAGGCATTGCTACGATACTAAACGCAGGAGAAGATGTTATTTATGGATATTTGGGTGATGCTGTTGTTTCACGTCATATCAAAGTATATAAGAATGTGTTTGGAGGTGGAACAGGAACGGAAGAAAATCCGTATCTGATTTCGAATCTTTCCCATTTAGAGGAATTGAGGGACTCTCTTGCAACGGCAGAAGAATGGTCAAAAAATAAATATTTCAAAGTTACCGCTAACATTAATGGCCTTGATTTCGCCCTTTCTCCTACCAGATCAACACAGTTTATGGGACATTTTGATGGAGATGGTCATACGATCAAGATGGATATCGTTAATGCCGATGCCGACGCTGCATTATTTGTTGTTGCAGAAAATGCGTCAATCCATGATTTGCAGACATCTGGATTTGTAGAAGGAAACGATTTGGCGGCTGGCGTTTGTGCTGTTGCATATAATTGTGAAATATACAATTGTTTCAATAGCGCTAAAATTTCAGGTTCCATAGCAGGAGGTTTGATCGGATATTCAGATGGTGGAAAATTGTATGGATTGTGTAACGCCGGTACGATTACAGCTTCTACTATTGCTGGTGGAGTGATAGGAAAAGCGACGGAAATAAATAGTGATACTCGTATTTCAGATTTGGTGAATTCTGGATATGTTAAGGGATATGCTTCGGCTGGCTTGATTGGTGATGCAGAAAGAATATCAGTAAGTTATGCTTTCAACAGACTGATAAATTATGGTAGTGTTTGTGGCACATATGAGGCTTATCCGTATATATTTTCATCGAATTTCTCAGGTTTTTCTTATATGGATTGTCATTATGATATTCAGATAACACGTAATGGCAAATGTATGACTGACGGATTTAATGGAGCTGCAATTGGAGTTGATATTATCCCAACCACAGCGACGGATGTGGAGTATGAACTGTTTTCAGAAGATGCTTCCGCTGTTTATGTTCCGTCATTTGTCAAGAAAATGCGAAATTCTGAATTGCTTGGTATATTGACTACTTTTGAGAACGAGGAGTTGTCTGCATACGTTCAAACATCACCTTCTCTTCTTACAGCTGGTCAGCTGGTCCTTAGGGGAATTGATCTTGCCGAAGAATACCATAAATTGTCGGATTTGAAATCGTCTACAGATGTGCCTGCAATTTTAGCTCAAAAATCGGAATTTGGAGATGAGCGAGAAACATTTATTACAATAGCGGCTATCCCATTCAGTTTTGGAGATGGTTCGGAAGCAGATCCTTATTTGATCAATGGACTGGATGATTTGAAGTCACTTGCTGAAATGATCGAGGCAAACAAGGTGACAGACAAATATTATGTGAATGCAAAATCCAACAACTGGTCGTACAATAAGTATTTTAAATTGAACAATGATATTTTGGGTGATGGTACAGCTTTGACAATAGTCACCAAAGCTATTGCTAGTGAGGAAAACCCATTCCAAGGTGTCTTCGATGGAGGTTGCCATACGATTAAGGTTTCAATCAATAATCAGAACAACAACTATCAGGCGTTGTTCGCAAAAATAGAGTCGGGCGCTATTATTGAGAATTTGATAGTGACTGGTGTTGTTAGTGGAAAAATGTACGTTTCAGGTGTCGTCGCAAGTGCGACTGCCGAAAGAGATGGAAATGAACCTGTTATTCGCAATGTGATAAACAATGCAAATGTCACTTCATTGTCCGATTGTGTTGGTGGCATTTGTGGTAAATCAAATGCTAGAATTGAGGATTGTGCAAATGTTGGAAATATTTTAATCACACTTGATTCTAATCCATATTATACTGGAGGAATTGTCGGATCAACCACTTCCAATATTGTTCGTTGCATTAACCTAGGTACGATACACGGACACCGACGAATTGGAGGAATTTGTGGTGGAGCCAAGAATGACGATTCCAAAGGCTTGATCAAAAATTGTGTCAATTATGGTATGGTATCATCTCAGTGTCCGCCATCTGCCGATTTCGCTTGCGTTGGCGGTATTGTCGGGTCTGCTGATAATTTTGATGTTGAGACTTCTTTGAATCTCAACAATGTGTCATGTCGTAATGAAGTTTATGTAGACGCGATTGTTGGAAGTGTTACTGGAAAAGTTGACAGTTGTTACTACGACAAGCAGGTTTCTGTATTGCCAAGCATGAATGGCACCGGATTGTTGACGACAGAAATATCCAAACTGTCTATTGAAGGATTCAATAATAATGCAGGAATGTATCCTACGTTGAACAATACGTTGTGTGATGACAAATTGGCGGTTTTGGCTTCTTCTCCATTGATGCTCTTTGAAAGTGACGACAAAACAGTTTTCGATGATGTCACAAAAATGATGAACTATGGCGACGTGAATGTTGCTAATCCCGATATCAAATGGACAGGAAAGAATGGGGTTGTTGAAGTTGTCAGAAGTGAGGATGGATTCATAGTTAAACCTGTTGCCGTCGGCACTGATACTTTGACAGCTTCTTATGGAATGTATACAAAGCAGATGTTTGTTGACATTTATTGTATACCGGTCCGACTTGATACTACGATTTCAGGATGCCAGACTGTTTCTGTTCGTAAGAGTGACGGTTCGGAGATCGTTTGTACTAAGGACACTGTGTTTACAGAAGTTTACTCGAGAGAGAATTCTATTTGTGACAGCACAATCAAGTATATTGTAAAAATCAATAAATTGACTGATTATTTGATTGATACAGTACTTTGTGGAAAGAATATTTTGTCAGGAGCCGTTTATAGAGGAAAGAATTATACTAATACTGATTATATCACGCTTAAAGACACCATAGGTTGTGATTCCGCTATCACTGCAAAATTAAGAGTTGTTATTCCTCGCGTCGATTCGGTTTACCATAATTCGGGATGTGATTCTGTATTCTGTGAGGTCGACGGCAAATATTATCATGAGACGGTAAGCTTCTATGATACAGTCAAGTCTTCTGTATGTGATTGCGACAGTGTCATCATCAAAGTGAATTTGAATGTGACAAACAGTGACGCGTATGAGTTTGATGAGGTTTATCTCGACTCATTTGAGATTGACGGCAAGAAGTTGAAGGGTGGGGAGTCGTTGACTATATTTGATACTTTGGTTACTAAAAACGGCTGCGACAGTATCGTTAAAAAGAATATCTATGTTTACAATCGCGTCTACAAGATGGACACTGTTCTGTATGCATGCGATTTCTATCTAGACAATGTGAATTTCCAGAAGATCACTCGTGACACAGTTTTGGTGGAGCAGTTGAGTGAGACTTTGCACGGAATCACAGTTGATGGATATTATTTGCAGAAGCGTGATATTCACATTTCCCATAATACGTCTGCTGATACGACAAGAATGCCAGAGGAGTATTATTGTCATAAATATTTGCTCACGCAGAATGTGGATGGCGTGGAGCACGTGTTGGGCACCGTCACAAAGGATACTGTGGTGTATATGAATATTCCACGTGATAGGAAATGTGACAGCGTGGTGGTTCGCACAATACATATTTTGCCGGAAGCAGTCAAGGATACGGTTGAAATTGTGAATTGTGGGGCTTATTACGACGAGACACTCGACACCACATTCACGTCGACACAGGATTATATTGTCCACAAGAAATACAACAACTCATTCTGTGATTGTGACAGCTCGATCACATTACGTCGATACACAATCCGAAATACAACGTATGATAAAATAGGTCTTTCTGGATGTGAAAGTGTTTCGTATACTTTTTACGGAGATGAAACGCCAACTATATTTACTTCGAGTGTCGATACATTAGAAGTGATCCATTATGTTTCAGATCCTGATTGTGATAGTTTGGTGAACCACATCCATATATCCGTAGCCAACCCGATTTACGACCCGGTGAGCCGTCAGACATGTGGAGATACTATAATGTATGATGGCAAAGTCTATACAGAAGATTACAAAGATACAGTAATATATCAGTCTGTTGCTGGTTGTGATAGTCTGATTCGTTATTTTGATTTCAGATTTGTCGAGACAATAGAAAATGTGATGCCGGTAATATATGGCTGTGATTCGCTTTTATACAATGACAGAATGTATTATGAGGATCATATAGTTACTAATGAGGCTGGCTATACAGAGTATGGATGTCCGATAAAAGAAGTCCAGAAAATAGTTATTAAACATCCGACAAAGCGAGATACTGTGATTTCGGGATGTGAGTTTGTAGAATTAAATGGAGATATATACTACAATGACACTATCGTACAACTTGATTTAAAGAGTACGTTGTGTGATTGCGACAGCACAGTAAATGTTCATATTGTAGTGTTGCCACGTATAGAGTCGCCAACTATAGAATTGTCTGATTGTGACAGTGTGGTTGTCAACGACCCTGACAATGGAGTTGTTGTATTCAAAGAAGACGTGGATGATTATCAATGTATTTATAAAAAAGTGCATATTATTGACGGAAATGAGTATTTTTGTGACAGTATTGTGCATTACAAGATCCATGTGAAGAAACCTACTTACAATTCTGTGGTTATCACAGGAGAAAGTTCGGTTGTCTATGGAGGCGAGACATTCCGTCGCAGCAAGGTGATAAGAGATACTTTGGTAAATGCAGAAGGATGCGATTCGTTTGTTGAGATTAAGATAGTTGTTGAGAAAGATTTGGGCTATCCTGTCATTGTGGATAAGTTCGGATACACTTTGTTCTGCAACAACAATATCGGCAATGTGAAATTCGCGACATACCAATGGTATAAAGACGGAGTGGCTCTTCCTGGAGCTACTAAAGAGTACTACGAAGGAAAAAAAGGAGAGAAACTTAATGGTTGTTACTATGTGGAAGTCACATCAACGACTGGAAGAGAATATGTGTCTGAGACATATTGTGTCGACAAGGATAGGGAACTGAAGATATATCCAAATCCAGTGTCACCAGATGGAGTTCTTGTAATTGATTATCCGTTTACGGATGCAGAGAAGAGAAATTTGAGAGTGGAGGTTTACGATGCAATGGGAATTATGGTAAAGGACTTTGTGCCTACGTCTTATCCTATTCATTTGGACGCTACTCTGCCAGAAGGACATTATTTTGTGTTGATTTTCGAAGCTGATGATAGAATGTTGGATGCACGTTTTATTGTGAGATGATAGTGAAAGAAATATTATGGGACTACAAGATATAATAAGAGGATTTAGATGCGTTGTGGCATTGGCGATTGCAGCGGTGAATAGTTCGACTGTTTCCGTTGCAGCGGAAAAGTCTGCCGTAAAGAAAACGTTTGTCGACAGCTTGATTTTCAATTATGAGAATTCAATCTGGGGAAAGAACCCTGCAGTGCCTCTTGAACCGTTGGGCCAGACCGAACAGTCTACACTGAAGGACTTGTCGTACTACGGTGTCTTTGAAGATGCACCGATACTGTCGACTGACCGAACCATATTTGTAGATTCCACTTATAAAGTCCAGCTTCATACAACAAAGCGTGAGGTGTTACAGGTGAAAGATGAGTCTCATTCCCATGTAGGCTTAGGAATGACTTTCGGACCTACTTGGATGACCTATAAATCTGAAATGGGAGAGGGTAAGGTATCCATGTCTCCAGGAGTTCATCTGATGTACGACTACTATCTCAACCATCATTGGGGATTCATGATCGGTATCAATTTCTCTTTCACTACAGGAACGTTCATCGGAAATGATTACTATGATGAGTACAGCTATGTGGATTATGAGGGTGACAAGTTGAATTTCAAGTATAAAGTAGGAGAGATTGAGGAGATAAACAAACTTGTGTTGCTTGATGTTCCTGTCACATTGTCGTACGCGACAGGCAATCTGTTTGGTCACGCAGGTTTGAAGATTGGTGTGCCAATCAAACTTAAATACGACCAGACATTGAAGGATTGCGATTTCACTTGTGAGGTGCCGGCTTATAATACAGTAATGAATCATGGCTTGGCTCTTGGTTTGAATGATAAGGAAAGTCGTTTTGAAGGTCAGTTTTCAAGCAAACCGATTATGATTATGTTTACTCTTGATGCAGGCTATCGTTTCCAGCTAAACGATAAGTTTAGCATCAATGCTGGAGTGTTCTTCGACAAAGCGTTGTACAGAAGCAAGTTTAAGGCGGATTCAGATGAGGATAATATCCAGTATGCAAAGAATAAAGATGTGTATGATTTCTTGAAGACGTCGCAACCAAAAGACCAATCGGAACTTCCTGCTTATTTGATACATTCCAGTGTGTTGAGCGGACAGAAGATGTCGACAAAGCAAAGAATCGCAGAAAGTTTGGGTTACACGAATTTCGGTGTGAAAATAACATTCACTTTCGACAGATATGGTAAGGATTTTTATCCGTCGGAGGAAAGTGAAGAGTCAGCAGAATAAAATCACTACAGACGTCTTTAGCAGCGTCTTATAATAAAGAATACGATTTTAATATGAATTTAAAAGAAGGAAAAGGAGTTGCGTTCGACTATCTTGAGCAATATGGAGCGGTTTTTATTATTGGTACGATGAAGGATTCAGCTTGTGCTGAAGAAATGAGATTGGCTTCGGATAAATATAAGGATGTCAAGGATCTTTTTGATAAGATAGAGACTGACACACCATGTGGAGCACAATGTGGAAAGGGCTATCTTTTTTATGTTCCAACAAATAATCCGAACCTGACAGTTGAGTCTATGATTAGAGAAGCGACGGGAATCCTTTCAGAAATAGGCATCCATAATTTAGTGGTAAAGGTGTTCGGCGGTGCCAATGTTGATTGTGTAAAGAAAGCTCTTGAATCAAGAGAAAGTCTTGAAGATGTGCTGTTTATTGGATAATGTTGATTTCAATAAATATATGTAGAGACGTTGCTTGCGACGTCTCTTTTGCTTTCAAAATTCCCCTTTTTTCATTACTTTTGTACGGAAACAAATAAATGCGCATATTTTGGAAACTAAAGAGATAATATTGGCATCCATTTCAGGCCCAGATCGTCCGGGTCTGACATCTAAGATGACGAGTATATTGGCACGCTATGGAGCCACAATCCTAGATATTGGTCAGGCTGATATCCACAACACTTTGTCGCTAGGAATATTGTTTTCAAGCGACCAGCAGGTATCCGGATTCATATTGAAGGAGATGTTGTTTTCAGCCTCTTCTTTGGGAATAAATGTTCGTTTCGACACTATCAGCGAGAAGGAGTATTCTGATTGGGTGAGAATGCAGGGTAAAAACCGTTATATTATCACTATGCTTGGACGTGATATCTCGGCTGACCTGCTTGCTAATGTCTCTGGTGCGTTGAGCGACCAGGGGTTGAACATCGACTCCATCACCCGTCTTTCCGGACGAATCCCTTTGGATGGGGTGGAAAATTCCACAGCGAAAGCTTCTGTGGAGATGTCTGTGCGTGGCACTCCGAAAGATAAGGCGGCTCTTCAGTCGCTTTTCCTTCAGATGTCCAGCAATTTGGGTTATGACATTTCATTTCAGGAAGACAATGTGTTCCGTCGCAACCGTCGTCTGGTTTGTTTTGATATGGATTCAACTCTTATCAAGACAGAGGTTATTGACGAACTTGCCATGCGGGCAGGTGTAGGAGACGAAGTGAAAGCCATCACAGAGAGCGCGATGCGTGGAGAAATTGATTTCTGTGAGAGTTTCCGCCGCCGTGTGAGTCTGTTGAAGGGATTGGATGAGAGTGTGATGATTGATATTGCGGAAAGCCTTCCGATCATGGATGGAGCCGAACGAGCTTTGCGTATGCTGAAGAAATTCGGATTCAAAATCGCTATTCTTTCTGGTGGATTCACCTATTTCGGCAACTATCTGAAGAAACAGTTTGATTTGGATTATGTGTATGCCAATGAACTGGAGATTGTGGATGGCAAACTTACTGGCCGTCATCTTGGAGATATTGTCGATGGAAAGAGAAAAGCCGACTTGTTGCGTCTGATTGCACAGGTTGAGGGTCTTGATTTACAGCAGGTTATTGCTGTAGGCGACGGTGCAAACGACCTCCCTATGATTTCTTTGGCCGGACTTGGTGTGGCATTCCACGCAAAACCAAAAGTGAAGGAGAATGCCAAGCAGTCGCTTTCTAATTTCGGACTTGATGGCCTTCTTTATCTCCTTGGTTTCAAGGATTCTTATATGGAGTAGAGACCAAGAGATATATCTAGGTTTCAAGTTTCAAGTTTCAGGTGATGCGTTATTTGATTACATTCTCATATCTTGGCACTAATTATCATGGGTGGCAGATTCAGCCGAATGGCAATACAGTGCAGGAGGAGCTCAACAAAGCTCTCTCTACATTATGTCGTGAGGAAATATCCACCACAGGTGCCGGACGCACCGACACTGGCGTGCATGCGCGTATGATGACGGCTCATTTTGATGTGAATGTGCCTATTGGCGACGGTGGTCAGTTTGTCTACCGTATCAATAAACTGTTGCCTAAGGACATTGCCGTTTTCAGCATCAAGGAGGTGGATGATGATTTTTCTGCCAGATTCTCTGCTACAGAAAGGACTTATCGCTACTACATCACGAAAGAAAAAGATCCTTTTACACTCGACACTGTGGCTTATATCAACTTTGATTTGGATGTTGAGCTGATGAACAAAGCAGCGTCGATACTATTCGAATATGAGGATTTCACAAGTTTCAGCAAGGTGAACACCGATACCAAGACCAACAACTGCACGATCACTCATGCAGAATGGAAAAAGGAGGGAAATCTCCTCGTCTTCACGATTTCAGCCAACAGATTCCTACGCAATATGGTGCGTGCGATTGTCGGAACATTGATTGATGTCGGAAGGAAGAAAATCACAGTCGCTGATTTCCGAAAGATTATTGAGAGCAAAGACAGGTGTAAGGCATCCACGTCGGCACCAGCTTGCGGTCTGTTTTTGGAAGACATCAAGTATTAATGCTGAATGCAGAATTTCGCATTTATAATTTATAATTTCTATTTATGATTGAAACATTATTGCAGGCAGACTATAGTCTGATGGAAACACTAAATTTACCAGCTTATCATAATTTGAGTTGGGATACATTCTTTTTCAATGTGTCGAAGATAGGGATATGGTTTCCACCAGTGCTATATATGCTTTGGGTGATTTTCCGAACAAAGAAAAAAGAGGGGTGGCTGATTCTGATAGGCATAGTTCTCGTCTTCCTTCTGACAGACAGAATCACGTCAGGATTGATGAAGCCGTTTTTTGAGCGTCTGCGTCCAAGTCACGATCCTAACATCATGGATCATCTTTCTTATGCGTTTGGTTATACGGGAGGCAGATATGGTTTCCCTTCGTCGCATGCTGGAAATTCATTTGCAATAGCTATGTTCCTTTCATTGCTGTTCCGCAATAGATTCCTTACGATAACGGTTACATTTTGGGCGTTGCTATGCTCATACTCACGTATTTATCTAGGCGTCCATTTCCCAGGAGATATTCTAGTTGGCACATTGTGCGGATTATTTTTAGGCTGGGTCTCTTTCAAGATTGTAGAATATCTCAAGAAAAAATTCCCGCAATACACAAGTGAAGAGAATTTCAGAATATCCCATATCCACACATTATGCTATATCATGCTGATAGAGATTGCTGTCATCGGCATCGTGAGTGGAGTGGTGACGAGTTATGTGCCACAGTGATTGTAATTCATAAAGACATGATTTTAGAGATTACAAATTGAAATTTTTAGACCTGTTTTTTGAATGATCATTAAGTAAAACTTGCCTTATTTGTGTTGTTAAATTACAAACATGTCGTTTTTGTAATAAATCGTAAAAAAAGCAAAGCATTTTGGTTGTTAGGGAGATAATGTTTATTATCTTTGCAGATATTGAAAATATTTTATTAAGCTAATTATAAAATGGAAGGAACTTTAATAGAACAGGCCTTTACACTTATGATTGTCGGTATGATTACCGTCTTTGCAGTGTTAGGTCTTGTCATTGCGATGGGTAATGCACTTATCCGTTTCGTGAACAAGTATGTGCCGGAGGAAGAGGCTCCTGCTCCTAAGGCTGCGGCAGCTCCAGCATCTGCTGCTATTGCGCCAGACGTAAAGTCGGCTATCGAGTTGGCGGTTGCTAAAATCACAAGTAATAAAGGTAGAATCGAGAAAATAGAAAAAATTTAAGAATAAATCATGGCTAAAGAAGTAAAATTTAGTTTAGTATTTAGAGATATGTGGCAGGCTGCCGGCAAATATGTGCCAAGAGTAGACCAGCTTGTCAAAGTTGCTCCAGCAATCATCAAGATGGGTTGTTTCGACCGCGTTGAGACTAACGGTGGTGGATTTGAGCAGGTAAATCTTTTGTTCGGTGAGAACCCAAACAATGCAGTACGTCAGTGGACAAAGCCTTTCCATGAGGCAGGAATCCAGACACACATGCTTGACCGTGCACTTAACGGTTTGAGAATGAGTCCAGTGCCAGCGGACGTACGTAAACTTTTCTATAAGGTTAAGCATGCACAGGGAACAGATATCACTCGTATCTTCTGTGGACTTAACGACGCACGCAACGTAATTCCTTCTATCAAATATGCAAAAGAGGCTGGCATGATCGCTCAGGCTTCTCTTTGTATCACAAGTTCTCCAATCCACACTGTAGACTACTACGTGGATTTGGCTAAGAAGTTTATTGAGGCAGGTTGTGATGAAATCTGTTTGAAGGATATGGCTGGTATCGGTCGTCCTGTATTCCTAGGTGAGTTGACTCGCAGAATCAAGGAGATTAAGGATATCACTATCCAGTACCACAGCCACGCAGGTCCTGGTTTCAACATGGCTTCAATCCTTGAAGTTTGTAAGGCAGGTTGTGATTATGTCGACGTAGGTATGGAGCCTCTTTCTTGGGGTACTGGTCACGCAGACGTAATTGCTGTTCGTGAGATGTTGAAGGATGCAGGATTCAAGGTTAAGGATATCAACATGGCAGCATACATGGAGGTTCGTACTCTAATTCAGGAGATGATGGACGACTTCCTAGGCTACTACATTCCTGCACGTAACCGTCAGATGAACTCACTTCTTATCGGTCCAGGTCTACCAGGCGGTATGATGGGATCTTTGATGACTGATCTTGAGACAAACCTAGAGAGCATCAACAAGTGGAAGGAGAAGAACGGTAAGCCAAAGATGACTCAGGACGAACTTCTTATCAAGTTGTTCGACGAGGTTAAATATGTATGGCCGATGATGGGTTATCCATGTCTAGTTACTCCATTCTCACAGTATGTGAAGAACATGGCGTTGATGAACGTTATGCAGATGGAGAAGGGCAAGGAGAGATGGTCTATGATCGCTGACGATATTTGGGATATGATGCTTGGTAAGTCAGGTAAGTTGCCTGGCGACTTGGCTCCAGAGCTTATAGCTAAGGCAAAAGAGCAGGGTAGAGAGTTCCATACAGAGGATCCTCAGAGCAATTATCCAGATGCACTCGACACATTCCGTGAGGAGATGCAGAGAGAAGGTTGGGATTTCGGAAAGGACGACGAGGAGTTGTTCGAGCTTGCAATGCATCCACAGCAGTACCGTGCGATGAAGAGCGGTAAGGCTAAGGCTGATTTTGAGGCTGATTTGGCAGAAAGAAAGGCTAAGAAGCAGAACGCAGGTGGCGGATCAATGACATTCCCTCAGACAGTTGTAGTTGAGGTTAAGGGTGAGAAATACTCAGTCACAATCGGTGCGAACGACGGCAAGTCGGTTCCTGCAGCAGCGTCTTCTGCAGCTCCAGCTGCCACTACAGGCACAGGTGAAGGCAATGAGTTGACTTCTCCACTAGAAGGTAAATTCTACTTGGTTAAGGGTGCAGGAGACACACCAGTGAAAGTAGGTGATACAGTTAAGAAGGGTCAGACAGTTTGCTATGTAGAGGCAATGAAGACATTCAACGCTATCGCTTCTGAGTGGGATGGAGTTGTTACTGAGATTTGTCTAACTAGTGGATCTTCGGTTTCTGAGGATGATGTACTAATGAAAATTAAATAATAAGTACGATGAATAGTATTTTAGAGAACATTTACGGTATGACAGCCATCAGCGACATCGTTGCTAATCCTGGCTTTATCGTAATGTATTTGCTTGCCTTCGTGCTACTATATCTTGGTATCAAGAAGGAGTATGAGCCATTGTTGCTTATTCCTATTGCATTCGGAGTGTTGATCGCAAACTTCCCTGGTGGAGGTATGGGTGTGAATGCAGTCGACGGTGAGGGAATTGTGACTCTTGCTGTAGCAGCAAAAGATCTTGCGAATTTTGAAATCGGACACTGTGGTGTAGTTGACATTATCCAGCCAGCAACAGATGGTGCGAAGGGTTTGGTCAAGTTTGATATCTGGAATATGACTCTTCCTGCAATCGCACACGAGTTGGGCTTGATGAACTTCATCTATTATATGTTGATCAAGACAGGTTTCATTCCACCTATCATCTTCATGGGTGTAGGTGCATTGACAGACTTCGGTCCGATGTTGCGTAACTTGAAACTTGCAATCTTCGGTGCAGGAGCACAGTTTGGTATCTTTGCGGTACTTTTGATTGCCGCCGCTTCTGGTCAGTTCACAATGAAGGAGGCTGCGTCACTTTCAATCATTGGTGGTGCTGACGGTCCAACTGCAATCTTTACAACAATCAAGTTGGCTCCTCATATGTTGGGACCAATCGCCATTGCAGCGTATTCATACATGGCTCTTGTGCCAGTGATCATTCCTCTAGTAGTGAAGTTGCTTTGCTCAGAGAAGGAGTTGAAAATCAATATGAAGGAGCAGGATAAACTTTATCCTTCAGGTACAGAGTTCAAGAATATGCGAGCTCTTAAAATTTTGTTCCCTATCGCAGTTACAGTGATTGTGGCAATTTTGGTTCCTTCTGCAGTTTCATTGGTCGGTATGCTGATGTTTGGTAACTTGATCAAGGAGATTGGAGCGAACACAAGCCGAATCTTCGACGCTGCTTCAAACAGCATTATGAATGCGGCAACTATCTTCTTAGGTTTGTCAGTGGGAGCAACAATGACAGTTGAGGCATTCCTTAATCTGCAGACAATTGGTATTGTGATAGGTGGATTCTTTGCATTTGGTCTTTCTATCGCAGGAGGTATTTGTCTTGTGAAGATTTACAATTTGATCTTTAAGAAGAAAATCAATCCACTTATCGGAGCAACTGGATTGTCGGCAGTGCCAATGGCATCACGTGTGGCAAACGATATCGCATTGAAATATGATTCAAGAAACCATGTGTTGAACTACTGTATGTCATCTAACGTATCAGGAGTTATCGGTTCTGCGGTTGCGGCAGGTATCTTGATCTCATTCTTGGGATAATCTGATTTTGACATAATAAAAAAAGCATCGGCGAAAGTCGATGCTTTTTTGTTTTTTTGACTGATTGACTTGATATTCTTGCAATTCTAAGTTGTAAAAGTGCCTAAAAATCTGCATTTTTGTGTTGTAAAAGTGCCTAAAAATCTGCATTTTTTATATTAGTGTTTGATAATTAATTGTTTATGTATGCTTAAACGAAAGCTATATCAAAGTGTCTTGGATTGGAAAAAAAAGAAAGATAAGGAATGTCTTTTGATTAAAGGGGCACGTCAGATTGGAAAAACATATTTGATTGAAGAAATATATGATTCCTTTCGTGCTATAAAATCTGAGTGTTGTTAAGAACATCAAAAAGCAAATGCCGACATTTCTGTCGGCATTTGTATATTTTGGAATGAAAGAATTAGCCTATTTTGCTGATTCGCTTCAACTGTTCCATATCGACGATTTTGATTTTTCTTCCGTCCATAGTGATGATTTTCTCCTGGACGAACGACGACAATGTGCGGATGGCGTTGGATGTTGTCATGTTCGACAAACTTGCCAAATCCTCGCGTGACAAATAGATGCCGATTGTCGCTTGATCCTCCTCCAAACCATAGCTGTCTTTCAAGAAAAGTAGCGACTCTGCCAATCTTCCACGTATATGTTTCTGTGTCAAACTTACACTTCTTGAGTCAGCGATACCCAAGTCGACAGACAATGTATGGATGAAATACCACGCAAGCTCAGCGTTGTGTGATATAAGGTTTCTGATTACTTCTTTGGGAATTGTATAGATAATTGTTGGCTCAAACGCAGTCGCACAAGTCACGTAGTTTTCCCCTGCAAACATCGCACGGTATGCAAATGTCTCACTAGGTCCGACCATACGCATGATCTGGTTTCTGTTTCCGACACCTCTCTTGTAAATTTTGACTTTACCCTTGACAACACAAAGCATGTGCGTAGGTACGTCACCTTCTGCATAAACCATCTCGTTCTTCTTGAATCTAAGCACACCATAGTTTTGCTTTAGATACAAAAGTTGCTCTGGAGTCAATATCTTCCAAATTTCAGATATTTCCTCAATGCTCTTTAGATTATCATCTATACGTTTAACCATTGTCGTCAATTTCTTTAACTGTTTTGCAAATATATAGAAATTCTGCTAAATAACATGTAAAAACGACACTTTTTTAGCTTTTTTATTAAATTTTATGTATGGTTTATATCTTTTGACATGAATTTTTTAACATGATAAATGTATAGGAAGTGATTTTTATACGCGTTTGTTGGATGAAATACTGCAATTTTTTATATTTTTGCATAAAATTTGAAGTTTAGACAAACGCATCGATTGGGCTAAAATGAAAAGGATTATGATGGAAATAGCACCGTCAACCTACAATATAAGCCTTAATAATGCGGATATACATAATAATAATGAGAAAATTTGAAGATTTACAGATTGCTGTTGCGGGAACAGGTTATGTTGGACTTTCTATCGCTACGTTGCTTGCTCAGCATCACAAGGTGACTGCCGTTGATGTCATTCCTGAAAAGGTCGAAATGATAAATAATAAGAAGTCTCCAATTCAGGATGAATATATAGAAAAATATCTTGCGGAAAAAGACTTGAATCTCACTGCGACTTTGGATGGAAAGGCTGCTTATAAAGATGCAGATTTTGTCGTTATTGCAGCTCCTACAAACTATGATCCTCAGAAAAACTATTTCGACACTTCGCATGTTGAGGAGGTGATTGATCTTGTGCTTGAGGTTAATCCAGATGCTGTGATGATCATCAAGTCGACTATTCCTGTTGGATATACTCGCTCTTTGTATGTGAAGTATGCATTGCAATTCTTGTACAAACCTGAGCTTAAGAATAAGAAGTTTAATTTGTTGTTCTCTCCTGAGTTCTTACGTGAGAGCAAGGCATTGTATGACAATCTTTATCCGTCTCGTATTATTGTAGGTTTTCCTAAGATTATCAATATCGACGAGAAGAATTTCACAGAGGAGAATGCAGCTATTAAGGCAATCGCTAATCCTGATTCGGAGAATTTTGCTCATATCTTTGCAAGACTATTGCAGGAAGGTGCGTTGAAGCAGGATATTGACACTTTGTTCATGGGAATGAAGGAGGCAGAGGCAGTGAAACTGTTTGCCAATACTTATCTTGCTCTTCGTGTTAGCTACTTCAATGAACTTGATACATACGCTGAGGTGAAGGGTCTTGATTCTCAGGCTATTATTCAGGGTATCGGCCTTGATCCACGTATCGGCAATCACTATAATAATCCATCATTTGGCTACGGTGGTTATTGTTTGCCAAAAGATACAAAACAGCTTTTGGCTAATTACAATGAGGTGCCACAGAATATGATGACGGCTATTGTGGAGAGCAACCGTACTCGTAAGGACTTCATCGCAGACCGTGTGCTTCAGAAAGCTGGCTACTATAGTTACGCTGAGGGCAGTTATGATGCAAGCAAAGAGCATGAGGTGACTGTGGGTGTATTCCGTCTTACTATGAAATCTAATTCGGATAACTTCCGTCAGAGTTCAATCCAGGGTGTGATGAAGAGAATAAAGGCGAAGGGTGCTCAGGTGATCATTTATGAGCCAACTCTTGAAGACGGTAGCACATTCTTCGGAAGCAAGGTTGTGAACAATCTTGACGAGTTTAAGAAGCAGTCGCAGGCAATCATCGCCAATCGTTACGATTCTTGTCTTGATGATGTCATCGACAAGGTTTATACAAGAGATATCTTTAAGAGAGACTAATTGTTTTCTCTGTTGATATATGATTTAAAGAGATAGACGCCGTTCGCAACGTCTATCTTTTTTTTGTTAAATAAAGCTTGAAATGGATTTGCTGAAAAGAAATATATAGGTCGACTAGACAACCCTTAAAAGAAATTTATAGGGGGTATGATAAAAAACAAAATTATCGAGAACCGAATTGCCACATCGAATAGAATTCAAAAAGCTGGAAGTTTTGTCTACTGGAAAAAGAAGTCGAATGTAGTGAGTCCTAACAGACTGTTTATTCCTCATAGTATTCATATTCCCAGAATTCTCCGTCCGGATCTGATTCTCTGAACCAGCGTCTTATTTCCAGTGGCGTTTTACGACCGTCTGTCTGAATACATTCTGTCTTGTTGCCTTTTTCGCCGTATTGGTAACTCTCTTTATAATTTACGTTTATGTTACGACTCTCCACACCTGCTTCTATCAGATTGCTATTTTCATCATACTTGTAAGTCTTTATTAAAGGATACCCGCCAGATGAAAAGAATTTTTTAGATTGAATCTTATTTCCTTTCTTATCATATTTGTAAAACTTTTCGCTTTCTTCTTTATTTTTTTGAAAGTAAATGTATTCCTTTTCAACAGTCAAATTCCCTTTGTTATCGAACTTGTAGATATATTGGCGTCGTAATTTTCCGTCTGACACGAAACTCTTTTCTATCATATTACCATGATTATCGTACTTAAAGGTGTGTCTGTTGCCTAATTTTCCATTTGATTTGCGTTCCACTACGTTGCCTTGATTATCGTATTTTATGGTTTCTTTTGTCAAATGTTTTTTCTTTAGTCGTGATTCGTAAATAGTCCATTCGACAATTCTTCCGTTGGCGTCATACGTTGGCGTCCTTTTTTCTACTAATCCTCCCTTATAATGTCGGCCCTCTTCATCTATATTTGTGAAATCAGAATCGTTTTGATCTTTTTTTGATGGATTTTTGTATTCGTATGAATAATTCTCTATACAATTTCCATTCTCATCGTACTTGTAGATCCATTTGGAATCTAAGTTCCCTATAGAATCGTAATAGCAGGTTTCTTCACTGGTTCCATTTCTATCGTACTTGGTAATCTTTTTTAATCGACCTTTTGTGTCTTTGTCTGAACTCTCATCGGCAGAATAAGTCCGTACCTCTTTTACTTTGCCTTTTAGCCCATCCTTTTCCCATACTGTTTGGGTCTTGTCTGATGAAGAAGACAAAACAAGAATTGTAATCAAGCCACTTATGAGGGATAATATTCTTTTTGTCATGCTCATAAAAGTTGTAGAAATAAGGTTGGTTTAGAACTAAAAGAGACGCGAAATAATCTTCGCATCTCTTTGATATTTTCGATATAGATCGTTTGCGTTTGGAAAATTCAGGAATTATTCGCAAAAAAACTGTTTCCTCACAAAATCGAAGAATGATTTCGACATTGCTTCGTTGTCTTTCTTTGTGTAACGGATGTCAGTAAACACCTGAGCCAAAGATTTTTTGTTGTTTTCGGCGATGAATTTCTTGTTGCTTTCCATCTCGTCTTTGTACCCAAAAATCTTTTTTATGTCTTCCGCCGAATAATCTTTGTATTCTTCTTCGTGTATCCAGCTTGTCGACGCGATTCTGTCCGTCTTTGTTGGTTCTGATTTTGGATATCCTACGGTGATGGTTGTGATTGGCACCACTCGTTTGGGAAGGTTTAGAATCTTTGAGATGCTTTCTGCTGTATACGTTGTAGTGCCTAAGTAGCAGATTCCCAACCCTTCGCTTTCTGCTGCGATAGCAAATGTCTGGGCGAGTAGGAGAGTGTCGATAGCCGCTGTGAAGAAACTGAATTCATTGTCGTAGCCTGGCTCTGCTCCTGATTCCTCACACCATTTAACGAATCTGTTGAAGTCGGCGCAAAAAGTTATGGCGACGGGAGCATTTGTGAAAGTCGGCTGGTTGAAATGGGTCGGAGCAAGAGCCTTTTTCTTTTCCGCATCTCTTGTCACAACGACACTGTAAAGCTGCATGTTGCCAGTGGTGGAAGCATGCCCAGCGACGTCAAGAAGACGGTTGATCAACTCCTTTGACACTTCTTTGTCACTGTATTGTCTTACAGTGGCGCGACTTTCTAAAAATGCTAACAAATCCATTATTTATCGTTTTCTTTTATGATTTTCTTGAAATTCTTTAAGCCAGTACGCAAGAAATTGATGAATTCACCTGAATTTTCAGTGAATCCCATCGGATGATTGATTGGCATTCCGTTCGGGTCAAGCAGACAGTAATATGGCTGTGCGTTGGCTCCAAACTTAGATCTTTGAAGATAGCTCCATTTTTCACCCACTGTAGTCAGCTTGATTTCTTTGCCGTTTTCGATGACTTTCTCAACTTTTGGCAATTCAGTCCTGTCGTCTACGTATAGAGAGACTAGTATGTAATCATCTGTAAGCAGACTTTTTACAAGAGGCTGGGACCATACGGATGATTCCATCTTTCGGCAATTTACACATGCGTGGCCGGTGAAGTCTACAACGACTGGCTTATTTTTCAATTCTGCGTACATCAAAGCGTCGTCATAATCTTTGAATGTGGCAGACACTTTGTCGTTATATAGGTTGAAGTCCTGTGTGCTCAATGGCGGCACGAATGCACTGATCGCCTTTAACGGTGCTCCCCACAATCCAGGAAGCATATAGATACACATGCTAAAGCAGAATGTTGATAGAAAAAAGCGTGGCACTGAAACTATCTCAACATCGTCGTCGCCTGCAAATTTGATTTTGCCAAGAAGATAAAGGCCGGCAAGCATGAAGATTACGATCCAGATGACCAAGAACACTTCACGGTCCATGATATGCCATCCGTAGGCAAGGTCTGCCATGGATAGAAATTTCAATGAGAATGCCAATTCAAAGAATCCTAGCAACACTTTTACCGAATTCAACCATCCTCCTGAGCGTGGCATATTTTTCAGCCAGCTTGGGAAAAAGGCAAATAGAGTGAATGGTATCGCAAGCGCGATGGCAAATCCTAGCATTCCGATAGTAGGCGCGAGCAGACTTCCGTTGACGGAGATGTCCACAAGCAAAGTTCCGATAATTGGTCCTGTACATGAGAATGATACAATCACAAGTGTGAATGCCATCAAAAGTATTGATAACAGACCGGATGTTTTGTCGACATGTTGGTCGATTTTTGTGCTCCAAGTGGATGGGAGTGCTAAATCAAAACCTCCGAAGAAGGATATGGAAAATAGCACGAGAAGGGCAAATAAAAATATGTTGAAGATGGCATTCGTAGAGAGGGAATTCAATCCGTCGGCTCCACTGAGTACCGTTATTATCAAACCAAGTCCAACGTAAATTGCTATAATTGACAGTCCGTATGTGATTGCAGCTCTTTTGCCTTTTTTAGGGTCTTTGCCTCGTTTCAGGAAGAAGCTTACTGTCATTGGTATGATAGGCCACACACATGGTGTGATGACGGCGATAAGTCCACCAAGCAGACAAGTAAGGAAAGTTTTCCATAGGGAATCTCTGCCTTCATCTGTTTTCACCTCACCGAAGGCTTTCATTTCATCCACGACATTTGCCCACGTGTCGATTCTCTCCTGATGGTTTTCTGCACTCACCGCAATCGTTTGGGCTGTATCGTTGTTGATTGGCAGATCCTTGATTGCGATCAGTGGAGTAGTGTTTGTCTCCTCTTGCGGCTTGTCTTTTACCTCGACCTCAGCTACTGATGAGTTATTTTTTTTTTTTGCTACAGCGTTATGTTGAGATAGGTCGAATTCATAAGTTGTAGGAGGCAAACAGTTTTGGTTGTTGCAAGTCATATATCTGACAGAACCTTTCAGCGTGAAATTGTCTTTGTCAGTGATCTTCACTTGCTGTTGGAATGTCGCCTTTTCTTCATACCAGCCTACGGTAACTCCGAATGCTGGCTCAAACTGTTCGATGACGCGGCTGCGAGGGTTGATGTCTGATGTGATTTTGACACCTTCCACCTCTGACAATGTAAATGAAGTAGGCACCGGACCATCGGTCACTTCCTTGGTGCTGTACATATGCCAGTCTTTGTCTATAGTCGCTTCGTATGTGATTGTAGCCTTCCCGTCGGCTGAAATTTTAGACAATTCCACTTTCCATTTTACAGGATCGAGGATTTGTGCAAACGAAGGAATGCAAACAAATAAAGCGAAAAATAAGTATAATGCTTTATTTCTCATAGGCGTTGTTTTAATATTGGTAGTCGCAGCAAGAGCGAGCTTCCAGAATTGGTCGGATGAAGTTTTTAGCGACGTCAACATGCAATGGATGCTGAGCGTACTCTTTCAAACCTTCCATATCGTTGTGTGTTGTTGTAAGGGCAATGTCGAACTGTTCGTTTGGATTACAGTTGATTCCAACTTCAGCTGTAAGAAGAGTAGGGACTTTCTCGACAAGGGCTGAAAGTTCACTTTTAATTTTCTCACATGCGGCAAGTCTTTCAGATTCAGAGTTGAAAGGCTTCAATTTGAATAATACAATATGCTTTACCATTTTCTATCACTTTTATCACTTATTACAAAAGTATAAAACTGAATCAAGAAAAAAAAGGTAAAATTGGATTTTGTTGAGAAATCAACGAAAAATCATATTGTTTGGACAAAAAACAGACCTTTTATAATTAATATTTTTCTATAGAACTCATTCAGCAACTAAAATGAGGATTGTTAAGGTCACATAATAATCGCAAAAAAAGAGACCGTCTAAATTAATTAGACAGTCTCTTGATTTCAAAGAATAGTCTTCTTTATTGAGCCAATGCCGCTGCTCCACCAACGATATCAAGCAACTCGTTTGTGATTGCCTGCTGACGAGTTTTGTTGTACAAAATCGTAAGCTCGTTGATAAGTTCATTAGCATTATCAGTTGCCACCTGCATGGCTACGACGCGAGCTCCATGTTCAGAAGCATTGGAGTCGAGCAGGCAAGCGAACATTTTTGTTCGCAATGCCTTAGGCAATAGAGACTCAAGGATCTCTGCTTTGCCTGGCTCAACGATGTAGTCTGCAGTAGACTCGTCGACGTCGCCTGAATTTTTGTCAAGAGCGATTGGCAGGAACACCTCTGTCTGAAGTTTCTGCACTGCAGTGTTCTTCAAGTGGTGGTATACGACAATGACTTTGTCGAATTCCTTTGCCAAAAACTTGTTCATCAATTCATTTGTGACTTCGCTGATTGCATCGAAAGACGGGTGGTCTGCCATGTCGTTGTTGGATTTTACAACTGGCACGCCAAGCTTCTCCGACTGCTCTGTGATCTTCTTTCCGATAGGGTAGACAACAACCTCAGCACCACTATTCAATTGCTCTTTGACCACAACATTCAACTGTTTTGCAACGTTTGAATTGTATGCGCCACAAAGACTTGAATTTGAAGAGAATGCTATAACAGCCACTCGTGATACTGGTCTGACCTCTGCAAAAGCCGACTGGAAATCTGTCTCCGTCGCCAAGAAATTGCTTAATATCTTGTTAAGGCGACTCTGGTACGGAGTGATAGACTCAATAGCGTATTGAGCTTTTTTTAGCTTCGCTGAAGACACCATCTTCATTGCTCCAGTAATCTTCAATGTTGAGTTTACTGAGCCAATTCTCGCTTTTACTTCCTTTAATGATGCCATCTCTTACAGAATTAAACAGTTGCTACACTTCTTCCTGAATTCACCTTGCTGATCACAACCTCAGCCTCGCTCTTAAGAATAGCCTTGATATCGTCGTTGATGATACCTTTCTTTAGCTGGTCAAGAACGTCAGCCTTGTGTAGGTGCTCAAGACGCTCGATATAAACTTTCTCAAATTCGTGAACGTCCTCTTTTGCAAGTGCGTTCAAGATACCCTGAGTACCGCAGTAGATCACAGCGATCTGATGCTCTACTGGATATGGAGTATACTGTGGTTGCTTCAAAAGCTCAGTGTTACGAACTCCCTTGTCGATAGTCATCTTTGTTACAGGGTCCATATCACCACCGAACTTAGTAAATGACTCCAACTCACGGTACTGAGCCTGATCTGTCTTAAGTGTTCCGGCGATTGCCTTCATAGCCTTCACCTGTGCAGAACCACCCACACGAGATACCGAGATACCTACGTTGATAGCTGGACGGATACCTGCGTTGAACATGTTTGTCTCCAAGAAGATCTGACCGTCAGTGATGGAAATTACGTTTGTTGGGATATAAGCCGACACGTCACCTGCCTGAGTCTCGATGATTGGTAGGGCAGTAAGTGAACCTCCACCTTTTACCTTACCCTTCAATGATTCTGGAAGGTCGTTCATCTGAGCTGCCACTGTATCGTTGTTGATGATCTTAGCTGCACGCTCCAATAGACGAGAGTGCAAGTAGAACACATCACCTGGGTATGCCTCACGACCTGAAGGACGCTTCAAAATCAAGGATACCTCACGATATGCAACGGCCTGCTTAGACAAGTCATCGTATACTACCAATGCGTGCATACCTCTATCACGGAAGTACTCTCCGATAGCTGCTGCTGCGAATGGAGCGTAGTACTGCATGGCTGCTGGATCAGAAGCTGTTGCAGATACGATGATAGTGTAGTCCATAGCACCGTTCTCCTTAAGTGTGTTAACGATGTTGGCTACTGTACTACCTTTCTGACCTACTGCACAGTAGATACAATATACTGGTTTTCCAGCTTTGAATGCCTCTTTCTGGTTGATGATTGTATCGATAGCGATGGCAGTCTTACCTGTCTGACGGTCGCCGATAATCAACTCACGCTGGCCTCTACCGATTGGAATCATGGCGTCGATTGCCTTGATACCTGTCTGCAATGGCTCTTTTACGGGCTGACGGTAGATGATACCTGGTGCCTTACGCTCCAATGGCATCTCAACCAAGTCTCCCTTAATTGGTCCTTGTCCGTCGATTGGGTTACCAATGGCGTTGACTACACGACCAACCATGCCTTCTCCAGTGAGAATAGAAGCGATACGTTTTGTTCTTTTTACAGTGAATCCCTCACGAACCTGGTCTGTAGGTCCAAGCAACACGGCTCCTACATTGTCCTCCTCTAGGTTCATGACCACTGCATTCATTCCGTTTTCGAACTCAAGCAACTCTCCAGCCTCGGCGTTCTGCAATCCGTAGATACGAACAACACCGTCGCTTACCTGAAGCACCTTACCAACTTCCTCGAATTTTACTCGAGAATCGATGTTCTGGAGCTGCTGCTTAAGTACGTCAGAAACTTCGCTTGCTTTTATAGACATAACTTAAATTCTTTTTTAATTGCTAATAACGAGAAGATTAACACTGTACGTTGGCAGAGTTGGAATATCTCAACTTTTCTCTGATAGTGTCGAGTTGCGACTTGACACTCGCGTTAAGCTGATATGTCTCGACCTCCATAATGAATCCACCTATTAGTGATGGATCGACTGTTGTGTCGAAATCAATTTCCGCATCTGTAACGTTTGTCAACACCTGACGGAATCTTTTTTCCTCATTGTCGGAAATAGGGCAGGCTGTCACTATTGTGGCTCTGACCAGATTCTTCTTCTTACGGTAGAGATCCTGATATACAAGTGCTATACTCTGAAAATAATCTTCTCTCTTATTTTCAACTACTAAATCGACAAACCTTGTGTATTCAGCACATACACTGTCGCCTGCCATTATAGTAAGCAATTCTTTTTTCTTGTCCTTGCTTATCGTTGGGTTAGCAATTGCATCTTTGAGCCCGTCCACATTGACAAAAGCAGCGGATACGAGTTTCATTGTCTCGTATACTTTGTCGGCAACATTTGCGTCTGCGGCAAACTCATATAGAGCTTTTGCGTATCTTGCTGAAATTTTACCAGTGTTCATCAGTTTTACGATTTAGCGATATTTACTTCATCCAAAAGCTTGTTGATCATATCAAGACCGGCTTTGTCGCCAGTAAGCTTCTCACGTACCACCTTTTCAGCGATACTTACAGACAACTCTGCAACCTGAGTGCGAATCTCTTTGATTGCGTTGTCTCGCTCCAATTGGATGTCTTCTTTAGCTTTATCAAGCAAATCCTGCGCCTTCTTAGCTGCTTCTGCCTTTGCGTCGGCGATGATCTGATCTTTCTGCTTAGAAGCTTCTTTTAATAGTTCCAATCTCTCGTTCTTTGCCTCGGCAAGCAATCTCTCTGTCTCTGCGTTTGTTCCCGCAAGACGAGCGTTTGCCTCGTTAGCCTTCAAGATTGATTCTTCGATTTCGTCACTTCGCTTATTGATCATCCCGACGATAACTGGCCAACCGTACTTACCCAAGATGAATAAGACGGCAGTGAAGCATATCACCATCCAGAAGACCAAACCGAAGTCAGGGGTCAATAGTTCCATGTAGATGAATTTTTATTTCTATTATACGAATAGAGCCAAGATACATACGATGATGGCAAGGAATGCAACACCTTCCACAAGAGCGGCAGCAACGATCATGTTGTTACGGATCTCGCCTGCAGCTTCTGGCTGACGTCCCATAGCTTCCATTGCTGAACCACCAATCTTACCGATACCAAGACCTGCACCGATAACTGCGATACCTGCACCAATTGTTGCACCTGCTTTTGCTAACAATGCTGGAGCGGCTACCTCCGAAATTTGAGCCAAAATTGCTAATGATAACATAGTATTAAATTTTTTTTGTTTTTATTTCTATTTGTTATGTCGTTGTTTTATAGCGACAATGTGTTTTTGTTTTTGTTAGACGCGCGACCGTGCGTCTGTTTTTTTGTATTAGACGCACGACCGTGCGTCTCTACAGTTTATTTGTGCTCCTCGTGTGGCTCAACTTGTGCCAAACCGATGAACAATGCGGATAGGGTAGTGAACACGTATGCCTGAATGAAGCAAACCAAGCACTCAAGCAATGTCATGAAGATTACCAATGCACATGATAGTATTGATACTCCATAAGCTCCACTTCCAATTCCCACATTAATTGAGAAGATGAAAATCAATCCGATAAGCACTAACTGCATCACGTGTCCTGCCAACATGTTGGCGAAGAGACGAATACACAATGCGATTGGCTTTGTGAACATACCGATGATCTCAATCAATGGCATCAATGGAATCGGTAACTTCAACCACAATGGAACTTCTGGGTTGACCATCTCAAGCCAATAATGCTTTGTGCCTCCTTTGAAGTTTGTCACCAAGAATGTGAAAACTGCCAATACCATTGTGCATGCAATGTTTCCTGTCAAGTTTGATCCAAAAATAGGAATTAGTCCTAAGTAGTTGTTAATCATGATGAAGAAGAACACTGTAAGCAAGAATGGACTGAATTTCTCAACGTTCTTACCAACACATGGCTCGATCACATCTTTCTCAATCATTACAATGAGTGGCTCCAAAAATGCCTGCTTGCCTTCTGGCTTTCTCCAATAGTCTTCTTTATATCTTTTAGAGATACTCAAGAAAATCCATAGCATCAAACCTGAACTGATGAAAAGGAACAGCACATTTTTCGTGATTGAGATGTCCCATGGACGCTCTCCTGTGCTTACCTCAACGATCTTGCCTGCATTTGGCTGACCCTCTGCTGCAATTGTGTAACCGTTGTACTCTGTGTAATGACCTCCGTGGCCTAGTTTACTCGACATGAACACATCCAAGCCATTCTGACCATACACTATACATGGCAATGGAATGGCAATGTCGCCGATTATATGCCATGAATATGAGTCTCCGATATGTCCGAACACCAATTCCTTGACGTCGACTTTGCCTTCGCCTTCGGACTCTTGATGCTCATTCGCCTGTGCCACAAGTGGCGCAAACAGAATCATCAGGATTGTTATTATTTTACTGAACAAATTCATGCGAATCTTTTTTTATTATTCTACTTCGCTATTCTCTTTAGACAGCATATCGTTGAATTTCTTCAAGATAAATGCTTCATAAACAGTGTAGCATAAATAACAGACAACGACTGAAGATATGAAACTGATGTTGTTCTCTCCGTTGCACATCACATACACTAGGCAAAACGCAACTAATAATATGAGTTTGACGGTGCGAGTTATCAGATACTTCATGTGGAATTTCTTCGCGTCTACAATCGCCGCTTTTGTGATTGAAATTAGAATTAGTAATGTCAACAAGAAGAAGAATGCGGGAATTGTAGGAAACATGGTGAATCCAAACTCTGGTTTGATTGTGAACACTAATTTACCGATAGAGTAGAGCAGTGCCGCCAACGCCAAATTGGAAATGACAATGTTTTTCTTATAATTCTCTCTATTCATCACCTCTTATCCCAATACTTTTTCTACACAGACTGAAATTTCGTCGTTTCTTACCTCTGCAAAACCACCGTCTACACGAAGAGTTGTCGACTCGCCATTTGATACATAGACGATATCTCCCTCTTTTAGCGACGAGATGATGGCTGCATGGTGTGGCAGAACCTCAAAACCTCCGCCTGTACCTGGAAGTTTTACACTTTCCACGTCTCCTGAAAAAATCAGTTTATCTGGTGAAATGATATCTAATTTCATGCTGATTCTTATTTAACAACCTGTGACATCAACTTTCTTGCCTTCTCCTTAGCGTCGTCGATTGTTCCGACATTCAAGAATGCCTGCTCTGGAAGATCATCAACTTCACCATTGATAATAGCATTAAAGCCTTTAATTGTCTCCTCAATTGGAACCATCACACCTGGAAGACCAGTAAACTGTGACGCTACGTGGAATGGCTGAGACAAGAATCTCTGGATTCTACGAGCACGAGCCACGATCAACTTGTCCTGCTCAGACAACTCCTCCATACCTAGGATTGCGATGATATCCTGCAACTCCTTGTACTTCTGAAGTATCTGCTTAACGTTCTGAGCACACTCGTAGTGAGCGTTACCGATTACGTTTGGATCCAAGATACGTGATGTTGAATCTAGTGGGTCTACAGCTGGATAGATACCTAGCTCGGCGATCTTACGGCTCAACACTGTTGTTGCGTCCAAGTGCGAGAATGTTGTTGCTGGAGCTGGGTCAGTCAAGTCGTCGGCTGGCACATAAACGGCCTCAACGGCAGTGATAGATCCGTTCTTTGTTGATGTGATACGCTCCTGCATACGTCCCATCTCGGATGCCAATGTAGGCTGGTAACCTACGGCTGATGGCATACGTCCTAGCAACGCTGATACCTCTGATCCTGCCTGTGTGAAACGGAAGATATTGTCCACGAAGAACAAGATATCCTTACCACCCTGACCTGAATCACGGAATGTTTCAGCCACTGTCAAACCAGACAATGCAACTGATGAACGTGCTCCTGGTGGCTCATTCATCTGTCCGTAAACCAATGTTGCCTGTGATTTCGCTAGTTCGTTGTAGTCGATCTTAGAAAGATCCCAATCTCCTTCTTCCATCGATTTCTTAAATTCTTCGCCGTAACGGATGATGTTTGACTCGATCATCTCTCGAAGCAAGTCGTTACCCTCACGAGTACGCTCTCCAACTCCCGCAAACACTGAATAACCGTTGTATCCCTTTGCGATGTTGTTGATAAGCTCCATGATAAGCACTGTCTTTCCTACTCCGGCACCACCGAACAAACCGATCTTTCCTCCTTTTAGGTAAGGAACCAAAAGGTCGATCACCTTAATACCTGTAAATAGGATTTCCTTTGATGTTGCTAGCTCGTCAAACTTTGGAGCCTCTCTATGAATTGGTGAACGCTGTACATTCTCAAATGTCTTCATTCCATCAACTGGAGCTCCTACGACATTCAACAAACGTCCTTTTACTTGTTCACCCATCGGTACAGAAATTGGAGAACCCAATGCCTTTACCTTTAATCCTCTTTTTAATCCATCAGTTGAGTCCATGGCGATTGTACGAATCGAACGCTCACCAATGTGCTGCTGACACTCTATAATCAATGGAGATTGTCCTTCACGTTCCACCTCTAGGGCATCGTGAATCTGTGGTAATGTTGCATCCACTTCAGCAAAACTGACATCGACTACCGGTCCAATAACCTGGATTATTTCACCATAAATTTCAGACATAGCGTGTTTTTTTATTGTGGTATTAATTTTTTTTAATTTTCCTTTATTCTATCTCTCAAAGCATAGTTACCCACGCTTTTGTTTATGCAAATATATTTATTTTTTTAGATTGAAAAACTTTTTGCCATAAAAATAACGGGTTGTTAGAAAATATTTCTCGTTTTTAACAGACTGTAAATGTTGTTTAGCATATTCTTTCGATTTGTTATGATTTGTTTTGAATATCTATGTTTGTTCGGGTGCGACGGAATTGTTGTGTACTTTTCGTGGAATATATAGTCTGCAACAGACTTTTTGTTATGAGTATGGGCAGGTGTTGTGCCTGCCCATACTATGTGCTTTTATTTATAATTATTCATTATTTAGCGGATTCATTTTTTTTCTTGAATGTATGCTTCACACCAAATTGAGCTATGCCTTGATGCCCGAATCCGTATTCCATGAATCCACATATATTTTTGTTCCCGATCTCAAGACAGACAGGTGAAACTTGACCACTGAAATGTTGGTTCTTGAATCTGGTTCCTCTTGTTTCTTCGTCGGCATTTTCTCTTTTTATTTTAGAAAAACTTATACCTGCTGCTAGCTTTCCATACATCGAAACATGCTCTTTCTTGAAATAATATAATGTGGCCTCTGGCATGGCATAAAAAAATCGTCTGTCGAGTTTCCCAGATTTTTTTGTTATGTCATAGTTATCATAGATTCCATATGGGGTTATTTTTTCTCCTGTATACGTGTATACATTAATGTCAAGATCCATCTTTTGATGCTCGTAACCGACACATAATCCAATGCCAAAATGTTTGCCTAGTGTGCATTCATAGTGAAGATTGGCTGTGATGGGCAATGACTGTAGGTCTCTCCACGCATATTCGTATGTTGAATATTCTATGATTTTGTTTCCTCCAAAATATGGTGGCGCCAATTCTACATCTGCGTGTTCATCACATATTTCATTTATATATATATAGCTTAAAACTCCAGCTCCAATTGAGATTCGATGCTCTGGTTTGGCGTGACAAATTGATGATGTTCCTAATAATAGGAGTGAACTGAAAACAGTTTTTAGAATTGCATTTTTCATTACATTAATCATTAAAATCCTTACAAAGATAACAAAACTGTTTAAGCTTATTTTTAAAAATACTATAATATTTTCAAGCAACTAAAGATTTTCATATTATGTCTGATATTTAAGAAAATATGGATAGTTTGCCACAACGGACAAACTATCCTTCCTGAAACTAATTAAATAATGTCAATTCGACGAGGAGAAAAAATGAGGATTGTTAAATTATTTCCTTATGATTTTTTCCGCTTTCCCATCAGCCACCACGACATACACTCCGTTTGGCTGATTGCTCATGTCAAATTCTACAGTTCCGTTTACTGCTTTCTTTTTGGCGATTGTTTTTCCATCCGATGCGTGTAGTGTGGCAATTCCGTCTTCTTTATTCAACACTACTTTGACAATGCTGTTTGTGATAGTAGGGTATACAATAGTTTTCTCGTCTTTTACGGTTTCCACCGAGGTCGGATCCTCGATGATTCCTGTCTCCACCGTCTTCAGATCCATAATTTCAAGCAGGTCGATCTGCGACGCTTCTTCTGTCAAACTAAGTTGGATGCTTTGTGCTGTTATGCCATCTTGCGTCACAACCATTTTGCCGGAAAGTCCGTCGTATGATTGAATATCGCATGTGTAGGTTATTGTTGAACCTACACGTTCTATGTCAATGTCTACTTTGGCTTGCTTGAGCATCTTTATGAATGTATCCCAATCATCACCCCACGAAGTGTCGAATGTGAAGGAGCCTTCGCTGTCTAGCTGGTATGCGTCGGCACGGATGAATCCAGTCTTTCCATTGATCGTGTTTTTGATGATGAAGTTGTTCCAATTTTTTGTCTCGTTTGACGAATGGAAATTGTTGAATGAGTAGCGAGTGTGGAAATCCCCGTCAAAACTTTTTGATGCTCCGCTTTTTGTGTTGAACGCATCTTTATATGCTCCATAGTTTGTGACGCTTCCGATGATTTCTCTCTCTTTCAGACTTGCCACTGTCATCTTCTTCACATCCAAATATGTGCTCTCTCCACCAAGATAGATGGTCAGTACTCCCTTGGGTGAACTTTTCGAGAGCACTCCGTAAATATCTTTTCCATCCACAGATGCAGACACGTGTATGGATGCTCCCTGTCGGATAATCTTCACGTCGACATCTTTATCATCAAACTCTTTCCAAGTCTTAGGGTTCGAATATGTCACAGTAGAGCCGGTGAAAGTCTCCACGCTATAACCGTCGGCTCTCAAAGCCCAGAAATTATCAGAACTTTCTTCAAATCTCAAAGCCCAGTTGTCCCAATTATTGGCTCCTTTGTTATGGTTGAGGAATGAGAATGTGATCTCAAAATCGCCTGCCGGAGCGTCCACTTTCAAGAATTTGCTTGTCTCGTTCCATGCCAATGTCTGATCTTTGTCGCCTACGCGGAAAAATGGCTTGAAAATGGTTCCCGTTCCATATTTTGATTGTGGAAGACGGTATGCCCAGATGCATAGTTCGTTGGCTGGATTCATTGCAGTCAGACATAGTGTTTTTCTTCCGTTATCCTCCATTCTTTGGTCTATAAGAGTGCCGTTGAATGTGCCGACGGAAGTTTTTAGTGTGATGAATTGTTTCCCATTTGCGTAGTCGTAGTTCCAAGTGCCGGAATAATCTGCAGAGATAGAGTGGTCGGCGTTCAGACGCATTGTGCCTGGTTTGTTGCATGCAAGTTTCGCATAGTCGACGGCGGAGTGGGTGAGCACTGCGTATTCACCCATGATATCCTGCTCTCTATATACAGTGTCTTTGTTTGTGTATTCGCCAAGACGAGTCTCGAATGGAGCGACGAGTGGCCAGCCGTCGGATGCGAACACCATCGGGTGGCTTTCAACGTGGTGCCAGCCATATCCGTTGCCTGTGTTGTCTTTCACATGGTAGATGATGTAGCATTTCCCGTCTTCATCCATCAGTGCGGAATTGTGGCCTTGGGCAGTCTGTCCGCCTCCCACCTGATTGTAGTCTGTGATGTTTTTGTCGTTGGTCCACCAGCCCCAAGAGTAGTTTTGCATCAGCGACACTCCACAAGATACATCGTTGCCATAATTGGGATAGATTGCTTTGTGGAACACCGCGTCGTCGCCTGTGACATCCTTGTATGGACCTGTGATTTTGTCACTTCTGAACAGACGCATGTTGTAACCTCCTTCTGGGGAGTAGAACCCGTATGACATGAAGAGATAGTAGAATCCATTACCGTCGCCATCCTTCATATATTCAATATATGGTCCTTCTCCGCTGACGTAGTATCCGCCGGCAATGTGAACACCCATATATTCGTCGTAGCGGAGACGTGAGCCATCCCACACCGCACCGTCTACGGGATTATATCCATAATTATAAGAGTAGTCGCGCAGACCTGTTTTATTGTCAAGTTTAATCACGAAGATTCCGCCGCTCCATGATCCATAGATCAACCATAATTGTCCGTTTTCATCGTAGATTACGTTGGGGTCGATGCAGCTTGATCCGTACATTCCTCCCCATCCTCCGTCAGTGTAATATCTGTTTGGAATTGAGTTTTGTCCTGTCACCTTTTTGAAATCATTGTTTCCCGCTCCATTAGACTTGCTGTCCATTCCGCCGAACACAACAGAGCCTACTCTTTGGTATGGACCTTCAATTTTGTCGCTGGCAAGCATACAGATGCTGCTCATCCAGTCGTCGCCATTGACGGAGTAGTACATGCACCATTTTTTCATCTCTTTGTTCCAGATGATGTCGGCAGCCCAAAGATTCTCTTTCAGTTTGGCTTGGTTGTTGCTCCAGCCCGACCATGCTGCATTTTCTCCAAACACTGAGCAGAGGTCTGTTGTGGCTTTTCCGTTTATGGCGAAAGAGGGAGTGAACGAAGTCCAATCGAGCATATCTTTAGAATATGCCGCGCCAAGCTGCGTCCCCATGACGTAGTAGTATTTTGTGCGGTCGTTATTTTCGCTTTGCTCGGGGTAGCTGTTGCCTTGTGCGTCTTTATAGACAACGACGATGGAAGGGTCGTGCACAGGCACCTGCCCAGCCCAAATCTTGTTTACAACCAGCGCTGCAAGCAACACTACGATCAGAATCTTGATGAAATCTTTCATGATGCAAATCCTTTTTATGTAGGGCAGAACATAAGGATGGGCGTTGGTCGTAATCCTGATGTCAGTCCATAAAAACAATATTTTTTATTCCTAACTGTTGCAGGAATATAGTGATCTGCTCTTTTGCGTTTTCTTGGGCAGTCTCCTTATATCCCATCTTCTCACTTTTTTCCAACATCCGCTTTATGGCTCTCTCTCTCATGTCTCGACGGTCGTCGGATGTGAAAGAACCCGATGCAAAAACGGTTGTGGTGGCGGCTTCATCGAGGAAATAGTCATCAAGCAGTGACACTTCAGGAAGGCGTGCATACACGGTGTCTCCGCTTTGTGTGAACCAATCGCTTTCGGCTTTGCTGCAATCAATTCCGTATCTCAGAGTGCCGTAGTAGATCGCAGACAATTTGTCTTTGAACAAAACTCCTTTTGTGGTGTCGACTAATTCCTCTATCTTGATCGAAAGAAATTCCCATTTGCCTATTTTTTTCACCTCTGTGACTATGTTAGGCGTGGATTTTATTTCCTCGTTTCTTTCAATTTCAATTCCTTCTTGAGCGCAGCGTCTCAATGCAAACAGATATGTGATGGCTGCGATCAGAACAGTGGCGATCAAAAGAATGTTGAACTTTTTCATTTGCTCAATTATTTTGGTTATTCAGACACAAAAATAATCAAATTGAAAGAAAAAGCGGGCAAATAGTCTGTTTCTATTTGCCCTTTACAAATTTATCTTTTAATCATCCTTTTTGCTATCACATTGTCGGATGTCGTGATTCTGACAATGTAAATGCCTTTATTAAGTGTTGAGCAGTCGACGCTGATGTGTCCTGACTTACGCTCAAAGCTTTTTTCGATCTGTCCTGTCAGTGTTATGATTTCAATCTTAGATGCGGATTCGTTGTCGAGCCAGATGTTTAATTGGTTGTCGACTATAGTCTGCATCATTATAGCATTATTGGTCACGCCTTTAACAGAAGTAGGATCGTTGACGACGATGATTTTGCCATTTATTGAAGCTTCTGAGAGTCCACCTATAGTTTTTGCACTCCATGAATATTCTCCACGTTCTGTAGGGATTCCGCTAACAAACATGGTGTCGTTGCTGATGTTTGTCTCAATTCCGTTTGGCAATCCCTGAATCTCCACATTTTGACAGTTGCTGAAAGCGATGTAGAATGGTGTGATCGCGTCGCCCAATATGATTGAGTCCTGCAACAATGCGTTTCTATCGCTGATTGCCAAAGACGCGTCGCCTGTGAAGCCATTCTTAGTCACAGTGATGCAACCGCTCTTTTGTGCATTATTCTCAGCTCCTACAGTTGTGACAGTAAAGTTGAAAATTCCGAATTCTGACGGTGTTCCGCTAATATTGACCTTCTTTGAATTTTTGTCGATGTATACGTTGATTCCGTTTGGCAAACCATTCACTTCTATGTCGTCAGCGTCTGTCCAAGTGTAGCCGAAGTCGGTGATAGACTGTCCTAATTCGATAGTCTGCTTGCTAGATCCGGAACCTGTCTTGGTAATCACAGGATCGTTTACAACAGGATTTGAGTCACCCGGATCGATTTGTGAGCCTCCACAGATGCTGCCTACAACACCTTTGCCTTCCATAACGTTAAGTGTGGCACCCGCGCCGTTGCAAGCAGTAAGCACCGTCTGCACTTGATTGGCTGCGATTTTCTTCCAATTGTTGGCGTATGCGTTTGAAGGGTTGAAAGAACAGTTTCTCAAAGATGTTGAGCCGGATATGTTTTGAGTGTAGCAGTCCACCATCACAGCTCCTGAATTTTTCGATTTGTCGTAGTCGGCAATCGGATTTTTAACTTTGATGAACGCGCACTTTTCAATATAGCACTGAGCCTCCTGTCCGGCGCCAACACAATAGTTTGCTACAGAGCTGTTCCATAGGCAGTTGACAAGGTGGACTTGTCCGAATCTCACGCGAGGCATACGTTCGCGGCATCCTTCTCCCCACCAGCAGCATACAAAAGTGGTGCGGAGTTTTCCACGGTCGTTGGTATAAGTGTCGCTTGATCCCCAAAGGTTAGTGTAACGGTGATCGTTCGAACCGCCGGAACCGCCAGACATAGGAGACTTCAAATAGTGGAATTTGCACCATGAGACGCAGATGTTGTCGGATTGTTTTTTGCAGTCGAAATTACCGTCGACTCCATCTTGGAAATCGCAATGGTCGACCCACATATTCTTACAGTTTTCAAGACAGAGGTTGTCGTTTCCATCGCAGTCGTAGGCACCGGCACTTTTGAAAGTGACGTTGCGCATGATGATATTGGAGCAGTTTTTGAAATAAAGAATACCTGTTGAGCTTGCGGTTGTGCGTTGCTCGCTGTAGAGGTAAGAGCCAGGCAATCCTAAGATAGTTTTGTCTGATTGGCTGCTGACTGTGAACATCGAAGAGAACTTGATTGCTCCTTTAATATATATTATTTTTTTGCCGCTTGATTTCAATGCAGACTGAAGGTCGCTCAAAGTAGACACAGTCACGCTTGAGCCGCCAGCTCCACCAGTGGTGTTGGCTCCGAACCCGAGTGGTGCATTGGCGTCGTACTCAGACAATTGGGCATTTGCGGCAAGTGCCGAGACCCAAAATAAAACAGTGAATAATAAAGTTTTTAGTTTCATATCAATGTGTGTTAAAGTTGATAATGTGTTTTGATTTCGTACAATGCAAAATTCGCTATTTTGCCCGAAACCACGATGAATTTGTGTACATTGATAGAGTGATATTAGTATAGGATAGAGGGGGAAATGTAACAAAAATGGGAGAGAAAAGTTCTGGAGCAAGCACCGCCCCGGCGACCAATGGAACTGCAAATGCTGGCTTGAGCAGACGGACGAGGATGCCACAAAAAAGGAGGACATGCCGCCGTCTTCAGATATGCCAGAGCCAAAGGCGGGACTTAAAGGCAACCCGGCAAAGACGAAGGAGATATTCTCCCAGGATCATCCGCATTTTCCGGATAAGTGTGCGAACTGCCATTTGAATACGGATGGAAAGGTGCATGGTGTGAAAGGAGACAAGACTGCAAAAGATGCCGCAATTAAAGTAAAGGGAAATTGCGACAAATGTAGAATAGCAAATAATTGTCTTGCAAGAATTGCAGAAGAAGGACATCCTATGACACCTCCTAAACTTGACACATACATCGAGCATACAGAAGGAGGGAATGGCGTTTTCATGAGCCCCGAACACGGAGATCTTGAATCCGGAGGAAATATTGAAATGGCACACGTTTTGGCAAAACATCTGAGAACAAATATATTCTTACTGCCAAGAATTGACCCGTGTGACCCTGACGCCACACGGAAATATAGAGAACTTATGCCTGTCGGCTACCCATATCAGAAAAACGGAAAATCTCCAGATTATTATATCAAAGGAGATTTTTACGAGGCAAAAAAGGCGGTTGATATAGACTTTACTAATGTAGAAGACGAACAAAAAAGGAAATTGGAGAACCGTATAAAAAAGGCTAAAGCTCAAGCAGATAATTTAGTCATTGAGATTCCGCAATGGATCACGACACAAGCCATATATCGAGCGACAAACAGCTATTTTATGAGGTCTGCTCATGTAAAATCTATAATCTTCATTAAGGGAGAGGCGGTTCTTATATATAAAAATACCCATCTCCAATAATTGGCGATGGGGTAGGAGGTTCCAGTCCCCGATAAAACGACGGCTGGATCCGATGCAAATATAATTCTTTGTATAACAAATTCAAACATATTCAATAAAAAACATGAAAAAAATAACACTAATAGAGCTCGTAATCATCATTATTTTGGTGATTTTGGCCATTTTTCAAGGGAGAAGAGTATCAAGACTTTCAGACGAAGTGGATCGACAGGAGAGAAACGTGGAGGTGCTCAGAGACCACGAAAGGCTCTACAAGATCTGCGACTCCATCAACGTGGCGGAGATCAAAGCCCTTGAGCTCGACAACAGGAAGTTCGACAAGCTGGTGAAGGAGAAGGACAGACAGATATCGGAGATCCAGGAGAAGAGAAGGAAGGATATCGAATACTACAGCAGTCTGGCTAAGACTGACACCTTCCTCATCGACAACACCAGGATAGACACTTTCTATGTCACCGAGACCGACACATGCGTGGGGTTCATGGACGACTATGTGACTTACGTCCACTGCAACAACGAGACTCTGATCACGACAAGGGACACGATAAAACAAGTGATAAGCAAGCACTACAAGCACAAGTTCCTATGGTTCAGATGGGGAGTGGACGGCATCACGCAGGACGTGTGGTCAACCAACCCGCACTCGCACATACATTTTGACGAGTTCATAAGAATAGACGACTAAAATCTTCTTTTTCAAACATTATATACAGGAAAGGCCCACTGCGAAGTGAGCCTTTTCTATATCCTTTGCCTGAGTTTTGACATCTGGGCCATACTTACCGTCGTGCACGGCTCAAGCCTTTGATTAGTTCTGCAAAGTAGAGCGGATTTTACTCAAAAGTGCAACGGATTTTACTCAAAAGTGCAACGGATTTTACTCAAAAGTGCAACGGATTTTACTCAAAAGTAGAGCGAAATTTACTCAAAAGTGAAGCGAAATTTACTCAAAAGTGGAACGAAATTTACTCAAAAGTGGAACGAAATTTACTCAAAAGTGCAACGGAATTTACTCAAAAGTGAAGCGAAATTTACTCAAAAGTGAAGCGAAATTTACTCAAAAGTGCAACGGAATTTACTCAAAAGTTAGTCGAATGTTATTTTGAAAATGTGAAAGTAGGTTTTTGTTCTATCCATTCAGAAAGTGGTACATTATATTCTTGGGCGAATTTAATGCACATTTTTAACCATCCTTCATACATGTCTTTATATTTAAGTAATTCAGGATTGAAATCTTTTATCATCATTACCATTTCGGGTGATGGATTTTGAAGAATTATTTTTATTTCATCTGAATATTCAACAATTTGATTGAAAACTTGGGCTGCAGGCATTTTTAGCCTATTTCCATTTACATGGGTTATTTTACCTCCTGCTGAATATAAATCTCTGATATTAGGATTGACAACTTGATTGTACGAACATAACCAAAGTGTTGTGTTGTTGTATTTTGTCATACTTCTGGCAGGATTTAGAGCTTCAGGAAAGAGAATCATACATTTGGCTTGTAAATCTCTTTTTTCGCTAGTTTCAAGAGAATTCCATAGCTTTATATTAAAAGAATGTGCTTGCTCTACATTATCAGATGTAATCCACCATGGCATTTCTTGGCGGTTTTGTTGTTTTGCTTTTTCTCTATAATATTTTCGTACTTGAGCTATAGAATCGTTTGATTGTCTAAATTTATCATATGGTATCCCCATTTTTGAAAAGATGGTATCGTTCTCTTTCAGTTCCATGTTGATTAGGTAACGAGGAGAGTGCGTTACTGCAATGTCATATAAAACATCTTGATAAGGGCGGCATTTGAATTCTGGAATATTCCCACCTAACTTTCCAAATAACATAAATATATCATCTACATATTCCATTCTTGTTGTTTCAACAATGCTGCTGCCTGTTGATTTCCAATGATCCTCTTTTGTAGATTTCACTTCGATGCCATAATATTTATCTGCAATAATGTCTGGAAACCGTTGTCCAGATATAAGTTTCACTTCATTTTCATCAAAAGGCGAATTTGAACAGGCAAGCTTTATTTTTTCTACAGCACATGTTTCTAATGTAGATGATGTTAATTTTTTGTAATCTGATGGATTTGACGCAGCTTCCGTATTGAGAATTTTTTCAGTACGACTCATTAATTCCACAAATGCCTCGTGTGCGAGGGCTATGTCTTTTTTGCGTATTGCAATAATATTAGATTCTGCATTCATAATTATTGTATGTTGAAATATAGTGGCCAAACTTCTTCTAGTCTTTTAGCAATGTTATAAGCTAGCATTGGAGGTACAGCATTTCCTATAACCTTGTATGCACCAGATGGACTAACTGCATATTTCATCGAACAGTATTGATGAAACACAAAAGGATAATCTGGTGGAAATGTTTGAATTAAAGCACATTCTCGTGGTGACAATCGCCTTTCTTTTAATCCTTTGTTTAATTCTTCTACGTTTCGTCCTCCATGTTCTTTAGACAATCTGCGAAATTCTATATTGCCATGATGTTCAGAACGTATTGTCGGACCAAGTCCGTCAATGTTTATTTCGGTTTGTCCTTGCCCATGGGACATATATTTCGCTTTAGAATATGTCTGATGACTTAAATCAGTAGAATTCTCAGGTTCTGGCAACTTTCCTAATACATCTCGACAAGTGACGGCATTAGGCAAATTGCTATCGTTTATATTGAAATTGTGAGTTGGACGAGGATATGGATTATATTCATCAGGTATTACCTCTTGTTCAAGTGCAGACAATGCTTCTGGTTTTAGTTCTGAACGCTTGATTCCGATAAATATTACACGTTCTCTCGTCTCAGGAACACCGTAGTTGCCTGCATGAAGAACTTGTGGGTCAAGAACGATATAGTCATTGCCATTGGCTGATGAAAAATCTTTTTGTATTATTTTTTTTACTTCTCCAAGTGAAATGAGTCCTTTAACATTTTCGGCAATAAAAACCTTTGGCTGGACTACATCAATTGTTTGTTTCATCCATATATAAAGCTTTCCTCTGGTTTCTTCTGATGGTGCGTTGTCATTTCTTTTTGTCCCATCGTGAGAAACTGAAGAATCAAACCCTTTTCTTTTACCAGCAACACTGAAATCTTGACATGGAAAACCTCCTGTTATAACATCAATATTTTGAGGAAATATATTGCCAGATTCTTGATGCATTTTGACTAAATCTACAATGCTTGTTAAATGATAAATATCAGGATTGATATGGTATCTTGACATGTAGCGAGTCCATGTCTTTTGTGCTTCTTCCAATATATCACAAGCAAATACAGTGCGAAATTTAGTTTTATTTAAAAGTACCCAGTCTGTATTTATCTTTTCTTTAATCCATGATGTAATAGGGGCAGATTTACGATGGCATATAAAACCTCCTTCCAGTCCTAAGTCCATACCTCCGCAACCAGAGAACAGGGACAAAACACGTAAGGTGTCGTTTTCAACTCGTTCATTTTCACCGTTATTAAACCACAATTCGTATTGTGGCTCTTGCACTAAACACGGAGTTTCTTCTTCAATTTTTATGTACTTTTTTGTTTTATTTTTTGCCATCTTAAAATATGCAGTAGATGATAAATTAGTAAGTTGTCCGTACTTATCTATGTCTTATTCCGCTATCAAATCCTCAATTTTGGCTCCTACCGTCGATACCAAATCATTTGGCGCACACTTGATCTGCAATCCACGTACTCCTGCCGACACATAGACGTATTCATGTTCTGTCACTGTGCTGTGGAAGAATGTGGGGAATGGTTTCTTCATTCCGAGTGGACTGCATCCTCCACGTATGTATCCGGTTGTGGCAAGAAGATCTTTCATCGGTATCAGGTCGCAGTTTTTATTGCCAGACACTTTTGCCGCTTTCTTCAGATCTACGGTCTTGTCGCCGGGAATGACGCAGACGAAGAATCCTGTCTTGTCGCCTTTAAGCACGAGTGTCTTGAAGACGCAGTTGATGTCCTCACCAAGTTGAGCCACAATATGCTGTGCACTCAAATCATTCTCATCCACTTCGTATGGGATGAGCTCATATTTGATCTTGTTACGGTCGAGTATACGGGCCGCATTCGTCTTATTTATTTTCATTTTCTATACGACTTCCGTCTGGATTGAATGTTGTTGAATACACATTTTCATCGGGCAAAATCTCTTCTCCTACGATTCTCAGATACACTTGTGTCGTGGCACGAACATCCTTCTCGCAGTAGAATGCGATTCTGTCGAGATTATGCTCATTGTAGTAGACGTTGGACACTTGGCTGCCGTCGATGTCATCCTTTGGTGTTGTGATTCCAAACACCGCGCAAAGCAGTTTGAGTGTGGCTGAGTGTCTTGTGTCGCCGCATCTCCACAATTCCATCGTGTCAATCCATTTCATCTCCCATGGCTTTTTGCCTGCTGTCTGCAGTTCGTAAGGCAATGGGATGTTGTTGATTATCATTCGTCTGGCGATAAACGGCAGGTCGAAAGATTTGGAGTTGTGTCCGCACAGTGCCAAATCGCCGTGCACAGTCGCCGACATCTTGTTGACAATGTCGGCAAATCCGGTCAAAAGCTCCTTTTCATCGTCGGAATAGAACGATTTGATGCGGAGATGACGCTGTCCGTCTTTCGTGTGGAGAAGGCCGACGGAGATGCACACAACCTTTCCGAATTCAGCGTAGAGCCCTCCACGTTGGTTGATCTCCTCTTCTGTAAGATCTTCTTCCGCCTTGGTCACCTTGTCGATGAACAGATGACGCAAATCCTCTGGAACTTCTTCCAGTTTGGATGCCATTGGCACCGTCTCAATATCAAGAAATAGGATATTCTCGCTTTTCATTTTTTGTACTTTTTATCCGCAAAGTGAATATAGATCACCTCTTGGATTGATTAACATAACTGGTATATTGCTTTTTTTCAATACTTTCTGTTCTTTGGGTCCGAAGACGATATCATCCAAACCGTAATCGCGGGAAGCACTGCAGATCAGCAGGTCAGCTCCCAATTCAGCGGATTTCTCAACCGCTTCAAACTCAATCTTGAAGCTGTCTTTCTTTGCTTCGACGCGGGTGTGTTCCACTCCTGCGTGGTCGAGCAGGGTAGCGATGGCTTCCGTCGTCTCCTTGGCTTTTGAACCGTAGTCTTTGGCTGTCATGAGCATGATTTTGGATTTGAAGAAGCGTCCGAAACTCGAAGAGAACGGTCCTTTTTCACGCTCTTCTATCAGATAGTTGATTGGCACAAGTATCTTGTCGAATGCTATTTTCATGCCCGGTTTGCAGAAAAAGTACGGTGTACGGAGTTCTCTGCAGAGTTTCAGCATCTTACGGATGCTTGAGTCTGGAGTGATTTCAAACACAAGCATCGAGGCTTCCGCTGCCTCAATCGTGGATGTGAATTCGTCAGCGCTTGGGACGACGGTGGTGTCGGCAAAAATTGATTTTTCTGCCAATTTCGTCTTGTAGGCATTCAGATAGTCCTGGCATCTCTCTTCGTCGGATTCGTTGTTGGCAATAGATAGCAGACATATCTCTTTCGAGTATGTGTCCGACAATTTTTTTGCCATCTCCACCGCTGTATCTGGTTGGTAATCACCGTCGACTACCACAAAAACTTGTTGCTTCAATTTTTAATCCTTAATTATTAATTCTTAATTTTTGCACAACGAACACGTCTTTGTATTCCCTGCCGATTCGTCGCCAACGTCTCAATGTGGCTGTGATCTCAAAATCAGCCGATTTCATCACCGAAATGGAAGGCTCGTTTCCCGTCTCCACATAAGCATAAAGCATCTGGAAATCAAGATGAGAGAAGCAATAATCGCAAAGTAGACGCAATGCCTCGCGTCCGTAGCCATTCCGTCGACAATCATCTTTGATTATGATCCCGACAGCCGCTTTGTGCGTGAAGATGTCCACATCATACAGATCTATCGCTCCGACGATGCTTTTCTCCTGATTCTCAATGATAAAACGCTGCTGACCATTTGCCCAGATACCGAGTGATTCGCTCTGTATATATTCTTCCATCGTCGTTCTGGAATAAGGAGCCAATGTGTCGGAAACATTCCAATTTTGGCTGTCGTTCTCGATTTCGCAAAGGAAATCAACGTCGGCAGCCTCCACATTTCTCAGTCTTACGTTTTCTCCGACAAGGTATCTGTGAGCCATGTTTTTTGACGCAATTTTCTACAAATATAGATGTTTTTTAGCCAAATATGAGTATATTTGGACTTAAAAATTAAGACTATGGAAAATTTCAAAGAGATAGACGCTAAGGAGATAAGCGGCAATTTTATCAAGAAGATTGGAGACGAGTGGCTTCTTATCACAGCCGGAGACAAATCAAAATTCAACACAATGACAGCCAGCTGGGGCGGAGTGGGAGTGTTCTGCGGAAAGAACGTGGCATATTTGGTGATCCGTCCTCAACGCTACACATTTGAGTTTGTGGAGAAGAATCCGACTCTTACACTTTCGTTCTTCGGTGAGGAATACCGCAAGGCTTTGCAGATATGTGGTTCAAAATCAGGACGTGACTGCGACAAGGTGAAGGAGGCAGGACTGACAGCTATCTCTACAGAGGCTGGCAACATGACGTTCGCTGAGGCTTCATTGGTGATGGAATGCACGAAGATGTACGCCCAGACATTGGATGAGGCTTCATTCATAGATAAAAGCATGGTTGAGAAATGGTTTAAGGGAGGCGATTATCATAAACTTTACATCTGCCAGATCGACAAGTGCTGGGTGAAGTGATTGATGATTGATGATTGATGATTGATGATTGATGGTTGATGATTGATGATTGATGATTGATGATTGATGATTGATGATTGATGATTGACGATTGACGATTGACGATTGATGGTTGATGGTTGATGATTGACGGTTGACGGTTGATGGTTGATGGTTGATGGTTGACGGTTGACGGTTGATGGTTGACGGTTGATGGTTGATGGTTGACGGTTGATGGTTGACGGTTGACGGTTGATGATTGATGATTGATGATTGATGATTGATGATTGAGGATTGAGGATTGAGGATTGTTAAGGGCGGAACGCCCTAACTCCTCCGCATCTGCGAGTTCGTTAGAACGAGCAGTAATAAATAATTTTTTTTGCTTTATGTGATAAATCAATCACATAGAAAATTGGAAAACCTAATTATAATGGAAATGTATTATTCTGATTTGGAAGAATGTAGAAGATTGGCTGAGCAAGGCGATCCTTATGCACAATTAGAATTGGCCGAAGCTTATCATGAAGGAAAACTGATTGAGAAAAATATAGAAGCTGCTATCGAGTGGTATGAAAAATCTGCTGAGGGTGGAGAAAATTTTGCTCATATAGAACTGGGACGTATTTATGAATTTGGCGACGGAGTGGAGCAGGACTACTTGAAAGCAATTAAGTATTATGAAAGGGCTGCTTTCACATCTCCTTTGCAATATGAGGCTCTTTATCGTTTGGCATTGTTCTACTTGAACGGATATGGATATGAGCAGAATTACGAATATGCCGCATCAATGTTTGAAGTATTGCTAAACGATGAATATATACCTGAGGCCAAATATCAATATGGCAGATGTCTTGAAAATGGAACAGGTGTTGATAAAGATCTGGATCAGGCTCTGCATTGGTATGAACTTGCTGCGAAAGAAGGAGTTGAAGAAGCAAAAGAGGCGTGTGAGAGGTTGAGAAAGGGGTGAGGATGGTTTTGGACGATAAAAATTCAAAATTCTGAGTATGATGCAATTCAGTGACAGGTTGTCGCAGTTATTGATAATACATTGACCACGGAATATGCCAATTTCCGCGTGCACGTACCAAATTCATCAAAAACTTCTAAATCAAAAGATTAAGGATGAATTAAAGATTCGCTTCACACGAATATATGAATGTTTTATTATATTTGTAGTTAAATTAGGTGTTTTGTATACCACCACATAGCATTCATGGCTAAAAATAATTACTGTGTTTATGAGCAATATATTGATTGACAAAATAAGAATTGATGGATTCAGAGGACTAAAAAACTTTGAAATGTCTCTAACCGAAACATCTGTGCTTACTGGCATGAATAATGCTGGTAAAACGTCTGTGTTAAAGGCTTTACAGATTGTATTTGGCAATTATTCCTTTTTGTCTACAGAGGATCTTCATATAGAAAACAATGTTCGTTCAGAAAAAATCATTGTTGATGTTCGTTTGGTTCCAGTTGATAACGATGGTGGAAGAAGTGAAGACTTCAGTGAAGACTGGGATATTGTGCTCAAAGCCGCAAATATTGAGCATGACCTTGAAGATCGTGCTTATGTTGCATTTAGATCTGTTTTTACTACAAGTGCCACACAAAACAATTTTACAAGAGAAATTAAGAAATTGGAAGCATGGGAACAGGATGGCATTGATTGGCGGGATTTGCAAACAACTACAAAATTTCAAATTCCGACTGAGCAATTGCCGTTCTTCTACATCGAGACTCAGCGTGATATTCTTGATGACGTTAAGCAAAGAACTTCATTCCTCGGCAGAATGTTGGGTAATGTAGCTGAACACTATTCAAGAGAGCAAGTTGAACAAATAGAAACAATGATAGCATCGTTGAATCAGCAAGCTATAGATAGTAGCGATATTTTAACAAACATTCAGACCGCCCTTTCTGGGCTTGATTCAACAATGGACAAGCATGATTCCAAAGTGAGCATACTGCCTTTTGCCAAAAAACTTCGTGATTTGAACAAAAGTTTAAGCATACAATATGGCACAGAGAATGATTCTTTCACGATGGATTATCATGGTATGGGAACACGCAGTTGGTCATCTTTGCTTACTTTTAAAGCTTTCCTTCAGTTTTTGATTAAATCTTTGGACGAAGGCAAAGTGTGTTGCCCAATAATAGCAATTGAGGAGCCTGAATCGCATTTGCATCCAAATGCACAAAGACAGTTATATTCTCAACTTGTTGAGATGAGTGGTCAGAAAGTAATTTCCACCCATTCACCCTACATTGCGGCTTGTGCAAAACTCTCCGAGATAAAATGCCTTCACAAAGATGGTTTTAATACTTCTGTTGGTGTATTTAATACAGAGGGTTTACATAAGGATGACATCCGAAATGTAGAAAGACAGGTGGTACTATCACATGGCGAATTGTTGTTTAGTAAGGCCATTGTTTTTTTTGAGGGAGAAACAGAAGCTCAAGCCTTACCTATATTTGCGGAGAAAGCATTTAACATGCCAGCTTTTAATTGTGGAGTGAATTTTGTAGGAGTAGGTGGATATGGTTTCTATGCACCATTTGTACGTTTCGCAGAAGCGTATAACATTCCATGGTTTATCTTTTCCGATGGAGAACAAGATGCAATAAATGGAGTATCTAGTGCTGTCAAGAAAGCACTTTGTGATGATTCTTTGAATATCGAAGACATGGATAATATTTTTGTTATTCCAGATGGAAAAGCTTATGAAGGGTATATAACAAGTCTTGATTATTTGGATGAATTTAAGACTTATCATAAACAACATATTGCAAATACCGAAACTGACCATAGAGCCATAGCCGGCAAACAAAAGGGTGTTGACAGGTTAACGGCTGCTGATTACAAGGAGAAAGCTGAAGAAAATAAAACGACTTGGGCAAGTATAATGGCTTTAGCAATTACTGAATCCACTAAACCATTACCACCTTTGGTTGATGCAATGTTAAACAAAGTTAAGGAGGAATTGACAAATGTGTAAAATAGTACTTTCTCCCAAGCAACAAGAAATTGCAAACTATATCAATGGTCCGCTCCTTGTAACAGCAAGTGCAGGTAGCGGAAAGACACGTGTGCTTACAGAGCGAATTGCTAATCTCACAAAACACACAAGGCGACGTATTCTTGCTATCACATTCACAAACAAAGCATGTGAGGAAATTAAAAACAGATTGCAACAAAAGGATTATGAGATGTTGGAGCAGGTACTTGTTTCCACTTTTCATGGATTTTGCACACAGGTTTTGGAATCGCATGTTTCAGCAATGAACTGGCGTACTATGCCACAGATATTCAGAGACGAAGATATTCGTCAGGTCGTAGCATCTGCTATATATGATTCACTGAATCTTCGCGAGAAATATCTTTCGTTGGATAATAAAGGTCGTAATCAGATGGTATCTTCATCTATTGAAGTTATCTCTCAAATCAAACGTGAAGTGATTTTGGAAGATGAACTGGAAGAAAGAGTTGCAAATAGTGATCACATTGAAATCTATAGGCATTATTGTGATTATATGGATTCATTACATGCTATAGACTTTGACGACTTGCTTCTTGATGCATATAAATTATTTCTATACAATCCTAAGATAGCGTCCCTATATAGGCGAGAATTCGAGTATATATGTGTTGATGAAGCACAAGACATGAACAAAGCCCAGTATCAATTGTTGCGTATTCTAACTGGAAATGAGCATCGAAACATTATGATGGTCGGAGATGCAAAACAATCTATATATGCTTTTAATGGTTCAAGTAGTCGCTTTATGCAAGAGGACTTTGTCAGAGACTATGCCCCTGTGAAAGTAATGAATCTACAAGAGAATTATCGTAGTGCGAAAAGTATATTAAACTATGCTGGTTTGATTATACAAGATGCTCCCATTGAAGAGTATGTTAAACTGCAAGGTGTATGTCAAGAATTAACGTATGAAACACCATGCATGGAGGCTCAAGGCGTTGTCAAATTTATAAAAAAAATGATGCAAGCCGAACATATAAATGATGTTGAAGGTCATATAACTTACGCTGATTTTTCGGTGTTAGCACGTAACAAGTATGTTTTGTCAAAGATTGAGGAGGAATTGATAAAGGCCGGAATTCCATATCATTATAAAAATACAAACGGGAACCCTATGTTCACATCGACTTCCGCTAATATCTTCAATCTTGCGATGATGATAAGATTGAACGAGAAGGATAATCTACATTTTAGTCAATTGAAGAAACTAATGGACATAACGGAAGCTGATAGCATTAAAGATTTAATGAAAGCGACGGATATGGATTTCTATAAACTTATCTTAGATTCTGTCAATGCATTGAATCCTGATGGTTCTAATTTTCGTTCGACCTTAAAGAAAATAGCTTCTTATATCAAGGAACAATCAAAAAATACACAATTAGATCCGCAAGAGTGGCTTGTTGCATACGATGATTTTAATGAAATTAATAATCATTGGACTAAATATGCAAGCAGTGTTGCCGTTACAAACCTTGCCGCATTCCGTAATGCTATGACGCTTGGACAAACTACTACTATAAAACAGGAAGATAGTGTATCTTTAGCAACAGTTCACACGATGAAAGGACAACAGTCTACTATCGTATTTTTGGTTGGTATGGATGAAGGAACATTCCCAGATTATCGTGCTGTTAAATTAGGTGTTAATAGTAAAGAAATGCAACAGGAACGCAACAATCTCTATGTTGCTGTAACAAGAGCTCAAAGGTATTTGTATATTAGTTATCCAAAAAAACGTAAGATGCCTTGGGGAGACTGGTCTGTAAGAAGTAGGTCTTCACTTTTGCCAAAATTAGTACAATAAAGCTTGGCTCTAGTTTGTTTTTAAACTACTTTATTGAATTATATTTAAGCTATCATTTTCTTTTAGTCTGTTAGACACAAAATAACGATATTGAAATTTATCATATAGAGCAAGCGGAAACTGCACAATTCTATCAGTTTCCGCCTGTAGATATTTACATAATCTATTAAAATGGCAAGTCTCCCTCATTTTTTAACTTTTCCCACAACTCCTCTGGCAACATTTCTTTGAATATTGTTATACTGTTTGTTGGAATGTAGATCTGTTTCAAAGAAGAGCAGCCACTAAACGCCCCTTCTCCAATATAAGAGACAGAATCTGGAATGTTTATCTGTTTCAAAGAAGAGCAACCATAAAACGCACCATTTCCAATACAGGTTACAGAATTTGGAATGTTGATTTGTCGCAAAGAAGGACAATCAGAAAACGCCTCATTTCCAATACTAGTAACAGAATCCGGAATGTTGATTTGTTTCAAAGACGAGCAACCAGAAAATGCTCTATCTCCAATACATGCTACCGAATCTGGAACGTCGATCTGATTCAAAGAAGAGCAGCCAGAAAAAGCGTAATCTCCAATAATAGTAACGGAATCTGGAATGATGATTAGTTGCAAAGAAGAACAATCATAAAACGCCTGGTCTTTAATACAAGTAATTGAATTAGGAATGTAGATTTGTAGTAAAGAAGAACAATATTCAAATGTCCTTACTTCAATACTAGTTAAGGAATCTGGAATTTTGATTTGCTTCAAAGAAGAACAACCAGAAAAAGCGTAATCTCCAATATTGGTGATTGAATCTGGGATTTTGATTTGCTTCAAATGTATACAATCCCAAAAAGCTTTATAGCCAATACTTGTAACTGAATCAGGAATGATGATATAATCAAATCCATCTTTAAATATTTCATGGACATAACTCACGACGCTATAATATTCATTTGTATTAGCGTCATATCCATCTTCATATCCTATTTCTTTACAATGTTTATCTTTGCTAAAGTCAAATGCATTATTGCAAATTACTTTTGTTCCTTTCTTAATGACATAAGTTCCTGATTTTTGCTCTTTACACTTCAATAATCTTTTTCCATCTTTGCTATACACCACACCAAATTCATCCTCAATTCCATTCTTTATATCCTCTTCTGTCGCCTCAGTTGATAGATTCTCTTCCAATTCCCCTATAGAAAAAAGTTTGATATTGGCTGTCCAAGGTTTGTCTGCATCGAGCTCATATTTGTCGTAAACTTTGCTGAAGTTTTCTTTGCCATTTATAATCGAGCAAAATTTTGTTATTCGCTCATCTTTGTTGGAATAGTTGAAATATGGTCCGACGCAGACAAACTGATTGTATCCTTTTATGTGTTCGTTTATCACTACTGCAAATCGGTCTAAATTAAATTTTAAATCCAACACATTCGATAATATATGCAGAGTAGGAATGTTTTCGTCGGTTTCAATATCGGTCATTAGAAGCTCGTCGAAGGTTTTGTTGACTGTGTTGATTTCTGCTTCAGGCAAAAAAGCGGATGTGTGCAGCGCAGCTCTTTTCAGGCATGTTTCGGATGGCTCTATCAGGGTCACTTTTTTGATGTTTTGGATTATGCCTTCTTCCTTCAGAAAATCTACGTAACACATTGTGCCAATAGCTTGTCCGCAGCCATAATCGATGATATTTATTTCTGGCTGTTGAAGGAAATCTTCGGGTAAATGGGCGAAAGCACAGTCGAGCTTTGCCTTGTGCATCTTGCCGAATGAATATAGATACACTAGCATCTGAGGCTCGGTGTCTATCTGCACCACACCGCGGTCAAGCATATCATACATGTCGTCAACGAGCTGTTGTGGCAGGTCGTTGATTAAATTTCTTGTAAAACTCATTATCTTGTCGAACGACAGATCTTCTTGATATTTGAGTTTGTATGCGTATGTTGTCTTTTCTTCTATCATAGTCATTTCCCCGTTATCGTTTCTCCAAAAGGGTTTTCTTTGTGTTTGTTCCAGTTTTGCAAGGCGGATTCTTTGCTTGTGTTGGCATAGCAGTATTCGCAGAGATGCGGGCAGGTGTTGTATTCGCCAATATCTTTTGATGCCATGCATTCGCAGAATTGCCGTTGTCCTGGATCTTTTTTGTGGGTGCTGATGAAATAATGGTTGCCGGGCAGAAGTATCGCATTGCCGGACAGTTGGGCGTCTCCGAATAAATTTGGCGACGGTACTTTCTCTATCCTCACTTTCATGAAATCCATCAGTTTATTGTCGCTCCATGCAAGTCGGGTGATTAAATCTCCGTCGACGCAACGGTTATGCTGGATTCCGTATTTGCTGATGTCTATCTTCTCTCCGCATGTGGCAAGCTGGTAGTGCCATCCACGTTCCTGGTTCATGACGGAAAGTTTTTCCGCAAATTCTTCCATCTGTTCTGTCTCCCATTCGTGATAATGGATGCCATTCACGTCGAGATTATGCTTCACTTTTTTGTACATGGCTATGTCCGCGTAGCTGAACACCAATTTTTCTGTGTAGCCTTTCAGCTGGTCGCCGATATTCTGAACTTTCTGCAAAAGGGAATCTACCGATATATCATCAGTCAGTATCATAGGGTCGAATCTCCACACCACAGCCCCTTTCCCAAGTTGCTCTACCAGCTGCTTGAATGTCTCGATGCGGTATTCTAGAGGCGGAACTTTCTCCAGTTTTTCCTGTTCGTAGTCGTTAAGCGTATATTGGATATAGCATTTGATGTCGCGTTCTTTGAGAATATGCAGATAGGGTAGTAACGGACGTGGATTCTTCGACCAGAACACGATGAAGCGTGTGTTGGCGTAGGAAATGTATGACTTTACTCCATTGAATGGGTTTGTCCATGCTGAATAGCCTTTCTCCAATCTGTCGAAAAACCAGTCGGCATAGAAGGCAGGAATGTCAGTGCTCCTGCTGGCAGACACAATGACTGGTGCCTGGGCTTTCACTGTCTGTCCGTTGACAATTATGTCGGTGTTATTCCAAGTCGCCATGGTCAAAAATGTGAATTCAGGTTAGAATACAAAATTCATAAACTTCTGTTTCAAAGACGCTGATTTGTGGTCTTTCACATCTTGCAACATCTTGTTAGTCGCGGTCTTAAAGAAAAATCTGATCAAGTATTCATCGGTGTTTTCTTTTCTGATAGCATTCAGACAATCAAGGTATTCAGGTTTGTCTTTTGAATCAATCACAATCATCGGTTGTCCCATCTTTTGAAGAATATAATTGCTGAACAATCTGCCGATTCTTCCGTTTCCATCGCGGAATGGATGCAGATATTCGTAGAAGCCGTGGAATCTGGCTGCAATCACCATAGGATGTTGCGATTTTTCTTCAATCGCTTTTTGGGTCGATTCCAATAATTTGGGAACACGTGAAATCAGAATCTCATGATCTCCAAACACGGTCTCTCCAGCACACATATCTGTGTCTGTATATTCTCCTGGCACAGCACCCGGCACCTTGTAGGGCAGAGTAGTGCTCATCATTATTTTGTGAGTCTCTTTTAGCAATGATTCCGTAAGAGGACGGGATGTGTCGCTTAAAAGGAATTCGTATGCTTTGAAATGGTCGAGTATCTCAAACGCTTCAAACAGGGTTTTGTTTTGTGGAATTAATCCTAACCCTTTTTCTTTGAGTTCCTGAGTGTCTCCAACGGTGAAACTGTTGCCCTCGATGGCGCAACTGTGTGCGGAGAAAAGTATTTCGTGTCTGACACGAAGATCTTCTATCGCCACTTTCGTGCCGATAGTCTTATCATACTCTTTAAGAGCCTCTTCGTATTCTTTTATTTCAGACGCGAACATATTCCAAATTACGAATTACGCATTATGAATTACGCATTGTCACACAGTATCTCAAACTCTATGTTTTCTCCGTCAAGCACCGTCGACGTGCGTTCAAAATCAAGCATCGACAGCCTGATATTCAATGCGATGACACTGTCGCTGAGGATTCTCTTGCGCTGCATCAGATCTGTCTCAGCCAACGCTTTGTCCAACACTTCCAAAGCATCCTCTATGTCTTTGGCATCCACGGAACTTAATTCGTGCATCTCATCAGAGGGATAATCGTCGGTGATTTTACACAATCTTTCTAATCTGTCTTCATCCAGAGTCTTGACCAATTCTACCTTTTCACCGAGTTTTTTGACTATTTCTTTATAGTTTGGATTTTCCGTGTTGCGGGAAACGCATGATAGGATTCCTGCGCATTTGTTGATCCAATTGTCGCTCTGCTTCGCAAAATGGAAGAAATCGCCTGGCACTTTATTGCCAAACTTATCTTCCGCCACAAGCAATGCCGCTATTGTGATGTGGTGCTTGTATCCGCATATCGTCTCCAACTGAATCTGTGCAGCTCTTTTTGCAGACCACGAAAAACTGCCTAAATAGTCAATGTATTTCTTGTAGACTTCCTCACTATCCATGTCGTCGTATGTGAGTGTGTCCACAATTGGTTGCATGATCGTGTCAAGCAACTCGATGTTTGTCTCTTTGTTTTCTATAGCTTCGTTGAGCCTGTTTTTGGCATTTGCCACAGACTCTTCAACTTCTGCGTAAAATTTATCTATTAGATTGTCAATGTTCTCTGACATCTCTTCTGAATTAATTAAAAATTAAGAGTTAAGAATTGCTTTTATTCTCTGCACCAATGTCGGATGTGAATAATGGTAGCTCACAAATAGCGAGTCTGGAGTCAGGTTGGAAAGTGAGTCGGCTGACAGCTTTTTCAATGCACTTACCAATTCGTCTCCCTTGCCATGCTTCTTTGCGAAAGCGTCTGCCTCATATTCGTATTTGCGGGTCAGAATGTTCACAAGCCAGCCAACTACGGTTGAGATTGGCGACATCAATAGCATGAATGCGTACAGACTCAAGTGGAACGACGGTTTGTCGCTGCCAAACACGGCTGCTAAGTCCGCGTTGCCAGTCTCAGGATCTCCCAAAAATAATGACGACAGGAACAGAATGAATACCATATTCAAAATGCCCAATGCCAACTGTTTAGTGGTGTGCTTGCATTTCTGATGTCCGATTTCGTGAGCCAATACGGCTACGATCTCTTCGTCTGTCATCTTATTTTTCAATGTGTCGTACAGACATATTCTTTTTCTTGAGCCCAGACCTGAGAAGAATGCGTTGGCTTTGGTGCTGCGCTTGCTGCCGTCAATAATGTAGATGTCTGAAATTTTGAATCCCGTCTTATTGCTAAACTCTTCAATCGCTGTGCGGAGGGAACCATCCTCAAGCGGAGTCATCTTATTGAAAAGCGGAAGAATTACCGACGTGTAGAAAGTCATGAAGAATATCATGATTCCTGCTAAAATCACAGAGCCGATAATCCAGTAGTTCACGCCAAGCCATTGGTAAACATACGCTAAAGCAGCCACTACCACCGTCATCAGAACCATTGAAATAAGCATGTTCTTGATTGTGTCGCCAATGAATGTGCCGACGGTCATCTTGTTGAATCCGAATTTCTCCTCAATCACGAAATTCTTGTATGCCGACATCGGAATCGAGATGACGTCGGAAATCAAGTTTGTAGCGACGACGAAAATTGCGGCTGTCCATGGTTCGGAGAATCCGAAACTTCTTGCAAAATCATCGATATACTTGAACGCGAATGTGAAAAGCAGGATCAAGGTCACTGAAAGAGACACGATATCGGTGAAATTGCCAAACTTATTGTTTGCCGCAAAATACTCCTGTTGTTTGCGGTATTCCTCTTCGCTGTAAAGCCCTTCCACCTCTTTGGGTAGCGGCTGTGTTGACGCGATTCTGTTGCGATGGTCGAGATATTTCTCCCATGCCGTCTCCACGACGATGAATGCGACGATTATGAAAAATAAAGTTGTGTATGTCATGATATAAGCTGTGTCTGTTTTATTCTACGTATAGCACCAAGCCCTTCAAATACTCTCCCTCTGGATGGTAAATGTTGACGGGATGGTCTGATGGCTGAGTAAGCTGGTGAAGAATTCTCACGTTGCGTCCTGTCATTGCGGCTGCCGAGAATACGGCAAGACGGAATTGCTCTTTGCTCACTGCCTGAGAACAAGAGAAAGTGAATAGTATGCCACCTTTTCTGATTTTCTCGAAAGCTTTGGCATTCAGCTTCTTATATCCATTCAACGCACGTTTGAGCACATCTCTGTGTTTTGCGAAAGCTGGTGGATCAAGGATGATAAGGTCGTATTCACCGTCTTTCATATCATCAAGGAATTTGAAAGCGTCTGTGGCCTCCGCTTTGTGACGTGTGTCGCCAGGGAAATTCAATTCCACATTTTCTTTTGTTAGCTCGATAGCTTTTGCGGAAGAGTCGACGGAAGTGACGCTCTTTGCTCCGCCTCGCATAGCGTAGAATGAGAATCCGCCTGTGTAGCAGAACATGTTGAGCACATCCTTGTCTTTTGCGTAGTGCTCAAGAAGCGCGCGGTTGTCGCGTTGGTCGACGAAGAATCCCGTCTTCTGACCCTTTATCCAGTCAGCCTTGAATTTCAAACCGTTTTCGATGGCGATGAAATCAGCCTCGTTGGCGCTTCCAATAAGATATCCGTCTTCCTTGTCTGTTTCAGACTTGTAAGGCAAAGTCGTTTCTGATTTGTAGTAGACATTCTCAATCTGGCCGTCCATCACCTTGATAAGCTCCTTGGCAAGCAAATCCTTGATATTGTGGATGCCCACTGAATGAGCCTGCATCACTGCAGTCTTGCCGTAGATGTCGATGACGCATCCGGGAATTCCGTCGCCTTCACCATGGATAAGACGATAGGTGTTGTTGTCAGCTCGTCCTGCTATGCCGATAGCGCGACGCATCTTGTAAGCCTCGCTCAGTTTAGTGTTCCAGAATTTGGCTGTCGGCTCCTCATCCTTGAATGAGAAAATTCTTACAGCTATGCTTCCGATTTGATAGTGTCCCACCGCGCAAAATTCGCCTTTGGAAGTGAAAACCTTCACCACGTCTCCCTCTTTAGGATTGCCTTCAATCTTAGCGATCGCGCCTGAAAACACCCACGGATGGAATCTGAATACAGCTTCTTCCTTTCCGTTTTTTAATATTACTCTACAATTTGACATAATAATTCAAAATAATATGCAAAGGTAGCGATTTATATATAGAGTTGAAAATTAAAAGTTAAAATTTAAGAATTAGGTGCAGCCAAGCAGGAAGAAAAAAGAATTGATAGGTCTTAGTTTGTGACTGTATATTTCTATGAGGATTGTGAAGGGCGGAATGCTCTTGTCTGTTACTCATTGCGAGTCTGTATGTGTATTTAAATAAAGAAATAGTCTTGCAATAACATTTTTTATATGAGTATACGTTCTCTCATAGGCATTCAAATTTATAGTTAGACATATAGGTTGATTTTGGTTGATAAGGAAAACGCTGTTTATGCGTAGAGAATGATATTCTTTTCCTTAATCATCTCACGGAGGTTGATCAACGCGTATCTTGCACGGCCAAGAGCGGTGTTGATGCTGATATTTTTTTTCTCAGCGATCTCGTTGAAACTCAAATCCTCGAAATAGTGCATTCTGATGATCTCAGTCTGAGGCTCTGGAAGATTGTTGATCAGACGGTGCAACGTCTCATTAATCTGCTCTTTCACAATCATATCCTCCTCATTGTCGTCGAGTGCAGCGTCCTCGTTGATAAGGTCGTCGTTGTAGACGCAGTCGTTTTTGGACGAACGCATGTAGTCGATCACCATGTTGTGAGCGATAGTCTTCACCCATCCGACAAATTTGCCGGAGTCATGGTATTCACCTTTACGGATTTTTGTAAGCACACGGATTGACACTTCCTGGAAGATATCGTCCGTTAGGTCACGGTCGTGGGTTAGTTGCATAATGTAAGCGTACACTTCAGCTTTGCACTGGGCAATCTGCAACTCCTTGTCTGCTGAAAAATTGTTTCGAATCATATACTACTAATTTTTACACCGGTATTGCTATCGGCAGGTTAATTTATTTAAGTGTATATGTTCTGTTCAATAGGCATTGGGTTTTAATTGTTATACTTAAAAATCAAATAATTCGACCTATACTCCTTAATTGGCTATAGGTTTTTGAGGATTGTTAAGGACGGAACGTCCTAACTCCACCACACATCTGCGAGTTCGTAAGAACGAGCCGCTATAAAGTTATGAAAGCCTAAAATTATGCGTACAGAATGATATTTTTTTCCTTTATCATTTCACGGAGGTTGATCAACGCGTATCTGGCGCGACCAAGAGCGGTGTTGATGCTGATATTCTTCTTTTCAGCGATCTCGTTGAAACTCAAATCCTCGAAATAGTGCATCTTGATAATCTCAGTCTGAGGTTTTGGCAGTTTGTTGATCAGACGGTGCAACGTCTCATTAATCTGCTCTTTCACAATCATATCCTCCTCGCTATCGTCGAGAGCAGCGTCCTCGTTGATAAGGTCGTCCGAGTAGACGCAATTGTTTTTTGCCGAACGCATATAATCGATCACCATGTTGTGTGCGATAGTCTTCACCCATCCGGCGAATTTCCCGTTGTCCTGATACTCACCTTTGCGGATTTTAGAGAGTACACGGACAGAGACTTCCTGAAAGATGTCGTCAGCAAGTTCACGATCGTGGGTAAGTTGCATAATATATGCGTAGACCTCAGCTTTACACTGGGCTAACTGCAACTCTTTGTTCGCTAAAAATTCGGTATTTCGAATCATATACTACCATATTTAAGCCGATAATGTTATCAGCAAACCAATATTTATTTAAGAGTATATGTTCTATCTATAGGCGTTTCGTTTTAATTGTTACACGACTGCAAATATATAAAAAAATTTAAAATTGATACAGAAAAATGGATTTTTTTTGAAAAAATTTTGTAGAGACGTTGTGCACAACGTCTCTGTCTCTATCAGGGTAATGCACAACGTCTCTGCCTCTATTGATTGATTGCACAACGTCTCTGTCTCTATGATTGTGCACAATTGTTGTGGAGACGTTGTGCACAACGTCTCTACGTGATTTTATTGATATCTAATGAAAAATGCAATATATTTGGATTTTATTAGTGTGAAACGACAATCTTTTTATTATGAAAAACATTTTATTGATTCTTATACTTATCTTGTTTGGAACGTCCTACGTGTTTGCCTGTGAATCATGTATGTTGACCAATGGAACTTTTCGAACATACCACTATAAAGGAAATGTCAAAACAGCATATGAGGTAAAAATCCGCAAATATTTGGACACTCTCGGCAATGAGAATATAGATACATTGTCTATTTTATTTAACCATTTTGATAAAAATCACGGATGTTTGTTAATGGATTACGAGAACCGCTCATCGGGTAATTCTGCATACATGAGGTACGAAATAATCAATGGAAAATATGAATTGGTTGAAGGTCATGGCGGATTCCCTATAGGTGATTTTCGTAGAATCTATTCGAATGATGGCAAAATATTAGAAGAACACCGTTCTAAGGGCATTGGTTTATACGATTCAAAAGGGAAAAATTACAGAACAATTACCTATGAATCAGAAAAATCCAAGAAAATAAAAAGCTACGAATATGTCTATTACGACAAAAAAGGAAGAGATACAGCCATCATTTCGATGGACAGATACTTCAATGTCATATCCCATAAAAAGAAAGTTTACGACAAACGTGGAAAACTGACGGAGGAATATGAAAATGGAAAACTCACGTCTTACCATAGATATGATTCGAAAGGTAGGTTGTTGGCTGATTCCTCATATTGTAGTAAACACACATACACCTACGATTCAAAGGGGAATATATTAAACCATCAGAGGACCAACCGTTGCTCATCCTCAAAGAACACCAGAGTAATCCTCGAGAAATATGAATATGGAAAAAATGGGGAAAAAACAGTGCAGGAATTTGTAAACGGAGAGTTTGACAACGTTAAACGCTACGACAAAAATGGGAACCAAACCTACTTCAGAAGTCGTTCTAGTGAATGTAAAGACAAATACGATGAGAAGAATAGAATGATTGAAAGCATAAGTACATCTGGCTCTTACACCTATATAGATAAATATAAAAATGGGAAGAAGGATCCTTTGAATAGGGAAACGTATAGAAATGATACACTTATATACATTGCACATTACGAAGAAAAACGTGTTGATAATAAATTGATTAGCACAGAGATTAATGGGGTAGAAGATGATACTCTGAAAGGTAAACTTCATATCGATACGATAACATCGGTCTCGACTTTTGATAAGGACGACAAGATTTTGACAAAATGTTCATGTTACAATTCTACGGAGCCGATTTGCACACGCTACACCTACAATGAACAAGGACAATTGCTCTCTGTCGTACATGACAAAGCCCGCAGGAATGACAGATATATATGGGCGACAAGAATAGATTATCAATATAATGAGCATCATAATCTCGTATCGGAAACACATTGGTATGGAGAGAAAATGGTTTATCAAAAAACGAATCATTATGATGCCGACAATCATTTGGTAGAATCCAAATGTGTAGAAAGTGATCGTTATTACACGTTGACTAAATATGATAAGGTGGGGAATGAGATCGAAGAAGTACGCACATCAAATGGAATCGAAACTACTGTAAGATCAGGAAAATCGACTAAAGTGTACAAAAATCCGATAAACATTCAAATGACAACATACACCTACTATGACGAGTAGGTTGTAATGTCTAACTTTCTTTGTTGCTGAAATTTAAAGGCTCTGTTCTAGTTTATGGCTGATTTTTACGAGGATTGTTAAGGGCGGAACGCCCTAACCCTCTCCCCACGTGCGAGCCGTAGGCGAGCACATATAAAACAAAAACCACAGAGGATAGAGTTTTTCAGAGAAAGTCTTCGACTTTTTTTGAGAAAAAGAGGCGAAAAATCAGTCATAAACTAAGACAGNNCGGAACGCCCTAACCCCTTCCCACGTGCGAGCCGTAGACGAGCACATATAAAACAAAAAACACAGAGAATAGAGTTTTTCAGAGAAAGTCTTCGACTTTTTTTGAGGAAAAGAGGCGAAAAATCAGTCATAAACTAAGACAGAGCCCCAAAAAGAGTAGAGTTTTGTGGAATATTCCGTTAAAAAAGAGTGCTTTATGTTAGTTTATGATTGATATTGCAAAAAACTGAGCTTGTTCTGTGGCTTAATTTGAGGATTGTTAAGGTCGGAACGCCCTAACCCCTTCCCACGTGCGAGCCGAAGGCGAGCACATATAAAACAAAAACCACAGAGGATAGAGTTTTTCAGAGAAAGTCTTTGACTTTTTTTGAGGAAAAAACTAAAAATCAGTCATAAACTAAGACAGAGCCCAAAAGTGTGGGGTTGGGAGAGATATTCCGTTGAAAAAATGTAGAGTTTAGTTAAATATTCCGTTAAAAAAGTGTGAAATTATGATATAATAAATTGAAAAATAGGTGATTATATCCAATATGTAAATTTTTAGTTTTATATGGAGCGGAGTTTGATGTGATTCTATTAGTTTTATTAAACTGATTGCTTTTGACGAAACATGAGAAAATTGGTTTGCAAATATGCCTAAATATGTAATTTGTTACAAAAAAAGCCGTGTTATGTCGTGATGTGAATGAAATATTTCGTAATTTCGTAACATTATTACGAATTTTGATTAAATATATTCTTCTATGATACGAGATTTTTGGGTGAAAAACTATCTTTCTATACGAGATAAGCAAGAATTGAACTTTTTGGCAAAAGGTCCTGCATCTGAACTGATCTCTGAAGTTGTCGAAGGAGTGTTCTTGTATAAGTTGGGAATTCTATATGGTTCTAATGCGTCGGGAAAATCAAATATGTTGATAGCCTTGAATGAGGTGTTCCGACTTTTGATACTTCCGAAATCCGATGCGACGAAAGGAATCAATGGATGGATCCCTTTTGTATTGATAAAGGACGAGCCGACGGAAATGCACGTCTCTTTCTATGCCAATGGTATTCGATACGACTATGACGTGAAATTCAATGATAAGTACATATTGAATGAGGAGTTGTATTATTATCCCAACAAATCAAAATCATTGTTTTATGAGCGTACGTTTGTTGGCGGCAATGTTCAGGCAGACATCAAGTTTGGACCGAGTCTGAAACTTCAAATCAGGACACAAGAGAGTATTCGTGAAAATACACTGAACAATCATAGTGTTTTATCCGTTTGCAGGAAAGCGGCATTGAAAGAAGACATATTGCCATTCAACGAGCTTCATAGCTGGATTATTGAGAATTACCATGATGTGGATGGTGATGATGAAAAAGGCGTTGTAGAAATTCTAAAGGAGGCTCACAGCAACCCGAAGAAATACAAGTTCTATAACACGATGCTTCAGAAAGCAGATTTGAACATATTGGGATTTCGCCCGACGATAGTGGACCGTGTCATTCCAACCGAAGTGAGGGAAATGATACAGAATGGAGATTTGCCTGAAAGAATGAAGGAGTCTATTCTGAAGCCGGTAAATGAGTCTGTGGTATTTGTCAATCATTCAGATGATAATGATTTTGAAATTCCGCTCAAGTGGCAGTCAAAAGGCACCATAAAATATATTAAAATATTGGATGCTTTATACGATTTGATAACAGGCTCGCACGTATATTATCTGGATGAACTTGGTGAGGATCTTCACAATGATCTGTTGTACTACTATCTCAACGTCTTCATTTTCAATTCCGACAAGTCGCAGCTGATTATCACGAGTCAGGAGACGACGCTGCTTTCCCAGGATTTGATTAATGAGAACAGAGGCGTTGTTTGGTTTGTGGAGAAGAACAGAGAGACAGCGTCATCAGAATATTCTAGAGGCGATTCATTCGGATTGCACAAAAATCTGTCTTTATATAATTCTTACCGCATAGGCAGATTGGGCGCGAAACCAGAACTAGGTAGCATCTTTATAAATTTGGAGGATTGATATGGGAAAACTTCGTCAGACAGCATTGATTTTGGGTGAAGGGCCGACGGAATTTTTCTATTTCAAGTCTTTATGCGATGTGTTCAAGCATATAACCATCAAGCCAGACTATCCCAAGCATACCAATCTGAAGGAATTGGAAAAGAAGATAGAGGAGGGTATAGAAATGGGTTACAGTCATATCTTTTGCATAATCGATATGGATACGAAGGATTTAGAGCCAGAGCGTTCGCAATATCAAAAGATGAAGGCGAAATATGCGGAGCCTATCAACAAACCCAAGAAAGGCATCTATTGCAGTGTAGAGTTCTTTGAAACACATCGTTGCACAGAACTGTTCTTCCTGTATTATTTCCGCTATACTTCACGTCCATACGATGATCAAGAGCCATTGCTCAAAGACTTGAATCAGTATGTAGAGTATAGAAAAACGATAGAATTTTTCATCAAGACCAAAGGACTTCACAGCTATTTTGAACGCAATGGCGGAAGTCTTGAAAAGGCTGTGGACAATGCCAATCGGTCGATGGATGAGAAAAATAACGACGGAAGAGATTATACCTACTCGGAGCTGGGAAGGTTGATGGAGAAGCTAAAAACACAAGGAGATAATTAAAAAATTACCCTTGGATAAAACAAATTTATAAAATTTTTCTTGTTTTACTTAACACTAAATAGCAAAAATATATGCAAGGTAAAATATTAAGCAAAGCACCATGTAATGACGATTTATTCGAAGGTGGAGCTCATAAAAAATTAGCAAACGCAATTGCATATGAGATTCAGAATGACCCCAACTGCACTATTATCGGTATTGATGGTGGGTGGGGTTCGGGTAAGTCGAATCTTGTAGGCATGGTTAAAAATATACTTACAGATACAATCTCTTCAGACAAATTAGGCAAGTATCATTTCTTTACCTATGATGCATGGGGACATCAGAATGATTTGCCTCGTAGAACCATTTTGGAAGAATTGACTTCAGAAATAACATCTGGAGATAATCCCATTTTGGAATCCAATGAATGGAAAGACCGATTAGATAATCTGCTTGCAAAGAAAAAACGAACATCAACAAAGACTATTCCACGCTTAAATTTTGCACTTATTGTTTTAGCATTAATGACTGCACTAACACCTGTTGTTGCAGCAATTTCAGACACTATAACCAGCACTGGATGGCGAATAGCTTTTACTGTATCTGTATATGCAGTTTTTATTGGGTTCGTGATTTGGAAACAGCGTCGTAATATGTGCAAGCACGGTCAGACAATAAATGCTGAGAACTTCTTTACTGAACTTTTCTTGCTGTATAAAGATAAAATTAAGGAAGAAGAGAAATTTGAAACGGTTTCAGAGCGGGAGCCTTCTACAAAACAATTCAAAGAATGGATGTTCAAAATAAATAAGGATCTATCCAAAAACGAAAAAGTGCTTGTTGTGGTAATAGACAACATGGATCGTCTTCCAAAGCAGAAAGTTCAAGAGCTATGGGCAGCATTACATTCATTCTTTTCTGAGGAAAAGTATTCAAATATAAGGGTAATAGTACCTTTTGATCGAGCTCATATTCGAAATGCATTCCAATCTGAAAACATTGTAAACCAATCAACTGATAAAAAAGATATTGCTGTATATGGCGATGATTTTATAAATAAAACGTTCTATGTAGTCTATTCTGTGCCGCCTCCAATCCTTACTGGTTGGATGCATTACTTCTGTGACAGATGGAAGGATGCTTTTGGAGAAGATTCTAAAGTGGACAACGAAGTTCTACAAATCTATGATATGCTTACAAAAGAGCATAGTCCTCGTAAAATAATAGCTTTCATTAATCAATTTGTTGCCATACGTAACTTGTGTGAGGAGACTATAGAAGATAAGTACATTGCACTTTACATTTTTGGAAGGAAAAAAATTGTTGAGGACCCTCTAAAAGAGATTTTATCTCCAAGTTATTTGGGTAGTCTTGATTTTCTATATAAAGAAGATGAACGTATGAAGACATGTGTTTCTTCTTTATATTATCAGTTACCTGAGAAAAATGCAATGGATGTAATATTTACAAGAAAGGTGACATTGGAATTAGATGAAGCAAAGACAGAATTACTAGAAACGCTGAAAAAAACAACCAAGTATTGGGAAATTTTGAATCACTCAATTACTAATGTGACAAACATAGAAAATGCGACATTAGCACTTGACAAGCATTTTGAAGATGATACTTCTGTCGAATCAAGTCATGTTTGGGAAGCTTTGTACAGAAAGAGTAATCAGTCTAATGCCGTCCAAGATAAATACTATCATGGGTATCACAACATACTCATGAAAAATATCCGTAATAAGAAGGAATATTATAGACATCTTATTACTGCTTACCTTGGTAATATTGAAAGTGATTGGAATTTGACAAACTATCTTGATGGAGTCGATGCACTTCGTAAAACCATACAAGACATGGAGGATGATTTCCTTCTTGAACAAAAGAAGGAAGTTAGTCCAGAAATCTTCATTAAGTTGGTATTAGAAAAAGAAGAAGACTATCCCAAATATGGATTAGTTGTAAACGAAGATGTTTTTGATGACTATCTTGTCGGTCTTGATCTAGATAACCTTGTAAACAAGAGTTTTTATGGTTTTGTTAAGTACAACCTTGATCTTCCAAAATACAAGGAAAAAATAAAAGAATTTTTTAGAAACAATGTAGGTAACATATATGTCGAAGCAAAAATATTAAAAAGAATAAAAGAGATAGAAAATCGACCATTCGATATTAGTGGTTATATAACTGATATGCAAATTCTGAATTTCTGTAATAGTTTGACGGTTGAAAACGAGATGTATTCTGATGTTATTGCAATGTTAATCGCTAGATATGATAACGATGGCAATTTGCAAATCTACTACAATAATAATGCAAAAACTTTTGATGAAACGTTCTCAAAGAAAGTTGCAGAGTGTATTCAGTATTACATGACTTATGGAAATCTTTTGTTAAAAGCAGGAAATTTTAAGAATTCAGTTTTTGTATCCCAAGTGACAAAAGAACTGACCGTTAGTTCTTACGGACCTTGTCAAATGGACATAAAGCAATTGTTGTTAAATTTTGAGGCTATTTGCGATAATACAAAAATTGAGCCTAATCTTCTATTGAATAAATGGAATGACTGTATTCAAATTGCTCAAAAAACAGTGAATATGGACGATGTCAAAAACATGCCATTATCTCTTTTTGAAAATTGTACACAGATAGACAATGAACTCACCAATTATTGTTTATCTTTGGCAAAAAAACATCTTGCGTCAATAGACCAAGCAGCTTGGAGTATTAGTTTACAAAAAGATGATTTCAATCTGAAATTGTTGAAGATTTATCATCCTGAGCAACTACCATTTTTCATTGATGCTTTCAAAGATTCTTTACGCAATTATGCTATGGGTGATTCGACAGAAAAACCTCTTTACGCAATAGTAGAAAATGCGATAGATATATTGAAAGAACAAAAATATGATTTGAAGACAATCTTCCGTGAAATACGTGACGTGTTCATAAACAACGCCAATATTAACAAGGTTAAACTTAAATACTTTGGTAAATGGTTATTTGAATACGGACGCCTACAAGACAAACAAGAGTCGCTTAACAAGATATTACGTTCAGAATTCCTTGATGACGATGATATTGTTGCTCTCATACTACAATATCCCGACAATGTCGTAACTATAATAAATAGATCTAAGGATAATAATGACTTTGTCAATAAACTCTTCGCTTTACGAACTGCCAAGTACAAGGATAATGCAGAGTTTGAAAGGATATGTGATGCCATTAAGTTAGGGAAAGAAGAATAATAGAAGTTGCAGAATAGTTGACAATCACATATAATCAATTTCGGGCGGAAGCTGCATTATATCGCAGTCTCCGCCCGAATTTTTAAATGCTACGTAAATTATAGATGGCACAATAGAGTGTAGAACAGTCATTTCGCAGTTCCCACCATAAATAAAACATTGTTTTTTTAGTGATTGTTTGATAATATGTTTGTCAAATTAGAAATGTGCCAATGGTGCGTCTGTATAAATTTTTCATTATATTTGCAACATTTAGAGACGTGGCGTGCTGCGTCTTTACTAATAAGTCACATTTTCAACATTTAAATTTATACAAAACAGATAGTTGTTTTTAATTAACATATTGTAAATCATAGCGTTTGCTATTTATTCGAGATGCCCTAAAAATTTGCCGATTCGAAAAGCATCACATTGAATAAGTTCAGTGAACGTCTACGCTTTGGGCGTGGACGGAACTTATTGTGGTGCGGGTTACGGCAAATTTCCTTGGGCTCATAAGTGAAGTTCACGCTTCATTTTTGTCCATAGAATTTGTCCACCCGTACTCTCGTTAAGTTGCATTCGCTGAAAGAGTGTAACGTATGACTGAAAATAAAAATCTTGAAGAGTTCAAGAAGGAACTTATTGCGAACATTGATGGGCGTGTTCAGAACAAAATTATAGAGCAGGCAAATGCCGATTTGCTCAAGAAATTAATCAATCAGGCTGAAACGGAAACTGAGGCGATAAACATTGCCGCTCTCGGTACAACCTACAAACGCACGGGTTTCCACTTCGACAAACGATTGGAGAAAATTTCCAACGACATTAAATACAAGGTAAAGAATGAGAAACTATCGTTCGTAAACGATGCTAGTCGCCAAACTCACGAACTGATAATAGGCGACAACTATGGTGCCTTGCAGAATCTGTTGATTACGTACAAAGGTAAAATTGACGTTATCTACATTGACCCACCATACGGCAAGGATAGTATGGGAGAGTTTGCTAAAACAAACTATGATAATTCCATTACACGTGACAATCTGCTTTCGATGCTTTATTCACGTTTGCTTTTGGCGAAACGCTTGCTATCTGAAGATGGTGTGATTTTTTGTTCGATTGATGACAAGAATCAAGCATACGTGAAGTGTTTGTTTGACGAAGTGTTTGGAGAGGAGAATTTTATTGATAGTTTGCATTGGAAACGGAAAAAGCAACCTTCTTTTTTGGCAAAACACACTGCAAAAGTAATGGAATATGTCCTAGTTTATGCCAAATCCTATAACCAATTAAAGAAATTATCTATTGAAACATTATCTGATGATACAAAAAAAGTTGTAAACCTCACAAACCAAGAATCGGTAAGACATTTTAAAAGCGGTGTAAAAGTAAAATGCGGAATATCTGGTGTTATCAAAAAAGGTGTTTACAAAGTAAAAACAATGTCTGTCGAATATCTAGATGATGTTTTTTATGAAAACGGGAAAACAACAAATGATGTGGATGTTCGAGCACTATTTTCGGTATCACAAGAAAAAATCGATAAATTTATTTCCGAAAATTTGTTGTTTATAACTATTAACAAAGGTCTTCGTAGAGACGTATCGGAAGAAGAACAAAATAATAGGAAATCAATAACTGATTTATTATTAGATTGGGGGGATAATCAAGACAGTGAAAAGGAATTGAAATTGATATTTGTCGATAAAATTTTTGACTATGCAAAACCTATAAAATTAATTTTCAATCTCGTAAAATCATTTTGTTCAGACTCTTGCACTGTTTTAGATTTTTTTGCGGGAACAGGCACAACAGGTCAAGCAGTCATGGAATTAAACCGTCAAGATGGCGGAAATCGTAAATTCATACTTTGTCAAGTAAACGAAAGAACAGATACAACGCCCAATGGCATTGCCTACGATGTGACCACTAAACGTTTGAAACGTATTATGAGTGGCGAATGCTATGAAGGCACTAAAGATTTTCCTTGGTTGAAAGACAACGAGCCATATATGGATAATCTGAATGTATATGAAATCGGGAAGGTATCGAAAACGGAGCATACAACGGGCAAAACAGCTTTTGACAAGATAGATGAAACATGCTATGGATTGCCGAAGTTTGAGAAACTAACCGATAAAATCGAGTGGGTTTGCCAGAATTTCGAGAATGCAACAAAAATGGAGGAATAAACCATGTTAGATGAAGTTAAGAACCTGCAAAACAATGCTGTAAGTGAACTGGTGACGTTGGTTGATTCTAAAAACGAAATCACGTTCAAAGCACCCACTGGTTCTGGAAAAACGCACATGATGGCAGACTTTATGGACAGAATCTTGTCCGTGAAGTCGGATGTAGTCTTCATTGTGTCGTCTCTGTCGAAAGCCGAACTGGCGAAACAAAACTATGATGCATTTGTGCAATATATAGAAGATGGCAAATTCTCCAATCTCAATCCATATCTCATCACGAGTGACAATGCGACAGAGGGTAGTCTGTTTATTCCTACCGACTACAATGTGTATGTGTTGCCACGTGATTTGTATAAGGATAAATCTAAACTGAAAGATGACGCCACTCTGCTCAAATTCCTGAATGAGATAAAAGGTTTGGGTGCAGTAAGTCGTGCCGGAAAAGATATTTATGTGATAAAAGATGAGTGCCACATCGCCACAACTAATCTCGACGAACTGCAAAAGACATTTTTCAGTAAAGTCATCAATTTCTCTGCAACTCCAAAACTCAGTCGTGGGCAATATCCAGATGTGGAGATAAAAGAATCAGATGCTGTGGCTGCACACTTGATAAAAAAAGTGGAATACAACGACACTGGAACTTTGGAAGATGCGTTGAAAAAGTTTGTGACTATAAAAAAAGCATATTTGGAAAAATCCGTCAACGTAAATCCTTGTATGATTATTCAAATATCCAATAAGGATAAAGCTGATGAGGAAGTGGCAAAAATAAAGACACTGTTTAATCAAGAAGGATTTTCGTCGTTAAAGTGGATGCTGATTTTAGACAAAAACGGAGGCACAACGAAAGGTAGCGACACAAACGATATCATTGGAGCTAAAAAACAACCTCTAAATAAATGGAAAGAGATAGCCAAACGTGATCAAAGCACGATTGACATTATTATTTTCAAGATGGTGATAACTGAGGGTTGGGATATTCGTCGTGCCTGTATGCTTTATCAAATCAGAGATAGCAAAAGTAAACAGTTAGACGAACAGGTCATAGGTCGAGTAAGGAGAAATCCAAGACTGTTAGATTTTGAAAAACTAGATAAAGAAGCACAAGACTTGATTTCAACAGCATATGTTTGGGGTGTGAAAGAGCAAAGTAAGGAGTCGACGCAATTAACAATTCTATTCGGAAATGAAATCGACAATGAAATCCAGAAAGAGGTGAAAATTCAGACCACACGTCTAAAGGCGTTTGAAACAGCTAAGACTATAGATATAGATAAGATGAAAAATCTTATGCCGATTGATAATCTTACGCCACCAAGCATTTTCAACCTTTATCACAGTTTGCAGAAAACGACAAACGAAGTGCGTGAACATTATGAAAGTTATGTGGACTCGTACGACAAATTCTTTGTGTTTACCAACAATATAGACGCGATAAAGAAGGAAATCAACAAGACTTGCTGCGACTATGATACATACATGGAAGTTACGACCGATGAGTCTGGCAAAGTTTGCGAAGCGTCTTTTCCTTATAAATCATCATATTCGCCAACAAAGGAAAATCGCAATATTGACGATTGGGTTTGGAAAAGAGATGTCGACGACGATGAATTTTGCTTCGATTCAGATTCAGAAAAAGAATGGGCGAAGAAGTTGTTGGATTTACAGAAAAAAGGTTTTATAAAGACAGTGTCGATTAATAATGAGGATATTTTGCTTGTCGGTAAAAATTTCTTGGAGAATTCTGAGATAAAGTATGAGTATTACAATGCTGGTAGACATTTCTCATATCCAGATTTTGTTATGAAAGACCATAATGACAGAATACATATTTTTGAAGTTAAAAGCGTAAATGTATCAGGTGGTTTGAATATAGACAATGAAGAATACAAGAAAAAGGTCATGATACTAAAAGATTTATATATAGCTGTTTCAAAAAATACGCCTCACTATTACTATTTACCTATAAAAAAAGATAATATGTGGACTATTTGGCGAATGAAAGATGGAGCATGTGAGAATTTGAGTTTTGACGATTTCGTGAAATCATTGAAATGATAATAAAATTATCGTCTAATTCGTCGTGTGGATTGGACGTTATTTGTAATTCTATGGGTTGAGCCTGAGACTACGCTTAACCGCAATTGGTATACTATCAATCTTGTTGATAACAAGACGATAAATGTTACCTTTTTAGACAACAATTCTAATTCTGATAGAAGTTTGACTATTCATGCAATTGCATTCAATGCCAGTGATGAAATTTCTTTCTTACAAAAAAGAAAGAAGGAATAAATAAATTTCTAATCAAGAATTAATTAGGGAGACTGATTTTTCAGTTCTCCCTTTTTCATGTTTGTGTTGTATTTTTTATTAATGATCTGATGGAAAATCTTGCGGATAATTTTGTGTTATCTGATTTATACGAAACATCTATATATTAGGAAAAAAAACGTGAATTTTTTGCTCTCTGTGGTTTTCAGTTTTTTTTCTATTATATTTTTCCCCTATTTTTTATACCTTTGAAAGCAAATTATTAAAATACGTATTTAAAATGAAATTCTTAAAACCTGTATTGGTATCTTCTGTGATAGCAAGCATGGCATTCCTTTGCTCTTGTAATAAGTCTGCTGACAAAAAGTCGGCTTCTGACGTGTCTAATGATTCTACTGCTGTTGAGGCTGTTGAAGCGGTCCCTTCCGTCGCTCCTTCTCACACTTTGGAGGTCGTATATATGGATGTCGACACGGTGCTCCAAAACTATACCTTGGCTAAGGAACTGACTGCTCAACTTAAAAGCAAGCAGGAGAAGAGCGCTAACTCTTTGCAGAACAAGCAGACTAAACTTCAGCAGGATATGGCCCAGTACCAAAAGGAGGCTGCTCAATTCCAGCAGGACTACCAGAATGGTAAATTCCTGACTCAGGCGTCTATCCAGGAGGCTCAGCAGAAATTCATGAAGAGAGAGCAGGAACTTATGAAGCAGGATCAGGATCTTCAGGCTCTCAACCAGAAACTGACTAATGAGATGCTTGACGAACAGGAAAAGATGAACAAGCGTCTTCGCGACAGCTTGGATTCTGTGCTTAAACAGTATCAGAAGGAAAACAGATATAGATTGATTTTGAGCAATAATGGCCGCGACAATGTGATCTGGGGCGATTCTTCCCTTAATATCACTAAGATCGTGACTAACGATTTGAATGCTCGATATCAGAAAAAATAAGAGAATAAAATGAGCGAAATATCTAATCTTAATCCGAAGGCGGTTTGGAAATATTTCGACGAGATTTGCTCCATTCCGCATCCTTCTCATAAGGAGGCGAAGTTGAGCAAACACCTTCAGGAGTTTGGAAAAAAACTTGGTCTTGAGACTTTGGTGGATGAGTATGGCAATGTGCTTATTCGTAAACCTGCGTCGGCTGGATGTGAAAAGTGTGAGAGCTTGCTTTTCCAGTCGCATATAGATATGGTGTGCGAGAAAAATTCCGACGTCGCTTTTGATTTTGACAACGACGGAATTCAACCTTATATCGATGGTGAATGGGTGAAGGCTAAGGGCACGACTCTTGGCGCTGACGACGGTATCGGTGTGGCTTATCAGATGGCTATCCTTGCTGATGACTCTTTTAAGCACGGACCTATCGAGTGTCTGTTCACTGTAGACGAAGAGGTCGGTCTGCTCGGTGCTCATGTCTTGAAGGAGGATTGGATTAAGTCGACGATGCTCGTCAACCTTGATTCGGAAGACCAGGGTGAGTTTTGCATCGGTTGCGCAGGTGGTGTGAACACAGTCGCCAAATATCGTCAGAATCTGCAGAAGCCAGACAAGGATTATCTGTTCATGACCATTAAGGTGAGTGGCTTGATCGGTGGACATTCCGGCGTGGATATTGATAAGAATCGTGGAAATGCGATCAAAATTCTTGCTGAATTGATAAACAGGATCTCTGCTGAGGGCGACGTTGTGATTGCCTCTATCGACGGTGGAAATCTTCACAACGCTATTCCAAGAGAGGCGTCCGCAACCATTGGTGTTGAGTTTAAAATAAAGGAGACTGCCCGTGTGATTACTAATATGTATATCGCAGAAAAGCAGAATGAACTTATTGGCGAAACTCTTGAAATTGATTTGTCTACCACAGATAAAGCGGAGACGGTGTTCGCTCCGTCAACATCTAAATCATTGATTAAGGCTATATTGACTTGCCCACACGGAGTGCTGAAGATGAGTGAGGATATTCCTGGATTGGTGGAGACAAGCACAAATTTGGCTTCTGTGAAGATGATTGGTGATGATATTGTCTTCGAGACAAGCCAAAGAAGCAGTGTCACGGAAGAGAAGGAAAAAATCAGGAAGATGGTATACGATGCGTTCGCTACTAACGGAGCATCTTCAGTGGAGTCGGATGAGGGTTATCCGGGCTGGAAACCTAATGTCAACTCAAAAATCAAGAACATTGCCGTCGACACATATAAGAAACTATTCAATGTCACTCCGAATGTCGGCGCAATCCATGCAGGTTTGGAATGTGGACTAATTATAGAGAAATATCCAAAGTTGGATATGATTTCTATCGGACCAACTATTATTGGCAACCATTCTCCAGCGGAAAAAGTGTCGATCCCGACTGTGGAGATGACATGGAAACATGTGTTGGCGATAATAGATACAATTCGCAATTCATAATGCGTAATTCGTAATTAAGGTTGGGGAAGCCCCAACTCTTAATTTTTAATTTTAATTCTTAATTTTGAAAAATTAAGGCTTATGGTAAAAAAGTATGATTTTCTCGTTATCGGTTCAGGTATAGCCGGAATGAGTTTTGCACTTAAAGTGGCATCAAAAGGCAAAGTGGCATTGCTTTGCAAAACGGAAATGATAGAGGCAAACACTAATTTTGCCCAAGGTGGTATCTGCTGTGTCATGAAAGAGGATGACAAGTTTGAAAACCATATCAAGGACACTCTTATCGCTGGCGACGGAATTTGCGATTACAATGTCGTGAAGAAGGTCGTAGAGGGAGCCCCAGCTCAGATAAAGGAGTTGGTGAAATGGGGTGTCGACTTTGATAAGAATGAGGATGGCAAGTATGACCTTCACAAGGAGGGAGGCCATGATAATTTCCGTATTCTTCACCATAAGGACAACACTGGAGCTGAGATTCAGGAGAGTCTTGTGGAGACGGTAAAGAAGCATCCGAATATAGATGTGATGGAGAACCATTTTGCCATTGAGCTTCTTACACAGCATCATCTAGGTATGTTGGTAAAGCATACCACTCCAAACATTGATTGTTACGGTGCATACGTGCTTGATATAAAGAAGAATTGTGTTGACACGTATTTGGCAAAAATAACGATGGTCTGCACAGGAGGTATCGGAAATATCTACCAGACGACAACAAATCCACCTGTGGCTACAGGCGACGGAATATCAATGGTTTACCGTGCTAAAGGATTGGTAGAGGATATGGAATTTGTCCAGTTCCACCCGACAAGTCTTTACCATCCAGGAGACCGTCCATCATACTTGATCACAGAGGCTATGCGTGGATACGGAGGAATCTTGCGTAACAAGAAGGGAGAGGATTTCATGCTCCGTTACGACTCAAGAGGAAGTCTTGCCCCACGAGACATAGTGGCGCGAAGCATCGACACAGAAATGAAGTTGACTGGAGAGGATCACGTCTACTTGGATGTGACACATAAGGATCCAGAGGAGACAAAGAAGCATTTCCCAAATATCTATCAGAAGTGTTTGAGTATCGGAATTGATATCACAAAGGAGTATATACCAGTGTGTCCGGCTTCTCACTATCTATGCGGAGGAATCAAAGTAGACGAGAATGCCCGCACAACAATCAACCATCTGTATGCGGCAGGAGAGTGCACACGAACAGGATTGCACGGAGGTAACCGTTTGGCATCCAACTCATTGCTTGAAGCTATCGTGTATGCTGAGGCTGCAGCTCAACACTCATTGCCATTGATCGACAATATCAATTGGTGTGATGAGATTCCTGAGTGGAACGACGAAGGCACAACACTGAATGAGGAGATGGTGCTTATCACACAGAGTGAGAAGGAGGTCAACCAGATCATGCAGGCATACGTCGGAATCGTCCGTTCTAATCTACGTTTGAAGAGAGCGTTCGACAGATTGGAGTTGATCTACAAAGAGACCGAGAGTCTGTTCCAGCGTTCAGTTGTCTCAAAAGAGATCTGTGAACTACGTAACATCGTCAACACAGCCTATTTGGTGATCAAGTCTGCAATGCAGAGAAAAGAGAGCCGTGGATTGCATTATACGATTGATTATCCGAAGAAAAATGAGCATATCAGTCTGTATGATGTGGAAGAGCTGAAGAAATTATAAATTATAAATGCGAAATGCTAAATTGGCGTTTCGCATTTTGTAGAGACGCACGGTCGTGCGTCTAGAAGAAATTATAAATGCAAAATGCGAAATGCTAAATTGGCGTTTCGCATCTTGTAGAGACGCACGGTCGTGCGTCTAACAACGGTCGTGCGTCTAAAGAAAATTATAAATTATAAATGCGAAATGCTAAATTATCGTTTCGCATTTTTCAAACGGTCGTGCGTCTAATATTTGGATACGGTCGTGCGTCGTCTCAAATCAAACGGACGAATGTGTAATAATAAAAATCATGTAGACGGGGCTTGTCCCCGTCTTTTGTGATAAAAAACGGCATCATGAAGAAAGTGTGTATAATCGGAGCAGGTGTGGCTGGTATGGCGTGTGGAATCCATTTGCAGAAAAGTGGTTTCCAGACAGTCATATATGAAAGTGGCTCTACTCCAGGAGGATTATGCACAGGGTGGAGCAGAGGCGGATATTCGTTCAACGGCTGTATGCACTGGTTGTTGGGAGCAGAAAAAGGCAGTTCTTTCCATACGATGTGGAATGAAATTGTTGATCTGTCGCAGATTGAGTTTGTGGATCATAAAGAACGCGTCCAATTTGAGGTAAAATCCCACGTAGAGACGTGCGGTCGTGCGTCTGATATGACCGACAAATATGGCTCCAATATTTTCCATTTCTACAACAAAACAGATGATTTTGAGAAATATCTGTTGGATATAGCGCCAGAAGATGCAACGCTGATCAAGAAGTGGATGTCGTGTGTGAGAGGATTGAATAAGTTTCAGGAGGTTTTGCCACCGGTGATTGCTGACGATTCAAGTTTATGGCAGAAAATAAAGTTTTGGGGTGTGAAGATGACGGTCAGAATGCATCAGTTGGGATTCCATTATCTGAAATATCGGTTTAGTGGTATTCTGCAAGGCACGACCCACACATTTGCCGAACGGTTCAAGTCTCCTTTTTTGCGTGAGGCGATCAAGAACCTTTATGAGAAGGAGATGCCGATGAATCTGCTCTGTTTTGTGCAGAGTTATGCGGATCTTGGCGTGGCAAAATATCCCAAAGGAGGGTCGGAAGCGTTTGCCAAATTATTGGCAGATAGTTATTTGAAATCAGGAGGAACGATCAAATATAATTCCAAGGTTGAGAAGATTGTTGTAGACGACGGTGCTCATAAGGCTAAAGGTATCCAACTGAAGAATGGCGATTTTAGTGAGGCTGACTACGTGGTGTCTGCTGCCGATTGGCATTGGACGATGTTTGATGCACTCGGTGAGAGATATATTCCGTCTGACCTGATGAAATATAAGAAGATTGAGAATAGCGACGTCTACTACTCTTATTGCATTCTTTATCTTGGAGTGAAAGACGGAATGAAGAATCATCCTCATTTCCTACGTTTTTATACAGAGCCGTATTCATTGCCTGATGGCACTCAGTTCGACAAAATGGAGGTCCATATCTACAATTATGATGAGACTCTTGCAGGCGACGACCGATGCACGATTGCTGTCTACTTCCAAACTCAAAACGGTGATTATTGGATAGATAAGCGTGCGAACGACAGAGGTGGCTATGAGGATATAAAGAAGAAATTCACTGCATTAGCCATCGAAAAACTTGTCGCTCATTTCGGCGAAGAATTCAGGGATAAAATTGAGGTTTCAGACCTTACAACTCCTGCGTCGTATCATCGCTACACCAACAATTATAACGGCTCATCACAGGGTTGGATGCCGACAATCGTACGACGTAGTTTCGGAAAGGTCTGTGGCTTGAGCAACGTCTTCCTATGCGGACATTGGACAATACCAGGCGGAGGATTGCCGATAGCATTGAAGAGCGGAAGAGATGTGGCGAGAAAAATTAAAAATGCTGAATTATAAATGCGGAATGCTAAATGCCCTATTCGACAGAATGGATAGAATCATAATAGACAGCAAAATATATACGCGAGACAATCTCAGCGAAATTGAGAATGAAAGCGTCAGGGATTTTCTTATTGAGTGGTTTTCCGATTCTCCGACAGTCAATCTCCACACATCAGGATCAACAGGTGTGCCCAAACTGATAGTGGCTGAGAAATCACGTATGATAGCAAGTGCTAAAATGACGTTGGATTATCTTGGACTTAAACCTGGTGATACTGCTTTGCTTTGTTTGTCAGTCAATTATATCGCTGGTAAGATGATGGTGGTGCGTGCAATAGTGGGAGGCTTGAATCTTCTTATTGGTGATTTGTCGAGCAATCCATTGCAGAATGAAGAGCGACATATTGATTTTGCGGCGATGGTCCCATTGCAGGTCTACAATTCATTTAGAGATAAAAACGGAAGGTTTTCACGGATAGGTAAGGTTATTATTGGAGGTGGGGCAATAGATAGAAATGAAGAGAATTTCTACAGCACATTGCCCAACGAAATCTACGCCACTTACGGAATGACCGAGACTCTTTCCCATATTGCGATGCGTAGGATTAATGGAGATAAGCGCAGCCCATATTTCACTCCGATGGATGGGGTAGATGTGAAGGTGAAGGAGGAAAATGGCGAAAATATAGGAACGTTGGTGATAAACGCTCCACGTCTTTGTGCTGAAACACTATATACCAACGATAATGTTGAGATGAGGTCAGACGGCACTTTCCGTATACTTGGTCGCAAAGATAATGTGGTCTGTTCGGGAGGCATCAAACTGCAGATTGAAGAGATTGAGGCTAAATTAGCCAATATTATCCACGTCGATTTTGCCATTTCATCCAAACCAGATGAAAAACTTGGAGAGAAATTGGTTTTGGTGATCGAAGATAGTAAAGAGCGACATGTCGCAACCTCCTCGTCGGCATTGTTATCATCATATTTAGGATTTGATCTGACATCCTGTCTAGAGAAATATGAGATTCCTAAGGAAGTGTTTTATATTCTTCATTTGCCACGGACGGAAAGTGGCAAGATAGCGAGAGCTAAGCTAAAACAAATGCTGTCGGAGAATAAATAAGCACTAGTATAATAAAAAAGGCGACCCAATGAAGAGTCGCCTTAAATTGTGTGAAAGACAAAGTTTTACTTTGTGACATCATTAAGTTTCTGCTCAGCTTTCTCAGCTTTAGCTGCTGCTTTGGCAGCCTCTTTGTTAGCCTTGTCGATTTTTTCCTGAGCTTTCTGAGCCTCTTTTTCAGCTTTAACTCTTTCTTTCTCTGCTTTTTCAGCTGCTTTAGCTGCTTCTGCCTGAGCTTTGGCATGCTGTTCCTGAGCCTTAGCTATTGCCTTCTGCTCCTTCTCATACTCCTTACGAAGAGAAGAAAGCTCCTTATCTGAAGTGATATGAGTACCACACTTGTAGCTTAGGCTTTCTGAGCTAGAAATCATCACCTGTCCGTTAACAACGTGAAGGAAGCTTAACGACTTGTCGTCTCCGATCTTGTAGACGATACCAGCCTGACCATCGTTGAAGAAAATCAAATCTCCGACTGCCAATTTAGCCATTTTCTTTACAGCTTTACCCTCGCCGGCAAGACTTGCTATGTTGTCAGACAAATCGTAACCAACCTGAGAGAATGCGTACTGGATCAACTTACCGTTGTCGTACTCTGTGGCTGCACCAGGAATGGAATTAAGCTGCAATGCTGTGTTAAGCATACCGTCGATTGTTTTCTGAGGCGCTTTGGCAACCTTCTCTTTGTCTGCTGCGAATGACGACAACGCAATCATTGCCGACACTGCTATCATGAAAAGTTTTTTCATTGTAAAAACCCTTTGTTTATATGTTTGTGGTTGCAAAATTATCAAAAAAGTGTGTGATTATACAGAAAAACGCGAATTTGTTTGTTGATTTTAACCTTTTTTACACATTAGGTGAGATAATATCTATAAAATTGCTGTTGGGAAGTATAATTATTCATAGTCGCATTTTTGTGTTGATTCCGGTATTTATTTTAATTTATATCCATGCTGATTTTATGTTTCTGATTATTTTCTTATTTTTGCTATAAATAATTAATACATATTCAGTTTATGTCAGCAGGAGCAAATTTTGATAGGGAGTTTTTGAGACATCAGCAGATGATGTTAGGGGTGATGTGTGGACTTTTGGCTCCACTTGCGGTAGTTTTTGGAATCATCGGTGATAATCCGGATGAATGGTGGTATTCGATTTCTGCCACCTATTATTGCAATTCGAAAATATTTATGATCGGTCTCCTGTTCACCACTTTCATCTATTTCTTGGCATATCGAGGTTACGACAAACGAGACAAAATCATCGCTACTGTTTCTGGGATTTCAGCCCTTTTGGTGATTGCGTTTCCCACAAAGACCTCTTTCGTCAATGACACAGATTTGGTAGGTCTGATTCATTTGCCGGTCGCTGAGACTAATATAATCCATTGTGTGAGCGCTTCAATCCTTTTTGTCAGTTTTGCTATCATGATTTTGTTCCAGTTCACAAAATCGGATGGGGAGATGACTCCAGAGAAGAAGAAACGAAACATTCTTTATAAGATCTGTGGAAACACCATCAATTTCTTTATTGCATTTCAGATGTTCACAGTGACGTTTGATGAAATTTTCCCTAATTGGTGGACAATGGTTAATGAGGCTGCAATGTTGACTGCTTTTGCTGTAGCTTGGCTTTGTAAGGCAGGATGTTTTAAAATGTTGAATGATAAATAATCTTTTCCAAAAACTCACCGATAGTCGTTGTAAGGTTGCAGCGACACTTGCTAATCCAGCAACCATCGGTTTATGGAATCTGATTGTCGACAAGTATAGTGGCAAGGCTCATTTTGTGTATGAGTTGCTCCAGAATGCCGACGACGCGGGTGCCAGAAATGTACGTATTGTGCTTGATGGCGACAGATTCTCTTTTTTTCATGATGGTTCAAGACAATTTTCAGTTTCTGATGTGGATAAAGAGGATTCCGACGGGAAAATCGGTGATATAAATGCGATCACCTCTATCGGACACAGCACCAAGGTGGGTGAGAACAAAATAGGCAAGTTTGGAATAGGTTTCAAATCGATATTCGCATATTGTGATGTGCCTCATGTCGAGGACGACAATTTCAGTTTTGATATTCAGAATTTCATTGTTCCAGTCGAAACAAAAAGATTGGAAGGTTCGGGCAGACGGGTGGAAGAGACACTGTTCTGTGGAAAGATAAAAGACAATTCGAAAGCAGATGAGATAGCGTCGATGGTCGCGTCGTTGGATTTCCCGCTCAACTATCTTAATAATGTGGAGGAATTGGATTGCAGCTTCGACGGAAAAATCTACAGGTTCAAAAAATCAATCGCGTCGTCAAAGATCGTTGAAGATTCAGTTCGCATTTATTCTTTAATCTCCGAGAAGACGGTGGGGCAATCATCCATGTCGCAGAATTTCACATGTGCGACGGAGTCTTTTTTGTTTGGATCCCAACAGATGAGCGCCACATTGTCGATGCCAGTTGATGAGGATGGCAATGCTGTTTTGTGTGACTCTTCGGCATTGAATTGTTTTTTCCCTTTGCTCGAACAGAGTTCGCTTCCTTTCTTCATACATGGAACGTTTTTGTTGAGTGACAATCGTGAGAATGCACTTCAAAATGAAGCAAATGATGCCCTTCGACAGCAAATTGCGTCTCTTTCTGTAGTTTTCCTAAAACATCTCAAATCTTGGAAAACGGTGGAAAGAGTGCTTGAAATGAAGGAAAAATGCAAGTATGAAAACGTAAATTCCATCAACCGTTTATGCAGTGAGCGACTGTTTCAAACAATTGTGTCGGGGATGTCGTCGACTTCATTTTTCCAAGATGCTGATGGCGCATTTATCCCAACATCGGCATTGAATTTTTGTGTTGAGAATGTGGGCGACATTTTAAGTGATGGTGAACTGGTGACGCTTTCTAAAGGAAAAGTCTGCAAAGATTTTGACAAAATTGACCTGTCTAAATTTCCGCATCTTCGCAAACTGGTGGAACCACAGATTTGGGGAGTTGAAGCTATGCTTATGTCCCTTGATGAAGACTTCATGAAGCAGAAGTCAGAAGAGTGGATTATGAATTTTTACAGATTTCTTTATGGAGAACGAAAGGTGTTGGCTAGGCTTCTGCGTGGAAAAAGTGGGGCGTTTGCGAAAGATTGGATCAAGTGTGCGGATGGACATTTCAGAAGTCTTGGCGGTCGTGCCAACCTAAAGAATCTATATTTGAGTGGAGACGCGAGCCATTCCGTCTTCCCGTCATTGCTTGACGATAAGGAAATACATTTGTTGTTTGCGGACGTGTTGCAACTCACGCATTTTTCCGAGCAGTCGTTGACTGTGGATTTTGTGGCTCAGCAATTTCAAGAACAGAGAGTTAGTCCGCTTGATTATGACATGTTGGCGAAATATATAATGATAGCCGCAAACGAGTATGTCGGAGCCGGATTTGATTTCGATCGAAAGAAGAATATAGTGGAATTGTTTGGCAATCTTCAGTTTTTGCCTACAAACAAATACACATTGTCGCTGCCACAATCTGTTTTTGCGGAAACAGGGGTTCAGCGGGCATTTTTTGCCGATAATGCAGATGCGGTATTCCTTCCGAATGATTTTATAGAGAAGTCTGTTTCGCCATCCGACCGTCAGACATTTTATACATTTGTCAGCGCGTGTGGCGTTTGTTTCGACGTGAGGATAGATTGCAATGTCTTGCGTCATCCGATTGATTATAAGGCGTTTGGGATATCAGATGAAGAGATGCCGTCGCCATCAAAATTAAAGGAGACGGAGATTGATGACCGTGAAATAGTCGGTTTCAACCATTTCTTGTGTCATCCTTCGCTTGACAGATCATTGGCGTTCTGCAGAATGTTGCAGAGTCTGCTCGACAAGGAAGTCCCGACAGAGGTGTTGCGACGTCTGACAGGCAAGTATCGCTATACACCGAAAGGTAAACGAAATTCCGTCGAGACAACATTAAAAAATACGACAGCCTACAGACAACTTTTCAAGTCACGATGGCTGATGAAGACAAATGGAGAATATGCGTCGGTGGCTGAAATTCCGTCTACAGACATGCTTATGCCTGCTTACGACGCTATTCCATATTCCGTCTTCTCTTTTCTTGGTATCTCTTTTAAGAAACGAAATGAGGATGCTGAGGCGCGTGAGGCATTGGCTTTAGTCCGAGCGTTGGAGAGGGTAGGGATAACGAAAGAGATGTTGAATGAAATGATAAATGAGAAATTAAAAATGCGGAATTAAGAAACTGTTCAAACTTGTTAAAGATTTCATTCTGCAACTAAAATGAGGATTGTTAAGGGCGGAACGCCCTAACCCCTCCACACGTGCGAGCCGTAGGCGAGCACATAAAATTTAATAAAACCACAGAGACACAAGGTTTACAGAGAAAGGCTACGCCTTTTTTTGAGAAAAAGAGGTGAAATTTCAATCTGAAAGTGAAAAATAATTCGAACTCACGTTAATTTATATTTGAACAGATTCTAAGTGTAAATCGAGGATTGATCCATTCCATTTGCCATCTGTCATTTTTAATTTTTTTCTTGATGTGTTGTATAACATATAAATTAAAATTTCTATCTTTGCAAAGAGGAAATAAATAAGTAAATAATTCACGTTATGGAGTGGTTTTTTAAATTACTTTCAAGTGGTTCGGTAGCATATTCGTTGTTGCTACTATCATTCACTATCGTTGCTGGTCTGGCAATCGGTAATTTCAAGGTGAAAGGTTTTACTCTTGGCGTCACATGGATACTGTTTGTGGGAATCTTTGTGGGAAATTTCTACCAGATAGATTCGCATATTTTGCATTTTGTGAAAGAGTTGGGACTTATTCTGTTTGTGTATTCAATAGGTATGCAGGTGGGCCCAAGTTTTTTCTCATCATTCCGTAGTGGTGGAATTAATTTGAATCTTATGGCTGTCGGATTGGTTTTTCTTAACGTTATGGCAGCCTATCTAATCTATTGTATAACAGGAGAGGACTTGAAGAATATGGTCGGTATCCTTTCCGGAGCCGTCACAAATACGCCAGGTCTGGGAGCCGCTCAACAGGCATATTCGGATGCGACTGGCAATGCAAGTGATTTCCTTGCTGCTGGTTACGCGATAGCTTATCCTATGGGTGTTGTGGGAATCATTATTATCCTTGCAGTGGTCAATTTCCTTTGGGGTAAGGAGACTCATGATCAGACAGAGGAGCAGGATAAGAGCAGTGTCGAGATCTACACAGTGCAGATCACAAACAAGGCTATCGACGGAATGACACTAGGAAAGTTGAAGCAGACAATCGGAAAAAATTTCGTTGTCACTCGTCTTCATAAGGCGGCTGTCGACGAGGTGAAAGTGCCGAACGATGACACTGTCCTTTCTTTTAATGATAAGATGTATGTGATCTCAAATCAGAACGACAGTGAGGCTGTAAAGGTGTGTGTGGGAACTCGTTTGGAGATGGATATGGCTCTTTGGGACAAGTTGGATGGCGGACAATTGGTAAGCAAGAGACTTGTTGTGACAAAGTCGGAGATGAATGGTAAGACATTCGCTCAACTTAAGATTCAAGAGATTTTCGGAGTCAACATTTCTCGTGTCATTCGTACAGGTATCGACCTTGTGCCAAGCCCTACATTGCAGCTTCAGGTGGGAGACTCGGTTATCGCTGTAGGTGACGAGACATCTGTAAATAAACTTGGATTATTTGTAGGAAACTCAAACACGCAGCTCGACCATCCACATTTGATCCAGGTGTTCTTGGGAATCACCCTTGGTGTGTTGCTTGGATCAATTCCGTTTGATATTCCAGGAATTCCTCAGCCGGTGAAGCTAGGATTGGCGGGTGGACCTCTAATCGTGTCGATCTTGATAGCAAAGTTCGGAATCAAATTCAATCTGGTCACATACACAAGATTCTCGGCAAAGAAGATGCTTCAGGAGATTGGAATCATGTTGTTTTTGGCGGCAGTTGGTTTGGGCGCTGGAAAGAGTTTTGTCTCTACATTCCAGGAAGTCGGATTGTCGTGGTTCGTTTATGGAATCGTCATCACGATGGTGCCAATGATAATAATCCTTTTGATAGGACGATTCGTTTTGAAACTGAATGCGGCTCAACTGATGGGATTTGCAAGTGGATCGACCACCAACCCACCAGCATTGGCATTCTCCAACACAGCTGACGCGACAGGAAAAGCGTCACTTTCGTATGCTACCGTCTATCCATTGACAATGTTCTTGCGAGTGATGAGCGCTCAATTCCTAGTGTTGATGGCGTTATAATGAATTATAAATTATAAATGCGGAATGCTAAATTATATTAGTGTTCCGCTTTTTTTGTTTGGCGAAAGGCGAAGGACGAAGGACGAAAGGTGAGATATTTTAATCAAACAGACAGAGTATGAGTAAAATTGTCATGAAACTGATTATCCAAGCTATTATAAGTAATCCTAGTGAATTTAACAGCGGGTCTGATTCTTCTGTGCGTTTATAGTAAAGTTTGTATATCAGGAAATAAAGTATAGCGATGACAGCAGAGATTAGTAAGAAAGCGTATTCAAAATCCAACATGGAAAATACACGCAAAGCAATGATGTTTAGAGTCAATGCGATAAATGTAAAATAAAATATGGCAGTTTTGAATTTTTTCATGTTAGAATAGAATTTAGTTATTTGACAAAACTATATAAAAGATTCAATTAGTTCAAAAAAATCTTATTTTTCCCGAAACTCAATTTAAAAACATGGTTGTTTAGTGAAAAAATGGACAAAAAATGTGAAGAATTGGATAAAATGTATAATTTAGCGAACGTATCGTTAAAGAATTTATGGTTAAACGAATTTTTTCGACACTATTATTGGCTCCTGCACTTGTCGGGATGGCTCAGCTGAAAGTCACTCAGCTGAAGTATTCTGATTTCGACAGTTGGCAGGTGAGAAATATCAAGGAAAGTTTTCTGATTGGTGGAAATGTCAAGCAAATCTACGAAATCGGAAAACCAGACACTATTAATGAAACAGGTCCACGAAAGAGAACCGACTCTCCATGGGAAACATCCAGCAGTCTGATCCATGCGGCAAGTGTGGATAAGGCGAGCACCACCGTCTATCCGGAAAAACGAGGCGACGGCTATTGCCTGAGAATCGAAAGCAAGCTGGAGGAGGTGAAAGTGCTCGGTATGGTTAATTTGACGTGTATGGCATCAGGCAGCGTCTTCACTGGATTTCTTCTTGAACCGATTGAGAGTTCTGACAATCCGATGCAATATATGATGCAAGGAGTGCCTTATACAGCCAAACCAAGAGCAATTAAGTTTGACTATAAGGCCAAGGTTGGTGGAAAAAGACAATATAAGTCGGTTTCAAAGGCTATGGATCTTGAAGGAAGGAATGAGGCTGAGGTATCTGTTGTCCTTCAAAAACGTTGGGAAGACGCGAGTGGCAAACTTCATGCCAAGAGAGTCGCCACTGCCTACATGAGGATCAAAGAAACAGTGACTGATTGGCAAAACGGCTTTGAATTGCCACTACAATATGGCGATATAACTAGAGAGCCAAATTATCAGGACTATATGGGGGTTAATTATCCTAAATATCCATATTGGGGAATCAACAGCAAAGGAGAGAAAATGCAGATTTCAGAGAAGGAATATGCTGATCCAGATGAGATGCCCACACATATTATTATACGCTTTTCAAGTGGGTATGGTGGAGCATTTTGTGGCGCTGTAGGTGATAGACTTTGGGTAGACAATCTAAAAATAATAGAATAAACTGACTATTTAGTAGGCATATTCTTTGCGTAGAAAAAAAATATACCTACATTTGCTCAAAAATTTGTTGGAGGCAACTTGTTGAAACGAACAGCCAACATTAGTTAAAGATAATGAAAGTTCTGCAAATATCTAATTACTATTATCCTTTGGTAGGAGGAACGCAGGCCACTTGCCAATATTTGTCGGAAGGAATAAAAGACGAATATGATGTGCATGTAGTGGCATTCAGCGAAGACAAAGAGGATAAGGAAGAAGAACATAATGGGGTAAAAGTAAGCAAAGCCGGAGTTTTTTTGATGTTGCTTCGTCAGAGTTTATCTTTTTCATACTATAAATTACTCAAGAAGTATATCGTAGAGTGGAAACCTGATATTATCCATTTCCATCACCCGAATCCATTTGTGATGGCCTTGATGCTGAAGCTTATTCCGGATGATGTGAAACTCTATGTCCATTATCATCTAGACGTCACAGCACAGAAAGTGATGTACCAGTTTATCAAAGGCATTGAGAGAAAGATGCTTGAGAGAGCTGATATGATTGCCACGACTTCAGAAAACTATAAGAAATCGTCTCCTGTATTGAAAGATTTCCAGGATAAGACGGTGGTGCTTGCTAGTGCAATTGATATCACTAAGTATGATCTTCAGCCAGGAGAACAGGAAAAAGTGGAAAAAATCAAGCAGGCAGCTAATGGCAAAAAAATTGTGTTCCATGCTGGAAGACACGTTCGTCATAAAGGTTTGGAGGATTTGATTGAGGCAGAGAAATTGATCAAGTCGGATTGTGTAATATACGTAGGAGGTGATGGCCCGACGACAGACGAGATGATGCAGTTGGCTAAATTCTCAGACAGAATCCATTTCTTGGGCAGAATGAATGATTCCGACTTGCGTTGCTATTATCATGCGGCTGATGTCTTTGCATTCCCGTCGTACACTAAGGCGGAAGGCTTCGGACTTACTCTTGCTGAGGCAATGTATTGTGGCACACCGGCTGTGACATACACAATTGAGGGAAGTGGTGTGAACTGGGTTTGCCCGAATGGAGAGACTGGTCTTGAGGTTCCCAACAGAGATGTTGTGGCATACGCAGCTGCGGTAGACAGATTGCTTCAGGACGACGAGTTGCGCAAACAGTTGTCGGAGAACGCAAGAAGTAGAGTCGTAACATTGTTTACAATCCAGAAAGAGGTTGAGACATTGAAAGAGCAATATGCTTATTTGCTAAATAAAAAAGCGTAAGAATTTAGAAATGCTAAATTTATTATACAAACAGCCCATGAATATTTCGTGGGCTGTTTTTTATTTCATGTTTTAACAATTTCTAAACATTCGGATATATACAAAAACAAAATTTTTTGATTAAATTTGGAGGAATTCTGAAAAAACATTTGTCTATGAATATGCAAGCGCTACAACAAGACACACTTCTAAAAGGAGGTGCTTATCGAATAGAGAAAATTCTAAGCCAAAGTGATTTGGAAATCACTTATCTTTCCGATAAATTCGGCGACAGCAGAAATGTCGTGGTGACAGAGTTTTTTGTGAAAGATATTTGTCGACGCGAGAAAAACAATAGTGTTGCTTATGATTCAGAAGATGTCGCAACGATGCGAGATAAATTCAAAAGCGATGCATTGGATAGATTGAATAAAGGCATTCTTGAAGTATTTGAAGAGAACAATACAGTCTACTATGTCAAATATGAAGACGACGGTGCTATAATCATACATGATGATTCAAGCGAATCAGACAACTTAAATCAGGATGATAAAAAAGACGCTGCTAAGCCATCTTTGCTAAAGAAATTAAAATGGCCACTTATTTTAGTTGCTGTTATAGGTGCAGGTGCCGCTTTTTTCGTGTCGTCAGAACCACCAGTAGAGATAGAAACAACAACAGTAAACTCAGAAAAGAAAGTTGAAATGAAAACTGTGGAGACTAAGAAAGAAGAGTCGGTAAAGGTAGAGAAGGAGAGTGCCGTTTTCGCTCCGATTATGGAGAAGTTGAGAAAGGCTAAGAAAGACGCCGAGGCAATCCCCGGAGTAAGCCAACATAAGGTTTTGACACAGCTTTCTAATGTTAAGGATGAGTTTGAGAAGGTGAAATCAAAATTGACTGCCGATGAGCAGGATAGATACCACAAAGCTTTTCAGGAAGTGATAGAAATAGTTAAGAAACGATCTTGATATTTGTTGATTATGTATGCGTTACAAGTCAATACAATCCTGGCTCAAGGAAAATATAGAATATTAAGAGTCATAGAAGAAGGCAGTTTAGAAATAACGTATCTGGCTGTATATAACGCTGGGTTAAATTATAATAATGCATATAATAAGGTTGTCATTAAGGAGTTTTTCATAAAGGATTTGTGCGGTCGCAGCCGAAGGACGAATGATGTCATATTTACGGCAAATGATGTCCGTGCTGATTTTAATCAGATGCGCAATACGTTTTTGTATGACGCGAACAAAAATAAGGATGTTATAGACACGTTTAAAGAGAATGGCACAGCATATTATGTGAAGAAGTATATTGAGAATGAGGTATTTGACACGTTTGGCAATCAAACGCAAAGTGATGCTAATGGTTCTGAATTAATGAAGAAGGATTTGGAAACATCCTTCTCTAACAATGAAGGAAAGACTCAGTATTTCACGTCGGAGAATATTAAGACGATTGCCAAATTTGGTATGATTGCATTTCTTGTCATTTTTGTGGTGCATTATTGGGTTGGTCAAGATGATGATAAGCTTGATGACGACTACACATTTCAGTCTAAAAACAGCAATGATATCAGTAGGAATATCAAAAGTGATGATGGCGGAGATGTGACAGTTGATAGTGTTGACGCTTTTGAAAAAAATGAGACGAAAGTCGTAATGTCAGATGACGTCTCATTTGTTGTAAAGGCAGATAGTATTGTGACATTAGGAAATAAATTCAGATTGACGTATACTCTCAACAATGCAGAGTCTGACAATTTACAGCTGCCTATTGAGTCGATGCCGTCAGACTTAACTATAGCGCATGGTCCATATGTCTCGACCAGTAAATCAATTTCGATCAAAGACGGAGTTGAACATAGATCGTCATCTGTTACTTATGGTTATATGTTGGTTCCGAAAAAAGAAGGATTAATCATAATACCGTCAGCAAAGGCTGTTTTGAATGATGGTAAGGTATTGCAATCAAATACGTTGGAGATAAATGTGGTTAAGGGAGATTGATAAGATGTTAAATTTATCATTTCTCATTTCTAATTTCTAATTTGATCCATATTTCCCCTCTGTCGGATTCTGTATTCGCCACCGACAGGGGGTGGATTTTTAATCTTGCTTCGAAAATAGACGTATTTTTGTGCGAAAAATTGCGTATGTCGGCAAAATGTGCTATTTTTACAATATGATTTGCGTCTAGACGCATGTCTGTGGAAATCGTATGTCCATGCGTCTCTACATATGAAATGAAAAAAACAAAAAATAAAATATAACAAAGAATTATGGCAGACGGTAGAATAATCCCAGTCAATATTGACGACGAAATGCGTACGTCGTATATTGACTATGCTATGTCCGTTATTGTGGCTCGTGCCTTGCCAGACGTGCGTGACGGTTTCAAACCGGTTCACCGCCGTGTGATGTACGGTATGAATGAGCTTAACATTACACATGACAAACCGACAAAGAAGTGTGCACGTATTGTGGGTGAGGTAATGGGTAAGTACCACCCTCATGGCGACAGTTCTGTGTATGGAGCACTTGTGAGAATGGCGCAGGAGTGGAATATGCGTTACACCCTAGTCGACAAACAAGGAAACTTTGGTAGTGTCGATGGTGATGGACCAGCCGCAATGCGTTACACTGAGGCTCGTCTCGACAAGATTTCCGACACTATGTTAGTGGATATAGAGAAGGACACGGTCGATTTTGTGGACAATTTCGACGGTGAGTATCAGGAACCAACAGTTCTTCCTACTCGTATTCCAAACTTGATTATCAACGGAGCTTCGGGAATCGCCGTAGGTATGGCTACAAATATGCCGACTCACAACTTGAGCGACACTCTTGACGCTGTTGTCGCTTATGTTGACAATCCCGACATTGATCCGGAAGACTTGATCAAGATCATCAAGGCTCCTGATTTCCCTACAGGTGGTATCATCTGTGGATATGATGGTGTCAAAGACGCGTATCTGACTGGTCGTGGACGTATCATCATCAAGTCGCGCACAGAGATCGAGTCAGAAGACAACCGTGAGAAGATCGTCGTCACAGAGATTCCTTATCAGGTGAACAAACGTGAGTTGATCGAGCAGATTGCCGACTTGGTGAAGGATGGCAAGATAGAAGGAATCTCAAACATCAACGATGAGTCGGATGGTGAGGTCGGAACACGTATTGTTATCGACATCAAGAGAGACGCCAACTCAAATGTGGTGCTCAACAAGCTGATGAAGATGAGCCAGCTACAGAGCTCATTCAGCGTGAACAGCATCGCTTTGGTCAATGGACGTCCACGTCTGCTTACATTGAAGGATCAGATCTCTGAGTTTGCTAAGTTCAGAATGGAGGTTGTAACACGTCGTACACAATTTGAACTTAAAGAGGCTCAGAAGAGAGCTCATATTTTGAAGGGTAGAATTATCGCCGTCGACAATATCGAGCAGGTGATCAGCATCATCCGAAGCAGTGAGACTGCAGCGATCGCAATCCAGCGACTACAGGTTGAACTTCCAGAGCCACTTGATGAAATCCAGGCAAAGGATATCGTTGAGATGCGTTTGAGAGCGTTGACAGGCTTGGAAATCGACAAGTTGAAAGCTGAATATGATGAGGTGATGAAGTTGATCGCACATTTGGAGGCTGTTTTGGCAAGTGAGGAGTTGCGTCGTGACATCATCAAGGCTGAACTTCTTGAGATCAAGGAAAAATACGGCGACGAGAGACGCACAGAGATTGATTACGCTGGAGCCTCATTCAATCCGGAGGATTTCTATGCCGACGACGAGATGGTCATCACAATCTCACATCTTGGATACGTTAAGTCTACTCCGCTTGTGGAGTATAAGACACAGGGTAGAGGAGGTGTCGGATCTAAGGCAAGCAATTCAAGAGATGAGGATTTCATCGAATATATCTATCAGGCATCAATGCACGACACATTGCTGTTGTTCTCTCAGAAAGGACGCTGCTACTGGCTTCGTGTATACGAGATTCAGCCTGGAGCCAAGAATTCTAAGGGTAGAGCATTGCAGAACCTTATCCAGCTTGATTCCGACGACAGAATCAACGCATTTGTTAAGGTGCGTGGCTTGAACGACAAAGAGTATGTCAACTCACACTATTTGATTTTCTGTACAAAGCAGGGTGTAGTGAAGAGAACATTGCTTGAGCAGTATTCACGTCCTCGTACAAATGGAGTCAACGCGATTACAATCCGTGAAGACGACGAGGTGATCAACGTATCGTTGACAGACGGAAAGAGTGATGTTATAATCGCCAGCCGTAACGGTCGTGCTGTTCGTTTCAGAGAGGATTCTGGCGACTTGCGTCCACTTGGAAGAACCGCTACTGGAGTGCGTGGTATGACACTTGATGAGGATGATCCAACAGATAGAGTGGTAGGTATGGTATGTGTGGAGAAAAACTCGCCAGAGACATTGCTTGTCGTTTCGGAAAATGGATTCGGTAAACGTTCTTACCTTGACGACCGTGATGAGAACGGCAATATCATCATGGATGAAGACGGTAATCCAGCTACACTATATCGTATCACTAAGCGTGGAGCAAAAGGTGTCAGAACATTGAATGTGACAGAAAAAACAGGTAAACTTGTTGCTATCCAGGCTGTTACGGACGACAACGATTTGATGATCATCAACACATCTGGTATAGCAATCAGATTGAAGATTGCTGGCACAAGAGTGCTTGGCCGTGCCGCTCAGGGAGTTCGCTTGATCAACTTGTCAAAGAAAAATGATGTTATCGCTTCTGTATGTAAGGTTTCCGCTGAGGAAGAAGAGGAGAATCCTGAAGTAGAAGGAGAAACACCAAATGTTGAGGGTGGAGAAGTAGTGGACAATACTACTGTTGAGACACCAACAGAGGAATAATTTGGTAGGGGCAGGTTTTATACCTGCCCCATATTACATTTTTAATTTGTTGCCACACAACATTAAAATAATTTATGCAAAGTCGTAAAATAGCGATAACTTTGCAAAGTTTAATTGATAATTTATTAAAAGAAAATGAAGAAATATTCAATTGCGGCAGCGATGGTGGCTCTTTCAATGAGTGTATTCGCGCAGAAAGCAAACCTAAAAGCGACAGATAACGCTTTGTATGAGCCAATGGATTTGGCAGAGGCTAGAAAGAACATTGAGCCAGCAATGACGCATCCTGAGACTGCCAATCAGGCAAAAACATTCAATTTGGCAGGTAAGACATATATGTTGTCTTATAAGGAAATCGCAGGTGGATCAAACAAGGCTGATATCAAGAATTATTTGATTAAGGCAACAGACGCATATTTTAAGGCGTGGGATTTGGACCAGCAGCCAAACGAGAAAGGTAAGGTAAAGCCAGCTTATGCAAAAGAGATCAAGAGCAAACTTACTCAGCTTCAGGAGTATTTGATCGGTGAGGGTAACAACTGCTACACTTCACAGGATTACAAGGGAGCTGTTGCATTGTGGACAAAGTATATGGAGATTCCTAACTCACCAGCAATGGCAGGAACACCAAAGGATTCTATCTACAACGACATCTATTTCTTCGCAATCAATGCAGCTTTGCTTGATGAGGATTTGAAAAAGAAAGAAGCTATCACAATGATGGAGGATTTCAAGAATGTCGACCATAAGGAGGCCTCAAAGATGTATGATTGGCTATACCAGTCTTATATCGCTAATGGAGATACCGTTAAGGCTGTAAACACATTGAAGGAGGGTATAGCAAAGGATCCTAACAACAAGTTCTTGTTTGGCTCTCTTATCAACTACTACATTTCTACTAAGAAAGTGGATGAGGCAGTGAAGTATCTTGATGAGGCAATCGCAAAGAATCCTAAGGAGGTTCAGTATCATGTTGTAAAGGGCAACTCTTTGATGCAGGCTAAGGAGTATGACAAGGCTATCAGCGCTTTCAATTCCGCTCTTACAGTAGATGCAAACAACTTCGAGGCTTATTCTGGCATTGGTGCTGTCTACATGATGAAAGGACAGGATCTTTACAATGAGGCTGGCAAGATTCCAGTAAAGCAGAAGGCTAAATATGACGCTGCTGTAAAGACAGCAAAGGCTGAGTTCCAGAAGGCTGTAGAACCATTGGAGAAGGCTCGTGCGATCGATGCTAAGAATATCAGTAACTTGCAGATGCTTCGTAGCGTATATATGCAGCTAAACCAGGGTGCTAAGGCAGATGCTATTCAGAAAGAAATTAGCAACCTAAAATAAGGGTTAAAGATTAATCTATATTGAAGAGACGTTGCATCGCAACGTCTCTTTTTTGTTGCCTGTTATTGGCTTTGACACGTCATTATATCATCTACATTGTTATAGCCCAAATGTCAACGATATTTAGCTAACCGTGAGACGGTTATTTTTAATTATACTGTGGTAGAATTTTGTTGCAAAACGGATCGCAACTTGCAAAAATAAAAAAAGGAGAACCAAATTGATTCTCCTTATGTCGAGATGAAGGGATTCGAACCCCCGACCCTCTGGTCCCAAACCAGATGCGCTAACCGGACTGCGCTACATCTCGATTGCAATATTTCTCATTTGCGAATGCAAAATTAGTGCTTTTTGTTGATATGGCAACATAAAAAGGATATTTTTTTTGAAAAAGTTTAGATTTTGTTGATTGATAATTTTTTAAGGCAAACGATGATGTACGAAAAAATAAGAGCTCGGTGGATTACCAGGCTCTTATTTTTTTAGACGTTTATTCCCAAATAAATTCTTGGCTTAAGATAATATCTGTAGGATTATCTGAAAAATACCATTCTGCTTTGATGGGATAACCATCGTTATCTAATGTCCATGTTATTCTCTTTTCAGTACCATTCTTCACGTTTATTATCGATACAGGAAGATTCTTACATGATATGCCATATCTATTGCAGTAGTCTATCATGTGATCATTGCAGTAGCAACTAAATAGGATATCTGTTTTGTTTACAATCGGAGTCGTCACTTCATCATTTGTGTATTTATACTGCCAGTTTATTTCATAACTGTAGTTGACTAATTCGATAAGTGAAGATTTGAAATTTGTGATGTTGCCATCTTCCCATATCCACTCGTACGTCTCTTTTGGTTCTTCTTCGTTTGAATCATTTGATTCAGAATAGACAAGATGTCCATTTTCATCATAATTGAAAATTCTTGTTGAAGAATACGGGATGGTGTTATCTGGCACATATTTCGATGTGGTAATGTGTTTATATATGGTCGAATCTATAACGATTGAACCATCGGAGTTGAATTTTGTTTTGTAAAATATGACTTGTTCGTTTCCTCCTATAGTCATAGTGTCGGAAAAATTAAAACAATAATGCTCTTCCCCGTCAGAGAAAGACTTTTTTATCATTTTCCCAGTTGCATCATATTTATACGTTATGTTTTCTGTTTTACCTGATTCGTGACACGTCAAAGATACAAGATGTTTTTGCTTTTGAGTAACACTTTCTGGATTACCTTTGTCGATTTCCTCATCTTCTTTGTTACACGAGGAAAACAAAACTGCTGATAGGACACAAAATATGCCCCAAATAAAAATATTTTTTCCCATATCTTTTCGCTTGTCTGTTGCAATCCCATACAGACATAATTTAATTAATAATCAGAAAGTGTGGATTGCGTGACAATGGAGTTGTCAGAATTTATAATTATATAGGATGGTGACGCGTCTATTATAATTGAACCCTATTTGTTTTATATCTTCTTAAAAACTAACTCTCACAACACTTTCAATAAAGTGTAATTTTTTTTTTCATAGAACCTATTTTAGTTTTTTTTTTCATGATATGAAACGAAGATTGTTTGAATTTATTGTTTTGTAAGAAAATAAAAAGTTATTGTGACAGCTGTAGTATATACCCATTTTGTTACACGAAAGCAGGAATAACAGGTGCTGACATTTCAACTAGTCATTAAGAAAAAGATGTGTATATCGAATTTTCATTTTCCATCCTGCATTTCGCATTTTCAAAACTTTTTCATAATTTTGCGAAAATATAAACTTGTATTTATATGACTGGAAGATTTTTTGCGAGCATACTTGCATCATTGTCTGTCTCTATGGTGTTGGCTGGAGAATATCCAACTAAGATCGTAGGGGGCAAACCATATTATGAATATTCAGTGGCAAAGAGCGAAGGTTTCTATTCGATTTCCAAGAAGTTCGGTGTCACTCAAGCTGAGATACAAGAGGCTAACCCTCAGACTAAGAATGGTCTGAAGGAGGGAGAGCATTTGCTTATCCCAAAAAAGAATACTCAGGGTGTGATGCATAAAGTGCAGAAGAGTGAGACTCTGTTTTCACTTAAGCAGAAATATGGCTTGACTTATGATGACCTTTATGAGGCTAATCCTTCGTTGAAAACACGTGGACTGATCGAGGGTACAAATATTCGTATTCCACAGAAGAAGGAACTTGTCGCTCGTCGTAACAAAGCAGAAAAGGAGGCTTCCGAACCAGTTAAGAATACTCCTGCACCTGTGGTGACTAAACCAGTGGAAAAAACTAAGTCGACAGCACCGTCTACAACTACAACTCCATCGACAGCTAATACTGATACAAAACGTCCTAATTTCGCGGCCCATGAAGTGAAGAAGGGTGAGACTCTTTACAGTATCAGCAAACAGCATAATGTGGCTGCGGATGAGATTGTGAAACTTAATCCTGATGCTAAGGAAGGTGTGAAAATCGGGCAGATCCTTATTATCCCGCCTACTTACGCTAACACTTCCGCTCCTGTAGAAAACACTACTAAGAAGAGTGAGTTAAAGACTCATATTGTAAAAAAAGGAGAGACAGTCTACAGCATCTCCAAACAATATGGCATCAGCCAGGATGCTTTGGTGTCGAGAAATCCAGGAATAGATACAGAACTTCAGGAGGGTAAGATGCTTATCATTCCACCTGTGTTCCAGAGCAACTCATTCGTCGAACCAGAGCAGAATCAGGCACCGTCGCATAAGATTCATATTGTCAAGCAAGAGGAGACTATATTCGGAATCTGCAAACAGTATCAGATCACTCAGGAGGATTTGATCAAGGCAAATCCAGACGTCGCTAACGGTTTGATGGCAGGCAAGATATTGAGAATCCCATTGAATTCTACAGAAATAGCGGAGATCAACACTGCGGATTCCATAAGCACTTCACTTGAAAAAGTGTTCAATTCAGAGCCTAAGACTTCGATAGAATGTGCACTTGCATTGCCTTGGAATTTTGCTAAGGTGACTGAAACCAGCAAGATAGATGCAAATACAGAGAGATTTATCGAATTCTATAATGGTATGCTTCTTGCTGTCGACACATTGCGTAAAACAGGTTTGAACATCAATCTTCGTGTTTATGATTCAGGAAAGACTGATGCGGAGGCTCAGACTCTTGTCTCATACAATGAGCTGAAGAATATGGATTTCATCATCGGACCTGCATATCAGTCGCAGATCAAGACCATGGCGGATTTCGCATTGGCAAACAATGTGAAGCTTGTCATTCCATTTACTTCGAAATCGGAAGAGGTGAAAAATAATGCAAGTGTTTTCCAGATTAACGCACCTCAGAATGAAAGCGCGGCCGACGTGGCTTTGCAGATTGCCCAGAATTTCAAGGACTACAATGTGGTTATCGTGTCGTTCTCTGATCCTAAATATAATGACAAGGCAGTGTGGGCAGATACATTGAAGTTCACTCTAGATGCGATGGGAGTCAAGAATAAGGATGTCGTATTCTCTAATTATACAGAGTTGAAGAAGACGGTGGATAAGAAGAAAAAGAATTTGATATTCCCAGTCACAACAAACCAGGTGGCGTTGAATCAGATTCTTCCGATTATCAACATGTTGAAGGCTAAAGATACTGAAATTGCAGTGTTTGGCTTTAATGAATGGCAGAACTACAACAGTATCAGCAAGGAGTTGTTCCATTACGACACATATTTTACATCACCGTTCTTTATCGATTTCAAGAGCGAGGAGACAATCAAATTCTTGAAAAAATATCGTTCATATTACAATGCTGAGCCTACGAATTCGCATCCTATGTACGCTATCCTCGGATACGATATGATGATGTATTTCTGTGAGTCGATGCAGAAATATGGACATGATTTCGAGTGGGCGTTGGACAAGATCGCACCGTCTACATTGCAATCTGATTTCAAATTCAACAGAGTGGGAGAGACGGGAGGATTTATCAATTCACGTCACTTCATCATAGAGAACAGCGAGACTAACGGCTGCAAAATGTTTGCTAAATAAAATATGAGAGTAGCCAAAATCATAGTTTCATCATTGCTTGCTGCGACGTGTGTGTGCGCGACGTCGGCACAGGAGAGACGCAGTTTCGAACAGGAAGTTGCTGTCGGCGTGTCGGGTGGTGTGAATATGTCGCAAGTGAGATTCCTGCACAACAACACTTCATACACCAGCATGATAGGAGACCAGTCTCTTTTCAATCAACGTGGTATGACAGCAGGAGTGAATGCTCTTTATATTGCCCAGAACCATTTTGGAGTGTTTTTGGAATGCAATCTTACACAAAAAGGTTGGTGTGAGCAGTTCAGGGCAAGAAATGGACAGACAGAAAGACTGGTCGGCGCGGATGAAGTCGATTTCAATGGTGTTGATTTGGACAGAGAGTTGACATATATCGACATTCCTTTGCTTGCACATATATATTTTGGCAGAAAAGCAAGAGCCTACGTCAATTTTGGACCACAAGTCAGTTTCTTGATAAAGGAGAAAGATGAAACAGTCGTCACAGAATTGCAGAGGCAGACGCTAACGTTGAGAGACCCCCGCGTCAATCCGGATATAGAGACCAGCAAATACGACCTTTCGCTATGTGCGGCTGTAGGTTTTGATTTGCATTTGGAAAAAGTACATCCGATGTTGGAGATACGTTGGAACTACGGTACACATGATTTGTATGAGTGTGGAAAGATGGAACTCTTTCAAAGAGCCAGCACGCAGAATTTGGCGTTGGTTTTGAAGTTTATGCTTCCAGTGTCACATTTTTACAGCAATTAACGGCGGAAAAATGCTTAAAAGTTGTTAAAAAGCATTACCTTTGCCAAAATATTTAGAGAAATAAGATAAAAGTATATAACGATGGCAATATTTGTAAATGAAGTCAGCAGAACATTCGGTGAGTACCTATTGATACCAGGACTTACAACAAAGGAGTGTCTGCCTACAAATGTGTCTTTGAAGACACCATTAGTAAAATTCAAGAAGGGGGAGACATCAAAGATTACTCTTAATATCCCTTTCGTGTCAGCTATTATGCAGGCCGTATCTGATTCAGGATTGGCGATTGAGTTGGCTCACAATGGTGGACTATCGTTTATATTTGGTTCACAGCCAATCGCATCTCAGGCTGATATGGTAAGAAAGGTAAAGAATTTCAAGGCAGGTTTTGTAGTGTCGGATTCTAACCTAAAGCCAGACAGCACACTTGCTGACGCTTTGGCATTGATCGAGACAACAGGTCACTCAACAATTGGTGTGACAAGCGACGGTACTCCAAACGGACAGTTGCTTGGAATCCTTACAAGCCGTGATTATCGTGCTGATAAGGAAGACCTTTCAAATCCAGTGAAAAATTATATGACTCCATTTGAGAAGTTGGTTGTAGGAAAGTATGGAATGACACTTTCTGAGGCAAACAAGATCATTTGGGAGCAGAAATTGAATACATTACCAATTATCGATGATAATCAGAAACTTATGTATTTTGTTTTCAGAAAGGATTATGATTCTCATCGTGAAAATCCAAACGAGTTGTCGGATGGCGACAAGAAGCTTCTTGTGGGTGCAGGTATCAACTCTCGTGACTACAAAGAGAGAGTGCCAGCATTGGTAGAGGCTGGAGCAGATGTCCTTTGTATCGACTCATCAGATGGATTCTCAGAGTGGCAGAAAGATACAATCGCATGGATCCGTTCTCAGTATGGAGATTCAGTGAAAGTAGGTGCTGGAAACGTAGTAGACGCAGAAGGCTTCAGATATTTGGTTGAAGCAGGTGCAGACTTTATCAAAGTTGGTATCGGTGGTGGTTCAATCTGTATCACACGTGAGCAGAAGGGTATTGGTCGTGGCCAGGCAACAGCGCTTATCGATGTTTGCCGTGCTCGTGACGAGTATTTCAAGGAGACAGGTATTTATGTCCCAGTTTGTTCAGACGGTGGTCTAGTGCATGATTATCACATGGTTCTAGCCCTAGCAATGGGAGCAGACTTCTTGATGATGGGTCGTTACTTCGCACGTTTTGACGAGTCTCCAACAAAGAAACTTACAATCGGCAACCGTATTGTCAAGGAGTATTGGGGTGAGGGTTCAAACCGAGCTAAGAACTGGCAGCGTTACGATATGGGAGGTGCAGCAGCACTTAAGTTTGAGGAAGGTGTCGACAGCTACGTTCCATACGCAGGTAAGATGAAAGACAATTTGCGTGTCACACTAGGTAAGATAATCGCAACAATGTGTTCATGTGGAGCAATCACAATCCCAGAGCTACAGAAGAATGCAAAGATCACACTTGTGTCGTCTACATCAATCATCGAGGGTGGTGCGCACGATGTTATCTTGAAAGAGACACAACAGTAATTCTTAATTAAGAATTAAGAGTTTAGAATTAATAATTGGAGACGTTGCTATGCAGCGTCTCCTTTTTTTATATGACGAACTATCTTTATTTGTATCATTATATTATCAGTAAAAAGTTTTCATAATTCATCAATAATCCTATTTTTGCAATATTAATGTCGGATGTGATAACAGAGGCCTATGAACCAAGGAAAACCAATATGTGAGACATTGAAAGCAATCCGTAAGCAGATCGCTGATGCCAATGATATCCCGTATGCACCTATTAAATGTGCACTTGAGGAAGATTGTCTTGGCACATGTCCTACATGTGAGTCGGAGATACAATATATCGAGAATCAACTGAATATACGCAAGATGGCAGGCAAAGCGGTGAAGATTGTTGGCTTGGCGACGGTGATGTCATTGTCGGCATGCAATGATGTTCAACATCCTCAGCCACAACCATCTGCAGAAAACAATCCCGTCGACACAGTGGAATTGATCCCAGAATCCGCAGATTCATCACTTGAAGCAGCAAGTGAACCTATAGATACTCCTCCGCCTCCACCACCATTTCCTGATGTGATTCCTTGTCCAGGGTATCACCCGACTAAAGAGGAAATGGATTCCTGGGATGCAATAGATGAAGCACGAGAAGATACGGCGATTTTTTCAATAGTAGATCAAAAAGCTCAATATCCTCAAGGGAAAGACTCGCTTATGACATTTATTAAGAATAATTTAGTTTATCCTAGTGATGGGGGTGTTCAGGGACGAGTGATTGTAGGCTTTGTTGTTGAGAAAGACGGCTCTATTACCAATGTTGATATCGTTCGAAGTGTTCATCCTGCATTGGATGAAGCGGCTATCAATTTTGTGAACAAGATGCCAAAGTGGATTCCTGCGACGAATAAGGGAAAAATTGTCAGAAGCAGATATTATTTGCCTATCTTGTTCAAAGCAAATGGATCAGAAGGAAGTCATAAATCTATTAATGATATGGAATAATATTCCGTCGGACATAACAATTGAGCCTATGTACCAAGGAAAACATAAATGTGAGACATTAAAATCCATCCGCAAACAGATTGCGGATGCGAATGAAATCCCATACGAGCCAGTAGTGTGTACACACAAAGGCGACTGTATGGGCACATGTCCTGCGTGTGAGTCGGAGATGCGATATATTGAGAATCAGCTGAATATACGCAAGATGGCAGGCAAAGCGGTGAAGATTGTTGGCTTGGCGACGGTGATGACGTTGTCGGCATGCAATTCGATAAGCACTACAGATAGTTATAATCCTAAATTGGAAGTAGGAGATGAAATGGAAGGAGAAATTGTTGATCGTCGTAGAATAGAGGTGGAAAATCTTCCAGAAAAACCTTTTGTTCCAGTCGAAGATACTGTTTATGCGGAGGGAGAAGATCTGTTTGATGAGATAGTGCATGCTGAATGTCCTTATGACATAGTAGATTTTTTGATAAATAATCTAAACGATCCCATTACGAAACTAAAGTCAGATACTCTTGTAGAGATCGTTGTGATTTTTAATGTTGAAGACGACGGATCAATATCAAACGTGAGAGTAAAAGAACCTGTACATCCAGATTTTGACAAAGAAGCTATTCGTGTCGTACAGAAGATGGAGAAGTGGAAGCCTGCTATGAGTAATGGCAGACTGGTCCGCTCAAAATTTCATGTGTCTATTTTGTTGCATTCTATGCCAGAACCTTCAATCCCCCAATATGCAAATATGCCAATATTGGGGTTTATGGATAGAGGAGAAGACAAAGATTCTACATCTTGTAAAAAAGAAATGGTTTCAAAATCAGAATCAGATGATGATGATGACGATGATATGATTATGGGTATGATTGTTGAACAAAAGCCAGTATTTCCAGGGGGACAGAAAGCCCTGATGGAATTTCTAAAGTCTAATTTGGTTTATCCCAAGGCAGCACAAGATTCAAGTATTCAAGGTAGAGTTATTGTAAAATTTACAGTTGAAAAAGATGGCTCTATCACAGATGTTGAAGTCGTACGAGGTGTCCATCCAGCTTTGGATGAAGAGGCAGTACGTGTTGTGAGCATGATGCCAAAGTGGAAGCCTGGCACACAGATGGGTGATACCGTTCGTACTAAATTTACATTGCCTGTCTTTTTCAAAATAAACCAAGAAGAAAGCAAAAAATAGATTAATATTTGCGACGGAATGTATTTAGTCTGACGTGACATTTGTGGATTTGCAAATCCATAAAAATATGTTAATTGTGAATAAAAATTATGATGATGTTGTGTAGGAGATTATTTTTTATACTATTTTTAAGAGTTGTTTGTATCATCTGTAAAAAGATGGTCAATTAAATGAAAGGATTTTTGAATTATTTAGAATAACCGATAAATGAAATTGATTAGATTATACATATCTGTTCTATTGTTGATGCTTGGATTTGCAACGTCTACCGCACAAGACAACCGTGCTTTCGATGCGTTGGCAAATGATTTTCCTGAACTTATGAAGAAATTCGGCGAAGAACTTAAAAATGAACACGCTGATTATGTCTTCGCTATTGATGTGTCTGGAACAATGAACAAATATGAAAAAATCGTAGTTCCTGCTCTAAAAAGTTTTTTTCGCTCCGTTCAGGACGGTGATTATGTATCAGTCATCAAGTTTGGAGGCGAGGCAAAGAATGAGCCAAACGGTTTCGGAATCGTGAATTCAGCAATGAGACAGAGCCTTGTCAGCTATGCCGACCGTGTGTATGACAAACCAGCGTCGGCTGAAGAAAGAAAAAAATTCATTGCCTATACAGACCTGCTCAATATGCTTGAGTATCTTGAAAAAGACCTTACACGCACTGGCAGAAATAATCTGAAATTTGTGTTTCTTATCACCGATTTTCTTAATGATCCCGTCGCCGGACATCCAAAGAAACTTCGCCTGGATGATTACCGTTCGAGAATCGAAAAGGAATTGGCAGGAAAGAATATCAAACTTGTGGCTTTGGAATTGCCAAAGATGGGTAGTGGGGAGACGAGCACAGATGATATAATGAATGCTTTCTCCATGTTTAAGCCTCAGACTATTCCTGTCTCAAACGAACAGGCTTTGCAAAGCTGGTTTGACCAGATGAAGAATGACATCGCACTTGAAAAATTCAAACAGTTTTTGATTGGCAAGATGACCCAGGAGGCTGGAGCAACTATCAATTCCGTCGACGTGGATATAGACGGACATTTGTCGATGTCTATGTCGTGGGTTCCAAACGATGTGTTCGACGCAATTACTCTCGACTCCATTTCCATCACCGACCGCAGAATGCATCTTGTGATGGCTGATGAAGATGAGTGTGAAGACCATCCAGAGTTGAAACTGCCTCATTTGATGAGTAGCGACGGAAGTGAAGAGCAATTTGTCAATATTGCGCAGATCCGTGGTAATGATGAAGCCTTTCTAAATCCGCATTTCGAGAAACCAAACGGCAGATTGAAAGCTCACATATCATTTAAAGTGCCGTATGAGGCTGAGTTGATCAAACTGATGGGTAAAGACAACCAGACAATCGAGGCAAGCATAGAATTACCACAGGAGAATGTCTTCTGTCATCCTATGGCTTTCAAATGGTACTGCATAATGTGGATACTTATTATCATCTACATATTAAGTGTGATTTATTGCATTAAGCGTAATTGCAGCGACAAGTATAAACTTCGCGGTGAATACACACTCACTCAGGGAACTAAAAAAATCTGCACAGAGGAGATCAACGGACGTGTGAGCAATCTCACAATTGATGTGGAGAAAGCGGAATGCAACGTCGTCTTCAAACAGAAAAAATATATCGCAAAACTATTTGTTCCGATTCTTCATTGGAGCGTCGAGCCAAAATATGAAGTGACTGTCACCAATTCACAGGAATACAGTTTGAACGGAGGTGACGACTACACGTCGGGCGGCTCATCAACCATCAAATATTCCACTACGATTCCTTTGCAGATCAGGGATCCGCGTGGAGGAAAAGACATCAATCTTGATATTGATGGAAACGTGTGAGAAAAATTAGGAATTATAAATGCAAAATGCTAAATAAGAATTAATTAGAAAAAAATACACAATAATATATGGCAAGAAAACATATTTTTATCGGCTGTGGAGGTGCAGGCTCGAAGACTGTGGCTCTAATCAAGATGAAGGTGTATGAAAGCCTTCAGAATGTCAGTGGCAACCGTAGTAAGGTTGACGTGATGAATGACAACTATCGTTTTATGTTCATCGACACTGACGCCGGAGACATTGACAACCTTAATGAAAAATTCCGTACTAAATATGAGAACGGACGTGTGAAAATGCTTTCCACGAATGAGCTTATAAACCTTGGAACCCAGAATCCTTACGTCATCTACCAGAAGGCTAAGGCGGCGCAGGAGATCCAGATCAACAAGCGTATCATAGAGGCTTGTGATGACGAGGTGGCTATGCACATGGATAACCGAGCTTTGAAATTTGGAGCCGGAGCATTCCGTTTGAAATCACGTACCGCATTCGCCCGTCTTGCCGATCAGTTTTGTGAGAAACTTGTGAAGAATATTCAGGATTTGAATAAGATAGAGGACAACGCTGCCGACAACAACACGGTATGCTACTGGGTCGTTTGTTCAAGTTTGGGAGGCACAGGTTCAGGTATCATCAACGATGTGTTGTATTTCGTGAACATGATGCACAAGGCAACAATCGACGAAGCCGATCCAAAGGTTATCCTCACAATGTATATGCCGCAGTGGTATATCGACCACAACGGACGCAATGAGAAGTATCCACGCAATGCGTTTGCCGTTATGTCAGAGTTAGAGGCGGAGATGGCATGGTCGAAGAAACCGGAGACAGCCACTTTGTTCCATCGTCTCGCATTGAACGACCGTTATTCGCGCATCAACACATCGCTACCATACAGACCATTTGAAGCCTTGATTCCTGTTGATTTCCAGACAGAGGCTGGCAACAACCTAGGTAATCTTGACAGCATGTATTCGAATACAGCTGAGCTTCTTTGCTATCTTCATGATGGTCCAGGCGCAAGAGGTTTTGAGTCGTTCATGGATAACACTCGCGACGGAGAGGTCGCTCCTGGCACTGAGAAGAATTTCCTACTTCCGATGGGATATGTGGCGTTGAAGAAGCCAAGTGCTGATTTCGACGACTATATGAAATGCCGTATTCAGGCTGATTTGCTTGAACACTGTATCCTTGGAAAGTCTGTCAACGACAAGGCCAATAAAGTGGACTTGAATAAAGTTGTCGAGAATCTAATCAAGGACACTATCAATGCCTATGTGCTTAATCCTGACGGAGATAACAACTATTTCAGCGAAATCCGCAATCAGATGACTCAGGCTATCAAGACTAACTTCTCAGAGTCGCGAGCAGGTGTGATCGAAGGAGACAAACGTGTGGACAAGTTTGATGCCGGCAAGATGAATTCTGCAGTCAAGAAGACGACTCAGAGTCTAGCCGACGTTATTGAAGATCAGGACAATGACGCATTGCAGAAGTCGACACAAGATGCACTTGAGCAGAAAATTTGGTCATGTGTCGAGGATTTGGTTACAGAAATCGGACTTCAAAATACAATTGCAGCTGTCGAGCGTCTTGATGAAGAGTGTACATCTTTGTTCAACCACTATGACAAGGACAAGGATATGATTCAGGATTCAATCATCGCAGATTATGCGTCGCACTTGCAGACAAAGAGCGAATTGAACCGTCAGAACACTAAATATGAGAAATCGTCAAGCAGCAAGGAGAAAAGTGACCTTGATTCAGCAAGAGAGAAAGCTGAGGAGAGAACTTTCCTTGAGATGGTTCACATCAACAACAACGCCGACGACATAGCCAATGTTTACAGCGTCTACAAGAGAGGATTGGAGCTTAAACGAGAAATCTTGATTGAGAACAAGATCTTTGAGTTGATCAAATCATTCTGCTACGGAGAAAACGGATTCTTGGACGTTGTGGCACGTCATTTGAGAGCGTTGTCGGAAGCTGCAAAGACTGCATTGTTGAGCGAGAAGGGACCAAAACAGAGTTTCAAGAATCTTGCAGAGACATTCAGAGCAAAGAAAGAGGACATCACTTCCGTCTACCTGCCAAATATTTGCGAATTCGCGAATGGCGACGGTTGGAAACGAGACAACTTGTTCGCTGAGTATTATGAGAAACTGATCACTCCAGACAAAGAGGCCGTTTCTGGCAATGTGCGTGTGCCTACTACAGAAGCGTTGACTGATTTCTTCCATACAATGAAGAATCAGATCGAGCCAGATTTGAAGTCTGCCAACTATATTGTGGAGGCATTGGATGAAAATGGCGAGGCAACTCTGAAATCTAAGTTTTTCATCAATACAGAACGCAGCGCTGAGAAGACAATCGACGATATTCTAAATTTCGCGTACAAGGCGTTTGGCTTGATGTGTCGCAGAAATTCGGCCGTGAATGGATGGTACGACAAGAAATTGCCAGATCTTATCAATGAACTTACTACAGACCAGCTTGATGAGGTGACAAAACGTCTTGCTCCAACTTTGTTCTTCTCTTATAATATCGGTCAGATGGACGGTGTACTTGAGCAAAGAGATTTCTGTGTGGCTGACAATAGAGACAACGCAAAGAAGGTTTTCAACTTCCAGGAGTCAAGTTCTCAGAAGTTTATTGGTCATAGCAATTCTGAATTGTTCTATATCATCACGGCGAAGTCGGGAATGAATTTCGAGTATTACCGCACTTACCATAATATCAAGTCGGAGTATGAGAAATGTGATAAGAAGGAGTACTACCATTTCCATCAGGCATTTGCAAGAACAGGCGGCAACGTGGATGAAATCAAGAGTCTGTTGCCACTTGATGCGTCAAACGCAACTATCGCAATGCTTAAACTGATGATTCTAAGCAACTACGATGAATCTACAATGAAAAAATTTGTAGTCATTCCAGACAAGTCGTATTTGGAGGGTGTTTATGGACAAAAACCATTCGAGATTGAAAACAATGCGGTGGTTTGGGCTACAGACTTGTCGCTTGAGATTTTGGGCGACAAGAAGATCCAGATCAACATTGCGGAGAAGGGACGCAAATACACTCCATGCTACAGCAATCTCTTCTACACAGAGTTGAGCAATGAGTTTGGAAAACGCTATTTGAGCGACCACTACGACAATTTCATCGACCGCTATATGCAGGCAGTCAACGCATTGGACAACAATATTTTGGTTCAGGGATTCAATCAGGCAAAACAGAAAGTCGAGACAATTCTTGATACAAAATACAGAGATGCACGTACAGCCCAGAGTTTCCAGGAGATGGAGACATTGAAGGAGATGTTGCGTGTGCTTAACGACAAATTCAAGACATTTGAGGATTTCACTTGTAAAGACTGATGACACCTGTTTGGGTTATAAATCTTAATGAGGATATAGATGTTCGCAAGAGGTTGGCGGAAAATCTCCGCAAACTTTCTCGCGAGCAACGTCACTGCTGGCGTGTGACCAACCTTGCCAACCGTCGTTGCGTTAAAGGAATAGACAACAAGGATTCTTTTGATGCAATGATTGATTATACGGTGAGGGAAGGGCAGCGTATGGTGAACTATTTCCTTGAAAAGGGATTTCCGTTCATCAATCTTCAGGTTTGTATTCTTGGAAATGCGGAAGAAAAACTCACACAGCAAATTTTTCATCTGTTACCGTCTATTTTGGATGACAAATTCGGAAATATACTTTCGACGCATCTTAATCGTGGATTGGAGCAGACGGGATTTTTATGTGTGAAGGAGGCAATCAACCAGTCGCACGACTTGCAGCACAAACGCAGATGTGTGGAGTTTCTTGAGCAACTGAATGCGATGATGGAGAAAAAGAAATTTGCCAGAGTCGTGTTGTATCAGGAAAACCAGTATGTTTCAAACAGATTCTATTGTCAGCTACAAACCAATGAGTTGACTGATCTGCTGTTCCAATATATGCTGTCTGTCTATTTCTGTGGAGATAACGACGCCACAGTTTTTGGCAATGATCTTGCCACACAGAATGGCTACTATTCACTTGGCGCCGCATCCGTGTTCTACGATGGCAAGGCCCAACACGACATGTATGCCTGGAATATTCGACGCAACATATTGAAAGCGTTGGTGCGAGATGAAAATCTCAACTACGACTACATAACTGATGATATCAAGGACGATGATGAAATCGCGCGTAATGTGGCTAAAGTGGAGGGAAAACTAAAGTCTGGATGCGATTTGGGCGACGTCTTCAACAAACTTTATGAGAATCCTGATCCACATCCGATTTATAATTTCTACAGATACAATCTGCTTCGTGACTATTTCCAGACATATCTGAAACATCTTCCTTCCACATTAGTGAAACGACACCAGCAGATTTCGTATTCGTTGAGATACAAATCCATCGACACGATGGTGAAGAATCGTGAGGCAATTTATGAGCATGCTGCAAGCACAATCCGTGAGTCGGCATCATACTTTATCGGAAGCACGTATAATCCGGATGTCACTCTGCCTCAGACACTTGCGTATTATGACGCTATGCAAGAAGAGATATGCAAGTATAAGGAACGGGCAAAAGAGGACAAGGATGATATAGTAAAATGTCCGGAATTCATCAAAGATTTCTACCTTGATTTTAAGGATGACACGGACAGAACAACCCAGCAGAGAAACTTGGATTTGGTGAAAGAATTGAGTTCCATAATTGAGTTTGAACCGACGTTGCTGGGATTGATTGCGAAGACAGCTGTGTTGAGTGTCGTGATTGTGTTTGTACTTATCAACGTCGTGCCTTATCTTTTAAACGAAATACTTCCTACAATAACGGATTTGTCTGCTTATAGCACTTATTATAATGTGATGAGACCGGAATATTCATGGGTTTGGGTGACAATTGGAGCCATAATTCCGTGGATAGCATCGTTTACGAAGTATTTCCGTAACTATAAGTATGTCAGAAAATTAAAGAAGATGCTTCTTGCCAACACATTGCTTGAAGTCAACAACAATATGCGTCAGGATTATGAGGATCAGGTGGATTATCTCTACAATGATCTCTACGATTTCTGTTCACAGCAGAAACGACATGTCATGAAGCTTATAGATAAGGCTAAAGATGAGTTGGCAATGGAAAAAACTGATTGGTGGACAGTTAATGTGAAGGAGACAATGTTCAACCAACACTTGACACAAGCAAAGTTTGGAGGAGAGACGTTGGTGAAGAATCCGGAACTGGTTGAGCCGATGCTTTATTTGAATCGTAAGACGCGTAAATTGTCTGAACTTACGAAGACAGACTACAAGGATATGTTGCAGAATTTGTTTGCAGACAAATTCATATCAGAGATTGTGACACTTCCTGGAAACCGTTTGTTTGGCAAGGAAGACGCTGATTATGAAGCAGAAAAAGCAGCTGAAGATTATGAGATGTTGCATCGTCGCATAGCGAAATGTTTCACGGACAATCTGCCGAATGTGCCAAAAGACTTCGCCGATTTCCACCGTGATTATGGCGACAGCATCACATTCCGTCCTCTTTACAAGATGGCAGAGTTAAACGGAATGTTTGTAACTACGAATGATGAGGAGCCTATGCTTCTTCGTGCTGCCGATAAAGAGTTTGCGGCGAAAGCCAGACATGAACTGTTTGAGATGGATGAAGCACGCAGATATGAAATCGGACCATTGGTTTGCAAACAGCATGAGACAGATCCATATCTGTTTGTTGTGACATGGCAAAAGGTTGAAGACCAGATAGATTGGCGACTAAAGTGTAATTATGAAGAGGATGAAAAACAGAATCAAGAAGCACCGTCTTCATACAAAGATGAGCTTTTCAGACAATATATTGGCGATTCAACAGAAGAAGAATTTACTCCTTGGGATGAACTAGGAGGAATTAATTACGAATACAAGGCATGAGTGATCTAATATTGATGATATTGGGTGGAATCCTGATCCCGACGCTACTATATGCGTTGGGCTGCTTTATATGGTATAAATTATGGCCACGTGCAATTGCTGAAAAATGTAAGATTGTACGTGAGGATGATTCTTTTGCCATATATGATGGACATTTCCCACGTACGGTTAATCCGATCGGACATATCTATATCAAGAATAATAAGGCAGAAATCCATATCAGAAAAACATTTGAGGACGACGTGGTTGTCGACTACGAACCTACCGAATCGTGGATAGTAAACGATGAAGTGTTCAAAGGATGCATGGTCGGAGTGACAGGATCAGATGAATCTGCTGGAAAATTATCTTTTGAAGCGATAAAAGATTGGTTTTCAGCATTATTCTCTCGTTATGATTATACGGCCATCATTACAAATCCATCATCTGAAACTGAATTGGGTATGCCAGATGAAGTAGATCTTGATCCAGAAGATGGAATTGACGCTCCTAAGAATAACGCAGAAATAAAAGTAGAGGATAAGGAGACCTACAGAATTAGTGAGTATGGAACACTCAAGAAAGATTTGCAGGAAATTCTACCGATGCGAAAACTGTTGTGCGGATACCTTGCCATCAAAGAAGATATCCGTAAACGACTAGACACAACTGTGACAGATGGAGGATATTCACGTCATAAACCATCAGTTAATGATACATGTTTCGTTTCACTCATGATATTCATCGTGGTGTTTATTCTGAAGGAATTATTTATCCCTTATCCTGCAGACGACAAGTGTACAATAAGATTTCTTCCTCATGGAATTGCTATGTCGTTGACATTTGGACTCATTTGGTTTATCATGCATGAAATACATGTCGAATTGTCTTTCAAGAATACAAAATTCACCCAGTTTTTGAGTCTATTGAATAGATGGACTGGTATGAACGGTCCATTATTTGCTATGTCATTCTTTTTGCTTGTTGGTCTATATTTCTATACATCTGTGGATCTCAATTGGATTATTTTGTTTTTTTTATTTATAATCACTTGGAGTTCTTTTAAAAAGAAAAATTTCAAACCATGGAAGGTTGATGATCCGTTGGTGCCTATGCTCAAGCAAAATGAAATTGATGATAATAAAGTAGACGACGGTGCTGACGATCCAAATCCGAATGCAGCTTTATTTGCGATCAACAGTTATGACTGGACAATTTCAGGTATGAATGCAAACAACAAATGTCTACTACGTCTGAAGTTTGACAAAGAAAAAATGTTGAGATTGACAGCCGGCTACGATAATTCAGAATTGTTAAATTCAGACGGAGATCCAGCTGATGTGGCAAAATATTTCGTCGAGGAAGAGAAAGATTCCATTCATATTAAGAAGATTTGTTGGTTTGTGGATGAGACCACTCTTGGACGAGGATTGTCGAGTGTGCAGAGAATGCAGATGATTTTTGATTTTGTGCAAGACAGAGAGTCGTTTGAAAGGGTAGAGAATAGTTTGACTGCAGGTAGACTTCGTTCTGCAGAAGAGATACTTTATAGTAAAAAAGCCACAGCGATGGATCGTGCGATGCTTGCCGCAACAATCTATACCACAATGGATTATAAAGTGAATATACTTCAGACGCGAGATGGACGAGTGGCATTGGAAGTGGCGGAAAAAGAAAATGTCTGCAAAGATTTGTGTGGTGCATTACGCAACGACGTATTCTCTTATAACGATGATGTTTATTACGTCTGTGATATGCAGGAAGATAATTTTGTTATCGGCACAATACCTTCGTTTAAAAAGAGCGATTTTGTGAGAAGAATTGTAATCGCGTAAAACTGTTGGGACAATCCATAGATGCACTTTATAACTAATGCTTTTCTGATAAGTAATCAGAAATTTTCTTGATAAATTTTTTTTGTAGGTTCGATTTGGGGCATTACATCCTCCTTATCAAGAAAGAAGTTATCACTGTAGTCTCCAGTTTGTCTTTGTGTGAAAAGACGTTGGTATAATCTATGATCTTCTTTTGTGAATTTATCAGTTTTTACAAAATGAAGTCCAAACATTGTTATTACACCATTGTGAGTATGCGTTTCGTGATTTTCACTGATTAACAAGGCTGTAACTGCATAATATGCAGCATAGTATAATCTGTTGGCAATCAAATCCCAAAATTCATTGGCAATATTTGCTTCCACTTGTTTTAACGCATTTTCTGCTTTCTCCAATCTGTATGTTACGATAGCTTGTCTTTCTTCTTCTGTCAGCATAGTATTCTCCCTTCTTTTTGTATATTCTTAAACAGAGGAAGATATGAAAATTTTGTCCAGTTTTCAGATGTTTGTAGAATTGGGTTGATTACAGCGTCGTATTGTAAACCTAAATCGTAGAATGGATCAGCAAATTTGCAATAGTCTTCGTGTCTGATTTTGTCTGTGTTGATAACGACAAGAATATCCCAGTCTGAATCAGAGCGAGCGTCACCTCTTGCTCTTGATCCAAACAATATGAACTTGGCTAAGCCTAAGTTTTTTTTTGCAATGTTGAGCAAACCTTGTTCTATTTCTTTGTCGTGATTCATACTTTAGTCTAATTTGTCATACAAAAATATAAATCCTATCCAAAAAGCTTTATATCCACACAATAAAAAATCTATTTTTTTCGTTATCTTTGTAAAGAAATTACAAAAATTGAAGGGTATGAAAAGGAGTGTTTTAACGGCATGTTCGATTGCCATTTTTTCTACATTGTTTTTGTCGTGTAAAGTGCAGACGAGCCAATCGTCAGAAGATGCGAACGCTTTGTTAAAAGAGTCTACATCCGTAAATTCATCAGCAAAATATGTTTCGACGGGAGTTGATTTCACTGTCGCCGCAGAGAAATCGCTAAATTCGGTTGTGCATATCATCACATATTCCAAAGGCAGACAATCTAATGTTGTTACATTGGAAGACTTGTTCGGCTCATTTTTCGGACAGCCACGTCGCCAGCCACAAAACAGCAATCCACGACCTGTAGGATCTGGTTCTGGAGTGATTCTTGACAATCAGGGCTACATAGTCACCAATTATCATGTTGTCCAAGGGGCTGACAAAGTACAGGTGACGCTGAACGACAAGAGGGAGTTTGACGCGACAATCGCAGGATTGGATCCGTCTACTGATTTGGCATTGCTAAAAATAGAGGCTGACAATTTGTCTCCAATTGAAATAGGCAATTCCGACGATCTGAAAGTAGGAGAGTGGGTGTTGGCTGTGGGCAATCCATTTAACCTTACATCTACAGTGACGGCAGGAATTGTAAGCGCCAAAGGACGTAATATCAATATTTTGTCCGGTGATATGAAAATAGAATCGTTTATCCAGACCGACGCTGCTGTGAATCCAGGAAACAGTGGAGGAGCATTGGTAAACCTGAATGGAGAATTGGTAGGTATCAATTCAGCCATTGCGTCGCAGACAGGTTCATTTGCAGGATATGCGTTTGCTATTCCAGTGTCGATCATGACAAAGATAGTGTCTGATCTAAAAGTATATGGCACAGTGCAGAGAGCATTGCTTGGCATTGTGATCACAGACATCACGGATGAATTTGCCAAAGCCAACAACGTCAACCGTCTCGATGGCGTGTATGTTGTGGAAGTGGGAAATAATGGAGGAGCTAAGGAAGCCGGAATGCAGAACGGAGATGTCATCATTGCCGTCGACAATGCAAGTGTCAAATCAGTGGCTGAAATCCAAGACAGGCTTACAAGATTCAGTCCAGGCGATGAGGTGAAAGTCACCGTCGACAGACATGGAGAAATTCTGACATTCAGCGTGAGACTGCACGGCACTAATGACTTTTCTTAAAAATTTATAAAAATGTGAATCCAGTTTCGGATAAAAACATTTTTTGATTATTTTTGCAGAAACAAAAAACTTAAAGGATATGGAACTAGAAAATTATTCTAAAGAAGAGAGAATTGATAATAGCTCAACTTCCAATGGCCAGTATGTAGACCATGAGAAGGTAGCTTTGTCTAAGTACATGACATCTGTTTATAAAATGATGTGTTATGCATTGCTTTTGACTGGTGCTTCTGCATGGGTAGTGGCACATTCAGAGACATTGCGAAACATTTTCCTTGGTTCATTTTGGATTTGGGCGTTAGTGGAGCTTGGTCTTGTCATCGCGATCAGTGCAGGAATACAAAAGTTTGAGGCAAGAACATTGAATATCTTGTTTGTGATTTATTCGATTGTAAACGGACTGACACTGTCTTCGATCTTCTTAGTGTTTGATTTAGGATTGATTGAGACGGCATTTTTCATTACTGCTGGTACATTTGGAGCATGTTCGTTCATTGGCTACAAGATTAAGAAGGATCTTTCTACAATCGGAAGAATCGCATTCTTTGTGTTGATTGGAGGTATTATCGCCACAATTGTGAATATCTTCATGGCAAGTTCTACACTTGATTGGATTATAAACTACGCAATGGTAGGTGTGTTTGTGATTTTGACTGCGTATGACACACAGAAATTGAAGAATGGTGGATTCCACTATTTGGCAGAAGAAGATCAGCAGAGATGGGTTGTGTATGGTGCTTTGGAACTATATTTGGACTTCATCAACCTGTTCCTATATATCTTGAAAATTTTAGGAAGAAGCAGAGACTAATTAAAAATGGATAAGAATAGATTTTTAGTTATTATGGCGGGTGGAGCAGGCACACGTTTTTGGCCATGCTCTCGTTCGAACCGTCCAAAACAGTTTTTGGATTTCTTTGGCACAGGTCGTACTCTTTTGCAGCAGACATTTGATCGTTTTGCAAAGATTATACCAACTGAGAATATCTTTATCGCATCTAACAAACAATATAAGAATTTGATTCTAGAGCAGTTGCCAATGCTGACAGAAAACCAGTTGCTTTTGGAGCCAGCACGTCGCAACACTGCACCTTGTATTGCTTATGCTATGAACAAGATTGCGTCGTTGAATCCAAATGCGAATGTGGTGATTGCACCGTCAGACCATTTGGTTTTGAAAGAGCAGGAATTTCTCAACACAATCGAGAAAGGTTTAAATTTCACAGCCAGCAACGATGTGCTTATGACACTTGGAATCAAGCCATCTCGTCCGGAGACTGGATATGGATATATTCAGATAGAGAACGGATCTTCTGTAGATTCCATTTTCAAGGTAAAGACATTCACTGAGAAACCAAATCTTGAGTTGGCTAAGATCTTCTTCGAAAGTGACGAATTCTTGTGGAATTCAGGTATGTTCCTATGGAATGTGAATGCAATCTCAAATGCATTCGAACAGCACGAGCCAGAAATCTGGAACAAGTTTAAGGCTGGCAGCAGCTCATACAACACTCCAAAAGAGCAGGAATATATCGATTCTATATATCAGACAAGCAAGAACCTTTCGATCGACTATGCGATCATGGAGAAAGCACAGAATGTGAATGTGATTGCGGCAGATTTCGGATGGTCTGACCTAGGCACTTGGGGAAGTCTTTATGATTTGTCTGATGCAAAAGACGAGAATAAAAATGCGACTTTGAAGGGTAGGGTAAAATATCATAATTCCAAAGGAAATGTGATCAGCCTTGCGGAGAATAAGATCGCAATCGTGGAAGGTCTTGATGATATGATCGTTGTCGACGACGATAATGTCCTGCTTATTTGCAGAAAGTCGGAGGAGCAACATATCCGCGACTATGTGAGCGAAACCAAAGAATCATTTGGCGAAGACTATATTTAATTAGAATTAATAATTAATAGTTAATAATGTAGAGACGTAGTGTGCTGCGTCTCTACTTATAATTTTAGAAAAAGATGAATTCTTTTTACATTGCGTTTGTCGCACTTGTTTTGGGCTATCTCGTTTATGGAAAATTTGTAGAGAAAGTGTTTGGCCCAGATCCCAACAGAGTGACTCCTGCCATTGCCAAGCAAGACGGAGTGGATTTCATGCCATTGCCAACATGGCGAATCTTCATGATTCAGTTTTTGAACATTGCAGGCCTTGGACCAATTTTCGGTGCCATCATGGGTGCTAAATTCGGTGCTGCATCTTACTTGTGGATTGTGTTCGGATGTATTTTTGCAGGAGCCGTACACGATTATCTGGCAGGAATGATGAGTCTTAGAGAAGGAGGCGAGAGTCTTCCAGACATCATCGGTCGTCATCTAGGTATGAAGGCAAAGACGGTGATGCGCATCTTCACAGTGATTTTGATGGTTCTTGTAGGAGCTGTGTTTGTGAGCGGACCATCAGCTATTCTGGCAAAATTGACATCTTTTGACCCAACAGTTTGGTTTGGAGTGATTTTTGTATACTATATCCTAGCCACATTGCTACCTATCGACAAGGTAATTGGAAAAGTATATCCATTGTTTGCTATTGCATTGATCTTTATGGCAGTAGGAGTGTTGGTGATGTTGGTCAAGACAAGTCCCGCATTGCCAGAGATTTGGGATGGATTGCAGAACACACATCCAGCAGGAGAAGAGAATATGCCACTGTTCCCAATGATGTTTGTAAGTATCGCATGTGGAGCGATCAGTGGATTCCATGCCACACAGAGTCCGCTTATGGCACGTTGTATGACAAATGAGAAGCATGGTAGACCAATCTTCTACGGTGCGATGATCACAGAGGGTATTGTGGCTCTAATTTGGGCAGCCGCAGCCAACTATTTCTTCAACGAGCATGGTATGGGAGAAAACAATGCCGCTCTAATCGTAGATAATATCACAAAGAATTGGCTAGGAGAGGTAGGAAGTGTATTGGCTCTATTGGGAGTCGTTTTCGCACCTATCACAAGTGGAGATACAGCGTTGAGAAGCGCCCGTCTTATTGTTGCGGATTTCTTGAATAAAGAGCAGAAGACAATCAAAAGCAGATTGGCAATCAGTTTGCCTATCTTTGCAGTGACATTGATTGTGTTGATCTACAGTGTAAGCGACAAAGAGGGATTCAATCTGATCTGGAGATATTTCGCATGGTGTAATCAGGCATTGTCGGTATTCACATTGTGGGCAATCACCGTCTTTTTGAGAAAGAGAGGAAACTATTGGTGGGTGACATTCGTGCCAGCAATCTTCATGACAATGGTTTGCTCGACATACATCTTCATCGCTCCAGAGTGTCTGCATCTCGACAAAACAATCTCATATACAGCAGGAGCTGTGGTGACAATCATGACTGTTGCCGTATATTTGAAGAGTATGAATTCTAAAAAAGATTCAACAGATCTGACAATCAAATAATAAAGTTAATTTATTTGAGATATATGAGGAGACGCGGGAAATCGCGTCTCTTTTTATATGTAATTATCACAAATTATCTACTGAGTTTTCATTTTTTTTTGATTAGGCTATGGATGTTTATAATGATTATATTTGTAGAGAGCTTTATCTAACTAACAAAAATTTATATTAATGGAAAAATGTATAATGATATACAAAACAGAAAACATTATAAGTTTTCCCGACGGTAAAATGCTCTTACTTTATTGGAATAAAACCTGCTTATATCATTCTTATTGATGCTGATATAGAAATGATAGCGGATAATATATATGATGCCGTTAGCAAATGTTTCGTTTTGCCGTTTGAGGAAAAAACAACGCCAGAACAGGATATAACATTGAAGGCTTTAAAAGAAACATCGTGGAAAACTGTATAGGACATCTAAAGAATTTTATCCCAATATAATAGAAATCCATTTCTGGCGACCTTACAAAGCAGGTTGCATAGATGCACATCCTTCAGTCACTTACGAATGTGATGTAAAAGACAAGATAGCCGTCACACGTATAATTCTAGCAGCGTTTGATAACGATTCTTACTTTGAGGAGTGGAAGGAATAAAAAAGGGCAGACACGAGGTCAGCCCTTACAGATTCAAGTGATGAATAGATTATTCTCCCTCAAACTTGACTGCAATCTCAATCTGACCGACTTTTTGTCGATTATAATTATAAGGATCGCTAATCACTTTGATGATACCGCATTTCCCCTCTTGTGTTTTGAATCCAATAAGAGTGCCTTCCGACCAGCCAAAACCATCAGAGAAATAAATATCTGATGACTTATCTACCTGATTTCTTACGATCTTCGCTGATTCGAACACGTGCAACAGTCCGGAAACTGTTTTCAAAGTATCAAACTTTGTTGATGTGAAATCATCAGGCAAAATGTAGAATGAAGTGGAACGTGTTGATAGATCAACTGCTGTCAGTTGATTCAAATCAACAGATGTTCCTCCGGCAAGGAAATACTTCGGATATGTAGTGTTTGTACTTGAAGCATAATCAAATGATGATTTTAATTTTTCAGTAAAATCAAAAGTTCTTACAGTGTCATAATAAGCGAAAGCAAAATCAAAGTTGCTTGCAGTGCTGATTTTCATCTCTTTTGCATTAAAAAACATATCCTGTCCGTACTGATTGTCCAGCACAAACTCGCCAGAAAGGACTTTCTTCAACTCTTTTGTCTCCTGCTTAGGCTCATCTTTACCTTCTTCTTCCTCATTGTCTTTGCACGAAAAAAATCCAGTGCATAAAACACTCATTAAAACAATAAACTTAATACTTGTTTTCATGTTTACTAATTTTTAAGTATTTATTGAACTTTGACATTAAATGTAAATTGAACACGGCAATCTGTTGCAGATGTTCCAGGCTCATGACTTAAAACATTATTAAATAAACCTCTATAATGATGACTTTCAGTGAATTCATTAGTCAACTGAAGCTCAATAGTCACTTTGCCATTATTATTGTCAAGAATATCAGAAAGAACATATTCTTTATAGAATGCATTGTAATCATCATACTCGTGACGGTTTCCACAGCCACATGGCTTGTCCCACTCATACAATTGTGCATCAACTACTAATTTAGTGCCTTCATATCTACTATAATCGATAGTGAAAGGAACAGAATGTCCAGCCATTGGTGCTTCTATTGTTTTTCCAACAGGTACATTAATTGCTCCACTTTCTGAAATAGGTTGGTTTAGCACGTAAAACCAAGATGACAATTCTCCATCTGGATATTTAAGACGTAGCTTGATTGTGCCACAAACATCATTTTCTCCCTTTACTCCATAGAAATTTTCTGCAGTTATTGATGCATTTGTTGATTTACAGTTTCTTGCGATATATTCAGTAGCGTTCACAACTCCAAACTCATCATAGTTAGAAAGTCTTCTCAATGTGAATGCGATTGGTTTAGATGGAGATTCCTTAGAGAAATCACCTCCATTTGTGATAAATTCAATCATCTTCTCATAACCCTTGACTGCTCCAACAGCATCCTTAGAGGATCCTCCAATCACAGTTCCAGAAATGGAATAATCCTTCAATTTTTTATAAGCAGTCGTAGAATCATTTAGAACGATACTGCTTTTACCCAATTTGAATGAAGAGTCCAAGACATTTGCGACAGAATCTGATTTTTCATTACTTTCAACGCAAAAATAGGCGGCACGTCCATATTTAATGCTAGAAACATAAACGGGAACAGTACTTCCTCCTCCAATTGCTTGTCTTAAATCAGAGGCAGACACAGATGAGGCGAAAAACTTTGATGGAGACGACGGAGCATCAACATTGACTGTGTAATAAACTTGTTGGAATTTTACCAAATATTTTGATGTTGTGCTTGTCTTGGAAAAATCAAAATTGTCTCGCAATTTTAGTTTCTTATATTCAACACTTGCTCCAACAGCCATTGCTAATTGTTCTTCTGACACAATCTCTTTGATTTCAAAAGAGCAAGATGCAGGAGTCGCACCGTCAACACCAGAATCATACATCATATCTTTCATAGACTGTGTCAAACTAGACAATGAAGGTTTTTCAACTGTCCTGACAACATCCCCCACAATGTTCGGAAAATCTGTGGAAATAGTTAAAGGTCCTCTTTCCAGAACAATTTGTCTGTATGATCCTTCTGCAACTGAGTTGCCATCTAAAATACTACCGGGATAAATCACATCAGAAGTAGGATCCATCAAAAGAACCTCGGAAAAAGATTCACTTGCTTTGTACTTTGTACATTCACAATACGTCTTAGTGTTTTCATCAATTTCTGTAAGAACATCTCCAATTTGTTCATTTCCTCCAACATTTGGTTGAATCGGATCCCCTAAACCGAAAATGAAACCATCCAATGTTTCGGCAGGTTCTGAACTTTCTTGTTCGACCTCCTCATCTTTACAAGAACACGTAAATAGGACTGCTACAATACCTATCGCACATGGCGATAAAAACTTTTTTAACCTCATGTTTTTTTTTCTTTAATTATTTTTGATTTTGCAAAATTACAAGTTATTCTTGTCTGCACAACCATTGTCTGTCACTTTTTTTTGTTAAAAAATCTAAAAAAGATGCGACTAAATTCCTGTTTTTTTATGTAAATTGCTATTCGTAAAGATTAATCGGGTAGTGTGACTATCCAATAAACAAAAAAGCCCGACATAAATGCCGGGCTTAGGGAATTAATTTTAATGATTAATATACAATTTCAAGAGCGACCTCTGTAGCAGCATCATCAACATTGCCACTAACAACATTGACTACGAAAATGTTTCCATTTTCTGCAACATATGCAAAATGCTTTAACTCTTTTAGAGGAAGAAGCTCTTCAGCATTCTCTGTAATAATATCGTCGATGTCTGCTTTAACATAAGAAAGTGCAGATGTCAAATACTTATTGTAAGTATCGTCAGAAAGATTAACAAATTTTCCAGAACCCTTCAAATGAGCAACTGTGATTTTTTCTTTTGGAACAAACTCTATTCCGCAGATAGATTTGTTAGTTGCATCAAGCTTTACAGTATACTTATTCGAAAGTTTTCTGTTAGCTGAAGTTGTCTTTTCTGTGCTAACAACACTAAATTTTCTGTTCTTGCCATTGATAGACAATGCGTAAGAGCCCTCGATAGCAGGGAAAGTCACGCTGAAAATAGAATCAGTGATTGATGCGTTGTCAGAAACATTAACCTTTCCAAGGAAGCTGTTAGAAACAGTGAATGACACTGATGCTGGATCAACATTTGTCTTGTTGCGAAGAATAACGTCAACGCTGATGCTGTCTGAGTTGATTCCGTCGGCAAGCAATGTGTTTGCCTTGATTGTGTCTCTTAGAGAATCTGGTGTAGAATTGTTAAGTCTGAAAGAGAACTGATCTGGATAGATAACCTTCTTTGGTGTTGTGTCCACTGGAACCACTGGAGCTGGTTCTGGTTGTGGATCATCATCATCCTTGTTACATGAACCAAGTGTCAATACACCTGTTACTGCTGCCATAAGGCATAGGAGCTTACCTCCGTTTAATGCTTTGATAGTCATTGTTCTTTAATATTTTGTTATTTTATTAATTCTGGACTAAATTTCAAAACTATTTTGAAATTCCATTCATTTGCAAAATTATCAATTTGTCTACAACAAAACAAATAAAATATTATTAATTTTGCCACGCTGTACAATTATGTAGAATAATGTTTATAATCGGATGTTGAGAAAGATATATTATACTTTGAATAGTGGGAAAAATATGAAGTTTGCCTACTATTTGCGTTGTTATATGCGATTGTTGGAGCCTCGTTGTTTGTGCAGGAATCGTTTGCCCCGTCTTCTTGCTCAAATAGAATCTCGACAAGATCGCGATTATATCATGAGGCGTGTGGATTATTATTGTAAGATCAACGCTCCTGTCGTTTTGCCAAATACCGCGGAATGTCTAAGTGATTCTTGGAAAAAGGTGTGGGGTGGGAACGTGTATATGCATGACACATACGAATTTACAAGGTTTTTCCCAGGTGAAAAAAAATGGGGTTTTGAGCCTGGCGATGTGACGTATGTGCCTGAATTTCCATCAGTGGTGAAAAGCAGACCATTATGTGAAAATAATCATAACTCTGTTGTCTTGAAACTTGATAAGGTTCGCCATTTTATTTTTGTGGATGACGAAAAATCGTTTGAAGAAAAGGATTTTAAGGTTGTTTTTCGTGGAAAAATTGCAGGGAAACAGTCGAGAAAAGATTTTATGGCAAAATTTTATGGAAATCCTCTTTTTGATGTGGGCGACGTGGGGCGCAAGACTGACTCTCCCGCTGAGTGGAGAACTGGCAAAATGACAATTAAAGAACATCTTGACTGCCAATTTATAATGGCAATAGAGGGAAATGACGTTGCAAGCAATTTAAAATGGGTTATGTCTTCCAACTCTTTAGCGGTCATGCCTCGTCCAACTTGTGAGACATGGTTTATGGAAGGCACATTGATTCCTAATTACCATTATGTTGAAGTGGCTACTGATTTCTCAGATGTGGAGGAACGTGTACGCTATTACCATGAACATCCGGAAGAAGCAAAAGCAATCATTGAACATGCTCATGAATATGTGGCTCAATTTATGGATAAAAAACGAGAGGATTTGATTTCTTTAGCTGTATTGAATAAATATTTTAAAATGGTGTAGGGGCATCATTATTATTTTCCAAAACAGATAGATGGTCTGTCACAAGTGAGGATTCAAAAGGACGGAACGCCCTTACATTCTCACCATCCGCGAACCCGAAGGGTGAGCGGAATAATTTTTATATAAAATACGGTCTTTAACAATCCTCTATTTACATACATATTTATTAAAAACGTAACAGGCATATTAAATTAACGTAAGTACGATGAATTGTAATCTGTGAATCATTTTCCACTTTTGATTGAAATCTAACTTCCTTTTCTCATAAAAAGGCGAAGTCTTTCTCTGCAAACTTTTTCTCTCTGTGGTTTTATTAAATTTTATGTGCTCGCCTACGGCTCGCACGTTGGAAGGGGTTAGGACGTTCCGTCCTTAACAATCCTCATTTATGACACTCCAACTATCTTTTTGATTTCGTCGAACTCACGTTAAATTAAATATGGCAGGCACAAGGTCTGCCCCTACAAACACAAAAAGAGCGACATTTTGCAATGCCGCTCTCTTTATTATAATGGACTATTTATTAATATTCCATCTTGCTCATACGAACGTAGCTCTGGTAACGCTTCTTAGCCATTTCCTCACTAGCGTTGAACAACTCCTGAGCCTCAGAAGGGTACATCTTCATTACTGAAGCGTAACGGTTCTCACCCTTCAAGAAATCCTGGAACTTAGTGTAGTCAGGCTCCTTAGAGTCAAGAGTAAATGGATTCTTACCCTCTGCCTCAAGAGCTGGGTTGAATCTCCATAGATGCCAGTAACCGCACTCAACAGCCTTCTT
>DFGT01000015.1:5857-7879 GCA_002371265.1 Bacteroidales bacterium UBA3743 | reverse complement strand
CTCAACAGCCTTCTTCTCCTCAGCCTGTGCCTTACCCATACCTGCCTTCAAACCGTGGTTGATACATGGTGCGTAAGCGATAACCAAAGATGGACCGTCGTATGCCTCTGCCTCCTTCAATGCCTTCAAGCACTGAGCTGGGTTAGCACCCATAGCAATCTGAGCAACGTAAACGTATCCGTAAGTTGTTGCGATCATACCAAGGTCTTTCTTACGTACTCTCTTACCTGATGCAGCAAACTTAGCGATTGCTCCAAGAGGAGTAGCCTTAGACGACTGACCACCTGTGTTAGAGTAAACCTCTGTATCAAGTACTAGGATGTTTACATTCTTACCAGATGCGATAACATGGTCAAGACCACCGTAACCGATATCGTAAGAAGCACCGTCACCACCGATGATCCACTGGCTTCTCTTAATCATGTAACCCTTAAGCTCTGACAACTGCTTGCAGTGGTTGCACTTGTCCTTGTTTGCGTCGATGATAGGGAAGATCTTGTCGCAGATCTCTGACGACTTAGCAGCGTCGTTCTTATTCTCGATCCATGACTTGAACAACTCCTTAGCATCTGCTGGAGTGCAGTCTGAAGCGATAGCGTCGTTCATTACAGCCTCAATTCTTGCACGCATCTTCTCGTTAGCAAGCTCCATTCCTAGACCGAACTCACAGAAGTCCTCGAACAAAGAGTTAGCCCAAGCTGGACCGTGACCCTTCTCGTTAGTTGTGTATGGAGTTGAAGGAATTGAACCAGAGTAGATTGAAGAACATCCTGTTGCGTTTGCTACGATCTCACGCTCACCGAACAACTGAGAAATTAGCTTAACGTATGGAGTCTCACCACAACCTGAACATGCTCCTGAGAACTCGAACAATGGAGTAGCCAACTGGCTGTTCTTAACATTAGCTGTGATATCAACTAGGTTCTGCTTAGACTTAACGTTATTAACTGCGTAATCCCAGTTAGCAGCCTCAGTAGCTGTAGCAGCTGAACTTGGATCGAAAGGAACCATCTTAAGAGCGTTCTTGCCCTTCTCGTCGTTGTTACCAAGACATACGTCTACACAGTTACCACAACCAAGACAGTCCATAACACCTACCTGGATTCTGAAGTTCATACCCTTCAAAGCAGCTGGTGCCTTCATCTCACGAACATCACCCTTGATGCCCTTAACCTCGTCAGCATCCATAACGATTGGACGGATACATGAGTGAGGACAAACGTATGCACAGTTGTTACACTCTACACAGTCTGCTGCGTTCCAAACTGGAACGAATGTTGATACTCCACGCTTCTCGTAAGCAGCTGTACCTGCAGGCCACTCACCACACTCAATACCCTTGAATGCAGAAACTGGTAGAAGGTCACCGTTCTGTGCGTTGATTGTACGTACAACATCGTGGATGAACTTAGGATCGTTGTGTGCCTCCTCCTTGTCGTCAGCAAGATTTGCCCATGAAGCATCTACTGTCAACTTCTTGTACTCACCACCACGATCAACTGCAGCGTAGTTCTTGTCTACAACATCCTGACCCTTCTTACCGTATGACTTAACGATGAACTTCTTCATCTGCTCTACAGCTAGATCAACAGGGATAACCTCTGTGATACGGAAGAATGCCGACTGAAGGATTGTGTTAGTTCTGTTGCCAAGTCCAATCTCCTGAGCGATCTTAGTAGCGTTGATATAGTAAACTGTGATATTGTTCTGTGCAAAATATCTCTTTACCTTGTTTGGAAGGTTCTTAACCAACTCCTCACCATCCCAGATTGTGTTCAATAGGAATGTACCGTTCTTACGAAGACCACGAGTTACATCGTACATCTTCAAGTAAGCCTGAACGTGGCAAGCTACAAAGTTAGGTGTAGTTACCAAGTATGTTGAACGGATCTGGTTGTCACCGAAACGAAGGTGTGAACAAGTGAAACCACCTGACTTCTTTGAGTCGTATGAGAAGTAAGCCTGGCAATACTTGTTAGTGTTGTCACCGATGATCTTGATTGAGTTCTTGTTAGCACCTAC
>DFGT01000015.1:0-5806 GCA_002371265.1 Bacteroidales bacterium UBA3743 | reverse complement strand
TAGCACCTACAGTACCGTCGGCACCTAGACCGAAGAACTTAGCCTCGAACATACCCTCACCTGAAACAGCGATCTCCTCCTTCTTAGGAAGTGAAGTGAATGTTACGTCATCCACAATACCTACTGTGAAGTGGTGCTTAGGCTCGTTCATTGCAGCGTTCTCGTATACAGAGATCATCTGTGCTGGAGTAGTGTCGTTTGATCCAAGACCGTAACGACCAGCGATAATCTTAGGAGCGTTCTTAACACCATTGTAAGACTCGCATACGTCAAGATATAGAGGATCTCCGTTTGCTCCTGGCTCCTTAGTTCTGTCAAGAACTGTAAGTACCTTACATGTTGAAGGAACTGCAGCAAGCAAGTGCTTAGTTGAGAATGGACGGAACAAGTGAACTGCTACTAGACCAACCTTCTTACCCTGCTTTGTTAGGTAGTCGATTGTCTCGCGGATACACTCTGTAACTGAACCCATAGCTACGATTACATACTCAGCATCCTTTGCTCCGTAGTAGTCGAATAGGTTGTACTGACGACCTGTGATCTTTGAGATCTCTTTCATGTAGTTCTCAACGATTCCTGGTACATTGTTGTACATTGTGTTGCAAGACTCACGGTGAGTAAAGAATGTGTCAGGGTTCTCTGCCATACCACGCATTACAGGGTGGAGTGGAGAAAGAGCACGCTGACGGAACTCTGCCAACTTCTCCTGATCGATAAGTGGAGCTAGATCATCATTCTCTAGCATCTCGATCTTCTGGATCTCGTGTGATGTACGGAATCCGTCGAAGAAGTTAAGGAATGGAACCTGGCTCTTGATTGTAGAAAGGTGTGCGACACCTGCAAGATCCATCACTTCCTGAACCGATCCCTCAGCAAGCATAGCGAAACCAGTCTGACGACATGCGTATACGTCCTGGTGGTCACCGAAGATACATAGTGTGTGAGAAGCAATTGTACGTGCCGAAACATGGAAAACTGCTGGCATCTTCTCTGCAGCAATCTTGTACATGTTAGGAATCATAAGAAGCAATCCCTGAGAAGCTGTGTAAGTAGATGTCAATGCACCTGCCTGGATTGATCCGTGTACCGCACCTGCAGCACCAGCCTCAGACTGCATTTCTGTAACTGATACAGTCTCACCAAAAATGTTCTTTCTGCCTGCAGCAGCCCACTCATCTACATACTCTGCCATTGTAGACGAAGGTGTGATAGGGTAGATACAAGCACACTCGCTGAACATATATGAGATATGTGCAGCAGCTTGGTTACCATCACAAGTGATGAATTTTTTTTCTTTAGCCATAATTAAATATGTATAGTTTTTTGTTTTTTCTATCCGCAATAGATAAAGCAAAATTAGAAAAAAATTATAAAATAGTACCTCCTTTTCTATATTTTTTCTGCAAAATGAAACTTAAATGAATAAAAAAAGAATATAAATACATAATGTGACGAAATGAACGTAAAAGTACCAAAAAAAGGCGATGATAATTTTATGTTCATTCTTTTGGAGTTTCTGATTTTTTAGTAATTTTGCAATGAAAATGAAATGTGGACGGATTTGAGCGATTGCAACCACGTAAAAAAAATGCTAAAACGGTAGTTTCTTCAATGTTTTTAGTTGTTTTTATGAATCGCAGATACCATCCGTATTTGCGTTTTTTTATTTTTTAACGATGCCATAAGCCATATGCTATAAGCTATCGTTTTACTAAAGTCGAAATTAATTAAATAGAATAAAAAATAAAATTATGGGATATTTCTTTACATCAGAATCTGTTTCTGAAGGTCATCCAGACAAAGTGGCTGACCAGATTTCAGACGCTGTGCTTGATAATTTTCTCGCTCAGTATCCTGAATCAAAAGTTGCCTGCGAGACTCTTGTGACTACAGGCCAGGTGGTGCTTGCAGGTGAGGTCAATAGCCGCGCATACGTTAATCTTCAGGAGGTTGCTCGTGAGGTGATCAACAAAATCGGCTATACTAAAAGTGAGTATATGTTCGACGGTAATTCATGTGGAGTGTTCTCTGCAATCCATGGCCAGAGCCCGGATATCAACCGTGGTGTCGACAGAAAAGATGAGGAGCAGGGTGCCGGCGACCAGGGTATGATGTTCGGTTACGCCACTGATGAGACTGAAAACTATATGCCTATCTCTCTCGACCTGTCGCACGCTATCCTTCGTGAGTTGTCGGCAATCAGGAAAGAGGGCAAACTTATGCCTTATCTTCGCCCTGACGCAAAGAGCCAGGTGACAATCGAATATGGCGACGATAATCGCCCTAAGCGTATCGACGCGATTGTTGTCAGCACTCAGCATGATGAGTTTATTTTGGCTGGCAATGGTGTCAATCAGGAAACTGCTGATAAGCAGATGGTTGCAAAGATCAAAGAAGACGTGGAGAAAATACTTCTTCCTCGTGTTGCTAAACTGTCAAAGGTTTACGCTGAACTTCTAAAGGCTGGCGACTACAAACTGTTTGTCAACCCAACAGGTAAATTCGTGATCGGTGGACCTCACGGTGATACTGGTCTGACAGGACGTAAGATCATCGTCGACACATATGGCGGTAAGGGAGCTCACGGTGGTGGAGCTTTCTCTGGAAAGGATCCAAGTAAGGTGGACCGTTCTGCGGCATACGCTGCTCGTCACTTGGCTAAGAACATTGTGGCTGCAGGTTTGGCTAAAGAGTGTTTGGTGCAGGTGGCTTACGCTATAGGCGTTGCAGAACCAATGAATCTATATATCAACACTTATGGCACATCAACAACAGGCGTTTCCGACGGTGAAATGGCTGAAAGAATCAGCAAGAGCGGTTTATTCGACTTCCGTCCTAAGGCAATAGAGGAGAGATTGAAACTGCGTCAGCCTATCTACCTTGAAACAGCCGCTTACGGTCATGTCGGCCGCAAACCAGTGAAGGTTGACAAGACATTCAAGGATGCTAACGGAAATGTCTTCGAGCGTACTGTGGAACTATTCACATGGGAGAAGACTGACAAGGTGGATGATTTGAAGAAGCTATTCAAATAATCTGATTGATAATTCAGAGTTTTATAGAGACGGTGCATGTCACCGTCTTTTTTTTATCTCATCCGCACGTCCTCTCATCCGCAAGCACCGCACGTCCTCTCATCCGCAAGCACCACTGCGTTCGGTGCATGCGATTACTGAGGTAGCGTCTTACAGACGCATTGCTCATCCTCTCATCCGCCATCCGCAAGCACCACTGCGTTCGGTGCATGCGGTTACTGAAATAGCGTCTTACAGACGCAGTGGCAATACCATGACATGATCGTAGGGGCAGGTTTCAAACCTGTTTTGCGATTATTCATCATACGGAGAGAAATTACTATCATATGCAAAAGGTTTTTCCTGTGGAGGCATTTCTGGCTTAGTATCAAATATTTGTATACTATTGTTCGACGTGTTTATTTCCAAACCGATAGATCTGGCAAGAGTGCAAGCTATATCAGCTGCTTCATCTGCGTCGTTTGCCCACACTTTCACACCCATCCATGCATTTCCTTCCGGACAAACATTTGAATTGTAGTCTGTGACCTCTTTTTCCGCAAAAACATCAAGCAAAACGGTATAATGATGAAAAGGTGTTTTGATTTTACCATATTTCAATTTCAGAAACCAATCTTTTATAAATTCCATATTGTCAGCTATTTCTTTGTGAGACATTTTATCCGCAAATGCCACTACGCTTTACAGAGATAGCGTCTTCCAGACGCCGGGATGCTTAATTTAGCCATTCCCTCATCCGCAAGCACCACTGCGTTCGGCGCATGCGGTTACTCTGATAGCGTCTTCCAGACGCGAAAATGCTTAATTTCGCATTTCATTTAGCATTTTGCATTTATAATTTCGCATTTCAAATCAGTCTGCTTGGACAACAAGGCACATTTTACTGAAATCTCCATTTTTAAGATCCTGTTTCTGAATATAGAATGCGATATCCGAACTGTCTCCATTCGGATCCAACCAATCATTGTTGAGATAGAAGAATGGAATCCATTCGTCTAACTGTGTGAACAATTGGCATTTTTCCTCCCATTTTTCAGGAAGCAGATTTCCCATATTCCTATGTAGACGTTGCTCCTCACAATCATATTCCATAGGCCCCTGAACAGTGAGAATATGCCCAAGCATCACGATCTCGAAATGTGTGCCGCTCAACTCATTATATGCATCTTGCTCGGCTTCTGTCATTCCCATCTTTTCCAAATCACTCCAGTCAAATGTGGGCAGACTCAAATATTCGATGAAATCCATTTTTTTAGACGGTTGTTTCCTCTCCACATCATCCGGATATTCTCTACGTGCCAATCCATCGGCTTTTTCCACGTAGATCGCCTTGAAACATTGCGGATCACTATAATCCTCCACCGCATTGGAAAAACTGAAGAATAGATAGACGATTCCATGATCAGGCATCTGTTCTTCCATATCTGCCTTGTGTGCCTCCTCCAAATTAAATTGGCCCACAAACTCCATAGGTGTCCCATTGGCAGACTTCGGCCATTCTACATCTGACGGAAGGTCCGGACGTCCTCCAAACTTTGATGTTCCCAAAAGAAGGCTTTTTTCCTCTGTTTCTGTCAGTCTCACATTGATTCCCCAGCGTATCAAAGGAGCGATGGAATCATAGTATTTGCTGAGACCACTTCTGCCCAAGGCAATTTTCACATCTGTCTCACTACCAAGAAGCCCCATCTTCTTTTTATACTCGTCTATTTTCCAATAGCCCCAATTTTGTATGGTATTGGTGATAAACCAAAATATAAAGACAAGAAGAACAAACAGATAAATATATTTAGACATATTTCTTAATTTTTAATTTATACCACAAAGTTATGAATGCCTATAGACAAATTTTTCAAAGTCTGCCCAATAGGTCTTCTGATTTTTACAAAGATAAAATTTTTATATTTCTGTTTTCTGAAGTTGTTTGAGTTTATGACAAATTGTTTATTCAAGATTCTCTATGTCCTCACATGGGTATAATCCGATTCCTGTAATTTTTTCGGATTTCAACATATTCGCTAATTTCTCTGAGATGTATTTTACGTTTACATCCACATCCGGGAAAAAAAGCATATCGTATTTTTCACTATCATGTATTCTTAATACATCCAAAACAACATATATATCATTAGGGAATAACTCATCCTCATATTTCTTCATTTCTTCCAGACTTTTTATCCGTATTTCTGGAGCATTCTTTATTTCTTCCATATTCGGGAAAGCCAGTTCTGGCCATATTTTCATAGGTTCCGTTGCTTTTTTAAATATGGTTTTGTTGAAATCAATCATAGAATAATCATTAGGCAAAATATGAAGACAATAATAGGGGTGAACAACTCCTTTATGATCTGTAACTGTTGCTTCATAATACCGATGATCAGGCAACTTACACTGTTCAAAAATGTTTTTTACCCGTTCATTTATCATGAATCCAGGCACATCAACGCCCGAGCTAGCGACATCCGTCAGTTTAGATCCTTTCTCTAAATCAAATCTCAAGTCTGGCTTAAAATTCGGGAACTCTTCATCAACTAGACTCCAACATGAATCCTGACTTTTTTTATCGGCGAAAGTTAACTGTATAGCATGACGTCCTATTACTTTTGTGTCAACGGAATTATCTAATCTATAATATTTCATGACATAAATTTTTAACAATGTGTATTTTCTCCTGCCTTGATCTTGGCTAAGATACGATTCTTTTGTTAATTATTGAGGTTTATTCAAAAAATATTGTCAATTTATGTCCGTAGTGGCAGGTTTCAAACCTG
>DFGT01000019.1 GCA_002371265.1 Bacteroidales bacterium UBA3743 | reverse complement strand
TTGCTTGAGTCGCTGAATGCCGCATTGGGAACTGGATCAGCAATGATAATTATCTCAGCTTCCTTCATACAATCTTTCTGACCTGGATAGTCCGCATCCTCAGATGTAAGTTTGACAGAAAGGCCTTTTTCTGTAGCGTCTTCCCAAGAAATCACCAATTCATCTGCCACAGGGCCAAGGGCAGGAGTCTTTCCTACTCCATCAAGAGACCACGTCATCAAGAAATTAGAATAAGGATCTCCCTTTTCCGTAGTAGAAGTCACATCATTGGAATTCAAAGTGACACTTTCACCTTTACAAAGATGTATAGTTTTCTTCTTGTTTTCAACGACAGCTTTCTCCGATGATATAATCTCGACATCCTCGCTTGCAGTACAAGTAGGACAATCTATGGTAACCGTAAATATCTCAGAAATTGAATAATTTACACAGTTATCGTCCGTAGATACCAATCCTGGATCATTCACAAACTTTTCTGCTGTTGCATCCTGAGCAACAATAACTCTCATATAAATTTTTTCAGGATCATTGAAGTCTTTTGTTATATCATCAGAATTAAAATTGAAATTTATGATCTTATTATCCTTACCTTCAATTTTTTCAATTTCAATCTGATCATATCCCATTTTCTTAAGATGCTTCCAATTTTCTTTATCTATACTATATTGAAGGACAAAATAAGGTTCATTCATAAAGAAATCCCAAAGAAGATTTGTGACAGGAACCTTAGCGATCAAGTCAGCTCCACTACAAACTGTAGTATCTGAAGTCAAATCTCCAATTTTATAATATGCAGAAATTTCTGGAGGAGAACATGTCATGAATTTTATATCATCAATCAAAAGGTCATTTCCATGTTTCCAAAAATCCATAACATCACATCTGTTTCCACAATCCGCCACAATCTGCATTATAACAGAAGTTTCGTTTTTTAATTTGAAATCTTTTATTTCACATTTTATCCAGCCACCTCCAAGAGATGCTTGCACATTCGGTTGCGACGCAATGATTTCTTTTGTAGTAGCAGAAAGAAGATTGATAGTCACCAATGGTGAGTTCTCTGGTTTAGAATCCGGTCTATTAGGATCATCCAGATTTGCAATATAGCACTCAAAATTCAGCTCTTTATCCTCACAAAGATTTTTAACCTCATATTCAAAAACAGGACCTTTATAACCCTGTCCACCTCCTACCGCCACCGTATTATTGACATTAATAAACAGACAAGCGCTATTCTCAATTCCAGACAAAATACTTGTATGATCATTAGTAACTCCCGTAAACCAATTAGCAGAAGAGTTAATATCATACTCACCTTGTCCCATACTAAATCCGTTAATATTAGGAACTAGTACAGCATAAGAACCATCTTCCACACTACCTGTCCAATCCATATCATGGTAAGGCAAATCATAATCAAGACTAGTACGATGTGCTTTATGATCTCCTTTAGTCAATTGATGAACATTTCCCTTCGTATCGACATGTGTATAAGGTGCTGTAAAGTATCCATAATTTTCTTCGTAAACGACCTTACGAGAAGCAGGTGCACCATTCACTACACAGCAATCAATTGTTTTAATAGACAATGTATTACTTTCTTGTCCATCTACAAAAGCGCGATACATAGTCGATTTCGTAATCTCTTCTCTGGCCGCCGCAGTAGTTGATAAAGTCTCCCATTTATTTCCGCCATCTGTCGATTTTTCCCATTTGACAGACACATTACCATAATTTCTATCTAGAGTCAAAGATACCTGTTCCCCAGTACAAATCTCATCTCCAGATGGAGAAAATGCACGAGGGCTAAAGCATCCTGTAACTTCAACATCCTTTATGGCAAAAGGAATTGTAGCATTGTATCCTGTAATCAATGACACGCTCAATGACTTCGATCCCGCTGGCACTGTGCTTGTATATGTATAAGTCACACACCCATCCATCACTGTCAATTTTGCACCTTTTTGACTATAATCGTGTGAACTTTGTGTTCCTCCATCTTCAAACTGCCCATATTCATTAGGATTAACGCCAATAGAAATATCATTAAGCGTTATCTTATCAATACCTGAATTATATAAATCATATTTTTTTATTCCAGGCCAATCTGGATTTAGAACATTACACAAAGTATATTTGACCGTAAATTCAGTTTTTTCTTTTGCATTAGGGACTTTTATAGTAAATAACTTCTTATTTGCTCCAGCTTGTTTGTTACCAAGATGATTAACAACCAACATATCCCCATCCATATCCTTAAACATCAAAGTATCAGGGTCATAATCTTTGCCACTTTTCAATGTTTCATCAGCAACCTGAGCATTCAACTTAAATGGATTTGATGTCAATGCGTAATTCAGATTAGGAGATTCAAAATCCGTCAAATCTTTTGTGAATTGTAAATCAGAAGACAATGATATTCCACTTGGCCCATTAGTAAAAGCATCTGCAAAATCATAATATTGCCATGTAGCAGCATCTCCTGTTGCCTTAAAACTAGTACTTCCTAGATTACTATCGCAATCCTGTCCCTGTGCAGACAAGAATAATCCGCACAAAGTAGTCAAAGATAGAAATCTAAGACCGAATATATCCTTTCCCATAATTTTCAACGTTTTCAACATATTTATACACCCTATTATAAAATTACCCTATTAAAGGACAAAATTATAATACAAGTCCACAATTCAAAAAAAAGATAACCATAAAAGAAGACAAAACATGTCATTAAACACAAAAGGAGACGATCAAATACATCTCCTCTTATTAAAAATCAATTGTCTGTTGGTATATCACTCAATCTGTCGACGACAACAATATCCTCTTTATTGTCGACAGCCACATCATTACCTTTAACAAAAGCCATTGTTTCTACCATTGCAATTTCTAGTGGCAGTCCAAGAGCCTCGCAAAGGAAAAGTATTGTAGCTGAAGAATCTTCATTCAAATCAGCTGTAGTCAGCATCATCTCAATCACCATTTTCAACACATCACGACGGCTGTCTTCTGGCACCTGTTCACCGACAGAGGCAATATAACTCGTCACTTCATCATCTTCCATTGGTGCCTGCTTCGCAATCTGTTTGTCAACAGCACGTCTGAAGACATCAGGTTGCTGGGCAAAATCAGCGGCGATTTTCTCCACCAAGTCTTCTTTTTCCTGCGGCACATCAAGTTCAGACCAGAATGTAGCTGCACAAAACACCGCAAGTTGATCTCCGAAATTTATCATAAGTATAAAAAACAAAAGCCACTCAACGATCTCTCGGAGTGGCTAAAATATCATATCTCACTATTTATTCCTGCTCTGCACCGAAAGATGGAGCCTCCTCAACAGGAGCTGATGGAGTCTCTACTTTTGACTGATAGTCGATTTCCTCTACTGCCTCACCACCTTTGCTTCCTACAAAGTGAGTTGCCAATACTGACAATACAACCAAAGCACCCCACAATGACCAAGTCAATTTTTCGATAAAATCAGTAGTTTTTTGAACACCAGCAATCTGATTTGCCCCTCCAAAGCCAGACAAAAGTCCACCACCTTTTGAGTTCTGAACAAGAACAACACAAATCAGCAAAACTGAAATAATCAAAATAAAGATAATAATAGCTACGTATTCCATATTATGTTACAAATTTTTTATCAATTTCTCCAAAAATGCAATTTGGTCTGCAAAGTAAACACTTTTTTCTGGATTTTTATCCATTAACTTGCGAAAAGTTTTGATTGCCTTCTCATATTTATGTTGTTTTACATAAATTTTTGCCAAAGTTTCAGAAAAAAGTTCTTCTGCAGGTTGAAACAAGACCTGTTCTGATCCATCATCTTTCACATCAGAATCATGCAGTTGGGAAGACGGTGCAAAATCACCGAGATTAATTTTAGGACCTTTTCGTAAAGACGACGCTCCTTTCATCAATGATTCCAAAGTATCCGAGCCTATCAGATCTCCTGTATTCTCATCTATATCTGGACGTTGTTTCAATTCCTGCAAAATATCTACAGTTTGGGGTGTCTGCGTCGCTTCACGAACAGTTTTAGATGGAATTTCAGGCTCTGGTACATTTGTTTGCCTATCTCCACCAACCTTTGAAAGTGTTTGGAACAACAGCCGTCTGTCAAAGATTGAAAAAGAAGAGTTTTTCAACTCCTGCAAATATCGCACATCCACACGTCGCTTCAACTCTTGAAGATAAAGCAAACGAAATGATGATACAAAAGGATATTCCACCGTCAACATCTCCAAATCATGGAAGTCGGCGGCCGCATATTTAGATCCTGCAAAGAATTCCTTAAAATCACTCATATGTCATTACCAATTTGCGACGGTAGCGTTAAAAATCTGATCTATAAGTTCATTTATGATCGTCTCACACAACTCTTCCTGAACCTGATTGATTGTCTGAGTATTTGAAAATTCCTGATATGAGCTAAAACTACGTTCAAAATTTTCTGATGAGTTAGACCTGTTCACAAAAACGACTTTAACGACCACAGTCAGACGGGTCATTGTTGAAGAACCAGAAGAGTTGATAGCACTTGGAGACAAAGAATAGCCTGTTATTTCTCCAGATATCTGAAGATCTCCATTTTTAGGAACCTGATTAAGACTTGTCTTCGACGAGAATGTCTCCTTTAATTGTTCTGTGAATGTAGGAGCAAGAGCTGGATACACCAACGTCGCCCTGTTCGGGAAATTCGCGATCGAAATAGTTTTAACCTTGGTATAATCAAGAGAAGATCCCGTAAAACTATACGACACCGTGCAAGCCGGCAAAAGCGACAAAGCCAGAATTAAAATCAAAAAATATTTTAATTTACTCAAGTCCATATTCCTTAATCTTTCTATATAACGTACGCTCGGAAATATTCAGTTCTTTAGCCGCAGCACGACGTTGATTTCCATGTTTTTCCAACGCACGACGAATAGCATCCTTCTGCAAAGAATCCCAACGCAATGCGCTATCGTCAATCACCTCAACATCCTGAATGCTAGAGTCTCCCTTATCTATCATAGACGTCTTCGGACCATCATCGGAATGCACATCATGCACAACAGGGACAGACGAGCCAGAAGACTGACGGATCACATTGTCGAAAGGCTTTTTCAGCTCTCCAGATTCCAGATCAACATCATCAATTTTCACATGACCTTTAGAAACAAGCTCATTAATCACATGTTTCAAATTGGTCACCTGCTTCTGCAAGTCAAACAGAACAGAATAAAGGAACTCCCTCTCCTGAGCATAAGAATGCCCACCCGACTCCTGAGTAGGAGACAAAATCGGCATATTATTATGATGTTCCTCTACAGGAATATAATTCAACAAAGTCTCTCTCGATATCAGTTTGTTATCCTTTTCCAGGATTGAAATCTGATCCACAATATTACGCAACTGACGAACATTACCAGGCCAATGATATTGCAACAATGTGATAACAGCATCCTCAGTCAGGCGGACAGGTTTTGTAGAATATTTTTCAGCAAAATTAAGTGCGAATTTTCTGAATAAGAAAGCGGCATCCTCTCCTCTTTCTCTCAAAGATGGCAATTGAATAGAGATTGTATTAAGACGGTAGTACAAATCCTCTCTGAACGTGCCATTCTTCACCGCCTTTTCCATATTTAGATTTGTAGCGGCGACGACGCGAACATTAGTCTTAATCGGTTTTGAAGAGCCAACACGTAAAAATTCTCCCGTCTCCAAGACACGAAGCAATCTGACCTGAGTAGTCAATGGCAGTTCACCGACCTCATCAAGAAATATTGTTCCTCCGTTAGCCACTTCAAAAAAGCCCTTTCTTTCAGAAACTGCACCAGTGAAAGATCCTTTTTCATGTCCAAAAAGTTCAGAATCTACCGTACCTTCTGGAATCGCACCACAATTGACTGGAATATAAGGACCGTGTTTTCTATCACTAAACTGGTGGATGATTTTAGGGAAAAACTCCTTTCCCACTCCACTCTCTCCAGTAACCAAAACAGAAAGGTCTGTTGAAGCCACTTTATATGCGACCTCAACTGCACGATTCAGACGATCATCGTTACCGATGATACCAAATCTATTTTTAATGTCTTGTATATCTTCTGGAGACATGATGCAAAAAACTATTCTTTTTCTGGATTATGAGTTTCCTTCTTCATCTGTTTACGAAGAGGGTTTGCCGAAAACTCAGCATAATTATTTCTTTTCTTGAATATATCGCAAGCCAAATAAAGAGCCGAACGGAATGAATCTTCCCTCACTTCTCCAACACCTGCCTTATCATAAGCTGTGCCATGAATAGGAGCAGTACGGATGATTGGCAAGCCAGCAGTGAAGCTCACACCCATATCCTGAGCAATGGCTTTGAATGGAGTCAATCCCTGATCATGATACATTGCCAACACAGCATCGAAATTGGCAAAATTGCCAGCTCCGAAGAAACCGTCAGCTGGATAAGGGCCAAAAGCCAAAACACCATTACTATTAGCCTGACGAAGAGCCGGGATAATAATCTCCTGTTCCTCTAGTCCAAGAGTACCATTGTCTCCAGCATGTGGATTCAGACCTAAAACAGCAATACGAGGACGGACAATGCCGAAATCCTGAATCAAAGTTTTGTTCAATATCTGAAGCTTTGACACGATCGCATCCTCAGTGATCAAAGAAGAAACCTTGCTCAAAGGGCAGTGAGACGTGAGGATTGCCACACGAAGCACATCACTGACCATCAGCATCACGCCCTTATCTTCAGGGGCAAATTTTTGTTCAAGATACTCAGTATGGCCAGGGAATTTGAATCTTTCAGCGTTAAGATTTTTCTTGTTGATAGGAGCTGTGACAAGAACATCAATCAAACCGTTTTTCAAATCTTCTGTCGCACGTTCCAAAGCAAGAATAGCAGCATCGCCTGCTTCCTCAGATTCTTTAGCCAATTCCACCTTAACGTCTTCTGAGATACAATTTATAACATTAGAACGTTTATCATTTGCCTCAAGCGGCGAATTGATAGCATTAAGGCTAAAGTTTTCAATTCCAAGAGCTTTCCTGTGAAAAGCCGCGACCTTAGAAGAGCCATAAACAATAGGAATACAAAAATCATTGATTCTTGTATCTACTAAAGTTTTTATTATCACTTCGTATCCAACACCGTTGATATCACCTTGAGTAATACCAACAACTATCTTTCCATCTTTCATAAATAATCATTAAGTGGCACAAAAATAAAGAATAATTACGCCAAAAGCAAATGCAAATAAAACAAAAAGCAGTCAGGAAACCCCGACTGCTTTTTATAAAGGTTCGAAACTCTAGATTACCAGTAAACAACCGGACAAGAGTAACGATAATGTTTAGGAGCCATAGCATACACGATAGAGAATTCATGCGACCATGAGCCGTTTGTCTTACGAGATGTAAACAAGTCGTAAGTATAGTATGCCTGAAGGCCCTTATAGCTACCGCCGATCATGAAAGAGACTGTGTTTAGTTTTGCATACTTGACACCGTCGACCTCCATATTTCGGAAATCATGGCGATAAGCGACACCAAGCATCATGTGGCTTACGAACGCACCGACATTGACACTACCGATGTTGTAATCACCCTGATGTTGGAAATTCAACGTACCCATGACATAGTTCTCAGCCTTACCTCTGTTACCCCACAAACCTGCAGAAGATTCAAGGTTGTGCATGTAACGAGCGTGGAAGCTATATCGACGAGACAACTCTATAGCATCGTCATCAACGAAACCGTATCTTGGAGCGGAGATATGGTAGATAGCAGCACCTACACTTAATGTATTCTCCATCACATAAGCAGCACCGAAAGTAAAGTCAGGGAACACTGCCTTATCTTTCATGTTGTCATCCTCCAAAGAGTTGTCAAGTAGAGATCCGTTTTGCCATTGGTCGCCATAAGCACCGTCCTCACCAACTTTCTTGATGAAGACAGCGGCAGTCAAACCAAGACGTACGTAATGGCCTTCAGTCACTCTGATGTTATGGCTGTAAGTAAGACCAATCTCGTGGCTCTTATAATCCTGAGCCTGACCATCATACACATAGTGCACACCGACAGAGCTGACCAACTTATAGAAGTTCTGGTCGTATGTGATACGCATTGTCCTATACTCATTCTCAAGTTTAGGCCACTGCATACGATAGTTGAGGCCAGCTCTGTAGGCGTTTGATTCGCCTACGAAGCATGGATTTAGAGAGAATGGAGAAGTTGCATGACCACTCAATGTATAATCCATTTCCTGAGCTGGTTCGTTAGCCAAAATTGTAGTGGCAAATGATGCCATCAACATTAAAACACTTAACTTTCTCATTGCAAAAACCTCCATTATCTAATTAGTGTAATCTTACCTCTTTCCTCACCGCTCTTAGTGTAAGAGCCTACAGTCGACTTATATGTGCAAGTCCATCCGTATACTCCAGGAGAACATAACTTGCCTTTGAATGTTCCATCCCAAGCATCGCGCAAGCTGTGACCTTCGAACACAACCTCACCAAGACGGTTGTAGATGATGAAGTCGAATTCAGAAATCCAATCACCGCCCTCGAACTGGAACTTATCATTTAAGCCGTTGCCATCAGGAGTAAACTTGTCTGGAGCCCAAACATCCTTCCACTTGTAGATGTGGCTTGAGCTATCGTAAGCACATCCGTTCCAGTCTCTAGCATGAACTGTAACAAGGAATGAATCCTCAAGCACATCGAATGTATGCTTAACAGCCTTACCATTCAATCTAGTGCCATCGCTGATCTCCCAAGTCCAATCTACATTGTAAAGCTCGCTTGAAGGAGTACGTCCTGACAAGCTAACTGTATTGTAGTTCTCGTCAATCAAAGTTGGATTAATCACATACTTGATTGGCTCAAGAGTGTGAACCTTAATCCAGATTGAATCATGACCAACACACATGTTTGAATCAACACCAGAAACATAAACCCAACCGCTATCACTTACTGAAGCAGCAAGTTCTGTTAAATCAGGATTATTGTTGACATCAGAAATAGCAGGATAAGAACTCCAAGAATAAGTCTCAGCACCTGTAGCTGCGAAATGTATTGTATCACCCTGATTAGGACAAACAGCAGTTTTGCTTGCTTTTATTCTAACCTTAGGCAATGTCATCAAAGGTACAGTAACATTAACCTTCGTTTCACAGTTGTAGAAGTTATAACCAGTAACTGTGTAAGCCATAGGAGTCTCAAGATTTGTGCCCCTTATCTCACCTACAGTATCTCCAGTGTTCCACAAATAAGAGTCTGCACCTGACGCCACAACTGAATAATCACTACCCTTACATACATATCCTTCAGTAGCAGAAGAACCTTCACCACCAGTAATTGAAACTGACATTACAGGAGAAGGATTAACCGTTACTGGGAATATCTTTTCAGTACTACAAGAGTTAGAGTGACCTATCAACTTGATAGGCAACACTGTTGGTTCTGTTGGAATAAATGCAAGGATCGAATTAGGAACCACTGTTGAATCAGGCAATACCCACTCATAAGTAGAAGCACCTTGAGCAATCATCTGCAAACGAGCACCCTGACATACGACAGAATCACCAATGTAACTCAAAGTTGGATTTGGATAAGTAGCAACAACGCCCATAGCCTTGTTTGTACATACCTCGTTCTTAGCTGTAACATAGAATGTGTCAGCCTTCATCACATGAGCAGTAATTGTATCACCGTAAGTGTTACCCATGATACCATTCTTTGAGCTCCAATAGAACTGATCAAACTCTCCATTAGATACATTTGCAATCAACTGTACAGAGTCACCCTCGCAAACGATACCTGCAGAAGACTGAACATACAATTCTGGCATATCAAACACATTGATATTAATCTTCTCCATAGCCTGACATCCGTTCTCATCAGTACCAGTAACCTGGTAAACTGCATTCTTACGAGGTTTTACTGTAATCGTATCTGTCTTATCACCAGAACTCCATACATAGTTCTTAGCACCAAGTACATATAGAGTTGTAGAATCACCCTGACAGATATTGTCATTACCATAGATACTGATACTTGGAAGTGGATTAACAATCACAGGAACTGACTTCGTAGAAGTACATCCGTAAAGTGATGTTCCAGATACAAAGTAAATAGTATCATGCTTAGGTTTGTCAATAAACTTGTTACCGACAGAACCGTCACCCCATTGGAATGTCTTAGCACCGACACCAGCGACATTTAGAGAAAGCTTATCACCCTCACAAATTACAGTATCACCAGTGACTGTAAGAACAGGAGCAGCCTGCATCTTGACAACTCTTCTCGCTGTTGATATACATCCATTGATATCAGTACCGACAACCTCAAACAATGTCTGATCCTCAGTGATCATTTGAGTTACGACATCACTCAAGCTCTGAACACCCTTAGTCCACTGATAGTTAACTGCACCAGTAGCGGTTAGAGTTGCGATATCACCCTCACAGACATAAGTGTTAGGGCAATCAATGAATACCATCGGAGTATCACGGACTGTGATTTCGATTGGCTCAGATGCCGAACATCCATACTCGTCATAACCTGTCAAGAATATAGTTGTGCTATACTTAGGTTTTGAAGACATGAACTGGTTGTTCTCACCAGAGACATCGCCCATTGTCCAGTTGTACTTCTGAGCACCCTTAGCCTCAAGGTCAAGAGTTTCACCCAAACAGATTGGCTTGTTACCATCAGTCCAGATAACAGGAGTAGGACGAACATCCACTGTAATAGTAGCGTTGTTCTTACATCCGTTAGCATCGTAACCCTCAACATAGTAAGTAGTCTGAGTCTTAGCAGTGTCGCCATAAGCGTCCTGAGTAGATAATGTATCCTTACCTCTCATCCACAAGTAAGAGAATGCACCGTGAGCCTGAACAACAAACTGTTTGCCAGAACATACATAAGTGCCTTGTTGACCACGGATATCAAGAGATACCTCAGGAGCATTAATCTTATTGACAGTATGAGAAATTGAGTTAGAACATCCAGTATGAGTATTGTAACCAGTTACTATATAAGTTACAGTGTCAGTCACAAGAACCTTCAAAGTATCCTCCATACCATAAGAATTACCCTTATTATCCTTCCATACATAGTTGTCGAATGAATCCTCAAAGTCACCATAAGGTACCAACTCTGCATAGTCATTATCACAGACGTTGCGATCACCCTTGATATAGATTCTTGGAGTGTTCAACACACGTACAGAAACCGTAATGTTACCAGGACAAGCCTCAGGAGCACTGATTCTTGAAACCTTAACCATGTAATCCTTATTCTGAGTTACAGAAGGAATTGTCAAAGTTTGGTCGACAGCCTTATCCTCAGGACTTAGATTCATCCAAGTGTACTTCAAATCTGAATTGTCAACACCACCGACGAACGAAGATGCGACCTCAAGTTCAAGGTTATTAGTGCCATCACACAAGCTTACTGTATTGCCGTTTACGACACCAGATGAAGCTGAGTTCAAGTAAACATTTGGAGTTTCACGAACAGTAACAGGAACTTCAGTCTTACCGACACAACCTCTGTCATCACCGTATGCAGTATAGATACCAGCAGAAGTGACCTCATCGATCTGCAATGTAGCCGACTTAGACAATGTATCAGTACCACGCATCCAGAAGTAGTTCGCAGCACCTCCTGCATTAAGAACCATATGTTCACCACGACAAACCGCAGTCACACCTCCAACTGTAATTTCAGGAAGAGCCTGAGTACGAATAGTGATAGAATCCTTACTCTTACATCCAGTAACTCTATCTGTGATATTAACCACATGTTTCTCAGGATCCATATCATTAGCTCTCAAGAACAATGTGTCAAGACCAGACTTAGTATCCCACATGTAACTGTAATCACCCTCCAAACGAGGAGAAACGACTACCTTATAGTCACTACCAAGACAAGCAGCCTCATTATCACCCTTGACTCCACCGATAGTGTTGAACTGAACACTTGGAAGATTGTTAACAGCAACAGTGAAATACTGTCCACGTTCACAACCGTTAGTACCCTTGACATTAACAAGATATCTTGTAGTCACCGCAGGGCTAACTTTCAAAACATTTCCAACTGTACGTTCAGCATCATCCCAAGTATACTCTGCCACATTTACAGCCTGAAGGTCGAATACCGCAGTATCAAGTTTACAGATGCTTGCTGTATCTCCACCCATTCTGTTAGTAGCTATTGGAGCATACTCTACAACAACTGGAACAGCGATAACAGACTCACATCCGTTAGTGTTTCTTGCATAACCAAGATAAGTTTCAGCCTCAGTAGCTACAACATGCAATGCACTAGTTCTAGATACAGTATCATTAGCCTTCATCCACCAGTTCTTGATCATTGCTGTAGTCGTATCCATTATACTAATGTTGAATGGAACATTTTCACAAACCACAACCTGACCTTCAACATCCTTACCGAGAGCAAATGCCTTCAATCCTGGAGCTGCCCAACCTACAAGATCAACATCCTGGAAGACGCGACAACCACCGTCGTAAGCAGAAACCTTAATCTTAGACTGCTGTCCTTCAGTACGGAATGTATATGACAACGAATCACCGGTTCTATTGATCAAGCCATCCGCACTTGTCCAAGTATAGCTGTACTTGTCGTCTGGATTATCAGGAACAGCCTTCAACAACAATGAATTTCCAACACAAGCAGCACGTTCACCGTCGATCTGGAACTCAGGACTCTTCACATATCCGAAATGGAAATCCTTAGTTGTTGTACATCCTGTTTCTTGGATCTTAACAGCGACGCTATAAATATTATTCAAAGAATCCTCAATTGGACGCTCTGCGATAACATTATGTAGAGAGTCTGCATTTTCAATAAATCCACGATTGTTATGTTCCTTCATCGACCAGTTGTACAACAAAGTTCCATATCCACTTGCAGCGACAACCATATCTTGAGCCTCACCGCGACAAGGGACTGTGTCAGACAACAAGAACAATGTTGGTTTCTGGTTCATATCAAGAACAAAATCAACCTGAGTCTGACATCCGCTCAAATAACCAGTAGCAGTGAATGTCATAGGACCGTTAGGACGGATCTTGTAAACATCCTCCTTAGACAATGTATCATTAGATAATGTCACCCAATCAAATGTAGAAGCACCAGTTAGACGAAGTGATATAGAATCACCGTCACAGAATGGAACTCTAAACTTACTGCTTGCAGAATCATAAGGGATATTTCCACCCAAAAGTGGAGAATCATAGTAGCTTGCGTTCAAAAGCAACTTAGGAGCAGCCACAACATTTACCTTGAATGAATCTGTAGTTGTACAACCATAAGGGTCAGTCACTGTACAAGGGAACACCTGGTAAGCAGGCTGAACTATAGGTTTGATTGTCTGAGCAGATATTGATTCTGTAGACCAGTAATAAGTGACATTAGGTACAGTTGAGTGAGCAGTGATAGTAGCCTGATTGTTTCCACAAACCACTGAATCACCTGTGAATGTCAAGTTTGGAGAACGACGAACATTTACATAGTATGTAGTCGGTACAGAAGAACACTTACCGTTCGAACCAATCACAACAACTGGAGCTACAGAACCTGCATCATACTTAAATGATGTTGTAAATGAAGCTTCATTATTCTGATCATTGTGCTGCCATACATAAGTTTCAGCACCAGTAGCAGTAAATGTGTATTCAGTTCCATCACATACATTCTGTGTACCATAGATAGTCAACTCTGGCAATTGGTCAACCTCCTGTACATAAGCCTTCTTAACGGAGCACTCTGTGCCATGTTTTGTGACGCTTGTTCCTGTAACCTCAAACTGAGTTGTCTTCTCCAAAGTATAATTAGTAAGTTCCGCAGCATCTACAGTCAAATCTCTGATCGGATCATACCAACTATATTGGTAAAGAGTTCCTGATACAGTAGGGTTAGCAAGCAATGTCACACTCTGACCAGCACAGATCGGACCTTCCTGTCCCTTAACTGTAATCTTAAATTCTGGATCTGGAGTAGGTGTCAATGTTTCAATTATTGAATCACTCTTACATCCAATAGAATCATAACCAAACACTTTAACAGTGACAGGATCGTTTCCAACATATATCTTTCTTGATGTACCATAACCGATCAGCTGACCCATTTTTTTGTCTAGGTCCTTTGAAATATCAAACCACTCATATTTCACGGCTCCATCAGCTACAGCTTCACCATAAGAATTTGCACAAGGTTCAAGCTCACCCAAAGTCTTATCAACCAAAATTCTAGGTGCAGGACGAACCTCAACTGGCATCTCATAAACACTACTACACTTAGTAGCGTCACTAGTGATCACAACCGAGTAAACTGTTTTCTCACCCTGAGGATTAACAGTATAAGTAGGGATTGTAGTAGTGACAGTCTTAGTAGGATCATCAGGATCTACATTGCTCCATACATAAGTCATATTTCCAGACTCGTTGTTTGGAGTCACATTCAATGTAGTGCTTCCTCCGCTACATACAGCCTTATCATATGAAGGATAAGCCTGTGGAGCGCTCTTAACCTCAAGACGGAACTGTAGACGATCTACACAGACACCGCTCTCCACATCAACCATGTAGTTACCAGAAGCCTCTGGATGGAATGTGTACTGGTTAGTAGGAGTCTTAACCTCACTACCGTCAGGCAAATACCATGTGTATGGATTACTCTGACCAGAGACATTAGCATCTGGTTTGATATGACTAGTTCCTTCTTTTGAAACCTCCAAAGTGACATCAGAATTCTGACAAGCTACAGGATCACCCTGATACTCAAGAGCCTGATGCTTCTGTACTTCTACAGGATAAACGATTGTAGATGCACAAGGGTACTGCATATCACTTGACTTTAAATCCAAACGTACAGTCAATGGCTGATCTGTCATTTGTAGATTGAACTTAGGAGTTCCCTCAGCAGTCTGAGGCAATGACTCAGTCTGCTCATTATTCCAAACAGTCCATTTAATATTTGTGTACTTTGGATCATTGTTTTCGTTCAAGTAATCCTTAATCACAAATTCAGAAGAACCATTCTCACAAACAATTTCAGGAACTGTCACATTAGGACTTGGTGCAGAAATTGTGTTGATCTCAAATGTGGTTGAATTAGTACATGTAGTACTATTATCAGTAACCGACAAAGAAACCGTAGTTGTACCATTTGCAGAAGGATCACATTCAAACTTATTACCAACATATCCCACAACTGTGTTACCACTCCATGTGTAAACATAATCAGTAATATTCGCACCCTCCAATACAATCTTATCATTAGCACAGATTGTAGTATTACCAGTCACATTTATAGTTGGTTTGTCAATTGGTGTAGCTACGAAACCTGCATAAGTCTCACACAACATATTGCCTTCTGGATCAACTAACGAACCATAAACTGTATAATTACCACGTTTGCTTACTGTGACGTTCTGAGTGTAATTTCCATTAGCGTCAACCACGTCTTCCTCATTAAATACCCAACTGAAATCATTCATTTGGTATTCAGGATCACAACCCATACATTGAGGGACAACAGTCTTAGACTCACCGTCACAGAACTTCAATTCTTTCAATTTACGATTAGGAGCACCTCCGTCAACAGAAAGGCCAATTGTAGGTCTGCTCAAGACCTTAACTTCTGCAGTAGCCTGCCCCTGACATTGGTTTTCATCTGTCACAATTACAGAAACAGTCTTAGATCCAGCACTCATACCCTCTGCAGAGATTTGCTTTCCAGACATGCCTGAAATAGCCTCTCCAATCCATGAATAATTTACATCTTCTGCATATTCTGGAGAACTATAAGTAGCTTCCAAATTCAAAGGATTACCACTACATGCAACCTTATCACCAATGATTGAAACAATTGGAGACTTATGAACCTCTACCCATTTGTGATTCTTGTTTACACAATGCAAATCTGACTTAGACATAGCGTATGCATAAACCCATGAGTCTTTCTCTGGATTTACAGGGTGTTCCTCAGTTCCTTCAAGACGATTATTCTTTAGTCTCCATCCTTCTTGTTTTTCATCAGTCTTCATATGTGCATCATCAAAAGGCGGAACATCAGGTTCATCCAAACTTACATAACAATAAGCATTGTCAGAAGTAGCCACATCTACAACTAAGCCATTATAGTTGCCATCTACATAACAGTAATTGTTCTTAGAATTAACACCCTTAACACCAATACTTAGAGAAGGAAGCAACTCCATTTCTATTGTAAATATCATATTAGACTTACATCCCTTATCATTTACAACAGAAACCTCATATGTGCCTGGCTGAGTATACTCTGTCTTATTTCCAGTTTCTACCGAGCCTCCTCTCCATGTGAACTGACTACCATCTGTTTCTTCTGGTCTAGCCTCAAGGACAACTTTGCTGCCCTCACAGAATTTAATAGAACCAGTCAAACCTGTCTTGTTATCACCATGGTTTGAAGCAATAGGTTCGATCTCCTCCAAATAGAATTTTGGAGTAGAATAAATTTCAAACTTCTTAGTACCAGAATTAGTACAACGATCATTTGAAACTGTGTAAGACAACTCTAAGAACATATTGTTAGGATCAATGTTCTCATCCTTAGGAACTGTGACATATACATGCTGGCTTGAAATTGTATCACCGGCAGTCTGGTATGCAAACACCCCTGTTCCAGACCATGTGATATTCTTCAAGTTTTCTGTTAAAGCCTCAGCATCAAAGTAAACACTGTTTCCTGGACAATGAGAAGATTTATCCTTATTCTCAACAACATTGATTAGAGGCAATGGATAAGTATTATACTTATAATTCAACGTCTGGCTACAAGTTAGCTCGACATCAGTTGAAACACCTCCAACATATTGTTTCTGGATGAATTTCTTGTCTGCAGTCACATTCTGAGAATTCTCAGTAACCTTAAGAATTCCCTGTTCATTAGTGAATGTCAAATCAGGACCATTTGTTGTATTTGCTTCCCACTTAATATTACCAGGCTCAACACCATAAGCAGATGCTTTCAATGTAAGCTCCTGATTAGAACATGGAGAACCATATTCCTGAACCTGAATATTAGGTTTTGTCTCAACATTGATTATTATTGAAGACGGAGCAGACTTACAAACAGCCTCGCCCTGAGACAACTGAACATAGTATTCATAACGTCTTGCGCTTGTAATAGGACCTGTAACATGCTTCATTGAAGCCTCATTAACAAACTCTGTCAACTCTGGCGTCTTGATCCAGAATGTATATCCAGTCAAGTCAGAACCACTTGAAGTACCAGTAAGTTCAATCTCTGCTGGTTCACCTTCACAAACTCTATCAACATAATTGATTACTGGAGTTCCAGGAGTCACCACATTTACTGAAGTCTCAACGATTTCACTAGTACATCCGTAATTTCTATCTTTAACAGTAGCATAGAACTTGAATCCATTAGCACCGTTGTTAGCAACAACATTATCAAATGAATAAGTCTGACCATTCTTGACATCAGATGTCATATTCTCATCCACAGACCAAGAATAAACATAGTCAGAAGGATCAACTGAACCATTTACAGTAGCAGTTGCGATCACGTCACCATTAGCACATACATTCTTTGGAACATCAATCTTGAATGTAGGAGCCTCGATTACTCCATAAGTCGCCTTCAATGTCTGTGAACAGCCTGCTTCAGTTGTCACCTTCAAACCAACTTCAGTAGATCCGACAACCGTATTACTTACAAATTGAGTTCCATTTCCAGTACCTGTACCAGTCCAATCGAATGACACTCCTGGAATTGCCGAGTTCAAATTGACAGCATTTACAATCAAATCAGCACCGCTACATACCTTACCATTCAAAGCAGAACTAGAAAGAACATAATTAGGAGCCTCGTTAACCTTGACTGTAAACAAAGCAGATACTTTACATCCGTTCTCACCAGTACCCTCAACATAGTAGTTTGAAGTAGCACGAGGAGAAACTGTAATATGATCTCCATATACAGGGCTGCCTCCCTCAGTGATCATTTCACCATTAGAGTTAAGACCTGCATACCAGCGAACCTCATTCCAGTTGATTGTTGACTGATTATCAACCCTCAATTCAATACCGTCATCACCAAGACAGAATCGTTTTTGGAATGAAATCAACTCACCTTTATCATTCTTCAAGTTTTCATCGGCATTAATGTTTGCATCAGTGAACTGAGGAACATCAACAGCCGTATACTTAATATAGAATGTATCACGACAAGTAGACAATTCATTTGAAGAGGCAACCAAAGCATAATATCTTTCAGCTACTTTTCCAGATTCAGAATATAATACTTGATTAGAAGTAGCTGTAGGATTGAAGTTGATGTACTTAGGCTTTTGATCTGTACTAGAAGGATCTTTGTCTACAGTAAACCAATTCTTTGCATAATAATCTGCACCAGCGACACCAGCCTCAGACTTAGTAGCAAGTTTGAATGGTTCACCTGGGCAAACACTTCCTGTAGCACTCAACTCTACATCTGGCTTGTTAATGACATTCATGCTGATCTGTTTAACTGTAGCACATACACCCTTAAGATCAGGATATTCACCCTTAATCAAAATGTATGAACCAGCACTTTCAACATTGATATCATGTTTAACTGCCACATTAGCATTCTCTACAAAAGCATCACCCCAAGAAGTTGGATTCTTAGAAGTTGCGTAGTACCAATTCAACTGTTTATCCGAACTTGCCTGAACTTCTGCCAAAGCTCCGTCGCAGACAGATACGACATCCTGTGCCAATACCTGAGGAGCAACATTTAGATTTACATCAACTGTAGCAGTTGTTGTAGGACATCCAAATTGGTCTTTTGCGGTAACTGTATACCTAAACGATTTGTTTTGATTTACACTCTCATTATAAGTATACACATTGCCTGACATTGGTATGCCATTGAATTCATATGTTTTGTAACCTTCTGTGAATGCAAGTTCAGCATCTGTATTACTACACAAGTTGATTGCAGTACCTTCTGTATGATTCATTCGATCAACAGTAACCAATTTCAACTTCTGTTGCTCTGTCTGAGCCAATTTAATAGAAGTTGTGTATGCACAACCATTCTCAGAAGAACCCTCCGCAACAATCTCAACATAACCTGTTGAAGTCGTTAGTCCATTTACATTGTATGGCTTATCTGCTGCGACTGTCTGTGTAAATCCAGAAATTGCAGTTCCTACACGAGCGTGGTTTGTTGAATCATACTCATATGCTTTCCATATGTAAGTGTTAGTAGAAGTTGCATCATTGATAGTGAAAGACATTCTGCCATCAGGACACAAACGTTCAGCACTTGAAGAAATTGCAAAATTAGGAACAGACTTTGGCACAACAGTAACAACCTTAGATGTAGTACATTTTGGTGCCGCATCATAACTCAAACTGTAATCCTTAACTGCAAATACCTTTACCGTCTTAGTTTGATTACCTACACTTAACGTAAATGAAGGTTCATTGTCTGTACTTCCGATACTGTTCCAATAATAATCAACACCAGAAACTGGATTCTGAACAGACAACACTGCATTTTGTCCAGCACAAACCTCAACATTTTCATTTACCTGAAGAGCAGGATAAGACAAAATGTATGCTCCGACTCTCCTAGTTGTAGTACATCCATTAGATGTAGCAACTACTGTATAACGTTTTGTCTGATTCAACTGAGGAATTGTGTATGATCCATCAGCAGGGTCACCCTCACCTAACCAAGTTGTTCCAGCTTCATCATAGTAAGTGAAAGAAATACCAGAAGGAGCATTTGGTTTGATTGTAGCAGGTGTTCCTACACATGCATAAACTGTAGGCAAAGTGAATGAAGGCACATAACTTGGTGTGAAATAATCACTCAACTCACTACTACAACCATCAGCGGTAGTAGCTACGACCTTAAAATCATATCTAGCATTTGATGTGATATTCACTTCAAGTGTAGGAGTTGTTGATCCGTTATGCCACAAATAAGAAACAACATCGCCACTAACATTAGGATTCAAAACAACCTTCTCACCCACACACTTACTTGGATCAGTAGAAACAGAACCATCAGCAGCTATTGAAGTCAAGAAATATGGCTTACTTTCATCAAACTTAGGCTTTTCCTTAACAATAGTCTCAAACTTACGCTCAGTTGTACAAGTCTTTCCATTAACCTCGTAAGTCACATACAAAGTATTTGTCTGACTAGATGGAACACCAGATAACTGAAGATCTTCTCCTTCAGCAACTCCATCCCATTTATATTTGACATTGCCAGGTGCTATAACAGAAAGATTAAGCGGTTTAACATCATCTTTACAATAAACAATCTTGTCATTCTCAGGTGAAGTACTTGTCACACGCTTACCTGTATTAGTATTCTCAGCGACGATTGTAATTGAAGGAATACCAACTGGAGCTACTGTTATGTTAGACCAATCTTCACATCCAAGAGCATCCTTCGACTTAACCTTAACCCAGATTGTCTTTGAGTAAACAGGATCTGGCTCAACCACATAAATAGGATCTCTACTTAATAAAGTTGACTTATCAGAAGCATACCATTCTATAACATACTCATCTGGTTTAATTGCTGGTCCCGAACAGTCAAAAGGCTTCAATTCTAAAGAAGAACCGACACATGCTTTAATTGAAGATCCTGAATTAACAGTAGATTGTTCCGAACCTTCTTTTACATTGATGCAAACTGTTATTCCCTGAACATTATAATCAACAGAAACCATAGGTGATTTACAGTCATCTGAATTTACAGAAGATACATTTATTGTGCCTTTATCTCCTTTTGATTTAGATGCTATAAACTCATACAATGCTGTTCCTGACTGAGGATCAAAAGCAATGCCCTCATTATTGAAGGAAACGCTCTTGTCATTTTCATTTGTTGACTTAGCAATGATTGTCACCTTGTCTCCATCACAGACGCCAAAAACCGGATTTTGGTTGTCTTTTGGCAAAACTTCACCATTACGCAACACAGTTACTTCTGGTGCATTAGGAGTTGGCTTAATTGTGATTGGGAACGAAGCTGTTGTTTCACATCCATTAGAACCCTTTGCAGTAACTTTAATAGCACTGTTCAAAGCAGTTGGACGATCATACTTAGCATAGTAAGCATCTGTTTCAGAACCATCATAATTATTAGCTCCAATACTAAATGGAGTTACCGACGCCAAAGACGCACCGTCAACTGTTGGAGTTGCTTCAACTTTACCGCCATCAACAGTAAACTTCAAATAATGTACAGAAATAACCTTGTCAACATCAGGACATGCTTCCATGAAGCCCAAACCAGTCTCTGCATCAAACAACTTGATAATTGGCAATGGTTTTGCATTAATAGTAGTGTACTCAACAGCCTTACATGCACCACGCTGTGCCTCTACCTTGAAGTTGTATGACTGACCAGCCTTTTCAGGAACAAATGGAGCTTTCTGAACATCCTTATAAACATCACCAGTAGTCAAATTAGTAATAGTGAAATACTGATTTGAAGAACCGGTATTAGGTATGATCTCAATCTCAGAATCAATACATGGTTCAGAACTATTTTTGAACTTAATAACAGGAGTTCTATCAACCGTAACAGCTGTCTTAATCTTGTCAGAAACACATCCGAAATTAGATGTAGCACGAACCCAATAAGATTTAGAATCTCTATTGACGTTGTAGAATCTGTTATTATCAGTATCTACGTAAGTAGTTGTATCAGCAATTGTCATGAAATCACTGATTGAAGAACCTGAACCAATAGCTTTTGTCAGTTGTTCATCAGCAAACCATTCATAATTTCTAATAACCTCACCATCCTTAGCATTCGAAATGTAACCTGAAGCTGTAAGCGTAATTGTAGAATTCTCACATACTGCCAAATCAGCAACAGGAGTATCATCTGGCTGTAATGTGACAGCGACACTCTGCATGTTTACAAGATTTGCGATCAAGATATCATATGACGCAGATACCGCACATCCGTTAACATCTGTACCATTGAACACATATGTCTGTGCAGCAGATGGATTGAATGTGATTTGAGCTGCGACAGCAGGATCATGCTGATCATTTGTGATTACTGAACTTGCACCATTCAATGCATTACCCCAATCGACATAAATACCATTAGTAGCAGTCAATGTCACAGGTGTCTGACCACCAGAACAAACAATCGGTTTATTGTCGTAACGATTGACTACATCATCAGTAATACGTAATGTCTTAGGAGAATACACATTCACTGTATAAGTTCCTTGGCTTACACATCCTGCTTCAGACTCAAATTCAAATGAGAACACAGTCTTTTTATCCAACATCTGAGCAGTTGGATGATCTGTTCCAATTCCATAGACATTCACATCAGCATTAGAAGGAGTCAACGTGTAAGAAATATTGTCATTATGCAAATGGGCATTGTTTTCCATAGAAAACTCTACCATATCATTTGGACAAACTTTCAAATTACCGACAAATTCTTTAGAAGTGCCATCCTTTCTAGCAGTAATCTTTATTTGTGGTTTCTCTGCCTTGTCTACACTGACAACATACTTCTTAGATACACAACCTCTATCATTTTTAGCAATAACTGTGAAATTATCAGTATCACCATGGAAATTGTATGTTGACGGAATTGCAACAGAAACAGACGAAATCGCATCAGTTTTCTTAATTGTAGCACGTGCGGTAGTCTGAGCTTCAACTCCATTATCACCAGGATTATAAACCACATAAGTGATTCCATTCTGAGGATTATTGATATCAATATTAAATGGAGTATTCTCACACACAACTTCTGGTGCAGAAGCAGTAACACTAGGAACATCAACTCTCTCTATCACAATTGTATTAGACAAAGCTGATTCACATCCTTTTGCATCAACGACACTGACATTGTATGAACCTGAGCTCTGTTTCACTAGACGTAGCGAATCAGACTCATTAGTAGACATGTCATCTCTATACCAATTATACTTGACAATATTCGCAGAAGAACTTGTTACCGCCTTCAAATTAGCTGTACTATCTGGACATATATAGATATAACCATTCTCTATTCGGCTTCCCTCAGCAACCAAAGATACTGTTGGAGTTGGTAGCACATTGATTCTATATCTGTTGGAAGAAAGACATCCACATGAAGAAGAAACTTCAACAATAAAGTCAATGTTTCTAGTAATCTCTCCTAGACTGATTGTCTCAGTTGTAGAAGAATTCACAGTTTTAGTTCCGATCACATTGCCTGAAGCATTCGCTTCCTTAATAGTAATTGTTGCCTCTTTACAATTAGCACCAAAGCTTTCAACTTTTACATCAATAACACATGATGTTAAATTACATACCTCAGCAGTGTTATTAGTAGTAGGAAGATAATCTGAAGAACCATTTTTCCTCAAATAAACAGAGAATATTGGTTTATCGCTTGGTTCTACCAATACACACTCTACCTCACTTTCACAAATATTATCAGATTTTACGGATCTCATTCGTGAACATGCCCACATTGGTCCTGTCACTGTTGTAGAGAATATATGCTCAGGATAAGCATTTCTCCAACCAGAGAATTCCTGAAGACGAGGAGTTGAAGATTGACCTTCCATCCATTGTGTCAAAGATTTTTTCAACACATTTATTGTATCATTCTCATTTGCCTTATCAGCTCTGTATAAACGATACCAGAAATCAACCTCATTAGTAGAGAATCCACAAGTAGGATCCAAAGTGTTAGTGATCTTCACCTGATTATCTCCAATACACTTAGCTTCAGCAGCTACTATCTGACGAGGACGTTTCATTAATGGAGATATCTTCTCTACTGGCACACTTGAACAACCATTAGCGTCTGTAATAATTACACGAGCAACAGCCTCCGTTTTTCCATCAGTATAAGGATGCTCATATGAAGATGAATTGTGTGTAATTGGGTCACCCTGAATTTCCCAAGTATATGAGATCACCTTATTGCTATTGTTCGTTGTTTTATCCAACACTAGATTTGAAACAGAGAATTTAGTTTTTCCATTTCCTCCACCATAATTACCACCTTCATTATTAGCTGGGTATGTACGTTTGGTCTTTTCACAAGCAGCAGTTGCTGTCAAACTGAATGTTGGACGTTTGTTGACCTTGACATCAAGAGTCACTTCATTAGAAGGACAAGATGTACCATCATCATACTTATTATAACCAATGACAGAGAATCTCTTTCTCTTATCAGCTGTAAACGATGACACAGATATCAAGTCTGAATTCAACGAAACCTCTTCGTCAGCAGCACCGTCAGTACCCTTCAAAACAAAAGTTGCCTTCAATGTAGCCTCAGAATCATTTGCAGACTCATCGACAACCTTAACATAATATTCCTCACCCTCACATGGATTTGAGATTTCTGTATAAGAATTATCTGAATTTTTTCTCATAGCTTGAAGTTTAAGCACTGGAGTCTTAGCTTCTTTAAATTTGTATTCAGTATAATTTCTACATCCAAATGAGATACTTTCCGCGTCTCGATTCTCAACACCTACATATCCAGTATAAACACCATTGTTGAATTCTGCGATAGTCTTAGACAAAGAAAATTTAGGGTTTGTTGTCTCACCACTACCAAGACGACCATAATCAGAATGATCTTGGTTTGTAGTGAAGAATTGCCAGTTGTTCGCTCCTGAAGCTATAATATCAACCGTAGCAGGAACATCAGGACAAACATAATCAAATTCCTTATCGATCGTGATTTCAGGACGAGGAGCTACCTCAACTTTAATTTCATTACTGAAATCAGACTCACATCCTTGACCATCTACAATCTTAACCAATCTTGTTGTTGATTTCTCAGACGATCCAAATTTAACTGTGTCTTTATCATTCTTAAGATCATCCAATTGGTTTCCATTCTGCATTGCATACCACATGTACGTACAGTTAGATGTAGTTGAGTTTGCCTGCAAAATTGCAGAATCACCCTCACAAATGTAAACGTGGTTAGGGTCATTTGGATCAACATTACCCTTGATTGCAACAAGTGATACAGAAGGACGAGCTGCAATTGTAAACACAATGTTAGTGTCTTTAGGACAGCTATATGATTGTGTCACCTTATCAGTAACTTTAATAGTATAAGTTCCTGGTGTTTCAGGAGCTATAAATGAGAACTGATCGTCAAGCAAATGATAAGGTTCTGTTTCTCCTGCAAATGGAGCCATTGTCGCATTCAAAGGAACAGTAGTAGTATGGACAATATTATTGAAATTGATTGCTGGGATCTTAGAGTAATTTGAATAATATGTCACAGAATGATTCTTGTAGGTTGCGTTCTTCTGTTGAGCCTTATCTAAGAAATATTCACCATTAGCAAGACCAACCTTGACAGTAACCTTCTCACCAGGGCAGAATGTAGTCTTTGGCTCACCATCCTCATTATAGAATGCAGCCTTAATCTTAGGATTCTGATCCGGTGTGAACTCAACCTGTTTAATCTCAGAAGGACAAGTAATAATAGAACCATCATCACTGTTTGTTCTCTGGATTGTAGCATATACCTGATAAACTATCTCATCACCATTTTTATAGTTAGCTGATGAATTGAAATATCTATAGTTGTAGAACTGATTTGTAAGTGCACCATAGATATTACCGGTATTAGAAGTACCATAACCCTCTTTGAAAGGATGAGGAGACTTCAACTTAAAGTCATTAGGATCATCCGTCTCTTCATCTGGAATCTTGTTTCCATCTGCGTCAAGGATATAAACCAAATTGCCACTCGGATCAATAACCTGACTCTTACTATTTATAAGGTTGCTATCCCTATCTATCAATTTACCATCCTCGTTTTTCTTGTACTCACGGAAATAGTAAGATGAATAGTTGTTAGGATTTACCAAAACTCTGATCGCAGAATTCTCACATGCAGGATCCGCATAGTCTAGTGTAATGGATGGAACTTCATAGACATTGACTGTTCTACCCCACTGATTTGACACACATCCATAGTTATCCCAAACACGAGCATAATATGTTGTATTTGCATCAGGGGAAAATATCAAGCCATCATTGCCATTAACAGTAACTCCATTATTCTTACGACGAGCATTCCATACATAATTATCCGTAACAGGGAAATTATTAGATGGTCCTGGATTTGTAATGACATTAGCCTTGAACTTATCTGCAGAGCCAGCAGGTCCAGAAACGTAATCCAATGCCTGATATATTGTTCCTGTCGTATATACCTTAGCATCTACGATATGAGAACCCTGACTTGCACGACCGATAACTTGGAATGAGAATTCCTCACCCTTACAGATGTAATTAGGAACTCCTATCACACTTACTGTAGGGTTCAACTGTTGAACATCCAGATCGATTGTTGTGATAGATGGACAAATAGTAGAACCATCAGCATAATAGCAAGAATCTGTAATTGAGATATGGATTCCATCTGTAGAGACTGAAGGGAAATGAGTATTCTTTGTCGGACCATGTCCATACTCAAGAGCAACCCAACGATTTGCCAAATTAGAATTAAACAACTTACCGTTGCGTTTCTTGACACCCTTAACATTTACGCTGAATGTATCAGCAAGAATAGCAGGTTCATTTGGCTGACTTGAACGGACATTTCTTACATATAGATAATAAACGTCACCTACACAGAAATGGCCAAATTGAGGATGTTCTTTTTGATTGTCATCATCAGCATAAATATAGTAAGATACATTATTTCTGTGATTAGCATTAGCGTATGCGTAATCAGCATTAGTATGTACTACATATGTACCATCTGCATTTTTCTTAGGAACCAAAACTCCTGTGACATTGTCGGCAACCATTTCATGAATATGAGCTGCAACAACCTTACCCTTTGAAGCGTTGTAAAGCTCCCAGTCGATGATCGGACCATCTGTTGGAGTAACAGACACCGCAATATCAGAAACACATCCATCAGGTGTTGTCAATCTCACACCGTAAGGAGCATTTGAAGCATAGTTCGCAATATTGTAAACAGGCTCTCCTGTTGTTGTAGAGAACATCGCACCTACTCTTACAGTATCCTTCATCAAAGGTTTACCATCCGCTCCTGTCATCACATTACCATCGTTATCCTTAACCTCTGTTTGAACACCCAATTTAGTAATGATATTGAATTTGTAAGCTGAAGGATCAGAAAGTGTACCAATCTTAATTGATGTCTGGTCTCCAGAGCATACAGTATTAGGATCCGCATAAGCACTGAATGCTGGAACAGGAATCTTCTTCAAGTTCAAAGTGTTTGAAGGAAGAGAAGTACATCCTGTCGCCTCAGAAACAGCAGTCACATAGTATGAAGAATTTCCATTTGCATCAATATAATCAGTCAATGCTGTTGGAACCAACTCTTTATTAGTACCAAATGTATGCACATCAGATACATTATTTGTCGCATTATACCATGTGTAAGAGTTTTCTTTCAACGCAGAAGTTGACTGAGCTTCAATTATACATTCAACTCCAGGACAATAGTAAACATCATTACCATCAACTCTTGTATACTTGGTTGCGACCAGCTTGACTGTTGGACGAGACAAAATATCTATTGTTTCTGTCTTTGAAGCCTCACAGCCATCATAATTCTTAGCTGTTACAGTAAATGGAATTGAGCTTGATCCAGCGATATAATCCATACCGCCACGAATCTCGAAGAATGTCTTCTTCGTATTATCATCACTCGAATTATATGAGATTGATCCTCTTTGTGTCTTTACCTGACCGTTGTCAACGTAAGACAACTCCAAGTCGAGAACCTTCTCTGAATCAGTCAAGTTTGCTGAAGAAGAGAAGTTTTCAGCTTCAACATATACCTTAAATGATGTATTAGGACAAACCTTAGTGATTTCAGTGTTATCCAAAGATTCGAAAGTGATCTTCAACTGCGGAGCCTTAGACACATTATAAGTAGCAGTTGCTGTGTTTGAAGATGCACATTCAGATTTCAAATATCCAGCAGTCGAACCACAATTGTTGATAGCCGATGCTTCAAATACTGTACCAGAAGTAACACCAGCAACAGGTATTGAATAGTAAGATCGACCTTGAGCATCAGTACCAGCAAGATCATCTGGAAGATTAAACTTCTTAGATGTAGTATTATAAGACAATGTATATTCTGTAAATATACTGTTCATCAATGAATTGTTTGTAGTGACATCGGAATTTGCATCTCCCAATACTACAGAAACAGCTTCACCCTCACATCCTTTAGCCACAGAAACACGTGGAGTAGCGATTTCACAAAGTTCAACTGCCAAAGGAGCCGACCAATCACTGACACATCCATTATTATCTGTGATTCTTGCTTTCAATCCACTTACTGCACGACTAATCTCAACAGAAGTCTGAGTGTTGCCTGCAGGAACCGAATAGTTGTCTGCAGCCCACTCTATCGATTTCATAGACGCTGAAGCGTCAAAAATCATATAAGAGTTAATCCAAACAGAACCTACAGGCGAACCTGATGAAGCACATAGATAAGCTCCTGCCAAACCATCATTCGATGCTGCATCAACATTTGTTGTGTGCTGAGCATCCGAAGTATATAGTTTGACTGTTGGATTTGTATATACATCAACCGAAAGTACACTATCAGCCATACAAGCGCTACGCTTTTCTCCTACAATCGGAATAATCGAAATGTTATGAGTCATAGCTGAATTCAAGCCTTCCATTGCAAAATTAGCAACGTTTACTCCTCTCACTTTCTTTGTCTGACCATCTACAGAAATCTCAAACTCTGTAGCTGAAGTGTATGAAGAACCAGTAACATCTACATTTACTTCCAAAGCATATTCTGTAGAAGGACAAATCTTATATTTCTTCTTATTTTCAATCTCAATAGGATTAATATAAGATCCATTTACCTTTACTTTGGCAATAATTGAAGGTTTACCAAGTATATTTACCGAAACATCAACTGGAGTTCCGACACATAAATCTCCATTATCAATCTTTACCTGTGCAAATGCGTAAGCCTTTCCATTTTGTAGGTTGGCTACTGGAACGGCAAGGGTTGCTTTATCAGAAAGAGTAGTAATATCATTTGAGAATGCTTTCTGATCTTCTGCATTTTCAACCACACCATCTGTATCATATTTGACAGAGAACTTATAAGTATCTCCATACTTAGCAAAAGATGCATTTGTCTTCTGTGCAGTAAGTTCTACTGTCTCACCTACACATACTACAGTCGGATCCACTGACAATGAAACATTAGGAAGATCCATTGTCTTTACAATCTCACTTGCAGTAGCCTTACATCCATTCGCATCTTCAGCAGTAACAATATATGTCACATCATTACCACGAGATACCAGTAATTCTGCAGTAGAAGAAAGTATATTTGTAGAACCTTCCTGAATCCATTTATAATTAGAGAATCCAGAAGAAGCTGTCAATTTTTTCTTCTCATTATCATTCTCACAGAACAATGTCACACCATCATTAGAAAGTCTGGTCTCACTAGATGTAATTCGAAGAGCAGCTGGAGAACTTACTACAAATCTGAATGTCTTTGTAGCAGAACAACTTGAATTCTCCGCTGTTATTGTCAATGTCTCCGTACCAGCGACACCCATAGCATTCCAACGTAACTCTGCAGAGTTGCCTTGCTGAGATGCATTTATTTCTGAACCATTTTGTTTATTTGAAACCAAAGACCAGTTTGTTGTCGGATCGTTGTAATCTGAATTTGCGACTACTAATATCAATGGAGTCTCTGGACAAACAGACATATCTTCTGTAATCTCATTTTCAGCAGCGACACTGTTCTTATAAACCTTTAATGAGATTGCAGGATTTTTATTCACAACATAAGAAATAAATGTAGTGTCTGAACATAATATAGTTCCTACTCTGTTTTCAGACACAACGGCATATTCGTATGTGCCAGGTGTTGAATTTTTTGGTAGAGCAATAACACCCTTTGTACGAGTACCCTCGACTATTGTCTTACCACTATATGATGTGATAACATCTGATGCAACCTTTTTATTTTGTGCATTCAGAGTGACATTACACAATCTATAGCTGTAACCCTTAGAGAAATCATTTGTAACATCATCGATAATAACATTGTTTTCATCATTAGGACAAACGCTTGCTTTCTCTACATTGACACCAACAATAGGTGTAGGTATCTGACTCAAAGTCGCAACAACAGGATCACTTTCACAACCAGCGTTATCTACATATTTTGCAGAATAGTCACGAGTGACATCTCCTGGATAAAGAGAAAGCAGATTGTTAGTGATTTCTAATGTATTATCAACTCCATTAAACGCAGACTCAAAATTGTCAAATACAATTTTTCCGCTATTCGCTGTATTAGTTAGTCCAATAACAGCTATCACTTTTACTGAAAGTGGAGAAGCAGACGGATCTGAACATACAGCAGAAATTGGTTGGAAATTAAATGTTGGTTTAACTCCTATTTTAACTGTAAGATTCTTATCATCTGTCTTACATCCATTGTCTGTCTCACAAGACACAGTATAAATCAAATCAATTTTCTCATTTGGAGCAATTAATTGACTCGATGTGTAACTGCTTCCTGGATTGATATAAATCATATCACCAACCTGATTACCTGTGTTATCTTTTATGATGAACTTAGATAATACAGTCGATTGATTTGTCAACTTGATTGCGTATGATGCACCCTGACAAACGACACCATCAACATCAGATCCATCAGGATTTACAACAGTGGCAACGAAATCAGGTGTTGGATAAAGATCGACCGGTATTGAAAAATCAACCGTACATCCATCTTTCGCAGTTGCCACACCTCCTACACTATAAGTAGTTGATCCAGCAGATACTGGAGCAGTGAAACTCTGAGTCAATGAAGACACTTCAGATTCCTGAGAAGCTGTTGAATCTGAAGAACTTGTCTTTGTATAGAATGCATAATTAACCTTCGCTATCGTATTATCCTCATTTACAGTAGCGTTAGCTGTACCATTATCTACCAATTGAACCTCAAAAGAAGAAGATGGGCATGCAGATACAGGAGACGTCTTCACTACAGGAAGCGGCTTAACATATACCTTATAATCTCCGTTAGAAGTACATCCACCATCAGTAACAGATACTTTCAAAGTTTGATACTGGCCTAAAACATCAGACTGTGCTCCTGACATTCCATAACCCAAGACTCCTTCAAAGGATGTTTCTCTCTGAGTAGACGCCTGGCTCAACAATGCTGTATTTTGAACCTTAATTCCGGCATTTGCCAACTCACCATTCTCATTGAAAGGACGAACATAGAAATAGAATGTATCTCCACTACAATATGTGTTCTTCTCATTGTTTGCAAGTGAAGCAGAAGTCACATTATCTAACTTTGATCCAGTGGCAGCCATATCAAACTGAACTGTAGGCTTAACCTGAATAGCAAGTTTTTCTGTGATAGCACACTGAGCGACGTTACCATTCATACCATCAGTCTTGACAGTGAATCTGATTACCTCTCCACCAGCCGCAACTGCTGGCACAGTATATTGGAATGAGAATAGGTCAGACCTACTGAATCTTCCAGACGTTGTCGGACCATAACTATTTCCTTCCGCATCCTTAATGACATAATAGTTAGTCATATCAGATGACGCATTGGTAAGAATGATAGTCAATACCGTACCCGGACAAACTGGTTCAGCAGTCCATAGAGTAACATTATCTGTTGGATCAATAGAAGATGTCTTTCCAATCTCCGTGCTTCCATTCTTTATTGAGTATGTCACCAACGGAGCAGCAAGATTCTTTGGAATGAATGACTTCTTTTCCGAACAATTGTCATCGTTAGTAAATTCTATTTCATAATAGTACTGATATGCACTTGTATAAAGTGAGACATCCGCCACCTTAGAAATAACCAACTGATTAGAAGAAGTTTTCCATGAGAAATCTGCTACAGTTTTAACTGGTGTAGCACCTTGTGATTCTTCTACCACAAAATTCACTGCCAAGACTGATTTCGCACCCTCAACATCTATTGTGAGCGGATCTCCAGGACAAACCTTGGCAATATCTCCTAAAATGATTTTTCCTGCAGACTCCTGAACGTACACTGTCCAAGTTGTCTTACATCCACCAGCTGCAGTTACAGTAAGAGTATGGACACCTTTACCAAGTTTCTTCTCTCCAGAAGTATAAACGCCACTATTAGTTCCTGCATTACCTACGGTAGCTGTAACAGCAGGATCTGTTATAGAATTAGTAGCATCATACCATTGGAACTTATAATTTGCAGCCGCAGACGCCGGATCTGTAGAGAATGGTGTAACTTTCACCTTACCTCCTGGACAAACCTCCAAAGTAACTGTTCTTGTTATATTATTCTTGACCTCAATCTCTTGCTTGTATGAATCTGGATTGATATATAGATCAACAACAGGAGACGACGTCAATGTCTCACTAGCGGTAGGAGATGTGTAAGTACATCCATTTTCATCTTTCGCAATCACATACACCTCATTCACACCTGCCATATTAGCACTTTCTGTAACGACCTCGTTAGACAGAAGCAATGCTGGCAAATCCGTCTTATCTTCAAGACGGTTTCCATTTAAATAATAAGTGGCAGTATATCTAGTAGAACCCAAGGAATTATGGCTCTCATTTGTAATACGGATATCTCCATACTGACAAGTTCCTGTAATATCGAACTTCGGATCCAAAGCTGTAGAAGGAGTAAAATCTTGCTCAATTATACTTTCACAACCAGCTGACGAAGTTAAAATAGCCTTGATAGTATAAGTTTCTGTATAATTCTCAGCTTCTATAAATCTGTGTGCATTAAATAATAGAGAAACCTTCTTTCCATCAACCTGCTGACTACATGAAGAAGCTCCTATTGTCCAATCTGGCACAGTAGCATAAGCCCCTCCATTTTTCTTTTTCACGAAGAATTGAATATCGGTAATTGGGTCTGTCTCAAAATTATTTCGAGTATAATTTAGATTAAGAGCTTCTATACTCAAACCATCAGCCTGATCAGAACCTGTAGGACAAGTCCATTTGTCCTTAATCGTACCTTCAACAGCAGTGGCACCAAAGTGAGTTTCTGCCTTTATAATACAATTATCAGTGTTATTACTTAATTCCGAATCTGTCTTCTTGTTTAATTCTCCAACAGTAGAGGCCATATAACAAACAAGAGTTCCTTCTGAACCGTTTGACGTAACATAACGCCAATATGCACTATTTTCATTGGTCATACTTATTTCAAACTCATTGCTGGTCAGGACTCCATCATGTAATCTTTGGAAACCTCTTTCTGTTTTTATACCATATATATATGCATTATAACCTTTAGTTGCAGTAGCATTCAAAGGGCCATTGACCGCATCACAAAGAGTTGCAATCAATGATTTTTTCTTCACCTCACATGTGAAGTACATATAACATGAATGTCCTCCTGCCTTATAACCATTACTAAAATTAGTTCCAGAATAATTACAGTCACGAGTAATAAACTGCAACCCAATACGATCACCCTTCTTCAATGCATCTAGCGGATAGATCAAAGTTCGCCATCCCTTAGATTCTGAATTTCTAATAGCAGGAGCTGAACCAGTAGAAAACCAACCTGTGTTGTACATTGACCGACCTGATTGCAAACCCGGATCAGTACATTTTCCTATACCTTCACCTCTTTGACATTCGAAGTTATGTCCCTGGCTACATGTCATATCGAAAGAACTCATTTTAGAGTCTCCACATGTCAGTTTAGTCCATCCTGACCCATCTATACCAACTTCACCAAGATCAATATTTTTATTACTTGTCGAATATGCGCCAATTGTAAACTCAGGTGCACCTGATCCGTAGTGTACTTTCTCAGGAGCTTCTGCCATAGCAAGAAAATGAATCATCAAAAAATCATCATCATCATCTTTTGTGAACTCATACAACATCTGCTCAGCAGCAGCCGTATGAGGGAAATCCATGCCCCAAGATGGCACAGCTAATTCTGTAGATAACGGGTTATTTGATTTTTTGCTATTAGAAGAACCAACTGTCATTTGGTCATTTCTAGAGCCACAAGCACCGATTCGACATGAATGTTCAGCTCCAGGATAAACTCTAGGAAGTTTTATATTTTCATTATGTATTGTTTTGCTTAATTTACTGTAATAATGATTTACATTAGGATCAGAATAAATTCCATCTCCAGCATCAATACCACTTTTTCCAATAACACAATATCGATATTGTTCACTTTCATCCTGGTAAATTGCGCCATTGTCATAAAACTGTTGCTTAACTGCATCCTCAGCACTTATCTCATAATATTCACCAGAAGTAGTAGCATAACCATCTCCATTTTCTTCGATTGAAGAAAAATAATTCTTAAAAGGTTGTCCTTTTGCATTTTGATTATCCTTAAATGGACATTCTGTATTAGTTCTTAATCTATATCCATCAAGGAATTCCTGATAATCCCAATAATAATCAAAAGTAGCAGCATTATTGACATTTCCAATCTGACTACAATCTGTAGTTCTTTGCTGATTTGCTTTGTGATACAACACTGCACCATAGTACAAACGCCAGCCATCCAAGCCATGGGCAAAACCAAGGTTTCGCTGATCCTGTCCACTCGCAGACAACGCTGCACCAACCAGCACTACCCCAACGGTCATCCTTTTTAGCCGCTGTCGGATAAATGATTTACACTCGGCTAAGAGCATCCTGCCCTTCACCAACTCGGAGGAATTCAATCCTCTTCCCACATGCCGCACACTGACATCCCGTAGTTTTTCCACTCGGGTATCATGCTGGCATTGGACGGCATCGTTCGGCGCAGCGTAAAGCCAACGCAGAAGCATCGCTATCCAATCAACAAATTTCTGTAGAAATTCTCTCATGATTATATTATTTTTTTTATTATTTCCCATTTGTATCTCACGTTTCTAATATAAATCCGTTGCTACATATATATACATATTTAAATATGAGTGTCAATAACACCACCGTCTATACATATTTATATAAGCACCTATTTCAATTTCTTTCATCCTTTTATTTATCCTTTTATAAATTATTAATATCCTAATATTCCTATAAAATAGGTTTTTAATCATGATGACGTTGCATTCGCAACTATTCACAAACCATCTATAGAACTATCAATCAATTTATTAACTCTAAAACTCATTACACTACACTTCAAACCATAGTATAATTGCTAACAAAGTTAAATAAATCAATACTAATAAAATTGAAGGAAAAGTAAAAGTTATCAACAATTTGAACGATTTTGAACACAAAAACAAATAAAAAATATAAATGAAAATCGATATGCGATTTCGATGTCACAAATCGCACATCGATATTTCATTAATCCGACAACGTCGTGTTGCGATATTTCATGAATCCGACACCAAAAAACGAAATCGTTGCACGATTTCATTTTTTGGAATCGGCTACCGTCGCGTTGCGAAACAGGGTCTACGACCCTGATGGGCAATCTGTACATGCTCCTCTAGGGTCGTAGACTGCTTGCAGTAACGCACGATGAGTTTAGGGAAATGTCTACGACCATGATGAATGATTTGCCCCTGTGCCTTTAGGGTCGTAGACCCTATATTGCCGCAGGCAACGGTAGCCGACCCCAAAATGCAGTCGGTCAAAGACCGACTGCATTTTGGGGTCGGATTAATGATTAATGGATGACAATTAACGATTTCAAAAAACATAGTAATTTTTTTGAAATTCAAATTATTTTCATAATTTTGCAAAAGCAAAATCAAATAAACATAGTAACACACAAAAAAATGAGTTATTACCGTCACATTTACCACATCGTTTTTCGCACATATAAAAACGATTACGCCATCAACGAAGAGCATGAAAAGGAATTATATTCATTTATCTGGGGATATTGCCAAAACAACGGGCATTATCTTCATAGGATAGGAGGAATGCCTGACCATTTACACATTCTTGTGGAACTAAAGCCCGACATATCCGTATCTGATTTTGTACAAGTGGTGAAACAAAGCAGTTCACGTATGCTGAAAAACAATCCCAATTTTCCATTATTCAGAGGTTGGCAAAAAAGTTTTGGATCTTTTTCTTATTGTAAATCAGAATTGGAGACAATAAAGAGGTATATCATGAATCAAAAAAAACATCACAAACAAAAAACTTTCATTGAAGAAATGAAAAATTTGTTTGATGAAAATAGAATCTTATATGATGAATTCATAGAAAACAACATCTGATTTTCAATCATATAAATAATTCATTGCACAATTTTATTTAATGCATTCGACATCACAAGAAAAATCGTTGCACAATTTCTCTTTTTTATCCGACACCAAAAATGAAAATCGTTGCACGATTTCCATTTTTGGAATCGGCCACCGTCGCGTTGCGAAACAGGGTCTACTACCCTGGTGGATGAATTGCCCCTACTCCTCTAGGGTCGTAGACCCTATATTGCCGCAGGCAACGGTAGCCGACCCCAAAATGCAGTCGGTCAAAGATCGACTGCATTTTGGGGTCGGATTAATGATGACATTTTATGGTCGATCATCAACCGATGACATTTTTGGACCACATTAATGACGATAATGTGAATCGCATTGATGATTAATGATTGACGTTTAATGATTGATGATTGATATAAATAATCAATAATTGACAATCACCAATTAATGTTTTCATAATAATAATGATGTCGTATTATATGCCAACATGGATTAAATCAAATTAAAAAATCCGTATATTTGCCAATAAATAATCAAAATCAATTACATGGAGATTCATTTTGCCCCATTACAAGGCTATACAGATTCAATTTTTAGAAAGCTACACGCCGAAATTTTTGGTGGTGTCGACAAATATTACACTCCTTTCATTCGTGTGGAACGTGGTGACTTCCGTAAAAAAGACATACGTGAATTGCCCGATGAGACGGAATTGTGCACTATTCCGCAAATAATTGCGTCTACCAAGCCAGAAGACATAGAGAAGATGGTCGCAATGCTTGAGGAGAAAGGATATAAAGAGGTGAATATCAACATGGGATGTCCGTTTCCTATGATCGCCAAACATGGTATGGGCTCAGGTCTGTTGGCAGACAAAGAGGCTGTAAAAGCAATGATAAAAGTGTTGGAAGCCCACCCGTCTATGAAATTTTCGCTGAAAACACGTCTTGGCTACGACAATGAAAATCAAATATTTGAGATGACCGACATCATCAACAGTTTTCCTTTTACCGAGGTGACAATGCATCCAAGAATCGCAAAAGACCAGTATTCTGGAGATATAAACCATCAAAAATTCGCTGAATTTGCAAAAGTCTGCAAGCACCCTCTTATCTATAATGGCGACGTGACTACTCTCGACGACATCAACAAGATCAGCACCGTCTACCCTACCCTTAAAGGCATCATGATCGGCCGTGGTCTGCTAATGAATCCAGCACTCGCGTCGGAATACAAAAATGGAGTGATAATGTCTGACAAGGAAAAGAAAGACAAGTCTAAACAATTGATTAAAAAGCTTTTCACCCAGTGTGAAGAATTGATGAATGGAGAAGAGCAAAGTGTCGCACATGTGAAGGCTTACTTTGAATATCTTCTTCCAGACATTGAAAAACGCAACCGAAAAAAAGTGTTGAAAGCCAACAAAGCTGAAAAACTAAGAGGCGCAATCGCTGAATTTTTCTTATAGTTTATCCGATCATAGCGGCATCCACAACAATAAGCCGGCAAACAAAATGTTGATAACTCATTCTTTTATCAACAATATCATAAAAATAGAAAAAGAGCTTTGCCAAAACAATATTGAAAATTTATATTTGTCTAAATTTTGACTGAAAAATGAACAGAATTATGATGAAAAGAGTGTTGATTTCATTAATGTTGAGCATTTTTACCTTAAGTGTTGCAAATGCCGCATCAGACATCACTGATGTGATCAAAACGCTAAGAAAAGGCAAGATTGAAAGTGCGTTAAAGACTCGTTCGAAGATAAAAATAACATCTTCGCCAGACCAGTTTTTGTATCAGCTGAGTGAATGTTTAGCATATAATAGCAAGAAAAATCCACAGTATAATCCACTAAAAGCGTACGACTTTTACAAGCGAATCTCATACAGTGATTACGTTACAAATCAACGAGTTATGAACTGCATGCGTGAAGCTGAATTTGATTTGGAGACGGTGCGTATGGAAGTGGAAGCCAATTTGCTTGACTATGCGAGGTCCAAAGGGACTGTCGATGCGTACGACAAAATCATAAACACTTGTGAATCATGTTCTTACCTAGAAGAAGCTAAAAAAGGCAAGGAGGATATAATCTTCAAGAAAACGTTAAAAGGGGCAACTTTGCGCGACGTGGAGAAATTCATTCTCGACTACCCAAATTCGCCTAACAGAGACAAAGCTATCAACATGCGAGATTCAATCGCATTCGTGAAATTGCCCAAATCAGCGGATGCATACGCGTCGTACATGGAAAAATATCCTAACTCGAAATATGCGTCTGAGATCCAAAGCGGTTTGCTTCAGATGAGCTACGACGAAGCTAAGGCGAACGACAACATCAACTCGTATGCAAAATTCATCGGTCTGTATCCAAACGAGGAGAAGAAGGTGAAAGAGTTTGAGGGTAAGATCGAAGAATTGCAAAAATACCTGACTTGGAAAGTTGAGCCAAAATACAAGAACATCCGTTTGGCGGAAGATTCAATTGCAAAGAAGAACTACTATCTTGTGAATGATTTCGGCAAATGGGGAATCATGGATTTCACAGGAAAAGAGTTGGTAGCACCTTCGTTCGATGACTTCTCAGACATAGCAGACGGCAAGTTGATTGCAAAGAAAGGCGGAAAATGGGGAGTGATCAATCCAGCAAACGGTTCGACAATCCTCGATTTCGTAGCCACTTCAGCATCCGACATCGACATCATCTCAAAAAATTTCATTGCGTTCAAGCAAGGCAATTCTTGGGGATTGAGCTACAAGGGAGAGAAGACAGCGATCCAACCATTCGTTTCCGGATCATTAACTCCTTTCAAATTCAAAGTATTGAGAAACGGTGGTGTTGCGATGACAGATGCAGGCAAACTAGTGATTGTTGATCCAGAGGGTAACACAAAAGTCGACGAAAAGTTTGACCAGGTCCAATGGCGTAACGCTGACGATATCGACAGCAAATACATCAAAGTTCGCCAAGGGAAAAAATACGGAATCTACAATCCAGACGGAGAGCTGATCGGAAGCATCAACCACGACATGATGCCTTACTACGATCAGAATGGAATCGCGATCATCAAGACATCCCCTTCTACAGAAGGATGGATGGACACAACAGGAGCTTTCCTATACTGTGCTGCACTAAGCGAATACAAAGATTGCGGTGGTGAAGACAAAATGATTGCCTACAAAGTCGGAAGCAACTGGGGATTCCTAGACAAGACTCCAGCTCACGCCAACATCAAACTTCAGTATGAAGAACTTGGTGAATGTTTCTCTGAGGGAATCGCAAAAGTAAAGAAAGCTGGCAAATGGATTTATATCAACAAAGCCGGAGAAGAAATCGTAAGTGTTCCTGAAAGTCAAGATAGCAAAGTGACTCGCGCCGGTGGAATCATCTACTACGCTAACGGATCAAGCTACGATATGTATGACAAGACTGGAAAAATCGGAACTATATCAGGCTTCTCAAGCATCGACAAAGAAGTTTCAAACGGAATGTTGATCGTAAACAAGGGAGGTCAGGCATGCGCATTGCAAGGAGGTAAAGAGTGTGTCACTCCAACTTACGACGACATGACAAAATACTGCAACGGATATTCAGTTGTGACAAGTGGAGACAAAAAAGGACTTCTATACTATGGTCAGGTAGTGTTGGAGGCTAAATACGAAAAGATACTTGATCCAAACCATGCAATCGATGGTGACTGCGATGAACTTCTTTCAGGCAAGGTTTCAGATGTGATTCTACTGAACGTATTTGAAAATGGAGTTTCAACAAGAGTCATTGTAAAAGCAGGCAAGATCGTCACAACCACTAAAGATGAAGTACGCTTGAAAAAATTCGCCAATAAATTCACAGCGTTCGAAACAGCTGAGATGGGAATTTTCAACGCAGCAAAAACTGGTTTGATCAACCCTGACGGCAAAATTGTGGTTGAGCCATACTACCGCCAGATCACAGAACTTTCAAACGACTATTTCGTATGTAAGGACGCAAACGGAAAATGTGGAGTTTTGGACAAGGCAGGTTCAGAAGTGGTGGTGCCATTCGCACAGTCGATCACATCATTTGACGGCAAGGTTGTGGAGGCAGAGCTTAACGGAGACAAGATGTGCTTCAGCAAAAGCGGAGTGCCATTCCTACCAAAGAATTCTGAGTTGTATGAGAGCGGTGTATTCAAGAACAAGAAAAACAACAAATTCGGATTGGTCGACAAGAATGGATACATCAAACTTTACACTAACTACGGCAAGATAACAGGTGTGAAAGACAAGTCAGCAGTCGTATTGAAAAATGACAAATACGGCGTAGTGAAATATTAAAAAGCAAAAACAACAAATGTCAAAAAAATGACAGATTAGAAATAGTCTGTCATTTTTTTATAGTTAATCCGCAATCAGGCAAAAATCAGAAAAGATGAATCTGATTATCGACGAAGGCAACACACATATTAAATATGGAGTGTTTGAAGAAGGAAGCAACAACGAAGTCGCGCTATATGAAAGCAAAGACTACGATGCCAAAGAAGTTGCAGAAATCATCAAGAGACATAATGTCAGACACACAATTTATAGCAGTGTAAGAGGAGGGAATGAAGATTTGATAGCAGACGTGAGTCATTCCGTCGACTTCATTCAGCTGACACATGAAACGGAAGTTCCTCTGATAAACAAATACCGCACGCCCAACACCCTAGGAATGGACAGACTCGCAGCATGTGTGGGAGCATATTCGATCGCTGGGAAAGATGCAAACATTTTAGTGATCGACGTCGGCACAGCCATCACATACGACATCGTCAGCAAAGGAGAATATCTCGGAGGCAATATAGCGCCAGGAATGCAGATGCGACTCAACGCACTCCACACATTCACCGCAAAACTACCACAAGTGGATATAAACACCGAGTGGAAAGAGATTGGAGACGACACACAGACAGCCATATACTCAGGCTGCTACAGTGGCATTTTGCATGAAATAGAGGGGTCATACCGCAGATTTAGCAAAAAATTTCCAAAACTTTTAGTTTTTTTAACGGGTGGAGGCTCAAAATACTTTGAAAGCAACATAAAAATTAAGATATTTGCAAAAGAAAATCTGTTAAGGATTGGATTGAATAGAATATTAAACGATAAATGTCAAAAGGAATAATCATAAGCACGCTGCTTTGTCTTGGTACAGCAATAGCCGCTACAGGTCAGAATAACACCAGTTCACCCTACTCCAGATATGGATACGGATCACTGGTAGATGGAACGTCTGCACAAGGACGAGGAATGGGAGGTTTGTCAATCGGACTTCGAGACAACCAACACACAAACTTCGGCAATCCTGCGACATATACAGCTATCGATTCACTCAATTTCAGATTTGAAGTCGGAGCGTCACTAAGATCATCTTTCTATTCCAGCGGGGATTCAAAGAGCAGTGATTTCTCAGGAAATTTGGAAAGGATCGGATTGCAGATTCCAATCAAAAATTGGATGGGCATAGCAGTAGGTATGGAACCCTACTCTATCGTTGGCTACAACTACTCTGATTCGGAAAAAGAGATAAAGGTCAACAACAACGACAAATCTGTTGACACTTATTATGGAGAAGGCGGAATCAACCAAGTGATTGTCGGCCTAGGATTCAGACCATGGAAGCCATTCTCATTCGGATGCAATCTTAAATTCTTGTTTGGAGACATAACGACACAAAGTCAGGTCTCATTTAACAACTCCCAAAACAAGAATTTCTACCATCCGACTTTGCAATCTAACCTGATAGACATTCATGACTTCGCCATTAGTTTTGGTGCTCAATATGAGATTGAGACCGGAGAAGACAAATCGTTAGTGCTAGGTGCGACGTTTGAGCCAAAAAACAAATTAAATGCAGAAGCAAGCAAAACTATCGTAACGACTGGCATTGACACATTAACTAATGAATATGACAGTGCTTTTGAGTTGCCATTCACACTGGGATTCGGAGCATCATATAAAATAAAAAACAGATGGACTTTTGGCGTCGACTATAAAATTCAAAAATGGAGCGACGCGGAGTATTTTGGAGAGAAAGTGTTAGAAGACCGAACAAAGCTGAATTTAGGAGCTGAACTTCGTCCAAACAGCATGAGTAAGAAATACTTTAACAGAGTAGCTTACAGATGGGGATTCTCAACAGCCAACACATATTATAAGGTGCATGGCGACACAAACAGAGAAAACCTGATCACTGCTGGTTTCGGTTTTCCACTTAAACGAGGTCTAAATCCGACAGTGATCAACTTCACTGTAGAATATGGATTCACTTCACTCAGCAACAAAGATATGATGAGTGACAGATTCTTAAGATTCGTGCTAAATGCAACTCTTAATGAAAAATGGTTCGTACGTCGCAGACTTGAATAAGCGACGAAAACAAGTAGAAACAACAAAAAATTAGGGAAATGAATACAAAATCATTAATTCTAGCTTCATTAGGCATAGCAATGAGTGTGCCAACGATGGCAGAGTTAGGAGTGAACACTCCAAATTCAAAGTTTGGAACAGGAGAGGACAGTGTAAGATGTGTGTCAAGCGTATCATTGTTCCAGAACTTTGCTAAACAGAAAAACTACAAAGATATGCATGAGTCTTGGAAGACAATCACAACGGAGTGTCCAAGAGCTACTCAGCGTGCTTATACAGACGGTGCATTCATGTTGAAGTGGGAGATCGAAAACGAGAAGGATGTCAACAAGAAGAAAGCATTGTTTGAGGAACTGATGAATCTTTACGATTTGAGAATCAAGTATTTTGGAAACGTAAAGAAATATCCTACTTATTACATTCTTGGACGTAAGTCGTTCGACTACATCAACTATGCTCCAACATTGACTAACGATGCCACAAAGCAGAAAGCATACGGATGGTTGAAGGAAGCTATAGAGAAAGGTGGAGAGAAAAATGAGCCACAGGTATTCCAGCAGTACTTCATTTTGTCTGACGGTATATACAAAGCAAATCCGAATGTAAACAGAGATTTGTATATCGCCGACTACATGAAGATCATGCCTATGATGACAGCAGCTGCTGCCAACGACTCTACATTCGACGCATCTATCGGTGTTGTGAACAGAGTATTCGCACGTTCTGGAGCCGCAGAGTGTGGAACTCTTGACAAGGCATACGCTTCTAAGATTGAGGCAAACAAGAACGACAAGGCATTCTTGAACGACGTATTGAAGCTTTATCGTATTGCTGACTGTAAAGAGTCTGCTGTATACTTCAAAGGATCTGCTTATTTGCACGCTATCGAACCGACTGCAGCATCTGCAGCAGGTATGGCTGCACAGGCTATATCAAAGAAAGACAACAGCAAGGCTATCCAGTACCTTCAGGAGGCCATCAAACTTGAGACTAGCAAAAGTGTGAAAAGCGACTATTATTTAAATATCGCAAACATCTACTTGTCTCAGAAGAATTACCAGGCTTGCCGTTCTAACGCACAGTCGGCACTTGCTATGGATCCAACTGCTGGACAGGCATACATAATGATTGCATACGCATATGCATATGGTTACACATCGATCGACGACGATCCAGTTATCCAGAAGACAGCATTCTGGGCTGCAGTAGACAAGCTAGAGAAAGCAAAGGCTGTTGATTCATCATTGGCAAGCCAGGCAAACAGTTTGATCGCTTCTTACAAGAAACAATTCCCAGACAAGTCTGAATTGTTTATGAGAGGTATCAAGGGCGGTTCTTACAAAGTTCCAGGTTGGATTGGAGAGACAACAAATGTTAGATAATGCAAGAAATTGTAAATCATAATCATAAAGGCATGGTTGTCAAAGCATTTGCTTTGGCAATCGTGTCTTTTTTTTCATTTTTCGTCTCATGCGATAACGACAAGCTTGAGACAACCGACGCCATAGAAAGAGATTCTGTAGCAGGACAATATGCGAAAGATGTGTATACACTAATCTCAGACTCCGGAATTGTAAAATACAGAATGGAGACAAAAGAGTGGTACATATTCGACAGAGTAGACACACCATACTGGTACTTCCCTCAAGGACTGTTCTTCGAGACTCTTAACGACACTATGGGAACAGATGCGTCGATCACATCCAAATATGCCAAATACTATACAGATTTGGAATTATGGGATTTAAGAGACAGCGTGAAATCCAAGAACATCAAAGGGGAATATTTTGAGACAGACCAACTGTTCTGGGATCAGAAGGAAAAAAGAGTCTATTCAAAAGAAAAAATCAAAATCACACAAGACAAGAGAATCATCACTGGACGTGGTTTTGAATCAAATCAGTCGTTCACAAACTACACTATCAAAAAACCAGAGGGAATATTCCCTATTGAAGAGAAACAGAACGACGAGCCTCAAAAAGAAAAAGAATAATTATGTGGACAGGCATAATAGCACTCATATTATTTGCGACATACCTTATAGAGTTCAATTTTATAAGTGCATACAAAAACAAAATTGAATTTAGTGACGACCAGGCAAAATCCGGGTTTGCAAGTTATTCTGCGACAAAAGTAAGGACATTCAAAGCCGGACTACGTATCACAAATCTCGCAGCAGCCATATGTTGCGCATACGTGACAGCCAGCGAATACAATATATATATAACATTTCTGACATTTCTAGGAATATTCGTGGCATCAGAGATAATCCTTCGATTGAGCAATATTGCAAAACTACCAAACGAAGCTATAGAATCATTTTCCGGAGTATTTCATCTGGCAGCCTACCCTATCGCAAGACTCTTCAAAAATTCAGAATATGAAATCAGTGTTGACAGGAGTTACGAGCTAAACAACTGTGCGACAGGATCCTACGACAAGGCTGAAAATGAAGTCGAAATATTTCAAAACGCGTTGGATCTGTCTTCACTAAAACTGAAAAACTGTATAGTTCCACGCACAGAAATAACAGCGATAGAAGTTGGAAGCAGCGTCGACGAGCTAAAAAAACTATTTATTTCGACCAACTATTCCAGAATTCTGGTTTACAAAGACAATATCGACTGCATCATTGGATATGTCCACTCATCAGACATTTTCGACAAACCATCAGAGATATCAGACATTCTGAATCCAATCATTGTAGTGTCGGAAGAGATGGCAGCCAACAAACTTCTAAAAGTCCTACAGAAACAGAAAAAAAGTCTGGCTTTAGTTGTGGACGAATTCGGAGGAACCGCAGGAATCATCACAATGGAGGATCTGATGGAAGAGATTTTCGGAGAGATCGAGGATGAGTACGACAACGAAGATGAGTATGTCCAAAAGAAAATCAGCAACGAGGAATATTTGATTTCCGGCAGGCTTGAAGTAGAAGAAACAAACGAAAAGTTCGGATTGGAACTACCGACATCACCAGACTACGAGACAATAGCCGGACTGATTCTTACCCATCATAACATCTTGCCTAAAAAAGGAGAAATCATCAAAATAGGCAAAAATTACAGCTTTGAAGTGATCAAAGTTGAGACAACAAAGATAGATTTAGTAAAATTGAGAGTGTCAAACGCAAATTAAAGAATATTATTTATTATATTTGCGTCGTTTTTTGTACGAATAATAATAAAAAAACTATAAAACTTAAATGGCAGCTTTACAGAACATAAGAAACCACGCCACTCTACTTATTGGAATTGTGGCAGTGGCATTGGCGGCTTTCGTGGTAGGAGACTTGCTAACAAGCACATCATCTATCATAGGAAGAGAGAGAAGCATCGTCGGAAGCGTTAATGGAAAAGAAATTTCCATAGTGGATTTCAACGAAAAAGAAAAACAGTTCAGCGAAATCATCAAGCAGCAATACGCTGGACAGCAAGCTCCACACGAGGGTGACATTCGCAACTTCGTATGGAACAAGTTCATCAACGACGCTCTTATTGAGAGTGAGATGGAGGAGATTGGAATGGCAGTGACAAACGAAGAAGTCAGCGAGTTAGTTTCTTCAGCAAACCATCCAATGCTAATGAGCATTCCATTGTTCAGAGATCAGAGTGGAAGATTCAACCCATCACAGGTTTCGGCATTTCTTCAATATATCAGCATGCCAGAGGAATCTTTGGATGAAAACCAGAAAGCTCAGCAGCAGCAGTTGAAAGCACAGTGGGCATATTGGGAAGGACAGATTAAGTCTCAGCTTGCAAACGACAAACTTGCAAACCTTGTAAGCAGTGCTGTATCATACCCAACTACAATAGTAAACCTAATGGACAGCATCTCTGCAAACGACAAAAGTGCTGTTGTGATCAAGAAGTCTTACTCACCTGCAAGCAACGACATCGAGGTTTCAGACACAGAGAAGAAAAACATGTACGAGAAGATGAAGAAACAATTCTTCGCTTTGAACAACGGTGGTTATAGAGCAGTGGACGCTATCATTTTCAACGTAAAACCTTCTCAGCAGGACTATGAAGATGCAAAAGCAGGAATGGAAGAGATGAAAGAGCAAATCAAGAATGCTGACGAAGCAGATCTAAAAATCATTTTCTCTGATCCATCTTCAGTTTTCACATACAACAATTTCTTCCGCTCTGAAAAAGACATTGAGTCTGCATTCCAAGCTTTCGCGTTCAACGCAAAGAAAGATTCAGTATCAGACGTGATCTTTGAAGGAGGCGATTTCATGGTCGCAAGAAAAATGGACGACGTTAAGATGGCTCCAGACTCTGCAAACATCAGTTTGATTGTCTTGGCAGCTGCCACTAAAGATGAGGTAAAACAAAAGGCAGACAGCATCAACAAATGTTTGAGCAACGGTGAAAAATTCGAGGATTTGGCTGCAAAACACTCTCTTGACAAGAACACAGCAGAGAAAGGTGGCGAAATCGGTTGGGTGAAGGAAGGATTCCCATTGGGAACTGACGACTTTGACGCAAAGGTATTTGGTGGTGCAAAGAAAGGTGATATCTTCACATTCGATATGCCAGAAAACCAAATGACATTTATCGTTAAGGTAAACAATTTGACTACACCTGTCAGAAAGGCAAAGATCCTTGTTTACGGATCAAAGCTTGAGCCAAGCACAGACACATATACAGATATGTATAACGCAGCAAATAAGTTTATCATCGACAACAATACAAAAGATAAATTCATTGCTAACGCTGACTCTCAGGGCTTGGACATCACACACCTAACTCCACTTGGCGAGAATGACCCATATATCCAATTCCTAGGTCAGAGCAACACTCGTGACATTATCAAATGGGCATGGAGCCACGAAGTTGGTGATGTTTCAGGAGTATTTGAGGTAGGCGACTCTTACATCGTTGGAACTCTTGTCAATGCTGTTGACGGTGAGTACGCTCCACTATCTGAAGAGTATGTATCAAATCAGGTTTTAAGAAGAGCTAAGAACGAAGCATGTGCTAAGAAGTTTACAGAAGAGCTTGCTAAAGAAGACAATTTTTCTAATGCAGACACAGTAAATATAAACTTCATGAGAGATGGTGTTCCTGGTATCGGCCGTGAGCCTAAATTGGTGGCAGCTATCTCAGCTCTTCCTGTAGACGCAGTAAGCGACGCTATCGTTGGTGAAATGGGAGTTTACAAGGTTAAGGTTCTTAACGAAAACCCTTCTAACTCAAAGGCAAACATTCAGATGCTTAACAGAGACCTTAAGGGTATGGTAGCAAACCGTATGTATGAGTCTCTACGTAAAGACGCTGATGTTAGCGATAATAGATCAAACTTCTATTAATCAATAATACTTTGACTAATAATGGAGGCGGATAATTGTTCGCCTCCTTTTTTTACTTAAAAGAAGATGGAAAAGAAAAGACTGTTTGGAATGACAATTGAAGAGTTGCGAAATGCCGTGACAGAGCTTGCCATGCCAAAATTCACAGCCACACAAATTGCAGACTGGATATACAAAAAAGGAGCAGAAAGCATAGAGCAGATAACAAACCTGTCTGCAAAAAACAAAGCACTTTTGTCAGAACATTATGAAATAGGCAGACGTGCTCCATTTTCAAGTGTAACATCGTCTGACGGGACAAAGAAATATCTTTACCAGATCGGCGAAAAATATATAGAGACTGTCTATATTCCAGACAAAGACAGAGCAACTCTCTGTGTATCTTGCCAGGTGGGATGCAAGATGAATTGCAAATTCTGCATGACAGGTAAACAAGGCTTCACTCAACACCTGACAACAAACGAAATTCTAAACCAAATACAGTCAATTCCTGAGTTTGAGTCTCTTACAAACATTGTCTACATGGGCATGGGAGAGCCAATGGACAACGTGGACAACATACTAAAATCACTAGAAATTATGACATCCGACTACGGTTATGCATGGAGTCCAAAACGAATCACCGTCTCAACGGTCGGTTTGATTCCAGGATTACAGAGATTTCTGAAAGAGTCAAAGTGTCATTTGGCAGTAAGTCTGCACAACCCATTCTCGGAAGAACGATTGGCAATGATGCCAGTGGAGAAAGCATTCAAACTGGAAAAGGTGATTGATGAGATAAAAAAATACGACTTCACCGGTCAAAGACGAGTGTCGTTTGAATATACAGTATTCAAAGGCAACAACAATCTTCCGCGTCACGCAAAAATGCTCGCCACCCTACTCCAAGGCTTGGAATGCAGAATCAACCTTATCCGTTTCCACACCATTCCAAACGTAGATCTTGAAGGAGCAACAGATGCTGAAATGCTCGCATTCGAGAGTCTGCTGAGAAAAAATGGTTTGAACGCAACAATCAGGAAATCTAGAGGAGAAGATATATTCGCAGCATGCGGACTATTATCTTCAGAACGAAATAAAGGATGCATCTAACCATCCTAAAATTAAAACTTATAATTAGGAACCACCTAAAAAGCAAAAAATATGAAGAGAGCAAAAAGTATTGTTTCCATAGCAGCATCAATTATCACATTATTTATGAGCAGCTGCGACTCCGCTGGCACTGTCGGATATAAGCCTACTGTGACTGGTCAAAGCTACGAACTATTGGTAGTAGGCGATCAAAAGGTTTGGAAAGATTCCGTCGGCATACGAATGAAAGATTCTCTGACACATGAAATGCCATGTATGCCACAGTTAGAAAAGTTTTTTGACGTTTCATACACACCAACAGAAGGATTCACAGGAATTCTAAAGCCAGTTCGCAATATTCTCTTCTACGAGATTGATCCAACAATGTACACGCAGTCTAAAATAGGAGCAAGTCGCGACAATTGGGCGGAAACGCAAGCAGTCCTGCGCATCACAACGCCAAGCAAAGACTCTCTTGAAGCATTCTTCAACAAGAATATAGAATTAATACGTCGATTCTACATCAACGCAGAAAATGAAAGAGTCGTTCGATTCTTTGGCAAATTCAGGCATGTGGACTATTGCGACAGTGTAAGAAAAAGGTTCGACGCCGAACTGATCATTCCGTCTTCTTTGACTCAAGCCCGCTTTGAAAAAGACTTCGCATGGTTCTCAAACGGCAATCCTGATTTCACTGAGAACATCGTGATTTATAGAATTCCATACAATGATGAAAGTGATTTCATGAAAGACAACCTACTCTACTACAGAGATTCTGTGATGAAGGCATACGTAGGTGGTCCGTCAGAAGGATCATACATGACGACACGTTATGAGATCATGCCTCCTGTGTCTACAGTGCTTCCGACAGTGGATGGCAAATACAGCGTTGAAATACGTGGTCTTTGGAGAATCGAAGGCGACATCATGGGCGGACCGTTCGTCAGCAGAAGCTACTTGGATCCAGAAAATAAAAACATCATCACCGTGGAAGCTTTTGTCTACCGTCCAAACAAGAGCAAACGCTCAGCTTACAGACAATTAGAAGCCATGATTTCATCTGTAAAATTCAAGACTCAGGAAAAACAAGAGCAATAAATTTTATAAAGACGGATTAATTCCGTCTTTTTTTTCAATAATCCGATAAAATCGCACAAAAAAATTTGCAGTTTAAATAAAAAGAACTACTTTTGCATCACGATTGAAAAATCGGGAGGTTCGCTAGCTCAGCTGGTAGAGCACATCCCTTTTAAGGATGGGGTCTTGGGTTCGAGCCCCAAGCGAGCCACTTGTAATATTTTTTTGGGGGGATGAACGATTTTCTAAGTGATTAGGAAATCGTTTTATGATTTAAATAAACTAATATGAAAGCATTTCTTACAATTCTATTGTTGCTTTGTTCAAATGTTGTTATGACATTTGCATGGTATGGTAATCTTAAATTAAAGGAGATGAATCCTGATAAGGATTGGCCTCTATACCTTGTCATCCTGTGCTCTTGGGGATTGGCTCTTTTCGAATATTGCTTCATGATTCCAGCGAACAGAATAGGTTCCGATATAAATGGAGGTCCTTTTAATCTTATGCAGTTGAAAATCATACAGGAAGCAATTTCTCTTACTGTATTTACACTTATAGCGACACATGTGTTCAAAGGACAAGAATTGCACTGGAACCATATTGTTGCATTCATACTAATGTTGTTAGCCGTAGCTTTTGCCTTCTACGAAAAAAAGCCTGAATAAAAGCGACAGACAATGGCAAACGAACAGGAAAAGCTATTCAACAAAAACTATATATTCTGCTGTCTATCAAATTTTCTGCTGAATTTTAGTTTTTTTATCGTCATCCCGATTCTTGCACTATACCTTAAAGAGACTTACGAATCCAACGGTGCGGAAGTGGGGTTTGTCCTTTCCGTCTATGTGATTTCAGCCATGATAATCCGACCTTTTTCGGCTTATATCATCGACACATTTCCCAGAAAACCTTTCTTTGTAGGTGCACTCGCCATTTTCGCAACGATTTTCATGAGTTATAATTTTGCATCCACAATAGGGATGTTCGTCATTCTGAGAGCTCTTCATGGATTATCATTCGGTGCGACGACGATTGGCTCCAACACCATCGTCATCGATGTGGTGCCATCCAAATACCGTGGAGAAGGGTTGGGATATTTCGGTTTGTCAAACAATTTTGCCATGGCACTAGGTCCGATCGCCGGTGTCTCATTGCATGACTCTCTTCCCGAGGAGACGCGATACATCACCATCTTCAGTGTGGCATTCGCATTAAGCATATTGGCAGTCGTGGCAGCCTCACAAATCCACACGAAGTATCGTCCGCCTGTGGAACGGCCAGCTATCTCGCTTGACAGATTTTTCCTAATCAAAGGTATTCCTGCCGGCATAAACCTGTTGCTGCTCTCCATAACATACGCAGTGACGATGAACTACATCTATATCTACGCGCAAGAGACCAGCATCGGAATCACACCGGGAGCATTTTATAGCTGTATGGCAGTCGGCATCGCATCTAGCAGAATATTCTCAGGCAAAATGGTGGACAGAGGCTATCTCAACCGCGTCATCATAATAGGGGCAGCAATAGCGACTATCGCATTCTTCTTGTTGGCGACGCTACCATATCTCAACATCGATGGCAAATCAGTGATTTTCATCGCAAGTGCAATGATTCTCGGTTGTGGTTATGGCACAATCTTCCCTGCCTACAACACTTTGTTTGTAGCACTCGGACGAAACGACCAGCGTGGAAGCGCGACGTCGACATACCTCACATCTTGGGAGATAGGAGCCGGCATCGGCATCTTCTGTGGTGGGGCGATCACCGAATATATGCAGATCTCTTCGTTCTACATCATTGGAACATTACTTAATCTCACTGCAGTCATATTGTTTGCTGCTTACACGTCAAAACATTTCAACCGCTGGAATATAGGATACAAACCATGCAAAAGATAGAACTAATCACAATTCTTGGACCTACCGCGTCGGGAAAAACCACTTTTGCCGCGCATTTGGCAAAGGCTCTCGACACCGAAATCATCAGTGCCGACTCCCGCCAGATATATCGCAACATGGATATCGGGACCGGCAAAGACCTGTCGGACTACACTATCGACGGCACCGTCATCCCATACCATCTGATCGACATCCAGGACGCTGGCTACAAATATAATCTGCACGAATATCAAAGAGATTTCAACGCGGCTTTCAACGACATCAAAAGCCGTGGCAAATTGCCTATTCTTTGCGGCGGAACCGGACTCTATATCGAATCTGTGTTGAAAGGTTACTGTTTGCTTCCAGTGCCAGAGAACAAAGAATTGAGAGAGAAATTGAGTGACAAGAGTTTGGAAGAGCTGACAGAGATTCTAAAACAATACAAGACTCTCCACAACACTACCGACGTCGACACCGCCAAACGTGCAATCCGTGCTATCGAGATCCAGCAATACTATGCCGAGCATCCGGATGAAGTGAAGGAGAAAACCACCACCCCACTCCACAGCCTCATCATTGGTGTGGACATCGACCGTGAGGCAAGACGTGAAAAGATTTCACGCAGGTTGAAAGCCCGTCTTGACGAAGGAATGATCGCTGAGGTAAAGGCATTGCTCGACAGAGGAATAGCACCTGAAGACCTGATCTACTACGGTCTGGAATATAAGTTCGTGACAAACTTCCTTATAGGTAATATCAGCTACGACGAAATGGTGAGCACACTGGAAATAGCAATCCACCAATTTGCCAAACGACAGATGACATGGTTCCGTGGAATGGAACGACGTGGAATACATATTGAGTGGATCGACTATGCAATGCCGACAGAAGAAAAAATTCAATTCGTGAAGGATAAACTAAAAGAGATTGGTTAAATGGCAGGAATCATAAAAAGCATAGACGAATTCAATGATTATTTCAATCAAGGGACTAAGCACCAGCATATCGCTGTTGGTGACCTTTCGCGTGCTGATTTGACACTGTTTGATCCTCTAAACTTCAATATGTACTGCGTGGTGCTGATGGACAACCATTTTGGCGAACTGATAAGGTCGGGCGAAGTCATCAACTACAAGCCAGGCACATTGTTCACTTTACGTCCAGGCCAGGTGATGCAGGTGAATCTCAACTACAACGTGAAGCCACGCGGATGGATACTTGCGTTTAGGGAAGAGTTGACCGAGAAGACGGGATTAGGACGAGACTTCTATATGTTTGACTATTTCAACCACGATGTTAATGACGCGCTTGAACTGAGTAAGTCGGAGCGTGGTATTCTATTAAACTGTTTTTCCAACATCTACTCCGAACTCATTACTAAGCCAGACTACTTGACTGGTCACCTGCTACGTCTAGGCATCGGACAACTGCTATCCTACTACAAACGATTCTTCGAACGTCAGTTTGCCGACAGAGTGCGTTGTGACAACCAATTCCAAAAAAAATTGGAGACCATAATAGACAACTACCTGTCAAGTGGTTCAGCCCAACAATTAGGACAGCTTAAAGTATCATGGTGTGCGAAGCAATTCAACCTCTCGCCAAACTATTTCGGTGATTTGGTCAAAAAGGAGCTACACATGTCAGCACAGGATTACATACACAACAAAGTGGTGGAGACTGCCAAATATCTTCTCGACACAACAGAGATGCCGGTCAACGAGATTGCCCAGGAACTTGGGTTCAATTACCCAAACCATTTCAACCGTATGTTCAAAAAAATGACCGGGACTACCCCACTCCAATATAGAAAGAACACATCAAAATAAATTCGTAATTATTGCGAATTAAATCTGCAGCATTGATTTTAGCCATAGGGGCGATTCCTTGTACTCGCCAAGACCCGTAAATAATAAACGAAGAGACGCCGCAATGCGACGTCTCTTCATCTATTTATTTTACTCATTCTCACGAGGAGCAAGAGAATAAAGGAGGAGCATTGTTTCGCTGAAATAACGTGGATCCACATCCGATATTTTCACCCAACCGTCATGATTTCCACAATAGTTAGGAATATGACCAGCCTTAAAAAAAACGACTTCTTTAAGTGTCACCTCTTCTCCATCAAAATCATAAATGACCGTTGATGCTCCGGAATGAACCAGAAGTGAGCCCCAACCTTCATAAGTTGTTGAACCGTCCGCGTTAAGAGTTCGGCTCTTCACATCTTCTCGATAGAAATAGTAGAAATAACCAGCGTCTTCAGCGTCGCCCTTATACCATCCATTCTTAGTCATTTTGTTTATCATTGCCACGCTGTTGACTGTGGTATCCTCAAAACGAGTGAGAGAATTACATGGCAACTCTTTATCTTCAGGTCGGAACACCATTCTTCCAAGTTGATCGAATGGTTGGGTAAGCTCGTAATCAGAAAGTTGCTCTTTCCAAACGGCAATCTGTTCTTCAGTTAGTTCAAGCGGATGAACAAGTCCTATCTGAACATCATTCGGCAATGTGAACTCATCTCCGTCGGCGGTGGTGAAACTTCCGTCATCCATATAGCGGAAAGTATCTTTGAGCGAACCTTTCTCATAAATTCCCCAAATCAATCCAACCGCAAAACAGTGCATGACGGCATTACCAACAAACAATTTTTCCCAGTTTTCGCTTGTCCATTTGCGATCACACATAAGGACATATTCAAGTCTCGAACGTTGTGCTGCCACAACATTTTTAAGCTGTTTCTTCACTTCCTTGAACTCGTTGAATGCGGCTTCAGCGATCTCTTTGTCATCGGTAGTTCCTGGTTTAGGGAGAGTCTTTATCTGTTTGTCTCCAGAGAACACCTCCATTTCAAGAGAAGGCTTAAGATACACATTGAACTGTCTCTTTCCATAATCGAACACACGGCAGAGATTCCTGTCAAATCCTAAGTCTGGCACAATTCTGTCTGCAAGTTCTTCTGAGGTGATTCCTAAAGTATCGGCAGCGGCGGCCATAGCCTCTACAGCTGCGGCACGCACCCTCTTGTTCTTGAATTTCCTTGACATATTATCAACGTTCATCAATGCCTCATTGCTGCCATTGAGTGCCAGAGCAAAAACCGTTTCGGCTGCTATAGCACTACGCATAGCCTCCGACCACTCCTTGATGTTGCGAATCAGCGTATCCACCATTTTCTGTCCGCCATGGATAGCACAGAAATAGAGTGCAGACTTAAACTTTGTCTGAGCACCGTCGTCATACCAACGCGCAAAAATATCTGCGGAAAACTCTTCCAAATCCCTCTGATTCAGATTTGCAGCGATGCTGTCGGCAAGCACACTTCTCGCCGGAGATGTCATTCCTGCATAACACATAACAAGAGCGACAGGCTCTTCTGTTGCTTCCGTACCATCAAGTTTATGAACGGTTTTAAGAGTATCCTCAAACAGGAATCTAAGTTTGCTGTTCTTTGCACTTTTAGCAAGTTTTGAAACCTGCTTGTCAATATCAAGTTGTGAGAACCCAGTATTTGAAGGAGCCGAGTCGAGAAGCACACCGATATATGTTCTGATCTTATCGGATTTCTCCACTTCTAATGCTGCGTTCAGCTCATTGGCATACGCATTCGCACCCTGTCTGCCGATAACCTCCAATGCCAGCTCTCTTACAGCGCCCTTCTTATCTTTGAGCAAAGACGCAATATCATCATGCCACTCCTGCTTCACCAGCACCGACGCGAGTTCATTACGGACCATTTTGCTGCTATCATTGACACATGAAAGGAGTTTCGTCTTGAATCTTTCAGCATCGTTGCCCATTGCATTTATTGCTAGTATCCTTGCCCCATCGGAAAGCTGAGAAAAATCCGTAGCAATAAGTTCGTCAGGATGGGAAGATATGATTTCCACAGCTTTCATTAAATCCTTCATATTGCTATATCTTTCCCCAAAGACAAGACCGATAATATTTACAGTCTCCCCAAAGGATAATCCACAGTCTCGAAGGACATCAAAAGTCTCCTTTATATGTTCATACAGATAAATACCTGTTAATTTACGAACGTAATACCTTCTGTTCCACGAATCATCATAGGAGCAAAGAGACAATACGGTAACTGCACGTGCAAGATATTCGTCAATACCAAAAGCACTGTAATAGTCGCAAATGCCATCGACCTCCATATTCCAGCTACCATCGATCAATGGGCGAACATCATCTAGAGTAGCTTCTCCAAGTATGTATTTTGCGACTTCCCTACAATAAGGGTTTCCTTTTATTGATTTAGAAAAACTTCTTCTCACAACATCCGCAAGCTTTCTACGGCTCGTATCTCTAAGATCTTCAACAATAGTGGCTGAATCCGGGTCTACTCGTTGGAGTATCTCACTCATATATTTAACGAGTTTGAGTTCATCTCCAAGAAGTGAGATAGCCGATTTGTATTGTTCCGGATAAGTTTTGGCAAGACGTTCTGTCCACTCATCTCTATCCGGCAGAACCTCCTTATTTATGGAATCGGACTCTCTTTTAGTTATGTAGACTAAGGAACCAGTTTCGTAGACTACAGAACTTATATATTCCGGCGTAACCAAACAGTCGTCAGGTTTGGCTGATTTGAAAAGCTTTGCAAATTTATCCAGGACATTACCTTTTTCCGTTTCACTTGCGACGCCATCACCTTCAATATATTTAAATAATTTAACAAATGGATTCGGAACATTTATTGCAACTTCTACGATATTAAAAGAGACCTTATCATATCCTTCCTTGAAGTATTCGCATGCCTTGCTTGAATATGGAGCAGCCTCACCCAATGCACAAGTCAAATAAGCCAATAGTCTCGAAAACGATTTTTTTTCATCGTCATTGGCAGCATTTTCGTACTCCTTCAAAACACTGTCATAATATTCTTTCCAAAGCTTTTCTGCAGCCACAACTGCCCATTTTCCATCCTCTGAAAGATTTTTACCTTCCTGCTCCAACAAATAACAAAGAAGATTAGCTTTGACAAAAATAAACCTATATAAATATCGACTGTCATAAAGATCATATACACCTCTAAGAACGGATGTGTTAGTCGTCTTAGGCATATGACGGTAGGAAGCATCGTCAAAACACATCGCATAATATAAAACCTCTGGATCTATACCAAGATTATCCGAGATTGGTTTTATAATACGGGATTTATACTTCTCAGAATTTTCTATCATACTACTGTGATCTACGAAACTATCAAAAAGTTCGTAGCATTCACAACCGAACAGCGTATAAATAGCCAGTATGAATCTTTCAGCGAGTTCAGTATTATCTTTCCTGATTATCTCCTTTTTAACGATCGTATTGAGATCATATCTATGTACATGAAAAGTATCCCTACACTTCTTTTCGATTTTGCCCAGCAAAGCGTTATTCCTCGGCTGAGTTATATCAAGATACTCGCATACGGTATTGAGTTCCTCCTCTGAAATTGCATCTTTCAATTGTTCTCTAAAGTCGTTTATAAAATTCTCAAACGCTGATGTTTTCTTTTCGTAAAGCATTGTTATTCCTCCATTAATTCGTTATCCATATTATATAAGGCTGAGATTTTTCCCAGTTTATTTTCTGCTAAAATAATATATTTCATTAGTTTCGACGCGTCAAAAAGAACTTTTTCCGCATCTTTGTCAAGATTATGCCGGTAACTGTCAGCCGACGCGAAAAATTGTTCAGCTAATTCGGCAAGTCCAGACAAGCCACATCGTTTGATCTTTTCTATAAGTGGAGCATGATTTTCTGTAGTCGAACTTAATCCGCTTCTGACACACCTCACAACGCTATTTTCCACTTCTGATATAAGTTTCAAAAGCACATGAGCATATTGAGGATCGACGGTGGTGATTTCTGTAGACGGTGAGAAACTATGGGAATCCATATCTTCTATAAAATCGTAGAATTCTATCGGATTAAGCACAACAACCCCGTCTTTTATTCTTGCTGAGACAAGCAATGTCCACACATCTTCAGTATCTTTTATTCGTCCGCATATCTCTTCTATTTTCTCCACCAACTCCTTATTCTCGGCAAAATACTTCACCTCTGCAGTCACAGTTCTGCCACCACGGTCGGAGATCTTCATAAAAAGAATCTGCGTATGTTTGTCAAAACCATAGTCGTCAAGAGTGTGGACACGAATAAGAAACAATTTTTCTCTATTGTAGTCGGCAGACTCCGCAAGTTCACGAAAGTCTGTTATCACGAGTTTTCTCAACTGCGGACAATTCAGTTCCGCCTTACTTGTAAAGACGACCTCCGTCGCAGAAGATCCTGAAATCTTTTCGCCACTAAGTTTGGCATTTTTCAACAATAGTTTTGAATACATCATGCTTGTAAGAGATGTATTCAAGCTCCAGACAATGGTTTGTGTCGGTCTTTTATGTGAATCTTGGGAATAAAATGTAGGACGAAGGTCGGAATAAATAAGGAAACGAGGCTGTACACTCTCGTCAAGATTCAAAAAATAATACACACTTCCCTGATATTCGCCTCTCACTACCTCTTTATGACCAATCGGCAACAATTCAAGATTCCCGGGATATGATTCATAAGTGTCACGGAAAACGCCAAGTTTTTTTGAAGTCACATCATTCTGTTCAAGGTCTGCTAACATTGAGACGCACGAACAGAGCGACTTTGTAAAGATATGTATATCGAACGACGCCCTGCGGTCTATACAGTCTGAGAGTCTGCCAGACAATGCACGAAGTTTTCGTTCTGCATCAGCCATCTTGGCGGTGTGGGCACTGACAGCCGCAAGTTCTAAAGCATCAGCCACCGAACTGTCCGCACGGACAAGTCCCCTCGCAAGCAATGTGCCGAGAAGCGAAAGACTATGTTTGGCACAACTTTTTATTTCGGATATTTCCTCAGATGTCAAAGCGTCGTCGGCTACTACTTCTAAAGGCTTTTTCTTAGGCGATTCTTCAACTGGCTCCAAGTCATGAGATTCTTTGCTGGACTCAGAAGCCTCAGATTCTTCAGTCTGAGGGTTAGCCAAGCCTTCCGGGACTTCCTTTTTCAGAAGCAATAATGCTCCAAGGATATGTCTGCACACTGTCCTTGACGGACATGAGCAAGTGCTTTTTTCAAACGGAAATCTAATGACACACTGTTCACCACCGACGGAGATCTGTATCGTGTCTTCCGTTTCAACATATTCCGCAGTTAGACCTTCAGTATCTTTCACAGCACGCTTGTAGAGACCCTTGTTTGCAAGAGCAGTCAGAGTATCCTCGTTTGCCGCAGAGAGTTGGGCTGCAAGTGTTTCGTTCTGTATCATATCATCACCTCCGTCAACTAAATATTCTACCTATATAATCACCCAACTGATCGGGTGTCAATGCACCGACAAACGCTCCCATATCAGCTAGAAGTTGACCCATATTCTTGTCGTATACGGGATTGGCACATTCATCAAGAGCAGTAAGGAAACTGAGTTTCGCTCCACTTGTCATGATATTTTGAGCCGTGTTGAGCAAAATATGCGGATAACCACCTTCACAAAGATCAGTCACGCACAACACACATGTATCGGAAGGGGTTTGTATCAGCGATTCACAATAAGACAGAGCTTTTCCAATATCCGTGCCACCACCAAGCTGTACGCTCATCATAACTTCAACAGGATCCTCCACCATGCCAGACAAGTCAACAATCTCTGTGTCGAATATCACAAGTTTGATCTCGGCAAACGGCAATTTAGATATTATCTGAGCCATGACAGCACTGTATATCACAGAACCAAGCATCGATCCACTCTCGTCGACGGCAATAATAACCGTCTTCTTGTTATATTTTTTCACTCTGCTTGAGAAGTATACATCCTTCAGCACAAGTGTTTCGTTTTCTTTGTCATAATTTTTCAGGTTACGCCTTATAGTCTTATGAATATCTATATTGCGTGCCGAACGCACAGGGCTTCTGGAGTTGCGGTCTAGTCGTCCCGTGAGAGCCTGCCTTGTGCTTTGAGCCAATTTCTCACTCAGTTCTTCAGCCACAGAGCGGGCAATCTTCTTTGCTGTCTCTAGCACCTCGCCTTTCATCAGATGTTTAAGCTGGAGCACAGTTTTTAGCAGCGACATATCTGGTTTCATCTGCTCCAGCACTTTCTTATCAGTCAGCAACTCCGTCATCTTGAATTCATCAAGAGCATGCCGTTCGAGCACCTCAGCTGTCTGCTTGGGGAACAACTCTCTCACTTTTGTTATCCATTTTGCCGCAGTCAGTTGCGACTCTCCAAGTCCACCACTACGGTCGGATATGGATTCGCCACGGACATCGTCTCCCTGAGCATGACTATAAAGATAATCAAGCAACTGCTCCATATCCTCAAAAGACAGAATCTCTCGATCACTTCCACTGAAAGAAAGACTATTGTCTGACATACTACCGAGCACTAGTCTCCAACGATTTAAAGCAAGATCTCTATCAAGCATATTCGGATCCTCCATTTAAGAGTTCTTTCATTATCACACTGTCGAATTCACGTCCGCAATTCCATAGCGACTCATCCTTAATCTCTTCATACAAGAGAGAGACAGCATTTGTTTTATACAGACCAGCTATAGTCTCTGCCGTCTCACTTATCTCCTGAGGCGTGAAATAACTGAATGCGAGTCGTAGCGACGGGAGGATCTCCATAAAATCATCGGTTTCCATCGAAGTCAGGAGTTGATCCGTCATAACAAGAAAGTCATTTTCCTCAAAAACGATGTCTCTTGCAGTAAGGAAAAGACCTTTAAGATAATCAGCACCCTGTTTCTTGACAGCAATCGTTCCATTAAGGTATCCGTACATCGCCGCCTCAGCATCTTTTTGACAAGCCGGGTCTCCAGTACAGAGGAGTCCCATTGCCGCGCCGTATACGGCAGGATTCTTGTCATTTGCTCTAATTAGCTGTTGGAGCGCCGCGATGAGCGAATCTCTTCGATTAGGCAGAACACTTTCTGTCAACGAGAAAAACTGTTTCATCAACGAGCAAAGTTCATCAGCGTTATCATCAGTCACAGATGCCATCGTCGGCAAAAGCATAACAAGTTTGTCAAAGCATTTTGTCATCAGAGGCAGAATGCTTTTATCGTCATATTCATACAGACGTTTAAGTTCAAACAGCGTCCGAAAATAAGAAAGAGCATTGCCCACCGAGAAGAAATCGCCATCCGAGACGACGAGTCTCTGAAGAGTGTCGCTTTCGCCATCAATGCTTATTCCCATAAGGAAGCAATCCACTGCCAGATGAGCCGCATTCTCACAACGTTGTTCGTTTCGGAACAGACGTATGGCGACGTTTGTGCAGGCATCCTCTATCGTAAAGCCGTCAGTAGTGCGGTCGATAAGAATGGAATCTACAGAAGGTGATCTGCGATATTTCCATACCTCACGCACTCGGCTGCGGTCACAATCGTTGTGAAGATCCGGACCTTTTTCTCTCTCGCAGAACCCAGTTTCAAGGAAACAGAGTCTGTGGAACAATCTGCTAAGTTGCAGACCTTTCTCTGAAGAAAACAGTGCACATTCCACATGCTGAGCAGTAACGATATCCGTTTTCAGTCGGAATCTGCGACACTGCTCTTCCAGATCCGCAATCAGAGGAGGAATATGGTTTTTATCACCTATATGCCCCATTTTATCGCCTGTCGCAAGTTTATTCAATATATCAAGCGGCATAGCAGAAGATATGGTTTTCTCACCTTTTATCATAGCTCCCGTCACGCCGTCGATAAGTTCAGTCATTCCACACTCACGCACGCCCCTCAACGAAGCAAGACCACTCATCAACATTTTTGCGGCGGTGACATCAGCTATCGACACCTGAATATTTTTTTTAGCCGCCTCCTTGCTGGTTTTAATCAGCAGACTTAGTGTTTCGTCATCATACACACCACCGTAATCTTTTCTGCTCTTCAGATTTTTGAATATGCAGTCGTAAAAATAAGGCCATTTCATTCCGGAAGCATACCCATGCAAAGCGTCCGCTGCCTCATAGGAATAAGCGGCAGGAAAGCATCCCGTGCAATCATTTGGAATTTTGTGCAGCTCCACCGTCGGGATTTCTCCTTCGAGAAGCTTTATCAGACCGGGTGTATGAAATCCACCAGTCACGACAAGCACCCGTTTATATGTGCCCATAGCCTTACGAATATTTGCCGCCATATAATGTTCTCTGACAAGCGTACCGTCGGCAGACAGGTCTTCCTCAGTTGTATCTCTGCGTATGAGCGAGCAATAGGTGTACATGTTGTGTATAAATTTCTCAGGAGTAAGTTCCAAGCCGGAGATTTCAAAATACTTTTCCCAGAACTCGTCAAAACTCTGCACCTTAGTTTTTTCACACAGACGTTTATAATAATCACCTATTGTAAATTTCCCGTCGTCGGCATAATTCTGCTTTTCATATTTTCGCAAACCCTTTCCACCCTCGGTGTTGATTAAGATCTCACTATACGGGAGGTCGATAAACAGCGACGGAATTCCAAGTTGTTTGGCTTCAAGCATCGCATTGTATTCTGGCGACGAATATAAAAACGGATAGTAACAACGATAATCCTCACCATCGTCGTCAACAAGTTTTTTCTTATCCTTGTAATAATAGTATATTGCCGCCGGCAACACAGTCTTGTCATCGGTCAGTACAGGAATCAAGTCGCAAGCATTCTCCGGTCCTTCAATCAGAATTATTTCCGGACTGTAAAGTTCTATTGTGCGGAGAAGCTGGTAAGAACAGACAGGGCTGTGATGTCTGACGGGGAAAAACAACACAGGAGCTGAAAGATCAAACCTAATCATCTCAGCAGATCCGCTGTTTTGATGTACTCTTTCCATAAATCGCCAGCCTTGCTTTTTTCTTTTGATACGGTTCTGAAATAAGCCCTAAGTTTTTCTAAATCATCTTTGTTTTCCTTGCACACCGCTCCAAGAAGCCCCTCAGTAAGCAACGCCGGCTCTATACGCCCATTGCCGTAATACCAAGAATGACACAGAGCCTGATAATACACAGACACTGCCTCTGCCGTGCTCATCACAGCGTTAGGACGTTCAATCACAGTGCCATCAGAGGTGATTCCCTCACGCAACTCATGATATGTCACAGCAAGAAGTTCAGCCACATCAGTATCAACAGGGCAGCTGATATTTGCCGTTTTAGCAAGTTCGGAAGCCTCGCGGACTATGATTTCCTTTTCAAGTCTTACATCTCTCACAGGCTCTACCGTCTCAAAATTAAAGCGACGTTTCAAAGCACCGGACATCTCGTTGACTCCCTTGTCTCTCGTATTGGCAGTTCCGATTATATTGAAACCTGGTTTGGCAAGGACAAGACCCTCATCGCCCATTTCAGGTATGTTCAGAATCTGGTCAGACATGACAGAAATCAAGCTGTCCTGTATTTCTGCCGGAGTACGTGTGATCTCCTCAAACCTGGCGAATATGCCCTTCTCCATTCCGATAAGCAAAGGAGACGGTACTAAAGCCTCACGACAAGGACCTTTTGAAAGAAGCAACGCATAGTTCCAGCTGTACTTTATCATATCCTCGGTGGTGCCGGCTGTGCCCTGGACAGTATTTGTTGAAATGCCACAGCACGCAGCGGACAAAAGTTCAGAAAGCATAGTCTTAGCAGTGCCAGGTTCACCCACAAGCATAAGGCCACGGTTTCCGGCAAGTGTTATGATCGCCCTCTCCACAAGAGCATCGTTGCCATAGAACTTACGTTTGATTTTCACTTTACCGTCAGGAGTATCGACGTCTCCACCAAGAATGAATGTTCTCACCGCAGATGGAGAGAGTATCCAGTTTGCAGGTCTTCTTGCTTTGTCATTTTTTTCAAGGGCACTGAGTTCTTCCGAATAGCGCACTTCTACAGGAGGCTTGATAAATTGTTCCATGTTTTTGTCAGTTGGCTGATAAATAAAAACAAAAAGTCATGCACGTCAATAAAATTGCAAAACGCAACATAAAATTAATAAAATTCACAATAAAAGCATGCACAACCTTTTACACAAAGATTCATAAAATCTTGGAGATCTGCAAGGAAAAGACAAAAGATTTAGATAAGAAGAGAAATGTTCTTGAGCAGGCATGTTTTTTCTGGCATTTTAACACGATAAAAAGGAGAATTCCATGATCGTAGGGGCTGGTTTCAAACCTGCCCGCAATAGGAATAATGAGAAAACAGAAACATAGGAAAACAAATAAGGCTCATCGAACTGACCTTACTTTAGATTCAAAAGGTCCTCATCAAAATCATTCAAAATCATTTTTACATCATACTCTGGACCTAATTCTTCACACAACTTCACATACGCATCACGGGAAACTCTCAAAAAATCCTCTATTTGATTTTTATTCCACAATATATCACCGTTTGGTTCCTCTCGATTCAAGCATGTATCATACAAATCAATCAGATTATTCAAAGTCTCCTTTAATTCGTCGGATATAGGCAAATCATCTGCCTCAATGGGATAACCGTTAAATATTCTCCTTGCAGCTTCATTATCAGTCCATACACAAATGCCACTACCCCAATCAAACATAAATTTCAAATTGTACATTGTAGATTCTCCTCTAATAATAATTTTTATCAATCATTTGATCTTGCCTTCCAATACTCAACTCTTTCTTTTCGAAAATCACCTCCATTGAGCAGATATTCGCTTAATGAATCTGCTGCAAGCATCAAATTATGTCCATGCAAAAACTGATAAATCTTTCCGTCTGACTTCTGAACCATCACAGCGTTGTCTATTCCAACCGATTCTATCACATAACAATCCATCGGAAAATCTGAAAATAGATCACGCATCTCTAAAGTTCGATCGACTGTTGATAAATATGGAGCATCATCTATGATTCCACATATTTCCATACCACCTACAGATATTGCACCAAAATTATGTGTATATTCTACAAAATCTTTAGCAAATTCAACACCTATTTTTTCAGATGCCTGAACAATCTTTGAATATTCCATTTCTCCAATTGACAATAATTCATCAGATTCCCCTAACGAATTTATCACATCTAGAATGTTCTGATTCATATTATGATAAAAATTGGCTCAAATCAATAGACATTTCTCCACCTTCTATATAATTCATTTTTAGTATATTGCCATCCAACTCATATGTCGTATATACATCAGGATAACTAAACTCCATTTCTATCTCATGAGTATTAAGATTTATCAAATAAACATCTAATTCTGTAAACACTATCAATTTATCTTTCACACGAAGGAACTCACAAAAGAAACAAATTGGTTTAATGTGCAAAACAACAGATTTTTTTGTCCGATTGTATATGCACACATCCAAATCAACACCAATAATGATTTCGTCATTACTAGTTTCCATAATTTCAGGAGCCACGTCTATAGTTGAATATGCAAATTTTATCAAATCGCCATCAAATTCAATTTTTGCATATGTTCTGTCTCCATCAAATTCAAAAAGACAAGGACATTTTAAATTATCATACTCATCTCTTTCTATTTTATAAAATGAGAACATAGAATACAAGTATATGAAATCATACTATAAAATATTTATTCAGAAATACAGACAAATATATTAAATTCCGAAAAGAAATAATAGGAACATATAAAATTGGATGTATTTTCTGTTTAATGAACGCCCCTAACGTTTTTTTAGAAACATTATATCATCATATATATATTTTCTGAAGATTTCATCTTCCTTTATTTTTTTTAAGCAATATCCCCAATTGTACTCCCATTCATCATCATCGCCCCAAAAATCAGGAGAGGAGCATACATACTGCATTTTTGTAGAAACACCTCGCTTTTTGATTGTAAGATTGTATACATTCTTTTTATCATCAGAATAAGACTCACAATCAATTGATAATTCTGGATCGTCTAAAAAAAACTTACTATCTTTATAAGATAAAATAAGTTTATTATTCTCAACATAAAGCATAGAGCTGGTACCTTCCATATCAAGTTCGAAAAATCCATCTCGCATAGGATATGGGGCGTCAACCATTTTAGTTTGAACACCATCGAAACAGATTTGAGGAGAAACAAAGGACAACCGAGATAAATATATTTTTGGGGTAAATATATTTGAAGAATGATTAATTATATACCATTCTCTAAACTCTCCAAATTCATTCAGTTTAGAGATATACTGACCAAAATTTGGATTGGATGCTTCATATTCACTATCTTCATATCCTCCTTTATAATATATTTCACACAACAGATTTCCTTTATCTATAATTTCGATTTTCCATATTTCGTGTGCTTCCCAAAACTTCTCAATAGATTCTTTAGAATGAAATGAACTGACACACATTGTTATAGGATATTTTTTTCCTTTGTATTCAAGAATAATTTTTCCACTCTCTGAATACAAAAACAAATACCTTCCTTCCAAATCAAACGTATAACAACCACACACATTTTTCCAATCGCATACATCATTTATGCAATTACAAGAATCACCAATTTTATTAATAAATTGACAACTTGAATTATAATCCACCAATATCATTATGAAAGCATTTTATATTTATTTAACACTATTAAAGATTCTTCTCCTAATTCCTTATAAATATTTTCAGCCACATCTTTTGCTGAAGGTTGAGGACGTGCGGCAGATTCAATAATTTGTAGATCTGTCTTCCCTTTTGCTTTTAATTCCTCATATTTTAACGTTCCCCATTTGGTCGTTTTGCCTCTCTTTCTATTATATTTAAATATAAGATTTCGTAAATCTTCAGGAGTCTTCATTAAATATTCAACTTTTAATTTATTTCTTTCATCATTAGCCCACCTAGCTACCTTTTCTTCATCTTCACCATCTTTTATCCTTTGCAGACCTTCATCTTTAATTGCCTTTGCCCTTTCTGTATATTCTTCACGTAATTTATGTTCATCATATCCTGCTTCTTGCAAAGAATTATTATTGTTTATCGGAAGAGCATGTTCTTTTAATGAAACGTCATTCCCCGCCAAAGGATTCATATCCGACTGGTGTTCCACCTTTACAATCTCTGGAAGTGGCACGGATGGTATTGGAAGTTGTCCTGTGGTGGTGAACGAGATTATCAAAAGAAATCCCTATGGAAACTTTCGACTTTTCCATAGGGGATCTCTTTTTCGTCTATTAAAAATGACACACCACTAAAAACATCTGGATTGTCGTCTTGTCAATCATTAGATCTTGCCTTCCAGTATTCTACACGCTCCTTACGAAAATCACCTCCATTGAGCAGATATTCGCTTAATGAATCTGCAGCAAACATCAAATCATGTCCATGCAAAAACTGATAAATCTTTCCGTCTGACTTCTGGACCATCACAGCGTTGTCTATTCCAACCGATTCTATCACATAACAATCCATCGGAAAATCTGAAAATAGATCACGCATCTCTAAAGTTCGATCGACTGTTGAACATTCTGGATCTTCATCTATTCCACATAATTCAATACTACCAACAGATATCGACCCAAACCTCTGGACATATTCTACAAAATCCTTAGCAAATTCAACGTACAAAGTTTCAGCTGCTTGAACAATTTCTGAAAAATCAGTTTCTCCAACTGAATACAGTTTGTCTGATTCCCCCAACGAATTTATCACATCTATGATGTTATGATTCATATCATGAATTTAAGTGTTTATTCAAATCAATTCATTCCTTATCAAAAGAAGCCCCTACGGGAACACGTGTGCCCCATAGGGATTCTCTTTTAGATTAACTAAAATGACGCTCCACTAAAAATCTGGGGTGTCATCTAATCAATGATTTTTATCAATCATTAGCTCTTGCCTTCCAATAGTCAACTCTTTCTTTTCGGAAATCACCTCCATTGAGCAGATATTCGCTTAATGAATCTGCTGCAAGCATCAAATCATGTCCATGCAAAAACTGATAAATCTTTCCATCTGACTTCTGGACCATCACAGCGTTGTCTATTCCAACCGATTCTATCACATAACAATCCATCGGGAAATCTGAAAATAGTTCACGCATATTCTGGGTTCGAATAACCGTAGATACATGCCTAGAATCCACAACACCACATAATTCCATTCCATCAACTTCTATATATCCAAAATTATGTGTATATTCCCAAAAGTCTTTTGAAAAATTGACTCCTAAAGATTCCTCTGCTTTAGCAATTTTTGATGATTCAACTCCACCTTTTGAAAAGAAATCTTCCGATTCGTCTGCTAGTGAATTAATCACTTCAATTATATTCTGTTCCATTTTTATAAAACTCATTCAACAATTAGTACAACGATAATAGAATAAACAAATAAATTAATCTCATTACATAATTGATACAAACTTATAAACTGTTTATCAAAAATTCAAGTCATTCAAACAAACGTTTCTGATCACCTGAATATAAAAATTATATTAGAGCGTTTCACCATCTTTTTTATAACGTGATTTCCAATGGTCGCTTCGCTCCGTATCAAATTCCTTTCTGTCTATTTCCGATTTTTTCTTTTTGTCATGCAAAACTGTATCATTTCCTCCTTTATGATGTTCATCATTTGTCAGTTCTGCCAATCCTGCATCACTTTTTTGACCAATATGATGTAATTCCACGCTATCACCATTTGCATCTAGAGGAGCTAATCCTTTAGCCATACGTTGTCGATTCGTTCGTCCTCTATCATCTACCACACAATCTAAATCTATATCCTTTCTTATCAGACAAGCTTTACCATTAACTTCAACCTCTTTAAGATCAGCATTTAAATAAATATTAGCCTCATCCATTGAAATTAGTTGATCAACAATCTCGTCTGACCATCCCGGAGGATCTTTCTTCAGTATTTCTTTTTCTTCTGGAGTCAAACCAGTGGCATCTTTTGCTTGAACTCTCTCTCTATTTTCGTCATTCCCCGCCAAAGGATTCATATCCGACTGGTGTTCCACCTTTACAATCTCTGGAAGTGGCACGGCAGGTATTGGAAGTTGACCTGTAGTGGTGAATGAGATACACATCGGACATCCCAACGCGCATGTACCCTTGCTATCTTTGGTCAAAGGACTAGAGATTCTGTTTATCTTCATTCCTCCCATAAACACATTATCCCACTTGGTGATAACCGCCGCACAGGGTTTGGGCATATTGGGCACCATATTGCATGTGCCGAATGCTGGAGCCTGGAAAACTGGGCCTAACGACATAGACGTCGCAGCCAACTTTCCATTGAAATACACATTCATGTTGTCCATAATATTACTCAACATGGCTGGTGCCACACCAAACTGGCATGTCGCCATCGCTCCTTTCACAATAAACTCATCCTTCATTCTTTGATCTTTTTTATGGCTACTTCTTTCGTGAAATAGCCTATATTTTCTTCCTCCACCATTGATTTAAGTTTGACAGACTCAGGCCATCCATTATCATCATAAATGCAACTCAATGTGGATCTTCCGCTCAAAATATGACCACTTCCCTCATCACGGACATCAAATGTATCAAACACCCACGAACCATTCTCCTTTTTTGGACGTCGAAATGAAAAAAAAGCAGATCTTGCATACGACGGGAAATCTCGAATCTCAAGCGTTTGATCTTCTTTATCAACTTGCCAAAAGAGCAGTTTATAAAACATATTCTCCTTTAGTATAGAAAGCAACGTTTCCTCGGACTTTAAACCTAACGCATAACTTCCCGCCTCTTTGTTTATGTAGTAATTATTGTCGTATTTAGCTACCAACTCATCACGTTTTTTCATCCAACGTTCTTTCACCATCGGGAAATCCACAATTTCCTCTAGATTTCCATCCATAGTGACTTTAATAGATAACGGATAAAGAGCCTTGCCAAACAACAAAACTACTTCATTAATACCAGATATAGGTTCATTTTGAAGAGTTTCTTCACAAGATCCTTCAAACGTACAAATATAATAGTTCCCTTTTTTATTTATACTCAATGACTCATTTTTTTTCATTTGGCTACGCTTTCCATTCGCAAATGTAACCAAAGATGTAAATTCATATTTAATCAAAGTTCCATCTATTTTACTCATAACGAAATAGATTAAAGATCACTCCCCAACATACTTTTCATCATCAGCGAAGAAATTCGTGTGATTTCCTTCGTAGTTCTTATAGATCAATTCTCCTGCTTTTGTAGGATTTTCAATCGGACGTCGAAATACTCGTATCGCCGTTTTCTCCAGTTTGATGGACTTGTCGCCCACATTCAATGATATGTCAAAGAGGTTGTTGTATTTGCAAACCTTGATTTTCAACTCTCCCTTTTGAGTTCTGTCTTCTCCATAAGCCTCATCAAACACTTTAAGTACCTCCGCCTCATTGAAATACATATAACATGAGTAACGGGAATCATTGTAATCCCACATAGCCCAGAATTCCTTTAAACGGGATGGCATCTTAAACGCCTCATTGTACTTTGATGTTCTGCTATACCTTTCTCCATTGGTAAATTTGGATTCTACACTATAAATTGAGGTCTCTTTGTTATCAAACTCAAAATTTAATGTGTAATTAAACCGCTGCATATATCGTTCCAACAATGGTGCAAGCGTACCATGTTCCCGTATATAAGATCGCCAACGTTCATAATCTGAATATCTGTCTGAATAATAAACATCAAAATATTCATCTATGTTTTTCAATCCTTTTTTTCTATATATATGGCGTAAAACTTCATCATCAGTAACTTCTATACCCATCACCGACCAATCCAGCAAAATTCTTTTTACCCCTGCTTTCACATACAGAATCACTTTCCCGCCTGGCAGAAAACAAAGATCAAATGCTTTTATCACACGGTTTCTCTCATCTCCATTTACTACACCGCTTGGAGACGGCATACAAGGTTCTCCTCCATTCCTAAACAATGACAATATTGTGTCGTAGGGCAACCATGAGGCTGCTGTGTATACCTTTCTGTCTGTATACGACACCCATGTAGCCTCTATTGCTTTCGGAAGACGGTATCTGGCTGACCAATCTCTTGCCACACCATCCATACCTCCTCCCATTTCTCCGCCTACACTATTATTGCCAAATGGCCTTAATGTTCCTGATTCTCCTATAAAATCAACAGACACATATTCTCCAGGGGCTAATCTGGGTGCGGAACAACTCACTTCATAATAAAACCTTTCATTCTCCATCTGATCACTATCTTTTGTTTTTTGTATCTCCTTCTTGCTTGTGCCTGATGCCGCTAAAGAAAAACTTAACAAAAACAAATGAAACAGTTTTTTTATCATTACCATATCAAATTTGATCAAATGGAAGACAATGAAGATTCATAAAGATTACTCCACGACATATTTTTCATCATCAGCAAAGAAATTCGTGTGATTTCCTTCATAGTTTTTGTAAATCAAAGTGCCTTTTCCATCTGGATCTTCTATCGGATCCTGAAATACTCGGATCGCGGTTTTCTCCAGTTTGATTGACTTGTCGCCCACATTCAAGGATATGTCAAAGAGGTTGTTGTATTTGCAAACTTTTATTTTCAACTCTCCCTTTTGTGTCCTGTCTTCTCCGTATGCCTCATCAAACACTTTAAGAACCTCCGCCTCATTGAAATACATGAAGCATGTGTAATGAGAGTCTTTTGTATTCCACTCAATTCTGGATTCTTTAAGACGTGATGGAGACTTGAACACATCGTTATATTTAGGAGTTTCCCAATGAAGTTCTCCATTTGTAAATTCTGATTCGATACCACAAATAGAAGTCTCTTTATTCTCAAATTCAAAATTCAATTTGTAGTTGAACCGCTGAAGATATCTTTCCAGCAAAGGTGCGACAGAACCATGTTTACTCATATAAAAACGCCACGATGCATAATCAGAATCCTCATCTGAATAAAACATATCATAATAGTTGTCCATGTTTTTCAATCCATATTGTCTATATAGATGACGTAAAATGTTATCATCAGTAACTTCATTTCCAGTTGCCGACCAATCAAGAAGAATTGTTTTAGCAGCAGCCTTTACATATAGAATAACTTTTCCACCCGGTAAGAAACAAAGATCCAAACATTCTATCACATGGCTTGTTTTATCTATTGGAACATTTTCTGATGCTGGAACACATGGATCTCCTCCGTTTCTGAATAAAGACAATATTGTGTCGTATGGTATTAATGATGCCACCGTATATACCTTTCTGTCTGTCCAAGAAACCCATGTTGCCTCTATTGCCTTCGGAAGCAGGTATTTTCTTGAACGTTCTCTTGCAACTCCATCATATCCTTTTCCCATACCTATACCTATGCTTTCATTACCAAAGCATTTGAATGTACCAGACTCTCCAATAAACTCAACCGACACATAATCACCAGGGCCCAACTTCGGTCCTGAGCAACTTACCTCATAATAAAATCTCTCATTCTCCATCTGATTACTTTCTTTAGTTTCTTGTATATCCATCTTACCTGCACATGAAGCAAGCAAAGGAAAAAGCAACAACCATAACTGACATATTTTTTTTATCATAAATAAATTATTTCATCCATTAATCACAGTTCTATTGTTGTTGTTATCAGAACCATTGACAAACAAATCTGTAAATTCCTTACTTTTAGCTGATAAATGTAAAAAATCATGTCTGATTTTCCGCAATAAAGCCTCATCATAATTCATCTTCTTTTGTTTTACTTCTCTAAGTTTATTTTTGGTCTTTTCGCTGCTCTTCTCCAAAATTTTAATGATCTCATAAGACACATTCTCAGATTTCAAATACCGTATATCTCTATTCATTTGAGATAGATTATCTGACAAGTCATGTTCTTCCTTTGATAGATTTTTAATTGTGCTTCCTTCAATTCTATAATAAGCATCATATTTTCCAGCTTTCAGTTTATTATAGAAATCGTATAGATCTTTGCTATATTCATGTTCAATTCCATCTATTTCTAATCCATCTGAAGAAGGCAATAAATATTTTTTTAATTTTTTGTTGTTAAAGACCTCATCCCGTCCTACAATTTTATCTTTCATTAAAAGGAAAGGAATAATGCTGTACAGATTACTAATAGTTCGGTCCGACTCACCAGAATTGAACCAGCCCTCGTCGATCAACATTTTTTTCCCTTTATGACCGCTTGAAATTCCGACAAGGCTATTTGAAAATCCAATAAAAGTTTTGAGCCCTTCCTTTATATTATGTGCATATCCTCCTCCTACATCACTATGAGCACCCGGTATGATCATATATTTTTCTTTTCCGCCTGCTGATAAAATATTAGTAAGGGCAAAATTCTTTCTATACTCATCCCCTGCACAAATCTGATAGACATTCTCCACATTTTTAGAATCAATTCTCAGAGACAATTCATCAACATCATCATTAAAATATGCTCCATATGAAGAGACTGTGTCATACAATCCCAAAAACTTAACTTTAATTTGAGGAACCCATGTATCTACTTTTTTGCACACGAATGGATTTTTTAAATAAAAATCCAACCAATCTTGCTTCAAACTTGTCCGATATTTGTTTTCCTTTGCTAATTTATTTTTAATACTCGTCACATTCAATATACCGATAGTATTAGTATTGAATGAAGATTCTACTTTCGTTTTTCCTAATCTACGTTGTAAACAAGAAGAAAAGCACCTCGCCGCTGCAGAACCTCTACTGAAACCAAATACATACAAATTCAATTTTAATTCATCGTATTTCTTCAAATTTTGGTTCTTAATTGAATTATAAATTTTTTCACACGCGGCCTCCACCTTTTTCTTCACTCCAAACATACCAACACCTAAAGCAGAACCTATAGTGTCATCACTGCATGTTACAAAACCATTATTGTCTTCTATAAATTTATTTAAAGACTCATAATTGTCATATGAGCTTTTATCTTTTTGTGGTGCTTTAGTAAAATCTATTTTCTGGCCAATCTCTCTTGGTTTGGCTCCTATGCCTTCAACATAAACAGGGATAATTTTACCTGGATTATTCTTGAAACATTTATAAAACCTTGCCACATTCGTATACTCATTGCGATAACTATCATAAGAGCTATTTCCATCTAAAACCTTCTGTTTCCTTTCCACCAAAACATTTATATTAGCAAGCAAGGTTAAAATGTCTATATTTTTTAAGAAATTCTGAAAATTCTTTCTTTCATCTATATTAGCAATACTATTCAGAGTACCATCAAAGAAAACACCAAAAGATAACTCCAAAGTGTTCTTTTTCTCCTCTTGTGAAGAATCCTTTATATTATTAGTACCACTACCAACGATATTACACATAGTATCAATTATTTACCGATATAAACATCTCCACTTCCTTTGACATACATTTTTCCTTTAGAATTCAATGTGCTGTCGCCAGAAGATTCACTATCTAATTTTCCACTAAACTCAAAACTTGCATCTGAATTTACACTTAATTTCATTTTGCCTGATATATCACATTTGTAGTCATCACCAACAGAAATGTCTATTTTTCCCTGTGTATTATTTGAATAGTCTCCTTCTATACTCTCAACAGAATCTCCTTTAACAAGACTCGAACTATTCTTCTCTACTTCCAATTTATAATCATTGCCAACTGCGACGTCAAAATCTTTTCCTGACTTTTGGGAAATCTTCTCTTCGGCCTCGAGTGTGATGTTCTTGGATTGCAACACAATATTCTCCTGAGACGAGATTACAATCGTCTTCTGGGATGAGCTCAAATTGATGGTATTGCCATTGCTGTCGGCGATAGTGATTCCCCAACTGCCTCCTTTGTCATCATCAAACACTATCTGATGTCCACTCTTGGTTAGGATTGTTCTCTTGTTGTTACCTTCTCCTCCTCCTTTTCCAGTACTTCCACTGAACAAACTTCCCATCACATACGGACGGTTAGGATCTCCGTACTCAAAGCCGACCATCACCTGGTCGCCTTCTTCGGGAATGAATACCAGTCCTCTGTTTGTCATGCCGCTACCTCCAGCGTCGGGAGTCTGCACACGGATCCAATTTGTGTTCTTGCCGGCTCTTTTCTGCCAGTCGAACTGCACCTGCACTCTTCCCAATCCTTTGGGATCGCTATTGCTGCTCACAACAGCCATCTCCGGATATGCCTTGACGCTACCCAAATATCGCTGAGTGATAAATTCTCTTTTTTCTGGTGTTCCTACAAAATGGTTGCTGTAGTTGCCGGACTTGTCCACTTTATGAACCACCTCCACAACACGGTATCTGCCCAATGAAGGGACTCCCATCTTACTAGGAAATATTATCTCTACGATTCCTCCCAACACCACCTGACATGTGCGTGTCTGACCCTCTACACTGAGCATCGAGCCACTGATCGTTTTGTCCTTCGTATCCAACAATGTCTTGAGATCGGAGTCTGATGTGACAGGTGACGAGCTTGCCACCAGTTCTATGTCATCATACAATCGTCCAGCGCATCCTTTCACATCAGAAAGAAGTCCCGCGCCAGAATCTTTAGTTCCTTCCACGCATACTTGCTTGTCCGTTTCATGAATATACTCGTATGCTGCGACGTTGCTTGGCAAGGCTGAAGCACGTGTACAGAGGCTGAACACGTCATGGTCAAATGTCAATGCCACTTCAGGTGATTTTTTCGGCTGACCGAAAATGACGGTTTTTCCGTCGTAGAAAAACATCTCGTTATATGTGCTCGACAATCTGTTGAGGAATTCGAACACACTCTCCTGATATCGCATCACGTATGGGATGACTCCGTTGAAATTAGGCTCACACTCTACTGTGACTCCGAACTTCTGCGTCGACTGAGACACGATCGATTTAAGCTGGCAGTCCACAAAGGAATCCATTCCTCGCGATCCGTTAAGCTTCACGATTCCGCCTTCACCGATGATGTGAACCCGATTGCTTCTGTGGTTAAGAAACTCATAATCGGGCTCACTTTCCCATGCATCGATACGAACATCTGTCACCCACCCTGAAAATTCATAAGGTGTACCTGAATCCTTATGCTCAAACGTGATTAGAGCCTTTGAACCGATACGCTTCAACAGTTTCTGCGGTGTCTGCTGCCACATCTCATTCTGAGACATATACTCACAAACCACCTCAAACCTGTGGCACGAATTCATGTTCTGTTCAAGGACTAACGACTCGAAAGAAATTTCCTCTCCTTCGATCAACACTTTTGGTTGTACTGGATTCAAATTCTGTGACATTCTTCTTATAAATTAATTATCAATAACATTATCAATCCGGTGGACATTCACTTATCCCTGTGAATATTCACTGTTCCAGTTAGCCTCATCGTCGCCCTTAGTTCCATCAAGTTTGATTACGAAGCTCTTAGCTGGGAAATACGGAGTGATATGGATATCCAAATATATTCTGTCCTTCTGGTTAGGATCCTGCTCCAAACGGATTACCTTTGATCTTTCGATCAACTTGTCCGGACCCTGGATGCTATCCAAGAATTTAACGATCTGTGAGCGAAGGTCTCTCTCCGTCTTTCCGCTCCAGTTTTCGAATGAGCGACGGTTCAAGAAGTCGAACAACACCTTTGTCACATAGTCGAACACACGGACAACCGAATATGTCTGCAGACCCAAGTTGTCGCCATTGAACAAAGTCTTGGCTGAGAATGCCATCACCTTGCCATATTCGTTGACCATAGGCACCAATCCCATCGACTCAAGCTGAGATATCTCACTCTTACGCAATGGGAATGCGACAGACTCGACCTCGTTCAATCCACCATATTTCTTACCTGCTGTAACCTGAGACATAAGTGTAGTGTAGACCTTACCGGCAAGAGCGGCGGCTGGAGAGACATGCAAATCATCCTCCTCACCCAACTCCTTATAAGCGTTACGTCCCACCAACCAGTTGCAGCACATGACAGTGTTGCTCTTGTAAGTTTCACCACCTGCATGGTCGGCGCTAGTGAATAGTTCAACCACGTCATCAGGCTGATCCAAGTCGGCAAAGTCGGTGAACAACATCACCTTATTTGAATTGGCGATCTTCGACCATTTGTCGAGCACCATATTTGAGCCAAGATAACCAGGAACGACAAGCAAGCCATAGTTGTTGCGAAGATCAAGTCGGTCGTAATTCTTTTTCAACTCCTCTTCTACATGGTCAATAAAACGGCTGTTGTCAAGATCCTTCAATTGCTCCAAAGAAGCATTCATTACAGAGACGTTGCTAAGCTTAGTCTCCTCTGTATTCTTATAAAACAGTTGAATTGCTCGGTACGACTGCTCCAATTCCTTCACAGCCTCCACTGCCGCCAATTGGTTTTTCGCCAAAAGACTTCCAACTGTAGAGATCTTTGTTTCGCACTGTTCCAGCATGTCTGAGATATTCTTTGTATTTGAAAGCATATCAATCCAAAGATCTATCTTTCCTGCCAAATCCTTTCTTTCACCCTTTTTTTGTTCTTCTACGAGGAACATTTTCTTACGAGCCTTACGCTCTGGATTCATATTTTGGATGCCATCGATTATGTTTTCTAAGAATGCAAATCCTCCATAACGAGCCAACGCTCCCAACGATGCCTCCAAAGATTTTCCAGCACCTGCTTTCTCTTTGAGCTCAGCTGCTTTCGTTTGAACCCCTTGTGCTTGAATATCAGCCATATAAATAATTTTAGATATAATTAGATTCCTGATTCTTTTAGCTCTTCTCTTAGTTTTGTAAGAGCTTCAATCATACCTTGACGAGATTCTTCGTTTTCCAAAGCCTTCTGAAGCACTTTGTTTGTGCGAAGCTGCTTGACCAATTTCTCGTAAAATTCTTGTTCCAAAGACAATCCTTTCAAGAAATCGCTATGTTCTGTCATCTGCTTCACTTGGAAATCGCCAGTGTTTGAGAACGTGAAATTCTCTGTGACAGTCTCACCTTCAACCGTCTCAAACTCTACATCCACATTAGGCTGGAATTTCGCATATACATCGTCAATTGTCTTTAAGCCCTCTACCGTCTCAGGAGCAATAGGATCCTCAGCTGTAAGTTTGCCTACAAACAAAGTACGATTCTGTGGTATGTTACCGATAGCTTCTGAAGCTTCTACAGGTCTTTCATTACCACCAATTTCATAATTTAATATACCCATCTCAAGTTTAATATAGTTCCAAATCTAATGAATGGCTCTGTACTAAAATATGACTGACATTTTGTAAAATTACTCCATCAAAAAAATAAAAGCTATTAAAATAGTCCGTGCTTAAAAATCAAATAAAGGACAATAGCAAATACTCATCAAAACGCTCCGTTTACATTATACACTCATTCTGTCATCAATCATAAACTATGACAGAGCAAAAAATAAAAACGAGAAAGGCTAAAAAGCCTTTCCCTCATTCTCTTGATTAAGCCTTTGGCCAATTCTCCTCGTATTCTGCGCCACCGATCTTGATGATCTGAGCAGAAATAGTGATACTGATTGACATAGGAGCTGTTCCTACGATGTCAATACCTTCGGCAAACTCAATGATGTAAGCGTTCTCGAAAGTAAGCTCTTTCATCTTACCTTCCTCGTCTCCTTTCTTAAAAACAATGCTACCATTGAATGGTTTGAACTGGTTTACCATTGTCTCCAAAATAGTAGTGTCCTCTGTAGACTCTACTCTTACTGAGATTCTTCCTCCGTAAATGTTAGAAGATGGACGACCCTTAGAGTCAACATCGCGCTTAAGGGAATAATTGCAGTCGAGCACATCGTACTCTTTACCGCCTAGATTTAAAGTGGATCTAAAAGCCATAACTTTAAAATATTATAAATTAATAACTAAACATACGACACATCCGTAAAAAAACTAAACCTAGCAAGTAGATCGTTTTTTCGCAATTACCGTAATCGTTTTATTGCAAAGATAATTACCGTTTATTTGTTATCCAAACAATTGAATACTAATTTTCATCATCTTAATGCATTTTAACACAAAAAAAAGAATGAATTAAAACAAATGCTATTAATCAAAAACAGATTTGTACGCGTTCCAAACAAATTCGTGCCGAAATTGGCATGAATTTAACTTGAAGGCATTGATATCAGTCTCAATCACGCACTACATTCCATTTTATATTGTTCTCATTATCAAGATCTCCACACAATTTGTCGCCACTCTTCAACTCTCCAGAAAGTATCATGCGTGAGATCGGGCGACGCAGATAGTTTCTGACTACGCCTGACACCTGTCGTGCTCCATACTTCGGCGTGAAGCCCTTGAATGCCAACTCTTTCTTCGCCGCATCTGTCAACTCGATATCCATGTTCTGAGCTGTCAACAGTTTGCGGAATCCCTGGAACTGGATCTCGAATATCTGCATCAATATCGACTCTCCAATTGGTGAGAACGGCACAATCTCCGAAAGACGTGCAAGGAATTCAGGACGGAAATGTTTACCCATCACTTCCATCATCTGCAATGTGGTAGGTACACGTCCCTCATTCAACTCGTTTGAAATCCACTCACTTCCTACATTAGATGTAAAGATGATGATCGCATTTGAGAAATCTCCCTCTTTTCCCAATCTGTCGTGCAACTTTCCTTCATCCAAAATCTGCAGGAACAAGTCGAAAACCGACGGATGTGCTTTTTCAATCTCGTCGAACAAAACGACAGAATATGGTTGTTGGCGTATCTTGTTGACCAACATTCCACCCTCTTCATATCCTACATATCCCGGAGGCGCTCCATAAAGAAGGGCGACGGAATGCTCTTCCTTAAACTCTGACATGTCAAATCGGATCATTGCTTTCTCGTCGTTGAACAATGCTTCCGCCAACGCCTTCGTCAACTCTGTCTTTCCTGTTCCTGTAGGTCCAAGGAAGAAGAATGATCCTATTGGCTGACCAGCCTTGTTCATTCCACTGCGCGACTCCAAAATCGCATCAGTCAACGACTTCAAAGCTCTGTCTTGTCCGACAACTCGCTGACGCAAGATTGTCTCCATATTAAGCAGACGCTCTTTCTCTCCTGCCTGGATTTTACCGATCGGAATACCAGTTTTGGAAGCCACAACCGCTGCTATATGTTCAGGGACTACAGTCTCAATTTTTTCTTTCGACATCTCTGACAAACCTTCTGCAAGCTTACGCAATTTTTCAGTAAGCTCCGGAATTTCAATCTCTTTGTCGATCTCATACTCCACCCTTGCCTGGACAATCGGACTTAATCTGCTCACTATGCTAAGCTCGATGTTCTTCAATTTATTCAGATAATCGTCATCAGATAATTCGGAGCGACGTTGCTCTATATTATCCAATTCACGTATCAGCCATGCCTGCTCTCCAGCGGTTGTCTCATTCACCATCTTCACAGCGGCCATCGTACGGTCGAGCAAATCGATTGCCGAATCAGGCAAACGTCGGTCCTTGACATATCGTTTTGCCATACGGACACAGTTTGAAAGAGCCTCATCGCTGACTTTCAAGTTATGATATGTCTCATAATTTTCCTTCACAAAGCCTACCATTGTGACTGCGTCTTCCATATTTGGCTCTGCAAGCGTAAGAAGTTCAAAACGACGGTTGAGAGCGGAATCCGGCTCCACCACTTTTCTATATTCATCCTGTGTCGTCGCACCGATCACTGTCAGATCTCCCTTCGACAACTCTGGTTTAAGGATATTCACTGCACCGCTGTTACCCTGTTTAGCGTCGAGCAGGATATGGATTTCATCTATGAAAAGAATGACCTTCTCAATCTGGCGAAGCTCACTGATCAACTTCTTCAAACGGTCCTCAATCTCACCTTTATATGTGGCTCCGGCAATCAAAGCACCACAATCCAACTCCCATATCTCTGTGTTTTCCAAGAATGTAGGGACATTGCCATTTACGATATTATATGCGAGGCCTTCCACCAATGCCGTCTTACCGACTCCGGAATCACCTGTCACCATAACATTTGGCTTGCTACGTCGACCAAGGATCTCCATCATCTGGCGAATCTCATTGTCACGGCTAACTATAGAATGAAGTTTGCCGTCTCTTGCCTCATCTGTTTTGCAGACGCAATATTTTTCCAGATTAGCTTTAGACGCTGGAGAATCAGAAGCACCGTCGAAAGAAGACACTGGAATATTAACATTGGTCTTTTTATTTCCACCGTCTCCGATGAAGCAATCCCAGATATCCTTCTCCCTTATAGGAAACGACTTCAGCTGATCGGCAGAAAAACCTACCTCCGGACGAGACAGTGCGCACAATGCACAAATAGGATTGATTTCAAGGAGTCCCAATTTCAAGCGAACATTGTCGGCTTCCTCAAAAACCTTGTAAACTTTTGAGTCTGGCTCAATCTCAGCGACTCCACCCAACTTTTCACACTCCTCCATTCTGATTTCTGCCCACTCCTCAAGGTAAGAGACATCTTTGCCAATCGACAAGACGAAATCAGACAGTCCAACTTCCTTGTGAAGCATCGCCTTCAACAAATGAGCCGGAGAATATTTTGCATTGCCATATTCACGTGCAAACGATTTGGCAATACGAACTGCAGTTTGCAATTCACTATTTAAATTCAGAAAATCCATAAGTTTCAATTTTTACATAAGTAATGGCAGATTAAGGCAAAAAAGAAGAGTCGATAGTGTAATAGGTTTGCCCATTAAACTCATACTTATTGTCATTATTTATCGCATCTTCCAATGCTTTTTGCTTTGCGAACAAATATTCCTGCAATCTGTCCAGCTGTTCATCAGGAATAGCTTTGCGACGCTTCAAGTCAGAAAGTTTCTTCGAACTCATTATAGGATCAAATGAGAACATTGAAATCACCTCCTGCTGATTCTTTGACAAAGTCATTTTCTTCAGCTTAGACTTTTTCTGAGGATAAACCCTTTCGTATTTAGCCCAACGCAGATAAGTCTTATACATTGACTTTCTGGCTTTTTTCGTTTTCTTATATTTGCGCTGACCTATAGGAACGTCCACATGATTTCTACTTATCATATCAGGACAAGAACGTAATTTTTCCTTTTTACTGGAAGACTTAGTACTTTTAGTGTCAACTCTAACAGACAACAAATCACGTAAAAACTGGCGAACTCTGTCCAATTCTGAATCTGTCACAAAAAGCATATATTTACCGTTTTTCAAATCCTTTGAGTCTACTTTCAAATCTGTTGGATAATTTGAAATGGGATTCTTAGGGAACAAAGGTTGGAAAAGAGCAGACAGTTTCTGGAAAGAAGTCGGATATCCACCAAGTTTCAGCCAATCTGGATTAATAGACGCACGCCACACACTTGAATTTTTGAATGATTCACTGATATGGTTCAGCACACTTTTTGTTTCATGCTCTATCATACTGATTGTGGAATCAGTAACAGACAACAGTAAATCAGGGGAAAGTGCCTCATTTTTTTTCGGGAATATCACCCAGCCCTGTGACATACTGTTTTTCGGATAATCCAATCCATATACATTTTCAGAATACTCCTTATATCTATTGTTAGAGCACAATTGTTCTGAATGAACCAATTGCTTCTTTTTCTCTTTAGCGATCAGTTCTGAAGAACGGGAAATCATATCCTCCACCTGCAACACAAAATTATTGAAGGTGTTGCCATTGTTGGAAAACAGCTGACAACCGATAATTCTGCAATTGTTTTTTACCAAACTGTTAACCAAAGCATTGTCTATCTGCTCTTTCTGATTTCCATTTTCACCTATTATAATTACGATATTCTGTTCTTCTCTATATGGCGACAACATTCCAACTGCCCCACGCAATGCAGACCAAGCATCGTTAGTGTACTTCACTTTTCGATTGATACCATCAGCAAATTTATATTTTTCCAAGTCAGAAAGAGCTTGTCTGATATTTTTAGTCGGCATACATCTTGAAGCTTTGTTATCAGCGTCAAAACCAACAAAATATCCCAATCTAAACTTGAAACCTGAATTATATTTTCTAATTATTCCATCCAACTGCTGGAGGAAATTGACATATTGATTAAATTTTGCATCCACTTCCCTCTGACCGGAAAAAACTATCATGATATTGATATGTTTTAGTTTGTCAGACAGGTCCTCATAAAAGCCTTTGGAAATAGGAGTGCCAGCAAGACTATAAACCAGATTAAGGTCATCATTAATAATTGGAACCGGGGTCGCTGTCTTCAACACGACGGAATTGTCAGACAGTTCGTTTATTCCATAGATAGGATCCACGCCGACAAAATTTGGAATTCTATTTGATCTTAGATATCTGATCTCTGATGCTTTTGGAATGTAGAACATTGTCCCTGAATATGGGCTTGTGAATGTAAATTTCTTGATTGGAACCTCAGAAAAGTCTCCATATAACATTTCTCCCAATGGTCTCAACATCGACGAAGATATCCAACCAGATGTGACTTCTGATGCAGTTAACGGAGTAAGATTTTCAACTCCGATCACCAGACATTTGTCTTTATCAACACTTCGTTTTGATAAGAAAACGGGTTTTTGGAACGGAATTGTGCCAATCGGATTAAGCAATTCTGGCTCGCTATACAAAGTCACTTCGCCATCTGTAAAGAATTTTTCTGTATGTGTCAACGGTGTTGTATCGTTGACCATAGTTATCATCTTCATCACCAACCCAGTGGCAACGTCAGTCATTGCGTTAGACGACATAACCAAGTTCGACTTTGGCATCCAACCCAAATACTCCGCCTTATTTGGATCCTTCACACGTCTGCCCTCAAAAACTCCTTTTTCATACTTTACAACCTCTACATAATCGCCTTCCTCGTCAATCACTGCCAGCGGATCAAAATATGAAACCTCTTTTAATTTGACCTTTCCTCCTGGAATATGGAATGTAGGGTTCATATTTCTGTCGGAATAAACAATCCAAGGAGTGTTCCTCTCAGCCGACTTTGGAACTGAAACCTCTCCACAACAATAGTTTCTTGTATACTCGTCAGGCGTCTTCATTATCTTTGTCGACGAATTAACAGGTTTACATGCCGTACAGAGGACTAAACCGCCACATGCTATTAAATGTAAAAAATACTTAAACAACACCACGACCTATTTTATTTCTTATTAATTATTTATTGAAGATATCAATTGCTGGAAACCTGATTCACCAACAATCTCTTTATCTTTCCATTTTTATCTCGCTCTATATTCACATCCATAATAACAGTGGATTGCTGTTTGCCTAGAATTTTCAATCCATTGCAATATGAATAAAAGTCATTTTCGTTCGTACCGTTTATCAAAACCGAAACATTTGAGTTCTTGTTCAAATAGCGTTTCAACAAATAGTTATAGTTTTTATTGAAAACATTCCGTTCGTCTATAATCTGCTGTAATCTTATTCTGAACTCATCAGATGTCTGGACATCAACATCCGAGCTCTCATCTATAGCAAACTCAGGCATCACCTCTATTGTATGAACAATCGGATACATCATATTAGCCGCCATCAGCTTCACTTCGTAGACACCAACTTTTGAATATACATATATAGGATTCTGTTCCTGTGAATCTACTTGTCCACTCTCTCCAAACTCCCATCTCCAGTTGTCTGAGTCACCATCTGCCATAAAGACGACACGCTCATTCTGGACCACTTTCGAGGGTGCTTTGATTTTTACCATCTTATTGTTTCTGTCAGATCTCCTTTCTCTGACATTAACGATAAAACATTGGCTTTTTGCCCGATTCACAATCAATCTCACCTGATAGCGACCAATTTCATTAAATGTATAAAAACCTGACTTGTCATTTGAAATATCCCCGTTTCCAAACTCCCATAGTATATGGGATGTATTGTAAGTACTGTCCACATAATGTATCGGAGTGCCAACTTCCACATTCAAAGGAGATATTGAAGCACGAATTGGCATATCTGCAGTGCATGATTTAATGGCTATAGACACGACTACCAAAAGCAGCATTGTACCATAGACAATCAAACGACCCTTTGTGAATAGTTTATTCATAATCAATTGTTTTTTAACGTTTCAACTCCAGCTCGACAATTATCCAACTCAAGCTTAAACTTTTCAATGTTTTTCTGAGATGCAGAAAGGCGTTCTCTGTCAAACAGCTTCATCTCATAGAAATTTGCTGTCTGCTCAAATATTCGGAATCGTGCATCATACTTGTTGTCGCTACTAATCTTCTTCACAACTCCAATAGTATAGTAAAGGTTCTGTTTCAGATACGACGCGTTAACATTCGGATTTATATTATTCACATTTTCATCAATAGTCGTAATTTTTTCAAAATAATCTGATTGCGCGTTCTGAAACTCTTTTACTCTCTCTAACTTAGACAACGCATCTTTCTTGCCATTTGCAAAATGGTAATAATCAGAATTGTGTATGAATAATATATATCCACATATTCCCGCAGTAATCAAAAACAGGGAAAGGACATATATCAATCCAGTCACTTTTTCATTCGACGTCGATGTTGAATTGCTTTTTGTCATAACACAACACTTATAAATAAATTTTTCACTTTAGAAATTGGCTGTTCCTTTTTTGCCTGTTCAATTTCTTATAATCGCCATTACACATAAACAGATCTTCTTTCACTCTTGATTCTTCCTGCTTCAAAGTAGTAATCGAATCTCTGACACGTAATAGCTCATCCATTTTTGAAATCATATATGAATGTACCTTCACATCGTTAGCAGGCAGTTGTGAAATTTTCTTCGATATTTCCATTTTTCTGTCTACAATTGAACGCATGAGGAATTCGGTATTAACGTTGTCAGTGACATCGAACGACCGATATCGTGTAAAGAGGTCGTCAATATCATCACACAATTCAATCTGCATCCTGTATATATTTTCGCAATCACCTGTTTTCATTTTGATTTCGGTTATCTCCGCTTCAGATGTTTTCAAAAAAGAAAACACGAAAAATAATGTCAGGACTACCAAAACAACCATGTAGCCAGCAAACCTTGCATGCAAAACTACCGTCTCTTTCTCATTTAACGCTTTCATGACAATATTGTTGAATAGCCAAGAAGTGGCGCTGTCTCGTCGTCTGTCAGCAAGAATACGATTCCTTCTTTAGCCACATTAATATTTATATTTACCTCAGTGTCTGCAGGGACAAACAAATCCAAAATATCTATAAAGTTATTATACGCAGGGGTATTTTCAAACATCAGATCCTTATATTTCGGTGGCAACGAGTCAATCCGCACGTTCATTACCGGAAAACAATCCGTCACACCCCCTCCTATCACCGTCGACACGCCCAACCTGCTTTCGCCCAACTTCCAATCGCACTGGTCCGTAGGCAATGTCAACTGCTTGTACGACACATCAATATCCACGTCACAGTCCAAAAACACAGAAAGTATTTCCGCTATCTGTTCTGGTTTTGTCAGACGATAAGCCTGCGACAACAATGAGACTGCAAAAAGGGATTTGTCTAACGGCATGTCTTGCAACTCTTGCCATACAGGCTCAAACAAACCGACAAAATCATCATGTTTGTCCCTCTTCTCCAATCTCATCTCGTACAGATTGGCCTCTACCAGAAGTCTGTCTATCGACATTTCAAAAGGTCGGAAAAAGAAAGACGCGCTCATCGCCACCTGTCGTTCATGCCGGATATATTCGACAACAGTATCCTTGTCTCTCTTATCATTAAGATCCATTCGCTTATGGAAAATTCCTTCCGGCAAAGACTCATACAAATCTCTTTTCCTGGTATATATGGAAAGATACCTTGAGAATCTGTCTAACGAGTTTTCCCAAACAATCTTGTCGATATTCTTACCTCCCTTGGATATTCCTTCACGAATGATTCTGATTTCATCCGGATCAAAGCCATTCTCGATCAGACAAGCAGCGACAAACTCTGCACGGTAGTCCGTACACAATGTATTCTTGCCTGCTATTTCTTCGTTAAGCGAACCCATGCCCTACTCCTACAATAGCCAGCTTGACTTCTTGCCCTGCTCACCTGTGTCTTTTGCAGAAGTGACAGAGATAACCATGCTCTCTTTACGCTGGCCGACATAATCAAGCTTACTCAAACTTACCAACAACCCTTCCAAGACATTCAACATGGCGTCAATTGACGACATCGACGTCTCTATCCTGTTCTGACAAAACTCTTTGGAAGCGACGTTATCCAAAATTTCCTCGAATGCAGACGGTGAGATACCATTCCACTCGTGGAAATACTTCAACATCTCATCTTTGCCGGACTTTGACATAAACAAGAAACTTGCCATTATTGAATTTGCAACATCTCCGAATAGCTCTGACACCTGGTAGGGAGAGAGCGACAAACCATAACTGCGCCATTTGTATTCCATGTGTGAGATTGCCCTTTGAAGTTCCCTGCAGACCTTCAATGTGTTCTCCATACACTCCGATTTGTTGGCGACGGAAGCATATGCTTTGTTGAAAATAATAGACAAGGCATTTTTAATTGTCGTCATTGATTGTGAGATCGACTCGAAACCTCTTCTCAATTTGTAGGTAGACGACATCGACAATGACGGAGCAATATAACTGTTGTCTATGACAAGCTCTCCATCTTTCTTTTTCAGCAGGCCTACCACTACATCAAACGGTCCATACTCATTGACTACATCCTTGTCTCTCTCTATTATCGACAGTTTGTATACAGGATCCACATAAGGATAACGAGGAGGTGTCTCCTGCATGTCTGGCTCGCCACACGGACGTCTTTCAAATGGAGACACAGACAAAACGACATCCCATCCTTGCTCTGTGGTGTCAATCTCCGAACCACATTCGCAGACCACAGGTTGCACAGGCAGTACATTAACCAAGCATCCGCCTCTTGTAATTCCGTGATACATGCCTAACACCAAACGAGTGCCAGTGCCTCTGCCTTCCACATAAAGATTCATTTGATCCTCTTTATCATCATAGGTTGACATAGGAAGCATTCCATATGCAAACCTGTTCTGAAGTGCCTCTGTGTTTTTCATCAGACGCTCCATCAAATAATTCTCGGTCGCAATGAAATGAGATGACGAAACACTCATCCCCTGCATCCAATTGACAGACTTATAAACAATATTCATAGTCATCTACTCTTCTTTTTCACTTTACATTTTTAACTCTTCTGGCAACTATCATACAGTTGTTAATCAAGCCGTTAGATTCAAACGTCAAATCTGGATCCAAATACTTTCTTGTCTTAAAAAACGACTTTTCTGTATAGAAAATCCAACCATAAGATCCCTCTTTATCAAACAACTCTACCTGATTGTCCAGATGCTGATTATTATAATCGTTGATGATCATACAAAACCACTCTCCCAAAACGAACGACTTCAATGCTTTGCTATTGACAATCGCCTCGTTGTCATCGCCAACATATTTAGGGACATTGATTCCGACAACCATTACTTTGCTGATATCCAATTCCGCATGAGGTGGCTCAAATGACTCACCTTCACGATACACCCTTATCTTGTATATCTCCGCAGGAATACTCAAATAGCACTGGTATGTGACCACAAAAAGCGGATAAAACAAGATTGGCAACAGACATGTTCCTGCCCAAAATCCGTATTGCAATTCATTTGTCAGATTGAATATGATCGCAAACACGGCCCACGAAATGAAGAATTGCAGCACGACAACAAATATCAGCCCCACCGCCTTCAGCTGTGGAATATAATGCGACAACAACTTCTGGTTGACAAATCCGAACAGCAGGAACAAAAACTGAATAAACAAGTATACATACGGCATAAATGTCATTCCGAAGAATCCGCTCAATCCGAACAGTGAATACAGCAGACTCGAACCTAACACCGTGATTACCGCCTTTTTATCAGACAGCAATTTATTTTTCTTTGCTATAATCACAGACAACAGTCCCAAAATCAAGACTATCACAGGGAACAGCAAATAATTGACAACAAATTTTCCTAATTCGATACTCATTTTATTTTATCTCTATCTGCAAAACACTCGATAATTAAATGTCATCGGAGATTGTCCGATCAATTTTTCTCGTATATCATTAGACAAACGAATCTTTAGGTTCTCATTCATTTCGCGGTTTTTAAGAATCAAAAAGACGTCTATCGTCCTCTGCAAACCACCCCCATAATCAGGACTTCTACTGATTCCCTTTTTTATTTCAACAGCTGAAATCTCATCCCCACACTCCGAGAAACAAAAGTTTTTTATATCATTGTTGGTCACCACTCTATTTCTGCTGCTCAAGATATACTTGAATTGGGCAATTCTCTCCCTCTCTGAAGGCGGATTCATGCCATTAACAGTAGTGGTGAGGAATAATGGATGCTCATACTCTCCATACGCGTCACCGGTAGGATTGAGTGTCTGCCCTATTCTCATTCCATTTGCAAGCGGCCCATAGGATGTCCAGTATTTCATATAGAAATAAGAGGTCGGCTTCTGGGGCTCCACAAAAAGATAATATGGCATCTCGCTGCGTTCTGTATCGTTCTGCGTTCTTCTTTCTATTTTTCGTAGAAGCTGTTCTATCAGGTTGACGCTCTCGACTCCATTTCCACTCTCCTGAATAGAGAAACGACTCAGTTCTTCCTCCATAACGCATTGCAGACGGATAAGAAAATCCCTTGCGTCTCTCTTGTCAAACGACTCACATCCTCCCTGACGCAAAGTGTAGCTCAAATCCGACTTTTCATTCTTATATCCGTTCGACCTGTTGTAGACGTTGCCATATTCATCCGTCACTTCCACGACATCAAAGAATAATTCGCCATCTTCCACAGGAAGAGGTATCACTCCGAAGTCTTTCTTCACTGAACTGTTTATCTTACACATTTCCTTGTTAGCCACAGGGAAAGTGTTGATTGACACTTGAAGATCCGACAAAACCGGTGTCGTGAACTGAGGAGGCAAGTCAATTTCCAGCCAAATCATTTTTTTTGAGAAGACAGCGGCATACTCATCAACGTCGCCACGCATGTCGAATCCAGCCGGCACATTGGCATAGTCTTGCGACGTCGCCTTCAAAGGGCTTTCAATCGTGACATAACTCATCTTATAGTAGTCGACGATGCTTTCGTTTACACTTTTGTCATTACCCAACCCGTCGAAAAACTGTTGCAGATGATCTTGCTGTCTTTCTCCTTCCATATGCAAGCCTCGACTTACACGCAGCTCCTCACCACGCCAACGCCATACCGCAGAAGACAGATAGTGAAGGTAATCATTCCGTCTATCTATATTCGGGAAATCGAAATATATGGACAAATTGCTCAGATCAATATTTTTTTCCGCAAAATCCAGGCCCAAATACAGTTTATTGACATTCTCTGGTGTTGTCTGCTTTTTTAACAAAAGTTTTTTGTTTTGATCCGGAAGTATCTCATACACACTGTTTTCCGACACAAGCATACGGACATCGCCACGTCTCAACATAGTCTCACAAACAGGACAAAATGAAAAGTTTCTGCCATCACGTCGTCCTTGAGATGGGGAGACGGTTGTGAAAGCGTCGAACATACTTGTAGTCAACGCATCAGAGACTGTTTCCGCATGCACAACAGCATGAGCAGGACGGGCGACAGTAACCACTTCCGGCAGCAAGACCTCACTCAGACGCCTCATCGCACGTATTTCTATATCCGCAATCTCATCTGAGACATTATGAAGCTGCATTGCCAGAGCCTCAATAAGGAGTCTCACAAGAGGATCGAGATTCTCAATCTTTCTGATATTCCAAAAATCTAAAGCCGTACGAATCATACGGTCTTTGATTTCTTCTTTACTTTCTCTGTTATAACCCATAATTCTAATCCTTTGACAAAGGTCCTAAAAACAATGTATAATAAAGGCTGCAACGTTCACCTGTCGAATTAAGAGTGGCCTTAATGTATATATCCACCTTTTTTCTTACGCTGACGTTGCGTGACATGGAACTTTCCTTGAGGACATCCGCTACCTCAAGACGATATTCGCAATTACTTATTCGCTTTTCATATTTTGATATCGACTGAGACAAACATTCTGTGAAACGAGTTTTCCAAGTATCAAGTGACACTATTCTCTCGAAATCCATTTCCCAAATTTTTGTTCCGTATTCCACGTCAAAACTATGTTCGCCAGGATACGTCCCAATCAGCATCTCAATATGTTGATCTATAGAATCCAATTCCGAACATACACTTGCGTATCCACGAGTCTCATCCAATACAGAAGCGAAATCGAAAGGAATTCTATAATGACATTCATCCATCACTTAGAATTTTACTGACATAAATAACTCTACAAAAATAAATAACTCAACAAACATAGCAATACTTTTTGATGCAAATTTTGACACAAAAGTGCAACAAAGCATAAAAAGTACATTAATCAACAAACAATCAAATGGGTATTTGATAATAGAATGATAAAAATTGCACTGTTGCCATATTCATAATATTTTAATTCACATCCGCACCTCTGACCTAAAAAATCAGATTTTATTTCAACGCCGCAAAAGTAAAAAAATATTTTTTATTCTCAACAAAATTTAACTGAAAAAAAATCATTTTTATCAAAAAAGAGGGCAAATATCCGATAACATATAATAATCATACAGTCGAACATAAAATTCATCACCCAAGGATCTACAAAAAACGGACCATTATAGAAGACTGCGGTCAATACAATAATGATGGGAAACACAGACTTTGATTATTATTGAGTCGTAAATTTGGATACACTTTTCCGCTCGCCCTTACGGGCTCACTCGAAGGGGATGGGGCAAGGGCTTCGCCCTTTGCATTCCTCGTATTATGAAACAATCCTTCTATCATGCTGTAATCTTGACATCTGCAAAGATAATTATTTTCCAGTTTGGTATTCCTTCTCACCCCAAGGGTCGTAGACCATTTATCGCTTGCGACAATAGCCGATTCCATAATGGTTGAGGTCGAAGACCTAAATCATTATGGTGTCGGTTTATTCGATTTTTGTATCGATTTATTCAATATTATGTGTTCCATTCCATTTTTGTGTGTTCCATTTGATTTCGTGATTTATTATAATTATTGAGATTTTCACAATTCAATAATGGCGAACAACTTATTTTGACTACTTTTGCCACAAATTTACATCAAATGCTCGGATCAATTGTTAACGCCACAACAATTCTCATTGGTGGTGCTCTGGGTGCTTCTTTTGGCACCGGAATAAAAGAGAAATATAAGTCTGCACTTTTCAACGCTCTCGGACTCGCATGTCTCGTGCTCGGAATGAACGCTGTCATTCCAAACATGTCGAAGAGTGAGTATCCTGTGCTGTTTATAGCCAGCCTCGCAATCGGAGGCGTCGTCGGCACATGGTTGGACTTTCAAGGGAAAATAGACAGAGCAAATGCAAGATTAAACGAAAAATCCGGCAATGAAAAGAATGCCCTGCAGGGTCTCATGACCGGATTTCTGCTTTATGCGATCGGTACGTTCAGCATCGTCGGACCAGTGCTTTCCGCCCTCTCCCCTTCCCACGGATGGGCTTTAGGCGAGTCTGCCAACACATTTTTATTTACCAATGCGACGCTGGACCTCGTGACTTCAGCGGTGCTTGCAGCGTCTTACGGATGGATAATGCTTCTTGCCGCGCCAATGCTCTTCTGCTGGCAAAGCATTTTCTATAGCCTCGGATATTTCTGCGGCGACGGAATGCCCGATCCGATGAGGACAGAGCTGACTATAGTCGGCGGTGTGTTGATTCTATGCTCCGGACTGAGCATTCTTGGCATAAAAGATTGTAAGACGGTGAATCTTCTCCCGTCGCTGCTGGTGCCCATTCTATTCTACATCATCAAGGATTTCATATTTTAAATGAATCCGTCATAATTTAAATGCGCTTCTGTCCTCCGATTCGGGAAAAAGATTTTTGAGAAAAATTCTCAAATAATTGTTTCAATCTGCAAAATATTATATTTTTGTGGATATGAGAAAGAACTTATTTTTATCCATTATTGTGTTATTGGCGACGAATTTCGCCAGCATTGCGTTTGCTGATGATTCAGCGGACTCATTCTTTATGCAAGGTAACGACAATTACACCGCAGGAAAATATGGAGATGCGATAAAATCATATAAAAAAGCTTTGGATTTGAGTCCGGGTAACGCTTACATATATTATAATATGGGTAACGCGTATTCGAATAGCGGAATGTATGGCGACGCGATAAAATGTTTCGACGCTGCCATTGATAACGGACTTGTAGACGCATCCATCTATTTTAATCTTGGAAACGCATACAACAGCCAAGGTGAGACCGTGGAGGCTGTCGGAGCCTATAAAAGAGCAGTGAAGCTTGATCCAAATGATGCCGCAACGTTGCACAACCTCGCTATGGCATACTCCACTCTTGGCGACTTGGAGAATGCTGTAAAATGTTATGAGTCGGCAATCAAAATCAATCCCGACGACGCTGGTTCTCACTATAATCTCGGAAATATTTATTCCCAAATGGACGACGAGACTGCCGCCATACAGTGTTATGCCAAAACAGTGAAAATCAACCCATACTACGAGAAAGCATACTGCAACATGGGTGTGTCGTATAGCAATCTTGGCGACGAGGATCATGCCATCGACTGTTATCAGAAAGCGATCGAAGTGAATCCACGTTATGCCCGAGCTCACTACAACCTTGGTATCTCTTTCCTTCACCGCAACTTGAAAGATAAGGCAGAAAACTGTTTCACAAAAGTGGTTGAGCTTACTCCTTACGACATCAGCGCATTCATCAAAATAGCCAACGCTTACGGTGAGATGGGAAAACAAGACAAGCAGATCGAATGCATGAAGCGTGCAGCCGACCTTGGCGACGAGGATTGTGCTAAATGGTTGAAAGACAAAGGTGTGAAATAAGACGATATTTATTTAGAGTATAAAATAGCAAAACAGAGACGAAATGGCTGCTCTATTAATTGCCCTAATAATATTCGGATTATATATTTACTTAAAGGATACCATTAAGTCAGACACCAACGATTCTTATGAAGAATCTTCGAAAGCTCAAAGTTCCTCGAATTTCCAAAGTTCCACATTCTATTTCGAAGATGTGGTAGTGGACGTGTTCATTGCAGTTGTGAAACTGACCCCAGATTTGCATGTCTTAGGCGACGGTGTAAAAGAGAGGATGCGTGAATATGCATTAAAAACATTCAAAAAAATTGACGGTTCAGCTGCGAATACCAGAACAGATCATTTTGCTAGTAGGATAACCCCCAAAGAACAGATAAAGGTAAAAGAGCTGCAGAAAAAAGTATCAGACAAATTAAAATACTACGATTTTCAATATAAAAAAGAGAGTCTTATCTGCATGTGGTCGCTTGCATATGCCGATGGTCAGGCTACACTCGACCAGCAAAAACTCATCTCTATCATCGGCAAAGCCATGGGATTGCCGTACACCACTTGCAATAAAATTGAAACGATGTTCTGGCAACGTATGAAGGCTGGCAAATTCGGCGACTACAAAGAGTTTGAGAAGCGTCGCAACAAATGGTTTGAAGATGAGGCTGAAAGAAAAGCTGAGAAGGAATTTGAAAAAAAGAGAAAAGAAAACAGCAACACAAACTACTCAAACAGCAGAAAGACAAACTACTCAAATCTGTCTCCTGAACTGCAAAAAGCTTACTCCGCATTGGGAATAGATCCGTCGGCTAGCATAGACGAGATCAAAAGCCAAAAAAAGAAACTTCTGAAAAGATACCACCCTGACCTCTTCGCCAACCAAGGAGAAGAGATGATAAAGAAAGCAACAAATAAGGCACAGTCGATAAACCATGCCTATGAGATTATAATTCGTAATTTGTAATGCGTAATTAGTAATTTAACGTGAGTTCGGTGAATTGTAATCTGCGAATCATTTTCCACTTTCTGATTGAATCCTCACCTCTTTTTCTCATAAAAAAGGCGTAGCCTTTCTCTGTGAACTATGTGCCTCTGTGTTTTTATTAAATTTTATGTGCTCGCCTTCGGCTCGCACTGGAGGGGGGAGGGTTAGGGCGTTCCGCCCTTAACAATCCTCATTTATGACACTCCAACTGTCATTTTTCTCCAACTATAACAATCTCCTATTTCGTCGAACTCACGTTAATTTAGAATTTAGCATTTAGAATTTAGCATTTTTTCCCAGATTTTCACTGCCTCAACAGCCGCTTTCACATCGTGGACGCGTAAGATATCCGTCATGCCAGTGGACAATGCCAGAGTATTGATCGCGGTTGTGGCATTCAGGCTCTCCTCAATCGTGGTCTCAGCCACCTGCCAAGCCATTCTCTTACGTGAGACTCCCACCAAAACCGGCAACTTAAAAATCTCAAAACTCTTCAGATTCGCCAACAATTTATAATTCTGCTCCATCGTCTTGGAGAATCCGAATCCTGGATCCACAATGATGTCCTTCACACCAAGCAGACGCAACTTGTCTATCTTATCAGCAAAAAACTTGATCACATCACCCATGAAATCAGTATAGGCATACTCTAACTGCTGCGCTGAGACACTATTTCCCAGACTATGCATCAATATATATGGCACACCAAGTTCAGCCACCGTCGAAAAAAGATTATCATCCAAAGCTCCTGCAGAAATATCATTTATCACGTCGGCTCCACAAGAAACAACGGACTCTTTCGCCACAGAAGACCTGAATGTATCTACAGAAATGATGATATCAGGGAATTGTTTTCTGACTAGAGACACCGCATTGCAGACTCTATCCAACTCCTCCGCTTCACTGACCTCAACAGCACCTGGACGCGTGCTAAACCCACCGATATCAACCATTTGAGCACCCTCAGTCACCAACTGTTCGGCTCTATGTAATATTTCCGAATCACTGTTTGCCCTGCTACCTGCAAAAAAAGAATCAGGGGTGGCATTAAGTATTCCCATCACAACGGGTTTGTCAAAACTACGCAATCCGCATTTTCCAAAATTGATAGTGAACGACATATGTAAATCATTTAGAATTTATTCAAAATTACAAAATATTGATGTTATTTATTGGGATAAAAGGATAAAAATCGAAAAATGCTTATAAATTTGCAGCGAATTTCAAAAAACAGTTCCAATCCAAGTGAGTTGGATCTGCAAAATTTCATCAATCCAAGTGAGTTAAATTATTATTTGAAAAGACAAAAGAGATGAAAAACAAGTACATTGATTTGATTGAGCAGTCGTTTGAGTTCCCTAACGAAGAGTTCAATGTGGAGGACAACCAGCTTCAATGGCACGGTATTCCTCTAATGGACATAATCAAACAGTACGGCACTCCGTTGAGAATTTCATATCTTCCGGCAATCGCAAACCACATTCAGCACGCTCGCAGAATGTTCAATGTTGCTATGGCAAAGGTTGATTATCAAGGCACATACAACTATTGTTACTGTACCAAAAGTTCTCATTTCTCTTTTGTGATGGAGACGGTGCTTAAACAGGGTGTCAACCTTGAGACATCATCCGCATTTGATATATTCCTTCTTGAAGCACTTGCCGAGCAAGGTCATTTGCCTAAAGACAGGTTCATTCTTTGCAACGGATTCAAACGTCCGCAATATGTTGAGAACATTCAAAGGATCATCAATGATGGTTTCACCAACGTCATTCCGATCCTCGACAATAAGTTTGAGCTTGATCTTTTGCTTGATGGATTCGACAAGCCAATCCAGGTGGGTATGCGTATGGCGAGTGAGGAAGAGCCTAAATTCGATTTCTATACATCCCGTCTTGGAATTAGATACAGTGATTTGATTCCTTACTACAAACAGAAGATCCAGAACAATCCGCAGGTGAAGCTTAAAATGCTGCACTTCTTCATCAACACCGGTATCCGCGACACTTCGTACTACTGGAACGAGTTGAACAAAGGTGTCAACATGTATATCGAGTTGAAGAAAGTATGTCCAGAGCTGGACAGTCTGAACATCGGAGGCGGTCTGCCTATCCAGACACACATGGACTTCTCCTACGAATATGAGTATATGATAGAGGAGATCGTGACTCAAGTGCAGAACGCATGTCGTCAGGCGGGTGTGCCAGAGCCAAACCTATTCACAGAGTTCGGTTCATACACTGTCGGAGAAAGCGGAGCTATCCTCTACTCCATCGTCAACCAAAAGCAACAGAACGACCGAGAGAAATGGAATATGATCGACAGCTCGTTCATCACTACCATGCCAGACACATGGGCTATCAACCAACGTTTTCCATTCCTTGCAATCAACAACTGGGACAAGGAATATGAGCGTGTCCATCTCGGAGGTTTGACTTGCGACAGCGAGGATTTCTACAACGCGGAGGTTCACTCAAACGCTATCTTCCTTCCTAAGATGAAAGATGTGGATGAACTATTCGTCGGATTCTTCAACATGGGAGCATACCAGGAGGCTTTGAGCGGATACGGTGGAATAAAGCACTGTTTGATTCCAGCTCCGAAGATTGTTGTGATCGACCGCGACGAGAACGGAGAATACACGACTAAGCTGTTCGCTAAAGAGCAGAGCTACAAGTCGATGCTGAAGATTTTGGGCTACTAAACAATTTCAAGCATAAAATTCAAAGGGACGCACCACTTTAATTGTGATGCGTCCTTTTTTTCAACATAAATAATTATGAGAGATTATTTCTCAAAGCTGTAGAAGAACGAAGGGAATCCAGTGACAGTAATTGCCTTCGTCTCAATGTCTCCAGTCACAGGATCATAAGTGCAGAATCCATTATATGAGTCGTTGGCAGAACCATAAACAATCTTACCTTTATGAATTCCCATAGCCATACCATGTCCGTTAGTAAGAGGAAGCCCCTTGATTACCTTCACAGTCTTCTTATTAAGATCCACAACCACTGGCACACCTGTACGCGCAGTGAATGTATTAGTGTTCTCAGGATCAAGCCCAATAGCATAACCATAGCCGTACATAATGCCATTTGATGTATACTGGCACTTACCGATCATATTAAGATTACATGGCAAACCTTCCACCGTCGCACTACTCAAATTGAATTTGTAGCTTTCATCTATTTCAGTCTCACCCTTTTTGATTCGAGCTATACCAGCGTCCAAACCTGGAATATATCCGAAAGAGCCGACGCAATTGATGTACATATCTCCGTTCTCATCCACGAAAATTGATTGGTTGTCAATAGGACGTGATGGTCCACAGTAGCCAAGTGACGTGTTACGTATACGTTTGATGAAGCTGTCGTCCGACACATTGTAAAGAGCCAATTCCACACTGTTCTCAACTGGCATCCACTGTGAATTATACTGCTCCAATGTGACATATAGAATATTATCTCTGATACATAACGCACCTGGATATGCAGACACGCCCTCGTTACGGAACGAAGAGACATCTATTCTTGAAATCTCTGTCATAGTCTCAGGATTGAAGACGATGATAAGATCCAGACTCTGGCAACATACGTATGCCTTCTTGCTGTTAGCCTCAACAACAATAGCGGCACTCGAATTTGCAGGAAGCGGCATTGTTCCCTTAAGTTCAAGCTGATTAGAACTATTAAGAACGTATTTTTTCAACTCCAACTTTGATCCACCCATATAATCAGGGAAGACGTAGATGTTTCCACTTTCGCACACACATGGATACGAGCCAAAGCCAAGAGAAATAGCATTATAGTTGTCGTAGTTGGCACCACCACCCAATTCGCTAATTGTCTGCAGATATCCGCTTCCGCTATCACCAGCAGGATTAGTCACCGTTGTGGAAAAAAGAATTTTTCCAGAAGAAGATGTGCCATCATTGTCGTCGTCATCGCATGATGAGAACACAGTTGCGAATGCAGCTAAAAATAGATAAAACGCTTTTTTCATTTTCATAGTTTTTATACTTTATTTCATTACATATCTAATCTTAAATGAGAAATTTCTTCCGGGCAACGGTCTGTTCAACTCTGAATAGACGATTTTGTCCGTCAGATTTTTCACTTTGAATGAAAGGATAAAACTGTCGTCCTTGAAACTATGTTCAAGTCCTGCGTCGATAGTGAAAGACGACGGTATCTTTCTATCCTGATATTTGCTCATCTCAAAATCGTAGAAATATTCATGTATATATGAAGCATCCACAAGGAAACGGCTGTTTTGGTTCTCGCCTCCGAAAAGATTTGCCTTATGAAATTCCAAGCCTCCATTCGCCAATATGTATGGGATGTTAGGCATTCGTTTGTTGTAAGTCGGATTAGCTGCTTCCGATCCGTTCTCATGTTCACGATGATCACGGAGATCCTGGAAAGTTGCATTGGCATACAAATAAAGTATTGGAGCGGCATCTCCCTTTATGTCAAGCTCAACACCTTTAGAGCGGACCGTTCCAAAGTTGGCATATCGTGCCATTGTCGGAATCATGTCAGCCTGGTATCTGATCATATCGTGCAGGTCGTTAAAGAAATAACCGACTTCCGCTTCGAAGAATCCGAATTTGTTCTGACGTCTGTATATCATACCAGCGTTCAGACCATTACAACGTTCAGGCTCAAGATCTGTGGCAGGCAATATGGAATAGCCATTACCCACAAGTTCTTCTGAAGTAGGAATTCTCACTTCCGAGCTAAACGATGCCTTCGCCATCAACTTTTTGTTGAATTTATATCGCAACGACTCGCTTCCTCCCCAATAGTTCTTTTTCGTATCCACGTCGACGGGACTGTTGATGAAAGTATGTTCAAGCACCTTGGTTTGGGACGAGAAGAAGAAATGCTTGATTGTCGTGGCGCTCATAAACTTACCGTTAAGCAAAGTAAGGTCGTATGAGAAACCTGTTGTGAAGCTCGACATTTTGCTCGGGAAATTCGTTTCATATCCGAATGAAAGATCCATCAACTCATTTTTTGGATTCTGACGAGTACGCGTACCATAGAGGTTGAGATTGAACGAGTTATGTTTGTTCAGCAGATAATTGAGATTAAGTTTCGACACAAGATCCTTCGTTCTGTTATCAGAATCAGAAGCATAAGTTCCTTGTTCACCACCATAAGCCGACACTGAGTTATAGCGGTTTCCATCCCAGTCATAACGATATGGAGCTTTGTCACAAAGACCATTCTGTCCGTAACTGTAGCTGGCATCAAAATCAAAATCTAGTCCATCAGCAATGAAATCATCTTTTTTTAGAGTGATAGCTGCGATTCCAGCCTGACCATGTGAGTAAGCCTCTCTGATGTCAAAGTCTATACCCTGAATCTCCTTTTTGTTGTTCATATAGATAAGTTCGAGTTTGGCCTCATCAAAATACCATTTTGTAGCCTTGAGAGAACCACCACCCATTATCTTCCTATAAGCGTCATGATTTCTCTCCACCACACGGTTGTTCAGATTTTGGAGAGTCATCTTATAGTCGTTGTCAGAATATACGAAAGCACCACCAAGGCCGAACTGCAAACCTGTTTTATTATTGGTACGTTTGAAAGTGGAATTGACTTTATGAGTGTTGAAGGAAGCGATTTCATAGCTTGCGTCAAGGTAGACGGGAGGATATTCTTTTGTGACGACGTTTACCGCTCCACCCAAAGCTGATCCGCCAAAACGATATGGCACAATACCCTTGTAGATTTCAATTCGTTCGATCATATCAGTCGGCACATCGTTGAGCGAAAGATAATCACTAAACTGACCCATCGCCGCTTCGTCGATATATATACCCATTCTTTTGCCCTCAAGTCCACGCACAGAAATTCTCGATGCGCTACCTACACCTCCAGTGTTGCGGACTGTCACTCCGGTCGTACGGGCCAAGGCATCATTAATATTGGTAGTAGTACCTTCAAGTTGTTTCACCGAAACCACAGACACTGGCATTGCAGCCTCACGCATCTCGCGTATCTCACTGCGTTTTGCCACAATGGACACCTCTTCAAGTTCTTTGATTTGGGATTCGTCAAAATAATCTTGTGCAAAAGAATCAGCTGCCACCAAAGCGACGATCATCACCGTCGCAACTTTTCCATTAATTTTTTTTCTCATTGATTTATTATATTTTTCACATCCACAATCACCACTTAAAAAGTGCAAGTCTGTTGTTGAGGTTCGGAAAGAAAAAAGCAAAAAGTTTTCCTCTAATCGAGTATTTTTTCATTTCCTCGTGATAGCTGTGCTCAGACAAAAGGCTCAAACGAGGCTCTAATTCAATGTATTCCTTTCCTGATTTTGTTCCCCACTGAAATGTTGCGTTTGTATGCTTTATCGCATCATGATGCTTTGTGTTTTTGCTTAAAAAAGGATGATGCAATTCAGCAAGCAAAAAGCCATGTTTGAAAGAGTCGCATAGCATGTGCAGACAAGTCTGGACCTGTTCTTTGGTAAAATATTCTAGCACTCCCTCCATCACAACAATAGTCATATTGCGTTCTGGCAAATCTTTAGTCCATTCTGATTCAAGAGCATTTCCCTCTTTCATCACGCATCGTTCCCTATCCTGATATATTTTTCGTCGCACGCCCAAAATATCAGGAAGATCCACGTCGTACCATATAATCCTGCCATTGTCCACCTGCACAAACTTGTCGTCGAATCCACAACCTAGGTTTATACAAAGAGCGTCGGGATATTTTTGAATAAGTTCATCAAGCTGATTTTTATACATTATAGTACGAGCGACAACCCCTTCATGCGACATGAACGGATCGTATTTTTTCACATCAACACCTAATTTTTCGATTATCTCCTTTGCCTTGTAATCCTTTATCCTGGCATTCGGACGGTCTGTTTCACTGGCACGAATCGCTAACGTCACCAATGCCGTCTCCTGAATATCTCCGATTTGTAGCTGCATAACACTTTTTTTGAGCACAAAATTACAGGTATGGTGAATGTTCCACAATACCCATATTTTATGATATCATTGGGAAAAACAAAAAAGTTGCGTTTCGCAACGCAACTTTCTGAATCATTATGATATATTCAAAATATATTCGAAAAAGCAAAATTATTTTATTTTCTTATATCCATATTTAGAAGCACTGCCGAGCTCTTCCTCAATACGGATAAGCTGATTATACTTAGCCATACGGTCTGTACGAGAAAGAGATCCTGTCTTGATCTGGCCAGAGTTAGTAGCGACGGCAATGTCTGCGATTGTAGTGTCCTCAGTCTCTCCAGAACGGTGGGAAGTGACAGTAGTGTAGCCATGACGGTGAGCCATCTCAATAGCATCAAGTGTTTCTGTAAGAGAACCAATCTGATTGACTTTGATCAAGATTGAATTGGCAGCCCCCATCGCAATACCTTTCTGCAAGAACTTGACATTTGTAACAAACAAATCATCACCGACCAACTGGCAACGACCACCGATACGCTCAGTCAGCTTCACCCAATTGTCCCAATCGTTCTCGTCCAATCCGTCTTCGATAGAATCGATAGGATACTTAGATATCAACTGCTCCAAATAAGCGATCTGCTCATCAGCGCTCAATTTTTTGCCATTAGGATCTTTCTGCTTACCATTTTTTAGCTGCTTATAGTCGTAGAAATACTTACCGTTCTCTACCACAGCGAATTCACTTGCCGCACAGTCCATAGCAATCTTCACGTCTTTACCTGGCTCATAACCTGCGTCTTTAATAGCCTGACAGATTGAATCAAGTGCATCCTCCACACCATCAAGGTTAGGAGCAAAACCACCTTCGTCGCCCACTGCAGTTGAAAGACCACGTTTCTTAAGAAGTTTAGCCAAATTGTGGAACACCTCCGCTCCCATTCTGACTGCCTCCTTCAAACTTGATGCTCCAACAGGACGAATCATAAATTCCTGGAATGCGATTGGAGCGTCTGAGTGAGCGCCACCATTTATGATGTTCATCATAGGCACAGGCAAAGTGTAAGCGTTAGCGCCACCTATGTAACGATACAAAGGAATGTTCAAAGCCTTAGCCGCAGCATGTGCGACTGCCAAAGAGACTCCCAAAATGGCATTGGCTCCAAGCTTACTTTTTGTCGGAGTGCCATCCAAATCAAGCATTTTCTGGTCGATGGCACGCTGCTGGAACACACATTCACCCACAAGTGCTGGAGCAATCACATTGTTCACATTAGCAACAGCCTTAAGGGTTCCCTTACCCAAATATCTGTTCTTATCTCCGTCTCTAAGCTCTAGAGCCTCATTCTCACCTGTGCTGGCTCCTGATGGGACAGCAGCACGTCCTAACACACCATTCTCAAGGATTACATCCACCTCTACAGTTGGATTACCACGTGAGTCTAGAATCTCACGACCTACAATTTTCTTAATCTTCATTTTCTTATTTTTATTTACAATGCAAAATTAAGTAGGATAGGAAAAGCTGTCAATCACTTAAAATTATGATTTATCAATCAAACAAAAGAGCCCTTTAATAATTTATGTGTATAGATTTTTCACGAAGAAAAGCCAAGCAGAGTAATCAAAATCCGCTTGGCCGGCAAAAAAAACAAAAACAAAACCTAACATAAATATAGCATTAGATTGGAGTTATCTTCCAACCACTATTATAGCTAATATCTTTACAAATGCAAAATTAGTTGTCAATAGTAGAAAAATCAATCCTCAATAATAGTCATTTTGAAATTTCTACAACATCAGCTGTCAAATCCCCAAAATTAAGAATAATCATAACTTACAAAATAAGACAACATTCGGATTCACAAAAAAACGGTCATTCACCAGAACAACCGTTTTTTCAAAAAAATGTGGTTAAAAATTCACATGTGTAGTATGGCTTAGGAAAAGGATTTAAATATTTTGACACAAAAATATGACAATTTCCAATTCAGCAAAACCCCTATTAATAGTGATTCTAAATAGAATATTACAATGCAAGACATTGAGCAATGACACAAAATTGTCATATAAATGTAACATACGGCCAACATTTCATATCAATAAAATCAATATCTTTGCGATGCAAAGACATCAAATATTCTTACTCATATTCGATATACTTATGAAAATTCTTGTTGTAGACGACGAATTGGATATCTGCGAACTACTTCAGTACAATCTTGAAACAGAAGGATATGAGGTTGTGACAGCAAATTCTGCAGAAGAGGCACTTATGCTTCCATTAAAAGAGTATGCGTTGATTCTTCTAGACGTGATGATGGGAGAGATGTCAGGATTCCAGATGGCACGAAAAATCAAAGACAATCCCGTCACAGCACACATACCTATCATATTTATCACGGCACTTGACGATGAAGACAACACAGTCAAAGGATTAAACATCGGAGCAGACGACTATATAGCCAAGCCTCTGAGCATGAAAGAGCTGAAAGCTAGAGTCCGAGTTGTGCTCAGACGAGCATCATCACCTCTCATTACCTCAAGAGGAAGATTTGAAAATGAAATATGTTACGAAGGTATCACACTAGACCAAAATGCAAAGACTGTGATGATGGACGGGCAAGATCTTACGCTCACAAAACTTGAATATGAACTTTTATCACTACTGCTACAAAACCCAGGCAAAGTGTTTTCTCGCGAAGACATATTGGCTCATTGCTGGCCGCAGGATGTTTATGTTCTCGACCGAACTGTGGATGTCAACATCACCCGTCTAAGAAAAAAGATTGGACGTTATGGCAAACAAATAAAGACGCGTATAGGCTATGGCTACTGTTTTGAGAAATAAATCTTTCCAGAGAAACCTATTTTTCAGTATCGTCAGCATTTTCATTTTGTTTGCCGTCTGCTTCGGAATATACCAGCATCAAAGAGAAAAGGTTTACAAGATAGACATTCTGAACACTCGTCTGCAGATGTTCAACTATAAGACGATGCGATCATTGGGCGAGCAAGGCATTCTATGCGACAGCACTTTTTTAGCGTACACAAAGGCACACAGCATCGAAGGGATGCGCGTGACAGTCATCGACACTAACGGAAAAGTACTGCAAGACAGCGACGACAATAAAATAGATTCTTTGTCCAATCACCTGAAGCGACATGAGGTGCAAAAAGCACTGATCCACGGAAGCGGATATGACATAAAGCGAACGTCAGAAACAACACATGAGACATACTTCTACTCGGCCACTAAATTCAAGAATCTCATCATTCGTACAGCTGTGCCATACTCTACAGAATTGACTGAATTTTTACAAACCGATTACTCCTACATCTACTATACAATATTCCTTACGTTTCTTCTGGTCATTGTCCTATATTGGAACACAAGCCGAATAAGCAGACACATAGAGCATCTGCGTGAATTTGCGATCAAGGCAGAAAACGGAGAAAAGCTGGACCATGAGTTGGAGCGACGACTGCCTAACGACGAGTTGGGAGACATCAGCCACACCATCATAACACTCTATTGGAAGCTGCGCCACAGTGAGGAGGACAAGGCTCGCATCAAGCGTCAGCTCACACAGAACGCAGCTCATGAGTTGAAAACACCAGCGATGAGTATTCACGGCTACATAGAGAGCATTCTCGACAATCCTAACATGCCGTCAGAAAAACGACAGTATTTTTTGGAACGTTGCTTTGCCCAAAGCGAACGTATGAACAGGCTGCTAATGAATATGGCTCAGCTAACACGTTTGGATGAAATGCCAATGATATTATCCCAACCAGCCAAACAGGTCACTCACGTCGACATCGTGCCTATTATCAAAAACGTTCTGGAAGACACCGCTTTACAATTAGATGAGAAAGGCATACAACACGAAGTTGAACTGCCAGAAAAACTTATGATCTCTTCTCCTCTCTCCGATCCTGAAGAAACACTGTATAGTATATTCCGCAATCTTGTCGACAACGCCATATTCTACGCCACCGGAGCATCTTTAATCCGTATCTCCTTCAAGGACGGTGAATTTTCTTTTTCCGACAATGGTATAGGAGTATCGCCAAAGCATCTGCCTTACCTTTTCGAACGTTTCTATCGCGTCGACAAAGGCCGTTCACGAAAAATGGGAGGCACAGGTCTGGGACTCGCCATCGTAAAAAATGCAGTGGCAGCGCATGGAGGAACAATAACAGCACATACGACTCCAGGTGGAGGACTGACATTCAAATTTACTTTTCCATCATAACTTTTCATCCTGTTTTATAGGCTTTTTTTCAAGCAATATTTTTGTATTATGGGCGTAATACATATGTAACACACCGCCAATATCTTTGTGATGTCAAAAGTCAATGGCAAACAAATGGTAAACATATGAAAAAAGAGAAGCTAAGAAGAAGAGTCTGGACTACCAAAAGAAAGAATCCTTTGATTCATACGTTAATCTTATCGTTTCTCTCTACTGGCTTGACAAAAGCACACGCCACAGACAACGATTTCGGAATCTGGTTGTGCGCGAACATAGAGAAGAAGATCGACGACAAATGGAGTGTAGGAAGCAGCACCGAGCTTCACACGATGAACAACACAAAGAGCATCGACCGTTGGCAAGCTGGCATTAATGGAAGTCGCAAAATACTGTCGACATTCAAATTAGATGCGGGATACGAAATCCAATTAAAAAACCACAATGTGAAAGGATTGTCCGAAAAGGTTGTTCGTCATCGAATAACGTCGGACATCACCAAAAGATGGAGGATAAACCATTTTCTTAAACTTTCACTTAGAGAACGATACCAATACACACACATGGTGGCAAAAAATGGAATAGACGCGAGTGACAACCATCATCTACGCAGCAGGTTCAAAGCAGAAATGGGCGAACACGAAATGAGATGTCAACCCTTTGTATCTGTTGAAGTGTACAATGATATGGTGGAACAGTTTACCATAGATGAATTACGTGCGACAACAGGAGTTGGCCTTAAAATCAACCGACAACAGATTGTCAACATAGGCTACCTTCTCGACTTAAAAGAATCAGGAGGGTGTCTTGACAAAGCGACACATGTGTTTATCACTAGATACATCATAAAAATATAAAAATCATAATATATGGAATTTCTTTTTCTTGGGATTGTTGTATTTCTTATTGGTCTTGCGGCGCTCGATCTTGTGGTTGGAGTGAGCAATGACGCAGTGAACTTTCTTAGTTCGGCGGTCGGAGCAAAAGTAGCAAGATATCGAACAATCTTATTGGTTGCCGCAATCGGAATCTTTACGGGAGCGGCCTTAAGCAACGGCATGATTGATGTAGCGCGCCACGGAATAATGCTGCCGCAATACCTATCTTTCTATGATGTGATGTGTGTGTTTCTGGCGGTGATGGTCACAGATGTGGTGCTGCTCGATGTGTTCAACACACTTGGTATGCCGACCTCCACGACTGTCAGTATGGTATTTGAACTACTTGGTGGAGCACTTGCCATAGCCATAATCAAGATAATAAGTGGGGCTACAGATTCAAATGGAGTGTTATTGACACTCGGTGATCTCATCAACACAGAAAAAGCATTCAGCGTAATAATAGGTATTTTTCTAAGCGTGGCCATCGCCTTTGTACTCGGAAATATCGTACAATGGATAGCGCGCATCGTCTTCACATTTACCTACAGAGTAAACGGCAAAACGACTGATTCTGAAGGTGAAATGGGAAATTTGGTAAGTTCTTCATTAAAAATAGGAATATTTGGAGGAATAGCCGTAACAAGTATCATTTGGTTTCTGTTGATCAACGGATTGAAGGGATCAAGCATAATGACTCCTGAAATCAAAGAGACAATCAACGACAACACATGGCTGATACTAGGAGGCGGATTCGCCATTTTCTCTGTAATCATGACCATACTGAGTGCGTTCAAGATACCGGTACTGAAGTTTGTAGTATTATTAGGCACGTTTGCTTTGGCAATGGCATTTGCAGGCAACGACTTGGTGAACTTTGTAGGTGTGCCACTCACAGGTCTTGATGCCTATAGCGATTATATGGCAAATGGATCTGGAGATGCATCGACATTCATGATGACATCTCTTATGAATTCGGCACAAACGCCCACTTTCTATTTGGTAATAGCTGGCATAATAATGGTGTTCGCGCTATTGTTCTCAAAGAAAGCACAAAATGTGACAAAGACATCCGTTGATCTTTCTCGTCAAGATGAAGGCGACGAGATGTTTGGATCAAGTGGAGCAGCAAGGGTTTTGGCACGCAACACACAAAAGACAGCATCAGCCATCGCTAACCTTATTCCGAAATCCATGAGCAGGTGGATAGATTCACGTTTTAACTCAAATGACGCTGTGTTGCCACAAGGCGCAGCTTTCGACCAAATACGTGCAGCCGTGAATCTCGTACTTGCCGGACTACTCATCGCTATCGGAACGAGCATGAAGCTTCCTCTGTCAACTACCTACGTCACATTCATGGTGGCCATGGGTACTTCACTTGCCGACCGTGCATGGAGCAGAGAAAGTGCTGTGTTCCGTATTACTGGAGTGATAAGTGTCATCGGAGGATGGTTTATAACTGCAGGTGCCGCCCTGATCATATGTTTTATCGTCACCAACGCATTGTTCTTTGGTTCATTTGTGGCCATGGTAATAGCTATCGCCATAGCTGTCACACTAATAATCCGCAGCAATATCAAATACGGAAGAAACGACAAGAAAAGTGAAACAGACGAGCTGTTTAATGAAATCATACATAGTGAGGACAAAAGCGTATGCTGGAATCTACTTCGTAAACATGTAAGATTAACAACAAAAGAAAACCTTCAATTAGTGGCTGAAAAATACGAAGCACTTACCACAGCCTTCTTCTATGAAGATTACCGTACTATCAAACGCACCACTGTACAGACAGAAAGCCAACGTAAGGAAATAAAAAGGCAACGTCGCAAACAAATAATCGCATTACGCCATATTGATCCTATCCTGTGTGTAGAGAAAGGGACATGGTATTTTCTCATCATCAATTCTCTTGCGCAAATGGTTTACTGTCTGAAACGAATGGGAGAGCCATGTCGTGAACACGTTGGAAACAACTTCAGTCCAGTGCCAAACAAATACATAAACGAATTCCTTGTGATCAGAAATGAAATAGTCAATCTTATAAATCGGGCTATTTCAATCGACGATGCGGCACAAATTCGAAACGATGCGGCAAAACTGCAGTCAAATCTTTCCGATTATCGCAAACGTATTATTCATGACATTCATACAAAACAGCTCAATATAGAGAGCATGACAGTCTTTTTGAATCTGGTTCAGGAGTCGCAGGAGCTACTAAGTGCCCTACGTCATACAATGAGAGGTAAAAACAAGTTTGAAGAACTGTAAAAATAGGTTGAAAAAACTAAACACATAACCGATAATATTTTTTAGTAAAGCTATACTTTTTTTATAACAACCACAATCACTCTGTGAAGAGTTAATTGTGGTTTTTTATTTTTATCAGATTATTTTGCAGAGTAACGCTGACCCACCACCTGCCAATCAATTATAGACCATAGAGCAGAAAGATGATCAGGGCGACGGTTCTGATAATCCAAATAATACGCATGTTCCCACACATCAAAAGTCATAAGTGGGGTGAGTCCACGTTGTGCTGGATTGGATGCGTTTGGCTCTTGCGTAATGACTAGTTTGCCATCAGCATCAGCAGACAGCCACACCCAACCTGAGCCAAACAAAGTAGCGCCTTTCTTTTGAAATTCTTCCTTAAACGCATCAAATGAGCCGAAATCCCTTGTAATGGCAGCCGCTATCTCACCAGCAGGCACATTGTTTGCTTTTGGAGAACAAAACTGACCGAAATAAAGTTCATGATTCAATATCTGTCCCGCATTGTTAAAAACACCACCATTTGATTGTTTCACAATGTCAGTGAGTGATTTCCCTTCAAAACCAGAACCAGGGAGCAATGCATTCAGGTTGTTCACGTATGCCTGCAAATGCTTTCCATAATGAAATGAAATTGTCTGGCGACTGATAACTGGCTCCAACGCATCCTCAGCATATGGAAGCTTCATTAATTCAAAACTTGTTGCCATAATATATTGTTTTTAATTAAACACTCACAACTGAACATATACATGTAGATTAAAATTATTTCCGACAAAGATAAAATAGGCACTATAAATCAACAAATGATTTTATCTATAATTCAAATGACATTTTCTAAACAAATTGTCATCACTTATAGCCGTCGTCAAACAAAAAAACCACTTCCCAGAATATTTCCAGAAAGTGGTTTTCTTAATCTATCTAAATAAGATAACAACGTTACTTCACAATCACTTTATTGCCGTTGACGATATATATACCCTTAGGCAAAACAGCTATCTGAGTGACACCTTCGTCATAACGGGCATTCTTCACAATCAATCTTGAAAGAATGTCGTAGATATCAAGTGAACCAGCTTTTGAAGACTTGACATATATGTGGTTATGATCCGCATATACAACAATACTATCATTGTTGTTCCAAACATCCACAAGAGAATTGTGCTCTAACAACTGACTCCAAGTAGCATTCTTGCCAAAATCTCCAACATTACCATACTCATCTAGTATGTTGTTTACATTAACCTCTATCTTATAGAAACCTGAATTATTTGTTATTGATGAGATATCTACCAAATAAGTATAATCATCTTGTTTAACAACCGAAACTGAAGCATCACTTAGATTCTCACCACCCTGACAATACAGTTCTATATCATTATAGTCGAATGTTTCACTCTGGATCTTACGATTGAACTTAACAGCGACCACATCTACTGGAGAAGTCACGGCATCAACACCAGTAGGGACTCCAGAAATCTCGGCAACCTTCAATACATTCTTCTTTATACTATAGTAAATATTGTAATCATTTTCACCTAGAGTAGTCATGTAATCTAAGAAATGTAGACGGTTCACATAGATTGGTTCCAGACCATCAGGAAGAGTGACGAATGTTGTCCATACATTACTCAATGGTATCTCCACACTATCCTTCACTCTGACAACCTTTACAATATCATAACAGTTATCGCCAGGATCATTCATCTGAGCATAGTTCCAACCTAACTTAGATGGAGTGACAGTAAGTTTGACAACAGTGTCTGATGACGTCACATTCTTTTTATCAAGAGTTGTATACTGTGCGACATTTACATCATCACTACCTCCATCAGAATAATAGATTGCGTCAGGAGTGTCATCATCATCCTTTTTATCATTGACAAGGAAGTCGACGACATGATCATCCTTCACACCATAAGCATCAACAGTCTTAATCAACTCATGGATTGCTATTCCTTTCACCAAACTCAACTCTGGATTACCAAAGCTATTAGCATGGACAACACTTGCCTCATACTTAGTGAAATGACCTAGCAAAGAACTTGTCAACCACCAAACACCAGTTTTAGCAGAATGAGCCTCAATATTACCAAAGTCGATATTTTCAGATCCAAGATCACAATCCTTGCCATTCAAGCTAGAGCCAATAATAGCGAAGTCGATCAACAATCCCTTTTCATTGGCTTCTATCTCAGGCTGAGCAGTCTCAAGTTTCACATTCTTAGCGATACCATAACCCTGGTTGTCGATTCTCACACCCAAAGCAGCAGGTACACTTGGTTCTACACGATCAAGAGTCAAAGCATCGTCGCTAAGTATATTACGCTGCATGAAGTAGTCGATCTGCAAGTCTGGGCTTGGATTAACCGTCAATGTCACTGGGAATAGATCTGCCTTTACTGTATCTCCAGAAGAAGGATCTACGTATACGATATATCCACCGAATGAATAATTGATTGGAGACGTTGGAGCTGCACCCTTCTCAGGAATAAATCTGAACAAAGCAGTTCCTTCCGACTTCGGAGCAATCTCGCCAGTACCATCAATTGCGGAAATACCTGTCAACTTCTGAGTATTAATCTGGAACAAATCATTAGCAAGTTCTCCCTTATCATTACGAACCTCAAGCACGACTTTGAATCCTTCCATAGCACCAGACTCATTACCATTGTTGACAGTAAGAGTACCGTCGAATGCCTCACGAGTCATTGTCAATGTCTGAGCAATATGAAGCTTAACACTTGCACATACACTCTTCTGCGATGGCTTGTTAACCTGCTCATTGATAGAAGTCATCATAGTATATATATCACCAAATCCTCTCAACTTCAAATAAGTATAAAAGTTAACAATACTATCTACATATGACTTAATTACCGTATCATCAATGATATTAGGATATTGCTCATTTGGAGAATATACTCCGTTTTCATTAGCCACCAAAGTTTCATTCCAACGCTGAGCAAGTTCAACCATTTCTGTAGTAGACAAGTCAACTGAAGGCAAAGTCTTAACAGAATCAATATCTATTTTTCTTCGATTAGAATAATCTTTGATAGTATAATCAAAATAATCAACAATACCATCTACTGAAAGCAAATCCTCTGATCCTGCAAGTTCCTTCATTATATTTGTTTTATAATTAAGGAATCCAGTCAACTCAATAGCATCCTGAGCTGCCAACGAACGAGCATCAACAGTTTGATATATACTATTCGGCATATCATACTTTGCCTTTTCCTTTGCAAGTTTCTTAGAACCTTCCAGATCACTCATGCGAGTTCCATCACTATAATGTATATCAGCAATTTCACCATCAACAATCATTACAGTATCTCCTGCCGTTGTAACAGTAACTCGAGTATCCTCATCCTCCTCATCCTTTCCACGTACCCAGTCAACAAAATATCGTCCACAATTCTTTGCATATCTTCCAGCATCACAAGAATTCAACTGACAAAGCAAATCAATACAACTCCAAGGAACTTTTTTTACTACAGGAATTTTATTCTTAGCTTTATTCAAAAAAGTCTTACTCTCACCATAAAGGAAATCCACCGTTTTATAATGGTCAAAATGCTCAGGATCTTCATAATATTCCTTTATTAAATTAGTCGATTTATGAAGACTCTGTAATGCACCAACTCCCATAAATGCTGTATCTACTTTATTTGGTTTTAAGTATTTAGTCACAACATCACCATACAATATTTTTTCTGTATTAGCGATATTACTTTTAGCTCTATTTAATCTTAGTACATCTGTACTAGCAAACCAATCATCATCTTTTTCTTCATCAAGATGATCTTTTTGCTCACAACTCAAAGCCTTTCTTTTTGCTTCATCATCTTCCTTAATGGCATTATGAAGTTTTCCTGTGCCGTATTCAAGAAGAGGACCTACAACAGGAACTAATCCTAAAAGACTGCCGGCACATCCCCAAGGATCAACTTTTGACAAACATGAATTACAAGGAATATCCAAGTTGACTGAAAAATGATTATTCTTAACATTTCCAAGTTCATGGTTGTCACTATGTGAACCTCCTCCATAAGCAGGGATATCAAATCCACCTCCTCCAGAGCCACCATTACCTGTCAGAGGAACAAGGTATGGACAACCCCAAGCATTCTGGCTGACTGCCGACAACTGTCTCAATACTCCACAGACATAAGAATACTCAGCATGTACGTTTGGACACTCTGATGTGCCAAACGACTCATCCTCAAGAAGAATTCCGTCTCCTCCACCGCTGACGTAACTGCCTGTGCCAAACTCGTCATCAGTGCGAACAATAGTAACAGGCACAAACTCAGTATGATTAGCTGGCAACGAATCTATATAGTTGTATGGCACATAGAATCTGTAGTATGGCACTCTAGGCATACCAAACTTAACATAATGAGCCGCAATCAAGCCATGGTTAGTTATCTGTAGACGTACTGTCTTTGGTACACCAACTTCAAATCTACTCTTGTCTGGAACTCCATTAGGGAATGACAATGTCACAACAGGAGCAGGAACATTTGTCTCATACTCAAAATCAAGATTGATATCATATTTATCTTCAATCTCAACTCGCTCCACATTCCAAGTGTATGTGATTGCCTGATAAGCCAAGAACACAAACTTATCCAATTTCTGACCAGCCTGAATTTCAATTGTCTCCTGATATTCTGAATGCTTGTCCGCCTTTACACATAACAAATATGAACCCTCAGGAATACTGTCAAATTTCACAATACCTGATGTATCAGAATAACCAGAGGCAACTTCCTGATTGTTATACTGGTTGCGAACAACAACCTTAGCACCATTCAAATGTTTCTTATCCGCAGTGTTGTAGAAATATTCATCCACCACGTCTACCTCCAAGCTACCCTTTGATTCTGAAGAGTATTCAACTCGGAATGACAAGTTTGTAGATTTTCCATTATCACAATTGACTCCTATCGAACCTGTATATGGCACATTGATTGGAGCTCCATCAAAATATGCAAGTTTCAACGGAACATAAACAGTATCACCAGACTTGATGCTTGGCAACGTCTTTTCAGGAACGCTAAATCCTTCAAAATCAGGCAATGACAATGTAATCTCTCCTGTCTCACCAAATCCTGCATTTGTCAACTCTATATTGATATATTTTGGTTTCTGCTTCGACACATACTCATTGATATTTGCAGGAGAAACCTTAATCTGACCATAAGGCTGTTCACAATAGAAATATGTTGAGAAATCACATGTCGTGTTCTCATCACAAGATACTCGGAACACACTTGGAAGATACATCTTGCCTTCCGTCAATTTCGTGCCAGTAGCTTTGAGCGGAATTCTTGCAGATTCGCCTCCTTTAAGCAGTTTCAATGTATCAAACGCTACTTGTAAACCATCTGCCAACTCTCGTGTCTCAACCACAAGATTGTGAAGAGCAACAGAACTTCTGTTTGTAATTGTAATAGTGCCGTCAATAGTGTCACCCTTTTGGATTGTCCACTTCGTTGTACCTCCTGTATATGCCATACCAGGAATATCGAAACTAGCGTAAGCAACATTTTCAGATTTAGAACCGACATATACTTTCACTGTATACGTACCACATTCTGTCTTTTCCGTTGGGAACTTCACAGCAGCACGGCCAGTCGAATCTGTGACTCCTGTCGTAGAGTGTGTAAATCCGACATTTGAATTTGCTTCAATTGTAAGTGTTTTGCCCGCCATTGGAGTACCATAGGCATCAGTAAGGATACCTGTCACATCCACAGTGTCTCCAGCATGGTACACATCCTTATCTACAACCGCATCGTATACATAGTAGTTTGACAATGTTCCAGCAAGATATAGTGTGATTTCGTACTTGCCTGAATTGCCTGACTTAATTGTGATCTCTGCGTCACTCGTCTGTTTCTTTACATCAGTTGGAGTATAGTAGATTCTTAGATAACCACCATTCAGTTTATCCCAACCATTTTCAAACTTAGCCGAGAAATCAGCAGCGTCTTTTCCGGAAATCGTATATGTGATTGAGTCTGTCAACTCAAATCCCTTCACGTAACGTGTCAACGAAGATGTTTCGTTCAACTTTGAACCAAACACACAATTGACATTTCCACTGACTTCCAAACTTACTGGTATGTCTATTCTGAAGCTGTCTACATCAGAGCAAACAGTGTCGCACGCGATCGCAGCCTTCACCATATACTTATATGTCGTATGGTTGTCAAGGCCTGATAAATATTTGCTGTGATCCTTCACAAAAGATACGATTGGTGTAGATGGCATTTTCTGAGATGCCTTCCATACATACAATTCATATTTATCAACCTCAACAGGAAGTATCAATCTGTTCCACTCAATTGTCATAGTATTGTTCTGCTCGTTCACAACATATGCTACCTGAGGACGTGCAAAATTAACCTTCTTCTTAGAGAAATCAGGATATACAAAATAATTATAGTTGAATGGAACACCTGCCACACCAGACTTATCATAAGGTGTTACCTTCAATGTCAAAGTGTCGATATTACTTCCTGATGTACGAAGTTGCATAGACGGAATTGTTGTGCCAGTTCCAGAGGTTGTTTCAAATCCAGTCACATTACCAGCATAATCAATCTTCCAATCTATCTTAGAAATTGTAGAGTCGAATGTTGCTTCTAATGATGTGCTGTTGTAGCAAACCACCTGACTATAATCCAACATCTGAACATATTCTCCATCATACTCTATTGCGCCAAGATCAATTGCCTTGCCATAGACTCTTGCACCTCCGTTGATATCTGTCTTTACTGTCATAACACTGTCAAGTCCCTTGTCGATACAAGCTGATGTCGCATGTAGACGGTAGTCGCCTCCAGCAGCATTAATGAAGCATACATAATTCTTTGATGCATCTGATCCGCTATTTGAAGTAGCCAACTTAATATTGTTTTCTCCAACCAAATCTCCATCCGACGCACAATACATAACCTTCACATAATCAGAAGTGACAACCTGAGGACGTACATCATCAGTCACCTTATTGCCATAGATGATTGAATTGGCAATTGTCGCATATTTCTTAGTAGACCAATCACTATAACTTATCGCACTTCTGTTTCTTGTCTTATTGTGTGCAATAGTAGAGTTGGTAATAAATGAAGTATAATCAGCAGATATAATACTGTAACTTGTACTCTTCACTTCATTTCCACATACCAAAGAATTCTCCAATTTAGAGTTAGACAAATTTACTATATTGTAGTAATTTGCCTTGTTGTTCATAATTTTACAAGCGAAAATAACCGAATTTTCTATTGCATCAATTATTCCGTATTCATTTATAACGCCACAAATCTGAGAATTAGACATTTTTGTCCGCTTCATATAGATAATCTTATTGCTTTGCGTTGTTGTATTGTCTGAGAACGTACAACTATCAACAACTCCATCATAGATTTCCAAATCCTGGATTGCATTCTCTGTAAACTTACAGTTTATGAATGTAGACTTCTCTGCATACACACTCTCATTACCAGATCTTGCATTTTTAAAAATACAATTGTTGAAAGTTGTGTTCTTTTTTGATTTCACATTCACTCCACTGTTGTTTTGCAAATATCCATTCTGAATTGTAAATCCATCTACCACGATTGCCAAAGAATCGGCAAAGTCGTAATTTTGGATAATACATCTTCTCTTATACCTACCGTCGATAATTGTGACATTCGTCTTTGAATTTCTCTCATCCAATGATGATTCTGTTCCTGCAAAACCTCCATATAGGTTCACTCCTGCAGAAAGAGAAATTGCAGATACCAATGATGTATCTCCGAGATAAGTGCCTTTCGCCACCCAAATATCATGTCTGTTTCCTGTTGTCGACGCGAGTGTTACCGCCTGATTAATTTCACCAAGTGCATCATCCCAGCTCAAACCAGATCCGTCTGATCCAGCCTTAACATATATAATTGAACCTACTGTAGCTCTTTCTGTAAATGACGACTCTATAGCACCCATGTCAACAGCCTCACTTTGCTTTCTTAGATTCTTACGTAAATCAAGTGAGTCTGCCACGTCAGTTCCTGCATTGATACATAGAGAAGTTCCAGAAAGTGAATAATCACCCTTGGATGCGTCTGCAAATGCTGCGCTCGACTTGCTTCCGTCAATATTGCCTTCTCCATTTGCTCCACCTTCAATCATTGAATATTTGATTGTAGCTCCATTTACATAAACAGTCTCAGATTTGTCAGATCGTTTGTTACCCACAATAATCGAATTCAAGATTTGCGGAGTATTATAACAGCAAACAGTATGACTATTAGAAACATTGTCTGCTACTGTACAATTAATCATCTTTGAATTGTCGCGAATTTCAATCAAATGAGACGAACGTGACTTTGATTTCGTAATCTGAGAATTAGAGATTGTTGAACTTCCTGTAAGATACACTGTCTGATGATAAGTTTCATTTCCATCAATCAAACATCTTTCAACAATGGAACCAGATGACAGATAAACTACCTGATCACTACTGTTTGAATTGTTGACGTTGTTGATCATCTTACAATCATACATTCTTGACTTCGACAAAGTAATTATATAATCATTACAATTACCATTTCCTTCAAACAATGAATTTGTGATAGTTGTTGATTCAGCCTGCAAAGCACTTGTATAATAAGCCGAATTATTCTTCACAATACAGCTATCCAACTTAGCACTTACCAAATACAAAGCTGCATTTCTATTCGTATTATAATCAACAGCTCCATTATTACAAACAATAGAATTTGTAACATTAGCACCGTTTGCATATACTGCAGAACCTGATTCTATAGCACGACAATTTTTAACAATACAGTTGGTCAAAGTTGTATTCTTACACAAATAAGCACCACCTCCATTGTTCATATATCCGTTCTGGATTGTGAATCCGTCCACCACAACTGCCATCGAATCGGCAAAACCGTAGTTTTGTGTAATTACTCGTCTCTTGTTCTTTCCATCCAATATTGTTGGGTTATTCGCTGTGTCTCTCGCCGCTAGCGATTTTTCGTTTCCTGAGAATCCTCCATATAGGCTTATACCTGGTGCAAGGTTAACAACTGTTGAAAGCGTTGTGTCTCCGTAATATGTGCCAGTTGCGACCCATATCTGATGCTTCTTTCCGTCTGCCGACGCAGCAAAGATCGCCTGTGGAATATCGCCGAACGCAGATTCCCAGCTTGTACCGTCTCCATTTGAACCCGACTTCACATATACTATCTCGTTGCTCTTCAACACTGGAGCCTTCTTATGCGACGACTCGATCGCTCCCATATCAACAGTTTCGCCCTGCTTTCTTGCATTTCCATACAAATCAAGAGAGTCTGCAATATCTTCTCCTGCATTGATACAATATGAGTTTGCAGACAATGAGTAGTCTCCGTTCTCCGCATCTGTGAAGGCTGCGTATGTCATCGATCCGTCTATGTTGCCATTTATAAATGTGGATTCAAGCATATTGTTCTTGATCGTGTTTGTGCCACTCAGATTGAAGACACCACTGTAATTGGTATTCGTTTGGTTGCCGACCAAAATGGAGTTCTTCAATGTGGCATTCTGCATGTTCATGAAC
>DFGT01000020.1:49493-73326 GCA_002371265.1 Bacteroidales bacterium UBA3743 | reverse complement strand
CTACCGTTCATAAGCTTGTGATTAACAAATAATACATAGCTGAACTAATGCAAAAAGGTCGACGCGAATGTGTCGACCTTTTCTTTTTTATTGGCTGTAGAAACATCGCATTGCGGCTTCTCTGTCAATAAATAACATGAGTTCGATGAATTGTAATCTGAGAATCATTTTCCATTTTCTAATCGAAATCCAACCTCCTTTTCTCATAAAAAGACGAAGTCTTTCTCTGTGAACTTTATCTCTCTGTGGTTTTTTTAAATTTTATGTGCTCGCCTACGGCTCGCACGTGGGAAGGGTTAGGGCCAATATCTATCAAACATGGGCCCTTAACAATCCTCAGTTATGACACTTCCAACTATCTTTTTGATTTCGTCGAACTCACGTTAAATAAACATTGCGGCATCTATGCATATTGTATCTTCATTAATTGAGACGCCACAATGTGACGTCTCTTCATTTTTAATTAAAAAAATTAGAGGTGCCCATCAGACACCTCTAATTTAGCATTTATAATTTCGAATTTAGCATTCAAAAATCACTCCCACTCGATTGTTCCCGGTGGTTTGTGAGTGACGTCGTACCACAATGAGCCTGCTCCTTCTGCGACGAATCTGCCCCAAAGACCTTCAAGAAGTTTCTGGTCGATCTCTGCGAAGTTGGCTGTCATTGCCTCTGATGAGTTTACTGGACGCATCACAATACATGGCTTGTCCTGCACTGTAAGCGGAACCAACACTACTGGCATCTGCCAGATCGACTCGTATAGGTTGTTTTCCTGCAAAAACTCTGTACAGATATTGTCGAACTTACGTAGCACATCGAAGTGGTTCTTTGTAGCGTACTGCTCCACCAACTTTGGATTCTCATCACTTACACTGCCCACCTGCCAGATCACACGGTTGATCACCTTGAAACGGTTTACCAACTCAGTTGAGTATTTCTCACACTGCTTCCAAGTAAGATTCTTAGTTGTCAACAAGAACGGCTGCGCGTATGTTCTACCGTCGCCCTGCACTCCTACACTCTTGATAGGAAGGACTTTTCCTTCGATATTGTTCTCCTTCAAATACTCTGCCAGGCCAGGCACGTCTGCGTTTGTAGCAAACTCTCCCTTGCCATCTGTACAAAGCAGACGGACACCAAGACCTGGACCAGGGAATGGGTGACGCCATACAAGGTTGTGAGGAATACCAAGCTCCTCGCCTAACATACGTACCTCATCTTTATAAAGATCCGCCAACGGCTCAAGAAGCAATCCCTGTGCCATCAAATCCATCACCTCCTTCACACGGTTGTGGTGTGTCTTGATAAGGTCGGCATTCTTTGTTCCTCCACTCTCGATAGTGTCTGGATAGATAGTTCCCTGAGCGATCATCCACTCTTTTGGATCAAGGTTCAGTTTAGCCATCTCCTCGTCTTTCACAACCAAGAATGTGGCACCGATGATCTTACGCTTCTGCTCAGGAGCTGTAATGCCCTCAAGTCTGCTCAAGAATGAATCTGTAGCGTCGACAACACGAAGGTTGTTCATACCCTCAGCCTTCAAGAAATCAATGATCTTTGCCGACTCATCCATACGCATCATACCATTGTCGATATGAAGACCCATCACACGATCAGTGCCCAACACACGGTTCAAAAGCACGAATGCGACGGTGCTGTCTACACCTCCGGATACAAGCAAGAACACTTTTCTGTCGCCAACCTCTTTCTTGATCTTTTCTGAAATAAGAGGCATATAACTCTTCATATTCCATGTACGCTGGCATCCACAAATGTCAATGAAATTGTCGAGGATCTTCATTCCAAACTTGCTATGAGTCACCTCTGGATGGAACTGGATTCCGTAGATTTTGCGATCGTCTAGAGCCACCGCAGCGATTGGGCAGTCCTTCGTCGACGCGATGATCTTATATCCCTCAGGCAATTTCTCTACCGCATCACCGTGGCTCATCCACATTGGCGAAGACGCAGGGATATTCTTCAATAGCGGATGCTGAGGCTCCTTCAAAAGAAGGTCAGCTATTCCATACTCTTTCACCTTTCCTGGGCGAACTGTTCCTCCAAGCTGCGACGCCATCAACTGGTGTCCATAGCAAATTCCAAGTTTAGGAACAGGAATATTCAAAATTTCAGGATTGTATTCGGGAGCATCCTCCGCGTAGACGCTGGATGGTCCACCACTGTAGATGATACCTGTTGCTCCTGCAAACTCCTCCACTGAGGCTGTAGGAGGCAATATCTCTGTAAACACACCCAAACGGCGCACTCTGTTTGCTATCAGGTGGGCATACTGTCCACCAAAGTCCAGAACTATGATTTTATCCTGCATATAATAGTTTTTTATTATTTCAAAAGTTTTTCAAAAAGACTCCAGTCGACATCCCTCGCGTCTACTCTATATTTAGCCTTTTCATAGAAAGGGACTCTTTTAGCGAGAGACTCCCTAATATACTCAAGCATCTCCTCGTCGCTCTTATCCTTAAGAAGCGGACGCTCATTCTTGGCAGTGCGAAGATATTCGAAAAGCACCTCGGCACTTGCCTCCAGATAGACAGTGTCGCCCATAGCGTTCATGATCTCCATATTGTCGAAGAAACACGGCGTGCCACCTCCGGCTGAAATCACGACATCTTCAAACTCAGACACTTCCTTGAGCATATTATGTTCAATCTTACGGAAGCCCTCCTCTCCCCTATCCTTGAAGATTTGTGAGATACTCTTAAACTGACGTTGCTCTATATAGACGTCCAAATCCTTAAAATCCAAGTTATATTTCTCCGCCAACATCTTGCCGTAGGTAGTCTTTCCACTACCCATATAACCCACCAAGAATATACGCTTCATTATCAATTTATAATTAGACGGTGCAAAATTATACTTTTTTTGGATATTTATGGTGTATTTGCAAGTTTGATTTACATTGTATTTCTCTCATAACCTGTTTATATATGATTATATATCCTGGTTTCACAAGTGTCAAAAGAGATAGAAAATAGCGGGCTATCTATCATCGCAGGTTCTAAAAGTAAAAGGACAATAACATATACAACAAAAAAGGAGTTCATTATCGAACTCCTCTTGCGGTATGGACGGGACTCGAACCCGCGACCCCATGCGTGACAGGCATGTATTCTAACCAGCTGAACTACCACACCATTTTTATGTCTTGCTCTCATTTCCTGATTGCGAGTGCAAAGGTAGCACTTTTTTCTATACCTACAAATCTTTTTGCTATTTTTTAATCAAAAAAAGCAGTTTTTTGGGCATATAGATCAAAAACGAACTTGTTTTATGGTCTTCCTTTCTTACGAACTTCCTCCGAAAAAGGATCTTTCCTATTTTATGACTGATCTTCCGACTCTTTTTCTCTTAAAAAATCGAAGAATTTCTCTGAGTTCTTCTATCCTCTTTGTTTTTATGTGCTTGTCCCTCGGCTCGTACCTGGGAATATGTTATTTTTAGTTGATGGATGAGTCTTTTAATTACATCTAACCATTATCAAAATTGCTATCCAACAAAAAGAAGACGCGAATAATCACGTCTTCTTGTCTAATCAATTAACTATTATAATGTCTCCGCAAATGTTTTCAAATCTGTGTAAAACTTGTCTGTATAATCTTTCGTCTCCTCTGGAGCGTCACCGTCGGTGAGGAGATACACTGTCTGCATTCCAGCTTTATAGCCAAACTTCAAATCTGATATAGCATCGCCAACCATCGTCGATTCAGCAAAATCAAGCTCTGGGAAATCCCGTTTTGCCTCTTTCGCCATTCCAATCTCAGGTTTGCGTCTTCCCGTCTCCTCACATGTAAGGTCGACGCAATGATAAATTCTGTCGATTCGTCCTCCCACGTCGACAATCTCCTTCATCATTGAAGAATGGACCTCTTCAAGCTGTTGCTCAGTGAATAGTTTCTTGCCGATGCCTCGCTGATTGGTGACGATGAAGATTCTGTCAAACTTCTTCGCAAATATAGCCAACGCATCTTTCACACCATCAAGGAAAACAAACTCCTCGGGCTTAGTGACATATCCACCGACCACTCTTTTGTTTATCGTTCCGTCCCTGTCAAGGAAAAGATATTTTGCCTTCGGAAACAATCCTCCAAACTCACGCTGTGCCTTATAGTAATCTTCCGGCACTCCTATGTCGATGAAATAACCTCCGAACGGATAAGCCACAATATTTTTTCGGAAAGACGGCATTTCAAGAATCTCTTTCTCAAACGAGAATTTCGACGGCATCCCCTGCTTCAAAAGCCAATCCTTCTTCACAATATAAATGCCACCATTGATAAATCCTTCCCCGCTCAATTTGCCTTTCTCCACGAAGTCGAGCAAATTGCCGTCGGCATCCACCTTCACAGCCCCATATCGCTCTACGTTCTCCACCTTGCGCAAGGCAATAGTGATATTATTTCCTTTTTCAAAATGAAATTTTTGAAAGACAGCGAAATCTATATCAAAAAGAGTGTCTCCATTAAGCACAAGAATATCATTGCTTTTTGCATAAGTCGACGCGAGAGCAATCGCACCTCCAGTAAATAGAGGAGTTGTCTCCTGAGCATAGCTGATATTGATGCCACGGTAGCTGTCGCCAAAATATTCCTGCACCTTCTCGTGCATATAGCCAGTGGATAAGATGACGTGATTGATGCCCACACCACGAAGACGCTCAAACAGATAAGCCAAAAATGGTCTGCCATCGACTGGTGCCATCGGCTTAGGAATATTCCCAAGCACATGCTTCAGACGTGTGCCAAAACCACCTGCCAATATAATCGCTTCTGTAATCATATTGTCCAAGTCTTTAAGCCATTTGAAGTGAACTCATATCTCTTTGCAGCCACTCCAAGTTCAGACAAAGCCTTCTCTACAGCAAAACGTGTGCAGTTAGGGCAATAGAAGAACATGAATCCGCCACCACCAGCTCCGGAAATTTTTCCTCCCGTCGCCCCTGCTTTCAGGGCTGTCTCATATAGTTTATCAATAAAAGGATTTGATATTCCATCTGTCATTTTCTTCTTATACTCCCAACCGAAATTAAGGAGTTCTCCCATTGCGTCGATATCACCCTTTAGCAAATGCTCTTTCATCTGGATAGCCTGCTCCTTCAACTTATGCATAGCAGCAATCGACGTCTGGTTTTTCCCCTTCACATTCTTCACCTGACCTTCGATTATCTTAGCCGACTCACGACTCGTCTGTGTATAGCAAAGAAGAAGATTATGGGCAAGTTCATTCTGGAATTGACAACGCACACGAAGAGGATTCACAATCACTTTATTATCGGCATAGAACTCCATAAAATTCACGCCTCCGAACGTTGCTGCATACTGGTCTTGCTTGCCACCAGCCATCTGCAAATCCTCACGCTCTATCTTATAAGCCAACTGGGCTATGTCATACTCTCCAAGAGGAAGTTTCAGCCACTCTGCAAAGGCTCCCACAATTGCCACCATAAGAGTAGACGATGTGCCAAGTCCCGAACCTGCAGGTGCATCCACATGCAACGTGATACGGAAAGAAAGTGGAGAATGCGTAAAATCAGACACTATTCTATTATAAGCGCCACGAGCCAAAACGAAGAATCCTTCAGTTGACAATTTCTCCGTTGCTTCACAGATCTCAAATTCATCACAATCTGGTCCGACAAATTCCACCTTGCCATTATTCAAAGGTTCGATAGTGGCGTATGCGTACATATTTATTGTTGCGTTGAGAATAGCTCCACCATAAAGGTCTGAAAATGGAGAGACATCTGTGCCACCTCCCGCAAGACCTAGTCTCAACGGTGCTTTACTACGGTATATCATGGTCTTAAATTTAAGTTCTTTTCTTACCTATAACGTAAGATACATTTCCATTATTGTATTTGTATGTCAAAATTAACTAATAAATTTATTTTTTTGATGCCGTTTTGTAACAAATATGAAAGAACATAACGAATAATCTACAACATAGCTTCTTAATCTTATTGTTTTCAAACAGGATTTTCATCTATAACAGATATTCCATACATCATACAAAAAGGGTGCGGAACATCTGTCCCGCACCCAAACATTGACTGACTGATGTCAGATTCTATTTACTGTCTGATCAGAGTGAAGTGGCCTGTGTAGGTCTTCTTTATCTCCTTGATCTGGATCTCGTACCAGTAGTCGGTCGACGGCATTGACACTCCGTTGTAGACTCCATCCCAGTCGGTTCCGTCTCCCGCGTTGTATGAGGCGAGCTCCTTGCCCCAGCGGTCGAAGATCGTCACCTTGGCGTCAGGGTAGCCCTCCGCCAAACCTTTCACCACGAACCTGTCAGAAACGCCGTCCCCGTTAGGTGAGACGTGAATAGGTATCTCGATCGCAGGGTTGTTGACCACGAACCTGAACTCCGTCGAGCAGCCGACCTCGTCTATCACCTTCACAACATGCTCGCTGTACGAGAGTCCGTCCCTGATGTTGTTGCCTATCTCTGGGTCGTCCTCATTGCCGTCTATAATATACTTGAACTCTCCCGTTCCGAGTCCGACCTCCATCTGTATCTCTATCTGGCGGATGCCTATTGAGTCGACCTGAAGCACTGAAGGCGCTGATGTCACCTCGACATACTTCTGTACCTCAGCCGAGCACTTGCCTCGCGTCATGCTCAACGAGAATGTCGCGTAATCAGGATCCGGAACCAGTTTGGCTGTCACGCCCGTGAACACAGAGTCCTTCTCCTCATACTTCCACTCGTATGTGTCAGCCTGGTATGATGACGCGTCCAGACTCAGCTCGTCATACTGGCATATCTTGTCGGCTGTCATTATCTCGCCCTCGATCGGCTTGTCCACGTCTATGTTTATCATGAACGGCTTGTCCTGACATATGCCGTTCTTGGCTATCACCTTGTACGTCTTCGTCTGTCTTGCGACACCTGATCCTGTGTGGATTGGCATGAATGTCGCTCCGGATATCGATCCTGAGACGATCTCGTCCGCAGGGTTGTCGCTCCAGTCTAGTTCCGTGCCGACTGGGTAGACTTTGACAATTTCCACCGACGCCGCGTCTCCCTGGCAGACAGGAGCCACAGGCAGCCATTCCACCTGGAATTTCTCATGCACAGTCAGTTCAAGCGGCTTCGACGACGCGTCCTGGTCGCCAACCTTGTATGTGTATGTCACCACATATTTTGCGTCATGAACAGGGCTCACCTCCGCCTCAAGCTTGCCAGTGCTGCGGTTAGGTGTCAGATTTATCGTCTTGTCTCCGTCTATCGTCGTCTCTGTCACCTTTAGTACCAGATCCCCTGGATGAAGCACATTGCCGGTTCCAGTCGTGTCGACAATCAGCTTCGTCGTCTCGCCCTCGCATATCTGGATACGCTCCAGCTCCGCTGTCATCTGAAGCCTTGCGTCTACCAGGACAACGATGTCCGTCTCAGCCTTGCAGTAGTTCTTGTTCTCCGCCACGATATGCAGGTTGTAGTCTGTGTCGACTGGGTCGATCAGCAAGCCGGTTCCCTCATGGCTGAAACCTGAGTTCATGTCGGTCCACTTGATGTCAGACTCGATGTCCGACACTGACGCGGGCACCTTGATTCCGAGGTTGATCTCCTGTTTGTCTCCATTGACAACCTCATACTTCTTCTCGTACGAGCTCTCGTCGAACACCACATAAGGCTTCACCTTCAGAGCGTTGCCCGTTGCGATCTTGCCGTCGAATCGGCAGCCAGCTGAGTAAAGTGTGTATGTGTACACTCCGCTGTCCTCAGGCTTCGACTCGTTGAACTGGAGTTTCTCGTTCGTCTCTCCCAGTATCTCCAATCCGTCCTTCTGCCACTCGATCTTTGGCTTTGGTCCCTCTATATTGACGATCTCCGCACTCCACTTCTCCTTCTCACAGATTGTCATGTTGCTGTTCGTCGAGCTGGCTTTGTTGCTGAAATCGTGGATCGTAAACTCAAATTTCGTAGGGCACTCATTGACATACTCAAGCGTATACGTACCCTCGCCTAAGCTCAAAGTAGCCTCTCCATCTGTTTCAGAACTGAACGAGCCGCTTTCCGATGATGACCCGCTCAATGTGTACTTACCTCCATCCTTGTTGACGATGCCTGTAAGCTTCACCTCCACCTTACCTCCGCAAGAGTTGAACTCGATGCTGCTGGCTGACACAAACTCCTCTTTCGTTTCCGTGTTATTATTCTCAGAGAACGCAATCTTTCCATCTAGCGGACCATCACCAACCTTAATGTTGTGAGTCTTCGTTCTTTCTTTTGATTTCTTACAAGCATCACTCCATACCTCTAGCGTGACCTCCATATTATTACCAGTGACGTCAAGGCCTTCAACTCCTGTATTGTATGTCTGTTGGTCTCCTGTCTTCGAATTAAGATTGTTTGTCCACGCGTAGTGCACATCGCTCAGTTGCAATCCACCTCCGATTACCACATCAGCGTCAAGATTCACATCGACTCCTGGACATGTTCTGTCTAAACCGACAATATTCGCATCAAGCTCATGGAACACGACTGTAAGATCTTGTGAAGACGACCAACATACTTCCTCATCAGATGAACCCTTATTTATGACATACCAGCCCTTCACCTCGTATAGACCGGCCTCTGTCACAACATCAGATGGCATCTCAACCATCGATCCATGGTTCGAATCATAATATGTTGCCTTGCAGCCTTCTATATCACTTTTATACATCTCTGAAAGTTTCTGGCTTTCTCCCTTGCACTTAGGGGCAGTCACCAACTCCTTCAGCCTTGGCTTGGCGTTGATTGTCACTGTCACAGGCACCGGTGCGCTCTGCGCGTATGGCTTCGTCGTGCTGCTGACTAGTCGCTGAAGAACGTAGTATTTGTACTCTGTCTTCTCGCTTCCAGACTCCACCGTCTGAATGCTAGGATTCAACTCTATCTCGTCAAACTCCTGGCTCTCGTCCATCGTGCCGTCCGCATTGCTCTTGTACCACACTAGCTTGAAGTCGCTCTCTTTAGCTGCGTCAGTCTCATTAATTTTTGCAGGTATAGTTCCTGTCAGTTTTGACGAGTTCTCACATACCGATATGTTCTTCACTGTCGGTGTAGGGTAACCGGACACGATGATCACCACTTCCTTGAAATCGCTCTCACAACCAAGGCTGTTCACCTGCTTCACATAATATGTGTGCTCCTCGTTGCCTTCCAGGCTGGCATTATACTTCGGTGTCGCTTCGCTCTCGTCTATCTGAACCTTGTTCTCGTCATACCACACTATGCTGCAGTCCGTGCAGTTTGCGTCCCCTATGACTGCGTCTGGATTCTGCGTAGTCGGTTTCTTGAAGCCTCCGTTTTCAGGAGCTCCCTCTGCCTTCAAATATGTCACATTTGTCGTGATCGGATCAGAGACACTTTGGATCTCCACCGTGTACTCGACATGCTTGCCGTAACATACTTCTGTCGAATTCGTCAGTTTGTTGTCTACTCTATATATACGGCGTGCATAATACTTGAACTCTCCAGCTGTCGATGTGCTGACACTCATGGTCGAAGCTGCTCCGGAAGTCTTCTCATTCAGTGTGGGCTCATTTGCCTCGAAAAACTCCCATTCATCACTCTTGATATAGTCCTTGTTATTGCCTGACGCTGCCACAGATGACACTATATCATCAACAGCTTTCGCATTCTGGTCATTCTTACAGTACTTATCCGAAGGCTTTGCCAACTCAACGTCATTTACTCCGTATACCTCAATCACGATAGGCTGCTTTGAGCTCTCTCCTCCTCCTGTCGAACTCTCCTGGCTCACCCAATATGTGTACTTGCCTGGTGTGGATACGGATGGGAAGTCGGACGGATCCATCGGCGTGGTCTTATCTGTATCGTAGAACTTCAACGTTCCATTCTTATCCTCTATTGCTGGCTCTGCATACTCGCTCATCGGTTTGACCTCTGGAGAGTTTACGCAATAAGCAGCGCTATAAGTTATAGGAGACGGAGCTCCCTTAATCACAACACCAACCAACAAAGTGTCACTCAGACAGCCGTCCTTCGACTCCAGATATGTGTAATACCAAAGGTACTCGTCGTCAGAGTTGTTCATATCCTTCACTGTTGGCGTTGGTATCGTCGAGCTTGCGGCTCCAAACTTGGCTGTCGCCAAATCCGGTGCTGTCGCATCTGTGGCTCCCTCCACAAGCCCTATCATCAGGGTGTGGTCCTTTACCGACAGCGCCTGCTTGAACGTCGATCCGCTCTGCTGGTCTAACGGCTTCAAAGATCCACCTATGGCGTCTGCCTTCTTGTACTCTATCATCTTTGAGTTGTCGACATTGTTCGCCTCCGCCTTGTTCACCTTCACCACGTACTCGTTCGCGTCACCGCGGCAGCCCGTCGTCTCGTCCGTCAGTACATAATAGTACGACTTCGGCGACTCCGCCTTCGTCAATGTTCCGATCTCTGGCTCCGCTATCTCGCTTGCCTTGGTTGTATCCGTATCTGTTTCAAACCACTGGATCGCATATCCTGAAATCTTCTTCTCAGGCTCGCTGGCTAGCGTTCCTTCGCAGAAAGGATCTGGTTTATCCAGTGTTTTTTCTGGCTTTGGATTAGCAATCACCGTGATTGTGTCTGTCATGTCACACGGTGTTACCGCCAACTTAGGATCAAAATAGTCATGGAACGAAATGATGTACTTAACGCCTGTTGCACCAGCTGACTTTACATCGTCATAAGAGACACTTAATGTTGGTGCTTCAGTATCGTCGTCGGTCTTACACTTCTTTGTCTCCAAAGCCGTGCCTTTCGCCTCTTCTTTGAACCATTTGACATCATAGTTACCGTATACGTTTCCATCTTTGTCTACGCCTTGGACGGCTTCCTCTATACCTAAATTCACCGACTCTCCTGAACAAAGTTCAACAGTCTTTTTCTTTGTATCAAGCTTGCCATTGTCTGCAGTGAAAGTAACTCCCGTCTTTTCAAAATCAAGATGAGAACAAGCCGCACAATTTAGTCCAGCCACAACCGGGATTTTTGAAATAGAGATCTTACGACATGGAGAGAATGCAGAACTCTTCTTCCACGATTGGTCTGCAATCAAATCATTATACTCACCTACAACGACACGGAAAAAGATATGTTTCTCGTGGTTAGGATCATCCTCCAATTTTGAGAAAATCTCGTCCCAGTACTCTTGAACTTTCACTTCAAAAGTCTCTTTGTCCAATACTTCATCTGAGTGAAGTGTTTTCCAATCTATTTTGTTAATTTCACTTTCATTAGCCGGATCATCGAATGTATATTGATATACGTATCCTACCTTCTTATTCGGATCAGGCTGACCATTAGAATATGTATAAAATCTCTCCACAGCACTTGCTCCTACTTGTCCCTCACCAGTTGTGATAGAAGTAAGAGTCAACGCATCTTCTGTACATAGGTCGAGAATATTCTTACCTGTGCTAACTGAAGACATCACATTGACATCTGGAGGCGAACAAACCTGGAATATGATATTGTCAATAGCATAGTCACGAGTATCACCTGTACCAGCAACGAGTGGGACACAAGATTGGTTGTGCTTTACCTTCATTGTTACAGTAACCTCATCAGCACCACCCACATCTTTAGAAGCAATTGTAAACTTCTTGTTTACATCCTTCCATCCATCGGGACCTCCCGTAAAACTCTTAGAATCACTCTCCAAAACCTTACCTTTATGTTCAAGGGTAACCTCAATACATCCCGGATGTTCAGACATTGACGCAAAAGCTGCACCAAACGTGATTTCCTTACCTGTACAGATATGTTCGACATCTATTTCAAAGAAATCATCCTGAGAACCGTCATCAAGAAGGTCAAACTGAAGCATTCCTCCCGTAGATTTGGTTGCCGGTATTCCTTTGGCATAACCGTCAGCATCCCTATTTACTCCCGAAGGATATCCACCATGAGCAGAGATAACATACATTCCATGATCATACAACTCCTTATTTGCACCCTCATCTCTAAGATAAGGCACTTTCAAAGTTGCTCCTGTTGATTCAATATTATATGCTCTTGCACAAGGAGTTTTATAGGTAGAACCCATACTTTGTGAATAATGCATATGTCCAGCAGGAATTTTCTCTGTGTGAGTCGTTCCCATTCTGTCTGTCCACTCGTATGTGTCATCAGAAACAAAATTTCCAAAATCATCAAAGAACAAGTTTGTCATAGCCATAGGAGCACCATCAGTTGTAGTACAGCATGTTCCAGAATGGATTGTCAAAGGTGCCGACTTTGCAGGTTTACATCCAGGGAGAGTCACTTCACACGTCACAGTATAATCTGTTTCTGCCGCATCTGGAATAAAATTAAAACTTGCATCTGTAGATGTCAGACCTGTCACACTCTCCTTCCAAGAAAATGTCGTTCCGTCAGGATAACTTTGCTTAGTAAATATACGCAATGGCTGCTCCGGACATGGATTTCCAGTATATGTTATTGCTGGTTTGATAGAACCTTCTATATGAATATTATCAATACCGACAGGAATCTTATAGCAATCACTTGTTCTATAAAAATAGAAAGTCAAGCTACCAGTATCCGGCACTTTTGTAGTATGTTTCATATTGGCACTACCACCGAAGGCGATTTTTGCAGTATTTTCTTTTGTAAGTACATCTCTCTTCAGCATATTATTATTATACGGATCAAACAGAACTTCTCCTGCTTTAACATCAGCTGAAGAAGTCACTCCAAATTCAAGTCCGTTTCCACCTCCAATTGACTTACTTGATGCCACATAATTGTATCCAGCCATGAAATCTGACATCTTCTTTTTTGCGTTTGTTCCAGCACAAACAGTATCATTCAAATAGCGAAAATATGTGACGTCAAACAAATCATATACAGTAAATGTAAGAGTCACTTCTGACCCAGGTTCCAATCCGGTTATGCTATATGAAAGCATAGGGAAACGATCCTTACATCCTACATTCACAAACATATTATTTGGCGTATCATTCGCCTTAAGGAATGGACTAATCAATTTCGGTTGTGCCACAATAGAGGATTTTCCATAGTGGGTACCAGCAGCATCTGGATTTAGGTTGTTTGACAGGAATATCTTATCTACACCTGTCAGGTCAAGGCTACCAGTAGTACCCGCAACGTTAGATAGCAATCCATGGTGAATTGCCGCCTCCGTACCTATTGACATGTCTTTAGTACAAAGTTTTTTCCAGTCAAGGTCTTCGTCATACCAGCCTCCTTTTCCTGGCTTACCATTGGATTCTAATATCGGACAACACAAATCAGTAGAGGTATCAAAATCAGTACCTCCAACAACACACTGTGCCGACGAAGACACAGAATGCAGCAGTCCTATACTACATATCAGAGAAAATAAACTCTTTTTCATTTTTAAATTTGTTTTCTTCATATAAAATAAACACCCTATTACAAACATAATGAGCACAAACATATATGCACTCATACTAAATTGCGACTAAAATAATACATTTTTTCTTATCTTATTCAAAATGTCATTTTTTTTAGTTTTTAAAACATATTTTTTGATGCTAAATTGCAAATTATAAGGTAAAATAGAAAATATTCACGCAATAAATCACAAAAGTCTTCCACTCTCTAATTGTAAATTCACTGACTAAAATAGAGCAACTATAAAGGTTGCACTTGACATAAAAAAAAGAGACACGACTAAATCGCGTCTCTTGAAGTGGTCTCACTAGGATTCGAACCTAGGACCCTCTGCTTGTAAGGCAGATGCTCTGAACCAACTGAGCTATAAGACCATTGAACTTTTGTTTTGAGAGGTCGTTCTGTTATTTCCTCTTGGTGGTCTCACTAGGATTCGAACCTAGGACCCTCTGCTTGTAAGGCAGATGCTCTGAACCAACTGAGCTATAAGACCATTGAACTTTTGTTTTAAGAGGTCGTTCTGTCATTCCCTCTTGGTGGTCTCACTAGGATTCGAACCTAGGACCCTCTGCTTGTAAGGCAGATGCTCTGAACCAACTGAGCTATAAGACCATTTGAAGTGGTACCACCAGGAATCGAACCGGGGACACAAGGATTTTCAGTCCTTTGCTCTACCAACTGAGCTATGGCACCATTCAGCAACCGTCTTTTTCCGAATTGCGATGCAAAAGTATAGTTTATTTGCGTCTTAACCAAATATATTTCAGTAAAAATTACATTTTTCTTGCTATTTCATTGTTTGATAGAAAATTGCATCATGCTTGGATAATGGTCAGAATATGGCACTTTTAGCCTTTCATAATCCAAACAATCAAATCCGTCTGTCTGATAAAGAATATGGTCTATACAAAAATAGAAAGGAGCTTCACGAAATGTGTAGTTGTAGCCCCACCCTAACTCTTCATTAGCCACGCTCATCCTCTCTCCCTTTATTTTATGAAAAACGTAGGAAACAGGGACATCATTGAAATCGCCACAAACAATCACCCTCGTCTTTGTCTGTGCAATCACGCTGTCGATATCATTGGCCATCTGCTCCCTGATGACGTAATTGTTGGAAACTTTCTTGTCGAGAGTGTGTATTTTATCTTTCACTTTCTCTACCTTCAGTCCGTGGCTGATACTGTCTATCTCCTGTTTGTCAGTGATAGAAATGTGGTTGCTAGCCAAATGTGCATTTATCACTCTTATTGTATCATTTCCTATTACAATGTCAGAATAAATTGCTCTATTATTGCCCTTGCCCTTGCTTGCCACACCACTTCTCGCAATCTTATGCTTCGACAATGTGACCACCCGGTTGTGACTATCCACAGTCATATCACCCACCGTGCTATACGGATAAACAGCGAACAGCCCACTAAATTCCTCACTTTCTTTTGCCCTGAACTCAATATATTCCTGCAAACAGACGACATCAAAATCTCCCTTTTTAATAAGTTTCGCTATTTTTGATGTCGCATTTTCGCTATAGTGGAAAGCAGCCACATTATAAGTCAGAAGCTTAAAAGTTCTGGCATTCGCGTCCGCCACTGGTTTAGAGGATAGATTTACAGGAAAAGTATCCCACATTATTGGCACACAAATCATTGTTGGAAGGAGGAGGAGGAGGTGCTTCCAAGCTCCGAATATCACCAATATTATCACCCATATTATATAAATGATGAGAATCAAAGGGAATCCCAACCCTAAATAGGCGATAGGCATAAAGTCGGAAGGTGCGACAAATCTGCACCCCCATGCTCCAAGCATTGCCACGAGAAGCAGCAACGTCGGCACAGGAAATATAAGGCATTTCAATAAAGAGAAAAACCTTTCAGTCTTCGGCCATTTTCCGTAAGAATTCTCTTTCTGTAGCTGACAACGAATCATAACCACTGATTTTTATTTTATCCAAAATATCATCAAGCAACTCCTTTTCCGTCTTAATACGGAACTCAGGATTCTGATACGCCACCTTGAATTTTGGCTTATTCTTTTTTGAAATCGAGTCGACGATTTTCCATATCCATGCTGTGATATTTATTCTCTTATTCTTCAAAAACCAGGCGAATACCACTCCTGTAGCAATTCCTCCCAAATGGGCGAACTGTCCTGCCCAATTGACACTGAACATGTTAAGCAGAGTGATCAGCACATAAACAAACGCTATCCATTTGAGCCTCACCCTTCCTATCAGAGTCAGATAGATCTCATAATTCGGAGCGTAGACGGCAGGGGCGACAATCAACGCCATTACTGAAGCGGAACAACCAGACAGCATTCCAAAATTTTCCATTATCTCACAAGCTGCAACAAAACAAATGCCTCCTATCAATGCCGCCATAAGATATACCCCCACAAGATCACGGGTGGAAAAGAACTCCTTAAAGAGCCGGCCAGCCATCGCCAGCAACAATACATTAATTATAAAGTGTATGAAATCACCATGTATGAATGCGTAGGTAAGAATCTGCCAAGGATGAGTCAACAGATTCCATGCCGACGAAGAGAGGAAAAACCAACTGTAGAACCAACCCATATCCACTGAAATGAAATGGCTGACTGCAGATACCGCACACACCACAACAAAAGCCACACAGTTGACAGCAATCAACCATGTGAGGGAATCCCCACGTCGAAGCATCATCTTTATGTCGTCGAAAACACCTGCCACAATCACTTTTTTACATGAATCCACCAAACCTGTTGTTGAGTTCTCCTCTCTTTTTCCAATACAAGATCAAGATCAATCCAAACAACATACCGCCAAGATGAGCAAAATGTGCGACACCGGAATTCACACCGTGCACTCCAAGATAAAGTTCCAACACCGCATATCCGATAACCATATATTTAGCCTTTATCGGAATTGGTATGAACATAAGGAACAATGGCAAATTCGGGAACAACATTCCAAACGCCAACAAAATACCGAACACTGCTCCAGATGCGCCGACCGTGGTAGGGCGAGACAAAATAGAGTCGGCATACGCATTCCACTGCTCCATTGATGTCATCACTATTCCGTCGACTCTATAAGATGAGGTCTGAAGTGCTCCGTCCGCCGACATTCTTGTAATCTCACTAGTGATCACTTCCAGCTGTTGGAGCATCGGCCAGAAATCAATCGTCCAGGTGATCTCCTGTATAATAGCGGCTCCAACTCCACAGAACGCATAGAAAATCAAGAATTTCTTTGCCCCCATCACCTGTTCAAGCAGGCGTCCGAACATGAAAAGAGAGAACATGTTGAACAGAACATGCGACCAATCCAACGAATGCAGGAACATATATGTGAATAGTTGAGCAGGATGGAATGCAGAACTTTTCCAAAAATGAAGAGATAAATATGAATACCAATCGAAACTTGGTTGCACCTTGTTTGAAACAGTCGCAGCAAGAGCAATCAAAAAATTTATAATTATCAAATTTCGCGTCACCGCCACAGACGGATCGTTGAAGAAATTTCGTTCATTCATATAGGATCTCCTTAAAATTTGCCGGCAAAAATACTAATTTCCATTCATAATTCGCTACGCATGTTTCATAATTATAGCATATTTCATATCATTATGTATCTCAAAACCAACATTTCGAACTATCTTTGTGGGTGAATTTAATAATTAAATAATTAAAGTGAATAATCTAAGTCGAATTTTAACAATACTCTTTGCAGTATTTAGCATTTCATCCCAGGCTCAAATAAGTTTCGGAGGCCTACCCTCGACATCACAGACAAGGGCATTGCGTAATGCGGAGACTATTCCATCTATAACAGTCACTCCCGACACAACAGAAGAGATAGAAGCCAACCAATTCGCCTATCAGGTCAATGAGAAAATAGACATCACAAAAGAAGCTTCAGCGTCGGTTGAGGGAAACTCTATCATCTACCGTCTGCTGATACACAGCGAGAACGCAAAATCCATAAATCTGATTTTCGACCCTATAACACTACCAGACAAAGCAAAAATGTTTCTATACCGTCCCGACGGTGGTGAAATCTATGGAGCCTACACAAATGCCTCATTTGCAGGAAACGTGTTCGCGACGACTCCTGTTTCTGGCGACAGCATAATGGTGCAGTGTGAGGTGCCGATTGCGACTTCCGACTCTTTTACAGCGACAATATCATCCGTCAACACCGGATTTGACGAACTACGTGTATTGCCATCAACAGGGAAAGCTCAATATTGTGAGACAGACGTTATTTGCCAGAACGATGGAGTCGAGGATCAATGTAGAGCGGAATGCCTTATTATAATCAACGGAAACCGTTACTGCAGCGGAACACTTGTCGCCACGGAAGGCAATAATTCCGAATCATTCGTGCTGACATCCGCACATTGTCTGCGAGATGGCTCAAACAATTTCGACTCGACATTTGCCAACAAATGCATCTTCTATTTTGGCTACAACACTCCTATCTGCGACGCGAATATAGTAAGCAGCTACGAAAGATCCATTTCTGGCAGCAAAGTAGCCAGTTCACATCCAGGGAAAGACATGCTTCTGCTCAAGCTTTCGCAACGTCCTCCCGTCGACTATATGACATACGAGAGCGGATGGAATATCGAATTGGCTCCACACGGACCAGCCACCTGCATCCACCACCCTAACGGAGATCAAATGAAAATCAGCATCAGTGAAGGCGATCCGTATCCAATCTCATTTGCAGTAGACGGTTTGGTGGAAGACTCACACTGGCTTATAGACAAATGGAGTGTGGGAATCACAGAAGTTGGTTCATCAGGAGCACCGCTCTATGATGCTAACGGACAGATTATCGGGGCTCTTTCCGGAGGTTCCTCTTTCTGCAGCAACAGAGGTGACGACAAATTCTGGAGGCTAAACAACGTGTGGGACGACTTCTCGTCTTCTCCTAAAGACATCATGTCGGTACTCGACCCTTCATTATCCGGAATAACAAGATTGGATGGAAGGGAGACGGATGACAACCGATGCTATTCACTAAAAAACTACAATTCATTTTCTGAGTTGGACGAGCCATACCAAGACGGATATGGATACGCATCCGGCAGCAACAGCCTGGGATTGGAAGAATTTGCCGAAAAATTCACATCACCATATTCGTCAACTGAGATACATGGAATCTCATTCATTCCTATCATAGGAAAATATGACGCTGACTTTCCAGTCTACTTGAAAATATACACAGGAGACAACAAACCCGAAACTCTTGTCTACGAATCTGTTGTGAAAGTGACGGCACGCGAATACAATTCTAAAGCAGAAGGGTTTGCCACTACAACAGTGCAAAACTGGTCGTACAAAGAGAACTATATACGACTGGACTCCGCAGTGACTGTAGGAAAGACATTTTTCGTATCGTTTCAAACCGATTATGAGAACGGTGAATTTGCTTTGCTCACCACGTTATCTGAAACAAAAACCGCATTTTTCAAAAAGAACGGGATATGGGATTCTTGGGACAACCACCCATTCAACGACAACGTAGGCAGCCTGCTTATAAATGCAGTCGTGAGAGAAGCAAATACAGACGGAATTGACAGACTTGAAAACGATGGAAACATCACCGTCTACCCGAATCCGGCAAAAGACAAAATACAGATTGACTGCCCTTATGAAATAAAAGACATTAGGATATTCAATGCCGCAGGAGCATGTCTGATGCTAACCCCAAAAACTGAGTTTACGACAAATAACAACAGCAGCGTGATAAACATCAAAAATTTGGCAAATGGCGTGTATAATGTTAAAATCACAACAGAGAAAAGCCAATATCACACAAAATTCATCAAAGAATAACGTTGATAATTTGATTTTTAGTAATTTTAGCACGCAAACGCATAACATAAACTTAATAATAGGGATATAGATTATGAAGAGACTAGCTACAATATTCGCCATCATTATGGCCGGACTGACAGCAAATGCCGAAGTCGCAACAGAGTCATTCACAAGAGTGATGAATCCGGTGTACGCAAAAAAGTATTCTGAGTCTCCCATTCAAATAGACGCTGTGTTCTACAGACATGGGTTGCCAAAGTTCTACCGTATTCCTCCATTTATGAAAGAGGGTTACTATATTTTCCAGTGCACACGTGTTGATGGCAAAGAAAGCGAATTAAACACACTCAACGGAGAAGCCTATGGAGAAGTGTTCTTGATTGAAGAGTCGAGAAAGGCAGAAATCGAGTCACTTACAAAAGGCACAAAACTAACGGTCACTGGCAAAACAAAGCTTTACGCCAACCCTTTGGCTTTCGGCCAAGAAGAGGTGTATTTCATTGTGGAGACGGTCGCTCCAACCAACAAATAAATGAGACTTATACAGGGTTTTATCAAACACATTATCACTTTTACTATTATGCTTGCCAGCGTAACAACTACGCTGGCCGATCCTATATTCAATGTTTACAGCAATTCCCATCGTAATAGCACAAACGGCAATTATTACCTGTGCGACCAAGATAACACAGGCGTTATCCGTATAATGGCTGCCAACGGCGACTCTGAAAATATTGGCAAAATAAATGCAGAGATATACACAAACGTCGCTGATGTAGGAAATGTTTCCAAAGCCGTGGCAGTGTATTCCGACCAATATCCTACAGACATAACATATATTGTCGACAGATCCGCGATCAACCCGACAAACATACAAAAGGCAACTCAGTCGTATTACGTAAGGATCACTCCCGCTGACGGAAGCACTGGCAGCTGGACAGAAGAAATCACATTCGACGCAATACACGTGGACGATGTCACACCTCCACAGATTGATCCTTATTGTGCAGGCAAAATGCCTGCTTCAATCAATACGTTCATCACAAAATATGTATCAGGCCAATACCATTGGTATGATGCTAACGACAACCCACTTGGATTTTTTGATTTTCTGAATGTGGGCAATCTGACAGAAGGCAATCATCTCTATAAACTGAAAGTAAAAAATGAGAATTGCTACAGCAAAGGAATTGAGATTGTACTTCCTGTGATGGGCAACAGTGCTCCCCGTCTCAATAAATCATACGTGAGCTACACTCCTTCCGACATCTCTGGAGGAACTTATACAAAGACAATCCTAGAACAAGCTGTTGAGCTGTATGGCACAGAGTTGGTCGACAATCCAAACAACTGCGACCTTGTATGGAAAGACCAAAACGGCACCGTCATATCTGATTTTGACAGTTACATACCTCCCGTGCCAACTACATTTGGATCCTCTATCGACTTATTCACTGTAGAAAAAGATTGCGGTTGCGGAGGAACTTCCAAGCCCAACACCGTTTATCTTCTAAGATATATGGTGCCAAAACCGACTGTCGAAGACAAAGAATTCTGCATAAATGATCCGAATGCAGACGACGGATTCGACGCCACCATTGGTTTGACTTCTGACGCAGGAGAATCAACAAGCAACTACATTTTGGAATTTAGCGAGAACGCAGACATGAGCGGTGCCACAGCTCTTCCTGCCGGCATAATGCATTTCGACTACACTTTTGATGTATCTGTCACAGGTACTAAGACCTACTACGTCCGCCAACAACAGATTTCAAGCGGCGAATACAGCGAAACAGTTCCTTTCAACGTAGTGGTAAAACAGCCATCCGCACCTGCGTTGACAGAACAGTACGTCTGTGCAAACACACGCAAAAATATAGATTTGTCCGACATCAGTAACGAAACAGGATTGATTTGGAAAGATGCCGATGACAACATAATGACAGGCAAAATACCTACTGAAAAACGTGGTGATATATCCGTAAGTGCTCAAAAATATGAGTTGATCAATGGAGAACAGTGTCTAAGCGAATTAGCTACATCCACAATTCATGTCGACTCGCTTGACGTTGCAGTATCCGGCGATTACACCCTGTTGCCAGGACAAACTGGCAAAGCCGAACTTGCCATTAAAAGCAGTGGAAACCAAACTATAGAATGGAGCAGTAATGCCACAAACTCAATTGTAGGTGAGAATACAAATAATGAGGTCAACGTCAAAATGGGAACCTCAAACATCACACTGACCGCTAAAGTAACCGACGGTGCCTGCTCTCAATCTGTGGATTGGACGGTGCAAGCAGATCTTTTCCAATGTCCGGCACCAACCGCAAACGACATAAATTTCTGCATCAACGATCCTCGCGCGGCAAACGGATTTGACGCAAACATAACATTATCAAAAAGCACAGAAAGCAAATCCGACTATACACTTAAAGTTTACCCAACCGCCGACTTGAGCAGTGCGATCACCCTCGCCCCAGGAGAGACTCATTTCGATTATACATTTGATGTGTCAAAAATAGGTGTCCAAACAATTTTCATCCAACAGACAGAACTGTCTCGCAATCTGTCGAGCGCGGTAATTCCTGTGAAGGTCACAGTCAGCCAACCTGCAACTCCGTCGATACATACAGCAGCCATCTGCCTTAACAACACAACGGAAATCAAATTGTCTGAATTAAGTTCAGACTCCAACCTGCAATGGTACGACGAAGATAAAAATGAGTTGACCACAACAGCATATTTCAACAAAAGAGGCAGCCACACTCTCTACGCAAAAAAATACGAAATGGTGGATGGAGAGAAATGTTGGAGTGAATTTGCGTCTACACAAATCACCGCTGATTCAATAGGAATAAAAATAGACGGCGATGACCATCTCTGTCCTGACGGCGAAGGCAAAGTGACCATAGAGACAACAGGGACAAACCTGGACAATATTCAATGGGAAAGCAACACAACAAACACGCTTTCAAACACATCGTCCAAAACTGTCGATGTAAAAATGAGCGACAACGATCTAACTCTCGAATGCTTCGTGCTTGCAGGAGTATGCCAAACAAGTGAGACCTGGGAAATTACCGTCGGCTCAGGAATAGTGTCGGGAAATATCAAATTCACTGAAGGAGACAAAGTGAGGACCTCATCCACACTGAAAAATGTGGAATTCAGCAGTTGCGGAGGCAAAATCACAGTGGAAGCCTCTTTGGCACACACATCATCCGACTTCACCGTCGTAAAAGGCAGTCAAAAATTAGGCACATACTCATTTGATGCCGACGTCGCAAAATTTGAAATCGAAGGAGACGGCACATATTCCGTCGTCTACAAAAACGATTGCGAGACCTCATTTTCTTTTAACGTGACGATAATGGATATCCAGCCAACCGTGACAACCACCAAGTGGAGCAGCTGCTACGGAGGATATATCGCGGCTGAAATTAGCAACGTGGACGGATGCAAAGTAGTGTGGGAGAAAGACGGCACAGAAGTGGCAAAAGATTCCAAGACACTAAGAATCAGCAACGTCTCGGCAGATGACATAGGCAACTACCGCTATAGCTTGATTTGCGACGGATGTCCTTTCAGCGGAGATGTCTCCACCGTCGAGCCAGACATCTATTCGCCATTGACTGTGACTGTCACTCAATCAGCAGACACGATTTGCCAAAAAGACGAGGTGGAAGTAGACATCGAAATTTCACCAAAGAGCGATAAAGCGTCGTTCACATGGACCGCGACAAATGACATACGCACCACAAATTCAGGAGCCTCAGCGACACTGACTCCTTTCTTCACAAAAAGCTACAATGTGGTGGTTGGAAACGGAGATTGTGCCAAACAGACGAAGACAATCGACGTAAATGTGCAGCCTCAGATGGACGGAACCATAGAAGCAGGAAGCATCATGTGTGAGGGCGACAGCACAACGCTTGACGCCAGCGGATTAGGCGCTGAAAGATACGAATGGGAGCATACAGACTCCAAATCGCCTAAAATAACAGTGGTGCCAAACAATGTGGAAAACAAATACACAGTGACAGCCTACCGTGGAAAATGCGTCCTTGAAAAAGAGTTCACGCTGATGGTAGGAGCCACTCCAAAACTCGCATCTATCGACTCTATCGGTCTCGACGACGTGACAATCAATATGGAGTCGACGGGAGAATATCAATACATTGTTGACGGCAAATCAACAGCGGCGGATGTCGCCGACAACGTGAAGAAGCATGTGGGATTCGGCGAACACACATTGAGCATCATAGACATCGCCGGCTGCAAAACCGACACTTCATTCTTCGTCTATGAGCCACCGTTTGAAATCCAAAAATACATCATTCCTGGTTCAGATGGAAAAGACGCCACATTCAGAATTCCAGATGCCGTGATCGTGTATGGCAACACCACAATGAACATCTACGACCGTTGGGGCAAAAAGCTCGTCACACTCACATCCTCAGATACAGAAGGTTGGGATGGCACGTACAACGGGCAACCTATGCCAAGCACAGACTATTGGTATGAATTGGATGTTGATGTCCTCGACAAAGTGTATTTCGGCCATTTCACTTTGATAAGAGAACCATAGATAAAATGCTAAATGCTAAATGCTAAATGCTAA
>DFGT01000020.1:0-49402 GCA_002371265.1 Bacteroidales bacterium UBA3743 | reverse complement strand
TAAGGATTGTTAAGGGCGGAACGCCCTAACCTATCCCCAAATGCGAGCCGTAAGGCGAGCACAAATAATATAGGCTTTGTCCTATTTTATGACTGATATTTTCCATTTTTTTCGTCTGAAAGACGCTACGAGCAACCCGTGACGAAGTCTCGGGATAATGTGACGATGATACAAAACTTTGCAGGAAAGGCAATACCATAAATTCTGCTTTCTCGTCTCTTTTTCTCATAAAAAGGCATAGCCTTTCTCTGTAAACTTTGTGTCTCTGTGGTTTTATTAAATTTTATGTGCTCGCCTACGGCTCGCACTGGGGAGGAGTTAGGGACGTTCCGTCCTTAACAATCCTCGAAATTCAGTCGCTAAATGATGGAAAAAACCTATAGATTTTGATATTTAGATATATATATCTATTTTTGCACTGATTATTAACAAGTTGCAAAAAGACACAACAAAAGTATGGAGATACCACCCTACTTCCTGTATTTATGACTGCACTACTATAAAGTTTAGAGTTTAGAATGAGCAAAAAGAAATTATCAGACAAAGAGATTATAGAGAAATATGCAGAGCTCAAACAATCCCTTGAATCATTGAGTGAGATGTGGACTCTTGGACTCGGAGTTTCAATATCCACAGGTGGCTTATTTCTTATCGTTCTGGCAGTACCGATATTGATTATTATTTCTATATTTATGCTTCTTCGGTATTTTTGGAAAAAGAAAATGCTTCAAGCGAATATGGAAATCAGTTTCAAGCAGGCAAAATCTCGCTTTGAATTCATATCCGACAATATTGCTTATTTGCCGATGATTAAGCAAGTGTGTTCGTTGAATCCAAATGCGAGACCTGGACAAGTGGCGCTGATAAAAGAATGGTATGGAGTAGAGGACTCCATAATAAATGAATTTATTTTCGACGACACTCTTAGCGACGAAGATTTAGAATTCTACAAGAAATACTCTAAAGAGATGACTATATCTGCAAAGAAAGCGTTTGTGCATAAATTGTTCAAGCTCACAATTGTGGAGGATGGGATACATAATGACGAGTGGAATCTGCTGATGAAGATAATGGAAGAGATGGATTTCAATCATAACTTCATCAATTATTTTATAAGACGATACAAATCTCTACGCACTGAATCAGAAAACTCCAGCAATAATGAAAGCACGTCGACGGAAGAGAAATCCATTTCCCTCTTGAAACCATACTACGACCTTCTGGGTCTGGAAGTGGGAGCTTCCGACGAAGAGATCAAACGTGCATACCATAATCTTGCGTTGCAACATCATCCTGATTTGCCGAAAAATGCTGACCGTGTGAAAGAAAGCGCAACAATGATGGCGAAGATCAATGAGGCAGTTGAGAAAATTAGGAATTAAGAAGCTCTATTTTTATAACAAAATCGTCAGTATTTAACGTGAGTTTGATGAATTGTAATCTGCTGATCATATTCCACTTTCTGATTGGATTCTCATCTCTTTTTCTCATATAAAAGCTTAGCTTTTCTCTGTAAACTTTAATTCTCTGTGGTTTTATTATTTTTTTGTGCTCGCCTACGGCTCGCACGTGGGGAAGGGTTAGGGCCAATATCAATCAAACATGGGCCCTTAACAATCCTCGTTTATGACACTTCAACTGTCATTTTCTCCTATTTTTAAATTCGTCGAATTGACGTTATTTAGATAAAATTTTGCATTTTTGCACACAACTCGGTATGAAAACGTGTGAATTACCATAAAAACTCGGTATGAAAACGTGCGAATCACCGCAAAAACTCGGTATGAAAACGTGCAGACAATGTATAAACGTAAAATAGAAAATGAACTTCTGTCATGGTTGAACGATCCCACTCACAAACCTATTGTGATAAAGGGAGTGCGACAATGTGGCAAGACGAGCAGTGTTGTGGATTTTGCCAAACAACATTTCAAAAATATTGTCTACCTCGACTTCAGAGAACATCCTGATTACAAAAAATTCTTCACTCCCAATTTGGAAGTGGATTCAATCATCATGCGAATATCCGCAGTGATGCCGACACAAAAGATTGAGGCAGGAGAGACTTGTTTTATTTTTGACGAAATACAAGATTGTCCTTCAGCAAGAGGAGCACTCAAATATTTTCATCTTGACGGAAGATACGAAGTGATGTGTACTGGCTCCCTACTTGGAGTAAACGGCTACAAAACTCGAGAAGAGAGAATAGAAGAAGAAACCGCATCCATTCCCGTTGGATTTGAAGATATTGTAAACATGTATCCAATGGATTTTGAAGAGTGGTTGTGGGCAAACGGAATTCAACAGATTCATTTTGATTATATATCAAAATGTTATCACGATGAAACCCCAATAGAAGAGGCACTGCACGACAGATTTCGAGAACTACTACACCAATATGTTGTGGTTGGCGGTATGCCAGAAGCCGTCTCCTCTTTTTTGCATACCAAACAAATAGGGAAGGTACTTGCCATTCAAAAAAGGATTGTAGACGAATATAAATCCGACATGTTGAAGTACGCACCGTCTGCAGACAAATCAAAAATTCGAGAGTGCTTTGAATCCATTCCAGCTCAACTGGCACGCGAATACAAAAAATTCACATATTCCGTGGTGAAACCCAATGGCCGTGCTCGTGATTACGAAGGAAGCCTACAATGGATAGAAGATGCTGGAATAATACGCAGATGCTACAATACAAAAATCACTGAACTTCCTTTGGACGGCAATAAAATCCAAAGTGAATTCAAAGTGTATATGGCAGACATCGGTCTACTTGTATCAATGCTTGAAGAAGGAACACAATCTAGCATTTTGGAAGGGAACCTGCTAAGTTATAAAGGAGCAATCTTTGAAAATCTTGTAGCGGACATCTTTGGAAAAATGGGCCGTAAACTGTACTATTACCACAAAGATGGAGGAGTAGAACTTGATTTTCTCATACGATATAAAGGCAAATGCGTTCCTATAGAATGTAAAGCACGAAACGGAAATGCTAAATCATTGCGCACCGTCTTGGATCATAATGAGAAATACCATATTGATGAAGCTTTCAAACTAGGCGATTATAACATCGGCAGAAAAGGCAATCTGCTGACAATCCCTATGTATTTGGCTTTTATGCTAAAAGAAATCTAATCAAAAGAAGAAATCTTCAAAAATTAGAAATTGAAAATGAGCAAAAGATTTTTATCAGATAGAGACTTTGTGAAGGAATATGAGAAGGCGACAAATATTCCAAGCCTGTTTACTGATGATAAGAAAACATTATTCTGTTTCTTCATATTCTCAGGATGCATTTCATATTTTACTACAGTAGCAATTCCTTTATCCTTTACCATGTCTCTTATATATATTGTAGCAATAGCATCAGATAACGGCGATATTCAGCAATATAAAGCAGCAAAAAAGAGGAAGAAAAACTTTCTTGCTGAGATTGGAATGAGTATGAGAGAGGCTACTCGTCGCTATAATTTCATATTGAAAGAGGCGATTTATGTACAATCACTACAAATGGTCTGTAAGTTGAATCCACACACGAGGTCAGGACAGGAGGAGATGATAATAAATTGGTATAAATTCAAAGACTCCTCCTTAGTGGAATATCTCTTAAATAATGAGTATAAAGAGACAGACTTCAACATATATGCTGGTCATTTTGGTGTCAATGACGTCTCTGAAAGAAAATGTTTCGCCAACTTGTTGTTCAAACTGGCTATTCTTGAGGACGGCATACACAACGACGAATGGAATACGATAATGACAATATTGCCGAAACTGAATTTCAACGATAATTACATCGATTTCGTTTTCAAAAAACGATATGGACCTCTTCGCACAGAATCAGAATACTCCGGCAATAATGAAAGTATATCGACGGGAGAGAAAAACGTCAATCTACTGAAGCCATACTACGATCTTCTGGGTCTGGAAGTGGGAGCATCCGACGAGGAGATCAAAAAAGCCTATCATAATCTTGCGTTGCAACACCACCCGGATATGAAGAAAAACGCAGGTCGAACGAAAGAGTGTGAGGAGATGATGGCGAAGATCAATGAAGCGGTTGAGAAAATTAGAAATTAAAAATTCGGAATTATAAATGAGCAAACAGATCTTATCTGATAAAGATATCATAGATAATTAGATGATAGATAATGCATATGAGAAAGGGAATAAGCTTTTTATAGAAGTCATAAGAAAATAACACATTATTCCACCAAATTTCATAACTTTGCAGAAACTATACACTACACAATAACATGAAGGTCGGAATCATTCAAGAAAGCCATACGGCTAACATAGACTCAAATATAGCAAAACTGACTTCCAAGATCGAGGAGTTGGCAAAGAAGGGGGCGCAACTTATCGTGTTGTCGGAGCTTCACAACTCGCTCTACTTCTGTCAGGTGGAAGACGTTGACAATTTCGATTTGGCTGAAGCTATCCCCGGCAAGTCGACCGACCATTTCTCAGCAGTGGCAAAACGTCTTGGCGTGGTGATCGTGATCTCTCTCTTTGAGAAACGTGCCACCGGACTTTACCACAACACAGCTGTCGTGCTCGACAAAGATGGCTCAATAGCTGGAAAATACCGCAAAATGCATATTCCAGACGATCCCGCATACTACGAAAAATTCTATTTCACCCCTGGCGACTTGGGATTCCAACCAATTCAAACTTCTCTTGGCAAACTTGGTCTTATGGTCTGCTGGGACCAGTGGTATCCGGAAGGAGCTAGACTTATGGCTCTTGCAGGAGCTGATATGCTTATCTACCCTACCGCCATCGGCTGGGAAAGCACCGACACCGACGATGAAAAGGCTCGTCAGCGTGGTGCATGGATGACGGTGCAGCGCGGACACGCAGTAGCAAACGGTCTGCCTGTGGTGACTGTCAACCGTGTAGGATACGAGGCAGACCCTTCTGGTGTGACTGGCGGAATACAGTTCTGGGGCAGCAGCTTCGTCGCCGGCCCACAAGGTGAACTCCTTTACGAGGCGCCGACAGACAAAGAGGATTGCGTCATCGTCGACATCGATATGGAGAGAAGCGAAAACGTACGTCGTATTTGGCCTTTCCTACGTGATAGAAGAATTGAAGAGTTTGGCGACATTTGCCGCAGATTCAGAGACTAACCCACAAAAACAAGACATCTATGCACAGACTACTATTTTTCATAACATCCATACTTATATTTATCTCCGCGTCTGCACAAACTCCGTCAGACTCATTACAGGAAGCACGCAAAGCAAAAATCGAAAAAGCACGTGCTGAGGCAAGAGCAAGAGCAGAGGCGAGAGCAGCTGAACGAGCTAAAAAAGAAGCCGAAGGGCAAAAGTCAGAGAATATAAATGGCAAAAAAGACTCTGACACAAAAGCAAACGCAAAAGCCGATAATAACGTCAAGGAAGAAAAGGCTAAACGCGAGAGAAGATCACGTGACGAAAAAGCCGACAATGATTCTAAAAAGAGCGACGTGAAAAAAGACGGCGACACAAAGGCAACCGCTAAAGCCGACAATAACGTCAAAGAAGAGAAATCCAAGCGAGAGAGAAGATCTCGTGACGAAAAAGCCGACAATGATTCTAAAAAGAGCGACGTGAAAAAAGACGGCGACACAAAGGCAACCGCTAAAGCCGACAATAACGTCAAAGAAGAGAAATCCAAGCGAGAGAGAAGATCTCGTGATGAGAAGGCAGACAATGCCAAAGATTCAAAAAAAGCATCCGCATCTAAAGGAAAAGAGCAAAAAGACGAAAAGGTAAAGAAGCCATCCGCAAGAGAGCGTAACAAAGCAGACACGACTATAGCCAAAAGCAAATACGGTCCCGGCACATTCGGATGGCGTGGAACTATCGGAGCCACAATAGCATGGAACGACTATGACGATCGAGAGCACAAAATCGGATTCAACAGTTGGGGATTCGTGTTGAACGGAGGTATGGGCTACCGTTTCAACCACATAGGCTACGTCGGCGTATTGATTGATATAGAAGTAATTGAGCTGTTGGCATTTTCACCGATGTTAGACTTTGTGCTATCCGCGCCAACACCCGTCGCTCCATTCATAGAACTGACAGCCGGCCCATACGTCTCTTATGATGAGTATCGCAAATGGGTGTTCCAACCACGTGCCGGCCTATCATACCGTGGCAAGAAAAACAAAATCATGCGTTTCGGTTTCGGATTAAGAATGTACGACGACGCATTTGACTCAGACTCATTCAAACCACAATACGCAGCAAGCTACTCTGTAGAATTCTGACGCAATGGCACTGCAACTATTCATCATCTTTGCCATGTTGGCATTCGGCGAACTGGTGGTATGGCTGACCGGAGTCCGCATACCATCGTCGATCATCGGAATGCTCACACTCACATTATTGCTCAAGCTTGGAATTATCAAACTTCGTTGGGTGAAGTCGACAAGCAATTTTCTCACTGGAAATCTCGCTTTCTTTTTCATTCCTCCAGGTGTGTCGCTGATGCTATACTACGGACTGATCAAAAGCCAATGGATTCCAATAACAGTTTCCATCATCATCAGCACGATATTGGTGATGGCATCAACAGTATGGACATATAAACTCATCAGAAAGAGCAATGGAAATCATAGAAAATAAATACTTTCTTCTTGCCCTGACGTTTGGAGTCTACGCAGTGTCGAAATACATACAGAAACGTACAAATTTCGTGCTGCTCAATCCCATTCTATTGAGTATCGCAGCAATAATTATCTTTTTGAAAATCACAGGAATAGACTACAGTAAATATAAAGAAGCTGGAGCTATGATCGAAATATGGCTTTCCCCATGCGTAGTGGCATTGGGTGTGCCCCTCTACCAGCAGCTGGATGAGATCAAGAAACAGGTTGTCCCCATCCTTGTGTCGCAGATAGTGGGATGTTTAGTCGGGATTATCAGCGTCGTCTTCATAGCGAAATGGCTCGGAGCAACGGACGAGGTAGTGCTATCACTCGCTCCAAAATCAGTCACCACCCCAATAGCAATGCAAGTGTCCGAGTTGACGGGAGGAATCCCCGCCCTAACAGTATCAGCAGTGGTGTGTACAGGCATCTTCGGAGCCATATTCGGATTGAGCATCTTTCGTCTGACGAGAGCCAAAAGCGCCATAGGGGAAAGTTTGAGCATGGGCACCGCCTCACATGCAGTCGGGACATCACGTGTGATGGAAATCAGTCCACGATTCGGAGCATACGCAGGTTTGGGATTGTCGCTCAACGGCATCCTGACAGCCATTGTCGCCCCAACGATTTTGGAGTGGATAATGTAAATTACTATATAATAAGTGTTCAAATGCAACATGAATAGGTGCCAAAAAGCAGAAAATAACGAAAACCCTTCATAAAAAGAGAAAAAAACTATAGTTTTGTAAGATACAAAGACTTTTTTCAAAGAGATTATAAGAAAAATGAGTATAAGCGGCAAATTGACAATAGCCTTTTGGGCAATATTTTTGGTAGTTGTAGGAGCTATCATCGCAATGTTTATTGGAATCAACAACGGTTCATTTGGTCACCTTCCCCCAGTAGAAGAATTGCAAAGTCCGAAGAATAAGTTTGCGACAGAAATTTTCTCATGCGACGGTGTTGTGCTTGGACGTTATTTCCAGTCGAGTGAGAACCGCGTCTTCACAGCTTATGAAGATATCTCTCCAAATCTTGTAAACGCTTTGATTGCAACAGAAGATATCCGTTTCAAGGAGCACTCAGGCATCGACTTCAAATCACTTTTCCGTGCTATTTTCAAATCTGTGATCCTTCAGCAGAAAAATTCAGGAGGTGGTTCGACTATTTCCCAACAGCTTGCCAAACTACTTTACACAGATGTGGCGAGAGACAAGATGGAACGCGCGATGCAGAAGCCGACAGAGTGGGTGATTGCAGCAAAACTTGAGAAGCTATATACAAAGGAAGAGATCATGACAATGTATCTCAACAAGTTCGACTTCCTTAACAATGCGGTGGGAATCCGTTCCGCAGCGCAAGTCTACTTCTCATCCACTCCAGACAAACTGAAATTGGAAGAGGCAGCGTTGCTTGTGGGAATGCTGAAAAACCCAGCTCTTTACAACCCACGTCGCGAGAGCCGCTACGACATGTGTATGGGACGACGCAACGTCGTCTTCGGACAAATGGCAAAGGCAGGATTCATCACAGAGGCAGAGAAAGACTCATTGTCGAAACTCCCTATCACATTGCATTTCAACAAAGTAGACCATAAGGAAGGTCTTGCTCCATATTTCCGTGAGTATCTAAGAAAGGTGATGACTGCGGAAGAGCCAGTCAAGAGCCAATATCCAAAATGGGCACGTCAGAAATACTACGAGGATTCGTTGGCTTGGGCGACAGACCCTCTTTACGGATGGTGCAACAAGAACAAAAAGCCAGACGGAACGCCATACAATCTATACACAGACGGATTGAAGATCCACACCACTGTAGATTCACGTATGCAGAAATATGCTGAAGAGTCTATCAAAGAATTCTTGGGCGGACATATCCAGCAACTATTCTTCAAAGAGAAGAAAGGACGCAGCACCGCTCCATATTCAACAAAGACAACAAAGGCTCAAAGAGATTCCATGCTACAGAAAGCGATGCGTCTGACAGACAGATACCAACGCATGAAGGCGGCAGGAGCCTCAGCAGCAGAGATAAAGAAAGCATTCAACACCAAAGTGCAGATGTCGGTGTTTGATTGGGAGCATGGCACAAAGGACACCGTCCTCACCCCACTCGACTCAATCATCTACAACAAGCATTTCCTACGAAGCGGAATGATGAGTATCGATCCAAAGAATGGACATGTGAAAGCATACGTAGGAGGTCCAGACTTCCGTTTCTTCCAATATGACATGTGTACGGTCGGACGCCGTCAGGTAGGTTCTACAATCAAACCTTTCCTTTACGCATACGCAATGGAGAACGGTATGAACCCATGCGACGAGGTGGCTAACACTCAGCCATCCGTAAAAGTGCAGACAGGTCTGAGAGAAGACGACTACACTATCTGGCAGCCTAAGAATGTGCCTTACGGAGAGTCGGGCAAAAAAGAGATAGGACAGATGATCACATTGAAACGTGGTTTGCAGACATCCAACAACTGGACATCCGCAAGAATCATGATGCAATACCATCCGGAAGGATTCGTGAAACTGCTTCACTCATTCGGTATCAAAAACCAGGAGATCGAGCCAGTCTACTCCCTTTGTCTTGGAGTTTGCGACTTGACTATCGCCGAGATGTGCGCCGCATATACAGCGTTTGCCAACCATGGAATCCAGATCGAGCCTGTATACGTGGAGAGCATTTTCGACAACAACGGAAACCTATTGGCAACATTCAGCCCACGAATGAAAGAAATCTTCAGCGACGAGACTTCAGAAAAGATGATCTCATTGATGAGAGGTGTGATCGACGGTGGTACGGGATTGAGAATTCGTTCTTCAGCAGCGTCTTTCAACTTCACTATTCCATGGGAGCCCGGTCGTCCTAAGCACGCATATAGAATCGGTTGGGAGACAGAAATGGCAGGAAAGACAGGTACTACACAGAACAACTCCGACGGATGGTTTATGGCATTCATTCCAGACCTGATCACAGGAGTATGGGTAGGAGGAGAAGACCGAGACATCCACTTCGACAACCTGCGTAACGGACAGGGTTCATCTACTGCGCTTCCTATCTGGGGAGTCTACATGAACAAAGTGTTCGACGACAAGACTCTAAACTACGACAGGAAATGTAAGTTCAACGTGAAAGAGACATACAACTGTAAGAACCAAAACACAGGTGACCAGAAAGTAGAGGAGAACGCAGTGGAAGGAATCTTTGAATAACAAATGAAGATTTAAGAATTAAAAATGAATAATGTAGAGACGCATGGCCGTGCGTCTCTATTTTTTAAAATAATATTTGAATATGTCACAAAATTGTACAATATGAGCATAAGCGGAAAATTGACAATCATATATTGGATATTCGTATCAATAATCTTAGGATTCAGCGTTAATATAATAATCCAAACAAAGAACCACTACGATGAATATGCCATGACTGTCGAAGAGTGCTTTAATTCAAAAAAAATGACAGCCCTAATCTATGGCTCACGCGATGCCAAAAACGCCAGCCGAAGAATCTACTGTTCATACGATGAAATTCCAAGTTGCGTCACCAACGCTTTGATTGCAATTGAAGATCCCAATTTCTATGAGCATTCCGGTATAGATTTCAAAAACGTCTTCAAAGCAATGTACAATGATTTAGCAAGAGGAGAAAAGACATTCAAGCCAACTATCACAGAACAATTAGCATATACATTATCTTATCGTTTGTTAATGAAAAAATATAACAGTTTTTTGTATGAACCAATTGTGATAAAAACGATGATTGACCTTGAAAGATTCTTTACAAAACAAGAACTCTTGACTATTTACCTTAACGATACGGACTTTCTCCACAACGCAATCGGCATCTATGGTGCGGCAATTGTCTATTTCTCCACGACACCAGACAGATTAAAGACAGAAGAGGCTGCGATGCTTGTTGGCATGATGAAAAATCCTTCTTTGTATAATCCAACTCGTGAACGAAGATATGACAAATGCTTGGAGCGACGCAATTACGTGTTGGAGCAGATGGCGAAATACAACTATATAACACCGGCAGAGAAAGACTCACTTTGCAAACTTCCAATCGTCTTACGATTCAAAAAAATAGAAAGAGTAGAATGATTAAATTAAGAAAAAGTTCATTAATAGGTTATGACTGAAACTACGTCTATTTCATCATTAAAAAATCATATTTTGGGGGCTATGCTTTCCTCTTCTCGCAATTAAGGATGGAACAATTGGACATTTTTAAGAAAATATCATATTACCCCGAAAATAAATTTTATTTTTGCACATTGATAAATAATATGTTTATGAAAAAAACCTTATCTCTTTTATTCACTTCCTCTATTTCGTTTTTTTCCGTATATGCATTAGACGGAACAGGAAGTCAGAATGATCCTTTTCAAATTGGTTCTGTTGAAGAATTATATGAATTCACAGAATTGGTAAAAAAAGATATTAATGCGTGTGCTGTATTGACAGATGATATCACCATCAACGAAATAGAATTGGACAGCGTAGGCAATCCGACCAAAGATGATTACAAGGAATGGATTCCAATAGGCAATGATTCAACCGCCTACAACGGCACATTCGACGGAGCCAATCACGTCATCCGAGGTATTTATCTTATAAATACAAAACTTGATTATATCGGATTGTTCTCTCACTTAGATTCTCTTGGTGTCGTCGAGAATCTAACCATTAAAGATTCTTATATTAAAGGTGGTAAATTCAACGGATTTATTTGTGGACACAACGAAGGAACTATTAAAAATTGCCAGAACTACGGAAAAATAGCTTATGCAAAAGATTATTCAGGAGGCATTGTTGGTCTTAACGAAAAAGATGTCCTTTCATGTGTGAATTATGGACTAATAATTGCAGAAGGCGGTATTTGCGGAATGAACAATGGTACAATTTCTGAATGTACCAATTATGGCAACGTTTCGACAGGCAACCACTACGCCGGCATTTGCGGATCGCAGAAAGATGGAATAATCAGCAAATGTATAAATTATGGACCCATTGGATTTAAAAGCAGTTCAAGCACATATATCGCTGGCATCTGTGGCGACATGGAGAATGGCACCATTACAAATTGCTTAAATGCAGGCCTTATCAACCAAAAACACAAATACAATGCAGGAATCTGTTCCGATCAACAAGGAGGATTAATCTCTTCATGTCTGTCCAACCAAACAGATTCGATAGTCTATTCTGGCAACAAGAATATTGTCAATTCCGTCTACTTGAGCTACTCATATACAAATAAAAACGACCAGGTATATACTGTCTCTGATTTTCAAATGAAGAATGGGTTGGCTTGCCTCCTATTGAATGGTGGCAAAAATGACGGCAACACTGTTTGGGGACAAACAATAGGTGTGGATACTCTTCCTGTTTTGGGAGGAAAGAGAGTCTATCCAGCATCTACATCGTGTCCTGGACGAGTTTCAAATGAACTGGGCGAAGATTTGTCTCATGAGCCAAACGTGTATGTCTGCAGCTATTGTAGCCATCCCATTGATACCTTTAAGATCTACTCTGCAGATGATTTGTATGAATTTGCGGATGTCGTAAAAAATCAAGGGCCTAATGTTTGTGCCAAACTCATGAACGATATTGTCGTAAATGAGGAAACCATTTCTAATGATGAAAATGGGCAACTTAAATGGACTCCTATCGCATTTTACTCTGGCACATTCGATGGCCAAGGCTTTACCATCAGTGGATTATATATTTCTGGTACTGGATCATACATCGGAATGTTTGCCGACAATAGCGGAGACATCAAGGATTTAGGAGTATCAAATTCCACTTGCGATTGCGGAACATACAGAGGTATAATTTGCGGTATTAATCATGGTCGCATTTCTTTATGTCACGCTGAATTGACAACAGAGATGAAATATTGCTCGAATTCTACAGGAGGAACAGGAACAATTTGTGGAATAAACGACGGAGGAGAAATTAACAATTGTTATTCTTTTGGGGGATCATATCTTTGTGGCATTCATAAAAATGGAACAATAAGCAATTGCTTTGCCAATTCATATATGTCATCCTACAGTTCGAAGGGAAGTTTTATCAATTGCTATTCAATTTTTAATGATGTCTATGATCGTGACGAACATTCTACTGAAGTAGATAAAGCAACAGTACAAAACGGAGAGTTGTGCTATTTGCTTCAAGGAAATCAAGAGGAACAAGTTTGGGGACAAAGAATAGGAAAAGATACATATCCTAAATTTAGTAATGACATTGTGTACTCAGGCAAAAAATGTCCTAAATATTTCACAAATGACACTCTCAATATTAACGAGGATCACTTATTTAAGAAGTGCGTTTGTATACGATGCAATTATACAGGACCTGAAATCCACGAATATGACAACTGCTATTGCGTCAATTGTGGTGTGAAAGACACCACATGTGATAACCATATCCATAAATTGGATTATGGCTATTGTGTCTGTGGATATAGAGATACTACCGCATCATTCTGCTTCGACATTTCCACTGTCGACGACCTATATGAATTTGTAGATCATATAAACAAAGGCAATGTTTATCTTAACGCCAGATTAATGAATGACATTATGGTAAACGACGTGGATTGGAGTCTGTATGATGAAACGTCTGACAATGATTTGATCAAAACTCTTAAAGTATGGACAGGAATAGATTATAACATGACCTATCAAGGTGATTTTGATGGACAAGGACATGTGATCAATGGCTTGTGTTTTATTTCCACAACCGGATTCATTGCTAATGCTAAGAATGCTGTATTTAGGAATATAGGTATTGAAAACTGTAGAGCGATAATAAACGAGAAAAGTCCTGCAGGTATCCTATGTGGCACAGCTGACAGTTGTTCATTCACAAACTGCTATGTGACCGGACATCTTGAATCCAATAATTCTTCCGCTGCAGGATTAGTTGGTGATGCTAATGACTGTGCATTTGAATATTGCTATAATTTGGCAGTCATAAAAGGTTATCGTGCCGTTGCTGGTATAGCATGCAGAGGAGAAGAATATAACTATAACAAAAATGCTAGACTCTTAAGGTTCGATAATTGTTGGAATGCTGGACTCATAAGTAGCACAGATAACAATTGCACATTGGCAATAAGCGGCATAGCTTCTTCTCATTGGAGCTCTCATATAGAAACTACATTAAACAACTGTTACAACATCGGACATATATTGTGTATCAGCAATTGTGATGATGAAAATGCTCCAGGAGGTCTTGTGGCAGGGAATTTGCAACATAAAGCATTCTTATTCAATTGCTATAATTTAGGGGAAGTGACTGGAGGAAAAAATAAATGTTTCGCCGGTATATTCGGAGGTAATCCATATAACATGTACCCTATGCGTAATTATGATTTCAACAAAGAAAAAATCGATGGTTTTTGCCTACATAATTGCTATTACCTCGATAAGTGTATGGGAGATTACTGGAACGACAGCTGTTCAATAAGAACATATACAGACACAGATTTGGATATTCACGCTATGACTGCAGAACAATTTGCAAATGGAGAGGTTTGCTACAAATTGAATAAAGGAGTCACGGATGGCACTCAGCCATATTATCAGAATCTGAACGTGATTCGCGATTCTTCCGCACTTCGTTCGTCAGACATCACTATCGACGCATATCCGGTGGTGGAAAAAACTCACAGAACAGTTTATAACGATGGAGATGAGTATTTCAACTACGGCACATTGACTGGTAGCAAAGGATCTTCCGCAGATAATCTAGAACCAGTTGTTTACACAAAAGACCGCACTATCTACGTAGGAAATGTAGTTGGACGTATAATGTTGAGTGATGTGAATGGCAGAAGCATCTACTCTAAGAAAGTGCAGAATCCTGGCACTTCCAACTTTATTGAGATTCCTATTCAACAGAGCGGCAGCTACTTATTAGTGATAAATGGCAAAGCTTATAAAGTAATGGTTAAATAAAACACCGTCCATCTGCAAATAAAAAGAAGATGATTATTGAGACGCGAATATTCGCGTCTCTTTTTATTTAGATTTCCCTTTTTTCATTATATTTACAGAATCATAAACTAAAAAATATAGAAGCCATGAAAAACGAAGAACAACATATCAAATTCATGCAGATGGCAATAGACCTGTCTGCTAAAAGTGTGGAGGAAGGAGGCGGACCATTCGGTGCCGTTATTGTCAACAAAGAGGGTGAGATTATCGCAGCGTCGCACAACTGCGTGACTCTCAACAACGACCCTACCGCTCATGCAGAGGTGATGGCAATCAGAGAAGCCTGCCAAAAGCTACAGACTTTCGACCTTAGCGGATGCATATTGTATGCCTCATGCGAGCCATGCCCAATGTGTTTGTCGGCCATGTACTGGGCACACATCGAACGCTATTTCTACGCCGGCACACAACACGACGCCGCAGAGATCGGATTTGACGACAAATTCATCTACGACGAGATTGCACAGAAGCCTAAAGACAGGTTTATGAGCAGAAAGCAGATTCTTCGTGATGCCACTCTGAAAGTGTTCAACACGTGGAAAAACAAAGCAGATAAGATTGAATATTAATCTGTAATGACAAATAAAAAAAGAGACGTGGAATCTCCATGTCTCTTCTCATTATAATCTATATAATCTATTGAATATTATTTCCAAAGTGCTTCGTACGCATCTTTCTCTTTCTGCCACTTCTCACAATCCTTTGCTAAAGCGGCTGCGTCGGCAAACTTTCTATCCTTGCCTTTCTCCTTTGGATCAGTCTCAACAGCCTTAAACTGTGCGGCGGCTTTTCCAAACTCTTTTGAGAAAACATAATAGATTCCAAGATCGTAGTGGATTGCCGACGCTATCTCTTTATTGATATGTTCGTAGTTTTCCGAACCTACACTGTCGAGAACCGTTTTCAGCACCTCCTCCACTCCTTCTGTCTCCATTGCGAAAGCCTCTTTATTCCACTCGTCTTCCTTAAGATAACCCAATCCGCTCTTCAACTTGTTGACAGCGTCATTGATCTCAAGATACTCAGCTCCATTAGACGAACGTTTCTTTGGTCTGGCAAAATAGCAAACAATGTCTTTCTCCTTAAACATGAATGTGGCTCCCACAAGACCAGATATCTTCTTGTTGCTATACTCACTCACCACTGCCTCATACGTCATGACAGAAGCTTCCTCCTGCACCTTACCAACAGCTGCACCCTCACTTGGCATCCATCCGGAATTGAAATTCTTTCCCAATTTCACATCCTCTTTATAGGCGATACTCTTGTCGGGAAGTGTGATTGCCACATGAAACGCAAAATCAAGATGCATATACGCGCAATAATATTTATTAGAGCTGTTCAATTGCGTAGGGATCTGCCCCGGTTTCATCTGTGAAGATCCTGGCGGATCAGTGCGTGTGGGCACCCAGAATGCCCCGACCTTGATCTTCTGTTTACGCTGCATTGGATTAAACTTGTCAATAGCCATTGGTGTGACAGCCTCAAACTTTGAATATCTCACCAAAAAATCAGCCTCAGCCGGATTATCCGTCCGTATGAACGACTCATTATGCAGTTGAGCAACAGTGGCCGTGAACGTACCGTCTTCAGCCAACACTCCATTTTCCACCAAAGCGTAGACCTTTTTTCCAAGCGACATCTTTAATTTCGGATAAGCGGACATGCTTAACTTTCCGATAACCTCGGGTTCGGCTTCCTGCGCCGATATCGTCATCGCCACAAAAGAAAAGAAAAGGACTAATATTTTCTTTATCATATCTAAATTTTACTATTTCGTCGCAAAGGTAAAAAAAAAGACGCAATTTATTGCGTCTCTTCATATAATTTTATATTTCAAATATTTATCATTGTGCTGGAGCCGACTCGGTGGCAGGCTCAGGAGTAGCCATCATCTTCTCGTAGGCCATCTTTTCCAACTGCCATTTGTCACAATTTTCTGCAAAATACCTACAATCGCCAAATCTTTTGTCGAGCATCACAACTTCCTTGAAATATTTAGCTGCTTTATCATACTCTTTGCAGAACAGATAGTAAACTCCTATGTTATAGTTCAATCCGCAAGCTATCTCTTCATTGATTCTGGCGTTCTTGTCCTTGAGATCAGCATTCTTCAGCTCTTTCTCCCAAACATCAACACATCCTTCTGTGACTGATTTGAACGACTCGATATCCCACTCGTTTATCTTGATCAAAGCAGAACCTTTTTTCAATTTCTCCACAGCCTCATTCATTTCAGCATAAGGATCCTCTCCTTTTGTACGCTTCTTTTTCTTGCCATAATAGCATGTCACTTTCTTGGCATACATCATATATGACGCTCCCACCAAATCTTTAAGTGTCTTACTGTTACGTCTTATCAGATTGTCCAATGTCAGATAAGACGCTGCTCTCTGCACACTATCCACAGCCAAGTGTTCCACTGGCCACCATCCTGAATTAAACTCGCCACTTTCCCCAACGAAATTCTCATAAAGCACAGTGCCGTCTGGCTTGGAAACGGTGATATAGAAGCTTACATCTCTATACAAGTATGCGCATGCGTATCCTGGTCGTGGATGATGTGGACCCTCTTTCACCTCTTTAGGACGAGTTTTTATCACTACATTGCCAATTCGTATGACCTGTCTCCTCTTTTTTGGTTCGAAACGCTCAACCTCAATCGGCGATTCCTCATGAAGATTAGTATAATTGAAAATCAAATCCACGTTTGACGCGTTCGCTTGTTTGATCATCGAAGGTCCGTCGACACTTGCATTATGGTACACGACATTTCCCGGAATTGCAACGTTACCCTCCTCCAGAAGAGCGTAAGTCTTTGGACCCAGCGGAAGTCGCAACTGTGGATATGAAGAAGCGTCAAAAAATCCCAAAGATTCTCTGTCGGCACTTTGAGCCGACGCTGAAAGTGTGATTGCCGCAGTGGCAGCACACATCAATATTTTATTTATCAGTTTCATAACAATCAATTTATTTTTTAGCAAAGATATATTTTGCTGACCATAACAGCCATAGTAGAAATAATAAATAGTGTTAATTATCTCAAAATGCATTTAACATTCCGACATCCTATTTTTACAATGTAGATCCCTTCCGCAACATTTATGTAGTTCTGCCCATCCTGCAAAGAAATCCGCTTGATGATTTTTCCGTCGACGGAATAAATCTCTGCTTCACCTCTCTCCTCCGTATCTATCACTATTCTACCGCCTTCACAATAAACCTCGAATTTATCATTTTCATTGTTTACCACCGACGTAGGATAACAGTTTTTCTCCTTCAAAACGATGTCGGAAACAGTCACCGTCGCCGCAGGATTACTTCCAAAATCAAACAGGATCTTCACTCCGTCCATATCCTTTGGAGCCACCATCCCGACCAGCACAACATCTTTTTTCTTACCAGCCACAAAATCATGATTCTGGAAATCTGCAGATGGAATATAAGCTACGTCATCTTTCCCATCGTATATCTTGACCAAAACCTTACTCAAATCTGCGTCGCTCTCCAACGAAAAACTCATATCATACTGCACATCCTTCTTTATCCTCACATCTGGGAATAGCAACGAAAATTGAGCCTGCCAGCGCTCAAATGTAGGCGACGGAAGGGTTATCTCGAATTTCTTCGCATCTCCTGATGTCAATGCAGTCTCCTCCTTCCAGTTTGGAGCAAAATAGCTGCTGATTTCACTTGTTTTCCCATTCAAAAGATTACATTCAGAAACGTAGTCAAATGGCTTATTATCAGCACTATTATAAAAACGTGATTCCGGATATGCATCAATATCCTGGTAGACGCGGACCCAATCCACCTGCATCGTGCGAGATTCTATCGTTCCGTCAACGTCGCCACCAAACTGACCTCCCATAGCCAGATTGAGAATAATATATTGAGCCTGATGAAAACAAGAGAGTCCATTCTCCGTCGTCGCACCCGATAGATCCATCACATTGACGTTATGGCGTGAATTGTCTTTCTCGTCTATTATATAAAACTCTGCTTTCTTAGGTGTCCATTCCACACCATAAACAAAAAAATCCTCATCGAATCCACGACTATATTTTAATGTCTGTCCGTAATCGCAATGCAAATATTCGGCATTCGTACCATTCCAATGCATAGTGGAAACCGTCTCCGCAGGTTTCGACCCTCTCCATTCGCATATATCTATCTCTCCGCAATAAGGCCAACCCTTCTCTTGATTTTCTCCAAGCATCCAGAAAGCCGGCCATACACCCTGACCACGCTCAGGCAACTTAATGCGAGCCTCTATCCTGCCATACTTTGTTGAGACGTTACGGCGTGTATGAATCTTAGCTGATGTGTACTTTATTCTGTCCGAAACATCTTTGTGGGCATCGCTACGCAAAGCGACGATATGGAGTTTGGAGTCGGCGATAAAAATATTTTCCGAATTAGAGGTATAGAACTCCTGCTCATTGTTGCCCCAGCCATAACTGCCCCAGCCGATATCATGGTTCCAGGCATCAGAATTGAAAGAGTCGAACTCTTCGCTCCACACAAGTTTGTATTCTGCGTGGGCACAAAGCATAGAAATAAAAAAGCCTACAAAAGCTAAAATGTTTCTCTTAGCGACCATAATCAAATATACGACTCGTTCGGACCGTATTTATTGTTGATTAATAAGACGTTGCAAACTTACATCCGTACTGAAGGTTTGCCTTCATATACCTTTCAAACGCAGCGTCTTTACTGCCAACATTTTTAAATCCTTCTGGCGTTTCAATCCAAATTTCTGAATATTTCGACTCAGGAGAATAGAAGTAAAGTTTATCCTTTGTTTTCAAGGCATATTTTTCTCCATAACCGAAAAATACAGTATCTCTCTTTGAACGAGCAAGGTCGATTCCATAACCACGATAATCCTTATAGTCAACGCCTGTCAGGGCAAGCATTGTAGGCAGCACATCATATTGTACACCTAGCGTAGAATCAACTCTTGGCTGAATTTCAGGATGATTGATAATAAGAGGAATATGATTACTTGCCAACATATTTGAAACATAATGTCTACCGTGGTCAGCGACAAACACAAACAAAGCATTTTTACCCCACTCTGTGTTTCTCACCAAATTATAGAACATTTTTAACTGAGCATCAGCATAGTACACAGCTGCTTCTTCATCACTAAACCCTTTCTTGTGATACTCATCCGGAATATTGTATGGAGGATGGTTTGAACAACCATATACCACACTTAATGTCTTATCCACACCAGAAGCGATCAAAGAGTCTGTTTTGCGAAAAGCAAACTTAAACAAATAATCATCTGGAGCTCCCCAACTAAACGATTGATACTTAGCAGGATAATCGTCCAAACAATACTGGTATTCGAATGGATTCGCAGTAAAAAATCCGAAAACATTATCGAATGTTGGAGCATGAGGGACAAAGAATTGCGTAGTATAACCTTCATGACGATACGCTGTTGAAATTACCGTTCTTTTTCTTGGAGCTTTCTCCATCGAATGAAAATGGGCAAATGTAGGTGCAGAACTAAATGTGGCGCACATACCTTTCTGTGTTATCACTCCTGCACTATAGAAATTGCAATAAGACAATGACTTTGCATAAATAGAATCAAGGAACGGGGTAATCACCTTTGGATAACCAAACGTCTTCATAACCTTCGCACTCATTCCCTCCATAAGGACAAGAATGACATGATTTTTTTGTTTGATACTATTAGCATCTGCTTCATGAGGATAATTCTGATATCTCAACGCAATTTTCTCAGCCTTATTGTTCGACATATACTTAAATTTACCCTTCTTTGTCTGAGCCTGTGACTTCTCTACAAAGAAAAAGTCGTTCATTGCAGACAAATTGAGCAACATCTGGTCGCTATACTCAGCAAAAGATGTGTTTAGAGGATTTCCAATAAACTTTTGGAACTTTTTAATATGCTTCTCCTTTGGTTTACTGCGACCTCTAATACCGATTGCCATAAGCAAAGCAAGCACAATAAAAATAATAATGCTGAAAAGACGCGTTTGCTCGCCATCCTTTACAAATTTCTTAAACAACAACCACAACAGGTAGACAAAACCAACACAAAAAACAGTTGAAAGAATAAACGCTACTATGTAAGTGCCGGAAGTCATCATTCCCAAGACCTCCGTACCTTGACCAAGTGCCTTGACAGCCTCGAAATTTATGTTGGCAAGCTGATACTTCACATAAACTATATTCGCACAACATATTGCGAACTCAACAAAATAAAATACCGCTGTTATCCAAAATCCAACCTTAGACACTATTTTGTTCTCCTTTCCAATGATACTCTGAATTCCTAAAACAAGAGTAACAGGGACAAGTGCCAAAAGTGAACAATGATTATCATAAACAACTCCACGACCGAAGCACTTCAAATATTCAAGGAATGGAGTGTTGTCTTTCAAAGAAACTGAACTATAAGCAATCTGAACTCCACGGACAATGGCAAATGCCAAAAGAGCTGACAAATGTGCCAACAAAACGAACTGCCAATAATTTATTGTTTTCTGTTTTTTCATTAGAAGTATTTTTATCGTTACAAAAGTAATCATTTTTATCAACCAAGACAACTTAACCTAACAATTTGGAGCGGTAATCATATAAATCAATATTTTTTTTGCATATTTGCCAAAAGTAAATTTAACGCTTATGAGATTTCTCCTACATACATTGATCGCTATTCTGTTTGCATTTAACACCCATGCAACAGAAATTTCTATTATTGATGTGGCACAAAATTTGGCAAGTAAATATTGCCAGAACCCTTCATTAAAGAAGACTGGCATAAAACCATATTCCTCACTACGTTCTGCATCAGAGAAAGAGCCGTCATATTTCATTTTTACAAATGATACAACAAACAAATTCTGTATCGTATCCGCAGATGCAGAAAAGGTTCTTGGCTATGGCGACAACTACTCCGAAATTTTACCGCCACAGCTTCAGGAGATACTTGACATGTATGCGGCGGCTCCTCAACGTCTTCCTGAACTAAGAAACTCCAACACAAGAGAAAACATACCTGCATTCATGGATGTGGTGTTCGGCACACGTTCTCCATACAACAAATATATTCCAGACAGAGATGGATATGGTCCTCCTGTCGGCTGTGTGCCTGTGACTCTGGCTCAAATAGCCAAATACTATGAGCATCCAGCAAAACTGATGAATGATATTCCAAGCTATGCTCATCGTTCGTCAACAGACCCAGATACGATTTTTCAAATAGAAGGACAAAAAGCAGAAAACCGCACTTACAACTGGAATCTCATCTTAAACCATTACGATAAAGACACCACAGAAGAACTGAACAATGAAATCGCAAAATTGATGTGGGACTGTGCAAGAAGTGTGGAGACAACTTTCGCACAAAGCGGAAGTGCCGCCCTTACTGACATGCTGTTTTACTCCCTTATACACTATTTCGGCTACAACAGCGACTCTCTAAAATTATTGACAAGATCTTCATATTTTCGTGAGGAATGGCTCGACATAATCCATGAAGAACTGAGCAAAAAGCACCCAATATATATGTCTGCGTCATCCTACAATAATGGAGGACACGCTTTTATCTGCGACGGATATGTTGACGGATTCCTGCATATCAACTGGGGTTGGAACGGTTCTGGCAATGGCTATTTCGACGTCGACATCCTGGATTTCAAACGCGATAAAGATAAAGAACAGTCTAATCCAGACAACGGTTATTCTTTCTACGAAAAAATTATAATTGGCATTGTGCCAGGTGAAGGAAAAACAGAATACAAACAGCCTCAATCAGCAAGTGCTATCATAAAAACAAAACAAGAAAAAATTGATGTCGACACAAAATATAGAGCCACAGACAACGGATTCATAATGTATACATCTTTCGAGGCATACAAAACAAACATAGACAAAAAAAGATACTTTGCTCTCGGCTATGCCAAGGAAAATGAAAACATTTCTTTTTTAGGAAATGGAAAGTCAGACATTTTTTTCTCTAACACTCTTAGCTTTAATATAAAAAGTGAATTAGACTCTTCATATCTTGGCAAAAACATCACTCTTTACTTATTAGAGTCGGATAGCAGTAAAGCTGAAACCCTTATACAAGACACCATCTACAAATGGTGGCATCAATCTGAGCTGTTTGATTCTATCACAATCAGGATTCCAGACACAATAGTGAACAGCTTTAATCTGATTGAACCTAAAGACATCAAATTCCTTGGCGAATACTCCGATTCAACCATCATCCTTAATCTTCAACTAAAAGCGGAAAGACCAGAAGGAAGCATGAGACACTTCGCTTTGGCCATATTGGTGGATGGTGACACTTTAATGTCTGAAAACAATAAAAACACCTGTGACTTTGGCGAAAATATCGCGGATATCAAGAGAACATTTGAATATCCTGACATTATGGATAAAGAATTGACTTTAATAGCCCTGCAATCCGATAGCTTCACAAAAAAGCCAAAACTGAAAAAAGAAGACTGGCAAATATGCAATAACTTTAACCCTATCCATTTCAAATTGTCTGATTGTAAAATATTTTCAAAAGAATTGAAAGTAGACACTATCGTACACTCTACAAAAGGCACAACACAGAGATTTGAAATCACATTCACTAATCCAACTCCTTTTGAATTTTATAACGACGTCTATTTCCTTATTGATAATGAAGGCACCGGACTAATGGTCAGCATACCAGCAGGGGAAACGACAAAAAAAATCATAGAACGAAAACTACCTTTATTCACAAATTATATTAACGGTCATTTCAAAATATATAATCAGTTCGGTTCCCCAGCTGAAATGATATTCACAAAAGACACTTTCAGCCATGTATTCTACGGAATTAGAGGTGGAGACGAAACGACAATCGCTCTTCAAATTCTCAATGGCACAAATGAAAAATACAATAACACTTTCATTTTGCGCTGTGATTCCGACACAATTGCCACTCAGCCTGTAACTGTAGATCCGTTGACTGGTGTACAAATAAATTACTCTATTCCCGTCACTGTGAGCGATAGCAACATTCTATTTGTGAACTATACCATATATTCCATCTACGATAAGGACGATAATCTATTAGAGAAAACGTTGCCCGCGGATTATTATGGTAGAGTCTTACAATCTTTCGACAACGACGAAAAGATTATCTCCATCGACATGTGGCCAATCATAGACTCCATAATGCCTCCTTTGCTTATCGGCATCACATCATCACTGGAAGACTCCAGCGCATACGAAAGATTAATTTACACTCCTGACACCTCAGCAAAAGCAATTACTCTTAATTTTAAGCTAAGTGACTATTGCTCTCTTGAAAAACCTAAATATATAGGTCTTTGCAAAGAAGACGGCACTTTCTATGCATATATGGAATTGATGTGGGACGACGGTAATTCTTCGCCTAATATTCCTTCAAACGACATTTCTATCATTGCTGTCGACGGTGGTATATGGATCTATTCAGACGTGGACATTCCTTCTTTGCCAATCTACAACGTCAAAGGCAACCTGATCCAAACTGTGAAATTAAAACAAAATTCATCATTGTTTGTGCCTCTACCAAAAGGCATCTATATCGCAGGCAACAAAAAGATTTTGATTAAATCATAAATCCACATCATTATTGCTGTTGTAGAGACGCACGGTCGTGCGTCTCATTCGTTCGGTCGTGCGTCTCATTCGTTCGGTCGTGCGTCTCTAACGAACATATCCAACCAACGGACGTGTCCATAAATAAACAAAAAGAGACGCACGATTAAAAACACGTAGAGACGCACGACCGTGCGTCTCTACGTGTTTTTCTATCTTTTCTTTTTGAAAAAATCCGTCATTAATGTTGTGCATTCATTTTCAAGGACCCCTGATGTGACGGTGGTTTTGGGATGCAACGCGTTTGGCGCAAACCTCTGGAATCCTCGTTTCTCATCCTTACTGCCATACACGACTCTAGAAATCTGGCTCCATCCCAACGCTCCAGCACACATCACACACGGCTCAACAGTGACATACAGCGTGCAGTCTGCCAAATATTTGCCACCAAGATAGTCGGCCGCCATGGTTATCGCCTGCATCTCCGCATGGGCTGTGACATCATGCAACGTCTCCGTCAGATTATGGGCAGAGGCTATCACCCTGCCAGCACATACAACCACAGCACCAATAGGGACCTCACCCTCTGACATTGCCTTTTTTGCCTCCTTCAAGGCCATCTGCATATATTTCTCGTCGTCTGCCATGGAAAAATTTAATCAAAAAGTGTGGGAGCCTCGGCATACTGCTTCGCCATTATCTCCGAAAAGACAATGCGTCTGACAAAATCCGATTTCTGAATCTTATGTTTACGGCAATAATTGGAAAGAGCCTCATACTCCTTCTCATTCAAAGACACGACCACCCTCCGATCGCGTATTAAACTTTTATGTTTTGATATTGCCATACTCACCGTTTATTGGTCGTAGATATACAAAATTATGAATTAAAATGTAAAAATCATCCGTTTTGGCTAATTTTGTACTGCTTAATGAAAATATTCGATGAAAACGCTAGATTCCGCAGACTATATACATTCGTTGATTGAAGAGGGTGAGCATGTCTGCCAAGACTTCAAATTTGAGATCTCGGACGCAAGAAAAATAGCAAAAAGTTTCTCCGCTTTCGCCAACACAAATGGCGGACGCCTTCTTATCGGAGTGAAAGACAACGGCAAAATATCCGGCGTCAGCTCTGAAGAGGAAGCGTATATGGCGGAAGCCGCCGCCAACGTCTACTGCACACCTCATCCCGATTTTGAAATAATTCCCCATAAAGTAGACGGGAAGACGGTGCTAGAAGTGATTATCCCCGAGTCGGCCACCAAACCTATATTCGCCATCGACGAGGAAAACCGCAAATGGGCATACGTGAGAATCGCGGATGAAAACATCCAAGCCACCGCCATCCACCTTGAAATGTGGCAGCAGGGAGGAATGCAATATGGTGTGACCATTGAGTTTACCGACACAGAGAAAGATCTCCTAAATTGCATCGAAAACGACTGTTTCTCAATCAACAAATTCGCTAAATCACACAGCATCGACAGACGTGATGTGCAAAAACTGATAGCGAAACTCGTTAGATTCGGAGTGTTGGACTACACTTTCGTCGACAGAAAATTCAAATTGTCTTTGTAGTTTTATTCCAAAGTATCGGGAAAATCGGAAAATTATGCTATATTTGCGTCTTGCAAAAAGTACGTGGCTCAAAAAGGAGATAATATTAACTGCTTTCGTACATTGCAGTAAATAGAAATGAAACTTACAGCATCGATTGTAACCTACATAACTGAACGCAAGGAATTGAAGAAGTGCATAGACTCAATGTTGGCAGACGGCATTGATTATGTGTACATTTCCGACAATTCTCCATCCGACGATTTACGTTCGTTCTGCGAAGGGCTATCGAATGTGGAGTACTTCTTCAACGGCAAGAATCTCGGCTACGGAGGCGGTCACAACGCAGCCATAAGAAAAGCCATCGCTTGCGGTTCGGACTATCATCTTGTGATCAATGCGGACGTTTACTTCAATACAGGTGTGATTCCCGCAATCACAAAATACATGGCGGAAAATGAAGACGTGGCGATGGTGCAGCCAAACGTACTTTATCCAAATGGAGAGCAGCAATACACAGTGCGTATGCTCCCTACTCCTGCCAACCTGATATTCCGTCGTTTCCTTCCCAACAGCTGGGGAGAGAAGATGAACTACAAATATCTGCTGAAGTTCAACGACCACAAACATGAAATGAACATTCCTTACCATCACGGATGCTTTATGTTTTTCCGTGTGAAATGTTTCGACACTGTAGGACTGTTCGACGAAAGATTCTTCCTTTATCCCGAAGACATCGACATCACACGTCGCATGCACAAACATTTCCGCACCATGTTCTGGCCGGGAGCTGTGGTAACACACAAACACTGCGCGGCTTCATACAAAAGCAACAAAATGCTTCTGATCCATATGAAAAACATGATCAAATATTTCAACAAGTGGGGATGGATATTCGATGAGGAGAGAAAGAAATGGAACGCTGAAATTCTTGAAAAATATTCTTGATGATAATGGCAGATGGCTTATAGCTATTAAATAAGACGAAAAAGACGTGAGCAATCACGTCTTTTTTCGTCTTTCGTCTTTCGTCTTTCGTCTTTCGTCTTTCGTCTTTCGTCTTTCGTCTTTCGTCTTTCGTCTTTCGCCTTTAAAAAGTCAGATTCACCCCTACTCCATTTCCAGTCAAACCGAATTTCAATTCAGACACATTTTGATTTTTTGAGTTATATTCGAAATTATACTCTCTCAACACATTTTTGGAAATTCTTTTGCCAGTCACAAATTTCACCATTCCTACAGAGAACAAGACAGATCCAGAACATAATGCAGTCAACGAGACACGTCTGGCGGCATGAGAATCGTTGATCGCTGCCCCAATCGCAATAGGTCCGGAGACAAACACCAAAGCAGCTCCCGCAACCCACATCACACGTCCTGTGCGGTAGCAACGAACATTTTCACGGAACACATCATAATCATGCCCAAGTGTTTCATACGCCTCCTGTTCTGAAATGTATTCGGAGTTGAAAACAAGCAAAGATGGAGAATTCTTACGGTATGCCAACGGATATTTGGCTGAGTTCATATGACGTGACACGACCTCCTTTGTGTCAACATCCTTTTCTGTCTTTTCTTCCAGGTTCACAGATTTCACTCTTTCCACATATACCGGACCAGCCTTCACCACCACATGTTTTCTTTGCGGTGATACTAAATTTTCCTGTGGAATAGAATCAAACACCTCCACGTCGCCATTCTGAAACTTGATAGACTCCACCTCATCCTCATTAAGCAAAAACAATGGACCGTCCGGATTATTGAATTTCTTGTATTTTACCTTGCCTAATCCCACTTCCGCCACTTTAGCAGCCTCAACCCTTCCATTGCGAAATCTGATTGTATCCTGTGCTGATGCAAACATACACGTCATGAAGACAATCAAAAGAAAAAAACACCTCTTCATTTTATACAAATTTGAATTTTTCACATTTAATTTTAGAAGCTGTTTAATTATATAATTCAGCTATAAAGTTTGAGGATTGTTAAGGGCCCATGTTTGATAGATATTGGCCCTAACCCCTCCTCTCTAGTGCGAACCGTAGGCGAGCACTTATTATTTTTTGCTTTATGCAATGAATTTCAATCATATGTAATCTTTGTGAATTAAACAAACAGCTTCCTTATTCACATCTGCAAAAATATCAAAAGGTTGAGGCAAAAACAATTTTTATGCTCACTTTATGATTAAAATCCGTCTATATCAGCAATAAAAAAGTGAGTATCAAAACCTATAAGGTCACGATGCTTCCTCTTTTGATTTATCCTCTTTTCTTATCAATTCGATTTCCTTATTGGACGGACACTCGTACTATGGTGTCGCCAACACTCAAAATAATTACCGTCAAACTTGCCATTATATGTTTCATACGGATTTGATGGCAAAACGACATCTTCATAAGCATAATCTCCTAATCTTGAATCTCCACTATGTCCATCAAAGAACAAATTGTATGAAGCGCTATAGCTATTTGGATTAGGCATTGACGTCATATATACACCAAGATATCCATCACTACTTGCCGGGCTATCATTATTCCTGCTGGCTCTATCGTTATGTATATGTCCAGCAGCTGGAAGCCATATTTTTTTGTCACTATAGCTACCCCTACCATAAACCCACCAACCATTATCAGTAGGTCGCTGTCCACTTGGTTTTGCCTGCCAATTTTTCCAGCTTACCCAATCTGTGAATTGCTTTCCTCTGTCTCTTGAAGCGACAATAAGATCAAATAGTTCACGCATCTGAATCAAGTTAGGTGTAACCCATCCTTCTCCCCAATGATATGTGGCAGCATCACCGTATTTTCTTCCTTGATATTCCTTGTATAAACCTTGGAACCCAGTCATGTTGCTTCGATCATAAGGGAAGAAGTCAGCGATATCATTTGCACCCTTGTTTGCGAAATAAGTCACACTCTGATTGTTCCAACCAATTTGATAATCTTCTTCCACAGTTCCCCAAGGGAAATAACCACCGTAGCTTTCCTTGCCTGGTTGATCCGACGTTGCTCCGATATTCATTGTTGCCCACTTAACACTTACTCCCAACTGGATGGCTGTATGGGTAGGCTGATCAGGCAATTGTATGTTCACAATCGAGCTGCTGCTTGCTCCTGGATATTCAAAATAGTAGTGATACTCATCTCCTGTCTCCCACTTACCTGTCACATTATCATAAGCATAGATATAGATTCTAAGATCAGTTTCATTTGTAATCTTAGCCAAATCTGGCATAGTAACATACATATCTATATCCCCATCCTTATCAACCTGTACAGGGAACAACTCTTTTGCCTCCTGTTTCCAACCCTCTATTATCAACATAGATCCTGCAGGAATCTCTCCAGGAGCTTTTCCAGTAATATGAAGAATACTCTTTGCTCTGTCTGGCAATGGCATCTTGAGCACTTCATTTTTGCTGACCGATATATTTCTAGTACATTTCATGTTGTAGCGATACTCATCACCACCTTCTGTTGTACCTGTTTCTTCATTATAGGCGTAAAAATAAAACTCAAGTTTTTGGTTATTATTGATTGAAAAACCTGCAGGCACAGCAACATAAATATCTAATTTGTCACCTTGATCAGCAAACACATATCTCGGATCCGATCCTAAGTTGACCAAATATTCTTTGTTTTTATCTGCCTTGTCCAAACCCTTTATCTTCAACTGTGAAGTTCCGATAAACATTCCTGGCGACGTCGTCTGGATATGAAGTAGACTCATATCCTGGTCCCCTAATTTAGCCGGCAAAAGAGAGACTGTTGGCTTACTGTTTCTTTTTAACACAATTCTCGTGGCCTCACCTACCAAATACTCACAACATTTGTTATTTTTCTCTTGAGTCTGAACATACAAATTTTCATTCAATGGATTTCCATAAGAGACAGTGCCCGACCATGAAGCAGAATCTGGAATCTCGCCATAATGGAAAAACTCTCCATCATTGCCAACCATTTTTCTAAAGATAAAATCATACTCTCCATTTGCGTTTTTGAGTTTAATTCTATCTCCTTTATCCCAACTTACAACAATCTTTTCTCCGTTTTCTTCATAGTGAGCACGAGTGGAAGGTGTATCGTCAGTCGACACCAAGATAGTGTAGCATGGCACATTATCACTTGGCATAAAGGCACTCTCTTCTTCGCACGACACAAAGATGAGCATTGCTAAAAGTATATTTAGTATGTATAATAAACGCTTCATTATTCTAAATTTTATGAATACATGCACTGCATATTCAGCATTTATATTTATCTATCCACCGACTCCCAAGAGATTGTCTTCTGATCTCTCACACAATTCACAAGCAACTCCTGTTTCATTTCATAGTTTGGCATCACAGAGAAATCCATGGAATAACTACTGTTTCGTGTGATTTTTTTATATTGAGTTACATCATCATCTTTACCTTCTCCAAATTGACCTGACTTTATAATATATTTGGCATAGAGGGTCCAATCGTAGTTGCCAAGACGAGAAGATGCCTGTATTTCAGATCGTTGTTTTGACAATTTATCATCATCACTTATTGTCAACAAATTATATCTCAAGAATAACCACAAATATGTTTCCCAATAATCATTTGTTTGAGTATGTGTTTTCAAAAGATTCATTGTATATTTTGACTCTTTTGCATTAGGATTGTCTAGTTTAAAATGTACATATTGACTTGAAGACTTATTCGAAGTGGGAGATCCATCTATATTTTCATATGGTGCACTCCAGCTCCACTTAGGTGCAGTTTGTTGCTTAAAATATACCATTCCATTATCCACATGAGCATCATTAGCCGTATTAATCTGGAAATGACGAAGCATACAAACTTTGTCATTTGTTCCCGATATTTTCGCATCTGTAGCATTTTCCAACCTCCAAAAAACTTGATCCTCATAAGGGATTTCATCCTTAGAGTCCTGCATTCTTGACGAACATATCTTCGTGCCATCATAAGCAATCGAATGCAATTTCTCATTATTCCAAATCACATACGCATTTTCAGGATCAATGACGGTTGTCTTTAATCCCAAATTCTTACCTCTGTCAACCTTCAAATTGTATGTGTAAGCGTCTCCTGTCCCTTTTTTATTCTCAAACACATACATAGAGACAACAAGATCATCACCATTCACTATCTTGTTGATTTTATGATCATTTGTCTTTGAGCCTCCTAATGCATTTAGAATATTGAAATCTACAGCATCAGTCTCAGAAGGAGTGTAATTATTTCCTTTTGCCACACTATCATGAAAATAGTTTGTTTTTTTCGCAAGCACTTTCTTTATGACAAATTCGTCTACATAGATATTATTGGGCAAACTTTTCTTGGATTCATAATCCTTATATGTTCCTGTAAAGTTTCTGAAAGTCACCTGCAGACGGGCACAGACACGTCTCATGTGGACTGAAAATTTTGTAGCTCCCTTCTTTACCTCAGCATCTGCTGTTCCGTTAACGGGCATTCCTGTGCATTTGGTTGTCACTTTAACTTTATCGTTACCAACTTTATAGTTTCCAGATTCAGGCACAAACCTTATATTATAAATGTCGGTATCATCAACACTAAGAGTTGCATTTATCAAATTATTTATCTCAGCATATTGGCTGATCACTTTTCTTGTCGCTTCTACCGTATACCCGTTTATCGTATTCCATCTGTCCATATCCACATTTCCAAATGCATAAACCTTGGCCTTGGCACCGTTGGTTGTGTAAATTTGTACATCCGGGAATATCACCTCATATTGTTTTACTCCTGTCGACGTCGGACGATCTCCATACCATTTGTTGCAATGAATCGCATATACAGAATCCTTATCATTGGTCACCACAACAATTATATTTTGGAATCGGCCTCCATTCTCTGTCTGGTCATGCTCTATATTAGCGTTGTCATTACCAGCTCGCGTACCCTCAAGACCAACCGATAAATTTGGGGCTGCAGTAGAAACCGTGATCGTAGTAGTGACAAATTCACCTCCACGCACATCTGTCGTGTCATCTCCATTTTTATCCTGCTCCATTTCATCCTCGTCGGTACAGGCAAATGAGATGACACCCAATAGCATTGCTATCAATAACGTATATATATATTTCAATTTTTTCATTTCAACTCTCCCTCATATTCATGTTTTTCCCATTCGGCAACATCTATATTGACATTCACCTGATACTCATACATTCCAACTGTATAGGTATATTTTGTTCCTGCCTTCCAGTTGTCAATTTTGCCTCCTGCTGTAAGATCAACCGTCGCCTTCAATCGTCTTCCTACGCCTGGGTCGTTATTTCCAAAATAAAATTCAACCTCCCCATATACATCACGCTTTAATGTTACATTACTTAAATTTATTGTCTTCACAATCCAAGATGTATATCCATTATCCTGTCTTGCTTGTATTACTAAATTTACCCTTTCTGACTCTTTCCTCAAGTTCTGAGGAATAAAAAGATATCCTTGATACCTGTTTTCTCCCTCATTTAAATTCACATAACCAGAACCCGTACTAAGATAAATTTCATTTGAATTATTTATACTACTTATCTGATTAAATGCCAACTCTTTATTATTGCTACTGCTTTTTATCACATATTTATCACCACTGTAAACAACCGTGCCGTCATTTGTATTTTGGGTCATTGTTATAGACACGTTATTTGTCGGCCTTGTAATTTCTGTCCATCCTACAACATTGCCTTCATCAATAGTACAGTTTCCTTCTGAAGTATATCCTACGACTGAGAAATCTGTGATTTTTACAGGTTTGTCTTCTCTTGATTGGAATTTGAAACTCACATTAGCCAACAAGTGCTTCATATCCAATACAACAGTCTCCGTATTATTATTTCTCGTTATTTGTTGCGACACCATAAGATCCGTATTCTTACGTGGATCCGACGCTGATTTATAATTATTCAGAGTCAATGTCGTTCGACCATTCACTTTATTATCAGTCTTGGGGAACACAAATCCATTCTCACAAGTTTCTCCCTCAACTGTATTAAACCCACTTGGCAGACATGGATAAAAGCCTCTGAATTTATAGGTATAGTCATTCTGCCACTTCTGCTTGTTCTCATAATACCATGTCGACTCACCTCTATAAGTGATAACAAGTGCATCTATAGGTGTGTCTGCAGCGTCTACAAATACTCTGTCCCAAACTGCACCGTCAGCAGATTTCATCGCCAATACAGAAACCTGTTCGTCTCTAAAAAATTCCTCTTTCTCGCCCCATCTCGTCACTGGCATCTGGAATCCATCTCGCAATGCACTGAATCTAATCTCATCACCAGATGCAGAACCGTCAGCAAAAGCCTCATCTTCATCATTGCACGACGCAAACAATGCTGGCAACAACGCTGCCAACAGACATTTGATTAATATGTTGTATAGTCGTACTCTCATCATTTATATTCTATTTAAAAGACGCAATATTATTGCATCCTACTAATTATCATTTAATCCAGAATCTCAATGTTTACATTCCTCTTATCTTCATCCCAACCATAAACCTTCACCGAGAATTCAATATATTGATTATTGTCCATTCCAAACTCCGCCTCACTTTTGTCTCCATCACCATCAAGATCATTATTATCATCATCAAGATCATCGGCGACACCATCGCCATCAGCATCTCCAAGGAAATTGTCAGTCGGTAATGTTATGACAAAACGGTATGACTTTCCTGCTTCCCAACCATTTGAAATCTGATCTTCAAGATCAACTATCAATGTCTTGCAACCATAGATGCCATCCGTCGCATCATGATTTCCTTCTGTATCCGTCTTTGAATATCCACAATTGCCAATCAATTCTCCATAATCATCCTCTACCTTATAATATACGCGAATGACAATCTTGCCCTTCTGCGGAATAAGCATGAGAGTTTCATTCATAGTAGCATCAGTAGTGCCAGCCACAATATCTGCACCATCATAATAAGTATAAATGACTCCTTGATTTGCGGCAGCAGATGCATTCTTCTTTACCAAAGGATTCGTTTCAGTACATTCAGAAATAGCTGTGAAATCCCAAGAAAACTTTTCCTCTGAATTTTGTAGACTTGTTGATGTCTCTCTAAAGGTCAATTCAGGATCTTGATGAGAAACTTTTTCTCCGGCTGCGATAACCTCAACCCTGTTGATCGTATATTTGTAGTTGTCATCAGCACCAACAAAGGAGAAATTGACCTTAGAAAGTGCATGGACAAAATTTAATGGCTGAACGCCATTCTCCGGCATAGAATTTGCTTCTGCATAAGCAACGACCAAATCCTTCTGCTCAAAAGCTTTCTCCTTGATAGGGAAACGAATCGACTTACATTGATCATTAATCCAAGCAACTCCAGACTCTATATTGAAAGCACGGAAACTAATGTTTCCAGCTGAGAAACTTGGCCAATAGTATGTATCACTTTCCGTATCAAAGGCATCAGTAATTTTATTAGTGTTATCAATAGTAAGGCCATTCTCGAACAGCGCCTGATCATTTAAATACAACGCACCATCATACCAAGCCGACACCTGAAAACCACCTTCTCTGCCTGCTACTTTTCCTTTTAGCACATCACTTGTCACATCCGCCGCTCTTGTCACTCCAGCGGTATATGTGGAAAAAGAGATGACTTTACTGTTTGGATTTCGTCTGTTGCCAGAAGCTTCATCCTCATCTTTGCACGACGCAAACAATGCGGACAAGAGTATTGCCAGCACACATTTGATTGTTATGTTATATTGTCGTACGTTCATTTCGTCTTTCGTCTTTCATTGAAAATTTATCCAGCAGAGGCACTTTCGCGCCTCTGCCGAATAAAATTTAATTACTTGATTGTGATGTTTGTGTTATTCTCAGCAGTCTCCCAAGCTGAAACTGTTACAGAGAATCTGATTGGAGTCAACTGATCAAACTCAGATTCATCTGGATCGTTATCACCATCCAAATCAACAGGATTAGAAGGATCTGTCTTGTCAAGTCCATCAGGCACCTTATCACCACTTCTATCACCAATGAAGTTGTCAGCAGGCAATGTCATAGTGAAACGGTATGCCTTTCCAGCCTCCCATGCAGGAACATCTGTAGAGCCAAGAGTGATAATAGCAGTCTTGAATCCATAAATAGCAGAACCTGCTTCATAGTCTGCATCATTTTGACCATCATGACGACCTGCAGCATCAGTCTTATAGAATCCACAGTTACCGATCAACTTACCTTTTGCATCCTCAACCTTGTAGTATACACGAACTGCGATCTTTCCACTCTGAGGAAGAAGCATGAAATTCTCATTCATTGCAGCTGCTGTTGATCCTGCAGCGACATCATAGTAAGTGTAAAGAACACCCTGAGCAGCACCTGCTGTTGCTTCCTTTTCTACCAAAGCATTGTCACCATTAATTGCGGTGAAATCCCAGGAAACTTTGTCCGCCTGTGCATTAGTATTAGGTTGAGAACCATCAGTTGTTCCTTTTTCTGCACCTAATTCAGTTGTCTCCTCAAATGACATGACTGCATCATCCTGACCTGCAGCAATAACCTCAACCTTGTTGATTGTGTACGTGTACTTTTCATTTGAGCCAACAAATGTGAAGTTAACCTTAGAAAGTGCATGAGTAAAGTTCAATGGCTGAACTCCGTCTGCTGGTTTTTCTCCAGTCTCTGCATATGCAATCACCAAATCCTTCTGTGTTGCGGCAGTAGATGCTACTGTAAACTTAAGCGACTCATAATCCACATTCCAATCAGCTCCTACTCCGTTGTTGAAAGCACGGAATCCTATTTTGTTGGTAGATGTGATTCCTGGCCACCAGTATGTATCTCCCTCTGTATCAAAAGCATTATCAATTTTATCATCAGTATCGATAGCCAAACCATTCTCAAATAGGGCATTGTCCTTAAAATAAAGTTTGCCATCATACCATGCAGCTACTTGGAAACCACCATCTTCAGCCTTTGATTTCTTAATATCTGTACTTGTCACATCTGTAGCACGAGTGCCACCAGCTGTGTAAGTAGAGAAACTCAAGACAGACTTGTCTGCTCTGTTCGAACCGTTTGTCTTCTCAGCAACGAACTCCTCGTCCTGAGAGCACGATGCAAGTGCTAAGCTTGCAAGCGCGAAAAAGAAAATTTTCTTCATGTTAATAAATTTTTAAATTATTTTTCCTTTTGTTTTTTACAGATCGATATCGATATTGATCTCATCTTCCCAATCGCTCACCGTAATGTCGAATCCATTTCCTTCCTCCGTCTTATTCACCTTAGGAAGATCCAACGGGTCCTTCACCTCTATAATCAAATCTATATCGTTCTCATTTGACGCCCTGACCTGATTGCCCACCGGCAAATCATAAGTCATGATCGTTTCGCCGTCGACGAGCATCACATCCAAATGCAGGTACAGCTCGTCTGGCTTGTACGAATATCCCTTCACCAGTCCGAATGTCTGGAATGTTGTCTCCACGTATCCGGTACTGTCTTTCACCGCTGTGCCTTTCCATCCCGTCAGCTCATGCGCTGTCATCTCCGTCAGCGCGTGCATCTGGCTGATGTTGTACGACTTTGCCACTCCGCTTATCACAGCCCTCACAGTGTAAAGGTTCTCATATCCGTTGAAATGCACTTTCACACCCATCTTGATGATCGCCGACTTGGTGTAGAATGTTCCGTCGTCGAATCGTGTATGAGGTGTAAACTCTCTAATAATTTTGTCTTCGTCAATTATCACTCCTTCATGGCAATCACTGGCAAACCATATCGGCTGCTTCGTGGTGAGTGAATATTCATCCGCTCTTGTCTCTGCGTTTGCTCTTGTCTGCTCTGCCCAAGGTGAATGAGATCGTGTCACCCATTCTGCTCGTGAGGTAGAAAACCATCGCGATGTCTGAGGAATCGTCTCAATCTGTGCCGACGCATATTTGTCCATACCACTGAATTTTAACGACGCATATTCCATCACCGACTGGTTGAACACGAAAATGTTCCATTCTCCGTCATATAGCTTAAGCTGGACGTGTTCAAGATCATTTGTCACCATCACAGCTGGCTGCTGACTCCCCGTCTGATCAAAGGCATACACCGACATTCCCGTTGGCGCGTCACCCTCGTCGAAATCAGCAAAACGGCTCTTGCTCCAGTTCACATTAATATCCACCGGCACAAGTTCATCCCATTCGTCCCATAGCTGGCGTCTGTCGCAGGACGTGGCGACCAACATCAGAATAAACATCAACCACGTAGAGACGCACGGACGTGCGTGTCCTTGATGTACATGTCCTTGAAAGAGTGACCTATTCTTTGATTGCATCGTCACCTCCTTCCTGTTTTTTCTTGTGCAACTTGCTCGGTCTCTCCACTTTTCTGTGGATCAGATAGCCAATATTAATGTCAAGTTTTGTAGGGCCGATCCATGTGTAGCGTCCGTCGCGCTGCCACACCAGATAGCTGTTCTGCAATCTGCCCTCGTAGTAGCTGTAGTTGGTGCGCATCATACCCACTCCGACACCAAACTGCACTCTCCAACGCCTATTTTTACCAAATCTTTTGGCGTAATGATAAGTGAATCCTGCGTTGACGCAGATCTCTCCCTGATAACCCTTTGAATTACGCTCAAGATCGTAGTAACCTACACCACCGAACAAGCCTAAAGCATGACCTGTCAAAACGGGTTCAAAGCGTCTGTCGCCCAACCAGTATTTGCCTTCAACTTCCCAATACTGAATCTGGTAGCACCAAGAGTCGTCTTTTGCCACCCACCATGGGAAGACGTATGAGACATTGAAGCTCAGCATCTTTTTGATCGGAAACTCTACTCCGAAATTCGGAGCCAACGCCGCATCATAGAGCACGTTAGAGTTGACTGCGAACAACGGCTGATATTCCGTCACCGTCGTCTTCCTTGGCTTCCTTTTCTTTTCCTTTGGAGCCTTAATCGGATCATGAGGAGAAAGTTCGTCGTTAGGCTTTTTGACACGCACAAAAGATTGATCCTCTTCTTCTGGAAGAAGTTTATGCATTTCCGGGAACTTCTTCCCCTGGCTCGACCTCTTCTTGAAATAGATCACCACATCACATCGACGCAATACTGGGAAAAATTTCTTTGAAATATTATCCCAAGTCGCACCGTTTTTATCAATGGATTGGATTTTTGCAGGCACGTTGCCTCCTGACAAAATACACTGCAACACCCTCTCCTTATTCGGGATATCAGATTTTCTGACTTCCGCCGCAAGGTTCTGCCAAATCTGCGGTATCGTCACCTTCGCGTCGAAATAGTTCTCGTTATATCTAGGAAGTTGGAAATACCTTTCAATAAGATGGATGGAATTGTCGAGACGTTTCCATCTCACTCTAGAGTTTGCCTCATCAGAACCCTCTGGAGAAACACCAGCATAAACATCCACACGGGGCACATATATAGAATCTGCACCCTGCTTCTCCTGCAATGTGCGCAATTTATTAAGCATAGCATTGTTAGTGGAGTAGTCAAGATCTATCGCTCCGGAGCCTACTTGAAAATAAAAAGTGATCTTTGCGGAATCAACGTAATCGCTGAATCCACCATTTTTCTGAGCAGTAGCAATGGCTACGTTCAATACAAATATTACACAATATGCAACAAGGTTTCTTATCAACTTTTTATCCTAATATGCCATCATCACATTCATCATCTTCAGCCGCTCATCAACCCTAATACTAAAAAGACAATCGATATATTGTCCCTAATCAACCACACTAAATATTTTTTTGATATCTGATTCCTAAATTTCTAATTCTTTTCGCCTCATACCTACAGATATCTTTTGCAAAGAAAATTAAAAATAAAATACATTATATACATACGCTGCATGTTTTTTAGCATCTTTGTGATTTTCATCTATAAAATAACGGATTTTATATATAAATTGTCCGTTTCGTAGATAAATTCACAGAATGGAATATTTGCAGAAACTGGAAACGTGCCAATAAATTAACAAATTCAAATTGGCACAAGTAAACAACTTCTCATTCCATTCAACAAAACAATTCTAATACAGCAATCCAAACATCCAGAGAGGGACTCTATTACCATGACCTATTTCAGTATCGTCGACTGCTAGATAACTATCAGGAATGTCCTTTATCTGTAAAAATGTCTTATCTGCGCCACCGACCTCAAAAAGATATTTGCCTGATACTAGGAAATCTCCCTTGGGAGCCGACTGTATTGAAGCAACCTGCTCAACCTGATTCATAAAAAAAGTTTCACGTTTATTGCCAATCTCAGACTTTGACGCAAGAGATTCCATCAAATTAGTATTGTTTAAGTATACCTTTTCCGGAGAAACCAAATGTTTGTAGCTTTTCAGTTCACGAGTAAGAAGACTTAATATATTAGCTCTTTCTAATGCATATAACATTCTCAAGCAACTATCTCTCGTGGTCTCTAACGCTGCGCATAACTTAGCAACATTTGGAACAAACGGCACATTGCTGGCAATAATACTCAATAATTTTTTTGTTTTCTCTACTGTAGCATATGTGACGTCTGTGACAGCGACCATATCTGATTCAATAACAAGATTCACCGTTGCCGCTAATTGTTGATGGAAATCAAGGCCTGCTTCCTTAAAAAATGGATAACATCCATGATTAATATAATCATCAAAATGATGCATCACCTTTGTTTTTGTAGAGACATCCATTGCAATTTCAATATGATTCGACAGCAATTGTTCAATGGATATCGCTGGTATGGACAACTCTCCAACGTATTCAAGATATTCCCTGAATGACATAGACGACAACGTATATAGAATCTGACGGCGAGCCAAATCCACTTTTGAATTATCTATTTCAAGCATAGACGATCCTGTATATACAATCTTTAAATCAGGATATTCATCATAAAAGTTTTTTAGTTGCTCCGCCCAATTCTTACATTTATGAACTTCATCGAAAAAAATAATTCTAATACCCCTCACATACAAATACTCAACAAGTTCATCTACATCATGCGTCTTAAACCAAAGATTATCAAGCGACACCCATAAAGTATCATCTATATTGGTAAATGTTTCCTTGATATGTTGCAAGACAAGAGTAGTTTTTCCTACGCCTCTTGCTCCTTTGATCCCTATCATTCTTGCATTCCAATTTATAGATTTATGTAAATATCGCTTAAAATCCATCGAAACTAAGGCTAATCTTCGATGATAGACATTTATAAGTTTTACTATATCCTGTTGTTCCATCGTTATCTACTCTTTGATTTTTAATGCGAATATACAAAAATAGCTTTTGGAAAAGTGGTTTTTGATCAGAAAATAGCTTTTGGAAAAGTGGTTTTGGGCTAAAATCTAAAAAAGACACATTTTTAAACCAAAAAAGACGCTCTTTTAAAGCGTCTTCTTTGAGTTTGGTGATCGGGAAGGGATTCGAACCCTTGACCCACAGCTTAGAAGGCTGTTGCTCTATCCAGCTGAGCTACCCGACCTACCTTAACTGCTTTCTTTCAAAAGCGATGCAAAAGTATAAACTTTTCAGCTCAAAACCAAAAAAAGCACCGTTTTTTTTGAAATTTTATTCAAACTAGCAGAATCTGATTCATAACTCAGCATTTTTCTGCTATCTATATGAATTCAATCACTCCACAATTTCGCCTATCAATGTGGCTGATGTTGTCTGCAACACTTTGACATGGACAATGTCGCCAACCTTCGCGTCTCCCTTAGGGAAAACAGCCACTTTGTTCTGCTGTGTGCGCCCAAACAGCTGGTCCGCGCTTCTCTTGCTGCGTCCTTCAACCAGCACTTCAAACACTTTGCCAAGGTCACGCTCATTGCTGATTGCCGACAGACGTGTCTGATTTTCAATAATCTCATTCAATCGGCGGATCTTCACCTCCTCAGAGATATTGTCTGGCAAAAACTTAGACGCGTATGTGCCTGGTCGTTCCGAATACTTGAACATGAACGCAGAATCAAACACCACCTCATTCATCAAAGAAAGAGTCTGCTGGTGATCCTCCTCCGTCTCCCCATGGAATCCGCAGAAAATATCCGTTGTGATGCCACAATCCGGAATTATACGGCGTATGGCAGCGATTCTCTCCAAAAACCATTCGCGGGTGTACTTTCTGTTCATAGCCTTCAACACAGCTGAACTTCCGCTCTGCACCGCAAGATGTATGTGTTTGCACACATTGTCCCATTTGGCAATCGCATAAAGAATATCATCAGTCATATCCTTAGGGTGCGACGTGGTGAAACGGATACGCATGCCTGGGAATTTCTCCGCGATTATCTCAAGCAGCTGGGCAAAAGTGGTGACGTTTTCATTCTCGTCGACGAAGCGATAAGAATTGACATTCTGTCCCAACAAAACAACCTCCTTGAATCCCTTTTCACTTAGATCGTTGACCTCATTCAGAATACTGTCGACAGCACGGCTTCTCTCTCGTCCACGAGTGTAAGGGACAATACAGTAAGAACAGAAATTGTTGCAGCCTCGCATGATAGAGACATATCCCGAAATACGATTGTGTCCGAGTCTTGCCGGGATGACGTTGCGGTAGGTCTCAGTAGTGGAAAGATCCACATTTATCGCTTTCTCTCCTGCCTCCACACTTGAAATCAAGTTTGGCAGATCAAGATACGAGTCAGGGCCACACACCAAGTCTACAACTCCTGTCCTCAGAAGATCTTCCTTCATTCTTTCAGCCATACATCCGATAATACCAATGATAAGCGGACGCTTGGCATCACGCTTCAACGACTGGAAATACTGAATGCGGGAGTGTATCTTCTGCTCCGCATTATCACGTATCGAACAAGTGTTGGCAAAAATAGCGTCTGCCTCCGCTATATCCTCAGTGATTTCATAACCTACCGTCTGCATGATTGCAGCCACAACTTCCGTGTCTGCCACGTTCATCTGGCAGCCATAAGTCTCAATAAAAAGTTTTTTTGTCGCAGATTTAGAGTCTGTTTTCATCTTTTATATATTAAAATTGTTGCAAAGATACTCATCTTCATTTATTTTTGTAGTTCATATAGAAGAATTTAGAAGAAATAGGTTTTCAAATGAGCGCAGAAACAGAATCAAAGTCGACATCGACTAAGAAAAACAAAGAGCCATTTTTCAAGAGATTCATCAAAAATCCTTTGGTGATCAGTATATTCGCATGCATCATAGTCGTGCTTATCGGTTTGGCATGGACATCAAGCTGGCTTGACAGCTACACCAATCACGGTGTTGAGATAGAGACACCCAACCTTAACGGCATGACAGAAAAAGAAGGTGGTGAGATTCTTGCCCTTCGCGGATTAACATATGAGGTGATAGACTCGATGTATGTCAACGGAATGAAGCCAGGTGCTATCGTCGACCAAGTGCCAAAAGCCGGAGCAAAAGTGAAAGAGGGTCGCAAGATCTACGTCAAGATCCAGGCTTACAGCGCGAAGAAAGTGTCGCTTCCTGAAGTACGTGAAGGATCAGCACGTCAGGCTGAAAACTTGTTGGCAAGCGTAGGATTGAAGGTCAACAATTTGGAATACGTACCGTCGGAGCAGAGCGGAAACGTGATTGAAGTGAAATACCACGACCAGATCATCCTACCAAACACAAAACTGACAGAAGGTTCAGCAGTCACTTTGGTTATCGGACGTGGATTGTCTAACGAAGAAGTGCAAGTGTCTAGTTTCCGTGGACTTACACTTGACAGAGCAAGAAACGAAGCTCATGAGAAAGATTTGAACATTGGTTCTATCAATTATGACAAAGGCATAACAGATCAAGACAAAGATAAAGCCATCGTCTACAAACAGACACCTATCACAGGCAAGACAGTCCCTGCCGGCACCCGCGTCGACCTATATCTGACTATCGACAAGTCGAAGATGGAAGAGCCCGAAGAGGTGTTCAAAGACGAGACTGTGCAGGATTCTGTGCCAGACAGTGAGGACGGACTTTGGAACTAATCTGATTTTTGTGTTTTTCTCAAACAACCCTGCAAAGACAGGATTTTTCAACAGTCATTAACAAAAAAAAAATTAACATTATGGAAACAACAGCTATTGAATACTTGTGGGGATATATAAAATCATTGAGTACAGACAACAAAAAATGGTTGTCTGAGAAACTTCTCAATGATATAAAGTTTGAAGATGAGAGAAAAAAAGCAAAACCTACAAACAAAGGCAAACGAAAAATAGAAGTGTCTCCTGAAATACTCAAATATATGGGTATTGCAGGAAAAAATATTGACTATAACGCAATGATGGAAGAAAAAGCCAAAAGAAAAGGAGATATGAAACTTCTAGTGAATTTCTAGATTTGTTGAATATCGAATACTAAATAATAGCAATGCAAGACGAAAACGAAGATATAGAGATTTTCAAAGACGGTGAAGCCCCAGAGGCAGAGCTCGGCAACGACGGCCAGCTTCACGAGCATTTCAGATTCAGTGTGCCAGAAGGCAAAAAATTGGTGCGCATCGACAAATTCCTCGTCGGTGTGATGCCTCACGTGAGCCGCAACCGCATACAGATGGCCGCTGATTGCCAGACAATACTAGCCAATGGCAAACCAGTGAAATCGAGCTACAAAGTGAAGCCAAACGACGAGATTTCCGTTATGCTGTCGTATCCGCCGTCGGATTTCACTATAATTCCACAAGATATACCCATCAACATTGTGTATGAGGATAAGGATGTGGTGCTTGTCAACAAGGCTGCAGGTATGGTGGTGCACCCTGGATTCGGAAATTTCCAAGGCACACTGCTAAATGCACTCGCATGGCATTTGAAGGATGACCCCGACTACGACACTACAGATCCTCGTTTGGGATTGGTGCACCGTATAGACAAAGACACATCCGGACTCCTAATTATAGCCAAGAATGACGACGCTAAAAGTGATCTTGGCAAACAATTCTTCAACAAGACCACACGCCGACGCTATAACGCTCTTGTTTGGGGAAATGTGGAGAAAGATGAGGGTACAATCGACGCTGACATCGCTCGTGATCCAAAAGACAGAATGCTCTTCACTACGTTTCCAAACGGAGAGAATCCATCTGCCAAACATGCCGTGACCCATTATAAAGTGCTGGAAAGGTTTGGTTATGTCACATTGGTGGAGTGTGTTCTTGAGACAGGACGCACACATCAGATCCGTGTGCACATGAAACATATCGGCCACACACTGTTTGCCGACGAAAGATACGGAGGCATGGAGATATTGCGTGGAGAACGCACATCCAACTACCGCAAATTTGTCAGCAACTGTTTCGCCATCTGCCCACGTCAGGCACTGCATGCCAAGACTCTCGGATTCCGTCATCCACGTACAGGCGAGGAAATGGATTTCGACTCTGAGATTCCAGGCGACATGAAAGCGTTGCTAGACAAGTGGAGAAAATTCCGTGAAAACAAAGAATATTGACACACAGAGATTTTATGAGTCAATTACAACGCACAAAAAAACGCAGACACCTAAATGCCTGCGTTTTTTATTCCTTAAATTCAGACTTTTACGCCATTGCAGCAATGTAAGTTTTGTATTTAGCAAGGAAATCAAGTTTTTCTTTAAGTCCCTGCTGAGTAGCGGCATCTGCAGACACTCCTGACAAGAAACCTTCCTGCCAAGCAACGTCATCAGACTTATTAGCCCATGCCAAAACAACATTTACAAGCTCAGTCTGCTGATCTGCAGGCAAAGTCTGGAACACATTAAACATTTGATCCAATCCTTCCTCAGTAGCAGGAATAGAAGCAAGTTTCTCCTCATAAATTGCATCAAACAAATCCTTGTGCGTTGCACCTTGCTTAATACCGTCAGCCTCGCCCTCACCAAGCTGATCCTTTCCTTCAAAATATTCAGAGAAAGTATCCAACAAATCCTTTGTTGTAACTTCGTTCATCACAACACCAATATTCTCAAGCTGAGATATTGCATCATCCAACAAATCTGTCGTAGCCTTTTTGTCAGCTTCGCTAGATGCAGCAGTTCCCAAGAATGTCTGCATCCATTCCGAATTGTTCTTATTCTTGTTGTATTCAACCACTGTCTCAGCAAGTTTCTGCAACTGATCCTTTGTCATAGATGTTGCCTGATCCAAAAGATTAGCACCTTTAATGTTGTAACTATCTACGACTTCCTTCATCACATTACCTGCCTCTGTTGCCTTATTAACTTGCTCTTGTTTTGGTTCGTCTTCATCATCGTCGTCACCACAAGAAGTTGTTCCCATAGAGAAAGCACATCCTATCGCAAGTGCCACCCAAAAATTTCTTAGTTTAATCATAATCCCTATTACTTTAATTAAATTATTTTCCATTATGACTTTATGTCATAACATGGCAAATATATCCCTTTAAATTCAAAAAACAAATTTATTGCTGATTTTTAACTTTTTCCGAGTAATATTTTTTTCACTTCATGAAGTTTGTTCAAAGCTTCAATCGGAGTAAGGTTGTCGATATCTATTGTCAGGATTTCATCACGCACCTGTGAAAGTGTAGGATCATCAAGTTGGAAAATACTAAGCTGTGTGCCGGCAGGAAGTTTTGGCTCCGTTGCCTTCTTTATTTTCTCTGTCGTGACGTCTGTGTCTTTATGTTGTTCCTCAAGACGGTGCAGAATCTCGTTTGCTCTGTCGACAACAGTAGATGGCATACCTGCAAGTTTGGCCACATGGATACCAAAACTGTGCTCGCTTCCACCCTCTTTCAATTTACGCAAGAAAATCACCTTGCCGTCTGCCTCACGCACCGAAACATTATAGTTTTTCACACGCTCAAACGTGTTCTCCATCTCATTTAGTTCATGGTAGTGAGTGGCGAAGAGAGTTTTAGGATTAGCTTTGGGATTCTCGTGAAGATACTCCACAATAGCCCATGCAATCGAGATTCCGTCATAAGTGGAAGTTCCACGACCAAGCTCATCGAAAAGCACAAGTGAACGATCGGTGATATTGTTGATGATGCTCGACGCTTCCGTCATCTCCACCATAAACGTTGACTCTCCCATCGAAATATTATCAGATGCTCCCACACGTGTGAAAATCTTATCCACGACACCGATATGGGCACTGTCGGCAGGCACAAAACAACCAATCTGAGCCAACACCACAATCAACGCAGTTTGGCGAAGCAGCGCCGACTTACCAGCCATATTAGGACCGGTGATCATCATAATCTGCTTCTTCTCATTGTCGAGCTCCACACTATTTGCGATATACGGGCTGTCTATCGGCAACTGACGCTCTATCACCGGATGACGACCCTCACGGATATCAATCACAAGACTGTCGTCGACGACGGGACGAACATATTTGTATTTTTCAGAGACAGAGACAAAAGACATCAAACAATCAAGCTGAGCGATGATAGATGTGTCAGTCTGTACAGGTGATATATAGTCGGCAAGCTCATCAATAAGCTCCATGAACAATCGCGTCTCCAACGGAATGATCATCTCTTCCGCCTTGGTGATTTTTGCCTCAAGCTCCTTCAATTCAGGTGTGATATAACGCTCCGCTCCAGTAAGTGTCTGCTTGCGGATCCACTCCTGAGGCACTTTGTCCTTATGAGTGTTTCTCACCTCAAGATAGTAGCCAAACACATTGTTGTAGCCCACCTTAAGTGATGATATTCCAGTGTGTTCCATCTCCTCATCCTGGATTTTCAAAAGCACATCCTTGCTGTTGGTAGATATTTGTCTCCAACTGTCGAGATCTTCATTATATCCTGGAGCGATCACCCCACCCTTCGACAGCAAAGCTGGAGGATTAGGCACAATCATCGAGTCTATTTTAGCACAAATATGCTCGCATGGATTCAGTCGTTCAGCCATTCCCTGAAGGTTGACGTTGCTGCTTTGAGAGCAAGCAATTTTGATAGGCCCCACCATCTTCAAAGCCGAGCACAAAGCCAGCACATCACGTGGATTGGCACGTTTGGCAGCGATTTTAGAGACGATACGCTCCATGTCGCCAATCTGTGGCAGACACTCGTTAAGGAGCTCACGCAACGGCTTTTCCTGGAACAACGTCTCCACTATCTCATGGCGCTCCACTATCGGGGTCACCTCCTTAAGAGGCTGGGCAAGCCATCGCATCATCTGACGTGAACCCATAGGAGTCATCGTTTCATTGATAATGCCGAGAAGAGAACGCTGGTTTTCATCCGACGTAGGGAAAAGTTCAAGGTTTCGCACCGTAAAACGGTCCATCCAGACATATTTTTCCTCCTCAATACGACGGATTGAATTGACGTGGCTGATATTTTTATGCTGAGTATAGTCGAGGTAATGAAGAATGGCTCCGGCAGCCACCTGGCCCACCTGAAGGTTCTCCACACCAAATCCCTTCAACGACGAAGTGTTGAAATGGGCGAGCAGCTTTCCTCGCGCACTGTCAGGAGTGAAAGCCCAGTCGTCAAGTTCGTTCACGAGATAGTGTTTTGAGAAAGAGTCCTCAAAATCACGTCTGCAACCTCTTTCAATCAGAATTTCTTTAGGAGTGTAGACGGAAAGAAGTTTGTCTACATAGTCTTGTTTACCTTGCGAAAGAAGGTATTCACCAGTGGAGATGTCGAGGAACGACACTCCGTATATATCACCGGACTTTTTCTCTTTGTTGCGGCATACCGCGCACAAGAAATTGTTCTCACGTGGATCAAGGATATTCTCACTCATCGTAACACCCGGAGTGGAAAGTTCCGTAATGCCACGTTTCACAAGCCCTTTAGCCTGTTTGGGATCCTCAAGTTGGTCGCAGATTGCCACACGGTATCCGTGGCGGACAAGTTTAGGCAGATAAGTGTCGAGAGCGTGGTGAGGGAAACCGGCAAGAGGCATTTCACCCGAACCGCCACCATTGTTGCGTTTGGTAAGCGTGATGCCAAGAGCCTCAGACGCTTTTATAGCGTCGTCGCCAAAAGTTTCATAGAAATCACCCACACGGAAAAGCAGGACTGCATCAGGATACTGCGATTTATACTCTGAATATTGCCTCATTAAAGGCGTTTCACTTTTTTCTGCCACGTCTCTTAATTTTATAAATTACACGCAAATTTACCCAAAATCCCTCTATTTGCGTTGACGTGGGGAAAATAGATATTAACACATTATTAAAAAGACAGATGGACGATGGCTATTGGCTGTCGACGATAAACAATCCATGCAGAATTGATGTTGAGAGATTATTTTAGAAATTTCACAGACTTGCAATCGTCAAACGCATAATCCCCAACTGAGATATTCTTCTCCGATTTATCAATGATGACATCAAGATTTTTACAGTTCTTAAATGCAAATACACCTATGTTTGTCACACTCGATGGTATCTTTATGTTTGTCAATGCTCTACAATCAGAAAACGCATAATTTCCTATACTTATCACACTGGAGGGAATCATTATGCTTGTCAATCCACAACAATTCCAAAACACATCATTTTCTATACTTGTCACACTCGACGGAATCTCTATGCTTGTCAAACTATGACAATTCCAAAACGCTTCATTTTCTATGCTTGTCACACTCGATGGTATCTCTATACTTGTCAAACCTCTACAATACATAAATGCATAGTTTCCTATACTTGTGACACTCGATGGAATAACAAATTTACCATTCTTACCTGCTGGAACACAAATAAGTTTTCTCTTATTTTTATCATACAATACTCCATCTTCAGATGAATAAATAGAATTATCAGAAACCACATTTATGCTTGACAACACATCACATGACCCAAATGCATTTTTTTCAATATTTGTGACACTTGATGGTATTTCTATGTGTGTCAAGCCGCTACAATCATAAAACGCTTCATATCCTATACTTATCACACTCGATGGAATCTTAATGCTTGTCAAGCCACTACATCCCCAAAATGCATTATTCCCTATGCTAGTCACACTCGATGGAATATCTATGCTTATCAAACCACTGCACCCCCAAAACGCAGATTCTCCTATGCTTGTCACACTCGATGGAATTTTTATACTTAATTCTCCAATACTCGTAAGAGGATAAGAAAAAACATCAATTTGAATCTTGGAAGGGATAACGACCGATTTCAACTCTTTATACGATTCATCATATATCACCTCCGCCGTAGTATCTGAAGAGATATGATACCACAGTGGAGAAACAAAAACGTCCCCATTCCCATCAATTTTCACATCAGTGCCATTCTGATTCTCCTTCAATTGGGTTTCAGGCTCTGCGACAACAGATATACATATCAAAGCCAACAACAGCGGCACAAGTAGTTTCTTCAGCATAGCGTATTAATTATTATTATATTGTCACAAAAGTAGGAAATAAAATGAAACAATAAGTGGTTGAGGATGGATGATTGAGGATGGATGAGGAATGATTATGTATTGCCTTCCAGGCAAAGATTGGGCATTGTGGATTTCATACCCCGGGACTTCATCCCGGGTTACTTACGCTCCGCTATATGGCGTCTTCCAGACGCACTGTCTCACGATGGCGGTTGGCAAACAGACGTCGCCGCAGGCGACGTTATCGGCCCCAGCCGACGGCAACCGGTGGAGACGTTGCGCGCAACGTCT
>DFGT01000016.1 GCA_002371265.1 Bacteroidales bacterium UBA3743 | reverse complement strand
TTCGGCACTGGGAAATTCCAAATTTACATTTACATTCATGTCGTGTAGGGTTGAAACCCTACGCTAGGGGATGTCGCACCTGCGGCGCTACCGGGAGGAAAAACAAAAAAAGACGCGATTTCTCGCGTCTTCCTCTCATTAAGATACCTAATTTTACTTATACAAACACAAATACGGTGTGTCTTCCGTCGCTCTACAACGGAACTTTACTCCTTTCTCTACGACAAATGTTTCAAACTTCTTATATGTTTTCCACTCTGTCTCTCCTGGCATCAACACTTCCAACTTTCCTGACGTTACTGTCATGATCTCTATTGTTGATGTGCCAAACTCATACTCTCCTTTTGCCATGACTCCAATTGTGGCACGGCCTTCCGCACTCTCCAACGCAATGCTCTTTACATTACCGTCGAAATACTCGTTCGTCTTAAACATGATTATTTTGCTAATAAAAGTTTCATACACTTTTCAAGAGAATCTGTCCAATATGGAACTGACGCTCCGGCCTCAGCAATCTTTCTCTTGCTCAACACACTGTAAGCTGGTCGTTCCGCTGGTGTCGGATACTCATAGCTCTCTATCGCATGAAGGTTGGCTTTGCATCCTGCCAACTTGAATATATATTTTGTGAAGTCAAACCAACTTGCAACTCCATCATTTGTATAATGGTAAACCTCACAACCCTTGATGCCTTTGTTTACCAAATGCATGATTGCCTCAGCCAAATCTGTGGCGTATGTCGGTGTTCCTACCTGATCGTAGACAACAGAAACGTCTTCGCGCTCGCTGCCCAAACGGATCATCGTCTTTACAAAATTATTTCCGAACTCGCTGTATAGCCATGCTGTGCGGACAATCGCAGCGTCGCCACCCACCTCTCTGACAAGAGTCTCTCCGCTCAATTTCGTTCTTCCATAAGCACCTAATGGAGACGTTGGATCACTCTCCTTCAACGGTGTGTTTCCTTTGCCATTGAAGACATAATCTGTTGAGACGTGGACAAGCTTCGCCCCCATCTCTTTTGCCACGACAGCCAAGTTGCCCGGACCAACTGCATTTATCTTATGCGCGATATCCTCATTCGACTCTGCCTTGTTGACATCTGTATATGCCGCACAGTTGATGATGATATCAGCTTTTGCATTTTTCAAAATTGTACGTAGAGATTCCAAATCCGTAATATCCACCTCTGGCACATCTGTGAAAGTGAAGCTGTGCTGTGGATAATTGACAGAAATCTTTCTGAAAGAATTACCTAACTGACCGTTTCCTCCTGTAACAAAAATATTCATATTCCAAATACAAATATATTAGAACACCTCCGCGTCCTTCAACAAAGGATGCTTTGTGTCTTTTTCCGACAATAAAAATTCACAATCCAACTTTGGCCATTCGATTCCGACCTGTGGGTCATTATACATGATGCCCGCATCTGCCTGAGGAGCATACACATTGTCCACCTTATATGTGAAAACAGCCTCATCGCTCAACACCAGGAATCCATGAGCAAATCCGCGTGGAATGAAAAGTTGACGATTATTTTCCTCACTCAACTCCACAGCCACATATTTTCCAAAAGTAGGTGATGATTTTCTTATATCAACCGCCACATCAAGGACTGCACCCTTTACCACACGCACTAGTTTAGCCTGTGATGCATCGCCTTTCTGGTAATGTAGGCCTCTTAACACTCCCTTCGACGATTTCGATTGATTTTCCTGAACAAACTCTACATGGTGACCGATATGTTCATCAAACTCTGCTTGTTTGAACGACTCATAAAAATAGCCTCTGCTATCACCAAAAACTTTAGGTTCTATAACAAACACGCCTTTTACCGACTGTTCAATATAATTCATAATTCTATCAATCAAAATTATTGTTAACCAACGATATGATATATTGTCCGTATTTTGTCTGCTTCAAACTATTTCCAAGTTCCAACAACTGCTGATCTGAAATCCAGCCGTTACGCCATGCTATTTCCTCTATGCACGCAACATAGAATCCCTGGCGGTTTTGGATTGTCTCAACAAAATTGGAAGCTTCTAGCAATGAGTCACAATTTCCTGTGTCAAGCCATGCGAATCCACGTCCGAAAAGCTCTACTTTAAGAGAGCCTTCCTGCAAATATGTCTTATTTAAATCCGTGATCTCATACTCTCCTCTAGCACTCGGCTTAAGCTCTTTTGCTCTTTTGCAGACGGTGCTGTCATAGAAATACAATCCAGGCACGGCATAATTGCTTTTAGGCTGTGCTGGTTTTTCCTCCAATGAAGTGACCTTGCCGTTTTCATCAAACCCTACTACTCCGTATGCTCTCGGATCCCTAACATAGTAACCGAATACCATAGCACCCGACTTAATCTGAGCGGCTTTCTTAAGCATCGTCGAAAAATTCTGACCATAGAACATGTTGTCGCCTAAGATCAGGCAAGCATCGTCGCCCGCCAAAAACTCCTCACCAAGGACAAATGCCTGAGCCAAACCATTAGGTTTTTCCTGCACCTTGTATTCAAAACGCATTCCAAGCGACTTACCGTCTCCAAGCAATTGCTCAAACATCGGCAAATCTCTCGGTGTAGAGATAATCAAAACTTCCTTGATTCCCGCCAACATCAATGTCGACAAAGGATAATAGATCATGGGTTTGTCATAAACAGGCATGATCTGCTTGCTTATGGCTTTAGATAATGGGAAAAGGCGAGTGGCACTGCCACCCGCCAAAATTATACCTTTCATTTTTTCAAAAGAACCGTTTTAATTGCATTTTCCAACTCAGCTTCTGGCAAGGCTCCTCTGTTAGCCTGAGGTTCTCCATTAACAGGAACAAAAATCAGAAGTGGAATGCTCGTCGCTCCAAATGCCTGAGCCAAGTCTCTGTTCTTATCAACATCAATCTTGTAGACATCAATCTGATCTTTATACTTCACCGACAATTTGTCCAAGAAAGGAGAAATTGTACGGCATGGACCACACCAAGTAGCATAAAAATCAATCACACATGGTTTCTTGCCCTTATACTGCCAAGTCGGACTCTGGACAAAATCACAAATCTGTGCACGGAACTCATCCTGATTAATGTGTTTCACCAAAGAATTCTGTGCTGCCGCAAAAGAACTTGTCATAAACAACAACGTCAAAGCGGCGAATATTTTAATCACTGTTTTCATATCGTTTTTTTACTTTTCAAAATAACACTATTTTGTTTCTTCGGGCTCAAAGATAGTGCTAAATGTTCAAAATGGATTATAATATTTCATTTTTTTCTACTTTCAAAAACAAATAAATGTTAAAGAGAAAATCAACATCTCTGTTTTTCAGCAACTTAGAAATTATAAAAAATCAGAGTTTTTTTGCCATATCATTGATATTTTGACCAATATGTTCAAATTATAATAATTTTAAAAAGCTTCTTAGTATATTTGTAAAAAAATATGATTATATGAATAAAAAATCATTTTACGCTGGTGCTATAGGCTTTCTCATAGGCGGTCCGTTGGGAGCAATCATAGGCTTTGTGCTCGGATCCATTATTTTTTCTAACAATAAGGAAAAAGAAAATAATTCAGGCGACGGCAATGAAGGAGGCGAAAACAATTTCAAATACTGCATCCTGGTGTTGTTGGCTGAGGTGATGAAGGCTGACGGCAGACTCATGAGCTGTGAGTTGGACAGAGTGAAGGCGACTATACGCAGATACTATAAGACTGAAAGTGAGCAGAAATCAGCTCTTAAACAGTTTCAAACTATCCTCGACCATCACCATAATCTTGAGGCAATATGCAGCAGTATCAACAAACGTCTCAACTACATCGCCAAATCAGAGCTTATCATGGAGCTGCTGGCGGTGGCTTACGCTGACGACCATTTTGACACCACAGAAGAGTCAATAATTCAGAAAATAGTAAAGAATCTCAACATCACGTCGCAAGAATATAAAAGTATCTACATGCTTTTCATGAAAAAATACAAGCAGGGATACTATAACGGTGAGAGGTCTCAGCAGTCGTCTTACAACAATAACAGCAGTTCTAACAATTCAAGTGGCAGCAGCTATAATCGCAACAGTGATTCGAACTACAACCGCAACTACAACACAAACAGCAACAGCGGTTACAACAATGGCTATTCCAACTCGAATTCCAGCAACAACAACTACCGCAGGTCAGGCAGCATATCAGTGAGTGAGGCTTACGATATTCTTGGCGTGGCTGGCAATGCGTCGGATGCGGAAATCAAAAAAGCATACCGCGTCCTGGCGATAAAATACCATCCCGACAATGCGGCGGCTTTGGGTGAAGAGGCAGTTCGCCAGTCGACAGAATCAATGAAGAAGATCAACGAGGCTTGGGATGTGGTGAAATCAGCAAGAGGAATGAGATAAAATTAAAAATGCTAAATGCAAAATGCTGAATTGTGGAGAATCGGACCTATGCTTCGGCGTTTACACATCAAGTTAGAAATGCAAAATAATGCCGTAGGTATTATAAATGTCGGTATTTAAATTATGGATGAAAAAAAAATTTGGGGGATTCTAGCATTAATAGGCGGAGGCTCACTGTCTATACTCATAAATTTCACGGCTGGACTTATGTTTATTATAATAATAGTATTATACATTGGCAGCAACAAAAAAGAAAAAAAATCCGACCAAGAAAAAAAATCCGACCAAGAAAATCTATCCGACTACAGGTTTTGCATCCTTGTTCTGCTCGCAAGAGTGATGAGTGCCGACGGGAGACAGATGAAATGTGAGCTGGATGTCGTCAAGTCGGCAATACGCAGATACTATATCACGGAGGATGAACAAAAAAAAGCCCTCAAACAACTCCAGTCTATCCTAAACAATATTGACAAATATAAAAAGTATAATCTAAACGAAATTTGTAGCTCTATAAACAAAAAATTCGGATACAACAGCCAAGCTAAAAAACTTATCATCAGGGATTTGCTGGCTGTGGCATATGCCGACGGCGATTTGCAAAAAGGAGGGGCGTTCAATGAAGAAAACGAAATACAAATTATCGCCAATCATCATCTGGGAATCTTATCTTATGATTACCAAAATATTCTGAGTTTCTTTAAAAACAAATACGAACAAAAAAAATATAATACAGAATTCAGAGATTCCATTCTCCAACTGCTTGCTAGAGTGATGAAAGCAGACGGGAAACAGATGAAATGTGAGCTGGACAGAGTGAAATCCACTATCCGCAGATACTATAAAACAGAGGACGAACGACTGGCAGCGCTCAAACAGTTTCAATCCATCCTCAACGGCAATAAGAGATTCCACATAAACAAAATATGCAGCAGCATCAATCAAAAATTCGACTATGCCGTCAAATCAGAGCTTATCATGGAGCTGTTGGCGGTGGCTTACGCTGACGACAAGTTTAGCAGTAAAGAAAAATCAACGATTGATAAAATTGTAATTTATTTGCAAATTTCTCCAGAGGAATACGAGAGCATCAAGAACATCTTCAGGAAAAAATACAACCAGGGAGAGTATAAATATGATGAAAATCGCAATGAATATAATGAAAGCAACTACAATAAAAAGAAAGACGAAAATAAAAATAGATCGAAATCGAATTCTAACCGCAGCAGATCAGGAAGCATTTCAGTGAGTGAGGCTTACGACATTCTTGGCGTGGCTGGCAATGCGTCGGATGCAGAGATCAAGAAAGCATACCGTGTGTTGGCGATGATGTATCATCCTGATAAATTCTCCTCGTTGGGCGACGAAGCGATCCGCCAAGCCACAGAGTCGATGAAACAGATAAATATGGCATGGGATGTGGTGAAAGAGGCAAGAGGAATGAGATAAAATTAGAAATGCGAAATTAGAAATGATAAATTAGGAAAAATCTACGTAGGTGGACATTTTATGTCGACAATCCGCATATATTTGTAACAAAATACAGAGTCATGACAAAAAGATCGCTAATCGCATTTCTCATATTTGGAAGTGTTTTCGGAATTATATTAGGATTATTCTTTAATAGCATTTATGCCACAATCGTCGGATTTGGCATCGTCCTTTTTGCGGTTTACGAGAAAAAGGAATCCGATAATAATGAAAAGGACACATTCAATAACGATGCGAACAAAGAAGATGACGAAGAAGAGAAGCTCTTCAAATACAATCTTCTTGTGTTGCTTGCAGAGGTGATGAAAGCCGACGGGAATCTGAAATCCAGAGAATTGGATAGTGTAAAATCTACAATCCGCAGATATTATAGAAGTGAAAGTGAACAGAAAGCGGCTCTTAAACAATTCCAACTGATTCTAAAAACAAGAAATAACATACATGATGTCTGCAACTTTATCAATGATCAACTCGACGATGTAGGTGTGACGGAGTTGTTCATGGAATTGTTAGCGGTGGCATACGCCGACGACGATTTCAATGATAAGGAAAAACCTGTAATCAAACAAATCAGAAACCTGTTGGGGATCTCCACACAGGAATACCAAAGGATCTACGCTCTCTTCATGAAGAAGCGTCAAGACGGATACTACAGATATAAGAAGACAGAGCAGTCAAAAAAATCAAACGGAAAACAAAATGAAAGCTACGATCAAACAACAAGGGTAATAACCATTAAAGAACAAGAAGCCTACAATATTCTTGGAGTGAGCGAGAATACATCAGACGAAGAGATCAAAAAAGCATACAGAGCACTGGCGATAATGTATCATCCGGATAAAGTCTCTTCATTGGGCGACGAAGCTGTCCGCCAAGCCACGGAGTCGATGAAGCAGATCAACCAAGCCTGGAACGTCGTGAAGGAGGCAAGAGGAATTAAGTAAACGCCAAACATAATAATCGGAATTAGAAAGAAGATGAAACATTCAGAATTTGTTTTCAACCTACTTTGGTGTATATCCTGCATTTTGGTAGGAGTTCTCTTTATTTCCTACAGTGAAGATTTGGGTGTACTAGTAGGATTGATATTGTTTGGGTTCGGATTTTTTCTGATTTTTTCCAAGGAAGACAAAAAAAGCGAAAAAAAAGAAAGTTCTAATGACAGACGTTTCCACTACGATGATTATAATAGTAAGTCTGACAAAACCGAATGGGAGAGGACCAGCAGCAACAGGACCAACAACAGGAATAACAACAAGAAGAAAAAAAACAGAAAAGCCAACTACGAGCAAGATTCTGACGAAAATGACAAAATAGATTACAGAATCTGCATTCTTGTTTTACTCGCTGTGATGATGAAAGCAGACGGGAAGAATATGGTATGCGAGCTAGACAGAGTCAAAGCCACAATCCGCAGATATTATAAGACGGAAGACGAACAGAAAGCCGCGCTCAAAGAGTTTCAATCTATACTCAACAATAAAAGCAACCATAAAATAAGCACCATCTACAACAACATAAACAAGCAGTTCAACTATGTCGCAAAATCAGAACTTATCATGGAGTTGCTGGCGGTGGCATACGCTGACAACAAGTTCACAAAGATAGAAGACACAACCATCCAAAACATACTGACCAAACTGAATATTTCCAGAAAAGAATACAAAAGCATCAAAAACATATTCAGCAAGAAATATTACCAAGGGGAATACGACCAAAACAAAAAGCAAAACGATAATCAAAGTGGCAACAGCGGCCAATCTAAATCCCAAAACAACAAACGTCACAAATCCAACGGGATTACTGTGGATGACGCATACGATATCCTCAAGGTCGACAGCAACGCGTCAGACGCAGAGATCAAAAAAGCATACAGAGCATTGGCAATAATATATCATCCGGATAAAGTCTCTTCTTTGGGCGACGAAGCTATCCGCCAAGCCACGGAGTCGATGAAACAGATCAACCAAGCCTGGGATATCGTGAAAGAGGCAAGAGGAATGAGATGAAATTATAAATGCGGAATGCTAAATTACGTCGTAGACGTCAAATGCTGGGAGACAATAGGGAAAGAGGCAAGAGGAATGAGATGAAATTATAAATGCGGAATGCTAAATTACGTCGTAGACGTCAAATGCTGGGAGACAATAGGGAAAGAAGCAAGAGGAATGAGATGAAATTATAAATGCGGAATGCTAAATTACGCCGTAGACGTTAAATGCTGGCAGACAATAGTGAAAGAGACACAAGGAATGAAATAAAATTATAAATGCTGAATGCTAAATTACGTCGTAGACGTTAAATGCTGGCAGACAATAGTGAAAGAGGCAAGAGGAATGAGATGAAATTATAAATGCTGAATGTAAATTACGTCGTAGACGTTAAATGCTGGGAGACAATAGTGAAAGAGGCACAAGGAATGAGATTAATTTATAAATGCTTAATGTAAATTACGTCGTAGACGCTAAATGCTGGGAGACAATAGGGAAAGAGGCATGAGGAATGAGATTAATTTATAAATGCTTAATGTAAATTACGTCGTAGACGTTAAATGCTGGTAGACAAATATCGGCGACGGAAATTATTCCACGTTCCAATTTTCCGTAGGAAATAAATTTCGCATTTTTTATATTTGCCACAAAATACAAAATCATGATTGAGAGATTTTTTTTTAATTCTATAGTTTTTATTATGGCGTGGTCTCCATTGATCATTGGCATCGTATTGGCAATCATCACAATAATATCCATAAACCAAAAGGTAAAAGACAAACAATCGTCAAAGGGAAAAAAATTCAACTACGAATCCGACTTCAAATATTGCATCCTTGTTTTTCTTGCGGAAATAATGAAAGCAGACGAGAAAACGATGGTTTGTGAGCTGGACAGTGTAAAATCTACAATACACAGATACTACAAAACGGAAGGTGAACAAGCGGCAGCCCTTAAGCTATTCCAGTCCATCCTTAACAAAAATAACATTATATTAGACGAAATTTTCAACCGAATCAATCAAGGATTCGACTACGCTGCGAAATCTGAGATTATCATGGAGTTGTTGGCAGTAGCATATGCCGACAACTATCTCCGTAGCGTTGAGGAAACAAAAATGCAATTTATCGTAGAGAATCTGAATATATCACAAGAGCAATACAGAAGCATCAAAGCCATTTTCAAGGAGAAGAACGATGGCGGATGTTACGAAGAAGAGACCTACCATTACACTGGGTTCAGCGAAAACACATACAACAACCACTACGACCAAAAATGGTATAGTTCAAAAAACAAATCAGAGCTCAACTATTACATCCTTGTGTTGCTCGCAGAAATGATGAAAGCAGACAGCAATTACAAGACTTGTGAAATGGATCGTATCAAGACTACAATACGTGAACGTTACAAATCAGAAGAAGAACAAAAGGCTGCACTCAAACAGTTTCAAACTATCCTTGAAGGTGGCTACGACATTGATGAAGTCTACCGTCGCATCAACGAAAAATTCGATCACTCTGCAAAATCGGATATTATCATCGAGCTGTTGAATGTGGCTTATGCTGACGATATATTCTCCAAAATCGAAGAGTTCACATTCACCCAAATAAGACATAATCTTAACATCTCACGTGCGGAATACCAAAACATTTTTCTGCGTTTCAAAGTGGAGCAAAAAGAGAGGAAAAAGAATTTCACCAAACAGTCGAAATCATCGAAATCAAAAAAGAAATCCTCTAAATCTGGCAATAATAAAAAGGATCAACGTCAAAATTCAAATAAAGAAAACCATAAGAATTATGACCATAGCAACCAGAACGAAGAGAATAAAGAGAGCCATAAATTCAGCAGTGTTTCCGTGAACAACGCATACGACATCCTTGGAGTGGCAGGCGACGCATCGGATGAGGAAGTCAAGAAGGCATACCGTGTGTTGGCGATGATGTATCATCCTGATAAATTTTCTTCGCTGGGCGACGAAGCTGTTCGCCAAGCCACAGAATCGATGAAACAGATAAACGCTGCATGGGATGTGGTGAAAGAAGCACGAAGAATGAGATGAAATTAAAATTATAAATTATAAATGCGGAATGCTAAATTATGTCGTAGACGTTTCATGCCAGTATATACCGATAACATCATATTAATCACACATCTTGCAAAATATATCGTTCGTCATACTTCACATCAAAATCCTTCAAAATTCGTATATATTCTTCACTAAATGCTTTTTTTCGATGATGTTCTTCTTGTCTTTTAATGTAATTGACAACTGCATTGACATGCGATTTGCTATATGAAAATGCCCCAAACCCTTTTTGCCATTCAAATTTGGATTGTGTCTTATGATTTTGATTTATCCATAACGAAGAATTTCGTTTCACAGCTTGCATCAAATCTGATAAACTTTCATTGACTCTTAATCCAAAAAATATATGGATGTGATTCGAGGTTCCTCCTATCGCCAACATCTTATGACCTCTTTGCTGTATTATTCCTGTAATGTATTCATATAATTCTTCCTTGAAACTTTTGTCAATCATTGCTTTTCGATATTTAACTGCAAAAACACAATGAATATGAATTTGGGTGTACGTATTTGCCATATATTAACGATATTTAATTATACCAAATTTAAATTCTACCGACATGGAACGTCTGACGACGTATGGCGGCGTATGGCGGAATTTTTTCCGACATTGATCGCTTTCCCTACCGACATTGGACGTCTGACGACGTATGGTGGCGTATGGCGGGATTTTTTTCCGACATTGATCGTTTCACCTACCGACATGGAACGTCTGACGACGTATCTGACGGCGTATGGTGGGTTGTCATTTTCCGCCCATCAAATAATATGTTGATTTGTCGGCATGACATCGTTTGTCCTTAAACTTATATTCCAGGATGATTTCGTGAGATGAGAATGGCGACGCGAAATCTCCATGCACCACCAAATCAAAACTGTATCCTAGATAAAGATGGGTGCCAAGAGCGACGCCGGCATTTATAATCAGATCGGTGGAGCCATTCCCCACCAGACTGTGTCGGCAACTGATGCCTCCTGCCCATGCGTCGACTTCCCTATTCTTCGCTTTGATCAAGGCGACGTGAATCTCTCCCTGCAAACGGTCGGAATCATACAACTGCATCATTCCTCCTGCGTATAAATGAAGCATTCTCAGCGTCGGTCGGCGGTATGACCCATATAGATAAAAAGCGTTGACGGTGATTCGCCTGTCCTTACGTGTCAGCCAATCCTCCATATTTTTCGCTGATATGCCGACGGTGGTCTCGCCATCTTCCGTTCCCACAATCCGTCGTTTATGGATCCACTCCACCCCAAAACTGAAATTCGGATTCACCTCATTGTTGTCATACAGAGATGCGTCGTCCATATCGTCGGCTGAAATTTTACTCACATCCTTCTGTTGGACAACCGCACCTCCTTCCAAACCAAGATTTACCCTGTCATTATCAGAACCAAGGCTGAATATATAATTGCCGTCAACCTTCACCGTAGACGTGTACCCAGCCAGATCAAATTGCGTCTTGCCTCCAAACAACGACCTCAATTTGGGTTTATACTGGCTGAAGCATCCCCAAAACGACAGCGGCTGACCTTCATACCCCACCTGCTGCATACGGCCAAGCAGAGAGGCGTGAGTCATCGGCACCAGGTAAGATGGCGAAAATGGAGATCTGTCGGTCCAGAAATGTAACGCATTGGCATCAGTCTGGGCTGATATGGTTAAAGTATAAAATAATGAAAAAATCACACCAAATAATCTAAACATATTTTTTTGTATCTGTTAAATGATCATATATAGTTAATTATAAAGGCTATACATCAAAAAGCATTACCAAGTAAAGCGAGCTCGTCTTGTGGTGAAGTCTCAGGTATACCAGGATCACCGCATGTCTGTAAGACAATACCGAGCGAAGCGAGAGTAACCTGTGACGAAGTCTCAGGTATTAACGAAGTCTCAGGAAGAGCTATAGGTCGGGACTCATGTCTGTAAGACAATACCGAGCGGAGCGAGAGTAACCTGTGACGAAGTCTCAGGTGTTGACGAAGTCTCAAGAAGAGCTATAGATCGGGACTCATGTCTGTAAGACAATACCATATCAATCATCAAGAAATCTATTAAAGTTTGGATCTAAATTAAATTCTATCAATAGTTTGCCAAATTCTTCTTGAAAAACTACCTTCCTATGATGTTCCTTCTGATTGCGAATATAGTTTATCAAATTTGTTCTAGCATCAGCAGAGTAAGTAAAAGCAGCATACCCATTACCCCATGCTTCAAACAATGGGAACCAATCTCTATGCTCTTTCATCCATTTCGATGTCTCTTGTTTGAGTGTTTTCATAAAATCACTCAATGCTATTGTTGGGTTTAATTCCAAACACATGTGTACATGATCAGGCATTGAGTTTATACGATAAAGAGTACATTTCTTTCTTTTACAAAATCCATATACATATGCATAGAAATCTCTTTCATGTTCCACATTGATAGTATGATGGCTAAACTTTGTACGCCATACAATATGATATGTTAAACTGATATGACTCATATATTTCTCCTTTCTTTTAGTACTGTCTTTCAGACAGTTTATTATTTTTCTTTGATCCCCGAGACTGCGTCGCGGGTTACTATCGCTTCGCTCATTACTGTCTTTCAGACATTCTATTTCTCTTTGATCCCCGAGACTGCGTCACGGGTTACTA
>DFGT01000002.1:107999-146335 GCA_002371265.1 Bacteroidales bacterium UBA3743 | reverse complement strand
CTATTTTTCTTTGATCCCCGAGACTACGTCACGGGTTAACATCGCTTCGCTCATTACTGTCTTTCAGACATTCTTCTAAATCAAAAATTGTTGTGATTCCAATCCCTTTACATTGCCACCGTCACATATCCATAATGTTTCTGACCTGTCGCGTCAGTCACTATATAATAATATGTGTCGGGAGTGACTTTCCCATTAGGCAAAATTCCATTCCATCCATCTTCTCCCTGATACAACATTATTCCATGCCTATCCTTTATCTCCACATGATAGCCTTTCATAAAATGATCATTCACCATATCTCCATTTGGCGTAAAGGTGTTGGGTATGACAAATTCTGTTTCAATCGTTGTATGCAGACGCAATTTGCATCCATCTTTTGTTTCAACCACTGCCACTGCTGAGAATAGCGACGCATCATCAACATTAAATTCATGGCTGAAACTTTGTTGCGAGGATGTGCCGCCGTCACTCATCAGCCAAATAAATGTGCATTCACTCAAATCATCCCCACTATCCAAAGACAAACTCACTTCTGAATCTCCCCGTTTGATTTTGGCCGGCACTGCTGCAATTGATACTGTCGGAACTGGAATCTCCTCAATTTTGAAATCAATCCGCTTTTGACAACCATACCTGTCTCTGCCTATAACATATCCGTTACATGCCTCAATAAAGACACATTCATCTCCACTACTTCCATCACTCCACTCATATTCTTCCGCTCCTGCTACCCCAACGACAATACTTTCTCCTGGACAAAGGTTGAAATCTCCACTCGTCAACATATCTGGAATATCATTGAATATCAATTCTGTAGACGTGGATAATTTGCATCCATACTCATTTATAGCGACGACACTGTATTCTCCACTCTGAGTTGCACTAATCTCCGCACCATCATCTCCTGTGCTCCATTCATATTTGCATTTGGAATCCGAAATAGCAGTCAATCTTGCATATTGTCTGCCACAAACAGGTATCTCAGCACCTGCGATTTCCACTTTAGGCGTCTCTCTTCGATTGATTATGAACTGTTTCTGACCTCTGCACCCATTCTTATCAACAACAGAAACCGAATATTTTCCATGTTTAGTTATCTCAAATTCTCTTGAATTAGACAATGTATCTCCATTACTTTCATCAATCCACAACGATTTAGCAACGTTAGATTTGGATACATACACCTTTGCCACATCATTTGAATTTTCACAAATGTCAAAATCTCCGTCAACAATTACCTCATCTAAGTCATACTTATGCACAGCATACTCCACTCTTTCACTGACACATCCATTCTCATCTTTTGCACTCACCGACACCAAACAAGAATCTGCCACAAGAATAAATGAATCTTTCTTTCCATTACTCCAATTGTAGTCAATAAGCTCACAACCAGACTTTTGCAATACATTCAGAGTCGCCACTTCACCGTCGCATATATGAGTTTTCCCTATCACTTCTATTTCCGGTTTCGGCAACACTCTCACTCCAAATGAAGCGTCTCGACATTCTCCATTATTAAGGCACACCGACACTTTATACCGACGACTCTCCTTCGCATATATTTCTGGCCTTCTTCTTCCGTCATCCCAAATATAATAATCACCACCAGAAGCTATCAGCAACACACTATCTCCTTCACAAATAGTCACTTCCCCGTCAAAAGCGTCGTTAATAAGGGGAACGGGAACATCTATCTCCATCACATCCTTGTACGCCACATTAGAACAACCGACACTATCTGTGCCAATCACTTTGTAACGTCCTCCGTGTGTGATTTCAATAGACGGTACTGTCCTTTTCTCCGTTCCCCAACTATACATTTTACCACCTGATGCAGTCAGAATCGCAGTTTCACCTCGTCGTAAGGTATCCGCTCCAGAGATCTCAATCGTAGGCAAACTATACTCCACCACCAATATAGAATCTCTGTTCATACAGCCAAAACCATCCGTTGCAACCACTGTATATTTTCCTCCACCGTATACAGAAATCTCATTCTCAGCTTTACCACTACTCCACTGCAAATATATGGAGCCGTCTGCCACACTGTTGTGTCCTTCACCGTCTGTCAACGCCTTCAAAATCAAAGAGTCGCCTTCACACAACCACGTGTTTCCGACAATCTTCAAATATGGTTTTGGATGTACATTTATCTTAAACCAAACAGTGTCGGACGCTCCAGTTGGCGACATTGAAACTACATAATGAGCCCCAGATTCTTTGTAAATTGCTTTTCTTTCTGTGCCTCCATTACTCCAAACAACTGAATTAGAAGCAGGTGCGAACAGAGTAATCTCAGTGGAATCTCCTTCACAAATTTCGAATTTTCCATCAACTGACAGTTGCGATGAGGTGACTCGGACTACCGTGTGACCTGAACATCCATACTTATCATAGACAGTGACAGAATAGTTTTCATACATATTTATATGGCTTCCATCCACTACAATCTGAGACGATGTTTCACGACCCGGCATCCACAAATAACGATAGTCTATACTATCCGCATCGTTCACATTCGCAGTAAGAGTTGCTGTTTGAGACGAAGCGATTTGTGTTATTCCAGAAATTGATACCGTCGGATTTTTCCGTTGTTTCACCAAATGATATATTGTGTCTGAACCACACCCTAATTTATCATAACCGACAGCCCAATATTCTCCTCCATTATCCACCAGCAAAGTCTTTCCAGCACTACCGTCGCTCCACACTATTTTTTCACACTCCACCCCATTTGCCACCAGCTCTATTTCTCTATTCTCACAAACAATAGTATCTCCGGAAATAGAAAGAAATGGAGACGGAGACTCCTTGGCATACACAGAATCAACTGTCATACAGCCAAAGGAGTCCGTCGCCTCCACCACATAAAAACCTTCCGCACTAATATTTTTTCTGCTATTGTTTAATCTTTCATTTGTCCATTTTACCGTCACATCGTCGGAATGAACCACCTCAAAAGCGACAGAATCACCCTTGCAGAACGACTTTGTTTTTCCTCCCACAAATTCAATTTTGGGCAAAGTAGTTCTGGACACTACAAATTCCGCAGTGTCAGACACACACTCTCCATTATATCCAACAACTGTATATTTTCCAGGACGATAAACATCAATTTTTCTGGCTGTGTCACCAGTATTCCAATGCAGACGACTGCAGTCAGCAACGTCGACAACAAGCGTCACACTATCATTCATGCCACACAAATAGCCTTTGCCGTCAATATCCAACGTAGGCAAAGAAATCTTTTTCACATTGATTTTTTGAGTTTCCGACGGACAACCTGCCGTATCATAGCCGACCACCAAATGTTCGCCTTCCTCATCAGTGGACACATAATTTCCAGACAGAGCCATTCCATCCCATTCAAAAGAAACTGCATCTATTGAAAAAAACTGAATATCAACACTTTCCATATCACAAAACGACGTTGTATCAGGAGCGACCAATGATGGCCTTTTTCTCTCATGCACCATAAAATCCGCATAAGCCTTACATCCAAAACTATCAATTCCTACCACCGTCACCAGCCCTGCGTGAGCATAATAGAATGGAGTATCAACAGCCTTATTATCCCAATAAAACTGTTGGAAATCACCATTCACTGATAAATAGGATAAAGAGTCAACACAAATCTCAGACCTTCCGAGAATTTGTATTTTAGGACTATTTAGTAATAAGCATTTCGATTTAGACGCGACACATCCATTTGTGTCTGTAGCTGTACATATATATGTGCCTGCCGTGTCGACGACGATGGAATTTCCAACATACCCATTTTGCCACACGTAGGAAAGCAAGTCTCCCGACTGGGCGACAAGAGTAGCAGTGCTATCCATGCAAATAACATCTGCGGATTGGATTTCAAACTGTGGCAGTTTATGGAACACTACGTCAGCGGCCGCAGTGCCGATGCATCCGAACGAATCAGTTGCCGACACCACCACTCGTCCACTTTGCTTCACAACTATCATCGTCAAAGTGTCAGTGGAGCAATTCCACGAATATTTGACATCTCCGTCTTGAGCCGTAAAAGAGGCATCTATCGTAAGGCTGTCTCCTTCACACGCATCCAATTTTGCGGAGGTTATTAAGCCGACGGGGATTTCTCGCACCACGGATTCAACTTTATGGTTAGTGCGGCATCCCGACAGACTGTCAGTCACCACGACGGTATATGTCTCTTCAGTGGAAAATGAAAAAGTGGAATCGGCAGAACCGTCCGGCCATTTAAACAAACATTTCTTGTCTGTCTGCAATGCGATCATTCCTTCAGTCGTGCCACACGCAGGTTTCACAATGTCCGTGATCTTCGGTTTGACCGCCAACTCCACCTTCACCTTTGCAGTATCGCTGCACCCATTTGCAGAAGTTCCAACAACCATGAATGTACCCGAACTTGAAGCCCTGTATTTATTACTATCCGAACCGACCTTCTTTCCCGACTTGCTCCACTGATAATGTTCAGCGCCATTCACAGTGAGAGTTACCGTAGAATTTTCACACAGATGTTTCAACGTATCACCTTTCAGTTTCGGAGCGGGATTCGCCACAACAGAAAAGTTTTTTCGAGTCTCACAATTATGTGAGTTGGACACAAGCACCTGATAATCACCACTCTTCTTCATCACCGCCAATGAATCCGAGTCTATCACTTTTCCATTCGCGTCGACCCAAGAATACTTATATTTCGTGTTGGAGCGATTGTCCACCTCGACCTGCAACACACTTCCTTCATTCTTGCAAAACGATAGATCTCCTATCAAAGAAATCTCTGGATACGGCAAAAACTCCACATCGGTATACGCTTCACTGACACAACCCGTGACAGGATCCTTCACTTGTGCACGATACTGACCTGAATTGGATATTTTTATAGTAGTAGACGTGATTCCAGAAATAGAATCCGGAGATATCCAAAAAAATTCAGAGCCCTGAGTAACAGTACAACTAATGGTCTCCTCATCCCCTTCACAAGGGATTACAGATTCAAGGAAAATAGTAGGGCTCTGAATTTCCGTTATGTGAAATACAAATTCTTTACTCTTGCATCCGTTTGTTGTATAGCCGACGACACTATAATCGCCTTCTTTAGACAATGCGTATTGGCTTTCTCCAGTTCCAAAACTCGTGCCTGAACCTTTCCATTCAAAATATGTAAGGTCGACACCTTCAGCCGAAATGGTAGTTTGATGACCGCTGCATATTTCACTGACAAGGTTGGGGATCACCACATCCGCCACAGAGTCGACATGAGCGACAACCACCTCACTTGATGATTTGCAACCGTCCACCGTCTTCACAACAACACGATATCTGTCTTCTTCCGTGACCGAAATTTTCTTATCGTTAGAGAAAGGGACACCTCCACGACTCCACTCATACGAAACAATTTGGTTTTCCGACAAATCATGGTCCGCAGAGATTTCCGTTTCGACGGTGCCTGGGCAAAATGCTGTGACCCCACCAAACTCAATATTTGCGCTCATCTTCGGTTTGATCGTAAAATGCAAAGTGTCACGACAAACATTTTTCCCGATTGTTTTGGATCCGACGACATAATAGTCGCCACTTGCTGTAAAAGTTGCCGAATTTGAAGTTTCCCCACCCTGCCATTCGTAGGTATCCATGTCGGAAGCCATCAAAGTGAGAGATTCGCCAAGACAAAGCCCTTCATTGCCAGAAATGGAAGGTGTAGGCGACGGAATTATAGACGCATCAACTGTTTTGGTGCAGCCGAAAGCAGTGGCAGTCAACGAGTAGAGACCAGCGACAGTAGTTGAAAATGATTCTTCAGAAGAGACCTCCGCACCGTCTTTCTGCCAAGAAAATTCAGCCGGGATTTTTCTTGTTCCCTGACGGACCACAGCCTTAAGAGTCCCCAAGTTTCCATTGCAAAGCTGGGATTTGCTTTCGTCGACACGGAGAGTCCATTTAGGCTCATCCTTGATTTCAATCGATTCAGTGACGACACTGCCATCCTTGAGCGTGATCACAGCATCGACTGTCATTCCGTCATATATAGCAGATATTGAATATGCAGTAGACGGGAGTTTATTTCCATTTTGTTGAAATTCAACACTTTTAACATCAGAATGATCAATCATCTGAAGTTTCTGGACCCCGTTGTTACCACAGACATAAAAGACACCACCGTCGACATTCTGCCATTTATATGCGAATGCGGACTGCGATATGAATAATAAAATCAAAATTATGAACCTAATCGCCATTTTCCCGACTAAATTTTCATTCTAAATATACTGTTATATCCGTTCCGATTATTTGCACTGTCATGTAATCCGGAACAAAACGGTTGCAAAAGTAATCACTAATTTTGAAATAGCAAGCATTTTATGTAAAAATTGAAAAAAAAATCAAAAAATTCTACATTTAGAAACTGATTTTTTAGAATTGTAAAAGGCGATACTCCCTAACTTCCCATCATCTGTGAGTCCGCAAGGACGATCACATATAGAATAAACACAGAGACTCGGAATTTTAATAGAAAGGCTTCGACTTTTTTGAGAAAAAGAGACGAGAAACATTACTTATGGTATTGCCTTTCAGACAAATTTTCTATAATGAAGTCAGATAAACATAAACAGCAATCAAAAAAGCATATTTTCTTCAAAAAAATCCAAAAAAGATTTGCAGATACAAAAATAAGCACTACCTTTGCATCGCAATTGAGAAATAAAGCAATCAATTAGCAATCGAGATGTAGCGCAGTCCGGTTAGCGCATCTGGTTTGGGACCAGAGGGTCGGGGGTTCGAATCCCTTCATCTCGACAAGAAGGAGAGCAGAAATGTTCTCCTTTTTTATTTTAAATCCAACACAAGAGAAACTAAAATTGACAAAATTCACAGAGTTAACTCTCTGAGAATCCAAAATTTGGATGGAGCCCGACACTCCGCTAAAAATAATGAATTTATAAATCATTAATAATCAGCAGTAAAAAGAAGACGCGAAAAATCACGTCTTCCTCATTAATCTTGGCATCACCCCTTGACTACCGCCATAGGCAGAAGCTCAACAACCGGTTTTACCAAATCAGATTCAAACTGCATCACACTGTCGATATCCTTGTATGCACCGGGAGCCTCGTCAAGGCCATCGCGTCGCATACCATGAATGATTCCCTTTTCATCCATCTTCTGACATTCCTCTTCCAATGAAAGAGTCTCACGTGCCATCGCCCTGCTCAAACGTCGGCCTGCGCCATGTGAGCAACTTAAAAAAGATTCCGGATTGCCCAGTCCTTCCACTATAAAAGACTTTGTGCCCATTGAGCCTGGAATAATTCCTATTTCTCCCAATCTTGCACGTGTCGCTCCTTTTCTGTGGACAATCACATTCTCTCCGAAATGATTTTCAAAAGCAGCGTAATTATGGGCAATATTGATGATTTCATCAAATTCCACATTCGGCCTGATAAGACGAAATCCTTCCATAATAATATCCATCATCAACTTACGATTCGCCAAAGCAAACTCAACACAATAGTTCATTTCATTGAGGTAATTTCTTCCTTTATCAAACTCAATAGGAAGGAACTCTAACCCTGGCTGAGTCTCTGAATGCCATTTCACACACCATTCCGCAGCGATTTTTGCATAGTGTTTAGCAATAGTCAGACCGACATTTCGACTGCCTGAATGAATCATAACCCACACGTCATCATTAGCGACATCTTTTTGAATTTCAATAAAATGATTACCTCCTCCGAGTGTCCCGATCTGACGAAGCATAGCTTCTTTCAAATTCTTCAACAACGGCAGCTTATCGAAATCAGCTTCAGGAAGAAGGCTCTCGTCCATAGGCGTTTTTCTGTGATCAAAACCAAGCGGTATGTTTTTGCGAATATGTCTCATCACAGACGTGACGTCGCTTCTTTCCAACTCACTCGCCTTTAAATTCGTGCGAACTGCACACATTCCGCAACCGATATCCACGCCCACCGCATTGGGCACCACTACCCCTTTTGTCGCCAACACACCACCAATAGGCATACCGACACCAGTATGGGCATCTGGCATAATAGCAACATGATGGAAAGCGTATGGAAGCGACGCGAGACGTACTATCTGCTCCATACATGAATCTTCTACCTCATCCAGCCAAAGTTTAGCAGACAACTTTGTGCCATTAACAACTCTCTGTATCATAACTTTACCTATTATTTATTTTCATATCGCAAAGTTTCGCCCCAACTACGACACGTATTGTCGCAGTTTGAAATATTTTTTGCATTTTTGTAAAAAAATTTACTATGCCTTTAAATAGAAACACACTGATGCGTGTGCGTATCATCGACGAATGTTTGCAACGCAGACAACGAGAATGGACATTGGAAGACTTGCGTGAAGCTTGTGAAAAGGAATTGCTTGAAAAAGAAGGCATCTGCGGTATAAGCACACGAACAATCCAGAGAGACATAGAGTTGATGCGAAGTGACAAACTTGGCTACAACGCGCCTATAATTGTCAAAAATAAAAAATACTACACATATGAAGATCCAGACTTTAGCATCACAAAGCTTCCGTTGTCGAAAGAAGATTTGAATGAGTTGAGCAGTGCTTTGGAAATAATCAAACACTATAATGGATTCAGCAATATGAGTGGACAAGAAGATATTCTGACGCGAATGCAAGACAAGATTGCGTGTCAGACAGACAATAATAAGGTAGTATATATTGAGACAAACAATAAGCTTAAAGGATTGAATTTTCTCGGACCACTATTTGATGCCGTCAAAAGGAAAGATGCATTAATAATTGAATATAAATCATTTAAGGCAAAGAGAGAATCAAGAATTTACATTTCTCCATACATACTTAAAGAATACAACAACAGATGGTTTGTGATTGGAGTGTCGCCCCAAAAAGAGGTGAAAACACTTGCATTAGACAGAATCATTGAAATAAGAAAAGACGACAACCATAAGTATGTCGACAACACCGTCTTCAATCCGGAGAAATATCTGAATGAAATGATTGGTGTGACGAGGGATCTTGAGTCTAACGTAGAAACAGTGATCTTCTGGGTTGACGCCAATCAAACGCCTTATATTGAGACAAAGCCTTTCCATGAAAGTCAGGAAATAGAGAAGGAGAATGAAGACGGGAGTAAGGTTTTCAGGATAAGAATAATAATAAATTATGAATTGGAACGTAAATTGCTTGGATATGGCTCACACATCAAAGTGATAGAGCCTCTGCATCTAAAGCAAAGGATTGCTAACGAACTGATATTAGCTGCGGAAAGATACAGGAGATAATCACGTGAGACAGGTGTAGAAGTTGAGCTTTAGAATCTCGACGATTGTAGTCCAAACTAAGTGCTTCGCCTGCAAAATCGACGGAGGGAGAAGGAAGTCTGCACGCTTAAAGACAATCTACAACCCATTCCACAAAATCAGTAGAAGCAGATTTGGTGATATGTGGATCACCAAATTATTGCGGTTATTCGAAAAATAGCAATTTTTGTCCCAAGGAATCAAATACGCTATCAAAAATAATTTTATACCTTTGCCACGCCTTAGAAGGAGTCGCCGAGACAGTCTTGCAGCCCTCAATAGGCATTGAAGTTTATGAATTGGATTATTCTAATTGTCGCAGGGCTTTGCGAAGTAGGCTTCACCTATTGTCTCGGACGTGCAAAAGACGTTGCCGGGATAGAATGGTGTGGGTGGATAGGAGGTTTTATTGCTTTCTCTGTTTTGAGTATGACGTTGCTGGCCAAAGCAACCCAGACAATACCATTGGGCACAGCTTACCCAGTCTGGACAGGGATAGGTGCCATTGGCACTGTACTGATTGGCATCTTTGTTTTCAACGAGCCATCCACATTCTGGAGATTGTTCTTCATCACTACTTTGATCATCTCCGTCGTCGGGCTGAAAGCTATTTCGTAAAGATATTTTGTCAAATTCTATATTGCAGGATTTGCCAGTAAAATTTGGTCCATGACACAGGTGCAAAAGTGACAGAATTTCGACCGAATCAGATACATTTTCTCAATCCTTTCACTCTCCTATTTTCTTGGCTGGCCATCCATAGTCTTGGTAGAAGGTAGCAGAAAGTCCATTCTTCTTGACATATGAAGCCAACACTTCTGATCTCAACTTTTCACGCTTTTGCTCATCACTGTTGATTGTTTGGAAAGCATCAAACTTATCACCAAATATTTTCTTGGCAGACTGCAATAAATTGGCACCATCCTCCACTTGATCAAAAGCCGTCACCTGATATACCACATCATTTCCACTAGAGGTTTGACTAATGTGCATCAATCCCGGATGGCTTCCACCTGCGATGCATTTTAATGTATCTTCTACCTGATTGTAGTTGAATATCCAAAAGTCGCCCCATACAAGGATATCATCCGCATTACGTTCATCGACAGCCACAATATTGTGAAAAGGCACACAATGCTCACCTTCTGTATAATAATGCCCTATTTCCTTAATCAGATAACGATCGATAGCAGGGAAATAGGAAATTTCTTGGTCATTGACAAACACGACCTTTTTAGATGCTATTTGTTTGTCAGTACAAGTAGTCATTGTTAACAAAACCGAGAAAACGAACAAAAAATTTTTCATATTCTGTCGTATTAATTCATTGGACATTAAACTATTTCGCAATTTTATCTATACTGTAGGCAAAATTATTGAATATTTCTGTTCAGATTACGAAATCTACAAAATTTTTAACAAGTTTCAAGTATATAAAAGTCATCCACTTTCATTCCTACTTATAGTGTTTCATTCAAGTTGTTTATCACTTATCATCTCTGCGAATCTGCAAGATCTCGCAACCATAAAAGTTGGCTCTTTTTGAAATTTCATATTAACGGCAAAAAAAAGAGTTGCCTGCATAAGCAGACAACTCTCTATATTTGAGAAAAATCTATTCAGATTATTCTGCAGTTGCTGGAGCTTCAGAAGCGACCTCAACAGCCTCAGTAGTCTCAGCAGCAGCTTTCTTGCTACGAGAACGACGAGTTTTAGCAGGCTTCTTAGCAGCGTCACCCTTAAGCATGTTTTCGTTGTAGTCAACAAGCTCGATGAAGCACATCTCAGCAGCGTCACCTAGACGGAAACCAGTCTTGATGATACGAGTGTATCCACCTGGACGGTTAGCGATCTTCTGAGCAACCTCCTGGAACATTTCCTTAACAACTTCCTTATCCTGTAGGTAGCTAAATACAACACGACGAGAAGAAGTAGAATCGTCCTTTGCCTTAGTCAAAAGAGGCTCAACATACTTTCTCAACTCTTTTGCCTTAGCTAGAGTAGTGTTGATTCTCTTTGCTTTAATCAAAGAGCAAGCCATATTAGAAAGCAATGCGTCTCTATGAGCTTTTTGTCTACCAAGGTGGTTGAATTTCTTATTATGTCTCATGATTTATTCTTTATCTAATTTATACTTTGAAATATCCATTCCAAATGACAAGTTCAAGTTGTCGAGCAACTGATCAAGCTCAGTCAACGACTTCTTACCAAAGTTGCGGAACTTCAATAGATCTGTCTTGTTGAATACAACTAGTTCGCCAAGAGTCTCTACGTCTGCAGCCTTCAAACAGTTCAAAGCACGTACAGACAAGTCCATATCGACCAACTTTGTCTTTAGGAGTTGGCGCATGTGAAGAACCTCTTCATCGAATTCCTCATTGTCATTGTCAGAAGAAGAATCAAGAGTGATCTTCTCATCTGAGAACAACATGAAGTGGTAGATCAAGATTCTTGCTGCCTCTCTCAAAGCATCTTTAGGATGGATAGAACCATCAGTTTGTATCTCAATAATTAACTTCTCATAGTCAGTTTTTTGCTCAACTCTATAGTTCTCAACAGTATACTTTACGTTTCTGATAGGAGTAAAGATAGAGTCAATAGCAATCACACCAATCTCAGAGCCGCTAACCTTGTTTTCGTCAGCAGGGACATAACCACGACCCTTACCAATCTTCAAATCGATTTGGAACGAAGCTTTAGGATCAATATGACAGATCACAAAGTCTGGGTTCAAAACCTCAAAACCTGTAAGGTGCTTAGAAATGTCGCCGGCCTTGAATACCTCAGTTCCAGATACGTTAATTGAAATCTTCTCCTCTTCAAACTCATCCACTTTCTTCTTAAAGCGAACTTGCTTAAGATTAAGAATGATGTTAGTAACATCTTCAATTACTCCAGGAATCACGTCAAACTCATGGTCAACACCTGCGATCTTAATTGAAGTGATTGCAAATCCTTCAAGAGAAGACAACAAGATACGACGTAGAGCATTACCTACTGTAATACCGTAACCTGGCTCCAACGGACGGAACTCAAACTTTCCATGAAAGCTATCCGCCTCTAACATTATAACCTTATCCGGTCTCTGAAATGCGAGTATAGCCATGCGTTAATTATTATTTTGAATACAATTCGACGATCAACTGTTCCTTGATATTCTCAGGAATGTCAGCTCTCTCAGGAATATGAAGATATTTTCCTGACATAGAAGAGTTATCCCACTCCAACCAAGCATACTTAGCATGATTGAAACCAGACAATGAATTCTCGATAACCTCAAGAGACTTAGCCTTCTCACGTACACCGATAACCTGACCTGGCTTAACCGAGTATGAAGGGATGTTAACTACCTGACCGTCTACAACAATGTGCTTGTGTGACACTAGCTGACGAGCAGCTGATCTTGTTGGGGCGATACCCAAACGGTACACAATGTTATCAAGTCTACACTCAAGAAGCTGAAGAAGGATCTCACCAGTAATACCTTTAGCTCTTGCAGCCTTGTCAAACAAGTTGCGGAACTGGCGCTCCAACACTCCGTAAGTGTATTTTGCTTTCTGCTTTTCGTTAAGCTGAACACCGTACTCAGAAGATTTCTTTCTTCTGTTTACACCGTGCTGTCCAGGAGGGTTAGTTCTCTTGCTCAATACCTTATCTGGACCGAAAATAGCTTCACCAAATCTTCTAGAAATCCTAGTTTTAGGACCTATATATCTAGCCATTATTATTAAAAATTAGTACCCTAATCTCTTAATATCTAGCCGCGATTGCAGAGAGGTTTTTTGCAATCATTCAAAACCAAAAGATTAGAACAATTAGTAAAAAATATTAAACTCTGCGCTTTTTAGGTGGTCGACAACCATTATGTGGTAGTGGTGTTACGTCAACGATTTCAGTAACCTCGATACCAGCTCCGTGTACAGTTCTGATAGCAGACTCTCTACCATTACCTGGACCCTTAACATATGCCTTAACCTTTCTTAGACCAAGGTCAAATGCCACTTTAGCACAATCCTGTGCTGCCATCTGTGCTGCGTAAGGAGTATTCTTCTTAGAACCTCTAAAACCCATCTTACCTGCTGAAGACCAAGAGATAACCTGACCCTCGTTGTTTGTCAAAGTAACGATGATGTTGTTAAAAGAGCTATGAACATGCAACTGACCGTTAGCATCAACTTTTACTACCCTTTTTCTTGTTGCTACTGTTTTTTTTGCCATTGTATTTTTAACTTAGCTTAAATTACTTAGTTGCTTTCTTCTTATTTGCAACTGTCTTCTTCTTACCCTTTCTAGTACGAGCGTTATTCTTAGTGCTCTGACCACGCAAAGGCAAACCTAGACGATGGCGAATACCGCGATAACAGCCAATATCCATCAATCTCTTGATGTTTAGCTGAACCTCTGAACGCAAATCACCCTCTACCTTGTAGTTCGCACCAATAATCTCACGAATTTTTGCTGCCTGGTCATCTGTCCAATCCTTAACCTTGATGTTTACATCAACACCTGCCTCGTTAAGAATTTTTGCCGCACTACTACGGCCAATTCCAAAAATGTAAGTAAGACCAATCTCACCTCTTTTGTTCTGTGGAAGATCCACACCGACAATTCTAACTGCCATAAAATCTTATTTTTTTTGCAAAAATAAAAAAAATCAACCCTGTCGCAACTTAAACTTAGGATTTTTTTTGTTAATTACGTACAAACGACCCTTTCTACGCACAATTTTGCACTCTGGAGTACGTTTTTTTAGAGAAGCTTTAACTTTCATTTGTTTTTTTATTTATATCTGAACGCTATTCTTCCTTTCGATAAATCGTAAGGAGAAATTTCTACTCTTACCTTATCTCCTGGCAAGATTTTGATGTAATGCATTCTCATCTTACCCGAGATATGAGCTGTCAACTGGTGACCATTCTCAAGCTCCACCTTGAACATTGCGTTCGACAAAGCTTCAAGAATCACACCGTCTTGCTCGATAGCTGCTTGTTTTGCCATAAATTATTATTTATTCAGCATTATTAGTAGCCATCACGCCACTTCTTCCTCTAATAGGTCCATTCTCCATCAATCCATCGTAGTGGTGCATCAACAAATGACCCTCTACCTGCTGTAGTGTATCTAGCACTACACCAACCATGATTAGCAAAGATGTTCCACCGAAGAACTGAGCGAACTGATGATTTACCTCAACCAAGCTTGAAACAATCGCTGGCATAACAGCAATTATTGCCAAGAATATAGCACCAGGTAGAGTGATCTTCGACATAACGTCGTCAATATACTCTGCTGTATCTGCTCCAGGCTTAACTTTTGGAATGAATCCGTCATTTCTCTTCAAATCCTCTGCCATCTGGTTTGGCTGAATAGTGATCGCTGTGTAGAAATATGTGAACACAATAATCAAGAATGCGAACACAACATTATACTGCCAGCTATTCAAGTTCATGAAGTTCTGGACTGTCTGAACTGTCTCATCACTTGCAACAAATGGAAGAACTGATAGAGGAATAAACATAATCGCTTGAGCAAAGATAATTGGCATTACTCCAGCCGCATTAACCTTCAAAGGAATATATTGTCTTACACCACCGATTCTGCTAGCAGCTGAACCTGACTTTGCGGCCATCGCAGCTGTCTGTTTTGCATACTGTACAGGAATACGACGTACTGCCTGAACCAATGCGATAGAAGCCATAATGACAACAAACAAGAAGACAAACTCCAACAAAAGAATAATAAAACCACCTGATGTACCGGAAATTGCAGAAACCAACTCCTTAGCGATAGCATCTGGGAATCTTGCCAAGATACCAATCAAGATAATGATTGAAATACCATTTCCGATTCCTTTGTCAGTGATTCTTTCTCCCAACCACATCACAAACATACTACCAGCACACATAATAACCACCGAAGAAATCTTGAAGAAGAAATCACCAGGGACTGCGTCAGGAGCCTGCATTGATAGGTTAATTAGATAAGATGGACCCTGTATCAACAATATGAAAACAGTCAAATATCTCGTCAACTGAGTAATCTTTTTGCGTCCGCTCTCACCATCCTTCTGGATTTTTTGGAAGTAAGGCAAAGCGATTGTAAGCAATTGGACTACGATAGACGCCGAGATATAAGGCATGATTCCAAGTGCAAAAATCGAAGCATTAGAGAAAGCTCCTCCAGAGAACATGTTTAGCAAAGACATCAAACCTTCACTCGTCTGGTTCTCCAAAGGTTTAAGTCCTTCCGGATTTACACCCGGAAGAACTATAAATGATCCAAAACGATATACAAGAATCAAGAGAAATGTGAAAAGAATCTTATTTCTCAAATCCTCGATTTTCCAAATGTTTTTTATCGTTTGAATTGCCTTCATTACTTCTTGATTTCAACACTACCACCTGCAGCCTCGATAGCAGCGACAGCACTCTTAGAGAATGCAGCTGCCTCTACCTTAACCTTAGCAGAAAGTGTTCCATTACCCAAAATCTTAACGTTGTCAGCCTTACCTACCAAGCCAGCGTTGAATAGAGCCTCTTTGTTGACAACATCAATCTTAGCTGCATCACACAATGCCTGAATATCTGACAAGTTGATAGCCTTGTAGATCTTAGGATTGCACACATGCATTTCTCCATACTTAGGAAGACGTCTCTGCAAAGGCATCTGACCACCCTCGAAACCAATTTTCTTTGAATAACCAGAGCGAGACTTTGCTCCCTTATGACCTCTTGTAGAAGTTCCACCAAGACCTGAACCTGGACCACGTCCAATTCTCTTGCGTGTCTTAACAGAACCTGCAGCGGGTTTTAAATTACTTAAATCCATTACACACAATTTTTTATTCGACAACAACTACTAATTGTTTAACGGCCTCGATCATTCCTCTAATGGAAGGATTATCCTCATGCTCAACAACTGCATTAAGTTTCTTGAGACCTAGAGCTGCCAAAGTAGCCTTCTGGTTCTTTGGGCAACCAATCTTACTTCTAACTTGCTTAATTTTAATTGTAGCCATAAGAATTAACCTTTAAATACCTTTTCCATTGAAACACCTCTGTTCTGAGCCACAGTGAATGGATCTCTCAACTCAGAAAGAGCCTTAATAGTAGCCTTTACTAGGTTGTGTGGATTTGACGAACCCTTTGACTTAGCCAAGACGTCTGTAATACCAACGCTCTCCAATACAGCACGCATGGCACCTCCTGCCTTTACTCCTGTACCGTGAGAAGCTGGTCTCAAAAGTACTTCTGCACCACCGAACTTAGCTGACTGCTCGTGAGGAATAGATCCCTTCAATACAGGAACCTTTACAATATTCTTCTTTGCAGCCTCTACACCTTTAGCGATTGCAGCAGTAACCTCACTAGCCTTACCTAGTCCATATCCTACTACACCAGACTCGTTACCTACAACCACGATTGCAGCAAAACTAAATGCACGACCTCCCTTGGTAACCTTAGTTACACGGTTTATAGCTACGAGTCTATCCTTCAACTCTACATCAGAGCTTACAGGCTTAACATTTTTCGTTTCTACCATGTTTATTAAAATTTAAGACCACCATTACGAGCTGCATCAGCCAACTCCTTGATACGTCCGTGATACAAATAACCGTTTCTATCAAATACCACTTCCGAAATTCCGGCTTCGATAGCTTTCTTTGCAATAGCCTCGCCAACTTTAGCAGCCTGCTCCTTCTTAGCACACTTCTCAGTCATCTTCAATGAAGACGCTGAAGCCAAAGTCGTACCTGTCTCGTCGTTGATTACCTGAACATAAATCTGCTTATTGCTTCTAAAGACAGTCATACGCGGCTTTGAAGATGTACCAGACACCTTTGATCTGATGCTCTTCTTTATCTTGATTCTTCTTAGATTTTTTTCCGTCATAACAACATGAATTTATAATTACTTAGCACCAGCAGACTTACCAGCCTTTCTTCTGATTTGCTCTCCAACAAACTTGATACCCTTACCCTTGTAAGGCTCTGGCTTACGGAATGAACGAATCTTAGCACAAACCTGACCTAGCAACTGCTTGTCGCAACTCTCCAAAATAACAAGTGGATTCTGGTTCTTCTCACTCTTAGTCTCGATCTTGATCTCAGCAGGCAACTGCAAGAAAATTGCATGTGTAAAACCTAGAGAGAACTCGATAACCTGACCCTGGTTAGAAACACGGTAACCTACACCGACCAACTCCAATTCCTTCTTGTAACCCTGAGAAACACCAACTACCATGTTGTTAACTAGTGCACGGTACAAACCATGCTTTGAACGGAATTCAGCATCCTCCGAATTTCTTGCGAATGTAATGTGTCCGTCCTCAACCTTCATCTCGATTGATGGATCTACATACTGTGATAATTCACCCTTAGGACCCTTAACTGTGACTACGTTATCCTTAACTGAGACAGTAACGCCTGAAGGTATGCTGATAGGCAATTTTCCTATTCTTGACATCTTCTTTCCTCCTAATTAATAAACGTAACACAATACCTCACCACCTACCTTAAGGTCGCGAGCCTCCTTATCTGTCATTACACCTTTCGATGTAGATACAATCGCAATACCTAGTCCGTTAAGAACTTTTGGCATGTCCTTGTAACCAACATACTTACGCAAACCTGGAGTAGAAACTCTCTTCAAGTTCTTGATGGCGTTAACCTTGTTAACCGCATCGTACTTCAACGCGATCTTGATTGTTCTGTTAACACCTTCCTCTACAAACTTGTAGTTCAAAATGTAACCCTTGTCCATCAAGATCTTTGTGATCTCCTTCTTTAGATTAGAAGACGGAACCTCCAACACGCGATGCTTTGCATTGATAGCATTGCGCAGTCTCGTTAAATAATCTGCTATTGGATCAGTCATAATAAAATTAAATTAATCAAGACAAATGCCTGACAATATTTAAATTAAAGATTAATAATTACCAACTTGCTTTCTTTACACCTGGAATCAAACCAGCAGATGCCATCTCTCTGAACTGAATTCTTGAGATACCAAACTGACGCATGTAACCCTTAGGTCTACCTGTCAACTTGCATCTGTTGTGCAATCTAACTGGCGAAGCATTCTTTGGAAGGTTCTGCAACTCATCGTATTTTCCTTCCTTCAACAACTGAGCACGTTTCTCAGCATACTTCGCGCAAAGGCGAGCACGCTTTACCTCGCGTGCTTTCATTGATTCTTTTGCCATTCCAATTATTTTTTAAATGGTAAACCAAATTCCTTTAACAAGGCAAGACCCTCTTCGTCTGTCTTAGCTGTTGTTACGAATGTGATGTTCATACCCATAAGCTTCGAAATTGAATCGATGTTGATCTCTGGGAATATGATCTGCTCTGTAACACCAAGAGTGTAGTTACCTCTACCATCCAACTTAGAGTTGATACCGTTGAAGTCACGGATACGAGGTAGAACAACCTTGATTAGGCGCTCCAAGAACTCGTACATTCTCTCTCTTCTTAGAGTGACGCGAACTCCGATAGGCATCTTCTTTCTTACCTTAAAGTTTGCGATATCCTTCTTAGAAAGTGTCTGAACAGCCTTCTGACCTGCGATTGCAGTCAACTCGTTGATTGCGATCTCAATCACCTTCTTATCAGCAACTGCCTCTCCTAGACCCTGATTGATAACAATCTTCTCAAGAACTGGAACCTGCATTACTGTAGAGTAACCAAACTTCTCCTTCAAAGCAGGGACAATACGCTGCTTGTAATCTTGCTTTAAACTAGCTGTATTCATTTAATAACCTCCCCTGACTTTTTAGCGACACGAACCTTCTTGCCGTCAACCACCTTGATACCAATACGTGTTGGCTTTGGTGTATCTCCCGACTTAGGATCTACCAAATTCAAATTAGAAACATGGATTGGAGCCTCCATCTTTACGATACCACCCTGAGGATTCTTTGCACTTGGCTTAACATTCTTTGAAACAATGTTAATTCCCTCAACGATAGCACGGTTTGCAGCTACCAATACAGAAAGAACCTTTCCTGTCTTACCTTTGTCCTTACCTGCAAGAACGTAAACTAAGTCGCCCTTCTTAATATGTAACTTACTCATTACCTTACTACTTTTTAATTATAGAACTTCAGGAGCCAATGACACAATCTTCATATTAGAAGCACGCAACTCTCTTGCAACTGGGCCGAAGATACGGCTCGCTCTCATTTCACCAGCACCATTCAACAATACACATGCATTGTCATCAAATCTGATGTATGAGCCATCTGCTCTACGAACTTCCTTCTTTGTGCGAACAACGATAGCCTTTGAAACGGCACCCTTCTTCATATCGCTTGAAGGAATTACGCTCTTCACTGTAACTACAATGATATCGCCTACAGTGGCATATCTTTTCTTTGTGCCACCTAGTACACGAATACACAATGCCTCTTTACCACCGCTGTTATCAGCAATAGTTAATCTTGATTCTTGCTGTATCATAATTACTTAGCTCTTTCTACGATTGATACTAATCTCCATCTCTTTGTCTTACTCAAAGGACGAGTCTCCATGATTCTCACAACATCACCAATATTACACTCATTCTTCTCATCGTGAGCGTGATATTTCTTCGTCTTGTTGACGAATTTCTGGTAAATAGGGTGTTTCTCTTTCCACTTGATAGCAACAGTAATGGTTTTGTCCATCTTATTGCTTGAAACAACTCCTTGTCTTTCTTTTCTTAAATTTCTCATTTTCTCAAACTCTAAAATTATTATTTAGACTCTGCCTGACCCAAGATAGTCTTCATGCGCGCGATGTCCTTACGAAGAGACTTTATTTGAGATGGATTCTGCAATGGAGTAATCGCATGGTCAAGACGCATGCGGTTCAATCTCTTTTCCTCAGAAGCTATTTTCTCCTGAAGCTCCTTGCTTGACATGTTCTTAATATCTGCTACTTTCATGATTAAGCATTTTGATTTTGCGCATCGTAGTCGCGTCTAACAATAAACTTTGTAGTTACTGGAAGTTTCTGAGCGCCCAATCTCAATGCCTCTTTAGCAACTTCAAATGGAACACCCTCAACCTCGATAAGAATTCTTCCTGGAGTTACGCTAGCAACGAATCCTTCAGGGTTACCCTTACCTTTACCCATACGTACGTCAGCAGGCTTCTTAGTGATTGGTTTGTCAGGGAATACTCTGATCCAAATCTGACCTTGACGTTGCATATATCTTGTGACAGCAATACGTGCAGCCTCAATCTGTCGTCCTGTAATCCACTTAGTACCAAGCACCTTGATACCAAAAGATCCAAAAGCCAATTGGTCTCCACGATGTGCGATACCTTTTGCACGACCTTTCTGCTGTCTTCTGAACTTAGTTCTTTTAGGTTGTAACATCTTTCCTTAATTTAACTCTTAAACAGATTGTTTTCTTTTCTTAGAGAAACCGCCCTTCTTTCCAGCAGGATTGTTGGAACGTACAGACTCTTTGCTTGCCACATACTGCTGAGAAAGATCTTGCTTTCCGTACTTCTCGCCGCGGCAAATCCATACCTTGATTCCGATAATACCTACCTTAGTAAGCGCCTCTGCCTGTGCGTAGTCGATATCTGCACGGAATGTGTGAAGTGGTGTACGTCCTTCCTTGTACATCTCAGAACGAGCCATTTCAGCACCATTCAAACGGCCTGCAACTAGCACTTTGATACCCTCTGCACCGATGCGCATTGTAGAAGCGATAGCCTGCTTTACAGCACGACGGTAAGCGATCTTACCCTCTACCTGACGAGCAATGTTGCTTGCTACGATAACTGCATCCAACTCTGGTCTCTTAACCTCGTAGATGTTGATTTGGATCTCCTTGTCTGTGATCTTCTTCAACTCCTCCTTCAACTTATCAACTTCCTGTCCACCCTTACCGATGATAATGCCAGGTTTAGCAGTGCAGACTGTAATAGTAACAAGTTTAAGAGTTCTCTCTATGATAATTCTAGCAACACTAGCCTTAGCAAGACGAGCAGACAAGTATTTACGGATCTTTGAATCCTCTAGGATTGTATCACCATACTTCTTTCCACCATACCAATTGGAATCCCAACCTCTTACAATTCCTAAACGGTTGCTTATTGGATTAACTTTCTGTCCCATCTTTTATTCGTTAGTATCGTTAGAAATAGCATCAACAAAAATTGTCACATGGTTAGAGCGCTTGCGGATTCTGTATCCTCTTCCCTGAGGTGCAGGACGAAGTCTCTTCAACTGACGAGCTGAATCTACGTAAATGTTGCTTACGTAAAGCTGGCCCATTTCAGCCTTAGTTTCATTCTTCTGCTCCCAGTTTGCGATAGCAGAACGCAATAACTTTTCTAGCTTGATAGAAGCTTCCTTAGTTGAATATCTTAGGACACCCAAAGCGCGGAAAGCCTCCATTCCACGTACCATATCAGCGACCAAACGCATCTTACGTGGAGAAGTAGGAACATCATTCAACTTCGCAAAATAAAGGGACTTCTTCGCCTCTTTTCTTGCATCAGCTGATACTTTTTTTCTTGAACAACTCATTTTTCTCGAACTTTTAATTAAATTTAATCACGTTGATTACTTCTTCTTGTTACCACCGTGACCTCTAAAGTTACGCGTCAAAGAGAATTCGCCAAGTTTGTGTCCTACCATATTCTCTGTGACAAATACCGGAATAAACTTATTTCCGTTGTGAACTGCAATAGTATGTCCGACGAAATCCGGAGATATCATTGAAGCTCTAGCCCATGTCTTGACTACAGACTTCTTGCCACTTTCGTTCATGGCAAGAACCTTCTTCTCAAGCTTAAGGTTGATATATGGACCTTTTTTTAATGAACGACTCATAAAAATACTTTATTTCAATTATTTCTTTCTTCTTTCAATTATGTACTTATCAGAAGCCTTCTTTGGTGAACGTGTCTTGTAACCCTTAGCCAAAAGACCCTTTCTTGATCTAGGATGTCCACCCGACTGACGACCTTCTCCACCACCCATTGGGTGATCTACTGGGTTCATACATACAGCACGAGTGCGAGGACGACGTCCCAACCAACGTGAACGACCTGCCTTACCTGATCTCTCAAGTGAGTGGTCTGAGTTACCTACTGTACCAATTGTAGCCTTGCAAGCACACAAAATCTTGCGAAGCTCTCCTGAAGGCAATTTTACAATTGCATACTTACCTTCACGAGATGTTAACTGAGCAAAAGTACCTGCAGAACGTACAAGCGCAGCTCCCTGTCCTGGATGCAACTCCAAGTTGTGGATAACTGTACCTAGTGGAATGTCCTGCAATGGAAGCGAGTTACCTACCTCTGGCGCAGCATCAGCACCTGACATAAGCTTCTGACCTACCTGCAATCCCGCAGGAGCCAAAATGTAACGCTTCTCACCATCAGCATAGAACAATAGTGCGATACGAGCCGAACGGTTTGGATCGTACTCGATTGTCTTTACTACTGCTGGCACACCGTCTTTCTCTCTCTTAAAATCAATTACTCTGTACTTTCTCTTGTGACCACCACCGATGTAACGCATTGTCATCTTACCGACGTTGTTACGTCCACCAGTCTTTCTCATGCCTTTCACAAGAGATTTTTCTGGTGTGCTCGAGGTAATTGTCTCGAACGCACCAATAACTTTGTGTCTCTGCCCCGGTGTTGTGGGCTTAAATTTGCGAACTGCCATTTTTATTAAATATTGCTATAAAAGTCTATTGCATCACCCTCTTTCAATGTTACAAGGGCTTTCTTGTATGAAGGCATCTTTCCTGCGATCACACCAGCTTTTGTATAACGTGACTTATTCTTGCCATCAACACGCATTGTATTGACTGACAAGACCTTAACACCATACAAATCCTCTACTGCAGCTTTAATCTGCGACTTAGTAGCACTCAACACTACGCGAAATCCGTAGCGATTGTACTTATCCTGCAAACCAGTAACCTTCTCTGTTACGATTGGCTTTAATATGATCTCCATTTCTTTTAATCCTTTAAAGTATTCTCTAGTTCTGCAAGAGCAGCCTCAGTTAAAAGCAAACACTTTGCATCCAAAATCTTATATGTATTTAGCTCATGTGTTAGCAACACCTGAGACTTCTGAAGATTCTTGGCTGACAAAGATACATTTTTATTTGGTTCTGACAAAACCAAAACGTTTTTCTTATCAGAAACCTTCAAATTTTCTGTAAAAGCAACGTAATCTTTTGTCTTTGGAGCCTCAAAATCGAAATTCTCTACAACAATGATAGCGTTCTCTTTTGCCTTGTATGCCAATGCTGACTTACGAGCCAATTTCTTCACTTTCTTGTTCAACTTGAAAGAGTAATCTCTTGGCTGAGGTCCGAATACGCGCGCACCACCTACCAATACTGGTGAGTTGATGTCTCCACGACGTGCTCCACCGCCACCTTTCTGACGACCCAACTTCTTTGTACTTCCTGAGATCTCGCTTCTCTCCTTTGACTTGTGTGTACCCTGGCGATTGTTTGCCATGTACTGCTTTACAGCCAAGTAGATAACATGGTCATTTGGCTCAATTCCGAAAATTGAATCATTCAATGTGACCTTTCTTCCTGTCTCCTGTCCTTTTACGTTATATACGCTTAGTTCCATTACTTATTTACAATTACAATTGAACCCTTAGCTCCTGGAAGTGAACCCTTCAAAACAAGGATGTTATTCTCAGGAATTACCTTTAACACTTGCAAGTTCTGAACTGTAACTTGCTCACCACCCTTACGGCCAGCCATACGCATTCCTTTGAATACCTTTGCTGGGTACGAACAAGCACCGATTGCACCTGGAGCACGAAGACGGTTGTGCTGACCATGTGTAGACTGCTGTACTCCACCAAATCCGTGGCGCTTTACTACACCCTGGAAGCCCTTACCCTTTGATGTTCCGATTACATCTACAAACTGAGCGTCCTCAAACAAATCTACAGTGATTACGTCACCTAGATTGTATTCCTTATCGAACTCTTTGAACTCGGCCAAGTGTCTCATTGGTGCTGTTGCAGCCTTCTTGAAATGACCCATCTCTGCTGCGTTTGTGTTCTTCTCCTTCTTCTCGTCGAAGCCCAACTGCAATGCAGCGTAACCATCATTTTCAATAGTCTTAATCTGTGTAACAACACAAGGACCTACTTCGATAACAGTGCATGGTACGTTCTTACCCTCGGCACTGAATACGGATGTCATTCCGATTTTCTTTCCTAATAATCCTGGCATTTCTTTTCGATTACTATTAGTTTACCTTAATTTCTACATCAACTCCACTTGGAAGCTCCAACTTCATAAGTGCATCTACAGTCTTCTCTGTTGTGCAATAGATGTCAATCAATCTCTTGAATGAAGAAAGCTGGAACTGCTCTCTCGACTTCTTGTTGACAAATGTTGAACGGTTGACTGTAAAAATACGCTTGTGTGTAGGTAGCGGAATTGGACCACTTACAACAGCTCCCGTTGTCTTCACTGTCTTTACGATTTTCTCAGCTGACTTGTCTACCAAGTTGTGATCGTAAGACTTCAATTTAATTCTAATTCTTTGACTCATCGCTTTGAATCTATAATAAATAATTTAATCTCTTTGGAAAAGTGCGCCCTCATTTCTGAGGACACACTGTTTTTCTTATAGCAAGTCTACTCTACCCTTTGCCTCAGTTACTACCTGCTTTGCAATTGCTGTAGATACCTCTGCATAGTGTGAGAACTCCATTGATGAAGTTGCACGACCTGATGTGATTGTACGCAACGATGTTACGTATCCGAACATTTCTGACAATGGAACTTTTGCCTTCACGATTCTAGCTCCTGAACGGCTTGTCTCCATTCCTTCTACCTGTCCACGACGCTTGTTAAGGTCGCCGATAACATCTCCCATGTTCTCCTCTGGTGTCACAACCTCTAGCTTCATGATTGGCTCCATCAATACTGGACGTGCCTTTGCACATGCTGCTTTGAATGCTAGGTTGGCTGCGATTTCGAATGACAACTGGTCTGAGTCTACTGGGTGGTATGATCCATCAACTACAACTACCTTCAACTGGTCTACTGGGAAGCCTGCCAACACACCGTTCTTCATTGATGCCTGGAAGCCCTTCTGGATAGATGGGATAAACTCCTTAGGAATGTTACCTCCCTTAACGATATCCTCGAACTGAAGTGAACCCTGGAAGTCTGGATCAACTGGTCCAACCTTAACCACGATATCAGCGAACTTACCACGTCCTCCTGACTGCTTCTTGTATACCTCTCTGTGGTCAACTGTCTGAGTGATTGCCTCCTTGTAGTTAACCTGTGGGCGACCCTGGTTACACTCTACCTTGAACTCACGACGTAGACGGTCGATGATGATATCAAGGTGAAGCTCACCCATACCTGAGATAACTGTCTGACCTGACTGCTCGTCTGTCTTTACAGTAAATGTTGGGTCCTCTTCTGCAAGTTTTGCAAGTCCGATACCTAGCTTGTCGATATCAGCCTGTGACTTAGGCTCTACTGCGATACCGATAACTGGATCTGGGAACTCGATTGACTCAAGTACCATGTGCGACTTTTCGTCCTCTCCACATAGTGTATCTCCAGTACGGATATCCTTGAATCCTACACCTGCACCTATATCTCCAGCGGCTACAACCTCAACTGGGTTCTGGTGGTTAGAGTGCATCTGGAACAAACGTGAGATACGCTCCTTCTTTCCTGAACGTGTGTTGAAGATATATGAACCAGCCTCTAGCTTACCAGAGTATACTCTGAAGAAGCATAGACGACCTACGTATGGGTCTGTAGCGATCTTAAATGCAAGAGCACAAAGTGGCTCGTCCTCGTCTGGGTGACGAACGATCTTAACCTCTTCGTTTCCTACCTCAGAACCGATGATCTCTGGAGTGTCAAGTGGGCTTGGAAGGTACGCACAAACTGCGTCAAGCATTGTCTGCACACCCTTGTTCTTGAATGAAGATCCACATACCATAGGGAAGATCTTCATGGCTAGTGTACCCTTACGGATAGCAGCCTTGATCTCATCCTCTGTGATTGAGTCTAGATCACCCTCAAGGAACTTCTCCATGATAGCGTCGTCGCAATCAGAGATAGCCTCAAGCATCTTCTCTCTCCACTCGTTTGCCTCGTCTACAAGATCAGCTGGGATATCCTCTACATCGTATGCAGCTCCCATTGTCTCATCATGCCAAACGATAGCCTTCATCTTTACTAGGTCGACAACACCCTTGAATGTCTCCTCAGCTCCGATTGGAATCTGGATAGGACATGGGTTAGCTCCTAGTACCTCCTTAACCTGAGCAACTACATCGAAGAAGTTTGCTCCGGAACGGTCCATCTTGTTAACGTAGCAGATACGAGGAACATTGTACTTGTCAGCCTGACGCCATACAGTCTCAGACTGTGGCTCTACACCACCTACAGCACAGAAAGCTGCCACTGCACCGTCAAGGATACGAAGTGAACGCTCTACCTCTACTGTAAAGTCAACGTGTCCTGGAGTATCAATCAAGTTGATCTTGTACTTCTTGTCGTTGTACTTCCAGTATGTTGTTGTAGCAGCTGATGTAATAGTGATACCACGCTCCTGCTCCTGAACCATCCAGTCCATTGTAGCTGCACCATCGTGCACCTCACCGATTTTGTGTGTAAGACCAGTGTAGAACAAAATACGCTCTGATGTTGTAGTCTTACCAGCATCGATGTGAGCCATGATACCGATATTTCTCGTATAATGCAAATCTGCTTTTGCCATTTTTCCTAAATTGTTGAAGTGTTAAAACTAGATTGATTAGAATCTGAAGTGAGCGAATGCACGGTTTGCCTCAGCCATCTTGTGCATATCTGCCTTTCTCTTAAACGCTCCACCCTGGTTGTTGTATGCGTCTGCGATCTCTGCAGCCAACTTATCTGCCATTGAACGGCCTGCTCTCTTACGAGCAAAGATGATAAGGTTCTTCATTGAGATAGACTCTTTTCTCTCTGGACGAATCTCTGTTGGCACCTGGAATGTTGCACCACCTACACGGCGAGACTTAACCTCTACCTGTGGAGCTACATTCTCTAGAGCCTTCTTCCAGATCTCTAGTGGCTCCTTCTCCTCGTTTGGAAGCTTGCTCTTAACATTCTCCAACGCTGAGTAGAAAATACTGAATGCTGTACTCTTCTTACCGTCGTACATCAAATGGTTAACAAAACGTGTTACCATTACTTCGTTAAAAATTGGATCTGGCAAAATGATCCTCTTTTTAGGTTTTGCTTTTCTCATTTTCTTAAATCGTTTTTGTCTTGGTTGCTTCTGTCGCTTCAACGGCCCCTCTTGGCCATTTACTCAACCCTCATCACGCTACCAGTAAAACTAAAACTTAGTTCTGTTTTTTACTTAAAAAGAATTTTGCTAGTCGGTAAGTCCGAAATTACTTCTTACCCTTTGCTGGTGCTGCCTGTCCTGGCTTTGGACGCTTAGCTCCATACTTTGAACGTCTCTGAGTACGTCCGTTTACTCCTGCAGTATCCAATGTACCGCGAACGATGTGGTAACGTACACCTGGTAGGTCCTTAACACGACCTCCACGTACCATCACGATTGAGTGCTCCTGTAGGTTGTGGCCTTCTCCTGGGATGTAGGCGTTAACCTCCTTCTGGTTTGTCAATCTCACACGCGCCACCTTACGCATTGCAGAGTTAGGCTTCTTTGGTGTTGTTGTATAAACACGCATGCAAACACCTCTTCTCTGTGGACATGAATCCAACGCAGGAGACTTACTCTTGTCTTCAAGACTAGCTCTTCCTTTTCTAACTAACTGTTGAATAGTAGGCATTTTTGTTTTTACTTTTTAAATTTTTACTGATATTCTATCATTTAGAATGCAAAAATAGTCATATATTTTTACATGGCAAACAAAAATCGAGAAAAAAAGTCGTTATTTATCAACATTTCAAAGATTTAGGTTTTTCACTCTCTTTCCTTAGTTTTTTCACGTCTCTTTTTTCTTTCATCCAAAAATATATTGCATAACATAAAAATAAATTAAAAATGAGATATGCAAAATGAGAATTCGCATGTCTTTTTGTTGATTTTTTCCTCGACGTGGGGGCACCATTTGTTAATTACCCATATATATTAACGTCAATTCGGCGAAATCAAAAAGATAGTTGGAGTGTCATAAATGAGGATTCCAAAGGGCGGAACGCCCTTCCTTCCCCTCCCAAAAGGCTAGCCGAAGGCGAGCACATATAAATACAGAGACATAGAGATTGAAGAGAAAATCTACATTTTTGAGGAAACAAGACGTTAAAGCAATTTCTATTGTATTGCCTTTCATGCAAAATTTTATGGCATTGCTGCACTTCCCGAGACATTGTCACGGGTTATTCTCGCTTTGCTCGGCAGCGTCTTTCTGACGAATCACTCAGATAGCAAACAGGTTTTCAAATCTGCCCGCAATAGGAATAATGATCAAACAGAAAACAGTGTCATCTATAATATCATACACTTGGAAAACCCACAAACAAGTGTGTGCGGGAAAACTCCCCAACGGAGAAAACAGGGACATGGGGAAACACTAAAATAAATATAATAGAATTCATCGAACTTACGTTATATTAATATGAGTCCGACAATTTGTAATCAGCAAATTCGCAATAACGAGCAATCATAAAAAGAAAGGCTTTTCACTTTCTGATTGAATTCTTACACCTTTTTCTCATAAAAAGGCGTACCCATTCTCTGTGAACTTTGCATCTCTATGGTTTTATTAATTCTGTGTGCTCGCCTACGGCTCGCACTAAGGAAGGGGTTAGGGCCAATATCAATCAAACATGGGCCCTTAACAATCCTCAGTTATGACACCCCAACTTTTCGTCGAATCACGTTATTTAATATGAGTCTTAAAAATTGTACAAACTGAAAACAGCATTTTGATGCTTGGAAAATCCTCAACATATAGGGGCAAGTTTCAAACCTACCCGCTGTTTGTAACCAAGAAAACAAATTGCTAACATAACGTGAGTTCGATGAATTGTAATCTGCTGATCATATTCCACTTTCTGATTGGATTCTCATCTCTTTTTCTCATATAAAAGCGTAGCTTTTCTCTGTAAACTTTAATTCTCTGTGGTTTTATTAATTTTTTGTGCTCGCCTACGGCTCGCACGTGGGGAAGGTTTAGGGCCAATATCAATCAAACATGGGCCCTTAACAATCCTCGTTTATGACACTTCAACTGTCATTTTCTCCTATTTTTAAATTCGTCGAATTGACGTTATTTTATTCTGTAACTAAACGAACCGCAAGCCCATTATGACGTTCGTAATAAGACCCAAAAGCAGTTTGTGCTTCGATAGGAGATGAGCATGAAGATGTCCAATAATAAAGACTAGAATTACCTGAAAGTTGAACTTTCGATGACAGAGAATATTTATATTTTACATTTGGCAAAAACACTGCGCCTGCGTTTTCCATTTTCTCCCAATCTTTTGCTCCATATGTATTTGTTGTGTAATCTGTAGTTGGTGAAAATGTTAATGCTTCAGGTAACTCAAATTCATCTGGCAATATGATGTAACCTTTTACACCGCATACTGTTGCATTTGATTTTAAATTTGAGGCATTTTTTCTAGAGGAAAGAATATAAGACCATTCACTCCTTGTTAAAAGATGCCAGATTCCTTGTTGGTTTCCTCCATTAGAGATAGCATTATAAATTCCCCAGTCGTATTCAGAACCTGTAATGTCATTGAACCCATTGCCATAATCGGTATCAGTTATTGATGCCATCCAAGGAAATTTATCATTATATCCGGATGTCCCCCATCCGAACAAATCAATCCAACCTGTATAAGTTTCTGAAGCATGCAGGTTGTTTTCTTCCATAGTATCAAATTGATTTTCTGCAAATTTCCAGGTGTTGGAGCTTGCCTGATATTGAAGATTTCCTTTGGAGAATCTAACAGATTTTGATGATGAAACACTAAATCTTCCCGGCAATTTTCCATCATCTTGATTCTCTCCGTTGTTCATATTTCCGACAATTGCTTTAACTCTCGCGTCGATAATTTTCTGTAATGTTGCTTCATCAAAGGATTCCGCATATTTGGCTTTCTCTGAGTACAAAGCATACGGAACACTAAGTAGTTGAGAGTTTACCATTACGCTTTTTCCATCAACTTCTGTGCTGGATTGAATAAAGTAAGGACCTTTGCTCCAATCAATCTTTGAAAAGTCGTTAAGAGTCTTGCCTGTGCCGATTTCCAAGTTGATGATGCCGTTGCTTGTTGTCTTTACGGTATGTATTTCTGTATATAGGGGGGAAATAGTAGATCCATTTTCCGATTGTTGAAGAATCGAAATCTCAACTTCAAGGTATTCTTCCGTCACTAATGTACCAGCAGCACTTCTAATAACAGCTTGGTACGAAAGTTTTTGTGGAACTTGAGCTAATAAAAATAGTGAACTCACGAAAAATAGAGTGATAATCGTTAATATTCTTTTCATAATGTTATACTATTATTTTTTTATGATTTTGAATGTTTTTTTTACTGATTCTTTGTTATATACAGAAAGTAAATACGTTCCTGATGGTAGAGTCGACAAATTGATTTTTGACTCTTTCTCAGTTGCTGTTCCTGTACCGAATGATTTTCCGTCCATGCCCGTTATCTTATAGCTGGGTTCGTCTAGTTTTCCTGTTTTTAATACAAGAATGTCTTTCGTTGGATTAGGATAAATATCTATTTCTACTAATGAGACATCCAATAGGTCATTTCCCGTTATTGCTGATATTAAATATGAAGAAGCAGAGCCTGTGGACAACATCCCATTCTCTGATTCTGCCACAACGGTCTGTCCTATTATATGAGATATTGATATTCCGCTTTGAGTGTTCTCTGCCGAGGTACTGTTTACGGACTGTGCCGCAATCGCAAAAGGAATGCCTGCTAAAAGGATTAAAAATGAGGGTTTCATTAAAGTCGTTATTTAACGTGAGTTCGATGAATTTTAACTAGTTGATTATTTGAAAAATAGCGTTATTTTTCGTAATTTTAAAGTGCAAAAAACAAAACTAACGAAAAACAACGCCATGATTCCTGAAGACAAAAATACCGAAATTTTCTGTTTGGCCGACGATTTCTGCAACCTTTTTGACGAACTGACAAAAAAACATTCAATCGATTCGTCCAATTCTTCAAAAAGGAGATATCACCGTGACAGCAGAATGAATGTCGCTGAAATAATTGTGATAATGATTATGTTTCATTCGTCAAACAACAGATGCCTGAAACATTTCTATATAGACTGCATATGCAAAAAGTACAAGCATCTGTTTCCAAACACTGTCTCATACACAAGGTTTGTCGAGATACAGAAAAATGCGGCCATTCCGCTGACACTTTTCATCAAAAAGGTACTGCTTGGCAAATGCACGGGAATAACCTTTGTGGACATCACCCCATTGAGGGTGTGCCGCAACAAAGGATTCATATCCATAAGGTTTTCAAGGGGATAGCAGCAAGAGGCAAATGTTCGATGGGATGGTTCTATGGATTCAAACTACACCTCATTTGCAACGAAAAAGGTGAGATCTTGAACTTCATGTTCACTCCTGGCGACGTGGACGACAGAAAGCCTTTTGAGAACTTTGTCGTTAATATGCTGGGGCTATTGCCGCGTACTGCTTTTTCCCGAAGAAACCATGTATCCATGTCTATCGCGAAGTTGATAACCGCCTGACTCTCTCGTCGAACTCACGTTAACATATCAAATTCCACCGTCGTAGCCATTCAAAAAAGCATAATTGCATTCTTTTTGTGCTGTTTTGCGTGAAATTTGCATTTTTTTCGTGCAGTTTTTGCCGTTTTCTGCATTTTTTTCGTGCAACTGAGCTAATTTTGTCAAAAAAATAGAGAATATGGAACGTCTATACGAATTTTTCAACAGAAAACTAGATGAAACTCCAAATGAGTTCGTACGATATAAATATGCGGATATCAATTGGGAAGGAAGAGCTTTCGGTCTTATCGGGCCACACGGTGTCGGCAAATCTACTTTGCTGCTCCAACACATCAAAAAAAATCTTAATACTGCTGATACACTATACGTCTCTGCAGATCATCTATATTTCTCTTCTAATTCACTTGTAGAATTAGCGGATAAATTTGTGAAATTGGGAGGGAAACATTTAATCATTGATGAAATCCACAAATATGAAGGATGGTCACGAGAACTGAAACAAATATATGATAGTTATAGTGATCTCCAACTAATAGTTTCCGGATCTTCCATTCTTGACATTTACCAAGGTCTCGCTGATTTAAGCAGACGAGTACCTATGTACGAAATGCAAGGTCTTTCTTTCAGAGAATATTTGAAATTGTTTCACAACATAGATGTACCCACTTACTCTTTACATGATATCGTTAACAATAAAGCTGCCATTCCCAATATCCAGCATCCTCTCGTCTACTTCCAAGATTATTTGCGACGCGGATATTACCCTTTTGGGAAAGACGAGAAGGAATACAAAATGATATTATATCAAGTAATCAACCAAACTATGGAAGTTGATATTCCTCAATATGCCAAAATGAATATCTCTGTCTGCAGAAAATTGAAACACCTTTTGATGATCATATCAGAAAGTGTCCCTTTCAAACCTGTAATACAAAAATTAGCCGACTTAACTGGATCAAGTCGAAATAATATTCCAGAATACCTTATATATATGGAAAAGGCAGGATTGATTTCTCAATTACGTGATGAGACAGGAGGCATCAGAGGTTTAGGAAAAGTAGAAAAAATCTACTTGGACAATACCAATATTATATATGCACTCACTCCCAATACTGCCAATATCGGAAATGTAAGAGAAACCTTCTTTATGAATCAGATGAGAGTACGGCAATCTGTAATAAGTTCTTCCGTTACCGATTTCAAGATAGATGACATGTCATTCGAAATAGGAGGAAAAAAGAAGGGGCAAAAACAAATCGAATCTGTAGAAAAGGGATTTGTTGTGAAGGATGACATTGAATATGGATTTGCCAACATCATTCCATTGTGGGCTTTCGGACTTAATTACTGAATCGATGGACAAATCACGAATTTTGCATTTCACATTTATAATTCAGCATTTCTTAAAACGCCACATTGAACGACGTGGAGAATTGCCAGCCTCGCAAATCATAGTTGTGCTTGAAAGGCAGGTAGTAGCTGCCTCGCAAATCCCATAGCACAAAACGGTTCTTAAACAGCTCCACTCCCACCGTCGGACTTACATATATAGTCTTTGTCGACGTCGTCTCTCCTCTGAACGCCATGAATCCGACATTGTATCCGGAATACATGTTAAAGCATTTTCTTGCTCCTCGTCCGAAATGACGGGAGTAGAAATCCTGTCCGAAACTGATGTTGAAGGCATCTGTAAGCGTAGTGGTGTCTGTCGCAGCCACATCCTTTGCCTTAAAAACACCAACATTTACAAATGTCTTGCCTCTTGTGAAGAGATATTTCAAATTATATCCGTTATAGTAGCTGGCAGAGAAGCCTGGTTTCGGATTGCTTATCATCAGGATACTGTACTCAAATCCAGGCATATTCACAAAACGGACCTTCGTCTGCCTTGGTGATGTCTCGTCTCGCATAAGATAAAAATTCAGGTTGACGGTGCCGATAGAAGCAAATCCTTCACTTAAATTCCTGTTTTTCTTTCTCAACGACTCACGTTTATCGTAAAGTTCACTTTCCAACTCCTCAGCTATGGAGTCGTTCTTGACTTTGGCTATTCTTGTCTCCAGCTCTTTAATGTCAGACTTCAGTCGCTCTATAGAAACAGATTGGTTCTCTATTTCACGCGAGAGATTCTTCGTCGTCTCTGTAGAGTTCAAAACCGCACATTTCCACCCTTCCAATTGCTGTTTTATGGCGTTGTACTGGGCTTCTGTCATCACCACATTATAATAAACCTGCTCATAGTTCTGTGTTTTCGAGTTGATCAACAATGAGTTTTCGTTGATATACTGTTCTACCACAGGCACCACCTTGTCAAAATTAATAGAATACGTGTTTAGAGTCGCCTCCATACAAACACTATCTCTTGACGTCTTCGCATTCAATGCTAATGGAAGTAATGCGACTAAAATATTAATCAAAAATCTCTTGCTATACATATTAAAAAAAATCTAAACTCGGACTCTACTTTCTACTACATACCATGATTTCTTCGCCATTCCTCGTGTTTTTCTTCTTCTTGAACACCTATCACAAAAAGCCAAATCTCAATCAAAAAGACAATCGCGACAAAAAAAATGATCCATGGATAAACCTGTTCAGGAAAAAACTTAATCAAAAGATAGTATATAATCATGAACACAAGTGATATGACAATATTGAACAAAAACAAAAATCCTTGTTCCATTCCGTTGCCAGCCGGGTCGCTATTAGCGACATGTGGGGTGAGATTCCTCCATACAAAAAAACTCAGACCAAATACCACCGCACTTAAAAATGGAATTTTATCAGATAAATAGTAAATTGCCGCCATTTCTCCCGTAAATAATACAGTGTATAATACAACCGTATATAAAATTTTCAATATTTTTCCCATTAAATTGTTGTATGATTTTTCCGAATTCTCTAAAATACATTAATTACGATAAACGATAGACGATAACCGATAAACTAATTTTGAATTTAGCATTTAGAATTTTGAATTCCAACTACATCACCATCGCCACTACCGTCGCAATGGCAAACACCATCATATTGCGTGAGCTCTCCCCTATCAGCTGATTGAGTGCTTTGCCTCTCTTGATTCTCGCCAGCTTGACATACGACATCAAATGCAATATTATATATGGTATATAAAAGAATGCAAGAGGCAGATTGTCCTTGAAGACGTAGCACATCATCACTACAGCTCCCAATCCACACCACAAATACAACTGTTCTCCAAATCTTTCGCCAAACTTCACTATCAGTGTGCGTTTGCCATCCGCGGCATCCGTCTCTCGGTCACGGTAGTTGTTGACCACCAGCAACGCGTTGATTGCCAATCCCGTCGCCACTCCTGCCACTATACATCGTGGATCAGAAAAGCAACCCGGTGCCTGGCAATAGCATGTGAAGCATGTGGCGACAACTCCGAAAAATCCTACTACTGCAACGTCGCCAAGCCCGTTGTATGAGAGCGGAAATGGTCCGGAGGTGTAGAAATAGGCGAAGAAAATGCAGAATATGCCCACTCCTATCATCGTCGTCACCTGCGTTTCCTCTATAATGGGAAGCATCATCAATCCGCACACAGCTGCCAGCCCCACCACAATCGCAATACCCATATACATCGCATTCTTCGTGATCCAGCCCTGAGCCATCGCCCTTTCCGGACCAAGACGATCCTTCCCGTCGCTACCCTTCAGAAAATCAAAAAGATCATTGATAAGGTTTGCGGCTATCTGCATCAGCGACGCGAATAAAAAGCAGATTGTGAATTTTCGCCAATCAAACGCCGTGCCGTCTCCCAAAAACACACTCAAGGCTGAGCCGACCAACACCGGCACAACAGCGGCAGCCAATGTCTTCGGACGCGCCGCCAAAACCCATGCTTTTGCGGAATTTTTCTCCACCGTCTCCATTTTTATCTCTCCAAAATCTCCTTCATCTCTTTGCTTGTGAATGCTTTCAAAGCTTCACGGAATGCATCGTCCTCCAAATTATACGCCCAATAGAACGGACGCTGGTGATGGTTGTCGGATCCGTGGATTGAACGAATCAGATAAGAAACAAGCAGACGCATGATCTTCTTCTGTGTCGACGCTGGCTCCCTGTCGGCAGGCGAGAAATTTTTCTCTCTCTTCGCATACGCAAGGAATTCACGGTAGACACTGTCGTGCATCAGATTCTTGTATGTCATCTTATAATCACCATTGCTCTTATATGCCTCTATCTCCGACGGATGATTTTCTGCATATTTAAATGAGAACTCATACACCAAATCGCTCAAAAGCACTTTTCTTGCGAATGGCGACATATTAGTGTCGAGCGGCACAAAGATATCCGGCATGATTCCACCGCCTCCGTAGACGGTACGGCCGAGTTTGCAAGTCTTGTAGACCATGCTGTCTTTCTCCGCAGCCTTCTTCATACTGTCGGCATTGGTCATCTCGCCATGCTCATAACGCATTGCCGTCTCCGCGCGATAATCATAATCCTGACCATAATATTTCTGCACACATCTTCCCGAAGGAGTGTAGTATCTTGCTATAGTAAGACGCAATGCCGCTCCACCTGAGATTGGGATCTGCTGCTGCACAAGTCCCTTGCCGAATGAACGGCTTCCCACGATGACGCCTCTGTCGTTGTCCTGGATAGCACCGGCGAAGATCTCACTTGCGGAAGCTGAATTCTCATTGATAAGCACCACAATCGGAGCGGAAATGACCGGAGCACCTCTCGACATCAGCACCTCGCCAGCGTTTGCACGTGTCTCGCCACGTCCACAAGTGTAGACGATAGTGTCGCCCTCGTCAAGAAGGAAGTTGAGCATCTCGCCTGCCACAGGAAGGAATCCGCCTCCATTGTTACGCAAGTCGACAATGAAACGTCTTGCTCCCTCAGCCTGAAGAGTAAGCAGAGCCTCATAAAACTCCGCATGAGTCTTTTCTCCGAAACGGTCCACCTTGACATAACCCGTCTGATCGTCAGCCATATAGAAAGCGTCGACAGTCTCCTGTGCCACCTCACCACGGATCACCTCATAGCTGAGAGTCTCAGCCACGCCAGCACGCTTGATGCCAAGTTTGACGTGAGTGTCTTTCGGACCGCGCAACGTCTTCACCACAACCTCATTATTCAATTTAGGACCGACGAAAACACTGTCGTCGACAGCGATGATTTTATCTCCAGCTCGTAGTCCGGCCTTTTCAGACGGTCCGCCAGAGATCACCTGCACCACATTGACAGTATCATTGCGAAGGTTGAACTGCACACCGATGCCGAAGAAACTGCTTGCCAGCTCATCGTTAGTGATCTGGAGATCCTCCGCCTTGATATAAGCAGTGTGAGGGTCGAGTGTCTCGGTAAGTTGAGGAATCACACGGTCGACAAGATCCGACATGTTGACAGTGTCGACATACATACGCGACACATAGTGAAGCACATCAGACATTTTTCTTGCCGCGATCACATCATCCTCACCCTCAAACATTTTACGTGGGGACTGCATAATACCCTCTTCCGTGAGCACACGGTTTTCTCCGAATTTAGTGCCAAGGATGAAAGCTGCCGCAGTGAAGACACCAAGTATGACAGGCAGGATAGCCTGTTTCAGTTTATCGTTCATATTATTGTTAGGTTATTCATTTTTATAATCCTGCTCATTGAGGAATTCCACTTTCACACCGGCACGCTCCAAAAGGTCGATACCATCGGTGAGACGGTACTTTTCCGAATAGACGACGCGTTTGATTCCGGCCTGGATAATCAGTTTGGCGCACTCGATGCAAGGCGACGCAGTGACATAGAGAGTAGCGCCGTCGCTGCTGTTGTTGCTTTGGGCAACTTTGGCGATTGCGTTAGCCTCAGCGTGGAGCACGTAAGGGAAAGTAGTATCGTTGTCATCCTCACAGACATTAGGGAACCCAGAAGGAGTACCATTATAACCATCAGAGATGATAGTTTTGTCCTTCACAAGAAGAGCCCCCACCTGACGACGTTTGCAATATGAGTTTTCCGCCCATATTCTAGCCATCCGTATATAACGGTAGTCAATTTTCTTTTGTTTGTCTGGATTCATAGGTTTATCTTTTTCAGTACTCATGTCCATTACCGGTTAGTTTTATAGGCAAATATAAAACAAGGATTATAATTATCTGCAAAAATAATAGAAAAGTGTGGAAAAATCAGCATTTTGCAAAAAAAAGGAAGAAAGGCGGGCAAAAAACCTCTATAAAAGTTTGTGAGAAACAAAAATTAGACTACCTTTGCACTCGCAAAAAAGGAACAGCGTTCTTTAACATACTGCGGAAATAGCTCAGTTGGT